>NZ_CP019419.1:0-1200000 GCF_001975665.1 Polaribacter reichenbachii | reverse complement strand
TTTAAGCTTAATTCAGATTTAAATTTCACTAAATGATGCGATTTTTCAATAGCTAATTTAGATAATCCGTGATCTTCTGCGCCTAATAAATATACACAACGTCTGGGGTGTTTAAACGTCTCTAATTGAACCGATTTTTCATCTAATTCTACACCAACTAACATTGCACCTTTTGGTAAATTATTAAAGAAATCATCAAAGTTTTTATAGTGAAAGTAAGGCATTGCACCAGTTGCTTTATGCGTATCACAAGCTTGTTTTGCATATCTATTGCCAATTGTAAATATAAAACTTGCCCCCATATTTTGGGCAGATCTCCAAAGAACGCCTAAATTTTCAGGTGTTTTTCCATTCTGAATTCCTATTCCAAAAAATCCTTGCTCTAAATTATTTATCATTTTTTATTGAAGACGAATTAGTTTTTGAATTTATTGATAATAGATTTTTTATATTTCTTATCACTTTTTAACCAACATTCGCTTAATCTCATTTAACTTCATTAAAGCTTCAATAGGTGTTAACGTATCTATGTTTGTAGATAAAATTTCGTCTCTTAAATTTTCTAATAAAGGATCATCTAACTGAAAAAAGCTAAGTTGCATTTCTTCGTGTTGTGTTTGTTTTAAAACATCCTTTACTTCATCATTTTTATTATTTTTTTCTAATTGTGCTAAAATTTTATTCGCTCTATGAATCACCATATTTGGCATTCCAGCTAATTTTGCAACGTGAATTCCAAAACTGTGGTTAGAACCTCCAGAAACCAATTTACGTAAGAAAATAATGTTGTCTTCCAATTCTTTTACAGACACATTAAAGTTTTTAATGCGCTCAAAAGTGGTGGTCATTTCATTCAATTCGTGATAATGAGTGGCAAATAGTGTTTTTGCTTTTGATGGATGTTCGTGCAAGAACTCAGAAATTGCCCAAGCAATAGAAATACCATCATAAGTAGAGGTTCCTCTACCAATTTCATCTAATAAAATTAAACTGCGCTCAGAAACGTTATTTAAGATAGATGCAGTTTCATTCATTTCTACCATGAATGTAGATTCGCCCATAGAAATATTATCACTAGCACCAACTCTTGTAAAAATTTTATCTACAATTCCGATTTTTGCATTTTGAGCAGGTACATAACAACCCATTTGTGCCAATAAAACAATCAATGCAGTTTGTCTTAAAATAGCTGATTTACCAGACATATTTGGCCCAGTAATCATAATAATTTGTTGTTGAGTTCTGTTTAAAACAACATCATTTGCAATATAGGTTTGGTCTATTGGTAATTGTTTTTCTATAACAGGATGACGTCCGTTTTTAATGTCTAAATCTGTGCTTTCATCCATAATTGGACGCACGTAATTATTATCAACAGCTAAAACAGAAAAGGATAATAAACAGTCTATTTTTGCTATAATTTGTGCATTTTCTTGAACTACATCTACAAACTGGATGATGTATTGCAATAATTTTGAGAAAATTTCTTGTTCTAATTTGGCGATTTTTTCTTCGGCACCTAAAATTTTGGTTTCGTATTCTTTAAGCTCTTCAGTAATGTATCTTTCTGCAGAAACTAACGTCTGTTTTCTAATCCATTGTTCAGGAACTTTATCTTTATGTGTGTTTCTAACCTCAATGTAATAACCAAAAACATTGTTGAAAGCAATTTTTAAACTTGTAATACCTGTAGCTTCAGTTTCGCGAGCTAACATATCATCTAAAAACTGTTTTCCTGATGAAGAAATTGCACGTAAATCGTCTAATTCTTGATGTACATTATTGGCAATTGCATTCCCTTTATTGATGTTTACAGGAGCATCATCAAACAAAGTTTCAGAAATTTTAGTGATTAAATCTTCACAAGTGTGTAGTTGTTTTCCTAAATTCTGAACTGCTTTATTTTTACTCTTTTCTGCTTCAATTTTTATCGGTAAAATTGCTTTCAAAGAATCTTTTAACAATACAATTTCTCTTGGTGAAGATTTGCCTGTAGCTACTTTAGAAATCAGTCTTTCTAAATCTGAAATTTGTTTTAATTGATACGTTACAGTTTGAGAAAATTCATCTGAATCTATAAAAAACTTTACCAGTTCGTGACGATTTTTAATTTCATCAATATTTTTTAAAGGTAAAGCCAACCAACGTTTTAAAAGTCTTCCACCCATAGGTGAAATGGTTTTATCTATAACATCTAAAAGTGTAACTGCATTAATAGAATTCGGGTTGTACAATTCTAAATTTCTGACTGTAAAACGATCCATCCAAACATAATTATCTTCAGCAATTCTGCTGATATTTTGAATGTGTTTTAACTGATTATGTTGTGTTTCTGATAAATAATACAACACAGCACCAGCTGCAATAATTCCGTTTTTTAAATCTTGAACTCCAAAACCTTTTAGTGTTTTTACTTCAAAATGATTGTGTAAAGTTTCGTTTGCATATTCTTTTTGATATACCCAATCATCTAAATAAAAGGTGTAGTATCTATTCTCAAAAAGCTCTAAAAATTGTTGTTTGTTTTGTTTCTGAACTAAAACCTCACTTGGATTAAAATTCTGCAACAATTTATCTATGTATTCAGTTGTTCCTTGAGCTACTAAATATTCACCTGTTGAAACATCAAGAAACGAAATTCCGAGTTGTTTTTTATCAAAATGAACAGCAGCTAAAAAGTTGTTGCTTTTGCTTTGTAAAACTTCATCATTTAAAGAAACCCCAGGAGTAACCAATTCTGTAACACCACGTTTTACAATGGTTTTGGTCATTTTTGGGTCTTCTAATTGATCGCAAATGGCAACACGCATTCCTGCTTTTACCAACTTTGGTAAATAGGTATTTAAAGAATGATGAGGAAAACCAGCCAAAGCAGTTTCAGAATCTGAACCTGCACCACGTTTTGTGAGCGTAATTCCTAAAACTTGCGCTGCTTTTTTTGCATCTTCACCAAAAGTTTCGTAAAAATCTCCAACTCGAAAAAGCAACATAGCATCAGGATATTTGTTCTTGATAGCATTGTACTGTTTCATTAAAGGAGTTACCTTTTTCGCTTTCTGTTTTGCCAAGTTTTTGGAAATTTTCAATTAGTTTTGCGAAGATAAAAAAAAGACTTTAGCCTTTAGCTCTTAGCTATTAGTTTTCACACCAAACTAACTAAAAGCCAAAAGTCATAAGCCAACAGCTAAATTTATGAGGAAATTAAAGAATAACGAGTTAGGTAGAATTTCGGTTGATGAATTTAAAGCCGTTCAAAAAACACCAATTATCGTAGTTTTAGACAACATTAGAAGTTTAAATAATATTGGTTCTGTGTTTAGAACTAGTGATGCTTTTTTGATTGAAAAAATTTATTTATGTGGTATTTCTGCAACTCCACCAAACAAAGACATTCATAAAACTGCTTTAGGATCAACAGAATCTGTAAATTGGGAATATGTAGAAGATACATTGACTTTAGTCGAAAAATTAAAGGCAGATAAAGTAAAAGTTTTGGCAATTGAACAAGCTGAAAACTCTACAAAATTAGATGCTTTTTTGCCTGAAAAGAATCAGAAATATGCAATTGTAATGGGTAATGAAGTAAAAGGTGTACAACAAGAAGTGGTAAATGCTAGCGATTTTTGTATTGAAATTCCGCAATTGGGCACCAAACATTCTTTAAATATTTCTGTAACTACAGGCGTTGTTATTTGGGATTTGTTTACCAAGATGAAAATGTAAATTTGATAATTTGTATATTTGATTGAAAAATAAATGTTTAATGTTTATGGATTTACAAGCAGATTTAAAATGGATACATAAAGAACTTGATGAAGTAGAGGATGTTTCTTTAATTCAAATTATTAAAAATATAATTGAGAATAGAAAAAATGTAACTTCGGGTAGAATTTCTACAACTCAATATAATGCAGAAATAGACAGTTCTATTGCTCAAATTAAAGAAGGTAAAACAATATCTCATAGTGAAGTTGGCAAACAAATTATGAAATGGTCAGAGAAATAATCTGGACAAATAATGCTGAAGCCGACTTAAATTTTTGTTTTTCTGAATTTTTAGAACACTGTGAATCTTTAGATGTTACCAAAAGAATTTTTATTGAAATTTATAATTCAGTTTCTATTTTAGCTACAAATGCAGAAATTTATAAATTAGATTTACTCAAGAAAAACAATAAAGGTAATATTCGATTTTTTGAAAAACATAGTTATAGAATTTCTTATTTAATAGACACAAAATTTGTTTATATACTAAGAATTAGACCTTCTAGAAAAGAACCTTTAGAGTTTTAAAACTTGATAATAACCTCTAAAAATATTGTTTTTAGCAAACAAGTCTAGCCCAGATTGAAGCATTTGTTTGAGCTCTTTTTTGCCTTTTTTTGGCAAAAAAAGCGAGTGCTGAAAGCTGGAAATAGCTTCAAAGAAAATAATGAATTTGTTGTAAAAAACCTAAATTCCTAAAATCATTTTTGCAATCATAAAGTAAATTAAAATCCCGAAAATATCGTTGGATGTTGTAATAAAAGGCCCAGTTGCAATTGCAGGATCTATACCTCTTTTATCTAAGAATAGAGGCACAAATGTACCAATTAAACCAGCTACAATAATTACGATAACTAAAGAGCTAGATATAGCTAAGGCTGTGTTTATTTTACCTTCATAAATCCAAACAAAAAGAAAAAGAAAAATTGCTAGAATAATTCCGTTTAAAGCTGCTAATAACATTTCTTTTATTAACCTGCTGTTGATGCTTCCTTTTACATCGTCGTTGGCTAAACCTTGCACAATAATTGCTGATGATTGTACACCAACATTACCAGCCATTGCTGCAATTAAAGGTGTAAAAAAGAATAATGATGCGTATTTTTCGAAAACTCCTTGAAAACCTTCCATAATTATAAAAGCGCCAATACCACCAATTAACCCTAAAAAAAGCCAAGGTAAACGTGCTTTTGTAAGGTCTAGAATACTATCATCAGAATCTACATCTTGTGTTAAACCTGCTGCCATTTGATAATCTTTGTCTGCTTCTTCTTTTAAAACATCAACAATATCATCAATAGTAATTCTACCTAAAAGTACATTGTTATCATCTACAACTGGTATGGCTTCTAAATCGTATTTTGCCATTATTTTGGCTACTTCTTCATCATCTTCATTTACGTTTACAGCATCTACTTTTACTTTTAAAATATCTGCAATATGTTGTTCTGATTTAGCAATTATTAAGTCTTTTAAAGATAATCTACCCACTAATTTATCTTCCTTATCTACAACATAAATAGAATGCACTCTTGTAACATCTTTTGCCTGACCACGAATTCTGCGCATACAGCCAGCAACTGTCCAAGTTTCATAAACTTTTACCAATTCTTTAGCCATTAAAGCACCAGCAGTATCTTCTCCATAAGAAAGTAATTCTTTAATATCTGCTGCTAATTCATCATCATCTATGGCTTTTATTACACGTTCTTGACGTTCTTCTGAAAGTTCTCCAATAATATCTGCAGCATCATCAGTATCCATTTCACCAACTTCATCAGCAATTTCTTGAGCAGATAAATTTTTAAGAATTTTCTCACGAATATCATCTTCTAATTCTGTAAGAATTTCTGATGTTTTTTCGCTGTCTAATAACTTGATTATATAAATAGCTTCTTCGAAATTTACCTCGTCTAAAACCTCTGCTACATCTGCATAATGCACTTCTTTAAACAATTTGGTAATTGCTTTTTCGTTGTTAGCTTTTATAAGAGAGGTAAGGTTTTCTAGAAATTCGTTAGTGATTTCAAATACCATTTTCTGCGAGTTTTTGCGTGAGAGATATAAACTCCAAAACCGATAATTGTTCTGGCCTTCGCGCAAAGATAGGGTCTTCTTTTAACGTATCCGAAAGTTTAAAGGACTTTAAACTGGTACGTAACATTTTTCTTCGTTGATTAAATGCTGTTTTAACCACTCTAAAGAAGAATTTTTCATCTACAGGTAAAGAGTAATCTTTTTTTCTGATAAGACGAATTACACCAGAATCTACTTTTGGTGGCGGATTAAATACAGTTGGTGGCACTGTAAAAAGGTATTCTACATCAAAAAAAGCTTGTGTTAAAACAGATAAAATTCCGTAGACTTTAGAGCCTTCTTTTTCTGCAATTCTCATTGCTACTTCTTTTTGAAACATACCTGCAAATTCAGGTACAAATTCTCTGTTCTCTATAGCTTTAAATACAATTTGTGTAGAAATATTATATGGGAAATTACCAATAATGGCTACCTGTTTTTTATTGAAAATTTCTTCGATATTTTGTTTTAAAAAATCGCCTTCTATAATCGCAAATTTTTCTTTGGATGTATTTAAGTTGAGGTGTTCTACAGGAAAAACATCTTTTAAATATGCAACAGATTCTCGATCTAATTCTAGTACTGTTGTTTTAACTTTTTTCTGTAAAAGATATTTGGTTAAAACACCCATTCCTGGACCAATTTCTAAGATGTTATCATAACCATTTTCAGTTAAAGCATCTGCAATATCTTTTGCAATGGTTTCATCTGTTAAAAAATGCTGACCTAAATGTTTCTTTGCTTTTACAGACATAACTTAATTACTTTTTTGATGATAATGATATAATTATGATTGGTAAACCTACACCACATAGAGTACCAGCAATTGTTTCTTCTGGCTCAATTCCCCATTTTAGAAAAGCCAATAGAACACCACTAATTAAAGATAATATTCCAAAAACTAAAAACTTTTTTCTATGGGTGTAAAAATCAATTTTCATTAATTACTAACGTTTGTTGGATAATATTCTTTTATCAATTTTAATTCTGTTCTAAAAGCTAACATTTTATCGCCGAATTTTTTTGCAATTTCTATGCGTAAATTGTCTGCATCTTCATTGTAATAATCTTCTAAATCTTCTCTGGTTTCTGCTGAGTATTGCACAGAATAGGTTTTGCCTCCCATTTCTTCATCTACCAAAACTTGGGTAAATTTAGCCGATTGAAATTTACCTGTGTTTAGTACATCTAAAATATGGGTTTCCATCCAAGTTAGCCATTCTTTGTGAATTGCATCATCAATATTTATAGTTACGTTGTATATGTACATTTCTTTTCGTTTTTAGTATAAAGTTTTTATCAAACAAAAGTTAGATTAAAAACTATATATCATCTCCTCTTAATTTACGATATTTTTTTCGAGCATCAACTAAATAAATACTAGAAGGATGATCGAAAATTATTTTCTGATAATATTCTTTTGCTTTTTCTGTATCATTTAGCTTTTTATTGTAGGTTTCTGCCATTAAAAAATAAACATCATCTGTTAAAAAACCTTGATTGTCTGCAGCAATAATTTTCTCTAAACTCGCAATTGCTTCTAAATATTTTTCTTGTTTAATCAATAATTTTGCTTGTAGCAAAAGTACATCATCATAAATAATTTCTCCAGGAACTAATCCATTAATTAATATTTCTTTGGATGAAAATAAGTTATCTATCTCTTGTAAAGCTTCTTTATTTTTATTCTGATAAGAAAGTAGTTCTGCTTTTGCTAATTGTTTTAAACCAGAAGGAATAGAATCTACAGGTTCGTTGTCTGTAATTCTTAAAAATAAATCTACAGCATCATTAGCAATTAATTGTGTTGTAGAGCTTTTTAAGATTTTTAATTGTGCTTTAGCCCAATCAAAATCGCCTTTAAAATAACTTGTTTGTGCTACTTTAAAACGTGCTTGTTGTGCCAATTCAGATCCTTTTAATTGTGTTTGAATTTGAGAAAAATAAATTAAAGCTTTATTAAACTGTCCTCTAAAAACCAATACATCACCTAATTTTAGTTTGATGCTGCCTTTATCAAATTTAGATTTAGAAAAGGTTAAAGCTTCTTTTAAAATTGTGGTGGCTTTTTCTGGTTGATTTTTCTGAAAAGTTAAAAAATCGGCATATTCAACTTGTAAATCTATGGTTTGTTGGTTTTTACCAAATTGTTTAAATAATTCTTGAAATAACTTTTCTGTATTTGGGTTTTTTGTGGCTACAGCAATTTTTGCTAAGTATAAATTTGCTTCAATTTTTTCTTCTTTTAAAAACGAATTTTTATCAATAAAGTTAAAACAATTCTCAGAAGCTTCGTAATCTTTATTGTCAAAGGCCAGTTTACCTAAACTAAAAATGTCAGATAAATCTGATGCGCTTCTTTGATACAATGCTTTTTCTTGAATTAAGGCTTTGCCATAATCTTTTTGTTGAGCAAATAACCAACTTAAAAGCATATTCCATTCGTCTTTAGGTTTTGTTACAGCTTTTCTTAATAAGGTTTTTCTGAATAGAATATTGGTTTCATTTTCGGCATCATCAGTTATGTATTTGCTTGCATATCTCTGAATGAGGTTTAAATAGTTTTCGTTTTTATCAACTAAATTTATGTAGGATTCAAACATCAACTTAAAATCGCCTTTTTCTCCATAAATCTGAGCTATTTGAAAATTATAATTCGAATTTTCGTTGCTTTCCATAGCTTTTTCATAAGCGAGAATCGCATAATCTAAAAGATTGTAATCTTTAAATAAACGACCAATAATGCCACCATAAGCACCATTAGCATCTAAAGAGTTTATAGCTTTTTCGTAGTTATTTTTTGCAATTTCTTTAAGGTGTTGTTTTTCGAAATTGTATCCTAAAAAAACATATAAATAACTCTGAGTTGGGTTTTCTTTTAGTTTGTTTTTCAGTAGGTTTTCTGCAACTTCAAATTTATCAGTTTCTTGATAACAAGTAATTAATCGATTTAAATAAGTGGTGTTAAAAGAACTTTTCTCGTATAATTTTTGATAAATCTGTATCGCTTTTTCATATTCTCCTTGTCTAAAATAAGTTTCTGCCAAGAAAAAATTATTCTGATCTTCTTTCTGCTGACCAAAAGAAAAACAGCTAATTACTAGGAAAATAGATAATAAAACGTGCTTCATACAATTCAAAGATAATTAACATAAATGTTAATTTTATATTAAACCCATCATATTTCTGACAATTCTTGTAACGTTTTGGCACGAAAGTTGTCTTTAGGGTATACAACCAATTAAAAAACTAATATTATGAACGAGCTAACCAACAAATACGAAAACGCTAAACAAGACTCTATTGAGTTTATGAAAAACGGACAAATAAGTGCTTATTTCAATGCGCTTTTAGAAATGAATAAATACAAAAGGTTAATGTTGGCTGTTTTAGCAAATTAAAACCCATTGTATTTTATGTGTTTTATTAAAAATGGATATTACTTATCCTTTTTTTAACGCATAAAATTCAATGGGCTAATAAATGTTAAAAGTGTTCTTTTCTATCTTTTAGAAACTACCATTAAGAATAATAAACTCTGAACGTCTATTGGTTTGCTTTTCTACTTCAGTACATTTAGAACCACAGTCTATTTTTGGATCACTTTCTCCTTTTCCAATGCCAGAAATTCTATTAGAATCAATACCTTTTGATATAACATATTGTACAATCGACTTTGCTCGTCTATCAGACAATTTTTTATTATATTCTATAGAACCACTGTTATCTGTGTGTCCTTCTACTACTATTACCATTTTAGGATAATTTGTCATTACCTCTACAAGTTTGTCTAATTCTAAAGCACTATGTGTTGTAATATTTGCTTTATTAAAATCAAATAAAATAGGATTTAATACAACTTTATTCGCTTGAATAATTTCTTGAATTGGAGTTAAAAATACTTGTATATATTCTTTGTTTTTTTGACTTCCCAAAAACGCAATAGAATTATTCTCATATCCTTTAATTTTTCCATAAACATCTACAGGTTTATTACACGCTATTGTATAATTTATTTTTCCGTTTTTATCTGTTATTTGGGTTGATAACGTTTTACCAAACTTATCATTAAGTATTACGGTTGCTCCTATAATTTTGGTAAAAGTTTTACTATCAATTACTGAAATTGAAAGATCTACGTTGCATGGTTTTAATTGTTTAATAGCATAAATATCATCATTTCCTTTACCGTCACTTCTATTAGAAGAAACAAAACCTTCTTTTGTTTTATTGTTAATGCTAAAAGCAAAATCATCTGAATTACTATTTACAGGTGTACCAATATTTTTTATGGATTGATCTTCTTTATCAATATAGAATATATCCAATCCACCAAGACCTAAATGTCCTGTTGAAGAAAAGTACAGTGTATTATCATCACTAATAAAAGGAAACATTTCTTGTTCTTTAGTATTAATTTTTTTTCCAAGATTAACAGGTTTTCCAAAGGCACCATTTTCTTTAATACTTACCTTAAAAATATCAAAATCACCTACAGTTCCTGGCATATTAGATGAAAAATATAACGTTTTTCCATCAGCACTAACAGATGGATTTTTAACAGAGTAATTGTTACCATTAAATGGCAATCCTTTTATGTTGCTCCATTTTTCTCCATTTTTTTTAGCTGTAAATAATTGAATTACACTTATTTTAGTATTACTTCCTTCCTTTTTTTCATAAACTCCATTGTAAAAGCTCTCACGAGAGAAGTACATAGTATTGCCATCTGGACTAAAAGAAACTAATCCTTCGTGGTATTTTGTGTTTATTTCTCCTTCAATTTCTATAGCTTCTGTAATTATGCTATCTGTCATCTGAACTTTATAGATATCTAAAAAAGGTTCCTCATTCCAACTATATTTTTTTCTTTTCATATTTCTTCCTGAAGAAAAATATAAAATTCCATCTTTAATAGTTCCCCCAAAATCTGACTCTGATGAATTAAAATCTAAAGAACTTAACTCATATTGTTTGTATTGATTTAAAATTTTAAATATATAATCTGGATTTGATTTAAATGCAATAGCTCTATAATCTTTTGGGCTAAGTGTTGCAAATTTCTGCATCCAAATAGCATATAAATCATATTTACCATTAATCTTTAATATTTCTGCATAATTATATATTATTTCTGCATTTTTAGATTTTTCAAGTGCTTTAGCATACCATTTTTCTGCTTCTATAGTATTAAATATCTTATAATTGGCTTTAGCTAATTGTGTATAAACATATGTGTTTGCTTTACCATCTTTAACTACTTTCTGGTAGTTTTTAATAGCATCTATAAATTCAAAATTATTAAAATATTTATCTGCTAATTTTGTGTTTTTATTTTGAGCAATTAAAACTAAATTACTCATTAAAAAAGCTAGTGTTATTATTTTTAAGTATTTCATTTTATTTTATTAAACCGTTAAAAATAACGTGGTGAGCGTGATACTTTTTTTGATAAATTAATGTCGAAATTAAGAAAGACTTCATGTGAAGAATTTGAGGTGATATTTAAATTGGAAGTTACCTTATCATAAGCATAACCAATTCTTAGATTTTGAGAAACTAAAAAGTTAATCACTCCACTAAAAGAGTCATTTAACCTGTAACCAATACCAAATTCTACTTTATTGTACATAAATAAATTGGCATTAATATCGAAACTAACAGGACTATTCTTTGCCATTTTTAATAGCCCGTGAGGTTTAAGTTTAAAGTCTTTTGATAGTTTAAATACATAGCCTGCTGCTGCAAATAAATGCTGGACTTCAGAACCTATTTTTTTATCTTGAGCATTTATATGTACAGAATTAAGAATATTAGGCATAGAAACAGAAACATAGTATTTGCTTGGTTTATAAAAATAAGCTCCAGCACCAACATTTGGTGTTACTTCATTTATTGTATTTAGTAAAGGATCATCTTGATGTAAAACATTTCTATTTGCCAAACCTATATCGAGAAACGTAGCACCTGCTTTAATTCCAAAGGCTAACCTATTTTCTCTTCCTACAGAAATAGTATAAGAAAAATCTGCTGAAGCATTTGTTTCTCTAACAGGGCCAATTTCATCTTTAATTACAGATAAACCTAATCCAACTTGTTTTCCTACTGGAGAATGAATAGATAAAGTTGCTGTTTCTGGCCCTCCTGTTAGACCAACCCATTGTGTTCTGTAAAGTGCTCTTATAGAAAGATAATCTGAAGAACCAGCATAAGCTGGGTTAATTACATTCATATTATACATATACTGTGTATATTGTGGGTCTTGTTGTGCATACGATTGCCATACAAAAAGAAATGCTATAAAGGGTAGATATATTTTATTCATTATTTTAGATTGTGAAATGATTGTTAAGTTATTGTTCTCTATTAATGTATACCCAACCTGTTTTTGGTGGTTTGTTTTTAAAAATAATTTTGTAAAAATATGTTCCAGTAGGTAGCTCTTTTCCGTCTTTAGAAATGCCATTAAACTCATCAGTATATCCATTAGTTTTATGAAAAACTGTAGTTCCATATCTGTTAAAAATTTCTAAGTCTTCAACATTTAAACCGTTTAAATAAAACCGATCATTTAAGCCATCATTATTAGGAGTAATAACTTCTGGAATAACGCATGATTCTATGGTAATTGTTGTTATTATTTCTTTAGAACATCCTCCATTTGTAATAATATAAGATACGTTGTAAGTGGTACCAATTGTTCCATTAGTAATTTCTCCTGTATTACTATTTATTAGAGCTTCGTCTAGTGGCATTGGGTTAAACGTGAAAACTCCTCCTTCTTCTCCGTTTATATTTGCTATTCCACCATCACATGTTAATATGTATGAAATTGAAGCATTTAGAGGTTCACCTACAGAAATAGTTGCAGATTCTGTTATAATCATACTACATCCAGAACCAGAAGTATCTTCTACAAGAGAAATAGTAACTGTTTGATCTGTAGTAGCTTCGTTTACTACAATCGAAGCACTTCCTAAGTTATCTAATTCTATAGTTTGGTTTGCTTCATTATTAATACTGAATGTTATTTTTGCATTAGGAGAACCTGTAATTGTAAATTCTGCATCTTCATTAAAACAAATTGCAGACTTTACTGGAATTATACTTTCAACTACAGCTTTATTAACTTTTACTTCAAAGCTTTCACTTATTATTTCATTACAGCTATCTAAAATTTCTACAGTATAGATAACGTCTTCTGTTGGAGAAAATATAGGGTTTGGTAATGTTGGATCACTAACACCTGCTGAAGGACTCCATTGGTAAGATACTGCTCCATTGTAGGTTACATCTACTGTATCTATAGTGTCACCTAAACAAATTTCTTGGTCTGGTAAATCTTGATTTTTTACAAATGAAAGATATTTAAAACAAACTTGGTGTAGGTTGTAATACAGCCCTGTAGACCCTGTAAAGCCAAAATATATTTGTGATTCTCCATCAAAAACATTCTTAACAAGATCTCCTGTATAAGATATTCTTTCTTCACAATCAAAAATAACTTTAAATGTTTGTGTAGCTGCCACCCAAGATATTTTAACTTCATGAAATTGACCATCCTCAATATTACTTGAGGCTGAAAGTGCACTTATTGGGCCTGCTAAATTTGTTGCTGCATCATGAATTGTACTACCGTTGGATATTAAGGCGATATGATCTTCTGGAATATCTGAACGTTCACTATTCTCAAAAGTGTCAAATTCTACTGCTATAGATGAAAAAATACGTTCGTATCCTAATCCTGCACCTACTATACCAATTTCTGTTTCTGGCGTATCTTTCATTACTAAAGCTATTCCGTCTGCACCATCATTATCATTAGAACCAAAATTAACTTCAAAAATAATTTCAAAATCTGATGTAAAGTCTATCGAATTATCATACCAAACGGATCCTGCTTGTGTTTGTTGATTATCTGTAATAACGTAACAATCGCCACCTGAAGAATATGCATTTCCAAAGAAATTAGGTTTTAGTTGTGCAGAAACTTTAAAAGCAAAAAGTATCATTATACAAAGCAATAGGTTGTTTTTCATGGTTTAATTATTTTTAAGTATTTATTTTATTAAATTATCTTTTTAAGGAAAAATGACCTTTAAAATTTTTATTGGTTGATGTAAAACTATTGGGTTCTATATAATCTATAGAAAACCAATAGTCATTTTCTGGCATTAGTTTACCATTGTAGGTTCCATCCCAACCATTATCTGTAGGAGCAAGTCGTTTTAGTAATTTTCCATAACGATCAAAAATGTAAATCTTAGAATTGGGTTGATTATCCATTCCTGTTATTTTCCAAAAATCATTTACTCCATCTCCATTTGGTGTAAAAAAAACAGGATAATCTATAACAATTACACTATTACTTGCTTCTCCACAGCCTATAGTGTCTCTTACTTTTATAATATGTTCTCCTAAAGAAACATCTCTAAAAATATTTTCTTCTTGCCACGGCCCATCATCTAAACTATATTCATATTCAAACTCACCATTTACTTGTGTTTCTATAATATGCGTATCTGCAAATGCTTCTGTAGTTACTTTACTAATTATTTCTGGTATTACGTTTGAGCTTTCAATAATTTCTACGGTATCACTAGTCTTACATATTGCTCCTGTTGAAGTTGTTTTAGTTACCACATCAACTCTATAAGTTCCCCCTTTAATTGGTGTATAGTTTTCTAGAGTTGCTCCTGCTATTTCTATACCGTTTAAAAACCAAGTAAAATTATACTTATCTACATCTAGACCTGTATCTAACACTACTTCATTCAGCAATTTGCCATCACTTTCATCTATACATAGTGTATAATTTTCTTCTAAATCAAAAACAGGGAGTGTATTAATAATTATTTTTATAGGAACTATAGTGCTTTCACATCCGTTAATGCTTTGCTGAGAAACGTAATAAATAGTTTCTCCAACAATACTGGTATCTATAGTGGGAATTTCTGATAAATTGTTTACACCTAAATTGTCTGAATACCAATTTATTTTATAATCTTCTATGGGTTTTATGTCTATTGGAATGGGAATATCTCCTTCACAATAAGAAATATCATTAACATTTGGAGCAGGTATTAAATCTTCATCATAAATTATACTAATTGTTGATGAACAAAAAGGAGAAACCCATTTATAGATATATTCTCCTGAGGTTGCAAAACCAGAAATTGTTATATTGTTACTAGTTATATCGCTTATAATGGTTATTGATGGATTTGTAGGATCTTCCTCCCAAGTACCATTTCCTATGCTTTCTACTATTACTTCGTTACCACAAAACACTTCTATTGGCCCTGCAGTTAATATTCCAACATTTGCAGTAAAGCTAATATTATCTAAAAAATTTCCAACAGTTTCTCTTCCAGTACTACTAACAGATTGAAATATAAATCGTGTTTTAGGCTGACCAGCAGGTACAAGATATGTTCCTGTATTGTAACTCCAAACTTGTCCTGTAGATACTGGTGCCCCAACATTTACATATGGCCCTCCTGGAGGTCCTGCTAGCAGTTGGCACGTATCTATTCCTAATCTTCCTCTGTGTGCAAAAGCATAATCAAAAAGAGTTCCTTCTGGGCTGTCATAGTCTTGGTATAAGCCTGATACTTCATTCGCATTTAATTCTATAAATTGATTTCCAGAATACGCAGGAATTCTAGTGTTTGACCATATTTCTATAACACCATCTGTTGCTGTTGTCTGCCAACCAGGTACATCTGATTGATCTGGATATATTGGATTTGTTCCAGTATTTATAGGCGTTTCAAAATCAGGATTAATAGTTGTAACAATACATTTATCATCTGTAGTTTGACAAAACAGATTTAAAGTTACTAGCAAAAATAAAATTATAAGGCTATTGTTTAAAGTTGTCATAAATGTGCTAATTGTTTCATATTAATTGGTTTGTGTTTAGTAAATGTTAATTTTTAAAAAAACACTATGTTTATTTAGATTGAATTAAAATAATATATATATTTGCTGCAAATCTAATTAAGAATAGTTCTAAATAAAAAATATTTAACCTTTTATTTTCACTTTTTTTTTGAATTATTCTTTGTCATTAAGGAAGGATATTATTAACAAAAAAATGGGTAAACGTAAGTAATAAACAAAATGTAAATTATAATTAATACTAGTGTTTATAGGGGTTGTACTTAATTTTAATAAAAACGAATACAATAATTATATATAAATTTTTAATTCACACAAACAATGAAAACAATGAAAACAAAACTACACGCTTTAATTATTATGTTATTAACCATAAATTCGGTTTCTGCTCAAAAAACAACAGCAAATGTGAGTATGGGTGGTGGATATTCTAACGCATCATATTACAAACTAAGTACAAAAACCGAAGTAAATTTTAGTGACTTTTCTTGGGATATTGCTTTTTTAAGAACAAGTGCAACTCAATTTGGAATAAGGATTAATGACAACCAAGCTTATAATGTATTTGAAGCATCTAATGATTTAAATGATTGGGATACTATTGATCTTGCTAATGAAGCAAATTGGACACGATTACATAATAGTTTAGAAACTTGGACAAAAGGTGCGTTTGATAATGGATCTGCAACATATGGTTGGGGAGAATATAATCCAAGTAATCATCATGTAGAGGGTACTGTTATTTTTGTTATTAAATTTAATGATGGTAGATTTGTAAAGTTTATTAACGAAGATTATTTTGGAGGTTACACTTTTAAATATAGTACTTGGAATAGTGGTTCTTCTACTTGGGGAGAAGATAAAACTGTAACAATACCAAATACAAATAACCCTGAAAACAGATTTAATTACTATTCAATTAAAAATGGAGAAGAAGTAATTGCAGAACCTGCAATGTCAGACTGGGATTTGAAGTTTACACGATATATTACAGAAATTCCAAATGCTGATGATGTGTCTGGATTTGATGCTAAAGCTGGGGGATCTTACTATTTAGTTAGAGGTTCATTACTTAATGAAGATCTTGAAGTTGCCATAAATGATGAACCAGATGGAACAGCTACAAACCCATCTTTAACATATGCAACAGAGATAAATGCTATTGGACGTAAATGGGCAAAAGTTAAAGATCTTTACACAAGATATGTTGATCCTTATGAAATTTTTTATGTAAAATATCCAGATAACACAGTTTATAGATTATATTTTACAAACTATGAAGGAAGTGCTACTGGTAACATAACTTTTCAATTTAAAGATGTAACAGCTGCTTTGGGTATAAATGATGTTTCAGATAATGTATCTTTTGGAGTTTACCCTAACCCTTCAATAGATAAGCAAATAAATTTAGTTTATGATATAAATAAATTAACAGATAGTAAAAATGAAGTATCAATTTATACAATAACTGGTAAAAAAATATTTAATACATCATTAAAATCAAACTCAGGTTTTTATAATAGAACATTAGATTTATCTAATATACCAAGTGGTATATATATCTTAAAGTTTAATTCAGGTAATAGTTCTACCTCTAAAAAACTGGTTTTAAATTAATTTATAATATAAGAAAGAGCCACCATTTTTTAATGGTGGCTCTTTGTTTAATTTTTTTAAATAGTAGTTAATAACTATAGAAATTATTTTATATAATCAAACCCACAATAAGGCACTAAAACATCTGGAATTTTAATTCCATCTGCTGTTTGATAGTTTTCTAAAATACCAGCCAAAACCCTTGGTAAAGCTAAAGAACTTCCATTAAGTGTGTGCGCTAATTCGCTTTTACCTGCTGCATTTTTAAAACGTAATTTTAATCTATTTGCCTGAAAAGTTTCGAAGTTAGATGCAGAACTAATTTCTAACCATCTGTTTTGTGCTGTAGAAAACAATTCAAAATCGAACGTTAATGCAGATGTAAAACCTGTATCTCCACCACATAAACGTAAAATTCTATAAGGTAATTTAAGCTCTCTTAAAATATTTTTAATGTGCTCAACCATTCCATCTAAAGCTTTATAAGAATTTTCTGGATGCTCAATTCTTACAATTTCTACTTTATCAAATTGATGTAATCTGTTTAAACCACGAACGTGAGCACCATAACTACCAGCTTCGCGTCTAAAACAAGGTGTATAACCAGTTAAAGTGATAGGAAAATCTGATTCTTGCACTAAATCTCCACGAAAAATATTAGTAATTGGCACTTCTGCAGTAGGTATTAAATACAAATCATCTATGGTAGAATGATACATTTGCCCATCTTTATCTGGCAATTGTCCAGTTGCAGTTGCAGAAGCTGTATTTACCAAATGTGGCACTTGCACTTCTGTATAACCAGCAGCCGTATTTTTATCTAAAAAATAATTGATTAAAGCACGTTGTAATCTTGCTCCTTTTCCTTTATAAACAGGAAAACCAGCACCAGAAATTTTGGTACCCAATTCAAAATCGATTATGTCATATTTTTTTGCCAATTCCCAATGAGGAAGTGCATTATCTCCTAAATCAGGAATAATACCTTCACTAAAAATGTTCTCATTATCTTCTTCAGAAGCCCCTGCTTTTACAGAAGCATGAGGAATATTTGGAATTTGATATAAAAGTGCCTGTAACTCATCTGCATAAACTGTTAGTTTTTCAGACAATTCTTTAGAACTTTCTTTTAACTGACCCGTTTTTTCTTTTAAAACGTTTGCTTCTTGTGCTTTACCAGTTTTATATAAATTACCAATCTCTTTGGATATTTTATTAGATTCTGCTAATGTATTATCAAGTTCAACCTGAGTTGCTCTTCTGTTTTCATCCGCAGTTAAAACTTGTTCAATTATTGTTTCAGCATCAGCAAAATTACGTTTTGCTAAACCTTCTAAAACAGTTGCTTTGTTTTCTCTAATAAAGTGTACTTGTAACATTTTCTGTAAGAATTATGAACTGCAAATATATAATTTGTGAAATAGTTTCGCCACGAATTCTTAAATTAAAATAAGCGTAAAATTTTCTTGTTTTGGGCGTTACCTAAAGGTCAGGCTTTCGCACTCGCTTTTTTTGTAAAAAAACAAAAAAGAGCTCAAACAATTGCTCAATCCTTAACGCGTATTGCAAACTACAAAACAAAAGTTATCTAATAATTACAGATGATTTTTAATATAATTTCTGGCAGTTTCTTCATCTTTTTTAAGTTGCTCAATTAACAAATCAATAGAATCAAACTTTTGTTCATCACGTAAAAAATAAATCAATTCTATGGTTAAGTTTTTATCATACAAATCTTGATTAAAATCTAAGAAATGAACTTCAATTGTTTGATGATTACCATCTACAGTTGGTCTATTACCAATATTCATCATCCCAAAAACAGTTTTATTATCAATTAAAGATTTAACCACATAAACACCAGTTTTAGGTATTAATTTATAAGTTTCTTTAACATCTATATTTGCTGTTGGGTAGCCAATTTTTCCTCCTAATTGTTTGCCATTAACCACGTTTCCATTTAGCATAAAGTAATATCCTAAATAATTATTGGCAGTTTTTAAATTGCCTTCGTGTAAAGCGCGTCTAATTTTTGTAGAACTTACAGAAACATCATCTATGTCTTGTGCAGGAATTTCTTCTACTTTAAAATCGTATAAATGGCTATATTCTGTTAGTTGGGTAATATTACCTTCTCTATTTTTTCCAAAATGATGATCGTAACCAATAATTAATTTAGAAATATTGAGTTGATTTACTAAAATATCTCTTACAAACTCTAAAGCAGAAGTTCTAGAAAATTCTTTGCTAAAAGGATGGATAATTAAATAATCTAAACCTGTTTTTTCTAATAAAAAAGCACGCTCTTGTATGGTGTTTATTAACTCAATAGAAGCATCTTTTTGTAATACCATTCTTGGGTGAGGAAAAAAGGTAAGCAATACCGATTTTTTATTTGCTTTTTTAGCTTCTAAAACCAGTTTTTCAATAATTTTTTGATGCCCATAATGTACACCATCAAAAGTACCAATTGTTACAAAAGTTTGGGAGGGTGAAGAAAAGTTTAAAATGTCTTGTACTACTTTCAAAAACGTAAAAATTTATACTACAAATGTACAATATTGAAAAGTGAAAATAGAAAATAAAAATTCCGTTTTAATGTAACTATTTGATAATTAAAATAGAGTGAATTTGTTAAAATCACAAAATATTTGATGATTTATTCAGAAATTCAAAAAAAATCGTATTTTGCATCTTAGTTAACAAATTAATTCAAATTATGATAAAAAAGATTTTACTTATTGCGTTTATAGCTTTTGGTAGTTTAGCAATGGTGGGCCAAACCACTATTACTGGGACAGTTAAAGACGCAAAAACAGGAGATACACTTCCTGGAGCAAACATTAAAATTTATAGAAAAGCCCTAGGTACAACTACAGATTTTGATGGTAATTTTGTGCTTAATATTACAGATAACCCTCCGTTTACATTAGAAATTTCTATGTTAGGGTTCCAGATGGTGAAGGTAGAAATAACAAAAAATAACCAAAAAGTAGAAGTTAGTCTAGTAGAAAATGAAACTTCTTTAGATGAAATTGTGGTTTCTGCATCTAGAACTCCAGAACGAATTATGGAGTCTCCTGTTACTGTAGAAAGAATGGATAGTAGAGCTATTAAAAACACATCAGCACCCTCTTTTTACGATGGTTTAGAAAACTTAAAAGGTGTAGATGTTAATACAAATAGTTTAACTTTTAAATCTGTAAATACTCGTGGTTTTGCAACATTTGCAAATACGCGTTTTATGCAGTTGGTAGATGGTATGGATAACTCATCACCAGCCTTAAATTTTGCTTTAGGTAATTTATTAGGTATGTCTGAGTTAGATGTAAATACTGTAGAATTACTTCCTGGAGCATCTTCTGCACTTTATGGTGCAAATGCCTTTAATGGTATTATGTTTATGACAAGTAAAAGTCCTTTCGACGATCAAGGAATTAGTATTTCTTTAAAAACAGGATTAACTAGTCAAGAAGCAGCTGGTGATAATTCTTACACCGATTTTAGTTTAAGAATGGCACATGCATTTTCAGAAAAATTTGCAGCAAAAGTTACTTTTTCGGCTTTAGACGGTACAGAATGGTATGCTACAGATTATAGAAATACATCGAATGGAAAATATATTGCTGGAGATAGAAATTCTGACAGAAATTACGATGGTTTAAATGTTTATGGAGATGAGGTTTCTACAAACATAAATGGTGTGGCTCAAACATTAGAAAGCTTAGGAATTTTACCAAGTGGTGCTGCTGCATTAGTGCCAAGTGAAAATATTAGTAGAACTGGTTATAATGAAAGAGATTTAATGACCTATAATGCAGAGAGTATTAAAGTTGGTGCATCTTTAAATTATAGACCTTTTGGTAATGATCGTTTAGAGATTATTTGGAATTCTAAATTAGGAATTGGAAACACGATTTATCAAGGTTTAAATAGATATAATATTACCAATTTTTTAATGCAACAACATAAATTAGAATTAAGAGGTAAAAACTTTTTTGTAAGAGGTTATTTAACAAGCGAAGATGCAGGAGATTCTTTTGATACGCGTTTTGCAGCGATTAACATCAACAGAGAATGGAAAGATGATAATACTTGGTTTGGTGAATATGTTGGAGCTTATGCATTAGGTACTTTAGGAGGTTTAACTTCTGATGAAGCACATGCTGTAGCAAGACAAACTGCAGAATCTGGTAGGTATGAACCAGGTACTCCAGAATTTAAAGCTGCCTTCGATAAAGTAACCGCAGATCCAGATTTAGTTACGGGTTCTAAGTTTCAAGATCAAACAAAATTATACCACACAGATGCAAACTACAATTTTCAAGATGTTGTAGATTGGGCAGAAGTGCAAGTTGGTGGTTCTTATAGAAGATATTCTTTAAACTCGATGGGTAGTATTTTTACAGATTACGATGGGCCAATTGATTATGATGAATATGGTGTATATTCTCAAATGCAGAAGAAATTTTTGGAAGAAGATCGTTTAAAATTAACAGCTTCATTACGTTATGACAAAGCACAAAATTTTGATGGTAATTTTTCTCCAAGAATTTCCTTAGCATATGCAGCTGGTGAAAATAAAAATCAAAATTTTAGAGCTTCTTTTCAAACAGGTTTTAGAAACCCAACAACACAAGATCAATACATTGGTTTAAATGCAGGTAGTGCTTATTTAGTAGGTTCTGCACCAGATAATTTAGATCGTTATTCTACTCCAGCTATTACTTTAAGTGGTGTAGGACAAGCAACAACAGGTTCTACAACTGCTACAATTGTTGGTAGAGCTGCTTATGAAAATGCATTTTCTTTAGCATCTGTTTTAGCAGGAGCTCCTGAAGTTGCAGAAACAGATTTAGTAAAACCAGAAAAAGTAACCGCTTACGAAGTAGGGTATAGAGGTATAGTAAATACAGGAGAGTCTAATATTACAATAGATTTAAGTGCTTATTATAACAGTTACGAAGATTTTATTTCATCTAAAAATGTTATTGTTCCATTATATGGTCAAGCTGGTGATAATACGCTTTCTTTATTAGCATTACAAAATGGAGATAGAGCTGTATTTTCTGCATATACTAACTCTACAGCAGATATTAGTTCTTATGGTGCTTCCATAGGTTTAAATACTAAAGTTTTAAACGGATTTAACTTAGGCTTAAATTATACTTATGCTAAATTTGATTTTGATCAATCTACAGATCCAGATTTCGAAGCAGGTTTTAATACACCAGAACATAAATTTAAATTACAATTTGGTAAAAGAGATTTGTTCGAAAACTTTGGTTTTAATATAAACTTAAGATGGCAAGATGAATATTTATGGGAATCTACTTTTCATGATACAGTAATAGAAGACAGAACAGTTATAGATGCTCAAGTAAACTACAGTATTCCAAAATGGAAATCAGTAGTAAAATTAGGTGGTGCTAACTTAACAGGGCAAGAATATTTTAGTGCACCAGGTGTTGGAGCTATAGGCTCACAGTACTACATTTCTTGGACAATTAATAACTAAAAAATAATTAAGATACTTTATGAAAAATTTTAAATATATAGGTTTGTTCGTTTTATCATTAAGCATTGCTTCTTGTGATGTTAATAATGATTTAGATGCCATACCAGAAGAAGTTGCAGCAGAGGTTGCATTAAATACTAACGGATTAGATTTCTCTTCTTACGTTTCTGTAGGAGCATCTTTTACTGCAGGTTTTACAGATAATGGTTTGTTTAAAGCTGCTCAAGAAAACTCTTTTCCAAACATTTTAGCGAGTAAATTTGGTACTACTTTTAATCAACCATTAATGAATGATAATATTGGTGGTTTATTATATGGTGGCGTTCAAATACAAGGACCAAGATTTTATTTTGATGGTTCTGGACCAGCACCATTAGATGCAACACCAACTACAGAAACAACAAGTGTATTGAGTGGAAGTTTTAACAATTATGGAATTCCAGGAGCAAAAAGTTTTCATTTTGTAGCTTCAGGTTATGGAAACTTACAAGGAGTTCCTTTAGAATTAGCAAATCCTTATTACGCACGTTTTGCTTCTAGCGCTTCAGCAACTGTTTTAGGAGATGCAGTGGCACAAGCACCAACATTTTTTACTTTGTCTGAAATAGGAGGTAATGATGTTTTAGGTTATGCACTTGCAGGTGGTGCTGGAGTAGATCAAACAGGTAATTTTGATGTAACAAGTTATGGCTCATCAGATATTACAGATCCTACAATTTTTGGACAAGTATTTGGTAGTATGGTTACTGCTTTAACAGCTACAGGTGCAAAAGGAGTAGTTGCAAATTTACCATATATTACAAGTTTAGCTAATTTTACAACTGTACCTTATAATCCTTTAGATGCAACTGGTAGTTCTGATTCTTCTGTAGCACTTGCTGCACAAATTCCTACATTAAATGTTGTTTATGGTGGAATAAATCAAGTTTTTACGGCTTTAGGTGAAACAGATAGAATTATTCAATTTTCTTTAGAGACACCAAACCCTGTTATCATTAAAGATGAAGATTTAACAGATTTATCAGCTCAAATTACAGGAGGTTTAATGGCTAGTCCAACTTTCCCTGCATTTGTTCAGCAATTTGGTCTTCCTGCAGAAGCAGCTCCTTTAGTTGCTAGTTTATTTGGCCAGTTTTATGGACAAGCAAGACCTGCAACTTCAAATGATTTACTTGTTTTATCAAGTAGTTCTGTAATAGGTACTATTAATACAGATACTGTGCAGTATTTAATGAGTCAAGGTTTATCACAAACATTAGCAGGTCAGTTTTCTGCAGAAGGAATTTCGCTTCCTTTAGAAGATAAATGGGTGATTACACCAGAAGAACAAGCAGCAATTAAAACAGCAACAGATGCTTACAATACAACCATTTCATCTATTGCTTCTGCAAATCCAAACTTGGCTTTAGTAGATTTTAAAGCTATTTTAGAAGAAGCTTCTACAGGTATTGCTTTTGATGATTATGTATTAACGACAAACCTTGTAACAGGAGGTTTAATTAGTTTAGATGGTGTACATTTAACAGCTAGAGGTTATGCATTAATGGCTAACAAATTTTTAGCTGCTATGGATGCTGAATTTGGTTCTAATTTTACAACTGCAACAGGAGGTTTAGCTGTTGGAGGCGATTATCCAACAAATTACTCACCTGCATTAAGGTAAGTTTTAAAATAAAGATATAAAATAAAAAAGGTTGAGATTTTAAATCTCAACCTTTTTTATTTATTACAAAAACTGTTTTTATGAAAGCATCATTGTTGCTCTTTTAACACCTTGTACAAGAATATCAATTTCTTCTTTTGTGTTGTAAAAAGAGAAAGAAGCTCTTATGGTTCCTGGTATTTTATAAAAATCCATAATAGGTTGCGCACAATGATGACCTGTTCTTACAGCAATACCTAATTTATCTAGAATTGCACCAATATCATAAGGATGAATATCATTTACGTTAAAAGAAATAACAGCAGTTTTTTCTGCGGATGTTCCGTAGATTTTTAAACCATCAATTTTTAATAATTCTGATGTTCCATATTCTAAAAGCTCATTTTCATAATTTGCAATAGCATCAAAACCAACAGAGTTCATATAATCTATTGCAGCTCCAAAAGCAATTCCGCCACAAATATTTGGTGTACCAGCTTCAAACTTATGAGGTAAACCAGCATAAGTTGTTTTTTCAAAAGAAACAGTAGCAATCATTTCTCCTCCACCTTGATAAGGAGGTAATTTTTCTAACCATTCTTGTTTACCATATAACAAACCAACACCAGTTGGCCCACATAATTTATGAGCAGAAGCCACGTAAAAATCTACATTTAAAGCTTGTACATCTGGTTTTATATGTGGTGTTGCTTGAGCACCATCAATTAAAACAGCAGCACCAACTTTATGAGCAGCTGCAATAATTTCTTCTATAGGATTTACGGTTCCTAAAGCATTAGAAACGTGATTTGAGAAAACCAATTTTGTTTTATCATTCAATAAATTATGATAGGTTTTCATATCTAAAGAACCTTCATCAGTCATAGGAATCACCTTTAAAATAGCTCCAGTTTTTTCGCATAACATTTGCCAAGGCACAATATTAGAATGATGTTCTAAGGCAGAAACAATAATTTCATCACCCTTATTTAAAAGTGATGCAAAACCAGAGGCAACCATATTTATACTATGAGTAGTACCAGATGTTAAAATGATTTCATATGCTTCTTTGGCATTAAAATGTTTTTGAATTTTAATACGCGCTTCTTCATATTTGTCTGTTGCTTCTTGGCTTAAAGTATGCACTCCTCTGTGAATATTAGAATTGTAATTGCTATAATAATCTACAATGGTATCAATAACTATTTGAGGTGTTTGTGAGGTAGCAGCATTATCAAAATAAACCAAAGGTTTTCCGTGAACCGTTCTTTTTAGAATTGGAAAATCTTCTCTAATTTTATCAACATTAAACATAAAAATCAATTTAAGTTACAAAGATAAACCTCTATTTTTTAAACCTCTAAAAAAGGCAATATGAATTTCTTATTTTTACATCACTAAACTCTTCTAAATATGAAAATTTTTAAACGAATTCTACTTTTATTATGTATCGTAGTTATTATCGCAGTTTTTTTTAATTATCCAAAATTGAACATAATTGCAGGGTACTCAGCCAAAAACACGGCTTCATCAGTATTTGTAGCAAAGCGTACATTGGAGTTTACAGATAAAACAGACAATAATTTTTCGCCAATAAATTTAGCTACTGATTTAGTTAAAAAGGATAAAAAAGAAGCTACATCGTCTGTATTTAATTTATTAACTAGAAAAGCGATTTACAGAGAGGGTTTAGGAGCTGTTCTAACATTAACAGAAGAAGATGAAACAGCAACTTATTTAGTCCCTAAAAGAGCAAAAGCAGATAATATTACTCCTTATCCTTATGGAAATGCTGAACAGAAAGATACTGTTTTTGCAAACATCAATTATGATAAATTAAACGAAACTGTTGCTTCTGTTTTTGGTAAAAATCAATCTAGAGCAGTTGTAGTCATTTACAAAGACCAAATTGTAGCAGAAAAATATGCAGATGGTTTTACCAAAGATTCTAAAATTTTAGGTTGGTCTATGACTAAAAGTATAATGAGTACTGTTTTTGGTGTGATGCAACATCAAAATAAATTAAAGATAACAGATAAAGCACCAATTGATGCTTGGCAAAATGATGAACGTAAAAACATAAGCATTCATAATTTATTACAAATGAATTCTGGTTTAGAATGGGATGAAAATTATGATAAAATATCAGACGTTACAAAAATGTTGTTTTTAGAACGAGATATGACAGCAATGCAAGAAAATAAGCCACTTTTAGGCAAAATTAATGCTTCTTGGAACTATTCTTCAGGTACATCAAATTTATTGTCTGGAATTGCCCGAAAACAATTTAAAACACATCAAGAATATTTAGATTATTGGTACACAAATTTAATTGATAAAATTGGGATGAATTCTATGGTTTTAGAAACTGATTTGGCTGGTAATTACGTAGCTTCTTCTTATGCTTGGGCAACTCCAAGAGATTGGGGTAAATTCGGTTTATTGTATTTGCATAAAGGTAATTGGAATGGTGAGCAAATTTTTGATAAAGATTGGGCAAATTATGTTGCAACTCCTACACCAACATCAAACGGAATTTACGGTGCACAGTTTTGGCTAAATGCAGAAGGACAAATGAAAGATGTACCTAAAAATATGTATTTTGCTGATGGTTATCAAGGACAAAGAGTGTATGTTTTACCAGATCAAGATTTAGTAATTGTAAGAATGGCACTTTCTTGGATGGAAGAAAATAAGTTTTTAAAAGGGGTTTTGGAAAGCATTAAACAATAATTCCTATATTTTTTGCATATTTGCACTACAAAAGAATAAAAACAGATAAATTTTAATCTATGAATATATTTAATCAACATAAAAACGGACGCTTCTTGCGACTATTTAAAGGTATATTCTAGATAGAAATTTTAAATAATATTGTAAAAACGTCCAAAATTCATTTTTTGGACGTTTTTTTTATGAAATTAATTTAGATGCTAATAAAAAGTGTAAGTCCAAGTTACATAACACAACTTCAATGAGTTATCTAAACTCATTATTTCTGATTAAATTCAGACAAGAATTCTATTCCTTAAACTTTACTTAAAAAACTGATAATCAATAAATTAAATTATATTTTTATTTGTGTAATTCAAAAAGTCATTTTAAGTTTGCATCGCAATAAAGCAACAAAATAATATTGAAATGTCACCTTGAGCGCAGTCGAAAGGTCTTTCAAATAAAAACGAAGTACAATGTTTAATTATTTACATAACAAAAGCATACAAACAGAACTAGGTTCTTTTTATAGCTTACTTCGCGACTTTCACAAATACAAATAGAAATTACCTATTATATATGAAAAGTCCGAAGTTGTAAAATTTTCGGACTTTTTTTATGCCTTACCAAAAAGTTTAAGCAAAAGTTCGAAACTCAAAAAAATAGATAAATAAGCTGATTAAGCTGCATTTATCAACAGAATATTCTAGCAATACAAATTGTTATGAGTTTTCTGAAAGAAAGAGTATTTGCCAAATTAAGTGGCTTTACTGAGTTAATCATCTCGTAAAGAACTTTAAAATGAAAACGAATTGGAACACAAAAAATATAAATATCCGTGAAAATAGTTTTTTAAAACTTGTTGAGAAAATAGATAAATCAAATAACAAGCCAACACGTTATAAAGGAACTATAGAAACGATGCTTCTTGAGTTTTTTGGAAAAACAAGTAAGAAGAAATACATCTGGAAAAGAGCAACTTTTAAAAGATTATTAATTCATACATATAATCAAAAATGTTATGGTTTGCTTAGAGATTACAATAGTGTTGAGGTGCTACTTCATATAAGTACTTTTGGTAATCGAATGGTTAACAATATAGAAAATTGGGAGCGTAAAGGTTTTGATAAAGAAGAGCAATTAAGATCTTTAATCAAACACAGTTTTGCTATTTATGAAACACCAATATTCTTAGAAAACGCTTTTTTTGGAGTTGATAAAAAATTTATGCTTTGGTTTATACAATTAGGTAAAGGTAAAAGTGTAAAAGAATTGACTCAAATGCCAATTCGTTTAACTAGTAAAATGGCTCACGAATTTAAGAATGCTCCTAATGTTTTTGAACCCAATCAAGCATTGTGTTTTGCGCAAGCTTTAGGTTTTGGAGCCTCTTTAAAAACGGCTAAAGTTATCGGTTTTTCTAAGTTATCTAATATCAATGAAAGTGAAGAAAAGTTCTGGGTAACAGTGGTTCAGTTTTTTGCAAAAGAAACAACTTTAAAAGCTACTGAATTAAACCAAATGTTAGATTATTTGGCTTATAAATTAAGAGAAAACAAAAGTTTTTCTATGAAAAGTAGAACACAAAAAGCTTTGCTGTTTCAGGCTAATGAGTGGCAGAAAAGAGTTTATAGAGATGAGATTGGTAATGTTTTAAATTGGCAAGCTTCTGGAATAAAACCATTGTATTTAGAAGAATTTGAAAATGGAAAACCAGTGGTTTATAAAACAGTAGAACTATTAAATTCTATTTCACTGTTTGATGAAGGTAATGTAATGCATTACTGTGTTGCAGGGTATGATGAGGATTGTAAGTATAATGGCATAGCCATATTTTCTTTACAAAAAGAAACTATAGGTAAATCAATAACTCGTTTGGCAACCATAGAAATTGGTCTTAAACAAAGACAAATTTTTGAAGCAAAAGCAAAATATAATGATGAGCCAAGTGTAAAATCTTCGGAATTGATTGATTTATGGGTTAAAAGCTCTAAAATTAAGCCAATGGAAGAGGAAGTTTATGAAGCTTTTCTACCTGATGATAATGTTAGAGTTGATAATGGGGTTTATGTTGCTGATAAAAATTATGATACAGTAACTGTAATAAAAGTAGTCTTTTGGATTCTATATTTCATCGTAAAAGCATTACTGTAAAGTAAATAAAAGAGAAGATGGTTCCAATAAATATCATCTTCTCTTTAATAGAAAATTAATTAAAAAAATGGAAACAAAAACAATACAAATATCTGCAGGAAAAGGACCTGTAGAATGTGAATACGTAGTTGCAAAAGTGCTTAGAATATTCTTGTTAGAATTGATAAACAACAAGATTGATTATACAATTCTTAATAGAGAAACAGGAATAGCAAATGGTACTATACAATCTGTAAGTATTCAATTAAAAGGTAATCAACTTACTGAGTTTTTGCAACACTGGTTGGGTACAATTCAATGGATAGGAACCTCAACATTTAGAAAGTTTCACAAACGTAAAAACTGGTTTATTGGTTGTTTTGAGGTTAAAGGATTAAAATCAATAGAGATTAAAGGGAACGAAATCCAATTTCAAGCCATTAGAAGTTCAGGGGCAGGAGGTCAACACGTAAATAAAGTAAGTTCTGCAATTAGAGCAAAACATATACAAACAGGTTTACAAGTTTTGGTAATGGATAGTAGATCTCAACATCAAAATAAAAAAATAGCTATTAAAAGATTACAAGAAAAAGTAGCTAGTTTTAATTTAGATCAGGCAAATGAACAGCTTAAAAATCAGTGGGAAAATCATCAAAAATTAGAAAGAGGAAACCCAGTTAGAGTGTTTACAGGGAGTGATTTTAAACAAATAAAAAAAAGTAAATCATTTAAGAGTAAAAGAAATCAACTTAAAGATGATTTACGAAAACAATTAGAATAAAAAGTTTTGTCAGTTCGAGTGATTTTTCAAAATGAAATGGAGAAAATTACTATAGAGAACAAGAAAAGATTTCATTAGAAGTGACAGTTCATATTAACAAATATAAAAAATGGGAACATTAACTAACAATTACTTGTTTAAAGCATTAGAAAATTATCCTTATGAATTAGATGAGGTTATGGAGGCTTTAAATTATGCTTTGTCTTATAATGAAAATAATACAATGGCTTTAACATTAATGGGTAAAGTGTGTGCAGAAAAGTTATATAAATACGATGAAGCTATTGGTTATTTTAAAAAAGTGTTAGCCATAAATATCAATGCTTTTGAAGTCTATGAACCTTATATAAGAGTTTTATTATGGAATGAAGATTATAAAGATGCTGATAATTTTATTGACTTTGCTTTAAAAGTGAAAGGATCTGATAAAGCAGTTTTATATTTAAAGAAAGCCATTTTAAATGAGCAATTAAAAGAGTACAAAAAGGCATTATCATTTATAAAATTAGCAAAAGAAAACGCATTTAATAATGATTTTATGTTCAATTTAAATGAAATAAAAGATAGAATTAAAGGGAAAATTCCAAAGAAAAAGAAAGTAAAATCATCAAAAATTTCGAAGAAAAAGAAAAAATAATTTTACTACGCAAATAGATTGCGCAATTATGTAGAATATTTGCAGTGATATAATGAAAAAGAAAAGAAGTTCACCTCACTTTAACAAGATGTAAAGTGAGGTTTTAAGAAAGAAAAGGAAGTATTGAGCAATTGGTTGGCTCATCAGATTGTAAATCTGGTTTCATTAAGAACGTGTAGGTTCGAGTCCTATTACTTCCACATCAAGCAAGTCTTGTTGGGTGTTTCTGTATAGCACTATTGTATAATTTCGTGCAGTTTTGTATTCGATATTTATATGCAACTAGTCTTGAAGGTTTCTTTGGGTTCTTTGCCAAAAAAGAATCTATCATTCTATGTACGAAGGTTCGAATCCTTCTCACAATTTTATGTGATAGCAAAGCCTGGTTAATGCAATAGAGAAAGTGTGGGTTCGAGTCCCACTTCCGAAAAATTCGGAATGGCGAAACTGGTAGACGCGCTAGATTTGGGTTCTAGTTTTTTTGATGAACTTAAAATTCATCCTTAACAAGCCTCATCAACTTGTAAAAAAATGATGACCAAAAGAAAGAAACAATACGTTTTAATGAGTTCATTTCGAACACTCAAAAACGTACTTGAAATTTTAGGAGAAAGTTAAGAAAGTAATGACTTTTTATAAATCAATTGAAGTTAGATATGATTTCAATCCATTTTTAAAAATGATTTATCAACTTTAGTTTCAAATTAGAATTTCCGTTAGTTGATGAGCATTGCAACGTATTGTTTTTAATTAAAACAGACACTTTAGTCTTTACTAAAGTAACATATAAATTGTCTTTCCTGTGAAAACAGGAATCTAAAAAATATTTCTTGGCTAAAGAGAGTATTAAATAAAGTTGAATCATTCTGAAACCATAAAAAAGAAGTTTTCAGAAATAAAAATTAGAAGAAATGAAAAGAGTAAGAATTAATGTAGGAAAAGTAGGATTGGTCTTCAAAAATGGCGATTACCAAAAAGTAATTACTCAAGGCAATCATTGGTTATTTTTAAATCAAAATGTAATAGTATATGATTTAACACAAGAATTTTACGCATCTGTAGCAATAGAGGTTTTATTAAAAGATATTGTTTTAGCTGATATGTTAGAAATTGTTGAGGTTAAAGATGATGAAATTGTTTTTGTATATGAAAACAATAACTTTAAAAGAGTATTAGAATCTGGTAGATACTTCTTCTGGAAAGGTTTTGTTGATAGAAATTTTGAAGTGATTGATAAAAGTAAAATCTATATTACAGAGAATATTGATAAAGCTTTGTTTGCAAATTTTGAAGTAAATAAATACATCAGATTATTTGAAGTTGCAGCTTACGAAAAAGCAGTTTTGTTGGTGGATGATGTGTATACAAAAACCTTAACAGGTGGTACTTACAGATTTTGGAGAAATGATACTTCAATCAAAATTGCAAAATTAGATATGAGGCAATTACAATTAGAAATTGCGGGTCAAGAATTGTTAACAAAAGATAAAGCAACTATTAGAATTAACTTTTATACACAATATAGAGTTATGGATGTTGAAAAAGCTTTGTTAGAAAACAAAGACTATGAAAAGCAATTATATATTTTAATGCAATTGGCTTTAAGAGCTTATGTTGGTAATTATACCTTAGATGAATTGTTAGAAAATAAAGAAAATATTGCAAATGCAGTTTTTGATAAAGTTTCTAAAAACACAGATATTTTAGGTGTAAAAATTATAAACTGCGGAATGAGAGATGTAATTTTAACTGGAGATATGAAAGAGATTATGAATCAAGTTTTAATTGCACAAAAAACTGCTCAGGCAAATGTAATTACTAGAAGAGAAGAAACAGCTTCTACTAGAAGTTTGTTAAATACAGCTAAGTTAATGGAAGATAACGAAATGTTATTTAAGTTAAAAGAGATGGAATATGTAGAGAAAATTGCTGATAAAATTGGCGAGATTACAGTTTCAGGAAATGGAAATATGGTAAAACAATTAAAAGAAATTTTTTCAGTAAATAAGTAGTATAAAGCATCAGTAGAAATATTGATGCTTTTTATTTATAATTTGCAGTTGCTCTATGTAATTTACCTAAAATACGATTGCGTAATTTATCTGGTTTTATAACTTCTATTGAGTCTCCAAAGCCAAGAATCATTCGTTCTAATTCATAATTTATTTGAACAAAAATATTGAAAATTACACCATCTTCTGTATGTTTTATAGTTCTTTGAGATTTATGAAAAGGCTTTGTAATTACATAAGGTGCATTTTTTTTATCAATCCAAAACTGAATTCTTTCTGCTCTAGATCTAGAAACTGTAACACCAACTACATCTTTATAAAAAGTATCTCCATCAATATTTAAATCTATGTATGAAACATTTTCTTCAATCGAAATTTTAGATATTCTATCCAAAGCTAAAGTCACGTATTTTGTGTTATTACCACAAAGTAAAAACCAACGATTATTAAATTCTTTTAATAACTGAGGATGTAAAATCATATCATTTGGTTGATGGGCACTGAAAGATTGATATGTAATTTTTAATACTTTCTTTTGTTGTATGGCAGCATAAATAGGATCTATAAATTCCAATCCTTTTAATTGTTCGTTTTTATCTAAATGGATAATTGATTTTTTATTTTTTTGTGATGAATACACAGAGTCTTCCAGACGTTGTAAAACTCCATCCATTTCTTTAAATAAAGAGAAGTCTTTAAACTGGCGTAATAATTGTATGGCTTCATTCATCACTTTAACATCATTGTCTGTAACAGGAATATTGGTTATACTATAATCAGGTTCAGCATATTTATAAAAGCGTCTTTCATAGACTTCAATTGGTGCATTGTAACCCAATTTATCACTTCGCATTAATTGAATATCTAACTGAATTGTGCGTTTGCTAACGTTTACATCTTTGCCTTCATATTCGTATAAAGCATCAGAACAAGCTTCAATTAAATCATCTAAAGTCCATTTTTTGAAGTTGTTGCGTAAACAATAATCAATGGTTTTATATCTGATAAGAGCGTTTTTGTTGGAAGCCATAAGTAATAGTTTTGATTGTCAGTTCGAGTGATTTTTCTAACGAAGTAAGAGAAATTATATCAAGAATTTGATAAAAATAGAAAATAAATTTAACTACGCAAAAAGATTGCGCAATAGGGTAAGATGTTTGTAGTGGAATTATAAGAAAGAAATTCTTTCTAAATTGTAATCGCTCCACAAAACAAGGAGTTTGTGGAGCATAATTAAAAATAAAATGAAAAATAAAAATTTAATATCAGGAAAAGAAATTATAGCATTAGGTTTTAAACCAGGAAAATGGTTTCCAGAAGCTATAGAACATATCAATATAAATGAATTATCAGAAGTTGAAACTATTGCTTATTTAGAGCAATTTAAACCAGCACCAACCATCGATTTATTAGAAACAATTGCAGATTTAAAAATTAATATTAAAGCAGAAAATAAGTTGGAAGCAACTAATGTAAATTCGGTTGTAAAATCAATGCAAACCTTAATGAAAACACCAACAATTGTTGGTGGAGCTGTAATGCCAGATGCTTGTCCAACAGGACCTGAAGGAATAATTCCTGTAGGTGGGGTAGTAGTAGCAAAAAACGCAATTCATCCAGGAATGCATAGTGCAGATATTTGCTGTTCTGTAATGTTAACAGATTTTGGTAAGGCAAATCCAAAAGATGTTTTAGCCGCAGCACATTCAGTTACTCATTTTGGGCCTGGAGGAAGAGACAGAAATTCGCAATTCAGATTTCCTTCGGATTTATTAGCAGAAATTGAAGCAAACCCTTTTTTAAATAACCAAAAATGTATTTCTGCTGCAAGAACACATTTAGGTACGCAAGGAGATGGCAATCATTTTTTGTTTGTTGGTACATCTAAAAAAACAGGAAATACGATGTTAATTACACATCATGGATCTAGAGGTTTTGGCGCAAATTTATATAGTAGAGGAATGAAAATTGCAGAAAAATTTAGACAAGAATTATCGCCTAAAACCTTAAAACAAAATGCGTGGATTCCTTTTAACACAGAAGAAGGTAAAAACTATTGGGAGGCTTTGCAAATTGTAAGAAAATGGACAAAGAAAAATCACGAAGTTTTACACGATGCAACCTTACATAAATTAGGAATTCAGCAAGAAAATAGATTCTGGAACGAGCATAATTTTGTGTTTAAAGATGGAGATTTGTTTTACCATGCTAAAGGAGCAACTCCTTTAGATAAAAAGTTTATGCCAGATATTACTGGTCCAAGATTAATACCTTTAAACATGGCAGAACCTGTTTTAATTGTTGATGGAAAAACAACTGATAACAATTTAGGTTTTGCACCTCATGGAGCAGGTAGAAATGTGAGTAGAACACAACATAGAAAAAGTAAAACGGGGACTGTAAAGGATATTTTTAGAGAAGAAACCAAAGGTTTAGATATCCGATTTTTCTCTAATGAAATTGATATTACAGAGTTACCATCAGCTTATAAAAATGCAGCTACTGTAAGAGAGCAAATGGAAGAATTTGGTTTAGGAGAAGTTATAGATGAGGTAATGCCTTATGGTTGTATTATGGCTGGTAATTGGCAAAAAAATGCACCTTGGAAAAATAGGAGAAGACAGGAAAGAAAATGAATAAAAAACTAAAAGAAATAGAAAAAAGCAAAAATATAAATATACTTTTTGCTTGTGAATCAGGAAGTAGAGCTTGGGGTTTTGCTTCACCAGATTCAGATTACGATGTACGTTTCATATATACGAAACCATTAGAATGGTATTTATCTGTATCAGAAAAAAAAGATACCATAGATATTATGGATGGAGATTTTGACGGTGTCGGTTGGGAATTGAAAAAACAACTAAAACTAATGATGAAATCTAATATTCCAGCTTTAGAACACTTGTTTTCTCCAATAATATATTCAGGAGAAACACTTTTTATTGATGAAATGAGAGCTATAGGTTTAGAATGTTTTTCGCCTATAAAATCAATGTTTCATTATTTGAGTATGAGTAAAAAATATCAGGAGAAGTTACAAAAAGATAGTATAAAACTAAAAGATTTATTTTATGCTTTAAGAACATCTTTGGCAGGAAAATGGATTTTAGAGCATAACACTTTACCTCCAGTCGTTTTTGAAAAAATGCTAAATTTAGTTGATAAAAATTTTGAAAGTGAAATTAGAAATATAATGAAAGTTAAAAGTGAAAATGAAGAAAATTATATGCATCCTAAGAATGATAATGTTATAAAACTAGTTTCTAATTTGATTGCTGATAACAATAAATATGCAAAATCATTATCTTCTGGGAAACCAGATAGTGAACGTGTAAATGCATTTTTGTATAAAAATTTAACTAATGATAACAATTCAAGAACTTAAAAAATCAGGAAGTATAATTTTTGAATGTATTAGTGGTAGCAAGGCTTACGGTCTTGCTACTCTTAATTCTGATACAGATATTAGAGGTGTTTTTATATTGCCAAAAGAAACTTTTTATAGTTTAGATTATGTAGGTCAAATAAATGATGAAAAGAATGATGTTGCTTTTTATGAACTGAGAAAATTCATAGAATTATGTGCAAAGAATAACCCTAATATTTTAGAAATGTTGAATGTGCCTGACGAGTGTATTTTATATAAGCATCCGTTATTTGATGAAATAAAAAAGGAAATTTTCTTATCAAAACTATGTAAAAATACTTTTGCAAATTATGCATTTACACAAATAAAAAAAGCAAGGGGGTTTAACAAAAAAATCACGAATCCTGTTGATAAAAAAAGAAAATCCGTTGATGATTTTTGTGTTGTAAATGTTAGAAAAAAATCTATTTCTTTAAATCAATTTTTATCAGAAAATAGTTTGAATAAAGAGTATTGTGGTTTGGCAAAAATTACTCATATTAAAGATTTTTATAATTTATTTTACAACGAAAAGCTGAATTATAAAGGTGTTTCTAAAGAAAATGCAAATGAAGTTTGTTTGAGTTCGATACCAAAAGAAGAAGAACCAATTGCTTTGCTATATTTTAATCTAGACGGTTATTCTTCTTATTGTAAGAAGTATAAGGAGTATTGGTCTTGGGTAGAAAAAAGAAATAATGAACGCTATAAAAGTAATATTTCTCACAATAAGAATTACGATGCAAAAAATATGATGCATACATTTAGGTTGCTTCATATGGCAAAAGAAATTGGAGAAGAAAGCTTAATTAAGGTTAAAAGAAATGATAGAGATTTCTTACTATCTATAAAAAATGCAGAATTTGAATATGAAGATTTAGTTGAAAAAGCTGAAAGAATAAAAAATGATTTGGATATTATTTATGAAGATTCAAAACTACAAGAGGTACCAAATTTAGTGGATGTAAATAAGCTTCTTATAAGTATTAGATCAGAATTTTATAATCAATAAAACAATATTTTAAAGAGATTTTATTACATTTAACAAAAAAATTGGCAACAGAATCTTTAAGTTACAAATACAATTCAGCATCGACTATTGAGAATAAAAATGGTAATGAGAACTTACTTTTATCTAAATTTAATGAAGTTGAAAAAGGAAATTCACCTTGCTTTTTTTGGGGTAAATTAAACAATCCTTACGAATTATCAAGATGTTTAATCACCTTGTCTAACGTTGTACAATCTAGTTTTAATTTATCGCCATTTCAAATGGCTTTGCTAAAAGATCCAATTGTAACAGCAGGTAATAATCAGATTCGTTTTGAGGGGTTTTCTCATTGTGCAGGTGTTTATGCAAGAGTTGATATTCTAGAAAATGGTCAAGATGGAGAATTTATTGAAAACGGAACAACAAATGTCGATTTTAACACACCGCTTATTTCTGAATTAGGAAAAATAAAAAAAAATGATGATTTAGTACTTTCTGTTGGTCAAAAAGAAGTTGGTTTTCATAAAGAAGGCGAAAGTTTTATAGAACGAAAAGTACCTTTGCCTAGTAAATGGATAAAGGGTTTAACAACGGTTCAGCATTATTTTTCTGAATCTGAATATGGTCTAAAATTGAATAGAATTCAAGCCATTCAATTATTTAAAACAATTCCTTCTGGTAAAGTTAAAACAGATTATTTTTTAATTAAAAGAGGTAATAAATATTTGTTTTCACCTTTAAAATCAAAGACTGCAATTTGTATTGGTGGTATTCACCGATTAAAATTGCTGCAACCTTTAATTCCTTTAATAAATAGTTTAGATATTTATCCTCACAAAGATTCACAGTCTGTAACTTTTATTTTAGGTTTTAAAGAATTGAATTTTGTGTTTTCAGTTTCTAGAGATTTTTGGCGTGGCTTTTCTGGAGAAGGGGCAGCATTAGAGTCATTAATAGAAGATTTACCCGACTCTTTAGTAAAAGCATTTGATAATTATTCATTTACAAATCAAGAATTTAATCCTACTTTAATGGCTTTTGAAGAAAATATAGATGTTTCTAAAATCGAAAATTTATCAATAAAACTTTCAGCAATGGGATTGTTGGGTTATGATTTGGCCAAAAATGGATTTTTCTACAGAAGATTACCATTTAAATTAGAAAGAATCTTATCCCTCAACCCAAGATTAAAAGGTGCTGAAAAATTACTACAAGAGAATAAAGTAGAAATTACCTTACACAATGATAATGAAATAGAGGCTAAAGTGGAAGGTTCAGGAGTTTTACATTATGTTATTTTAAAAGGTGATATTCAAAAATGTACATGTATTTGGTATAGTAAGAATCAAGGAGAAAGAGGGGTTTGTAAACATATTTTAGCAGTTAAGAAAAAGGTGAAGTATGATTGATGAATTAAAAAAAGAGTTACAACAGATTATTCATCAAGAGAAAGAAAAAGAAATAATTCCTTTTTTAAAAAAAATAACTTTTAAAGAGAAAAAAGCATTAGTTCCTTTTCTAAAAAAATACAAAGAACAAATTTTTGAAACATATACTGTAGAAGAAAAATCGAAATGGGGTTTATCTTTTTCTCGTAAGGATAAACATTCAATAGAAAAAAGAGATTTAATAACAAAAGTATGTTTTGTTTGTTATAACAAAACTGATTTTAAGAAAGCATTTTGGAACTCGGTTAATATAATTACAAGTGATGAGTATATAAATGATATAATTCCTTGGTATGTTCCTAATTGGTATAGCAACCTTATAAATGAAGAAAATTCCTGGTCTTTAGATTATTTAAAAACAATGTTTTTAATGAGTAAAGGTTTGTTAGAACCTTCTAACAATTTAATAGTTAGTAAATTACCAAATGCAATTATAGATAGTAAAACTATAAATGGTATTAATGTAAATAGTTATACGCCAGAGGTTTTAGAGAGTTATTCAGTAACTTTAAATGAACATATTTGGTTAATTTTTGAAGAAGATTCATCCATAAATAATAATTACATTAATTATAGATTAAATAATTATAATAAAAAAAATGATGTCTGGATAGATACTTTTATTGATTTAGTAGAAGCTAAAAAATTGGATAGAAATAAAGTTTTAGAAGCATCTATATTAACATCAACAAAAAATTTTAATCAAAATTTAACTGGTTGGTTTTTTGACCTATTTATAAAATTAGCTCCAACAAATGATGAAGTTTTAGCTTTACAAAACGAACTTTTTTCTGCATTAAATTCGCCACATTCAAAGGTTGTTAACACAGTTTTAAGATTTTTTAAAAAAGTAGGTAATTTAAAAAAGTTTCAGCAACTAAATTTTATAGAAAATTGTTCTATTTTATTAAATTCAGAAACAAAATCTGTAGTAAATTCTACTTTAATTTTATTAGATAAAATTGCAAAATCTAACAATAAACTAGTTGAAGATATTTGTTTGAAAACTACAGAAGCTTTATTAAATGTTGATGATAAAATTCAATTAAGAGCCTCTAAAATAATTTCTAAATATGGCAATATCGATTCTGTTGAGTTAAAAGATGAAGTAAATCTATATCAAGAATCATTATTTTATTCTTCTAAAAAAGTTTTGAGTGTTTTTATTGAAGGTTCTGAAGAAGATGAATTAGCTATAGAAGAAGAATTGAGTACCCAAATACTAACAGAATCAAATAGAGTAGAAGTATACTCAACTTTTGATGAGTTATTGTTTTTTGTAAGTCAAGTATTAGATAATAATGGTGTACATCATATTGATTTGTTTTTATCTTATGCTCCAAGATTAAATTTATTAATCAATAGCGAAAATGTATCTAAACTAGAGCCTATTTTTAAAAGAGCATTAGATTTAACTTTTAGTTTTGAGAATAGGAATAGTCAAATAGGAGAACTTGAATTTAAAGCTGCTTACTATTTGAATGATTTTTCAGAAATTTTGATGGAAAAGTATGCTAATGAGCTTCAAAATTTTAAAAATTACAAAACCAATAAAATCCAAAAGTTAAAAAAAGAGAACTTTTTTAGGCATTATAAAGGGAATTTAAAAGAGATTGAATATCAATCTATCAATAATCGAGTTTATCATATACATCAATCTTTATTTATAGCATCAAAAAAGCTTATTCAAGCTAAAATGGCATTAGAATTTTTATCAACACCTACTCATTATCCTTGTTGGGTTGCTCCAGAAATCTTGATTGATAGAATAAAAAAATATGAAAATAGTACTATAAAAATTAACCCTTATGATATACAAATTGCAATTGCAAGATTACCTTTAAATGAATTTGATGATTCTTTACTTCATAAAATAAATGAGATTAGAAACAAAGAGATTCAAGAAACACTTAAGTATTTTTATAATTTTTTACCATTAAAAGAAGCTAATGTTCTAAGAAAAGATGTTTGGATGCAAGCAGTATTATGTAAGAAGAATTCAGACGATATAAATTACTTTAAAGAGACTTTTGAATATAAGTTAGAAAAAGAAACTACAGATTATAAATGGGATTGTAAATTACAAGATCATATTTATAATGTATACGATTATGAAAAAAGAAAAAATGTATATAAAACTATTCAGAAAAAAGAGATTCGTTTTTTTACTACAAAAGAAAAAATAAAAGAGACTTTTATACAGCAAATAAAATCGTACTTAAACCCTAAAAAAGAAAACAGTATTGTAAGTATGTACAGCTATATTCGCTTTAACAAAAGACAATATGAAACAGTAATCACACCAAAAGATGATGTGAAATTTTTGAATTTAGCGCCTAATAATCCTGAAGTGTTTTTACAACAAGTTGTAAAATATGTTTTGAGTGAATCTACTTTTACAAGTGAAACCAACAAAAAAAATATGGTAAATATTTTAAAAGGTTTATTTGATATCTGGTGTAGAAAAGATTATCAAGAAAGTGTATATTTATTTTTAGCAGCTAGTTTTTTATGTAGTGATAAAGTTTCTAGAGAATTAGCCGCAGAAATTTGGATTAAAGCTGTGTCAGAAAATAATTTTAAAACTGAGTTATTTGGTCGTGTTTTAGGTAAATTGCAGTATAATGAATATGGTTCTTTTAAGCGCTTTACAGATTTATTAACTTTAAATCTATTAAATATCTCGAAAAATCATAATAGAAACTTGCTAGTTTTATTGAATGCTATGATTGCAAATATGAATGAAAAGCCTTTAAGAAATACTAAAAAATTAGTTGATATTCTATTTGAATTAAAACAAGCTTTTAAAGATTTTGAGTTAAGCGATAAAACAAAAGATAAATTAACTTTATGGAGTAAGACAAAGTCTTTGAGTTTAGTTATCAAGAAAATAATTTAAGCTAAACCAAAAAACCACTCAGAATATGAGTGGTTTTTTCTTTCTTGTAACAAACAGTAGGTTTTTACCTCTAATAAATAAGCTACTTTAACATAAATAAAATAAAATCAACCCAATAAACTATATTTATAAATAAAAAATGATGCTAAAAAAAGGTTATATCAACAGAAGAAATTTTTCAATACATATTTCTAAAAAGAAAATATTTATTGGTGGGTTTTTAGGCGTTTTTATTTCTTTATTTTTTTATGCTTTTTTAAAACTAATGAGCAAGCTTTTATCAGTTTTAGATGCTCAGATAAACAATTATGAATTAATACTGCTAACAGAAAGTCAAAAGAATTTTTACAGTTTTTTTGTTGCTTTTATTGCAGTTAATTTTTCCTTTTCTATCATTTTTGAATTTTTTACAAATACACCAAAGAAGTTTTTTGAGAAAAATAGTATTAAGAGAAGAAGTATTCTAGGTTTACAAAGGGTTACCAATTGGGGTTTTTTAAACTGGTTTTGTAGAATAGCTTTTGTTTTTGGTCTTTTAGCATTTAGTTTAGAATCACAGTTTTTATTGGCAGAAGTTGAATATGTAATTTACCTAATTATTATCGTATTTATAGGACAAATGTGGATGTCTTTAAGGCCGTTTTTAAAGCATCAGAAATTAAAAATATTTTTAGTTTTTATAACTTCTATTTTACTGTTAACGTTTACCCTTTCTAAAATTGAAATTATTGATAATGATGCAATTAATAAAGCTATTTTATCAAATAATAGGTTGTATAATTATAAAATAGATAGGGTTACTTCTAGGTATTATAATAAATCACCTAGAGACAGATCGTTGTATTTTAACCTTTATTTTAAAGAGGTTAACAATACAATAATTGTTAAGGCTGATGTTAATTATTCAGATTCAAAATCAGAGACCTTATCTGAAATAATAGAATTTTTTAAAGGTAGATACCCAAAAGCTTTAAAGCCCTATTTTAATTATATTCTTCATATTGATAAAGATTTAAAAATGAAGGATGTAAAACAAATTCATCAAATTTTACAAAACCAAGGAGTTCAAAAAATCTATTACTCTTTAAAAGATGAGCAAAAACCGTTTTATTTTAGATCTAAAAAGTTCTTTGAAAATAAACTTAATGATTACAAACTAGAAGAAATTAAGTCTAAACCTATTAAAATTGAAATTTTAGATAATGGTAAATTTTATTACCAAAACGATTCAATTTCTAAACAAGAATTAAGAACTATTATAGTTGATAAAATAAAACATGAAGGTGTTTCACCATTTATAATAACATTTAATAACAATACAAGTTTTAAGGCTTATTTTGAAGTTATCTCCTTAACTAAAAATATTATTAATGAGTTTAGAGATAATTATACTCAAAAAGGATATCAGCAAGAGTATAATTCGCTTTCAGAAAATATTAAAAAAGAAATAAAAGCAAAGATTTACTGGGTTTTTATTGATGATTTAAAACAATAAAAAACCACTCAGAATATGAGTGGTTTTATTTAATATATCTATAACTTTATTACTTACCTTTTATCAAACTTAAAGCTACAGCAACAACACCAAGTGCTAAAATTACATAAGCGTTTGTGTTATCTTGAGCTTCTAGTAAGTCTAAATCACCAATAGAAACTTGTGTTTCTGGTTGTACTATGGTGTAAACTCCATAAGCACATAAAATAATTCCGATTATAAGTAATATTAATTTTATTGATTTGTTCATAATGTAATGGTTTAATTAATTCATTACAAAATTATAATAGAAAGCAACTTTATTTTAGCGCATTTACAATAAAATTGAACTGATTTGCTTATAAATCAAAACCAATGTTAACACCTAATTTCTTAGCAATTAGTTTTGTGATTCTAGATTTTACCTCAGGAATTTTTACACTTTCTAACACTGTATTCGCAAAAGCAAACATCAATAATCCTTTACCTTCTTTTTGTGGAATTCCTCTTTGTTGCATATAAAACAAAGCATCATCATCTAATTGACCTATGGTACAACCATGAGAACATTTTACATCATCAGCAAAAATTTCTAGTTGAGGCTTTGCATTAATTGTAGCTTTATCACTTACTAAAACATTGTTATTTTGTTGGTAAGCATTGGTTTTCTGAGCTTCTTTATTAACGATAACTTTTCCGTTAAAAACACCTGTAGAACGCTCATCATAAATTCCTTTATAATCTTGATGAGATTCGCAATTTGGCTCTATATGATGCACTAAAGTATGATGATCTACATGTTGTTTACCCTCAATAATAGTAACTCCTTTTAAAATAGAATCGATGTGTTCTCCATTTTGATAAAAGTTCAAATTGTTTCTAGTGATGTTACCACCAAAAGAAAACGTATGTACAGAAGCAACACTATTCGATTTTTGATCTACATAAGTATTATCAATCAAAGAAGCGTTTATATCATCATTTTGAATTTTATAAACATCTACAGTAGCACTTTTATCAACAAAAATTTCTGTAACTACGTTAGATAAAACTGCGTTAGAGGTTAAACTTTGATGACGTTCTATAATTTGAACATGTGCATTTTCTTCTACAACAATTAAGTTTCTTGGCTGCACCATTGTTGTAATATCTGCACAGGTAGAAAAATTAATGATTTGTATAGGCTTTTGTACTTCTACATTTTTCGGAATGTGAATGTAAGCGCCTTCTTTTGCAAAAGCTGTATTTAAAGACGTTAAATTGTCTTGCTTTGCTACTTTATTAAAATACTTTTCTATTACAGGTTTGTATTTTGGTTTAGAAAAAGCGGCAGACATTAAGCAAACGTCTATTGTATCGTGTGTTGTTTCAGATAAAAACGGACTGTATTTACCATCAATAAAAACAACTTTATAAGTGTCTATATCGTGTATAAAATACTTTTTTACATCCGCTAATTCTACAGCTGTACATTTGTTAGGAAAAATACTGTAATCTTCTTTTAAAATTGCGTTTAAAGAAGTGTATTTCCAAGCTTCCAACTTTTTGGTTGGGAAACCTAATTTTTCAAAATTTTCTAGTGCTTCTGTTCTAATATCATGCACATCAGAATCGATGTTTACATCATTCTCAAAAGCTACATATGATGATAGTATTTTATCTTTTAATTCCATCTTTTCAGTTTTCAGTTTTCAGTTTCAGTAGGCAGTTTTGTAAACTGAATACTGCTACTGCAAACTTATTTACACCAATTCCTGCTTAATCCAGTCATAACCTTTAGCCTCTAATTCTAGTGCTAAAGAAGCATCACCGGTTTTTACAATTTTACCATCGTATAAAACGTGTACAAAATCAGGTACTATATAATCTAACAAGCGCTGGTAGTGTGTAATTACAACTACAGCATTGTCTTTAGATTTTAGTTTGTTTACACCATTTGCAACAATACGCAAAGCATCAATATCTAAACCAGAATCAGTTTCATCTAAAATGGCTAATTTAGGCTCTAACATTGCCATTTGAAAAATTTCGTTACGTTTCTTTTCTCCACCAGAAAAACCTTCGTTTAAAGAACGCGATAAAAATTTACGATCTATTTCTAACAATTCAGATTTTTCTCTGATCATTTTTAACATGTCTTTTGCAGGCATGTCTTCTAAACCTTTTGCTTTTCTTGTTTCGTTTATGGCAGTTTTAATAAAGTTGGTTACAGAAACTCCAGGGATTTCTACAGGATATTGAAACGATAAAAACACGCCATTATGTGCTCTTTCTTCTGGAGCTAACTCACTAATATCTTCACCATTTAACTCAATAATACCATCTGTTACTTCATATTCTTCTTTACCTGCAATTACATTTGCCATAGTACTTTTACCTGCACCATTTGGCCCCATAATTGCGTGAACTTCACCAGCTTTTACTTCTAAATTCAATCCTTTTAAAATTGATTTCCCTTCGATTGAAGCGTGTAAATTGTTAATTTTTAACATAATAACAATATCTTATTTATTTAATATTTTTTTAATTTTTTATCCTACAGAACCTTCTAAAGAAATTTCCAATAATTTTTGAGCTTCTACAGCAAATTCCATTGGTAATTTATTTAATACCTCTTTACTAAATCCGTTTACAATTAAAGCAATTGCTTTTTCTGTATCTATACCACGTTGATTACAGTAAAATAATTGGTCTTCACCAATTTTACTTGTAGTGGCTTCGTGTTCTATTTGAGCCGATTTATTTTTGGCTTCTATATAAGGAAAAGTGTGTGCACCACAAGCATTACCCATCAATAAAGAATCGCACTGAGAGAAATTACGAGCGTTTTCTGCTCTAGAATTTATCTGAACTAAACCTCTGTATGAGTTTTGAGATTGACCAGCAGAAATACCTTTAGAAATAATAGTAGATTTTGTGTTTTTACCTAAGTGAATCATCTTAGTTCCTGTATCTGCTTGTTGAAAGTGATTAGTCACTGCAATCGAATAAAATTCACCTACAGAATTGTTTCCTTTTAAAATACAAGAAGGATATTTCCATGTTACAGCAGAACCCGTTTCTACTTGTGTCCAAGAAATTTTTGCATTTGTTTCGCATAAACCTCTTTTGGTTACAAAGTTAAAAACTCCACCTTTTCCGTTTTCATCACCAGGAAACCAGTTTTGTACAGTAGAATATTTAATTTCTGCATCATCCATTGCAATTAATTCTACAACAGCAGCATGTAATTGGTTTTCATCTCTTTGAGGAGCAGTACATCCTTCTAAATAAGAAACGTAACTACCTTTATCTGCAACTACTAAAGTTCTTTCAAACTGACCTGTTCCACCTTCATTTATTCTAAAATAAGTTGATAATTCCATAGGGCATTTAACGCCTTTTGGAATGTAACAAAAAGATCCATCAGAAAAAACAGCCGAATTTAATGCTGCGTAAAAATTGTCTGTAGTAGGTACAACTGTTCCTAAATATTTTTTTACCAATTCTGGATGTTCTTGAATTGCTTCTGAAATTGGCATAAAAATTATTCCTTTTTCTCCCAATGTTTTCTTAAAAGTTGTAGCTACAGAAACAGAATCCATTACAATATCTACTGCAACGTTTGCTAGTTTCTTTTGCTCATCTATAGAGATACCTAATTTCTTAAAAGTCTCTAATAAATCTGGATCAACTTCGTCTAAAGAATTTAATTTAGGTTTCTTTTTTGGTGCAGAATAGTAAGCAATTTCCTGAAAATTTGGCTTCGGATATTTCACGTTAGCCCAATCTGGTTCAGTCATTTTCTCCCAAACTCTAAAAGCCTCAAGTCGCCATTCTGTCATCCATTCTTGCTCATTTTTCTTTTTAGAAATTGCACGAACAACATCTTCATTTAACCCTTTTGCAAAGGTTTCACTTTCTATATCAGTATAAAAACCATATTCGTACTCTTTGGTTTTTAATTCTAGTTCTAAATCGTCTTCTGTATACTTCATTGTTCAAAGTTCTTTATTTAAAATTCAAAGTTGGCTTGTTAACTTTTATATTTACTTCCTTTGAAATCACTTATTTTTCAAATAACTGATAAAACCACCAATCATTTTACTTAATACAAGTGCTTGTTCTTTTAATTTATTAAAATCTTTTTCATTTACATAATTTCTATCAAAAACTCGATATAATTGAGACCTTGTTTCTCCACAAGATGCTTTTGCTATTGATAAAAATTGAATAAACTCTTTATTCCCATTTCTTTCAAATCCTTCTGCAATATTATCCATAATTGAACCAGAAGAACCATCTATTTGATTATATAATCTGTAATCTTTTTTTAATTCTGTATTATTTGCAACTGTATTAATGTCATTACAAATGAATTCTAGAAAGTTTCCAAATTTCTAAATCTTCGAACATTTTAACAGTTGGCATAATTTTAAATCTTAAACTTTAAATTTTGAACTTAGTTTATAGTGAAAAACTCTCCCCACACCCACAAGTTCTATTTGCATTTGGGTTGTTAAACACAAAACCTTTTCCGTTTAAACCTCCAGAATATTCTAAAGTTGTGCCTACTAAGTATAAAAAACTTTTTTTGTCAACAATAAGTTTTACGTTATTTTCTTCAAAAACCTTATCATTTTCATATTGGTTTTTATCAAAAGTTAAATCGTAAGATAAACCTGAACAACCACCACTTTTAACGCCAACTCGTACAAAATCTTTTTGCGCGTCAAAACCATCATCTGTCATTAGCTCAATGACTTTCTTTTTTGCTGTGTCTGAAACTTTTATCATAATTTTAAGTAGATTTAATCTAAATTGCCCACAAATATACGATTTAACTAATGTATTACACCACCTAAAGTTATTAGTAAGTTAAATAAAGCTATTGATTTTAATGATTTAACATTACTTTTTAAGTATCTCTATTAATTTTTATCTTAGAAAAGCAGGATTAGTAATAAATTCAGTATCGGTTAATGTAAGCAAAAATGCTTTTAAATTGGTTTTATCTTGTGTTGTTAAATGTACTCCACCTTCATTTACTTTTTTCATTAATGGATCTATTGTTGCTGATGGTTGCAATCCTTCTGAATAATGATTGATAACTTCTTCTAAAGTAGCAAACCTGCCATCGTGCATATAAGGTGCTGTAAAAGTTAAATTTCGAATTGATGGCGTTTTAAATTTTCCATTATCTGCAGGATCTCCAGTTACTACTCCCAAGCCTAAATCAGAAAAAGTAGCGTCTAAACCATTGTTATGAAATTGATTATCTGTCCAAAGAGGATTGTTGTTGCTTCCATGACAATGAAAACAATCTCCTCTTGCTTCATCCATAAAAACATCAAAACCATTTTGTTCTTCTTCTGTTAATGTAGCTTCTCCTAACAAAAACCTATCGAATTTTGAATTTGCAGATATTAAAGTTCTTTCGAATTGTGCAATTGCTTTTACAACCATTGTAGAATCTATTTTTGATGTACCAAAAGCTTGATTAAAAAGAGTTACATATTCTGAACTATTTTGTAATTTTTGAGCTACATTTTTCCAATCAGAATGCATTTCTATAGGATTAGAAACTGGTTCTAAAGCTTGATTTTCGATACCAAATTCTTGTCCATCCCAAGTAAAAAGTTCATCGAAATTCCAAGCTAAATTAAATAATGGCATTGCATTTCTGGTTCCTAGAAAACCATCAATTCCTGCACTAAATTGCAAACCATCTGTAAATGCTTTCTGCGGATTATGGCAACTTGCACAAGACTGAGTTTCATCACCAGAAAGAATTTTATCAAAAAAAAGCTTTTTACCCAAAGCAACACCTTCTTCTGTTAGAGGGTTGTTTGTGGGTATTATTGGTGCAATTAATTTGTCTGCAAATAATTCAGGAATTTCTAAACTATAAGGAATTGGAACATAAATTTCCTCTTCTTTTGACGAGCAATTCATCAAAAGAAAAAAGGAAAATATGTAAAGCCAATTTTTATGCATCAATCAAAAATGAGATTTCTCCATAAAGTCGATATGACAAATGAATGTTTTAATAAAAGTACTGTTTTTAAAAGGAACAGTTATTCAACAATTAATAAAAAATAGGTCTTTTTACCTCTTTGTAAAAGCACATATTTATTAGCAATTAAGTCGTTTTTGGTAATTGTAAAACTATCGTTTACTTTTTCTTTATTTACAGAAATGGCATTTTCTTTAAGCGCTCTTCTTGCATCTCCATTCGATTTTAAGAAGTTTGTTTTTGCAGCCAAAGCACCAATCATATCTAAACCTTCTGCAACATCATCTGTAGAAACTGTTGCTTGTGGTACACCATCAAAAACATCTAAAAATGTTTGTTCGTCTAACGATTTTAAATCATCAGAAGTAGATTTACCAAAAAGAATAGATGAAGCTTTTAAAGCATTTTCATAAGCTTCTTTACCATGTGTCATGATAGTAACTTCTTCACCTAATTTTTTCTGTAATAAACGTAAATGCGGATTTTCTTTATGCTCAGCAATTAAACTCTCAATAGTTTCTTTGTCTAAAAAAGTAAATTTTTTGATAAAGTTTTCTGCATCTTCATCCGAAGAATTTAACCAATATTGGTAAAATTTGTAAGGCGATGTTCTGTCTGCATTTAACCAAACATTACCACCTTCTGTTTTTCCGAATTTTGTACCATCTGCTTTTGTAACCAAAGGCACTGTAATTGCATACGCTTTACCTTGGGCTTTTCTACGAATTAATTCTGTACCTGTAGTAATATTTCCCCACTGATCAGAACCACCCATTTGCAGTCTACAATTTTTCTCTTTATATAAATGATAAAAATCGTAACCCTGAAAAAGTTGGTATGTAAATTCTGTAAAACTCATACCTACAGAAGATTCTGAGCTTAAACGCTTTTTTACAGAATCTTTAGCCATCATGTAATTTACAGTAATGTGTTTACCTGTATCTCTAACAAAATCGATTAAAGAAATATCTTTCATCCAATCGTAATTGTTTACTAATTCTGCTTTATTTTCTGCAGTTGCATCAAAATCTAAAAAACGTTCTAAATTTTCTCTAACACCTGCAATGTTTTTAGCTAAAGTTTCTTCGTCTAGTAAATTTCTTTCTGCAGATTTACCAGAAGGATCACCAACCATACCAGTTGCACCACCAATTAAAGCAATAGGATTGTGCCCTGCATTTTGAAAGTGTTTTAAAATTAAAATTTGAACCAAACTACCAATATGTAAAGAATCTGCAGTAGGATCAAAGCCAATATAACCAGCGGTTTTATTTTTTAATAAATATTCTTCTGTATCTGGCATTAAATCATGTAATAATCCACGCCAACGTAATTCTTCTACAAAGTTTGTCATTCTAATCAATTTATCAGTTGGCAAATATAAGTTTATCAACTAAAATATGCTAAATTCGTTCTATGATTTTAGTTACTGGAGGTACAGGTTTAGTGGGTTCGCATTTATTATATCATTTATGTTTAGAGAACGATAAAATTAAAGCAATTTACAGAACAGAATCTTCTTTAAAAAAAGTAAAAAAAGTCTTTTCTTTTTACACTGCTGATCTTTTTTTGTTTGATAAAATAGAATGGTTTAAAGCAGATATTACAGACATACCTTCTATGTTGCCTGTCTTTGAAAACGTGAAAAACGTTTATCATTGTGCAGCTTTTATTTCTTTTAATCCTAAGGATTATAGAAAAATGAGAAAGGTAAATATTCACGGAACTGCAAATCTTGTAAACCTTTGTATTGCTGCTAAAATTGATAAATTATGTTTTGTAAGTTCTATTGCTGCAGTTGGTGATTCTTTAAATGGAGAATTAATTAACGAAGAAAATGAATGGAATAAAGAACAAGATAATAGTGGGTATTCTATTACAAAATTTGGTGCAGAAATGGAAGTTTGGAGAGCTAGCCAAGAAGGTATTAAAGTTGTAGTTGTAAACCCAGGTGTAATTTTAGGAAGTGGTTTTTTTAATGCAGGTTCAGGCAAATTATTTAGTCAAGTTTATAATGGGTTTAAGTATTATACAGAAGGTAAAACAGGTTTTGTTTCTGTACAAGATGTTGTAAAACCAATGATTTTACTAATGAATGCTGATGTTAAAAACGAACGTTTTATTCTGGTTGCAGAAAACAAAACTTATAAAGAAATCTTTGATGGCATTGCAGATGCTTTTGGTAAAAAACGACCATCAATAAGAATAAAACCTTGGCAAACTGCTATTTCTTGGCGAATTGCTTGGTTAATCTCTAAATTTACGGGTAAAGAACCTTTGTTGAGTAAATATTCAGCAAAATCTGCACATTCTGTTTCAGAATATTCATCAGAAAAAATAGAAAAAACCTTAAATTATAAGTTTAAATCTATAGAAAAAACGATAGAAAATGTTTGTAAAAATTATCTTAATTAGGGGTTAAACCTTTTAATAAGCTGGCATCTTTATCCTTTTCTATTATTTTCTGTTTTTTAATTGAATCCTTTTTTATTTTTATGCTTTTTACTTTAGAAATAGAGTCTTTTCTAAGCGAGTCTTTTTCTTTTTTAATAGCATTATAATAAGCAACTTGTTTGTCTAAATTGGCTTTTGCATCAGTAAAAATTTCTCTATACAAATCTATTTTAGACATATAGTATAAATTACTAGTTTGGTAACGAGCGCTATCTATTCGAAATCGCTCATATACCAAAGGCATATAATTTATGTTCTTTTCTAAGTTTTTATTTTTAACAAATTTAGACGAAGAAGCAATCATCATTTCTTGAACTAAAAGACTCATTGTATCTCTAGGAATTAGGTCTTCTGGTTTTTCGAAAATGGTATTACTTGTACAAGAAACCAAAAACATCAGTACAAAAAAGTAACTTAATTTTTTCATTATTAACGGATAAATGTCAAACGTTTTCCTTTAATATCATCATTAAAAACACCTTCATTATAGATTAAGTTTCCGTTTACAAAAGTATGTGTTATGGTAGATGAAAATGTTGTACCCTCAAAAGGAGACCAACCACATTTGTATAAAATATTGTCTTTAGCAACGGTTTGAGGCTTATTTGTATCTATTAAAACCAAATCTGCATAATAACCTTCTTTTATAAATCCGCGTTTTTCTATTTGAAATAATTTTGCAGGATTATGACTCATTTTTTCAACGGCCTTTTCAATAGGAATTACACCTTCTTTTACTTTTTCTAAAATGGCAGTAACTGCATGTTGTACTAAAGGTCCTCCACTTGGCGCTTTTGTGTACACATTATCTTTTTCTTCTAAAGTATGTGGTGCATGGTCTGTTGCTAAAACATCAATTCTGTCATCTAACAACGCTTTCCATAAACCTTGTCTGTCTTTTTCTGATTTTACAGCAGGATTCCATTTTATATGAGTTCCTTTTTCTGCATAATCTTTATCAGAAAACCATAAATGATGAATACAAACTTCTGCTGTAATTTGTTTTTCTTCTAAAGGAATATCGTTTCTAAAAAGGTGTGTTTCTTTTTCTGTTGATAAATGAAAAATATGCAAACGTGCACCCGTTTTTTTAGCCAATTCAATTGCTTTAGATGATGATAAATAGCAAGCCTCTTCGCTTCTAATAATTGGATGGTATTTTACAGGAATATCATCACCATATTTATCTTTATAATCTTGTGTGTTTTTTCTGATAGTTGCTTCGTCTTCACAATGCACAGAAATAATCATTTTTGTTGATGAGAATATTTTTTCTAAAACAGCTTCATTATCTACCAACATATTTCCTGTAGACGAACCTAAGAATAATTTAATTCCGGCAACTTTTTTAGGATCTGTTTTTAATAATTCTTCTAAATTATCATTAGTTCCACCAAACATAAAAGAATAGTTTGCATAAGAATCGTTAGCTGCAATTGTAAATTTATCTTCTAATAATTCTTGTGTAGTTGCCTGTGGTACTGTGTTTGGCATTTCTATGAATGTAGTAATTCCGCCAGCAACAGCAGCTCTACTTTCTGTGGCAATATTTGCTTTATGCGTTAAACCCGGTTCTCTAAAATGCACTTGATCGTCTATAAAACCAGGAATCAGATATTTGCCATCAGCATTAATTACATCAAAGTTTTCGGTTGATTTAATTTCAGGTGAAATTTCTTTTATAATTTCGTTTTCAATAAGAACATCGCCTTTAAAAGTTTTGTTTTCATTTACTATTGTTGCGTTTTTTATTAGAAAAGAGCTCATTTGTTTCTTTTTTATTTTGGTAATCCTTTTAACCTCATTTTTATAACTCCAAAAAGAGCTTCATATACAATTCCTCCACTCATTTTAGAAGCCCCTAAACTTCTATCAGTAAAAATTACAGATACTTCTTTTATTTTAAATTTATGTTTCCAAGCTTTAAATTTCATTTCAATTTGAAAAGCATAGCCAACAAATTTAATTTTATCTAGGTTTATAGTTTCTAGAACTTTACGTTTCCAACATACAAAACCAGCAGTGGTATCGAACAAAGGTATTCTAGTAATAAAACGAACGTATCTTGATGCAAAGTAAGAAAGTAGCAAACGCTTAATATCCCAATTTACAACATTTACTTGGTTATGTACATATCTAGAACCAACAGAAACATCATTTCCATCAATAGAACATGCATTAAATAACCGAATTAAATCTTCTGGATTGTGAGAAAAATCGGCATCCATTTCAATAATATATTCGTATTTTTTTGATAAAGCCCATTTAAAACCGTGAATATAAGCAGTACCTAAACCACTTTTTCCTATTCTTTTTTCGATAAAAAGTTGATTAGGAAACTCGGTAATTAATCGCTCAACAATTGCTGCAGTTCCATCAGGAGAGTTATCATCAACAATTAAAATATGAAATAATTTTTCTTGATTGAATGTAGCTCTAATTATAGCTTCTATATTCTCTTTTTCGTTGTAAGTAGGAATGATGACTAACGCGTCTGACATAAATTAATTTTCATGTAGTAAGAAAGCAAATATACATTTTTTAATTACTAATTTTGCTTCAATAATTCATAAAGGAAAGTTAATTGCAAGCAATAGAAAATATAGTAGATACAAATAATTGGATAACAATTCTTTTATTTCTGTTACTTGTAAGTGTGGTTTTGTTAAAATTATTAAATTCCAAAAGGTTAAATCATAATTTTAAAGCTTTTTTTAGCTTAAGCTTAATAGATGATGAATTTGATTCTATAAATTTTTTAAACCCGTTTCAAATTACAATTTTTCTGTTTTCTACATCAGTATTATCCTTATTAGCTTTTACTTTTAAGGCATATATTACGCCAGAAACTGGAAACAGTTTTGCTGCTTTTTTAACAATTTTTGCATATGTCTTGGTTTATTTACTGCTAAAAAGAACTTTAGAATATGCATTGTCGTTGCTTTTTCTGATAAAAAGAGGTGTTCGTTTTTTTATGATTTCTAAAATTAACTCTCTGAATAGCATTTCGTTTCTATTATATATAGCTTTAATTTTGTACCAATATGCAAACATTCACGAAACTTATGTTTTCTATTTTGCAGCTATTTTATTTATTGTAAGATTCACCTTTTCAGTAATAAGAAATAAAAAGCTGATTTTTAATCAGTTGTTTTATTTTATTTTGTACATTTGCGCCTTCGAAATAGCACCGCTATTTGTACTTTTTAAATTGATGTTTTAAATACAAAATCGAAAGCATATGAAAGTGAAAACGATATTGGTTTCACAACCAGCACCAAAGACAGAAACATCTCCCTACTTTGATTTGTCTGATAAGCAAAAAGTGAAAATAGATTTTAGATCTTTTATTCACGTAGAAGGCATATCTGTAAAAGAAGTAAGAGCAGAGAAGTTAGATTTACATAATTTTAGTGCAATTATTTTAACAAGTAGAAACGCAGTAGATCACTTTTTTAGAATTGCAGAAGAAATGCGTTTTAAAGTGCCAGATTCTATGAAGTATTTCTGTCAATCAGAAGCTGTAGCTTATTATTTGCAGAAGTATGTAGTTTACAGAAAACGTAAAATTTATGTAGGTAACAGAACGTTTCCAGATTTAATAAAATTAATTAAGAAGCATAAAACTGAAAAGTTTTTATTACCATCTTCAGATAAACTAAAGCCATTAATTCCTACTGAATTAGATAAGTTAGGTATTACATGGAAAAGAGTAGATTTATATAGAACCGTAGTTAGCGATTTGTCTGATTTAGAGAATGTATTTTACGATGTTTTAGTTTTCTTTAGTCCTTCAGGAATTGAATCATTATTCAAGAATTTCCCGAATTTTAAACAAAACGAAACTAGAATTGCTGCCTTTGGTAACTCAACAGTAAAAGCAGTTACAGAAGCTGGTTTAAAGTGCGATATTGTTGCACCTTCACCAGAAAACCCTTCTATGACAATGGCATTAGATAAGTATATAAAAGAAGCTAATAAGAAATAATTTTAGTACTCTTAAATTATATAAAATATAGAAAGCCGAACAGAAATGTTCGGCTTTTTGAATTTTACATAGTATATTACAAATACATTAATTTTTTATCACTTGTAATTCCTTTATATTTTCAATATCTTCATCCATAAACTATTACTTTGTAATTCTTAACAATTATGGATAAAAAATTAATAACATTTGGAGAAGTAATGATGCGTTTATCACCTCCAGGATATACAATGTTTTCTCAAGCAAGTTCTTTTGATCTTGTTTATGGAGGAGGAGAAGCTAACGTTGCAATTTCTTGTGGTTATTTAGGTATGAAAGCAGCTCATGTAACTCGTTTTCCAGATAATGCTCTTGGTAAAGCCGCTACTCAATTTTTACGTAAACATTGGTTAGGGACAAAAGATGTTATTTATGGCGATAATATGTTAGGTAAATATTTTCTTCAAAAAGGTGCTGTGCACAGATCTAGTGAGGTAATTTATGAAAGAGAAGGCTCTGCATTTTCTTTAATAAAACCAGATATGATTAATTGGGAAGAAGTCTTAAAAGGTGCAGATTGGTTTCATTGGACAGGGATAACACCAGCCATTTCAGAAGGTGCAGCAATGTGCTGTTTAGAAGCCATAAAAACTGCAAATAAAATGGGTATTAAGGTTTCTGGCGATATTAATTCTAGACAAAATATGTGGAAATATGGTAAAACTATGCAAGAAGTTATGCCTGAATTAGTAAAAAATACAGACATTGTAATTACTAGTAGCCGTGGAATTAAAGAAATGTTTGGTCTTGGAGAAGTAGGAGTTGGGTTTAGTGAGGCTGCTAAAGAATTAATGAACACTTTCCCTAGAATTGAAAAAGTTGTTGGTAAAACAAGGAAATCCATTAGTGCTTCACATCAACAAATACAAGGTAAAATGTGGACAGGGAAAAAATATATAAAAGCAGATAAATTAGATGTAACGCACGTTATAGATCGTGTAGGAACAGGAGATGCTTTTGCTTCTGGTATAATCTTTGGTTTGCTCTATTATCAAGATGATGATTTACAAGCCTTAAATTTTGCAACTGCTGCTTGTGCTCTTAAACATACAGTTGTAGGTGATGTAAATATGGTTTCTTTAGACAATGTTTTAAGTTTAATGAAAGGCGATACTTCTGGTAAAATAAAAAGATAAATTATTAGAAGCTATTTCCTGCTTTCACTACTCGCTTTTTTGTAAAAACAAAAAGAGCTCAAACAAACCGTTCAATCAGGGCTATACTTGTTTGCTGGCAAATAGATAACAATAAAAATTTTTACCTTAATTATTCTCTAAGAACTTAAGCAAACAAAGTTGCAAAAGCTTCTTCAATTTTACCCACCAAAATGAGTTTTATAGAATGGTTTTTAGATGATATTTTATTGTATTTAGATGTTACTATTGTTTTATAACCTAATTTTTCTGCTTCAATAATTCTTTGATCTATTTTAGAAACAGGTCTTATTTCTCCAGCCAAACCAACTTCTGCAGCAAAACACACATTTGGGTTTATAGCAATATCTTGGTTTGATGATAAAATAGCAGCTACAACAGCTAAATCAATTGCTGGGTCATCTACATTTATACCTCCAGTAATATTTAAAAAAACATCTTTTGCACCCAATTTAAAACCAGCTCTTTTTTCGAGAACTGCTAAAATCATATTTAATCTTTTTAAGTTGTATCCAGTTGTAGATCTTTGTGGAGTTCCATAAACGGCTGTAGAAACTAAAGCTTGAATTTCTATCATTAAAGGTCTAATACCTTCTAAAGTACTTGCAATTGCAGTTCCGCTTAAATCTGCATCCTTTTTAGAAATCAGTATTTCTGATGGGTTTGAAATTTCTCGTAAACCATTAGATAACATTTCATAAATTCCTAATTCTGATGTAGAACCAAATCTGTTTTTCTGACTTCTTAAAATTCTATAGGTGTGATTTCTATCGCCTTCAAATTGTAAAACAACATCTACCATGTGTTCTAAAATTTTGGGTCCAGCAATGTTTCCTTCTTTGTTAATGTGCCCAATTAATAAAACAGGAGTTGCAGTTTCTTTGGCAAATTTTATCAATTCTGCACTCGTTTCTCGTATTTGAGAAATGCTTCCAGGAGAAGCTTCAATAGAATTGGTGTGTAAAGTTTGTATAGAATCAATCACTAAAACTTCTGGTTCAGTTTCTTCTATATTTTTAAAAATTTGTTGTGTGCTAGTTTCAGTTAAAATTAAGCAATTAGAGTTATTCGCATCTAAACGTTCTGCTCGCATTTTAATTTGAGACTGACTTTCTTCACCGGAAACATACAATACTTTCTGACTGATATTTAAAGCAACTTGCAATAATAATGTCGATTTTCCAATACCAGGTTCACCGCCTAAAAGTGTTACAGAACCTTTTACTAAGCCACCACCTAAAACGGTATCTAATTCGTTGTTGTTGGTAACAACTCTTTCTTCTGGGTTTAGTTGAATATCAGCAATTTTTAAAGGTTTATTTACATTTTGTTTTGCTGTTGTAGATTGTTTCCAAACACGTTTTTCTTCTTTTTGAATTACTTCTTCTACAATGGTGTTCCATTCTTTACAGGCGCCACATTGCCCAACCCATTTTGCGTGTTGAGTTCCACAATTCTGACAGAAAAAAGTTGTTTTGGTTTTGGCCATTTTTTTTGAGTTGCAAAGTTTGAAAGTCTCAAAGTTACAAAGTAATAATGAAATTTAACTTTAAAAAAATAATCGGTTTTCTAAAAGTTAGCAAACAGTTGCGTTAGCGATTGAATGGCTTGTTTGAGCTCTTTTTTCTTTTTCAGAAAAAAAGCGAGTAATGAAAGCGCGACCTTTAGGGAACGCCCAACTTCTTGATAAAACTTTTTTAAAAAATTACTCGAAGCTATTTGTTTTTATTTACGATTGGTAGAAGTAAAAAAGCCAAACCTCCAAAAACAATAATCATAGCTGTTTGAGCGGTCCACATAATCCAGCCAAAAGCGGTTGCAGGTTCTGTTGGAATATTAAAAAGCGCTAGTGCACCAGCTACAGCAATTGGGTACAAACCAATTCCGCCATTTGTGGCAGCAATAGAAAATCCGCCAGCAATAAAACCTATTAAAATTCCGCCAAAAGGTACTTCTAAACCATCTATTGCAGGTATTGTTGCCCAAAACATGGCTACATACATTACCCAAATAAAAACGGTATGGAAGATAAATGGCCACTTATTTTTCATTTTAAAAATGCTTGTTACACCTTCTATTAAACCAGTTATAAAGGTTTTAATTTTTAGTAAAAAACCAGATTCTGCTTTTTTAACAAAAGAAGAAAAAATGAAAAAACCGATAATTAAAATAGCTAAACCAATTGCAATTTTTGTTGGGTTAAAGTTTTTGGTTAATAGCTCGTAAATAAAATCGAACTGAACAAAAAGGGTAATTGCAACAATGCTTAGCATCATTATTAAATCTGCTATTCTTTCTGCTACAATGGTTCCAAAACCTTTTTCGAAAGGTATTTCCTCGTAATTTGTCATTACAGTAGCTCTAGAAATTTCACCTGCTCTTGGCAAGGCTAAATTTACCAAATAGCCAACTAGAACTGCTAAAACACTATTAGTGAATTTAGGTTTAAAACCTAAAGGTTCTAGCATAAACTTCCATCTATAAGCTCTAGATAAATGACTTAAAATCCCGAAAAATAAGCCAAGAAAAATCCAGCTATAATTTGCTTCTTTAAAATACCCAAGTAAAACGTCTATAGATATTTTAGAGAGAGAGTACCAAACTAAAAAACCTCCCAAAATGAGAGGAATTATAATTTTTAAAATTTTTTTGATGTCCAAAATTAAGTAAGTGTATTGTCTTTTTCGTTAGGAAAAACGAGTTGAGGTTTAAAAGTTTTGGCTTGTTCTAGTTCCATAAATGCGTAAACAATTAAGATTAAAACATCGCCAACAGCTACTAATCTAGAAGCTGCTCCATTTAAGGTAATTTCTCCACTTTTACGAGGTCCAGGAATGGCATAAGTTTCTAAACGATTACCATTATTGTTGTTCACAATCTGCACGCGTTCACCTTCTATAATGCCTGCTGCATCCATTAAATCTTCATCAATGGTAATGCTTCCTATATAATTTAAATCTGCACCTGTAACTTTTACACGGTGGATTTTAGATTTTACTACTTGTACTAACATGCTGCAAAAATAAGCTTTTTTTGGTTAATTAATTTTTAAACGAATGTTATCAATCAATCGAATATCACCTGCAAAAACTGCTATAAAAGCCCTATATTTTTTATCAGATTCTTTGTTTTTTATGGTTTTTAACGTTTTTTCTTCAGCAATTGTAAAATACTCTAAAGTTAACAAAGGATGATTTTTAAATTGATTTTCTACCCATTCAGTTATGTTTAAAGCATTTTCTGTGCCAAACTTTTTTCTGGCTTTTTTTAAGGTTTTGTAAATAAAGGGGGCAGCATTTCTGTGCTCTGTAGTAAGTCTGGTATTTCTAGAACTCATAGCCAAACCATCTTCTTCTCTAAAAATTTTACAGCCTTTAATTTTAATATTGATGCGATTTTTTTTCACCATTTTCTTGATGATCTGTAACTGCTGAAAATCTTTTTGACCAAAATAAGCTTTGTCTGGTTCTACAATTTCGAAGAGTGTTTTTACAATAGTACCAACGCCATTAAAATGGCCATCTCTAAATTTTCCTTCCATTTCGTGCTCCAATCCGTCAAAATCAAATTTATCAGAAACAATGTTTTGGTCGTAAATTTCTTTTACTGAAGGATGAAAAAGTACATCGCAAGAAACACTTTCTAAAAGCTTTATATCATTGCTTAATGTTTTGGGATATTTTATTAAATCTTCTGGGTTATCAAACTGAGTTGGATTCACAAAAATACTAACAACAACTAGGTCGTTTTTTTTCTTTGCTTTTTTAATTAATGATAAATGCCCTTCATGTAATGCTCCCATTGTTGGCACAAAACCAACAGTTTTATTTTGAGCTTTTAATTTTGATAAATAAACTTTTAAGGCATGCTTTTCTTTAAAAACGTTCATTCTAATTAGGTTATAAACTATGCAAACTTACCATTTTAACACCATATTTGCATAATAATTCGTATTTTTGCAACCTTATAAAAGAGTTTGATTTTAATGAAGGACAAGAGAATTTTATTTGTATCGTCTGAAGTTGTTCCGTATTTACCAGAAACAGAACTTTCTTCGACAGCTTTTAGCTCAGCTAAAAATGCACATTCTAAGGGTGTACAAACCCGTATATTTATGCCAAGATATGGAGTAATAAATGAAAGAAGACATCAATTACATGAAGTAATACGTTTATCTGGTATGAATTTGGTTGTGAATGACTTAGATATGCCATTAATTATAAAAGTAGCTTCTATCCCTAAAGAAAGAATGCAAGTTTACTTTATAGATAATGAAGAGTATTTTAAAAGAAAAGCAGTGTTTTCAGACGAGGATGATAAATTGTTTTCTGATAATGATGAAAGAGCAATTTTCTTTGCAAAAGGAGTTGTAGAAACTGTAAAAAAATTAAACTGGGCGCCAGATATTATTCATATTCATGGTTGGATGGCTTCTTTATTGCCACTTTATTTAAGAGAGTTTTATAAAGAAGAGCCTTTGTTTACCGAAAGTAAAATTGTTACTTCTTTGTACAATAGTGGTTTTGAGGGGGAATTAAATGAAGATTTAGCAGAAAAGGTTAGGTTTGACCTTGATGATTCAGATAAAATTGCAACGATAGAAACTCCAAATCATATAAATATTTTAAAAAGCGCCATCGAAAATTCTGATGCAATTATTCACGGTAGTGAAACTATTGATGAAGAATTAGCTTCTTTTATAGAAGATAAAGAAAAGCCTGTTTTAAAATATCAAGCAGAGAATTTAAAAGAATCTTATTTGAATTTTTATACTGATATTTTATCAGTATAGTTAATTGTTTTTTAAAGTGATAAAAATTATAAGAAGAAGTGTTATAGTAAGCATATTAGTGTGCTTATCAGTTGCTATTGTATCTTGTGAAGAAGATTTTACCAACATAAATTCTAACGTACTTACCAATACAAAATTTAACACAAACGCTGTTACAGTAGATATTGTTGCAGAAAATAGTTCATTAGAAAGAATTCAATCAGATAATATTTCTAGACAACTTGGGCAATATTTGTTAGGTGTTTATAACAGTACAGATTACGAAAAATTAGAAGCTTCAATAGTTTCTCAACTTACTATTACAACAGGTGTTCAAGTTGTAGATGATGCAAATATTTATGGCGCAGATACAACCGTTGTTACAAAAATTGATACTGTATTTTTAAAATTACCTTATCAAGTTGTTCTTGATAGTGATGATTTAACTTACGATTTAGATTCAATTATTGGAGATCAATCAGAAGCATTTACTTTTAATGTTTATCAATCTAATACTTATTTGAACCTTTACAACCCTTTAGATCCAACAAAAATTAATAGTTTTTATTCTAATGATGTTTTTGAAAAATCTGGAACAGCATTAAATAGTGAGTTAAACTATCAATTTAAACCAAATTACGAAACAGTAGATGGTGAATTAGTACCTGTAGATACTATGTTAGTGATTAAAAGAAGATTGTTTAATGATAATGTTGCAACACAAGATACTGTAAAAATTTACAGTTCTACAGCAAGTACATTACCTGTACCATTTGCAAGAATACCTTTAGATGAAGATAGAATTAAAGAATTATTCTTAGATAAATATGAATCATCAGAATTTGAAACTCAAGAAGCCTTTAACGATTATTTTAGAGGATTAATTTTAGAGGCAACAGGTGTAGAAGGTTCATTAATTTCTTTTGATTTTAATGCAACAACTGCAAATTTAATCCCTTCTTTAGAGATTTATTACACCAATACTGTGTTAAAATCTGGTAGTACAATTTTAGATACGATTAGCAAGAACAATAGTTATCCATTAACTGGTTTTAGAGTTAATACCTTTAAAATGGAAGACAAAGTATATCCTGCAAACGAAGAAATTAAAATTCAGGGTACAGCTGGTAGCGAAGCTAAGATTACAATTATAGATCAAGCTAAGATTGATGAATTAAGACAAAATAATTGGTTAATTAATGATGCTTCTTTAAGTTTTTACATAAATCAATCTGCAGATACGCTTAATGTGCCAGAAAGATTATATCTTTATAAGACAGATGAAGATGCAACAAACCCAAGTTTTAGTCAAATAAAAGATGCAACTAGCGAATCGTCTTTTGGAGGCATTCAAGGTGAGTTGCAAAGAGATGCTAGTGGAAAAGTAGAAAAGTATACGTTTAGAATAACAGATTATATGTCTGATATTTTAAGTGGAGATATCGATTATAACCCAAATTTAAGGTTAAAAGTTTATAACCCTACAGATTTACCTACAACCACAACAGATACAATTTTTAATAATTTTAGTTGGAATCCTAAAGCAGTAACACTTTTTAATAACACTGCTGTGGACGATGGTAAAAAAGCAGTTTTAAAAATTTCGTATACAGAAAAACAATAATTAATTAACCCCTAAATATCATTATCTATGTGTGGAATATCAGCTTATATTGGTCATAGAGAGGCTTATCCAATAGTAATAAATGGATTAAAAAGACTAGAATATAGAGGTTATGATAGTGCTGGTGTAATGGTTTACAATAACGGAACCATGTATGTTTCTAAAACAAAAGGAAAAGTTTCTGATTTAGAAGAAATTGTTGGTCAAGATGAAGAAAGAAAAAAAGGTACCATTGGTATGGGCCATACAAGATGGGCAACACATGGAGTGCCTAATGATGTAAACTCTCATCCACATTTATCAAAATCAGGAAATTTAGTAATTGTACATAATGGAATCATTGAAAATTATGATACCATAAAAAAGGAATTAATTTCTAGAGGTTACTCTTTTAAAAGTGATACAGATACCGAAGTTTTATTAAACCTTATAGAAGAAGTAAAAGTTACAGAAGGCTGTAAATTAGGAAAAGCGGTGCAATTAGCCTTAACCAATGTAGTTGGTGCTTATGCAATTACTGTTTTTGATAAAACTAACCCAGATGAAATAATTGTAGCTCGTTTAGGAAGCCCAATTGCAATTGGTGTTGGTAAAGATAAAAAAGAGTTTTTTGTTGCCTCAGATGCGTCACCTTTTGTAGAATATACAAAACAAGCTATTTATTTAGAAGATGAAGAAATGGCTATTATAAAGTTAGGCAAACAAGTTAAGGTTCATAAAATAAATGATGATTCTATTGTAGAGCCTACCATTCAAAAACTTCAAATGAGTTTAGACCAAATTGAAAAAGGAGGTTATGATCATTTTATGTTAAAAGAAATTCATGAACAGCCTAAAGCTATTACTGATACTTTTAGAGGTAGAATGTTAGCAGATAAAAATATGATTAAGATGTCTAGTGTAGATCTTAATCTTGATAAATTTTTAAACGCCAACAGAATTATTATTGTAGCTTGTGGTACTTCTTGGCATGCAGGTTTGGTAGCCGAATACCTTTTTGAAGATATGGCTAGAATTCCTGTAGAGGTTGAGTATGCTTCAGAATTTAGATATAGAAACCCAATTATAACAGAAAAAGATGTAGTTATTGCTATCTCTCAATCTGGTGAAACTGCAGATACACTTGCTGCGATTAAGCTTGCAAAATCTAAAGGAGCTTTTGTTTATGGTGTTTGTAATGTAGTAGGTTCTTCTATTGCCAGAGAAACACATTCTGGTGCTTATACGCATGCTGGTCCTGAAATAGGAGTAGCATCAACAAAAGCATTTACAACTCAAATAACAGTTTTAACTTTAATAGCTTTAAAATTAGGTAAAGCAAACGGTTCGTTATCAGATCAAGCATTTAAAGATTATATACAAAAAATGAATCGTATCCCTAAACAGGTAGAAGAGCTTTTAAAGATAGATGATCATGTTAAAAGTATTGCAGCTGTTTATAAAGATGCTAAAAACTGTTTATATTTAGGTAGAGGCTTTAATTTTCCTGTTGCGCTAGAAGGTGCTTTAAAGTTAAAAGAGATATCTTATATTCATGCAGAAGGTTATCCTGCAGCAGAAATGAAACACGGTCCCATTGCTTTAATTGATGAAAATATGCCAATTTTTGTAATTGCAACAAATAAAGGACATTACGAAAAAGTGGTAAGTAATATTCAGGAAATTAAATCTAGAGCTGGTAAAATTATTGCAATTGTTACAGTAGGAGATACTCAAGTAAAGGAAATTGCAGATCATACCATAGAAATACCAGATACTCAAGAAGCCTTAACACCGTTGTTAACTACAATTCCTTTTCAGTTATTATCTTATCATATCGCTGTAATGTTGAATAAAAATGTAGATCAACCAAGAAATTTAGCAAAATCGGTTACTGTAGAGTAAATTTTATTTTGTTTTCGATATAAAAAACCAGCTATAAAAGCTGGTTTTTTTATTTCTTAATTTACAGATCAAAAACACTTAGATAAAAATAAAGCGAAACAGATGTATTTTACTTTAAAAACAGATTTTTTACAAATAAGTATTTGTATTTCAAAGAAATAGAGGTATTTATTTGTAAAAAACAGCAATAAGTAAGATAATTCTATTATTTTGCACCTTTATTAATCGTAAATTTTTAAGATTTACTTTCTTTATTACCCCCAAAGATGAATTATACTCAAATAGGTATCTTATTTTTTCAAGCTAGTTTAATAGCTTTTATTATACTATTGTTATTTAGGTTAAGAAAAAGGTTAGGTATTGGTATTTTATTTGCTTGTTTAGGATTATTACAATTCTTACAAGTAATTTTATCTAGTGCAGTATATATTTCTATAACAAAGAATTTAATAGTATCTCCTGGTTCTGCTGTGTTATTTACGGCAACTCTTTTTGCTCTATTAATAATTTACATAAAAGAAGATACTACAGAAACTAAGAAAATAATTTACGCTTTGTTGGTTACCAATGTTTTAATTTCTGTTTACTTACAAGTTTTTGGATGGAGCCTTGGAGATACAGAAAACAATATAGCTAATGTTAACATCACCTTTTTCGATACCAATGCTTGGGCTTTATTTATTGGTACTATATTATTATTTATAGACTCTTTGTTAATTATTACAATTTTCGAATTTATATCTAAAAAAATACGTTTTTTATTTTTACAAATAAGTATAACAATGTTAATTGTATTAAGTTTCGATAGCATTAGTTTTACTCTTCTTATTTTCTGGAATTCAGAGAGTTTAAATCAAATATTAATATCTGGTATAGTTTCTAAAGCTGTTTTCGCTCTTTTTTATAGTGTTCTTTTTTACGTTTATTTGAGATATTTTGAATTAAAATCATCACCTATAAAAGGGGTAAAAATAAAGGATGTTTTTCAACCTTTAACATATAAACAAAAGTATGAATCTGTTGCAGTGGGGATAAAAAAGGCAGAAGAAATGTATCGCTTACTAGCAGATAATTCTAATGATATTATATGTTTACAAGAAACTGACTACTCAATTAAGTACATAAGTCCGTCTTTAAATAGAATTTTGGGCTATGATTCATCTTACTTTACAGAGAATACATTTTTTGATATTGTACATTCTGATGATTTAAATGATTTTAAAAAGGCTAAAGATCAAAATTTAGTTCAAAGTACAATTAAGAGTTTACCTATAACTTCTAGATTTCTTCATAAAGAAGGGCATTATATTTGGTTAGAATTTTTGTCAACTCCGGTTTATAAAGATGATGAAATTAACTATTTTGTTACTTCTATTAGAGAGGTATCTCAAAGAGTAATTGACAAGCAAAAAATTGAAGAATCTTTAAAACTTTTAGAAGAAAAAGAAAATTCTTTAAATGAGGCAAGTGAATTGGCTAAGATTGGTTATTGGGAATATATTAACGATTCAGAAGAATACACTTGGTCAGAATACATTCATCATATTTATGGTTCTAACCCAAAAGAACCCACACCATCTAAAGTAGATATATTAAGTAAATTAGATGCAAAATCTCAAGAAAAATTAAAGAAAGTCAATTTAGCCCTTAATACTAATGGAGAATCTTATGATATAGAGCTCAAGTTAGTTAATTTAAAAAATAAAATAATTTGGATACGTAATGTTGCACAACCTATTTATAATTTAGATAACAAAATTATTGGAAAAAGAGGTGTGTTGCAAGATATTACTGAAAAAAAACATACAGAATTAAAGCTAATAGAAAACGAAGAGAAGTTTTATAATATCTTTAAAAGCAGCCCTAACCTAATAATTCTAACTCGCTTAAGAGATTATAAAATTACAGATGCAAACGAAACTGTATTAAAAGCAACAGGTTATTCAATAGAAGAGTTTTTGGGTAATAATTTTAGCCCTAATGACATTTGGAAATCACCAGATCAACGAAAGAAATACTTCGATAAATTAAAAGAAAAGGGTAAAATAAATAATTTTGAGAGTGAATTTACTACTAAATCAGGAGAAGTAAGAGTTTGGAAAACATCATCACAAATTATAAAAATTAGTAATGAAAAATATGCGTTAAGCATTATTGAAGACATTACAAAAATAAAACAAGCTCAGTACGAACTGCAAGAAAAGAATGAATTTATAACAGCAATGACAGAGAATTTGCCTGCAGGTATAATTGCATGTAATTCAGAAGGTAAGTTAGTATTATTTAATAAAATAGCTAAAGATTGGCATGGTATTGATGTTATGAATACGCCACAAGAAAACTGGGCATCTTATTATGGTTTGTATGAAACTGATGGAAAAAGTATGTTAAAAACAGAAGAAATACCATTAATACGAGCTTTTAAAGGAGAGAAAATTTATAATCGAGAAATAGTAATTAAAAGTAAAAATCAAGAACCAAGAACTGTTGTTTGTAATGGAACTTCTTTTTCAGATTCAAAGGGTAAAACATTAGGCGCTTTAGTAGTTATGAGCGATGTTACCAAACAAAAACTTATAGAAAATAATTTAAAACAAAGCGAAGCAGAAACTAAAAAAGCACTAAAAGAAATAGAAAGAAACGAATTTCTTTTAAATGAATCTGGTAGATTAGCTAAAGTAGGTGGTTGGGAGTTAAAATTACCTTCTCAAGAAATACGTTGGTCTGATGAGGTTTTTGCAATTCATGGACTCCCTGTTGGCAAGGTTCCACCTTTTGAAGAGTGTGTCGCTTTTTATATTGATGGTTCTGATAAATTGTTAGCAAAAGCAATTCAAGAAAGTATAGCACAAAAGAAAAAATTTGATCTTGTTTTAAGATTTAGAAATAAAAAAAATCAGTTGTTATGGGTTCATTCTATTGGATATCCAAGAATTAATAAAGAAGGAGAGATTACAAGTTTAATAGGTGTATTTCAAGATATTACAGAGCAAAAAACAAGGCAGATTAAGCTAGATGAACAAAATGAAAAACTAAATAAATTAAATAAAGTTTTAAACGAAGCACAAGCATTAGCGCATCTAGGTAGTTGGGAATATATTGCAGCTACAGGTAAGGTAGTATGGTCTGAGGAACTGCTAAATATTTTTGAAATGCCAGCTGGATCTGCAGCACCTAATTATGACCAACATAAAAAACTCTATACAGCAGAAAGCTTTCTAAAAATGGAAGAAGGTGTTGCCAATTGTTTACAGTATGAAAAGCCGTATAAATTAGAATTAGACATCTATACAGCAAAAGGTAATTTAAGGCACATAATATCTAGAGGTAAACCAATTAAAGATAAAAACTACAATGTTATAGGTTGTTATGGTACAGCCCAAGATGTTACAGAACAAAAGAAAATTAGAGATAACATAGCCAGAGCAGAAAAAATGTATCGTTTATTAACAGACAATTCTAACGATCTTATTTGCCTACATAAGTTAGATAGTACTTTTAAATATATAAGTCCTTCTATAAAAAGTATATTAGGTTATAACGAACCAGAACTTATAGAAACTCTTGGTTTTAACATAATTCATAAAGATGATGTTAACTATTTTAGAGAATCAATAGAAAAAAGAGTTCTTAAATTAACACCAAACGACACTTTTTTCTGTAGAGCAATGCATAAAAAAGGGTATAGTATCTGGATAGAGTGTTCTATATCTGTTATATATCTAGATAATAAAATAGATTTTATTTTAACATCTTCTAGAGACGTAACAGAAAAAATATTTGCTCAGCAAAAAATTGAAAGATATCAAGAATCATTACAAAAATTAACTACAGAAATTACTTTAATAGAAGAAAAACAAAAGAAAGAAATAGCATCTAACATTCACGATCATTTAAGTCAATCTTTGGTAATTTCTAATATGAAAATTAAAGAGTTAAGAAAACTACCAGAATTACAAACTATCGATGAAGAATTAGGTTTTATTTATGAACATATATCTGATGCTTTGGTAAATAGCCGTAACATAACATCAGAACTTTCACCACCAATACTTTATCAACTAGGTATTATAGAAGCACTTTATTGGTTATTAGAAAGTATCGAAACAAAGCACAAAATAAAAGGTCAAATTAACGAGAATATAGACAAAATTATACTCGATGATGTGCAATCTATATTACTTTATAGAAGTGTACAAGAGCTACTTAATAACATTATAAAGTACGCACAAGCAACACTAATAACCATAGATCTTAATAAAACTGAATTAGGAGTAGATATTATTATTAGAGATAATGGAATAGGTTTTAATACAGAAAAACTAAATAATCATTATACTAAAGATGAAAAAGGATCTGGTTTTGGCTTGTTTACGGTTCAAGAGCGTATTAAAAACATAAAAGGAGAAATTAATATTTCATCAATAATTAATAAAGGAACTACAGTTAAAATTTTTATACCCATATCAAATTGAGTAATTTAAAAGAAATTAAAATAATTTTAGCTGATGATCATAAGTTGCTAAGAGATGGCTTAAAAAACATTATTGAGCAAAGATCTAATATGCAAATTATAGCAGAAGCTTCAAACGGAAGAGAAGTTGTAAAATTATGTACTAAGATTACTCCAGATGTAATTATTATGGATGTTTCTATGCCAGATTTAAATGGGGTAGAGGCAGCAAGACAAATTCTTAAAAGCTCTCCAGAAATTAAAATAATTGGGCTTTCTATGCATTCTAGTAAACAGTTTATTCGTGGAATGTTTAAAGCGGGTGCATTTGGTTATTTATTAAAAGATGGTGATTCTGACGAGTTAATTACTGCGATAACTACAGTAATGCAACATAAAAGATACCTTTCTAAAGGTGTAAATCAAGATTTTTTAAACTTGTTTAAAAAAGGAGAAGGCATAGAAAAAGAACCTTTAAGCACTAGAGAAAAAGAAGTTTTGCAGTTAATAGCAGAAGGTAAATCATCTAAAATAATAGGCGAAAAATTGTTTTTAAGCTCAAAAACAGTTGATGTACATAGAAATAATATTATGAAAAAAATAGATCTCTATACCATACCAGAACTTACTAAATATGCGATTCAAAAAGGACTCACTTCTTTAGAACTATAGTTGTAATGTTAAGCATCTTGCTTATGGTAATTACTATTATTATTGATTAATTTAGCAATAGCCAAACTATCAAAACTATGCTTTTGAATTCTGAACTCAATAACTTATTAATCGTAGAAGACAATTTTTTTATTAAAAAAAAGATATTTAATGCTACTAGAGAATTTAGCTGTATTGGAGACATTTTTTTAACAGAAACTTTACAGAAAGCCATTTCTTATATCAATGAGAATAAATTTGAATTTATAATTTTAGATTTAAAGTTGCCAGATGGTAATGGTTTAGAATTATTAAAACTACTTAAAGAAAAACATATAGAGACAAAAGTTTTTATTTTTTCTATGAGCACAGAATTAAAAAGAATTTGTTTAAAATATGGTGCATTTGCTTTTTTTGATAAAGCAAATGATTTTGATAAACTTATAGAAACTATAAAAACTAAAAACTAATTTTTATAAGTCTAGTGTTATAAAAAATAAGCAACTCCCCTAGGAAAATATCTCTGCAATCTGCTTATTTTCGTAAATTAATTTATCCTTTTTATTAGCCTAATTTATTTTGAAATCAAAACTAAAAAATTTATTAATTGTAGAAGACAATACCTTAATTGGTAAAAGTATTGTCGATGCTACAAAACAAATAATTGGTATAGAAAATCTTCATTTAGCAACGTCTTTGCAAGAAGCAATTAATTTAGTAAACGAAACTGAATTTAAATTAATTATACTAGATTTAAGTTTGCCAGATGGTAATGGACTAGAGTTATTAAAAATACTTCGAGATAAAGAATCTAATAATAAAGTTTTAGTTTTTTCAACAAACACACACTTAAAAGGAGTTTGTTTAAAATATGGAGCTTATGCTTTTTTTGATAAAGCGAATGATTTTGATAGTTTAATTGAAACTATTAGAGCTGAACATTAATTTCTGCCAGAAATTAATTTATTAATTATTACACTATTTTTCTGTTTACAACGAACTTTTTTAACGCAAAAAAGCTAAACTCTTGGGGGAAAAGTTTAGCTTTAAGTAATAAGTTTAGGGGAACTTAATATAATACTGTAAACATATTTAAGAAACGGAAATTATTAAATAGGGAATCTTCATATTATTGCTAATTATACTTTTAGGGTTTTTTAATTTAAAATAGGGATCGGGGTCTTTAAATAAAAAAGTTTAATTATGAGAATAACTATTCTTTAATCTGATTTACAGTATTAATTTTTTATAATTTAAAATCTTAGATAAAAGATTCTATAAAAAAAACGATACTGGTTATAAAAAAGATTAAACTAAAGGTAGTTGTAATAGAGTCGATTCTATTGAAAGGGGTTTGGATATTGTCTTGTGCTTTTTTCATGGGGGGATGAATTTAAAGTTAAAATATTATCTTAGTTATTAAGATCTTACACTACAAATATATTTAATTAAGACGTTACATTTAATAGGTGATTTTCTTATTTTTAAATAAAGACGTTAAAAAGTGTTTTTTATACCCGAAAGTTTAAAGCAAGAAAAAAGCTAAACGTTGGGGGGAGAGTTTAGCTTTCTGCATATATGTAAGGGGAAATATATAATAATATCTATATCACAAATATATTTGAGAAGGTAAAATTACCCAATAGGTAATTTCCCTATTTTAAAAAAAAAGTGATAAATCTAACTTTAGACTTATCACTTTTCTTTAATTATTATCTTACTTCAAAGGTTATTGGTATACTAAAACTTACTCTTACAGGTACACCTCTTTGCTTACCAGGAATCATTTTTGGTAAACCTTCTATAATTTCTGTTACTTCAGATTCTAGAACAGGGTGTGGTCCTCTTGTTTTTACATTTACAATTTTACCACTTTTACCAATAGTAAAAAGAACATATAAACGTTTTTTACCTTTACTTAAACCTAACTCTGTAGCTAAATTTACATCAAACTTTTTGCTAAAGTGTTTTGTAACTCCTTTTGTAAAGCATTTTTTTAACTTTTCGTTATTTCCTTTACAACCAGGGTAAACAGGCACATCTTCGATAAGCATAAAAGGTATATCTTCTATAACTTCTTCAGCTTCATGAACCTCTTCTATATCATCAGTATCAATTACCACAACAGATTCAGATTCATCTGTTTCTGTAGATTCTATAATGGTTTCCTCTATTTTTTCATCATCTTCTACAATCTTAATAATTTCTACAACTTTCGGGATGTTTTTTGGCGGAGGTGTTGGTTTTTGAATTTGTACAATAGGTATATCTTCCTTCATTTCTTCAACCATAACTACTTGGCCTAATTCGTCATAGTTTTTCTCGTAAGTTTTATGCTCCATAAAAGCATAAATGATAAATAATGAAAGTACAATTCCTATTTGGAAGAAAATTTTACTAAAATTTTCTAGCTCTTTACGTGGGTTTTTTTTGATTTCCATCTTAAACCTTTTTTAATTTATTAAATTTTATTTTCAGAAAATTATCAAATTCTCAGTTATTTGATTTCTGATTGTAAAATTATAAATAAACCAAGGTTTAAAATATGATTTACATCATACTTTTGTCATGGACTTTGGCGTGATTGCCATTATTCCAGATTGTAAGAATATCGGTTGCAACAGATGCACCACTACCAGAAGCAATTGCAAATTGACTTCTATGACCAGCAATTGTACCACAGCAATATAATCCTTCTTTAATACAATGGTCCTTGTTTTTTAGCTGAATTCGGTCTTTTTCAGGATTTGCTTTTTTATGCGGAATTAAAAAATCATCCAAACCTTTAATAGTAAATGGCTTAGAATAGTTTAATGCTAAAACTACTATTTTAGCATAATGCACCTCTTTGTTTGTAGTTATAATATAGGTGTCGTTATTTTTATCAATAGAAATTACTTTTTCGTTTTCTAGTTGATTTATATGTGGGTATAATGATGTTAGTTGTGCTTTACCATCAACCAAAATATCTTTACCTAATGTTTTGGGCGATAAACCTAAAACGTTATTAAAAAGGGCATTCTCTAAATGAGAAGCTTTTTGATGCATAATAATACTTATTTTTTTATTAGTAGTATAAGGTTTGTCTTTTGCAGAGCCTAAAACCAAAGCACATTGCATACCAGAAACACCGCCACCAATAATTAAACAATCTAAAATCATCTTATATAAATAACATTTTAATATTTTGAGCAAATAGTTTTACAGAAATTGCTAATAAAATTACTCCAAAAACTTTACGAATTATTTGAATACCACCTGCACCCAACAAACGTTCTATTTTAGTTGAAGTTTTTAAGACAATATAAAGAAAAATAATGTTTAAAACCACAGCAACAATAATATTTTCTATGGCAAATTCAGCTCTTAAAGATAATAAAGTTGTTAAACTACCTGGTCCAGCAATTAAAGGAAATGCTAACGGAAAAACGGTAGCTGTTAAAGAAGGGTTATTATCATCGTCTTTATATAAGGTAATTCCTAAAACCATTTCTAAAGCAATAAAAAATAGTACAAAAGCACCTGCAACAGCAAAAGAGTTTACGTCTATACCTATTAAACTTAATAAACTTTGCCCTACAAATAGAAAAACAATCATAATAAAACCAGCAATTATAGATGCTTTTTCAGATTGAATATGACCAACTTTTTTACGTAAATCTATGATTATTGGTATGTTTCCAATAATATCTATAACTGCAAATAATACCATAAAAGCAGTTATAATCTCTTTAAAATCGAAACCCATTTTATTTTTAAATTTTTTGCAAAACTAGTTAACTAAATTTTATTAAATCAGAATAAAACAGAAAAAAATATACTTATTTTTGCTGATATGTTTCAACTAGGAAAAACAATTGTTTCAGAAGATATTATAGAAAAAGATTTTGTCTGCAACTTATCTGCCTGTAAGGGTGCTTGCTGTGTAGATGGAGAAGCTGGAGCTCCTTTAGAAAAGGAGGAAACCCAAATTTTAGACGAAATTTATCCGAAGGTAAAACCCTTTTTAAGAAAAGAAGGTATAGAGGCAATTGAGAAACAAGGAACCTGGACTACCAGTGAATGGGATGAATTAGAAACACCTTTAATTAATGGTGCAGATTGTGCTTATGTTATTTTTGATGAAAAAAATACAGCGCTTTGTGCTATAGAAGAAGCCTATAATCAAGGAGAAATTGGTTGGAAAAAGCCAGTTTCTTGTCATTTATACCCAGTAAGAGTTAAAGATTACAGCGAGTTTTCTGCAGTTAATTATCATAAATGGGAAATTTGTGATGATGCTTGTACTTTAGGTAAAGAATTACAAGTGCCAATTTATAAGTTTGTAAAACAGGCTTTAATTAGAAAGTTTGGGCAAAATTGGTACGATGAATTAGAAAAAGTAGCTGCCAAACATTTAAAGTAAAGGCAGTTCTATAATTACTTTAGTACCTAGTGGTTTATTGTTCTTATCTTTTAAATCTTCATAAATAATGGTATAATCGTTTTGTAGGTTTTTTACAAAATTTGTGAAACGATCTTTAGTTAAATTTATTCCAATCGATTTTCTATTTATCGATTTTTCTGCTTTAATTTTAGCAGATGCTTTTCGTCCAATACCATTATCTTCTATAATTATTTGAATATGTTTTTTTGTTTTCTTTACTATAGAAACTGAAATTTTTTTATTCTTTTTTTTAGAAGATAATCCGTGCCAAAGCGCATTTTCTAAAAAAGGCTGTAAAACTAATGGCGGTATTTGTATTGCTTTAAGATCTATAATTTCGTTTACATTTATATTAAAATCTATTTCGTTAGAAAAACGAATATTTTCTATGGTCATATATAAATCCATAGTTTCTAATTCTTCTTGTAGTGTAACTTGTTTGGTGGTAGAAGCTTCTAAAATTTTACGAATTAGTTTAGAAAATTTGTTTAAATAATAAGCAGCTATTTTAGGTTCATGATTAATTATATAAAGTTTAATTGAGTTTAAGGCATTAAATATAAAATGCGGATTCATTTGACTCAGTAAACTGGTTAATTTAAGTTCATTAATCTGTTTTTCGTACAAAGCTTGAACTTCGGCTAATTTATGATTCTCTACTTTTTCTGATAATTTTTCGTTTAATTGATCTTTTAAAGCATCATTTTTTTGAAGTTCGGCAATTAATAAAGCATTATAATTATCTCTTTCTTTTCTGTAATTATGATACTTATAAGCCAAACCAATAGATAAGATAATAGCCTCTAATAAAACACCAATCTTAAAAAAACCAATAGGATCTATGTTTGTAAAAGGATAATTTTCTACGAAAGATAAACATAGTGCTATTACCGAAAATCCTAAAAAGAAAACTAAACCAATTATAAAGAATTTATTGATTTTGTCTTTAAATTTATAAATGGCTTTTATAAAAAAAGAAATAATGATTAAGGAAATAGGGGTATAAACAAACAAGAAAAAACGAGTCATATATTGTTGATGAAGCAAGAAATAATCAACAATAAAAAATAGCGTACAAAAAACAGTTGTTACTAAAATATAAAGCATTATTTGTACAGCTAAACGGATATCTTTTTCTTTTAGGTTTAAGAAATTTATACAAAACCAACTATATAACATCCAATACCAAATCTGAATAATCCAGTTAAAAGCATTAAAAAAATAGTTGAATTTTTCGGCTAAATAAAGCGAAGTATCGTTGGCTGTTTTAGGAATTAAATAAATAGTTACCAATAATAAATAAGCTGCATAAATAGCAAAACTCTTATCTTTTGTAAAAAAGTAAGAGGTTGTATGGTAAATAATTAAAATAAAAAGCATCCCTTGTAGCCAAGAGGAAAAATCTTGAAAAAATAGACTCATACATTTTAACTTATTGGTATTTTCAGAGCAACTTTGGTTCCTTTTGGGTTTTTCTTATCATCGAATAAATCATCAAAAATAAGGCTAAAAGGGTTTTGAAAATCTTTAATAAAGTTTTGTAAGCGTTCTTTGGTTAAATCAATTCCTATCGATTTTCTATTGATAACTTTCTCAGATTTTATTTTGGCAGAAGCTGTTCTACCAATTCCATTATCTTCAATATCAATCTGAATAAAATCATCCGAAGGTTTAAAAACGGATAGAATTATTTTTTTATCTCCTTTTTTAGATGATAATCCATGCCATAAAGCATTTTCTAAAAAGGGTTGTAAAACTAAAGGAGGTACTTTTATTTTTGATAAATTTAAACTTTCATCAACGTTTATAGTATAATCTATTTCATTAGAAAAACGGATGTTTTCTATGTTCATATACAAATCCATTGTTTCTAATTCTTCTTGTAAAGAAACCTCTTTTAAGGTTGATGATTCAAGTATTTTACGCACCAATTTCGAAAACTTATTTAAGTAACGTACAGCATTCTTTTGTTCGTTATTTATAATATAATGCTTAATAGAATTTAAAGCATTAAAGATAAAATGTGGATTCATTTGTGTGCGTAAAACATCTTGTTCTAAGGTTAAAATCCTTTTTTGATTTTGTAATAAGCGCTGTCTGTATAAAAAATATAGAATACTAATTACAGATATAAAACTACCCAAAACAATAACCCAAATATTTCTGTTTTTTATTAGTTGTAATTGTGCAATTTCATTTTGTTTGGCAAGGTTTTTAATTTCGTTATCTTGTCTTTCACTGTCGTATTTTATAATTAAATCGTTAACGTATTGAATGGTTCTTTCGTTAGAAATCTTTTTCTCAAACTCGTCTGATAGTTTATAAAATTTTAAAGCAGTTTCGTAATCGTTTTTACTTTCATAAAGTTCAGAAAGGTGGCTGTAAGCATAAGATAAAGAAGAAGAAAGGTTATATTCTTTGGCAATATTTAAACCTATATTTAAGTTTTTTTCTGCCTTAGAATATAACCCTAATTTGGATTGAGCCCATCCTAAATTTAAATATTCGTAAGATAAATATTTCTTGTTTCCTAGTTTTTCTGCGGTTACTAGATTTACTTTTAATAACTCAATAGCTTTGTTTGGGTTGCCTTGTTTTATGTACATATTTGCAATACTACTTTTACAAATAATTTGCCCAAATGTGTTGTTAACCTTGTTATTTATAGCTAAAGATTTTTGAAAATAACTTAAAGCCTCTTCAGTTTTACCTTGAGCATCTTTTGCATAACCAATGTTTTGATAATTAATAGCCAAACCAAGCTCGTTATTGATACTTTTTTCTATTTCTTGAGATTTTTTAAAACGCTCAATGGCCAAATCATACTGTTTTAAAAGCAGGTAAATATTACCCATACTATTTAAAGAAACTGCAATACTTCTTCTTAAACCAAGGTTAGGTTCTGCAACAGTTTCTGCTAATTTTAATGCTTCGTGATTATAGTCTAAAGCCGTTCTATTTGCATCCATTTTTCTATAATCTACACCCAACATATTTAAGCTAAAAACCTCAAATTCTATGCTTTTTGCTCTTTGTGCAGTTTCTAAAGCAAAAGTGTGTGCAGTGATTGCTTTTGGGTATAAAGAATAATTTCTGTATTGTATGCCCAAAAGGTTTTCTACATAAGCTTTACCATCTAAATAATTTGATTTTTCGAACTTATCTGCTAATATTTTTAGTTTAGCAGTATCTCTTCTAAAAGGTCTTAAATACAAATTAATGCCTTTATAAGTTGTGGGTCTTGTCTTTAAAATACTATCTATTTGCGTATTAAAATCTGCTTTCTTCTTCTGAGCTGTTGTTACAGAAATAAAGAAACAGAACATAAAAAATAGGAGTATTTTTGGCATAATATATTAGCTTATAATTTTTCTAAAAATTCTGATTTTCTTTGTCTAGAAACCGGAATTTTAGCATTGTTTTCTAAAACAATATAACCATCAGATTTTAGAAACTCTTTTATTTTATTTAGGTTAATAATGTAAGAGTTGTGTATTCTAAAAAAATGATCAGAAGGTAAAAGTTCGTTAATTTCTTTTAGTTTTTTGGTAACTACAATTTTCTTGTTATCAGATAAATATAAAGTAGAATAATTACCATCAGACTCTACATAAAAAATGTCTTTTGGTTCTAAAAAAACCAATTTACCATCTGTATTTATAGTTATTTTTTTGTGATGTAATTTGTTGTTAAACTTCAATAAAATATCTTCGAACTTATCTGCATTAAAGCTTTTAGAATTGTATTTTTTTATTTTCTGTATGGTATCAGCCAAATCATCCGTATCAATTGGTTTTAGTAAATAATCTATGGCTTCTTTTTTTAAAGCGGTAATAGCATATTCATTATAAGCTGTAGTAATAACTACCGCAAAATCTTTTTTATCTAATTTTTCTAAAAATTGAAAACCATCCATAGTAGGCATTTCTATATCTAAAAAAAGGCAATCTATTTTAGAATTTTTTAAATATGGTATTGCTTTTTCTGGTTCTGTAAAAGTTGCAATAACTTCTAGATCGTTACTAAAGTTACATAACTCCCAACTTAAACCTTGTATTGCTTTTGGTTCATCATCTATTATTACAGCTTTTATCATTGAAGTCAATTTTCTCAAAGTTAAAATATATTTCTTAATTAAATTTTACAACTGTGCAAATGGTAAGATTTTAATTGTTTTTTGCATTGTTTTGGTGATAATTGGTAAGTATAACCTTTTATTTATGAGATGTCTAACTATACAGTAATTGTTGCAGTTTATACATGTTTCCTTTTTTAAAGCCGATAGAAAAGGAATATTTGTAACAATATAAAATCAACCAAAATTTAAATTGATTATGAAAAATTTTAAAAAATTATTATTCAGTTTTTTATTTTTTGCGCTTACATTTTCTGCTAACGCTCAACTTTGGAAAAAACTAAAAAAGAAAGCACAGCAAAAACTTGAAAATAAAATTGAAAAAGAAGCTGACAAAAAAGTAGATAGTATTCTTTACGGAAAAAAGAAAACAAGTAAAACAGAAGCACCAAAAACAAATACTGCTGATGAAAGGTTAAAATCTTATGGTTCTGCTTCTATAAATCACACAAACCTTTATGGTAGTTTTAGTGTAAACGATTTAAGCAAAACCAAAGTAAATAAACAAGGTAAAAAAGTTACCATAACAGGTTTTTGGAGAACCTCTGATGCAGATGTTTTTGATGGTTATATTTTAACAATTAAGAATGTTGAAAATATAGATGATTTAAAAAACAAAACAGTTAAAATTCCTGAAGAAGCTACTTTAAAATTAGCTTATAATGCTTTGGTAAAAGGCAAATATACTTACGAAAGAGGGCAAGAACACGCGCCACAAAATTTCGAGGTAATTGCTGGTACATCAACAATAACTTTTAACAAAGATAATAATGTAAGTTTAAATTTTTCTGGTGATGTAAAATTAGTTAATCATAAAGACAATGAAGATTTTGTAAATAATACACCTGCTGTTATAAATGGTATGATTAATACTACAGAACCAGAATATACTATAACTAAAGAAATAAAAACAAAAGAAAAAGATGCTGTTGATGCGCTCTCTAAAGATGAAAAAATGGCAATGTTTAATAAAGCAGTACCCACAGTAAACATTCCTTCTTCATTCAGTTTTAATAAAAGTATAGAACTTAAAATGACAGATGATAGAGGCGACTCTCAAAACATTGTTTTTTTAACTGGTAGTTACCCAGATATTTACGGAATTTCTATAAATGCAGAAGAAATGCAAGGTCAAGAAATGTTGGTTGTAAATACACCAAAATCATCTACAATGTTTATGAATATGGCTGGTATGAAAATTAAAAAATCTACTTCATTAGCGCAAATGGGTAATCAATTTAATATGGAAGATAAACTACCAGAAGAAGGCGATTTTGAATATAAAAAGACAGGAAAAACCAAAACAATTATCGGCTATTTATGTGAAGAAGTAAAGGTAGATTACGATTATACCAACTCAAAAGGAAGTGTTTCTTTTTGGGTTTCAGAAGATTTTCCTATTCAAAATAAAGCATTGCCAATGTTGGGTATGAAAATGAACAATCCGTATTTCTCGGGTTTTGTTTTAGAAATGAATAGCAGCCATCAAGGCAAAGAATTTACCATGCAAGTTGTAAGTGTTTCTGATAAATCAGTAAATATCAATACCAACGATTACAAAAAAATGGGATTTTAAAAATTGAAAATTATGAAAACACAATTACAGACTTTAATTCTTATATTTTTTGTTCAGGTTTCATTTAGCCAATTTGTAACAACTTGGCAAACCACTAAAACAAATCAAAATATTATTATTCCTACCAATTCTGATTATACTTATAATTATACTGTAGATTGGGGAGATGGTAATAGTTCTACAAACCAAACAGGAGACGCTAATCATACTTATTCTCTAAAAGGAACTTATACTGTAAGTATTACAGGCACTTTTCCTGCAATTTATTTTTATCGCGAAATTTATAATCCAACTTTTGATAATAATAAAAAAAATATTAAAACAGTAGAAAGTTGGGGAACCAATTCTTGGAAAAGTATGAGAAGGGCTTTTCACGGTTGTGAATTCTTAACAATAAACGCATCTGATAAGCCCAACTTAACCAATGTTAGTGATATGTTGCAAATGTTTTATAATGCTACCCAATTAAATGCAGATGTTAGTGGTTGGGATGTAAGTAACGTTACAAATATGAGAAGTATGTTTTATGGTACAAGAAACTTTAATAATAACATTAGTAGTTGGGATGTAAGTAAGGTTACAGATATGAGTTTTATGTTTTATAATGCCATTTCTTTTAATCAAGATATAAGTAATTGGGATGTAAGTAAAGTTACAGATATGAGCTTAATGTTTGGTGTTTCTAGATCTTTTAACCAAGACATAAGTGGCTGGAATGTTGGTAATGTTATCAATATGGAAAAGATGTTTAATAATGCTTCAGACTTTAATCAAAATATTGGTAGCTGGGATGTAAGTAAGGTTACAAAAATGAATGAAATTTTTAAATTCTCGGGTATATCATCCAATAATTATGATTCAATATTAATTGGTTGGGCTAACCAAAATTTGCAACAAAATGTTACTTTGGGTGCAGAAGGTTTATATTATTGTACAGCAGAAACAGCACGAACCACTTTAACTGATGCACCCAATAATTGGACAATTATAGATGAAGGAAAAGATACAAATTGCGTTGCTACACCATCTCTTTATGCCATAATTCCAGATGCCAATTTTGAGCAATTTCTTATTGATAAAAGTATAGATTCTGATGGTATTGTAAACGGAAAAGTATTAAAAGATGATGTTAAAGATATTACTCAATTACATATTGGTATTGTAGATAATATAGTAGATTTAACAGGAATAAAAAGTTTTACTGCTCTAACTCATTTGTACTTTCAAGACAATGATTTAGCAAATTTAGATTTAAGTAGTAATTTAAATTTAGAAGTACTTTCTTTATCAAATACTTTGGTTTCAAGTTTAGATTTATCAGAAAACACTAAACTTACAGAGGTTTACGCTTATAATAATCCGTTAACATCTATTTCCATAACAAATAGTTTAGCTTTAAATTCTTTAACAATTACAAAAGCTCAATTAACTAGTATAGATGTTTCTAATAATGTTAATTTAACTTATTTAGATTTGAGCTCTAATCAAATTACAGATTTAAACCTTTTAAGTAACATTAATTTAGTTGATGTAAATTGTAATGATAACAAGATTTCTTTACTAGATATTTCTTCTTTAACAGAATTAGAATCCTTAGAATTTAACGAAAATGCCATTACAGTACTCGACCTTTCTAAAAATATTAAAATTAAATATTTTGAAGTTGATAAAAACAAGTTGTTAAACTTAGATTTCACAAAAAATTCAAGTTTAAAAACAGTTTCTTGCGATGATAATGAGTTGGTACAAATAAATTTAAAAAACGGAAATAATACCGAAATTCAGAGGTTTTCTAGTATAAACAATCCTAATTTAACTTGTATTTTAGTAGATGATAAAAATTATAGTTATAATGATAATTCTTGGTATAAAGACGCTACAAGTTTATTTGTTGAAGAGTGTATAGAATTTACTCAGATTCCTGATTTAAATTTTGAACTTTACATAGAATCTTTAGGCTTAGGAAATGGTATAAATAATGATGGTTATGTAGAAACATCAAAAATTGCAACCTTAACAACTTTAGATGTTAGTAATAAAAACATATCAGATTTTACAGGTATAGAAGATTTTGTGGCTTTAGTAGATTTAGATGCCAGCGATAATAATATAACAACCTTAGATTTAACTAACAATTTAGATTTAGAAAATTTAAATGTATTTTCTAACGCAATTAGTAATATCGATTTACATAATAATGTTAAACTAAAAGAACTGTTTATTGGTACTAATCAATTGACAAATCTAGATGTTTCTAGGTTATCTGAACTTACTAAATTATGGTGTTTTAATAATCAACTTACAAGTTTAGATCTAAGTAAAAACCCGAAATTAGAAGTGTTAAATTGTAGCACAAATCAAATAGAAAATTTAAATGTGTATTCTAATCCTCTTATAACAAGCGTCGATGCTTTTTCTAATAAATTAAAATATTTCGATATTCAAAATAACCCAAATTTAACACAATTAAGTCTTTCTGATAATGAATTAACAGGCTTAAATTTAAAAAACAATCATACATCAAAAATAAGTTTGTTTACCACTTTAAATAACCCAAATTTATCTTGCATTAAAGTAGATGATGTTACTTGGGCTACTGATAACTTAATCCACATAGACGCTACAAGTTCGTTTAGCTTAGATTGTATTCCGTTTAATGACGATTGTTCAAATGCAATTCCGTTAACAATTGGGCAACAAACTCCTGGTAGTTTAAATAATGGTAATGCAAACAACAATCCAACTTGTGCAATTGGCACTGTGTTAGCAGATGTTTGGTTTTCTGTTATTGTACCCCAAACAGGTGAGTTTAGTATAGAAGGTACTGGTTTTGGTGGGCAACTAAAATTTGCAGTGTATCAATCTTGTGCAAGTTTAGCTCCAATTGCTTGTGGAACTTCAATTTCTTTACAGAATTTAAATGTTGGCACAAAATTTTATTTAAAAGTTTGGTTAGAAGCCAATTCTAGTAAAAGTTCAGGTAATCAGAATGATTTAGGTTCTTTTACCTTAACTGCAAATGATTCTAGTGTCTTATCAATAGATAATTTTACAGAGCAAAATGTAGAATTATTGGTGTACCCAAACCCAGCAAAATCAAAAGTATCAGTTTCTTTAACTAATAATTCTAGACTTCAAAAAGTTGATGTTTATACTATTTTAGGCGATAAAATTATCACTCAAAATGGATTAAATAAATTAGAATTAGATATTAACGTTGCTAATTTAGCATCAGGAATATATTTTATAAGAGTAAAATCAGAAAAAGGAGTAATATCAAAAAAATTAATTATTAGATAAAAGAGAAAACCACAATTGATAGATATAGGTAAATTTTACCTAATTGTGTAGCAGCATCAATTTATTTTGATGCTGTTTTTTATTTACCAATTTCATTTATCAATTGTTGCTTTTGAAATTGTTTTCTTTTTTCAATTTGTTTTTGAAATTTTAGATTATCGGTAACCAGGTAAAAACAATATGTAATAGCTACATACACAATTATAAGTATATAAAAGTCTTTCAATAGAACTGTGTTGGCTATAATTTTATTAATAAATTTAATAATACCAATTAGAAAAAAAATTAATAAAAATGAAGCAAAACCAAAATCACCAATTCTAAATAGGTTGTGTAATTTGATGTTAAATTTCTTTTCAGGTAGTATTTTAACTAAATTAAAGATGCCGCTAGAAAAGGATAATACACCAAAAATTAAATGAATTTTTATATCTACATTACGAATTATATTTTTTGTATATAAATCATATTCAAACAACAAAGTAAACAGATTTAAGAAAAATAAAGCTGCAGAGATAATTATAAAAGAAATTCTTGTTTTCTTTTTCATTTTTTAAAAGTAACTAAATAAAAAGAGTTAATCAAATTTTGGCACGCTATTTGGTTTAACAAAATCTTAACATATAAAACTTTCTAATTATGAAAAACGTAAAAAAACTACCAACCAAACAATTAGAAAAGTTCTCAACCATTTTTACCCAGTTAGGACTTGTATTAGTGCTTTTTATTGTCTACCTAACATTAGAGCACAAAACCGAGAAAAAATCTGTTATGGCTAAAGAATTTCATCAGCCAGAAACAGTGTACCTAAACCCAGATGAAGTCCCCGTTTTTAAACGAGAACCTAAAAAGCAACCAAAGATTAAAGTGGCTCAAAATTCTGTTTTTTTAGAAGATGAACCTGTGGAAAAGGGTGATAATGAAATTATAGAAACCTTAATTGATCCTGAACCTACAGATGTTAAGCAGGTAGAATTAAATGAAGGTGATATTATTGAAGTAGATATACCAGAAACAATTATCGAAGATGTACCTTATGACTTTGTACAAAATGCACCAGTTTTTAAGGGTTGTGAAGGTTTGTCAAAAGAAGAAAACAGAATTTGTTTCGATAAAAAAATGAAGAAATTTGTACAACGTAATTTTGATGTTGGTTTGGCAAATGATTTAGGCTTAAATTCTGGAAAATATAGAATTAGTACTCAATTTATTATTGATGATAAAGGCAATGTAGTTGATATTAAAATTAGAGCTCCACACGCTAAATTAAAGCTAGAAACAAAAGGTTTAATTAACAAATTACCAAAATTTTCTCCAGGAATACAAAATAACAGACCTGTAAAAGTAAAGTATAACCTACCAATTTCTTTTATAATAGAGTAAAAATTAATACATTTAAAAAAATAAACCCAACTTTTTAGTTGGGTTTTTATATTTAGTACATTTGCAGAACTAAAAACTAACCTAATTTTTTGAAATGGAATACTTTGCGCACGAAACGGCTGTTGTAGATAATAATTGTAAAATAGGAAAAGGAACTAAAATTTGGCATTTTAGTCATATAATGTCTAACAGTAAAATTGGTGAGAATTGTAACCTTGGTCAGAATATTGTGGTTTCTCCTAATGTGGTTTTAGGTAAAAATGTAAAGGTGCAAAATAATGTTTCTATTTACTCTGGTGTTACTTGCGAAGATGATGTTTTTTTAGGCCCATCAATGGTTTTTACAAATGTAATAAATCCAAGAAGTGCCATTAATAGAAAGAATAGATATTTAAAAACTATCGTTAAAAAAGGAGCAAGTATTGGTGCAAATGCAACAATTATTTGTGGTAATACTATTGGCGAATATGCTTTTATTGGTGCAGGAACTGTAGTTACAAAAGAAGTTTTGCCTTATGCATTAGTAGTTGGTAATCCATCTAAACAAATTGGCTGGGTTAGCGAATATGGGCACACACTTACTTTCGATGAGGATGGTTTTGCAACTTGTAAAGAAAGTAAAGAAGTTTACGGTTTAAAAGACGGAAGGGTTTTTAAGTTTAGATCGAATTAAATTGTATATAAAGTATATATAATATATATTTGTATTATATTTAATAAATATAAATACTTGTAAATGAAAAAATTAGTAGAAATAGATGATACTATTCTTACTAAACTTAAAGTTTTATCAGCTTTTGAAGGTTTGAGTGTAAAAGCTCTAATGGAAAAAGCTATTGAATTATTTGTTAAGAATAAAGAAAAAGAGCAACTAGATAGTTTATCTCAAGAAGAAAAGGAAGACATTGGACTTTTGCTTTTAATGCAACAAGCTGATAGAGCTAAAACAGTTAGTAGAGATGATGTATTCAAATTATTAGAGTAAATGGAGATAATTTACCTAGAGAGTTTAGTTAAAGATTTAAAAAAAATAAAAGACAAAAAGTTATTAAACAATTTGGCAAAAGTTTTTTTAAATCTTGAAGAAACAGATGATTTATTCGGAATTTCTAGTGTAAAAAAAATGTCTGGTCATCCAGAAGCCTACAGAATTAGAATTGGTGATTATAGATTAGGTTTTTACTATTCTGATAAAAAAATAGAAATCGCTCGTTTCTTGAAGCGAAATGATATTTATAAAGTATTTCCTTAAAAAAAATCCAAAGTAAAATAATTACTTCGGATTTTTTTTTTTGCTGAAAACTGAATACTAAAAACTGCAAACTGATTTATGGTGCAGGATTAGGTATTAATTTATGAATTGCTTCAATCTCTTCTAAAATTTCATCAGATAAATCAATATGTATAGAATTTATATTTTCTTTTAATTGATTCATTTTTGTTGCTCCAATAATGTTTGCAGTAACAAATGGCAATTGATTTATATAAGCTAAAGATAGTTCAGCTAAAGTTAAACCGTGTTTTTTTGCTAAATCTTCGTATTTTAAAACAGCAGATTCAACTAAATCTGTTTGGTATCTTAAAATATAATTTGGGAATAAAATTCCTCTTGCATCAGCAGGTTTTTTGCCTCTTAAATATTTACCTGTTAATACACCTTGTGCTAAAGGAGAATAAGCTAATAAACCAATATTTTCTCTTAAAGAAACTTCGCTCATTCCCACCTCATAACCTCTATGTACTAGAGAATATGAATTCTGAATGGTTACAGGTCTTGGTAAATTATGGTTTTCAGAAGTTTGTAAATATTTCATTGTTCCCCAAGGGGTTTCATTAGATAAACCAATGTGTTTAATTTTTCCTTGTTTTATAAAATCGTTTAAAGTTTCTAGAATCTCTAAATGATTTTCTGCTTCTTTTGCTGAAGTTTTATATGGGTAATCTCGAACTCCAAAAGTATTTACACCTCTTGTTGGCCAATGCAATTGATACAAATCTATATAATCTGTTTGTAACCTTTTTAAGCTACCATCAACAGCTTCTATTAGAGCTTCTTTAGCAAAACCATTTTCTCTAATGTGAGCTGTGTAAGCACCAGCACCAGCAATTTTACTAGTTAAAATTACTTTATCTCTATTACCTGTTTTTTTAAACCAATTTCCTATAATTTCTTCTGTAGCACCATACGTTTCTGGTCTTGCAGGTACAGCGTATAATTCTGCAGTATCAAAAAAATTAACTCCTTGTTCTAAGGCATAATCCATTTGTTCAAAACCTTCTTGTTGTGTATTTTGTTTACCCCAAGTCATTGTTCCTAAACATATTTTAGAAACTTTTACATCTGTATTTGGTAATGTTGTGTATTTCATTATTTAATATTTATTCGTGCCTTTTTTTATTAATTGTAAACGAAGTAGCTAAATTATAACTAAAAGTATCATAAAACAATAAGCGTGTAATTTTAAAAAATTACACGCTTAAATTTATAATCAAAAAACGTTATAAACGTTTACTTTAAAATCGCTTCTATACCAGGTAAAGATTTACCTTCTAACATTTCTAACATTGCTCCACCACCAGTAGAAACATAACTTACTTTATCTGCAAAACCAAATTGTTTAACAGCAGCAACAGAATCGCCACCACCAACTAAAGAAAATGCTCCATTTTTGGTAGAGTTATCAATAGAATGCCCAAGAGCAATAGTACCTTTTGCAAAAGATTCCATTTCAAAAACACCTAAAGGTCCATTCCATAAAATAGTTTTCGATTTGTTAACTACTTCATCAAAAATTGCTAAAGATTTTGGTCCAGCATCTAAACCTTGCCATCCATCAGGAATTTGAGTAACATCTAAAACTTGTGTATTTGCAGTATTACTAAAATCATCAGCAGCAATAACATCAACAGGAATATGAACTTCAACACCTTTTTCTTTGGCTTGTTTTAAAATATCTAGCGCTAATTCCATTTTATCATCTTCGCAAATAGAATCTCCAACAGAACCACCTTGTGCTTTAACAAAAGTAAAAGTCATACCACCACCAATAATTAGATGATCTACTTTATCTAAAATATTTTCGATAACTGTAATTTTTGATGATACTTTTGCTCCACCTAAAATTGCTAAAACTGGTTTTTCTGAGTTATTTAAAACTTTATCTATACTTTCAATTTCTCTTGCTAATAAGCTTCCAAAACATTTATTATCTTCAAAAAATTGAGCAATAATAGTTGTTGATGCGTGTGCTCTGTGTGCAGTACCAAAAGCATCATTTACATAAATATCACCTAATTTAGATAGTTTTTCTGCAAAAGCAACATCACCTTTTTTCTCTTCTTCGTAAAAACGTAAATTTTCTAATAAAAGAATTTCTCCATCTTCTAAATTGGCAACAGCTTCTTCTACTTTTTCACCTATAGAATCATCAACAAACTTTACATTTACGCCAATAATTTCTTTTACTTTAGCAACAATGTGTTTTAAAGAAAACTCTTCTTGTTTGCCTTTTGGTCTTCCTAAATGCGACATTAAAACACAGCTTCCTCCATCTTCTAAAATCTTAATAATAGTAGGTTTTGCAGCCTGAATTCTAGTAGCATCAGTAACTTCAAATTTATCATTTAAAGGCACATTAAAATCTACACGTATAATTGCTTTTTTATTCTTAAAATTAAAATCGTTTAATGTTTTCATTGTTGAAAGTATTTTTAACAAAAATACTTTTTTATTTACGTTTACTAAAATTGATAACTTAAAAGTTAAGATAACGTTTGCGTAAATTATTTGTTTAGAATTCAGTGTTAAAAACACGATTTTAAACTTTAAGAAACTGTGTTCTATTTATAATTATAAATTATGATTTAGTGGCGAACTAATTTTTATATTTGCCTATGCTTTTCAACCAAATTATAGGTCAAGAACACATAAAAAAACATTTGCAAACTTCGGCTGAGAATGGCAGAATTCCGCACGCACAATTATTTGTGGGTAAAGAAGGTTGTGGTACTTTGCCAATGGCAATTGCTTATGCACAATTTTTATTGTGTAATTTTTCTGATAACGTTGATGCTTGTAACCTAAAATGTAACAAACTACAGCACCCAGATTTGCATTTTGCATTCCCAGTAACTACCAATGATTCTGTTAAAAAACACCCAGTTAGTAATCTCTTTTTAGAAGATTGGCGCGAATTTATAGAAACCCAACTCTATGGAAGTTTGTTTAATTGGTTGCAACATATTGGAGTAGAAAATAAGCAAGGTTTAATTGGTGTTGATGAAGCTGAGGCTGTTGTAAAAAAGCTAAAATTAAAAAGTTACGAAGGTGGTTTTAAAGTGATGATTATTTGGATGGCAGAAAAAATGAACATTGCTGCAGCCAATAAATTATTAAAACTGATAGAAGAGCCACCAGAAAAAACTGTTTTTCTGTTGATAACTGAAAACGAAGAACAGATTATAAATACTATAAAATCGCGTTGTCAGGCTTTACATTTTCCTGCTTTATCAGAACAAGATATTGCAAATGCCCTGGTTGTTAATCATCAAGTAGATGATAACAAAGCTGCAAATATTGCACACCAAGCAGAAGGAAATTTCAATAAAGCTTTACATCTTTTACATAACGATTCTTCTGATTTGGTTTTTGAAGAATGGTTTGTAACTTGGATTAGAACTGCGTTTAAAGCCAAAGGAAATACCGCTGTTGTTCAGCAATTAATTGGTTGGTCAGAAAGTATAGCAAAATCGGGTAGAGAAACTCAAAAACGTTTTTTAGAGTATTGCTTGCAGTTTTTTAGACAAGCACTTTTACTCAATTACAAGTCAGATAATTTGGTTTTTATGGAATCTAAAACAGGTTTTCAATTGTCTAAATTTGCACCTTTTGTGCATTCTGGAAACATTTTAGATATCGAAAAAGAAATTAGTGAAGCCATGTATCACATAGAAAGAAACGGAAATGCAAAAATTATTCTACTAGATCTTTCTATGAAATTGACGCGGTTTTTGCATAAAAAAGAGGCTAAGGTTTAGTGAATTTCTTTCAAAAATATTCTTGGATTCTTGGCTTTATTATTTTGGCTTATGGCTTATATATTTATCTAAATAATAAAACAGAACTTTTTTCGAATAAATCTGAAGCTTATGGAGTAGTTTATGATGTAACTTCTATAAGGTTAGTAGGATATACAGGTTTATTATATAAATACAGGTTTAAAAATAAAGGAAAAGTTTTTTTTGGAAAAACAACAAAAAACTACTCTGGTAATTTTGAAAAAGATATTTATTATAAAGTGAAATTTATAACTGGAAACCCAAAAAATAATGAAATCACATTTGAAAATAAATTTATTCAAAAAATAAAATTAGATAAAAACGGAAAAATTTTAGATACTGTTTATGTGTTAGAAAACTAGTTTTTATAAATAACAAAAACTTACAAATTCGTCAATCGAGCAACATACTTCCCAATCACATCAAATTCTAAATTAACAGTATCACCAACTTTAAGTGTTTTAAAAGTGGTATTTTCTTTTGTATAAGGAATTATAGCAACTGAAAATCCGTTTTTGGTAGAATTAACCACAGTTAAACTCACACCATTTACAGTTATAGAACCTTTTTCTATGGTGATGTTATTTTTATCAGAATTGTATTCAAAAGTATAAACAGTGCTTCCATTCTCGTCTTTAATATTTGTACAAATTCCTGTTTCATCTACATGGCCTTGTACAATATGGCCATCAAGTCTATCGCCTAATTTCATAGCACGTTCTAGATTTACAATATCAGCAATTTTTAATTTACCAATATTGGTTTTGTCTAAAGTTTCTTTAATGGCAGTTACAGTATATTCATTACCTTTAACATTAACCACAGTTAAGCAAACACCATTATGAGCTACACTTTGGTCTATTTTTAATTCATTAGTAATTGTACTTTGAATAGTTAAATGAACATTTTCTTGTTCTTTTACTACGTTTGTAACTGTGCCAAGTGTTTCTATGATTCCTGTAAACATATCGTTAAAAATTGGTTACTTTTGTACTTACAAAAATAAGCATATTACAAGGTTTACTATGGATAAAACTGATAAAATAATCGTAGGAATTTCAATTGGAGATTTAAACGGAATTGGTATTGAGGTAATTTTAAAGACGTTTCAAGACAAGAGAATGTTAGATTTTTGTACACCTGTTTTATTCGGAGCTACAAAAGCCATTTCTAGTCATAAAAAGGTTTTAGGTATTGACGTGCCTGTTCAAGGAATCAATTCTTTAAACCAAGTAAATCATTCTAAAATAAATGTTTTAAATATTTGGAAAGAAGATGTAAAAATTGAATTGGGTACAGCAACTAAGGTTTCTGGAGAATATGCAGCAAGATCTTTAGCATCTGCAACCAAACATTTAAAAGAAGGTAAAGTTGATGTTTTATTAACTGCACCCATCAACAAAGAAAATATACAATCAGAAGAATTTAATTTTCCTGGGCATACAGAATATTTAGAAGCCAATTTAGAGGGTAAAAGTTTAATGATTTTAATGACGGATGAATTACGAATTGGTTTAATTACAGGTCATATTCCAATATCTAAAGTAGCTGAATCTATTACACCAGAATTGATAAAAAGTAAAGTAGAAACTATGCACACTTCTTTAAAGCAAGATTTTGGCATTAGTAAACCAAAAATTGCTGTTTTAGGATTAAATCCGCATTGTGGAGACCATGGAGTAATTGGTAAAGAAGATGATGAGGTTATAAAACCTACTGTAGATAAAATTGCAGCAACAGGTAAGTTAGTTTTTGGACCTTATGCAGCAGATGGTTTTTTTGGTTCAGAAACTTATAAGCAGTTCGATGGTGTTTTGGCAACCTATCATGATCAAGGTTTAGCGCCTTTTAAAGCGCTGTCTTTTGGTAAAGGAGTTAATTTTACAGCAGGGTTAAGTAAAATAAGAACCTCACCAGATCATGGAACAGGTTATGATATTGCTGGTAAAAACGTAGCAAATTCATCATCATTTAAAGAGGCTTTGTTTACTGCTATTCAGGTTTTTAAAAGTAGAAAAGAATATAATGAATTAACTGAAAAACCTTTGGTAGTAAGGTAAATTTAAAAAATAATCTTTTTTTTATAAAAATATGGCAGAAATACATTTTTTTGTATCTTTGCACGCTCAATTGATGTTTGACTATGAAAGACTTAAAGCAATTCAACATACAGTTTGTAGGATTAAAAGAAGGAAAACACCAGTTTAATTATTCAATTGATAACAAGTTCTTTGAAGCTTTTAATTATGATGATTTTGTAAGTTCATCGATTAAAGTTTCTTTAAATTTTGTAAAAAAAAGCACATTATTTGAGCTTAATTTTATAACAGAAGGTACTGTAGAAGTTCCTTGTGATGTAACAAATGAGTTATATGACCAAGAAATAGATTCAGAATTACCTTTAGTAGTAAAATTTGGTCCAGAATATTATGATGATAATGAGGAAATTTTAATTTTACCTCATGAAGCATACGAGTTTAATGTAGCTCAATTTATTTATGAAATGATTGTTTTGGCGGTTCCTAACAAAAGAGTGCATCCGAAGGTTATAGATGGTACAATGGAGTCTGAAGCTTTAAACAAGTTAAAAGAATTAGAAATTAAAGAAGAAAAAACTGTGGAAACCACAGACCCAAGGTGGGATAAATTAAAGAATTTAATAACAGAAAAAAAGACATAAAATGGCACATCCTAAAAGAAAAATATCTAAAACTAGAAGAGATAAAAGGAGAACACATTATAAAGCATCTGCTCAGCAAATTGCTACAGACCCAACAACTGGTGAAGCACACTTATATCACAGAGCTCACTGGCATGAAGGTAAATTATATTATAGAGGTCAAGTTGTTTTAGAATCTGCAGCAGCAGAAGCTTAGTAACTTGCTTTTTAAATTTTACGAAAACTCTCAAATTTTGAGAGTTTTTTTTCGTTTTTTAGTTAAAACGAATACTTTTTGATGTTGTCCGCTTAAAAAAGTGAAATAATTTTCATTACTTTTGACCATTCTAAAACTTTAGAATTTAAACTTTAATTATGACAAAAATCTCTGCAGCAATTACAGCAGTAGGAAAATATGTTCCAGATTACATTCTAACAAATAAAGAGTTAGAAACTTATGTAGATACCAATGATGAGTGGATAACTACAAGAACAGGAATAAAAGAAAGAAGGATTCTTAAAGGCGAAGGTTTAGGTACTTCTTATTTAGCAATAAAATCTGCAGAAGATTTAATTGCAAAAGGAAACATAAACCCAGCAGAAATAGACATGGTAATTGTGGGTACAGCAACTCCAGATTTACCAGTAGCATCTACAGCAGCTTATGTAGCTTCAGAAATTGGAGCTGTAAATGCTTTTGCATACGATTTGCAGGCAGCTTGTTCTAGTTTTTTATACGGTATGTCTACAGCTGCTAGTTATATAGAATCTGGTAGATACAAAAAAGTACTTTTAATTGGTGCAGATAAAATGTCATCAATTATCGATTATAAAGACCGAGCAACTTGTATTATCTTTGGTGATGGTGCAGGTGCAGCTTTATTTGAGCCTAATGAAGAAGGTTTAGGATTACAAGATGAGTACTTAAGAAGTGATGGTGTAGGAAGAGATTTCTTAAGAATAGAAGCAGGAGGTTCTTTAATGCCAACAACTATAGATACAGTTAAGGCAAACAAACATTTTGTTTATCAAGAAGGTAAAACTGTATTTAAGTATGCAGTTTCTAATATGGCAGAAGTTTCAGAAAAAATGCTAACTAGAAACAATCTTTCAGAAAAAGATATTCAGTGGTTAGTACCACATCAAGCAAATAAAAGAATTATTGAGGCAACAGCCAATAGGGTTGGTGTTGGTCCAGAAAAAGTAATGATGAACATACAAAAGTATGGTAATACAACATCAGGTACTTTACCTCTTTTATTAGCAGATTACGAAAGTCAATTAAAAAAAGGCGATAATTTAATTTTTGCAGCATTTGGAGGTGGTTTCACTTGGGGAGCTATTTATCTAAAATGGGCGTATAATTCTTAAAACTAATTAACTAAACAATAAGAAAAATGGATATTAAAGAAATTCAAAATCTTATAAAATTTGTAGCAAAATCTGGCGCTAGCGAGGTAAAGTTAGAAATGGAAGATATAAAAATTACAATTAGAACTGGTTCAGAAAAAACAGAAACTACAATTGTACAAGCTGCTCCAATAGCGCAACCAGCTGCTCCAGCTCCTATAACAACTCAAATAATAGATCCAGTTACACCTGCACCAGCAGCTGCTAATGACGATTCTAAATTTATTACTGTAAAATCGCCAATAATTGGTACTTTTTACAGAAAGCCTGCTCCAGACAAACCAAATTTTGTAGAGGTTGGTACAACTATTAATTCAGGTGATACAGTTTGTGTAATTGAAGCAATGAAATTATTCAACGAAATTGAATCTGAAGTATCAGGTAAAATTGTTAAAGTTTTAGTAGATGATTCTTCTCCAGTAGAATTTGATCAACCTTTATTTTTAGTAGATCCATCATAATAGAAAGAGTTTATATTTTGGGGTTTAGATAGTAGATTTTCTAACTCATAACTCAAAACTCATAACCTAAAACTCTTATACTATGTTTAAAAAAATATTGATAGCCAATAGAGGCGAAATTGCTTTACGTGTTATTAGAACATGTAAAGAAATGGGTATAAAAACTGTTGCAGTATACTCTAAAGCAGATGAAGAAAGTTTACACGTTCGTTTTGCAGATGAAGCAGTTTGTATTGGCCCAGCTCCAAGTAGCGAGTCTTATTTAAAAATGCCAAATATTATAGCTGCTGCAGAAATTACTAATGCAGATGCTATTCATCCTGGTTATGGTTTTTTATCAGAAAATGCCAAGTTTTCTAATTTATGCGAAGAGCATAATATTAAATTTATTGGTGCTACTGGTAAAATGATAGATCAAATGGGAGACAAAGCTAATGCTAAATCTACAATGATTGCAGCAGGTGTGCCTTGTGTTCCTGGTTCAGAAGGTGTAATTCAAGATTTTGAAGAATGCGAAAAACTAGCAGTTGAAACAGGTTACCCAGTAATGCTAAAAGCTTCTGCAGGTGGTGGTGGTAAAGGAATGCGTGCAGTTTGGAAATCAGAAGATTTAAAAGAAGCTTGGGATTCTGCAAGACAAGAATCTAAAGCTGCCTTTGGTAATGACGATATGTATATGGAAAAGCTTATTGAAGAGCCAAGACATATCGAAATTCAAATTGTTGGAGATTCTTATGGTAAAGCATGTCATTTATCAGAAAGAGATTGTTCTGTACAAAGACGTCATCAAAAGTTAACAGAAGAAACTCCTTCTCCTTTTATGACAGATGAATTAAGAGAAAATATGGGTAATGCTGCTGTTAAAGCTGCAGAGTTTATTGGATATGAAGGTGCAGGAACTGTAGAATTTTTGGTAGATAAACATAGAAATTTCTATTTTATGGAAATGAATACCAGAATTCAAGTAGAACATCCAATTACAGAAGAGGTTGTAAACTACGATTTAATTCGCGAGCAGATTTTAGTAGCTGCAGGAGTGCCAATTTCTGGTAAAAACTATTATCCGCAGTTACATTCTATCGAGTGTAGAATTAATGCAGAAGATCCTTATAATAATTTTAGACCAGCACCTGGTAAAATAACAACTTTACATACACCTGGTGGCCATGGAGTTAGAATGGATACACACGTATATGCAGGTTATATGATACCGCCAAATTACGATTCTATGATTGCTAAATTAATTGTAACTGCTCAAACTAGAGAAGAAGCAATTAATAAAATGAAAAGAGCATTAGATGAATTTGTAATAGAAGGTGTAAAAACAACAATACCTTTTCATAGACAGTTAATGGAGCACCCAGATTATGTTGCTGGTAACTATACTACTAAGTTTATGGAAGATTTTGAAATGAAAGTCTAAGGCTTAAAACCGTTTTAATTTGATATTAAATAGAGAATACAGCTTTGTATTCTCTATTTTTTTTATATTTATGCTAAAAATAGGAAAAATATGAAAATTGACGGAATTGATAAAATCATCATTAAAAGATTGGTAAAAGATGCAAGAACTCCTGTTTTAAGCATTGCAAGAGAAGTTGGTATTTCTGGGGCAGCAATTCATCAACGTTTAAGAAAGTTAGAAAAATCTAAATTGATTGATGGTTATAGAATGATCATAAATCCGAAATCTTTAGGATACACTACAACAGCTTTTGTAGGTATTTTTTTAGATTCTGCTAGTTTATATTCATCTGCTGTTAAAAGATTAAAAGAAATACCAGAAGTAGTAGAAAGCCATTACACAACAGGTAATTATGCTATTTTTATTAAAATATTATGTAAAAATAATGAGGATTTAATGATTCTTTTAAATAAAACCATTCAGAATATTAAAGGTGTTTCTAGAACCGAAACTTTTATTTCTTTAGATCAACAGATTGAAAGACAGATAAGTATTTAAGTAGTAAAACAACTTAACTATTAAAATTTACCATTTAAGGAAGTCTGCAAACGACTTGTCAAATAATAAATTATAATGTAATTTATTGTGGCATCTTTGTTTATCACAAAAATTTCTTTAAATGAAATCCCTCACAATACTTTTAGTAGATGATGATAAAATAGAAAGATTAAAGTTTAAAAAAGTGTGTCAAAAAGTAAATTCTAATTGTGCTGTTTTAGAGGCATTTAATGGTGAAGAAGCTTTTACTTTATTAAGTGATAAGAATAATTCTTTCGATTTAATTATAACTGATATTAATATGCCAAAAATGGATGGATTTGAGTTTTTAAAAGCTTTAAAAAGCGATTCTAGACTTAAACCAATACCGGTTGTAATAATGTCTACCTCAGAAAGTAAAATAGATTTAGAAAAAGGCTATGGAATGGGCATATCTGGTTATTTTTCTAAACCCTTAAAATATGCAGATTACATAAACAAAGTAACCTCATTGTTGCAATATTGGAATAGAGCAAGCTTATCTAATTCATAAATATTCGTATTTTTGTATAAGTTGATACTTCAACTTTAAAAGAATATTTATGGAACTACCTAATTTATCAGTAATTAAAGAAATATCTGGAAACGATATAGAGTTTCAAAATAGTATTTTAGAGATTATAAAAACTGAATTTCCTGAAGAAGTTGATTTATTTAAACAAAATTTTAATTCTAAAAACTATATAGAAGCTTCTAACAATGTTCATAAAATAAAGCATAAAATAAGTTTATTAGCTTTAAACAATGGCTTACAAACAGCAGCAGATTATGAATTGGCTTTAAAAAAAGCTAATACAGAATTGCACAAGGATTTTCTTGAAGTTTTAGACAAAATTCACGTATATTTATACGAATAAAAGTTTCCCGACATTATATTATGAATTGTATAATAATAGATGATGATGCTACTGCAAGGTTAATAACAAAACAACTTTGCTTAAAAACAGAAAAAATTAATGTTGTTGATGAGTTTTCATCTGCAATAGATGCTATAAAATATTTAAATACTGCAAGTGTAGATTTAGTATATTTAGATATTCATATGCCAACTTTTTCGGGTTTCGATTTTATACAAACACTTAAAAACCCTCCAAAAATAATTCTAACTACTAGCGATAAAAATTTAGCGCTAGAAGCTTTTGAGTATAAAAGTGTTGTAGATTATTTGGTAAAACCAATTACAAAAGAGCGTTTTGAAAAATCTTTAGAAAAGCTAGAATCTTTTACCATTGTAGGAGAACCAAAGACAAAAGAGAAAGCAAAATCAGATTTTATTTATGTAAATGTAGATAGAAGATTGGTTAAAGTTAGTATACCAAGTATTTATTTAATTGAGGCAAAGGGAGATTACATCAATATAAAAACGGAACAAAAAAACTATATAGTACATTCTACTTTAAAGAAAATTGAAGATAAATTACCTACAGATTCTTTTTTTAAAGTACATAGATCATTTATAATAAACATTTCTGAAATTATAGATATAGAGGATAATACGGTTTTAATAAAGAAAGATGTTATTCCTGTAAGTAGATCTAACAAAAGTGAGCTAATGAAAAAGTTAAATTTATTATAAAATTCAACTTAACGCAACCTTTACACCATTCATCGACACTTATCTGTATTTAAACTACAATTTACATACCTAATTAGGAATCAATTTTATATTTGTAGTATAATTATAACAATTATAAGTTGGGGGATTTATAAATTGTAACTAATAAAGGACTGATATTTTAATATCAGTCCTTTTTTTCTTCTATTATTTTATGTTTAATTGTAATCTATCTTTTTAGGGGTGATTATAGATTAAAGTAAAAGATATTTCTTTAATTATATGTGTTTTAAAAATTATTTTAAATAAGTTTTTGACTAAACTCTTAATTTACAGTATAGATTCTAGACAAATATTAAATGTAAATGAAGCCTGGAATTGAAATAAAACTTATAGTAAATTAGAATTTATTTAATAAAATCGAATAAAACTATTTCTTCTTTAAAGAAGATGCTCTAATTATTAAATCAGATTCAAGAATAATCTTATTTAATGATTGCTCTATTTTAGGTTTTTTAATGTATTCTAAAAAAGTTTCAGCAGCAATTCTACCAATTTTATAACTATGCTGATTTATACTCGTTATTGATGGCGTAACCATTGCAGAAAAAGGCTCATCACCAAAACCAACAAGTGCAATTTCTTCAGGTATTTTAACGTCGTTTTCTTTTAAAATTTGTAAAGCTCCTAAAGCGGCATAATCTCCTGCAACATAAACAGCGTCAGGTTTATTTTCTAAGGCTAACAATTGCTTCATTTTTTCCCTACCATCTTCTATAGTTAAACTACTTTCTAATAAAAGCTCTTCATCTAAAGGTAGGTTGTGTTTTTTTAAAGCATCAACATAACCTCTAATTCTGTTGTTAAATATTCGGGTTCTTTTATAACCACCAATATGCGCAATTCTTTTACAACCTTGTGCAACTAAATGATTAACGATTGTATGGCTACTTTCGTAATCATCAATACCTATATAATCTACATTTAAATCATTTTCACCTCTATCAAAAGTAATTAATGGTATGCCAGCAGCTTTAATTTTTTCGTAATATTCTAAATTAACAGTTTCGTTAGCCATCGAAGCAATAATACCATCAACTTGTGTGTATAGCAAAGTGTCTATATTTTTACATTCTTTCTCAAAAGATTCGTTAGATTGAGTTATAATAATATTATAACCTTTTTCATTTAATACTTCTTCTATATTATGTATGGTAGCAGAAAAGAAATTACTATTTGTTTTTGGTACAATAACACCAACTAAATTACTTTTTCCACTTCTTAAAGCACTAGCCAAATGATTAGGCTGATAATTTAAGTTTTTGGCAACTTGTCTTACTGCTTTTTTAGTTTTTTCGCTAATTCTGGAGTCATTATGTAGGGCTTTAGAAACAGCAGCAGCAGAGATATTTAACACGTTTGCAATATCTTTTATTGTAGTTTTGTTTTTTTTTACCAAAATTTTATATCTTTGCTTAATCGTTTAAACAAAGATACAGTTTATTTAATACAATCAAAACTATTAACAATATATGTGTTTTGATTTATTTTTAAAATATTGTTTAAACGTTTAACCAATTAAATTTAATAATTAATTAATACTAAGAAATGGGTAAAGTAGTAACATTCGGAGAGATCATGTTAAGATTAGCTCCTCAAGGATTTTTAAGATTTTCACAAGCAAATAATTTTGATGCAGTTTATGGTGGAGGAGAATCTAACGTAGCAGTTTCATTAGCAAATTATGGAGTAGATGTAGATTTTGTAACACGTTTACCAAAGAATGATATTGGTGCTTGTGCAATGATGGAAATGAGAAAACGTGGAGTTGGAGTTGATAAAATTGTTTATGGTGGAGACAGATTAGGAATTTATTTCTTAGAAACTGGTGCTGTATCTCGTGGTTCTAAAGTAGTTTACGATAGAGCACATTCTGCAATTGCTGAAATTGAATCTGGTATGATTGATTGGGATGCTGTTTTTGAAGGATGTGAATGGTTTCATTGGACAGGTATTATCCCTGCAATTTCTCAAGGAGCTGCAGATGTAACTTTAGAAGCTTTAAAAGCGGCAAGTGCTAAAGGAATTACTATTTCTACAGATTTAAACTACAGAGCTAAACTTTGGAAATTCTGTGACGATGCTCATAGAGAAAAAATAATGACAGAATTAACTTCTTACTGTGATATCGTTTTAGGAAACGAAGAAGATGCAGAAATGCACTTTGGTATTAAACCAGAAGGAATCTCTGTACAAACAGAAGGTCATAACGTAAAAGCAGAAGCATTTTTATCAGTTTGTGAGCAAATGATGAAAAAATTTCCAAGAGCTAAAAAAGTAATTACAACTTTAAGAGGTTCAATTTCTGCATCTCATAATACTTGGGCTGGTGTTTTATATGATGGTTCTACATTATACCAAACTCGTCAATATCAAATTACAGATATCGTAGATAGAGTTGGTGGTGGAGATTCATTTATGGGAGGTTTAATCTACGGATTATTAAAATACCCAGAAGATGACCAAAATGCATTAGACTTTGCAGTTGCTGCATCTTGTTTAAAACACACTATTAAAGGTGATGCTAACTTAGCAACAGTTGCAGAAGTAGAAAAATTAATGGGAGGTGATGCTTCTGGTAGAGTAGCAAGATAAGATTATGGCACAATTTACAAGAATAGAAGTAGCACAAGTTATGAAAGACACAGGGATGGTTCCTTTGTTTTTTCATAAAGATATAGAAGTAAGTAAAAAAGTTTTAAAAGCTTGTTACGATGGTGGAGCAAGACTTTTAGAATTTACAGCACGTGGCGATTTCGCTCACGAGGTTTTTGGAGAATTAACCAAATATGCAATTGCAGAATTACCAGGAATGGTAATGGGTGTTGGTTCTGTAACAGACGCAGGTCAAGCATCATTATATATGGCTTTAGGCGCAAACTTTATTGTAACTCCAGTTTTAAGAGAAGATATTGCAATTGTTTGTAACAGAAGAAAAGTACTTTGGTCTCCTGGTTGTGGAACTTTAACAGAAATTACAAGAGCAGAAGAATTAGGATGCGAAATCGTAAAACTTTTCCCTGGTGATATTTATGGTCCTCAATTTGTAAAAGGTATTAAAGGCCCACAACAATGGACCTCTATTATGCCAACAGGTGGTGTTGCACCAACAAAAGAAAACTTATCAGCTTGGTTTGCTGCAGGAGTTACTTGTGTAGGTATGGGATCTAAATTAATGGCAAAAGATGCTGATGGTAATTTTGATTTAGTAAAGATTGAAGAAAAAACTAGAGAAGCTTTAAATATTATTAAAGACTTAAAGAGCTAGTTCATATTTGAATTATTTTTAAACGACGAAACTCCAGCTGCAAAGCTGGAGTTTTTTTATTTGTAGCTATTTCCTGCTTTCGCTACTCGCTTCCCGATTAAAATCGGGAGAGCTCAAACAATTAGCTTGTCTTGAGTTTAACGAAAGGCTCAATCAGGGCTAAGCCTATTTGTTGTTCTATTCTTTATTTTAAGCACAGGTTGCTAGTTTATTTAGTAATCAGCAAAAAAACACGAACTTTGTAAGTATCAAACTAAAAAATTATGATTAAAAATCTAATTCAAATATGTGTAATTCTATTATTCGCTTTTATTTTATTTAGTTGTAATAGCAACTCCAAAAATGATACTTTCAAACTAAAAGAAGGAGACTTACTATTTCAAAATACAGGAACAGACGAAATAGATAATGCAATTAAAAATGTAACTGCCACTGCAATTGCTAAAAACTATTCGCATGTTGGTATGGCAATGAAAGAAGACGAAAAATGGTTTGTGGTAGAAGCCTATCCAAAAATAGGAATTAGTAAAACTCCTTTAAAAGAATTTTTGAATAGAAACAAGAATAAACAAAACAAATCGCAAACTACAGTTGCAAGATTAGATAGCGTTTATCAACCTTATATTTCTAAAGCAATTGCATACGGACTTGAAAGAATAAACACACCTTATGATGATATTTTTTTATGGGATAACAGTTCTTATTATTGTTCAGAATTGGTTTATAAAATGTTTTCAACTCAAGATTTGTCTAAAAATGCTATTCCATTTCTTACACATCCAATGACGTTTAATGACAGTTCAGGAAAACCAATGGCTAGTTGGGTAAAGTATTATAAAACACGTAATCATTCAATTCCTGAAGGCATAGAAGGCACAAACCCAAACTTAATGGCCAGTAGTCCACACATCACTTTTATACACGATTACGAGAAAGAATAAAGGTGTTATCTTTAGCTCAACTTTAAATTCTTAAAAATGAAAGTTACAGCCCAAAAAAATGAAAAAGTAGCAAATATGATATTTGGTTCTATTTATCCTCTTTATTGGAATAGATTAGAAAAAAATGGGAGAACAAAAGAAGAATTTCATCAAGTATTAGAATGGTTAACAGGTTTTAATGTAGATAAATTACAATCTTTAATCCAAGAAAAAGTAACCTTTAGAGAATTTTTTGATAAAGCCAAAATGCATCCCAATGCAGAAAAGATTAAAGGTGTGGTTTGTGGTTATAGAATTGAGGAAATTGAAGATGAATTTGAAATCTATAAAAAATGCAGACAAATGGAAAAGCTAATAGATGAATTAGCAAAAGGCCGTAAAATGGAAAAAATTTTACGATCTTAACCATTTGGTCTTTTTTTCTTTTTTTGATTTTATTTACCTTGCAATAAAAAGCTACAATGCCAAAAAATCCTGAGTTAGAACTTGCCTTTAATTTTATCAATAAAACAGATAGAAACTTATTTATAACAGGTAAAGCAGGTACAGGTAAAACTACTTTTTTACACAAAATTAAAAACGAATCTTTAAAAAGAATGGTTATTGTTGCTCCTACTGGAGTAGCAGCAATTAATGCAAAAGGTGTTACGATTCATTCGTTTTTTCAAATGCCTTTTGGGCCTATTTTACCAAATCAAATTGCAAATACAAATCAGCAACGTAAGTTTTCTAAAACTAAAATTGATATTATAAAATCGTTAGATTTAGTAATTATAGACGAAATTTCTATGGTTCGTGCAGATTTGTTAGATGGCATAGATCAAGTAATGAGACGTTATAAAAATAGAAACAAAGTATTTGGAGGCGCTCAAGTTTTAATGATTGGAGATTTACAACAATTGGCTCCAGTTGTTAGGCCAAATGAATGGAGTTTACTAAGAAGTTACTATGATACTATGTATTTCTTCAGCTCTAAAGCTTTTCAAGAGGCCAATGTAGTTTCTATAGAATTAAAGCATATTTATCGTCAGAAAAACGAAGATTTTATTACCATTTTAAATGAAGTCAGAAATAGTAATTTATCAGAAAAATCTGCTAAAATTTTAAATGAAAGGTATAATCCAGAATTCTCGTCAACCAAAGACGATGGTTATATCACCTTAACAACACACAATAAAAGAGCCAATTTAATTAACAATTCTGAGCTGAATAAAATTAAATACCAAAGTCATTTTTTTGATGCTGAAGTTTCTGGAAAATTCAATGAAAACGCGTTTCCTAATGATGAAAAATTAGAGTTAAAAATTGGTGCTCAAGTAATGTTTATCAAAAATGATTCATCACCAGAAAAAAGATATTTTAATGGTAAAATAGGAATTGTAACTGACATTTCAAGAGAAAATGTAACTGTACAGTGTGCCAACGAAATTGATGAAATTGTTACAGAAAGAGAAAATTGGGACAATGTAAATTATACCATTAACGAAGAAACCAAAGAGATTAAAGAAGATGTTATTGGTTCTTTTTCACAAATTCCATTACGTTTAGCTTGGGCAATTACAATTCATAAAAGTCAGGGTTTAACTTTCGAAAAAGCCATAATAGATGCAGAAGCTTCATTTGCTCACGGTCAAACCTATGTAGCTTTAAGTAGATGTACTTCTTTAGAAGGTTTAGTTTTAAAAACGCCAATTACCAGCAACGCAATAATTAACGATCAAACTGTAAGTGTTTTTAATGAAAGTGTAGAAGAAAATCATCCAGATGAAACTGTTTTAAACGCATCAGAAAAAGATTTTCAACTCAATTTAATTGCAGAATTATTCGATTTTCAACCATTTTTATATCCATCAACTAGATTAATAGATATTTTTTATAAAAATCAAACCAGTATAAAAGGAGATGTTATTGATCATTTACAAACCATAAAAGATGATGGAGTTGTAGCTTTAATGAAGGTTTCTAACGGATTTAAAAATCAATTAAATAAAATTTCTGAGGATAATATCCTCCCAGAAAATAGCTCTCAAATTCAAGAACGATTTACAAAAGCTGTCGATTATTTTTTAAATCAGACAAAAAACAACATATTAAAACCATTAAATACCATAGAATTTTCTTCGGATAATAAAGCTGTAAAAAAAGATTTTACCACTCAGTTTGATTCTTTACAAGAAAAATTACTCGAAAAGTTGTTTGCTTTAAATAAAATGACAAACGGATTTAAGGTTCAAGAATATTTAAAAGTTAGAGCAAAAGCTGTTTTACAAAAATCTGCACCAACAGCTAAAAAGAAAAAATTATCTACTAGAAAAGACCCGTTGTTGGCTTTAAAATTACGTGAATTGCGTGATGAAATTCGAATAAATGAAAACATAGCTGCTTTTCAAATTTTTACCCAAGAAACCTTGTATGCAATGTGCGATGCTTTGCCAAGAACAGAAAAAGAGTTGCTAAAAGTTAAAGGAATGGGTAAAACTCGTGTAACTAAATACGGAGAAGAAATTTTAGAAGTTATTGAACAATATTGCAAAGAAAACGGAATAAACAAGTTCAATGAGCAGAAAAAAGAAGATAAAAAACCGACAAAACAAATTAGTTTAGAGCTCTTTAAGTCTGGCTTATCTATAAAAGAAATAGCCAAAGAGCGCAGTTTAACAGCAGGTACAATAGAGAGTCATTTGGCAAGTTTTATCCCTTCTGGCGATGTTGATATTTTAGAATTAATTCCGCTAAAAAAGTACAAAGAAATTATAAATCAAATAGAAGAAGTTGAGTTTAAAAACCTCACTGAACTTAAAGAAAAAGTAGATAAATCTTTTACTTTTATGGAGTTAAGAATGGTTTTGTTGTCTATGGAGAATTAGAGTTTTAGTAGCTATTTCCTGCTTTTCATTATATCTTTTTTTGTGAAAAACAAAAAAAGGATGCCATTTCAATCAGGGCTAAACTTGTTTGTGAACTATTTGCATTCTCCTAAGCAATAGACATTACAAAAGATTTTCTTAACTTTAAAACATCAATCAAAAACTACCAATATGAAATTAGGTGCATTTTCTAATAGTTTAGCAGTAAAAGACATTTATAAATCAAAAGCATTTTACGAAAAATTAGGTTTTTCAGTTTTTGCAGGCGAAATTGAAAAGAATTATCTCATTATGAAAAACGGTAATGCTTTAATAGGTCTTTTTCAAGGAATGTTTGAAAACAACATTATGACCTTTAACCCTGGTTGGGATGAAAGTGCTAATAAGTTGAATGATTTTGATGATGTAAGAACCATTCAAAAACATTTAAAAAACGAAGGTGAACAATTAGAATCAGAAGCAGATGAAACAACTTCTGGTCCAGCTAATTTTGTAGTTTTAGATCCTGATGGTAATGCTATTTTAATAGATCAGCACGTGTAATTAAGACGTAACCTCAACCAATTTGTTTCGATAAGCAGTTAATAATTTAGATTTAGAAATAAAACCAACATAAGTATTTCCTTTAATTACAGGTAAATTCCAAGCACCACTCACTTTAAATTTTTTCATTATTTTTTCAACAGAATCTGTATGATGTATAATTTCTGGTGCAGCTTTCATAAAAGTTTGTACAGTAGTACAATCGTACATTTCTTTATCGAACATTATGGGTCTAATATCATCCATTAAAACAATACCTAAAAACTGATTTTCTTTATTAATTACCGGAAAAATATTTCGTGCAGATTTAGCAACTGCTTTTTTTAGCATATCACCTAATAACATATCTGGATAAATCTTTTTAAAATTGGTTTCAATTAGATCATCAATCTGCATCATCATCATTACATTTTTGTCTTTGTTGTGTGTAATGAGCTCGCCTCTTTGTGCTAATTTGTAGGTATAAATTGAATTCGATATAAAGTATTTTGTAAAGGCAAAAGAAATTGCTGCAACTAACATAAGAGGTACAAATAAATCATAACCACCAGTAATTTCTGCAATTAAGAAAATGGCTGTTAGTGGCGCATGTAGAACTCCTGCCATTAAACCTGTCATACCAATTAAGGTAAAATTAGCCTCAGAAACCTGAAAACCTAAACCCATATTATTTATGATTTTAGCAAAGGCATTACCAAGCGCACTTCCCATAACTAAAGTGGGTATAAAAATACCACCAACTCCACCAGCTGCAAATGTGGTACTCATAGCTATCGCCTTAAAAAAGGTAATTAATAATAAGAGAATAATTACAATCCAGATGTTGTTTTCATCAAAAGAAAAAGGAGTATTGCCAATTGCTGCAATGTGGTTTCCTTTTAATAAATTATTGATTAATCCATAACCTTCACCATATAAAGCTGGCATCAGAAATAAAATAAAACCGATAATTACACTCCCGATAATTAGCCTTGTAAATCGATTTTCAAATTGATAAAAGAACTTTCTAATCAGAAAATATACTTTAGAAAAATACACAGAAATAATACCTGTAAAAATTCCGAAAAGGGCGTAAAAACCAATTTCTCCAATTGCGAATTCATCATTTAATTCAAACCCCAATAAAACATCAGAACCTAAAAAAAGGTAAGAAGTAACTATTGCAGAAACAGATGCCAATAACAAAGGGACTAAAGAAACAAAAGCTATATCTAAGCTAAAAACCTCTAAAGCAAAAACAATACCTGCAATTGGAGCTTTAAACATAGAAGACATAGCACCTGCTGTAGCACAACCAATTAATAACATTCTTGTTTTGGTGTTCATATGAAACAACCTAGAAGTATAAGAAGCTAATGCTGTACCAGCACTAACTGCAGGCCCTTGTAAACCTACAGAACCCCCAAAACCAACAGTAATTGGTGCTGTTATTAAAGAAGCAAAAATATTATATTTTGGTATAATTCCTTTTCTTTTAGAAATAGCATAGAGCGTTGTAGAAATTCCATGACCAATATGTTTTTTAAGCCAAGTTTTTTTAATTACAGCAACTATAAATAAACCAATAATTGGAAAAATAAAATACAGTGAACTTTTATAACTTTTTAAAAAATCTATAGATAAAAGCAACTGAATGTAGTGCGTAAAGTTTTTTAAAGTTACTGTACCAAGACCCGCTAAAAAACCAACTAAAATACTTAAGAGATAAACAAATCTACGTTCAGAGATATTTTTATATCTCCACAATAAAATTTGTTTTAAGTATTTGTTTTTTGTTGGCATTGTTGGTAGAACTAATGTTCTTTAGTTTAAATACAAAATTACGGATATTTAATTTTGATTATATGAGAAAAGACAGCTTTTAAGTAACTAAGTTTTTACATATACATATCATTTCTTGTGGTTATCGTCCATTTGTAATCTCAAAGTGAACATTTGTTTCTATAAACTACCCATAAAGTAAAGATATTTACAACAATGTTAATTTTAGGAAAAGCTTAATGATTTTAAATGTTATCAATCTGATAAAAAATGAAGTCTAAATTTAGCAAAAATTTAAAAATTATTGAATAAAAGAGTAATAAAAAATTGACTGAATGGTAAAACATCAAAAAATGATTTTAAAAAGGATAAAACAAATTTTAGTAATTGCAATTTTATTCGCATCAAGTTTTATGTACAGTAAAACTATTTATGTTGCTACAAATGGTAATGATTCTAATAACGGAACTTTATCTAGCCCTTATAAAACTTTAAGCAAAGCAATTTCAGTTTTAACTTCTGGCGATGTTTGTATAATTAGAGGTGGTGTGTACGAAGAACCTTTTGTAATTTCTAAAAATGGTACGAGCAGTAATTACATTACTATAAAAGCAATGGATGGTGAAAAGGTTGATATTAGAGCTACAAAAAAAATAAATAATTGGCAACTCTACCAAAATGATATTTACAAAACCTCTGTAAATATGAATATTGCAAGCAGATTTAGAGCTGTATATCATAATGATGAATATATGGATTTAGCACGTTGGCCTAATAATATTGATAATAATAGATGGACCGTAGATTGCCACCCTGTAACTGGTGGAGGTGCAGGGAATTATATAACTGCTTCTGGTATACCAAATATTAATTGGGCAAATGGTGGTTTAATGTATTATTTAGGTGCACATTCTGGCACAAGTTGGACCAGACCAATTACATCTAACACAACCTCTAGAATAAACCACGAACAAGTAGATATAAACAAGTGGCCTTTTAATACTCATAATGCAGAAACCTGGAGAAATAATGTAGGTAATGAAAGAGGGCAATTTTATTTGTTTAATAAGTTAGAAGCATTAGATTATTATAGAGAATGGTATTATGATGCAACAACAACTACACTGTATTTAAAAACAAATAATGGTGCTAAACCTGCTGATAATTCTGTTGAATATGCAACTGCTCAATTTATTGCAGAAATTAAAGGAGATTATATAAAATTTGAAGGATTAGATTTCTTTGGCGGAAGTGTAAAAATTCATAATAATGCAGATAATAATATCATTTTAAACTGTAATATAATACATGGCAGTGAAGGTCATGATAGTTTAACAAACACTTCTGCTCAAGTTGGTGAAGCATCTTTAGAAATTCTTGGAGGTAATACAATTGTAAGAGGAAACACTATAGATCATTCTTCTGCAAGCGGAATTACAGTTGTAAATTGGTCTGGTGCTCATAATTGTATTGTAGAGCAAAATACCATTTCTAATATCGATTATGTTGGTATTCATGCATCTCCAATTCGAACATCAGCAAATAATTTAAAAGTGTTAAAAAACACTATTTTTAATGCAGGTAGAGACGGAATGTATGTTGCAGGTAGTAATTGCGAGGTTGCGTATAATGATGTTTCTGCTTCTCAAAAAATTAATAGCGATTCTGGTATTTTTTATACTGTGGGTAATACTAATTTAAAAAATAATGAAATTCATCATAATTGGTTTCACGATGCTATAGCTCCTTCTTATTCGCATTCACAAGGTGATCCTGCAAAAGCTGCAGGAATTTATTTAGACAACGATAGTAAAGGTTATGTTGTGCATCATAATGTAGTTTGGAATGTTTCTTGGAGTGCATACCAAGTAAACTGGAATAACGAGAATTTAAACTTTTATCATAATACAATTTGGGATGCAGAAAGAGCTATGGATTCATGGGTAAATGGTCGTAGTCAATCTAACAACAAGATTTACAATAACTTTTCTAATGTTGCAGATTGGTTTGCGGGTAATGGTACTAGTGAATTTGATATAAAAGACAATGTAATTACAACATTATCAACTTTAAAAGACCCAAACAATCAAGATTTTATGCCTTTAGCAAATTCTGCTGTTGTAGATCAAGGAAGGGTAATTTCTGATTTTACAAAACCCTATAAAAATAATGCGCCAGATATTGGAGCTTACGAATTTGGTGGTACTGCATGGACAGCAGGTATCAATGCAATAGAAGATTCAGGAGAACCATTGTCTGTAAACGATGTTTTTTTAGATGATAATTTAACGATTTATCCAAACCCAACAACAACAACTTTAAACTTAAAGTTTAGAAATGAAATAAATGGTTTGGTTGATGTAAAAATATTCTCTGTTTTAGGGAAGCAAGTAGTAACTAAAAACACTCTTAATTCAATTGATGTTTCTGCTTTGCAAGCAGGTACTTATTTTATTAAGATTAAAAATGCAAACAAAGTTTACAATACTGTTTTTGTAAAAAAATAGTATTCTTAAACTGTAATTTATTTAAAAAATGAAACAACTTACAACAATTACTTTCTTACTTTTTATTTTTTTAGGATTAAATACCAATGCAATTCAAGCTCAGCAAAAGGTAGTTGTAAAAGGTATTGTAATCGATGAATTTGATAATCCTATACCATTTGCTGCAATTACTTTAGTGGGTAAAACTAAAGGAACTTCTAGTACTGAAGATGGTGGTTTTTCTCTTTTTCTAACATCAGCAGAATTAGAAGACACCTTGTCTTTTTCATCTTTAGGTTTTATACCAACAAAGGTTAAAGTAAAAGATTATTTAGCACAAAAAGAGCAGAAAATTGTGTTAAAAGAAAGTGTAATGGAAATGGATGAGATTACAATCTTAGCACCAAAACATTATGTTTTATCAGCACTTAAAAGTTTAAAAGAAAATACATTAAGTGAACCTCATAAGCTAGAAATGCTATTTAGAAGAGCAGGAACAGAAGAAGGGAAATCTAAGTTTTTTGTAGAGAATTACGTTGCTGTAAGAGATAGAGGTCCTGCTTATGGCACAGGAATTATTCAAGTTTTACATTCTAGAAAATCTGCGGATTATAGGTATTGGAAACGCGAACAATGGAGACATCCAATAATTGGTATGCATGAAGTAAATCCGTTAAGACCAATTTCTTCTCAGCATAAAAGAAATTTAAAAAAGTTTAAATGGATTGTAGATGGAGAAACCTCTTATGATGGTGAAGAAGTATTAATTTTAAAAGGAACAAACCCTAAAAAGAAGTGGGATAATATTGTTTTATTCATTGGTATAGATAGCTATAAAGTGTATCGAATTGAAAGAGGAAAATCTTTATATATCTATAAAAAACATCAAAATGGAAAATTAGTAATCAGTTATTATAAAAATGATTGGAGTTTTCCTAAATGGAATATACCAAAAGAATTATTAGGCACGCCCGCAGAAACCTTAAGATATCAGCTTGAAGCTTTTGTATATGATGTACAAACTGATAAGAAAAAAATTAAAGTAAGAGCATATGGTGCAGATAAAGATATGGGGAATTTAGAATTACCATACGACCCAGTTTTTTGGCAAAATTTAAGTATGCCACCAGATACTAAGTTTTATAAACAAATTAAAGCAGGATTAGAAAGTAATTTTGGAGTGCCATTAGAAACACAGTATAAATTGGTAAACAAATAATGATTAAATTTTTAAAATGAAGAGCAGATTTATAATTTTATTTCTTAGCATAATTTTCTTCGGATTTAATTCGCAAAACAGTTTTGCTCAGAAAAGTATTGAAGTAAAAGGTATTGTTTTAGATGAATTTAATAATCCAATTCCGTTTGCTGCCATAAGTATTCTTAAAAAAAATAGAGGTACATCTAGTACAGAAGATGGTGAGTTTTCTTTAAAAATTACAAGCAGCGAACTAGAAGATATGTTATCTTTTACGAGTTTAGGTTTTAATCCTTTTAAAATAAAAATAAAAGATTATTTGGCACAAGCTGAAAAGAAAATCGTTTTAAAAGAAACTGTTTTTGAAATGGATGAAATTACAATTGTAGCACCAAAAACATATGTTATAAACGCCTTAAAAAAGTTAAAAGACAATACTTTAAGCAAGCCGCATCAAATAGAATTATTATACAGAAGAGCAGCTACAGAAGGTGGTAAATCTAAATTTTTTGTAGAAAATTATATTAAAATTAGAGATCGAGGACCTGCAAGCCCTTTAGGAATAGTTGAAGTTACAGAGTCTAGAAAATCTGCAGATTATAGAATCTGGAAACGTAAACAATGGACACATGATATTAATTGGATGATAACTGCAAACCCTTTAAGACCAACTGATAGAACTCCAAACCTAAAAAAATACAAATGGGAAATTACAGGAGAAACTTCTTACGAAGGTGAAGAGGTTTTAATTTTTGAAGGTACAGGAAAAAATAAATGGGATAAAGTAAAATTATATATTGGTGTAGATAGCTATGGGGTTTTTAGAATAGAAAGAAACAAGGCTATTATGGTGTATAAAAGACATGAAAATGGAAAACTGTATTTAAGTTATTATGCTAACGAATGGGGATTAGGTAGAAAACAAATACCACAAAAATATTGGAATACAGATGCCGAAGAAATGAGTTACAGATTAGAAGCTTTTGTTTACAAAGTAGAAACAGATAAGAAAAAAATAGATGTAAATGCTTTTGGAGGCGATACAGATATGGGGTCTTTAGACTTACCTTATAACGCAGAATTTTGGAAAAATTTAAGTATGCCACCAGATACCAAGTTCTTTAAACAAATTAAAAAGGAATTAGAAGGTAACTTTGGTGTGCCTTTAGAAGTGCAATATAATTTAGCAAATCAATAAAAACCAAAAATTTGTTGATAGTTTGGGTTCGATTTTATTAGTTTAAAATCGAACCTTTTTTGTTTTTAGTAAGTTGTTTTTTTAACTATTTTGATTAAAGAAAATCAATGTTTTCTCCAAATGCTCAATCCAATAAGGCCATTCATGACCACCATTAAACTCTTCATATTCGTGAGGAATATTAGCTTTTAAAAGTTGATTGTGAAGTAGTTTGTTAGCTTCAAATAAATCATCACTTACACCACAATCAAAACGAAATGGAGGTAATTTTAATTTGTTCTCTTTTAAAATATCAATAACATCAGTAAATTTTGCTTCTTGTTGATAGGCTTCCAAAGGCTCTTCAACAAATAGTGTCATTTGTTCTAATTTTGTAATCGAACTATGACCAGAAATGGCTTTGAATTTCTCTGGAAATCTTCCTCCCAAAGATAAAGCTCCATAACCTCCCATAGACAAACCACCAATACAAGTTGAAATTGAGTTTTTAGCTTCAGGAATATTTTCTTTTACAGCCGTAATTACATCATTAACAATCCAATTGTCAAAGTTTTTTTGATGATGAGCAAAGTACGCAGAACCATCACCCCAAAGGCCATCAGAAGGCATTGCAATAATGGCCGGTTTTATGGTTTTATTATTGATTAATCTTTCTGTAGTTTTATGAGCTCCGCCTTTCATTGCCCAAATCCAAGCACTTCCATAAACTCCGTGTAAAAGTATGTAAATTGGTAAATCATCTAGGTTTTCATCCACTTGTGGTACATACAAACAAATATCTCCTCTGCCTTTTAAGTTAGATGTTTTAACCGTTAAAAATCGTAAGTTTTGCGATTCAAAAACAGGATCAGAAAGTTCAATAGTTCTAAAACTTGATGGCATAATTTTCTTATTCTACAATTAATGATTGATCTACTTTTTGTAAACTTTCTGATTTTATATCCACAGAAATAGTTCCTTTTTTATGAGATTTTACAAAAACAGCAGCTTGCCCATTAAAGAATTTTCTTTTCGGTTTAGAGAGGTTTTGCATATTAGTTGGATCTCCATTTCCTGCAGCTAAAAATGTTGCAGCACCAGTAATCGTAATGTTCATATTTTTATTATAGTTCACACACAAATTGCCATCTTTATCTAATACAGAAACAATATAAACACCAACTTCGTCATTTTTAATGGATTTTAATTCAGGGTTAATTTTAATATGATGAGGTTTGCCAGCAGTAAATCTTTTTACTTCTGCAACTTGTTTTCCTTTTTTATTGTAAGCTACAATTTTTGCTTCACCAGGTTCATAAACCACATTATCCCAAACAATTGCGTATGCTTTAAATAAATCCCAATTACCACCTCCAGATGCAGGTTTATCAATAGAATTATTTTCGTAAGAATGATTATTTATTGGTTTTTTGGTTTGTATACCATAGCTTTTTCCGTTTACAAAAAGTTCTGCTTTTTCGTAAGAAGTATAACAAACAACAGGTATTTCTTTTCCTTTCATATCAGGCAAAGTCCAATGAGGAAAAAAGTGCAATACATCTTTATCCGTTTTCCATTGCGTTTGGTATAAATAGAATTTGTCTTTTTCTAAACCAATAAAATCTACAGGAGCAAAATAAGAGCTTCTAGATTTTGCATCGTGATAAGGAGAAGGTTCACCTAAATAATCGTAACCTGTCCAAACAAATTCGCCATAAACAGAAGTGTTTTTCTCTAAAGAAGCAAACTCTTTATAAGCAGGATATCCCCAAGGCACATTGGTGGTTTCGTAGTTTCCTGGATAACCATCTTTGTATACTTTTGTGTTTAAAGAATTCCCTCTTTTATTGTGTAAAGTATCAAAAACAACCGGAAATTTATAGCTATTTCTAACGCTTACAGCTCCACCAGTTTCGCTTGCATAAAACTTTAAATTCGGATATTCTTTTCTTATTTGATGATAAATTCCGGGTTTATAATTAAAACCAGCAACATCTACAGTATGCGCCATTTTGCTTCTTAAAGCACCTGCAGAAGAATTAAAACCAGCAGTTGTAGCACGAGTTGTATCTAAAGATTTTACAATTTTATTTAAATAACCAGTAATATCATTAGGATCTTTTCTGTATTGCTCTAAAATTTCGTTACCAATACTCCACATAATTATGGATGGATGATTACGATCTCTTAAAATCATATCAGACAAATCTTTTTTAGACCATTTATCAAAATGCAACGAATACCCATTCATTACTTTACCAATTTGCCATTCATCAAAAGCTTCATCAATAGCTAAAATACCCATTTCATCACAAATATCTAAAGCTTCTGGAGCAGGAGGATTATGAGAAAAACGAATGGCATTTACACCCATTTCTTTCATTTTTTTCATTTGACGCACAAACAATTCTTTATGAAAAGTTGCACCTACAGGTCCTAAATCGTGATGCATATTTACACCTTTAAATTTTACTTTTTTATCATTTAAATAAAATCCATCAACCTCAAAACGAATATTTCGAATTCCGAAAGTGGTTTTATAAGTGTTTACAACTTTATTATCTTTTAAAATTGATGTTTTAAGTTGATATAAATTTGGCGTATCTAAACTCCATAATTTTGGTTTTTTAACCTCAAAATCTTCAGAAAATTTAGTGCTTTTGTCTAACGTAATTTCTTTGGATGTTTTTGAAACTACTTTTCCATCCGAAGAAATAATTTCATTAAGCATTGTGTAACTTCCTGTTCCTAAAACTTCAACTTCTAAATGAACTTTAGCATTTTTTTTGTTAATTTTTGGAGTAGTTACAAATGTTCCCCAAGTTTTAACGTGGGTTTTATTGGTTTTAATTACAGAAACTTTTCGGTACAAACCAGCTCCTGGATACCAACGAGATTGACTATTAAAATTCTCTAAACGAACAGCAATTGAATTATGACCAGCTTTTAGGTATTTTGTAATATCAAAATAAAAAGAAATGTAACCAAAAGGTCTTTGACCTACATAATTACCATTTACATATACTTTTGCATTGCTCATAGCACCATCAAAAAGCAACTGAACTTTCTCTTTTAATACTGATGCTGTAATGTTGTAATTTGTTCTATACCAACCAATACCAACATAAGGTAAAGCTCCAGATCTACCAGTTCTATATCTAGGTTGCGTTTCACCATCTTGTACAACCATAGTTAACTGTACATCATGTGCAAAATCAAAATCTTGTTTTACAGCCCAATCATGAGGTACAGTAACTTTATTCCAATTTGTATCATCAAAATTTTCTTGAAAAGCATCTCCATAATCGTAATTAGAAAACTTCCAGTTTTTTAAAAGGTCAACTTCTTGCCCAGTAATAAAATTACAAAAGCAACTGAATACAATAATTAAAATTGATGTTTTTAACTTCATTTTAAAATGGTGATTTTATTAGTTTTTATTTTCTTGTTTATAAGTTCTAATATAATCTATGTAAGCAGTTCTGTCTTCTTTTGATGCACTTGCAACCTTACCACCATCTGCAGGAATTGGGTTCCAATCATAGCTTTCTATAGAAAAATGTAGAAATAATTCTTGATCAAAATCTACTGGCGGATTTACAGTATAAACGTGTTTACCATCTAAATAGAACAATAATTCTGTAGGACTTTTCCACCAACAACCATAAGTATAATATTTTTCAGAATTTTTTACTTCTGGAAACATAACTCCTTGGCTACGTTTTGCTTCGTTGCAAGATGTTTGCCTGTGAATGGTGTTTGAGTGCATAATCTTGTTCCATTTTTTACCCCATTCTTCAGTTAAAGCAGATATAGAGCCAACAGATTCTGTAATGTCTATTTCGTGTTTAAAATCACATTTATTACGAGACATGATCCAGAAACCACCACCCATTTCTGTTTTACTCATTTTAAATTTTGCTTCGAAATAATGGCCATAAGAAATTGGTTTTGTAGCTCTTATTATACCTCCATAATAATTGTAAATAGCAGGTTTTTTATATTTATTACTGGTAAATGTTTTGTTAAGTTTACCCACTTCAATTTCTAGAAAACCTTTATTTATGTTGATCGAACTTTCTTTAAATAGTGCTGGAGGTCTACCAATCCAATCAAAATCTGGATGACCTTCTGGGTCTGCAATCCATTTGTTCTTATTTAATTTATTGCCATTAAATTCATCAGAAAGATGTTCAATTGTTGTCCATTTTTTTCCTTTTGGAGCTTCTATTTGAGCATTTATTAGCGTCGTAAAAAGGAAACCAATAATTAAAACGGTTTGTATTTTAGTTCTCATATTTGGTTTTTAATCAAAAACAATAACTCCTTTGGCATTTTTACCTGCTAACATATCGTCAAAAGCTTGTTGTAAATTTTCTATTGGATAGGTTTTGGTTATCATTTCATCTAATAATAAATCGCCTTTATCATATAAATCTACCAGTTTCGGAAAATCGATATGTGGTCTGCATTTACCATACAATGGATTGATGTAAATTTTATCCCATTCAAATAAATTCATATCTATAGATATGGTTTCTTCAATTCCACTTACTTGAACTGCAGTTCCTGCATTACGAATCATAGCTAAAGGTGCAGCACCTAAAGCCGGAATTGCAGTACATTCGAAAGCAAAATCTGCTCCTCTACCATTTGTCATTTTTTTAACTTCTTCTGATGCATTCATCAAACCAACATCATTTTTGTCTGCTAAAATGGTATGAGTTGCCCCAAATTGTTTTGCCATTTTTAATCGTTCAGGATTAATATCAATGGCAATAATTTTTGCTGCACCAGATATTTTTGCACCTTGAATTACGTTTAATCCAACTCCACCAGTTCCAAGAATTACAGCAGAACTACCTGCAGTAACTTTGGCTGTATTTACAGCAGAACCATAACCTGTCATTACTCCGCAACTAATAATACTTGCAGATGGCATTGGCATTTCTGAATCTAATTTTACACAAGCAGATTCTTTTACCAAAGCATATTCTGCAATGGTACCAATATTAAAAGAACGTTCTATAGGTTTGTTATTCCATTTTGATCCTTCTAAATGTGCGTGACCTGGAGTGTAACCATTTCCACCAGCAGTTACAGGTGAGTTATTTTCGCAAATATGTTGGTTACCTTCTTGACATTGAAAACATTTCATACAGGGCGTGGCCCAGTTTAAAATAACTTTATCACCAACTTTAAAATCGGTAATATTGGCGCCAATTTTTTCTATGATACCTGCACCTTCATGACCTAAAATAATAGGTTTACCCCAAGTTAAAGAATCGTGATCTGTATGGCACAAACCAGCTGCTTTTATCTTTACAACGATTTCATCTTCCTTCGGATTTGCTATTGTTATGGTATCAATAATAAACTTTCCATCGCCAGTTGCTATTGCAGATTTTGATTGTAAACTCATAATATATTCTATAAAAAACTAGTAGGTTTCATGGGTATTGAAACATCAACCAATTTCGATTTGTTAATTTTTTGTTTTCCTTTTATAAAACGTGTTCCTAAAACGTAGGCTTTTCCGTTGTTAATGGCATCCACAGCTAATAATTCTTCATTTTTAAAATACCACACAGAAAAACTGGTGTTTTCGGTTGCTTCTTTTCTCAACAACACTTCATTATAACCATTAGATAAACCAACCATTTGCAATTTAACATCATATTGATCTGACCAAAACCAAGGAATTGTATCGTAAATTAAGTTTTTACCACAAATAGATGCAGCTGCAACTTTGCTTTGATCTACGGCATTTTGAACAGATTCTAAACGAATAAACTTATCATAATGAGGGTTGTAGTGTAAAGTGCAATCGCCAATTGCGTAGATGTTTTTATCATTGGTTTGTGCAAACTGGTTTACTTTTATTCCGTTTTCAATTTCTAAATCAGCATTTTTTGCCAATTCTGCGTTTACACGAATTCCAACCCCTACAATTACGATATCAGCTTCAAAATAAGTGTTATCATCACAAAAAACAGTATTAAAACTACCTTCGTTTTTTATAGAAATTACATTTTTTTTGATTAAAATTTTCACACCATTTTCTTGATGTAAATCCATAAAATACTCAGACATTAATGGAGCTGTAACTCTTTCTAAAACTCTAGATTCCCTTTCTAAAACAATTACTTTTGCACCAATTTTTTTAAGAGAAGCAGCCGTTTCTAAACCAATATAGCCACCTCCAATAATCACAACTCTTTTTTCTGATGATGTATCTATGGCATTTTTAATAGCAATAGCATCTGCAGCAGTTCGCATTGCAAACAAATTTGTGGCTTCTTTAATGCCATTTATTTGCGGAATTAAAGCGATTGCACCAGTTGCAATTACAAGTTTATCATATTTTTGATCGGTTTCATTTTCTATAGAAATGGTTTTTAAAGCTCTATTGATAGAGGTAACTTTTTTACCTAACTCTAAGGTGATATTTTCCTTTTGATAAGATTCTAGAGGCTTTAAAAGGTTGCTATTTAAATCGCCATTTACAATATAAGATTTTGATAATGGAGGTCTGTGATAAGGTGTATTTGGATCTACATCATACAAAATAATAGCACCTTGCCAACCTTCTTTTCTAAGATTAAAAGCAAAATTTACACCTGCATGACTGGCTCCAATTACAACACAAATTTGATTTGCAGTTTCTAACATCAACAAAAATTATTTAGCCACTTTTAAAACAATTCCATCTAATGCTTCGCTAATTTGTAGCTGACAAGAAAGGCGACTGTATTCGTTTGTTAAATCATCGAACTCTAACATATCGTTTTCTAATTCTTCTGGACCACCTGTTTTTGCAAAATCTTCTGGAGCTACGTGAACGTGACAAGTTGCGCAAGAACAAACGCCACCACAATCGCCATCAATTCCTTTTACGTTGTTATTTACAGCTAATTCCATTACAGAACCAGATGTTCCTTCTAAAGTTATGGTTTCGTTATCGCTTGTTATAAATGTTATTTTTGCCATTTTTTCTTATTTATTAAATTGTACTTTTAAAGAATCGAAACCAACTTTTCTTTTAAAGTTGCCCAAATCTTCTATATTTTCTTTTGCTTCTAAAACATCTATAGATGTTACTTTTTTTGATAAAGTTGCCAGTAAAATTCTTAAAATTTGACGGGCATGAGTTGCGCCTAGACAGTTGTGTATACCAAAACCAAAGCTTAAATGCGGATTTACTTTTCTATCTAAAACTACTTCATTAGGATTCTCAAAAACACGTTCGTCTCTGTTAGCAGATGCCCAGTTTAAGGCAATTCTACTGTCTGCTTTTACAGCGTGTTCACAAACTTCTGCATCTTTGGTAGCTACTCTACCCATTTGTGTAAGAGGTGTAAAATAACGCACCAATTCCTCTACAGCTTTGTTAATCATTGCAGGATTTTCTTTTAAAGCTTTTAAAGAATTAGGATGTTCTGAAAAATAAGCAATTGAGTTTGTAACTGCATTAATTACAGTGTCTCTACCACCAGCAAAGGTTAAAATCATTACACCTTTTACTTCTTCTTTGGTTAATTTTTTACCATTTACTTTAGAATTTAAAAGCTGAGAATACAAACTTTCGCTTGGGTTTTCTATGGCTTTATCTATTTCTTGATCTATATAATTGTATAAAATATTTGCTTTATCTGCATCTAAAGCTGTGTCTTCGCTTCTAAAAACATGAGTTCCCCATGAAATCCATAAATCTGCTTCTGAATAAGGGATGTTTAACAATAATGTTAAAGCTCTAGATTGTAGAGGTAAAGAAAAATCGCCTACAACTTCTATAGCATCTTTATTTAAAACCTCGTCTACAATACTTTCTATTTGAGTAGTTAATTGGTTTTTATAATCTTCATTTAAAGGTCTTTTAAACCAAGCTTCTAAAAGATTTCTATACGATTTATGTTCTGGTGGATCTACTTCAAAAGGAATTTGCCTAGTTTCTCTGATGTTTACTTCTGACGGAATTACAATTCTACCTGGTTTTGCACCCGATTGAAAAGTTTGCCATTGATGAGCACATTTTCGAACATCTTTATGTCCTAAAATCATCATTGCAGGATCGTTTTGATCTTCTATAGAATCGTATCCTTTTTCTTCTCTTTCTTTTTTAAAAGCATCTGGAAATTCACTTACCTTCATAATTTTTTTAAATGTGTTAATACTAACTTTGCAAATATTGATTGTTTTGTTTGTTAAAAGATGGTCTTTTTTTGCAAATAAGTATACTATTCTGTTTGATTAATATTGATTTTGTTATTTTAGGTGTTAAAATAAAGTATATGAATCCAAAATTTGAGAAAGTTCCTTTGGGTGATAAAAAGTCTATTTTGGCTTTTAGATTTTCTTCTAGAAACTTTGAAGCTCCTTGGCATTTTCATCCACAGCATGAACTTACATTGATAGAAAAAAGTAATGGTACAAAATTTATAGGCGATTATGTTGGCCCTTTTGAAAAAGGAGAATTGGTTTTATTACGCTCTAATTTGCCTCATTGTTGGAAAAATGATTCAAATTCAAGTGATTCTTCTGCATCTATAGTAATTCAATGGAATAAAGGAATTTTTGCTAAAGTTTATGAATTAGAAGGTGTTTTTACTATGCTTAAAGCGGCTTCTAAAGGAATTATTTTTGATAAAAAAGATGTAGATATTATTCAATCGGAAATAAAAAAAACGCTTGGTTTAGAAAAAACAGCCTTGTATTTACAGCTTCAAAATATATTGGTAAAATTATCAGAATTACCTTATAAACAGCTTTCTAATAGAAGTTTTATAGACGATTTACCAAGTGAATATACATCGCGCATGCGAAAAATTCACGATTTTATAGATCATAATTATCAAAAGAAAATTTATTTAAAAGATTTGGCAGCGCTTGTAAGTATGTCTGAGCAGTCTTTTTCTCGTTTTTTTAGCAAAATTATGGGGAAACCTTTTTTTACTTTTTTAAATGAGTATAGAATTCATACTGCAAACAAAATGTTAATTGATACAGATTGGTCTGTTAGAGAAATTTGTTTTGCCTGTGGTTATGAATCTTTGGCATTTTTTCACAGGCAATTTCATAAATTTAATAATACAACTCCTTCTAAATATAGAAAGAGTCATAGAATTAAATAAATAATTATTTTTTATTTTTTTGCTTTACATATTGGCTTGGTATCACTCCGAATTGCTTTTTAAAACATTTTGCAAAGTAAGACGCTGTGTTAAAACCTGTCATATACATAATTTCTTTTACAGATAAATCGCTTTGCTCAAATAATTGTACAGCTCTTTTTAATCGGATGCTTCTGATAAACTCACTAGAAGAAAGCCCTGTAATTTCTTTAAACTTTGTATATAGATTTGTTCTACTATAACCCATTTCTTTAATTAGCATTTCTACATTAAAATCGGTGTTTGTCATGTGTTTTTCTACAACTTCCATAGCTTGTTGTAAAAAGCGTTCATCCATAGAAGTTACAGTTACTTCTTTAGGTTGTAAAGTGATTTCTAAATTAAATTTACTTCTTAATTCTTCTCTGAATTTTAAAATATTGCTTAGTTTTAATTCTAAAATTTCTACATCAAAAGGTTTTCTGATGTAAGCATCTGCACCAGTTTTTAAACCTTCAATTTCGTTTTCTTTAGATAGTTTAGCTGTTAATAAAACAATAGGAATATGACTTGTTTCTTTTCTAGATTTTATTTGATTACAGAATTCTATTCCGTCCATAACTGGCATCATAATATCAGAAATTATAACTTTTGGTATAATTTCTAATGCCAAGTCTAAACCTTCTTGACCGTTTTCTGCAGTATAAATTTTATAGGTGTTTTTAAGTGCTATTTTTATAAAAGATCTAATATCTTCATTATCATCTACGATTAATAAGGTTGGTAAATCAGATTTTGATGCTTCGTTTAATTTTTCATCAACAATTTCATCATTTATACTAATGGCTAAAGAATCTGATTCTGAAGAACGCATATAGAAATCACTTTCTGTAATTTCTTTAATTGTAATTTCTGGAACATTTAAATAAGCTTTCTTCTCAATTGGTAGCCTAACAATAAAGTTAGTACCTTCATTACGTTTGCTAATTACTCTAATTTCACCTTGGTGTAATTCTACAATATCTTTAACAAACGCCAAACCAATACCCATTCCTCTAGCGTCTTTCTTTTCTTTATTTTTTTCTGAGAAAAAACGATCGAAAATATTTTCTACTTTAGATTCGTCCATTCCTTTACCAGTATCTTTTACTTGTATATAAACAAATTTTGACACTTTAGTTGGATTGGTAAAAATCATATCTGTTTCATTTTCTCTAGAGATATGAATACTTATAGCACCATGATCAGGTGTAAACTTAAAGGCATTAGATAGTAGGTTGTTAATTACTTTTTCTAAAGTTTCATGATCGAACCATGTTTGTAAATTTTTATCAGCTGTATCTACAGTAAAATTGATAATGTTTTTTTGTGCTAAGAACTGAAAAGGTTCACTTACTTCTTTTATAAATTGATAAATGTTGCTTTTTCTCATAACCAACCTCATTTTACCTTGACTTAATTTTCTAAAGTCTAATAACTGAGAGATAAGTCTAAGTAGGTAATCTGTATTTTTTTTCATTAATTTATACTGTTCAGAAACTACAGATTTTTCTAAGGTATCTCCTTTTTTTTGCAAGTAATTTAATGGTCCTTGAATTAGCGTTAGAGGTGTGGTAAATTCATGTGTAATATTGGTAAAGAATTCTAATTTAATACGTTGTAATTCTTCATTTTTTTCTTTGGCTACGTGTTCTAGTTCTAAGCTATGTTTTTTTGATGTTTTAATTATGGTAAACCTTCTGAATAGAAGTAAGAAGCAAACCATCAATAAGAAATAGAAAAAGAAAGCCAGTTTTGTTAACCAAAAAGGCGGTTCTATTTTTATGTTTAGTTCAAAAGGAGTAGAATCCCATAATTTATCATTATTAGATGCTTTTACTAATAAAGTATAATTACCTGATGTTAAATTGGTATAAGTAGCATTTCTTTTTTTAGAGTTGGTATAAATCCAATCTTTATCAAAACCTTTTAGCATATATGCAAATTCATTTTTTTCTGGTGCAGCAAAATGTAGGGCTGCAAATTCGAAATATAAATTGTTTTCGTAGTGTAATAAATTAAGCTCAGATTTATTAGAAATCGAGTTTTTTAGCAATACTCTTCCGTTTATATTTTCGCCAATTTTTACGGGTTTATTAGATATAGAAAAATTAGTTACAATTGTTTCTGGTTCAAAAGAATTGTTAGTAACATCATTTGGGTTAAAAATATTAAAACCATTTACCCCCCCAAATACTAAGTTTCCGTTTTTAAGTTTTGTTCTTGCTAGTTCTTGAAATTCATCATCTTGTAAACCGTCATTTACATCATAATTCATAAAGGTTTCCTTTTCTGGGTTAAATCTAGAAAGACCTTTGTTGGTAGAAATCCAAAGATTATTTTGGTTGTCTTCTAAAATACCTTTTACAACGTTGTTAGGTAAACCATCTTGTTTTCTGTAAGTTTTAAATTGTGCTTTGCTGTTATTTGTGGCAGGTATAAATTTGCTTAATCCACCACCAAAAGTACCAATCCATAAATCTCCTTTTTTAGATTCAAAAAGTTCTAAAATGTAGTTATAGCTGATACTTGTACTATCATTAGGATTGTTTTTATAAACTTTAAAACTTGGTTTTTCTTTTGTAATTTCTTTTTTTGATAAAAAGCATAAACCATCACCAGTAGCAAACCAAATATTACCATTTTTGTCTTCTAGAATATTTCTAATAATATCACTTGAGATACTTAAAGAATCTTTAATGTCAAATTTTATGAAATCGTTTTTATAGGTTTTTGTTTTTTTATCAAAAAGTATTCTTGTTATTCCATTGTTGTAAGAGCCAATCCATATGTTATTATGGCTATCAGATAGAATGGAAAAAGTTCTTGCGCTATTTTTTTTAAATTCTTTAAAGTGTATTTCTTTAATATTATTTGGATTTGTAATATCGAATTGAGACAATTTAGAACTTGAAGAACTACCAACTAAAAGTATTTTTTGATTTCCTTTTTTAATTTCTTCTATTGCAAAGGTGTTTTTAATTTTAGGGTACTTAATAAAATTGTAGTTTTTGTTTTGTTTGTCTTCTTTAGATAACATATTTAAACTACCACCTTCTGTACCTATCCATAAAAATCCATTACTATCTTCGAAAACAGAACGTACTTTGTCGTAGCTTAAACTTTTAGGGTTTGTAGTGTTTTTTATGTGTATAAATGGTTTTCTTTGAGCATCGTATTTGTTAATACCACCGCCATTTGTACCAACCCATAAAATGTTTGTGTTGTCTTTAAATAAAGAGGTAATTATATTTTTGCTAATTCCATTTTTTTTATCAGCATCGTAAGTAATTGCTTTTTTAAATATGGGGTCATCATTCTTTTTTAGAATATCGAATTCAATTAAACCATTAGCAGTACCTCCCCAAATTTTATTATCAAAAACAATTATCTCTGATAGTGAATGTGTATAGTTTGCTTTCCGAATTACCTGCAAGTCTTTTTCACTGTCTAGATTTAAGGTATATAAACCATTACCAGAACCAATAATTAGTTTGTTATTATGCTCTTTAATGCTATTTATATATTTAATATTTACGTCTTGTTTTTCTAAGTATAGCGTGTTATTTGTTTTATCTTCTACTAATTTAAAAAGTCCAAATCCTGTTCCTATCCAAATTGTTTGATTACTGTCTTCAAAAATACTACTGATAACGTAAACGTTTTTATTTTTAAAAGGGAAGCCTTTAATTTTTATATGATTAAATTTAATTTTGTTAATAGGGTCATTTATATTTATCATATCTAACCCATCAGAAGTACCAATCCATAAACGGTTCTTAGAATCTTTTAAAGTGTTGGTTATGGTGTTGCTTATTATACTCTTTGGGTCTTTTTCGTTATGAGTAAAAGGTTTAAAATCTTCTGTGGCTCTATTAAAAAAATTAAGACCACTTCCAGAGGTTCCCACCCACAAATTTCCTTTATCATCACCTTCAATAGTAAATATTAAATTACTATTTATGCTCTTTTTATCTTGTTGATTGTAATTGTAAACGGTAAAATTATAACCATCAAATTTATTTAATCCATCATGGGTACCAAACCACATAAAGCCTTGGTTATCTTGGTAAATTGCATTTACATCGTTTTGCGATAAACCATTTTTTGTAGTTATATGCTCGAAATAAATATCTTTTTGTGCATATAAATGAGCATTAAATAGAGTTATGGTTAAGCATAGTATAAAGGAGATAACAAAATAATTTTTCTTAAAAAAAACAGACATATAATTAATAAGTTATTACGAGGATTTATTAAAAAAACGAAATCTTAATATAAAGATTAGAATACAAAACTAATGAAAAACAACTTATATTTTAGTTGGTTTTAAAAATATAAAAATGCTTTTCTAATCTAAAATTAAGATAATACAATAAAATGATTAAAAGCAGCAAATTTTTAATTTTAAGTCAATTTATTATATTATTTAGGACATCCATAGCCTCAAAGAACTCCTTTTTTTAAGAAGTTTACACTTTATTAACTTAAATTTTATTAAAGCTTAGCTAGATGTAGAAGGTTATATTTAGAAAATAGGACAGATAGAAATTAAAAGAATAAAAATCTTAAAGCATTTTAAAAGAATTTTTTTTGATGATAAAAAACTTTTTTTCAGATCTAAAGATGTACATAAAAAGATATAATAAAAAAATAACACAAAAAGTATGAGGTTTAATAACTTAAGTAAAATTATAATTGTTCTTGTAATTTTTCAATGTGTTCTACAAACAGAAACAAGGGCGCAAAAAAAGAAATTTAAAGCAAATTGGGAATCTCTAGCAAAAGTTAACGAAGAGCCCAATTGGTTTCAGGATGCTAAATTCGGAATATACGCACACTGGGGGCCAGTTTCTAATGCTTTTGTTGGTGGAGATCCAGAGATGTGGTATGCAGGTTGGCACGGAATGAAAATGTATACTGATGGTAAGGTTGTACCTACTAAAAATGGAAAACCATCAACCAATTACAAACATCATTTAAAAAAATATGGAGACCCTAAAGAAAAAGGATATATAGAAATTATAGAAGAATTTAAACCTACAGGTTTTAATGCCAAAGAATGGGCAAGATTATTTAAACTTTCAGGAGCAAAATTTGCTGGACCAGTTGCTATGCATCATGATAATTTTGCTATGTGGGATGCAAAATCTACACGTTGGAATTCTATGAATTATGGAGGAATTGATCCGTCTGCAGCATTAAAAAAAGAAATCGAAGCCAATGGAATGAAGTTTATGGGGTCTTTTCATCATGCGTTCACTTGGCAATATTTTGCACCTGCACATGCACATGGCAACATCAACCCAAAAGATTACGATTTATATACAAGTCCGCATGCATTAGATTCAGAAACTCCAGATAAACGTTTCTACAAAGAATGGTGGGCAAAATTAAAGGAATTTATAGATGAGTATCAACCAGATTTAATTTGGTTCGATTGGTGGTTAGAAAATATGACAGAAGAATCGCGTACTAAATTTTTAGCGTATTACTATAACAAAGGTCAAGAATGGGGTAAAGATGTTGCAGTTGCTTATAAAGAAACCACTTTTCCAAGTTCAACAGCCATCAAAGATTACGAGAGAGGACGTCCTAATCAACCAAAAAAAGAAGTTTGGTTAACAGACACTTCTCCTGGACAATGGTTTTACAGGCCAGGAGCAAAATTTAAAACACCAAATGAGTTAATAGATATTTTAATAGATATTGTGTCAAAAAACGGTTGTATGTTATTGAATGTACCACCAAATCCAGATGGATCTATTCCAGAAGATATGGCTTATTTATTAGAAGAAATGGGTGCTTGGTTAGCTGTGAATGGAGAAAGTGTTTATGGTACAAGACCTTGGGCTATTTTTGGAGAAGGACCAACACGTTTGCCAGAAGGTGGTCATAAAGTAGAGAAATTAAAAATTGAATATAAAAATACAGATATTCGTTATGTAAAAAAAGGAGACAAATTATTGTATGCAACTGTTATGGATAAACCAGGTGAAGAAACAATTCTTAAAACCTTAAGTACAGATATTGGTGCTTTAAATTCTAAAATTGAAAAAATTGAATTGTTAGGTAGTTCAGACAAAATTGAATGGGTTAGAGATGCTAGAGGTTTGGTAATTAAAACACCAAAAACATTACCAACTAAATATGCACATAGCTATAAAATTACTTTAGAAGGTTATAAAGAAAATAATATTGGTGGCGCAGTTGATGCTCACGTAGATTAAAACACTGCTAAATCTTACTTTTTAAGTAAGATTTTTCTTTTTTAAAATAAATAAAATTAAAGTGATGAAATTAAGACTTATAGTTTTTTTAACTGTAATACAATGTGGCTTTATCAATAAAGTTAAGGCTCAGAATGATAAAAAACCCAATATTGTTTGGATTGTTTCTGAAGACAATTCTAAACATTATTTAAAGCTGTATGATAAAACAGGAGCAGCAACTCCTAATATCGAAAAACTGGCAGAAACAGGTGTAGTTTTTAATAATGCTTTTTCAAATACACCCGTTTGTAGTGCAGCAAGATCAACTTTAATTGCGTCTTCTTACGGACCAAGATTGGTTACTCATTATCACAGAAAAATAAAGCAAGTTCCAATTCCAGATGGTCAGCAAATGTTTCCTGCTTATTTAAGAGAAGCTGGTTATTATACTACAAATAACTCAAAAGAAGATTATAATATTATTAAAGCAGATGATGTTTGGGATGAATCATCTAAAAAAGCAACTTGGAAAAATCGAAAAAAAGATCAACCTTTTTTCCACGTTTTTAATATTGGTACAACTCACGAAAGTAGATTGCATTTTACAAAAGAAGATGTAAAAAAAGGAACTAAAACAGATCAATCTAAAATGTTTGTGCAACCCAATCATCCGCAAACAGATTTATTTAGATATACAGTAGCCAGATATCATGATAAAATGCAAGAAATGGATGCGCAGTTAGGTGCAGTTGTAGATGAGTTAGAAAAAGATGGATTATTAGACGAAACATTCATTTTCTATTATGGAGATCATGGAGGTGTTTTACCTGGCAGTAAAGGTTACATTAACGAAATGGGTGTACATGTGCCTTTGGTGGTGCATATACCAGCAAAATATAAAGATTTAGTTTCTGTAAAAGCAGGTACAAGAAATGATGCTTTTGTAAGTTTTGTAGATTTTGGAGCAACCGTTTTAAATATTGCAGGTGTAGATATTCCTAAAAAAATGGATGGAAAACCATTCTTAGGAAAAAATATTACTGAAAAAGATTTAAAAAAGAGAGATGAAACCTTTAGTTACACAAATCGTATGGACGAAAAATACGATATGGTTAGAGCTGTAAGAAAAGGAAAATTTAAATATACTAGAAATTTTGAGCCTTTTAATTTTGATGCTTTAATGAACAATTATCGCTACAAACAATTAGGATATCAACAATGGATTAAACTCTACAAAGAAGGAAAATTAAATAAAGATCAATCTAAATTCTTTGAGCCAAAACAACCAGAGGAATTGTATAATGTAGAAGAAGACCCTTATGAATTAAACAATTTAGCAAACAATCCTGAATATAAAGAAATTGTAAAAAGTTTAAGAAATAACTTAAACAAACGTATGTGTGGCCTACCAGATTTATCTTTTTATCCAGAATTTTATTTAATTAATAATGCTTTCGATAATCCTGTTGCGTTTGGTAAAAAGCATAAAAAAGACATCAAAAGATATATTAAAACAGCAAATTTAATGTTGATGTCTTTTAAGGACGCAAAATCAAAAATTATTAAAAGTTTAAATTCTAATGATCCTTGGGTTCGTTATTGGGCTTTAATTTCTGCTAGTGCTTTTGGTGATGAAGCCAAAGAATTATCAGCAACAATAAAAAGAATTTCTAAAACGGATTCAGAATTGGTAAATAGAGTAAGAGCTGCAGAATTTTTAGGTTTGATAAAAGCCGAAAATCCACAAGAAGTAATGTTAAATTCTCTATATGAATCTAATGATGGTGTAGAAGCCTTGCTCATTTTAAACTCAATTGTTTTAATGAAAGACGGTAAACATCAATATAAATTTACAGTTGATAAATCTAAAATAAAAGCTAAAGTTTTAGACGAGCCACAAGTGTTAAGAAGATTAGATTATTTGAGTAAATAAAGTTTTTTAGACTTTACATTAATAATATAATGAACATTATAACCCATCATTAAATAATGAACTTAAAAATCTATTTGTTTTTTTTAAGTACTTTTTTTGCCATTAATATGGTGAATTCTCAAATAGTTTTATTGAGAGAAAATGCACCTTATGACAATGTTAATGATGGTGATTTTAATGCAGTTCGTGGTTATTGGAGGCAAGCTAAACAATCTCCTTTTTGGAAAACTAAAGTAATATTTGGTAAAGAAAAAATGGGTCTGCATAATGGTTCTTTATTTTCTATGAATAAAAAAGGTATTGCAGATTCTAAACTTTTAAACACCAATTCTAATTACAAAAAGCACAAAGAAGGAGAAATAATTAATTGGGAATTTGGTGCAGATCTAGAGTACATTAGTAATGGCACAATTTCATTAAGTCTTGTTTTTGGTGATATAGAAAAAATTTTAGCGAATAAAGTGCAACTTGTCGGTTCAGACAAAAAGATTGAACATTTTAAAGGTACATATGTAATTACAAAACAAGATGCTAAAGCTGGTTTACCTTTTGTAAGAGCAACTTTTTATTCAGAAAAAGATGTAAAAGTTTATTTACATTACGTAAATATTAGTGTAAAAAATAATGAAACTCAAGGCCCTAATTTATTGGTAGATGTTGTAGATAATGGTATTTTACTAAAATGGAATAAGTTTAAAAAAGCCCTATATAATGTTTACAGAAGTACAGCAAATAAAACAGATTATAAAAAAATAGGTACTACAAACTATAATGCTTTTATAGACAGTACTTTTATTACTGGTGTTAACTATAATTATGTGGTTACTCGTATTCAAAATGATAAAGAATCTTCTGGTTCTAATATAGTATCAGCAGTAAAAAAAGATAAAATTAAACCCAAACCACCTACTCAACTTAAAGCAGAAATTTATGATACTGAACTTAAAATTTTTTGGAAAAAAAGCATAGATAAAGATGTATCTCATTATGCTGTTTATAGAGGTGATGCAACTGGAAATAATTTAAGAGAGATAGCTCACAATTTAAAAAGAAATTATTATTTAGATTTTACACCTTTAAAAAACACAAACAATAGTTATGTTGTTTATGCTTATGATTTTAGCGGAAATAAAAGCAAAGTATCAGATAAATTAATTGCAAAAGTTAAAACTGTACAAGGTACATCTTTTAGCGATTTAATTCTTCCTATGCCAATTCATCAAAATTTATCATCTAATGTTTGGGGGGGAAAAACTGTAATTCCAAGAGATATAAATAATGGAATTGAAGCCAAAGACTGGTCTTATTGGGGAGGAAGACCTGTAAAAGATACAGACAATAAATACCATATGAATATTACTCGCTGGCCAGCAAATGCAACAAAAGGTCATTGGGAATGGCCTAACTCTACAGTTGCTCATGTGGTTGCAAATAAACCAACAGGATCCTATAAAGTTAAAGATAGTTTAGTCTATTCTTATGCAAATGGATTAGGTCATAATCCTGATATTATTTTGTTAAATGATGGTACTTATTTAATGTATTCGCTAATTAATTGGGAAGCAAATTTATTCAAATCAGCTTCAATGAATGGTCCTTGGCAAAGATTAGGAGTTATGGAAGTAGATTTATCTAAATCTTTAGAAAAACCTAGTTTAAATTATAGATATTTTAGAAATTTATCTGGAGTTCAATTAGATGATGACCGATTTTTGTTTGTTACAAAAGGAGGAGGAATGATGATTAGCAAAGATAAAAATCCTTTAGGGCCTTATACCCCTTTAACAACAGGAGTAAGAGGGAATAAAATTATTCCAATTAAATACAGAAATTCTAATTATGAAGATCCTGTGCTTTGGAAAGATGAAGTACAATATCATATGATTATTAATGCTTTTTTAGATTATAGAGCTATTTATTTAAGATCGATAGATGGTATAAATTGGAAATTTAATTTAGGAACTGCTTACACTCCAGACATTACTTCTTATGCAGATAAAACAAGAACTCATTGGTATAAATTAGAGAGACCTCACGTTTTACAAGATAATTATGGCAGAGCAACTCATTTATCTTTGGCTGTAATTGATGTACCAAAAGCTGATGATTTGGCAAATGATAATCATAATTCAAAAAATATTATTATTCCTCTAGTAGTTCAAAAGAGAATTTCGATTTTAAATAAAACTAAGGTAAATCAAGAAACAAAAAACATAACTATTATTATTCATTCAGAAAAAGGATTCAATGCACAAACAGATATTAATGTTAATTCGTTAAGATTTGGAGCTACAGAAGAGGTAGATTTTGGTAGAGGTTGCAAAGTGCTCTCAACAAAGAAAAAAGGAAAAGGTTTACTTGTAGAATTTAGTGGTATTGGTAATGGAATTACAGAGAATAATTTTGTGTGCAAATTGTTAGGCAGTACAAAAAAAGGAAACTTAATAATTGCTTATTCTAAGTTAAAAACGAATTAAAAAATTTATTATAATGTATAAGTCTTTAGTATTATTTATTGTTTTATTAGTTGTTGCATCATGCCAAAAACAAACCATTTGGGATGTTAAAGATTATGGCGCAAAAGATGATAATTTAACAGTAAATACCAAATTTATTCAAAAAGCAATTGATGAATGCCACAAAGCTGGTGGAGGAACAGTAACAATTAATGGCGGTGTTTTTGTATCAGGAACTATTCTTTTAAAAAGCAACGTAACCTTAAATATTACAGAAAAAACCACTTTATTGGGTAGTATTAATCCTTTAGATTATCCTATTATAGAACCATTTATAGATGCTACAGGTCAGTTTAGAGGGCAATGTTTTATTGCAGCAATAGATGCAGAAAATGTTGCAATTACTGGTAGAGGTACTATTGATGGTCAAGGAAAAATGTTATCACCCAAAAATGTAAAGAAAACATTAAAAAAATTAGGCTTAGAAGATGTAAAACCAGATTTAACTGGGCTTGAAGCAGATAGTAACAATTATGTAAATAATAATATTAGACTTTCTAATCGTCCTTTTTTAGTAAGAATGGTGCGTTCTAAAAAAATAAAATTAAAGTATATTCATTTAAGACAACCAGCAGCTTGGACATTGCATTTTTTACAATGTGATAATTTTGAAGTAGATGGAATAGATATTTACAGTCACGCAAACAGAAATAATGATGCTATAGATATCGATTCTAGTACAAATGGTGTTATTAAAAACTGCACTATAGATTCAGGAGATGATGCAATTTGTTTTAAATCTACAAGTCCAGAAGCTACTGCAAACATTGAGGTTTATGATTGTAAAATTAGCAGTCATTGGGGAGCCATAAAATTTGGTACAGAGTCTATGGGAGATATGAAAAATATAACTATTAGAGATTGTTTAGTATATAATACAAAAGGTGGTGGGATTAAAATTATTTCTGCTGATGGTGCTAATGTTGATAATATTCTGATAGAAAATATACAAATGGAAAATGTAGAAATGCCAATTTTTATTCGTTTGTGCGAAAGAAGATTGGTGTATAGAAATGCCAATAGAAAATCTACAGGAAGCATTAATAATGTAACAATTAGAAACATTACTGCTCAAGTTTCTGATTTAGAAAAATTAAGAATGAAACCAACAACAGGATTGTATTTTTCAGGAACTCCAAATCATTCATTAGGTTCTATAAACTTAGAAAATATTAAGATTGATGTACCTGGTGGAGGAACAAAAGAAGACAGAAAAATTACAGTTCCAGAAAACGAAACTGAATATCCAGAATTTACAAAACTTGGTGCAACCCCTGCTTACGGATTGTTTGCAAGGCATATTAAAAATTTAGTAACAAAAAATGTAGTTTTTACTACTAGAAGTAATGATAAAAGAGAAGAAACTATTTTAATTAATGTTGATAAATTCAACTAAAAAGGAATAACATCTAAAATCTTAAGATCAGTTTCTGTTCTATTAACGCCTTTTACTTTAAAAATAGCTGTAAAATGCTTTTTGCCTTTTAGGTATTTATCAGAAAAAACTTGCAAACTATCTTTGTTTAGAAAATAATCAACAGTTGCACTTACGCCAATATCGTGTTGAGAGAAAAACACAAAATGCTCTGTGTTTCCAATACTTTTATATCTAGAAACTACAGCATATTCTTCTGCAATTTTAGGCGATTTTATAGAAATTATACTGTCTTTTTTATAAATCGGTTTAGAGATAATTAAATCATCATTTATAATTTTACAATACGGATTCCCTTCATTAAAAAATTTAAGAAATAAGTTCTTGTTTTTTGTAGGACCAACATAAATAATATTACCTTCTTTTATTTCTGGGATAGAAGTTTGGGTAGAAAAACGAATATCGAAACTGCTTTTATAAAACTGAAAAAACGATTGAAATTTTTGAGTAGCCAAAGCACTCATTCTTGTGCTATAACTATATGTTGATGGTTTAATTTTGTTTTTTAACTCCGGGTTTTTATCAATATATGTATAAAAATCTTCTGATGAATTGATATTAAAATCACGTGTCCAACCAGGTTTGTTTGTAATTGTTTTTCCTGATATTCCAAAATGATCACCAATAAAAAGTTTTGTTTTTGTATGGTTTTCTAAAAATGGTTTCCAGAGTTCTGGAGATTTATTTGGCAATGAATTTATCAGTAAAAAAAGCAAAATGCAAACCAAACCAAAATAAGGAAAAGCTATTTTCCAGTTTATTTTTTTAAGTTTATTTTTTTTGTTTTCATTTTGAATAAAACTTGTATTGTATTGCCCTTTTAAAATCTGTAGAATCCATTCTTCGTTTTTACCTTCATCAGTATAAAAAGCGTCTAATTTCTTTCTTAAGTTGTAAACATTTACTCTAACTCTTGGATTATTTTTGTTTGATATTTCAAAACCACCAAAAAAATCAATATCAATAATACTCTCTTTTAAAGGCGTGTTTTTTTGTGTCGCTTCAAAAAGATAAAGTAACAAAGCAATGCTTGTAGGTGCGTTTTTAAAGGTGTTACTTTTTGTAATTCTAGCAACGACTTCTTCTTTCTTTTGATTGCTAAGTTTCATTGGTTTTTTTCAATCATTTTAACGGTTATAGCTACAGTTAAAGTCACGTTAAAGCAATCAAATTTAATCATTATTCTTAAGTTTAACTTCTAAAATTTAAATTATTCTTAATTATTATGCAAAAATTTAAAAATCTATTAATTGCGTTTGTTTTTACTTCGAGTATGCCTTTTTACGCCCAAAATGCAGTAATTGATGCTAATTTAAAGTCAGATCTTCAAACTGAAATCCAATACCTTTCAGGTACAGATAAAGACAATTTAGTTGATTGGGATTTCTGGATTTCTGAAGGTAGAAAAAGTGGTAAGTGGACAACAATTGGTGTGCCTTCTTGTTGGGAACAACAAGGTTTTGGTGCTTATAATTATGGACAAGATAAAGAAGATAATCGTGCCCAAGAATATGGTTTGTATAAATATACTTTTAATGCCCCAAAAAATTGGAAAAACAAAAATATAAATATTGTTTTTGAAGGTGTAATGACAGATGCTGAGGTAAAAATTAATGGCAAATTGGCTGGCGAAATTCATCAAGGGGCTTTTTACGAATTCAAGTATGCAATTACAGATTTACTAAAATATGGGAAGCAAAATATTTTAGAAGTTAAAGTGCATAAAGTGTCTGCAAACGAATCTATAAATCACGCAGAAAGAAATGCAGATTTCTGGATTTTTGGTGGAATTTACAGACCTGTTTATTTAGAAATCCTTCCAAAAGAAAATATAGAACGTGTTGCAATAGATGCAAAAGCAAATGGAATTATTAATGCTGATATTTTTACAACATCAAAAAAAGTGCATGCTATTGCAGCTACTTTATCAAATGTAAATGGTCAAGTAATAGAAAATTTAAAAATTGATAAATCTTTTAAAGAAGAAGGCAGATGGCATATTACAACCAAAGCAAATAACGTAAAAACTTGGAATCCTGAGTTCCCAAATTTATATGTTTTACATATTAAAATTCTAGATAAACAAAATAAAATTCTTCATAAAATAAGTGAAACCATTGGTTTTAGAACAGTAGAAGTTTTAGAAGGAGATGGAATTTATGTAAACGGAAAACGCATAAAATTTAAAGGTGTAAATCGTCATTCTTTTCATCCAAAATCGGGTAGAACAACTTCTAAATCTTGGAGTCTTGAACAAGCACTGCAAATTAAGGATATGAATATGAATGCTGTGAGAATGGCACATTATCCTCCAGACAAACATTTTTTACAGGTTTGCGATTCACTAGGGCTTTTTGTTATCAATGAAATTTGTACTTGGCACAACCCAACCTTAGATACTAAAGTGGCGCGTAAAATTGTAAAAGAAACTGTTGTTCGAGATGTAAATCACCCATCAATTGTATTGTGGGCAAATGGTAACGAACAAGGCTGGAACACAGAGGTTGATGATGATTATGCAAAATGGGACATCCAAAAGAGAGAAGTAATTCATCCTTGGAGCATTTACAAAAAAACAAATACCATTCATTACAGTCATTATCATTCTTTAATAAATGATGCGTATTCTAAGGATAAGATTTTGTTTCCAACAGAGTTTTTGCACGGTTTATATGATGGTGGCCATGGAGCTGGCTTAGACGATTATTGGAATATAATGTGGAATTTGCCTTTAAGTGCAGGTGGATTTTTATGGGATTTTGCTGATGAAGGCATAGAACGTACAGACAAAAACAATGAAATTGATTTGGATGGCAATCACGCTCCAGATGGAATTGTTGGTCCTTATGGAGAAAAAGAAGGAAGTTATTTTACAATCAAAGAAGTTTGGTCGCCAATTTATATTGAAGATCGATTTATTAAAGAGGATTTTAATGGGATTTTCAGAATCGAAAATCGATATCATTATACCAATTTAGACAAGTGTACAATGACTGCGAAATGGATTAAATTCAATGGTCCAAAAGACAATAAAAATGCAACAATTTTAAATACAACTAAAGTTGATTTACCAAATTTAGCTCCAATTACAAAAGGACAATTTACAGTTGATAAACCAAAAAATTGGAAAGAAGCTGACGCTTTATATTTAACAGCTGTAAACCAATATGGAAAAGAAATTTTTACTTGGAGTTATCCAGTTTCAATTCCCAAAAAAGCAAATTCCTCTCAAATTGATGTTGCAGAGAAAGGTTCAATTTCTACAAAAACTGAAAACGAATTCATAAAAGTTGAGGCTAATGGAATTAGCTATCTATTTTCAGAAAAAACAGGATTATTACAAGAAGTTAAAAAAGGAAATACAACAATTCCGTTAAAAGATGGACCAATTATTTTAAATCAGAAGGATAAAATAAAGTCGATAACCGTAAATTCATCCGAAGAAAAAGTAGAAATTTTAGTTGTTTTTGAAGAAGGAAAATGGTCTCCAGGTTGGTCTACATTGAAAGAATATCGTTCAGATATTATAAAATGGACTGTAAATGCAAATGGTTTATTAGATGTAAAAGTAGAGTTTAAAGGTTATAGAAATTTAAAAGGTTTTAGAGGAATTACTTTTTCTTTTCCAGAAACCCAAGTTGCAGGAATGAAATGGTTAGGAGATGGCCCTTATAGAGTTTGGCGAAACAGAATGAAAGGAACCGAATTTAATGTTTGGGAAAACGATTATAACAACACAATTACTGGGCATTCAGGATTTGTGTATCCAGAATTTAAAGGTTTTTTCTCAAACTTATATTGGGCAAAAATAAAAGGAAATAACAACAACGGATTTACAGTGTATTGCAATTCGCCACAGGTGTATTTACGAATGTTAACTCCAGAAAATGCTCCTGATACAAGAAAAGGAAGACTAGATCCTAAATTTCCTAAAGGTGATATTTCTTTTGTAATGAATATTCCTGCAATTGGTACAAAATTCCAAAAACCAGAAAGCACAGGGCCTCATGGAAATCCTGAACATTATTTTGGAAATGATGACAATCCTATCACTATTGATTTAACATTCGATTTTAATTAAAAAGCCCTAAATTATTATGAAAAATCAAGCAATAATTAGACTATTATTTTTAATTCAAATTGTGTTTTGGGTAGGAAATATTTACGCTCAAAAAGAAACAAAAACCATTAAAAAATATTTAACAGGTACAGATAAAGACAATACCTTAGAATGGGATTTTTTCTGTTCTGATGGAATGAAAAGTGGTAAATGGGATAAAATAGCTGTGCCTTCTTGTTGGGAGTTACAAGGTTTTGGGAATTATAATTACGGGCGAGATTATAAAGACAAAAAGTCTTATTTTAAAGAATATGGTCTGTATAAATACAACTTTTCAGTATCTGAAGATTGGAAAAACAAAAACGTAAAAATTGTTTTCGAAGGTGTAATGACAGATGCAGAAGTAAAGATAAATGGCAAATTGGCTGGTGAAATTCATCAAGGAGCATTTTACGAATTTAAATACGATGTTTCTAAACTTCTTAAATATGGTAAAGACAATTTAATTGAAGTAAAAGTAAATAAAGAATCTAGCAACGAATCTATAAATCACGCAGAACGTAGAGCAGATTTCTGGATTTTTGGAGGAATTTACAGACCTGTTTACTTAGAAGCATCACCTAAAAACAACATAGAAAGAGTTGCTATTGATGCTAAAGCGAATGGAAATATAGTTGCAGATATTTTTACTAAATCAAAAAAAGCAACAGCTGTAAAATTGGTTTTAAAAGAAGATTTAGGAAAAAAAGTTCAAGATGTATCCATCAAAAATCTAAATAAAGAAGATGATAAATTATCAATTTCTGCTCAGGCTTTGAACATTAAAACTTGGAATCCTGAGAAACCAAATATGTATCAATTGCAAATTTATTTGTTAGATAAAAAAGGAAATACTTTACATCAAACAACAAAAAAAATTGGTTTTAGAACCATAGAAATTAGAGAAAGTGATGGTATTTATGTCAACAACCAAAAGATAAAATTCAAAGGTGTAAATCGTCATAGTTTTTATCCAAATTCTGGAAGAACAACATCAAAAGCGTTAAGTATAGAACATATTAAAATGATGAAAGATATGAATATGAATGCTGTTCGTATGTCTCATTATCCACCAGACAAACACTTTTTAGAAGCTTGCGATTCTATTGGTTTATTTGTGATTGATGAAGTTTGTACTTGGCACGTACCGTATTTAGACACCAAAGTTGGTAAAAAAATTATCAAAGAAACTATTGTTAGAGATGTAAATCATCCATCAATTATTTTGTGGGCAAATGGTAACGAATCTGGTTGGAATAACAAGTTAGATAATGAATATCATAAACACGATATTCAAAAACGTGAGGTTATTCATCCTTGGGCAATTTTTGGCAAAATGAATACGATGCATTATCCAGAATATCACATTTTTGCTTACGATTCGCCACGAAAAGATAAAATCTATTTCCCTACAGAATTTATGCACGGTTTATATGATGGTGGTCATGGAGCGAGTTTAGATTCTTATTGGAAACAAATCTGGAATATGCCTTTAGCAGCTGGTGGTTTTCTTTGGGATTTTGCTGATGAATCTGTAATTAGAACTGACAAAGGTGGCATTTTAGATTCTGATGGAAATCACGCAGCAGACGGAATTGTAGGTCCTTATGGAGAAAAAGAAGCCAGTTATTTTACAGTTAAAGAAATTTGGTCGCCAATTTATATAGCAGAACGTTTTATTCGTGATGATTTTTCTGGAATTTTTGATGTTGAAAATAGATATCATTTTACAAACTTAAACGAATGTAAAATTACAGCACAATGGGTTAATTTTAATGGGCCAAAAAAAGCAAAAGATATTAAAGTAATGTCAGAAAGTAACGTGAATCTTCCTGATTTGGCTCCAGGTTTAAAAGGTACTTTTACTATAAATAAACCAAAAAACTGGCAATCTGCAGATGCTTTATATTTAACAGCAACAGATGCTACAGGAAATACAATTTTTACTTGGTCTTATCTTGTTAAAAATCCAAAGAACATCAACAATAATTTTATTTCTGATGATAAAATAGGAATTATAAAATCTACCATTTCAGGCGATAAAATTTTGATAAATGCAAATGGCAATCGTTTTGTGTTTTCTAAAAAAACAGGTTTATTAAAAGAAGTTAAAAAAGGCGATAAAATAATTCCGTTAAAAGATGGCCCAATTTTATTAGGCTCTAAATCTAAACTAGAAATGGTTAATGTAATTGACTCTGAAGATAAAGTAGAAATTATTGCTCTTTTTGAAAAAAGAAGAAAATATTGGGACTGGAAAGAGAATAAAGAAACCACTCAAGATTTCTTAAAATGGACAATAAAGCCAAATGGTACTCTAGATTTACACGTAGAAATCAGAAATATTAAAATGGTAAAAGAATATATGGGTATTACTTTTTCTTTTCCTGAAAAAGAAGTTAGAGGGATGAAATGGTTAGGAGATGGCCCATACAGAGTTTGGCGAAACAGAATGAAAGGAACTCAGTTTAAAGTCTGGGAAAACGATTATAACAATACTGTAACTGGCGAAACAGAATTTGTTTATCCAGAATTTAAAGGCTTTTTCTCGAGCTTAAATTGGTTAAATGTAAAAGGAAATCACAACAATGGTTTTACTGTGTACTGCAATTCTAAAGACACGTATTTAAGAATGTTAACACCAGATCAACCAGAAGATCCAGAAAAAGGAGCCAGTGTTAAGAATTTCCCTAAAGGTGATATTTCTTTTGTAAAAAACATTCCTGCAATTGGCACAAAATTTAAAGAACCAAATAAAATGGGACCTTATGGAAATGAGATACATTATTTTGGTAATGATGATGAGCCAATAGTTCTCGATTTAACCTTTGAATTTTAATTTATTTTAAAAAATTATCCAAAATGAAAAAATATTTTTACATTTTCACAATAGGAATAGTACTTTTTTCTTGTCAAAGAGAAAAAGAAACAACTGATGAATCTACTCAAAAAGAATTTCCTTTTTTTATTCCTGATCAAAAACCAAATAGACCTTTAAGTGCAGCAGTAGAACGTAATTATGATGCTTACGAATCTATTAGACCAGAGCAAAACGAATTGTATAGCCAATTTAAATACACCAAATTAAAAGGTTTCGATTATAATGGAGGAGATGGAACGATTACACGTAGAGATCCTTCAAAAGTAATTTTTGAAAACGGCAAATACTATGTTTGGTATACAGGCCGTAAAACAAAAGTAAAAGCGGTAGGAATGGCAAAAGCTAAAGAAGCAACAGACCAAATTCCGTCTGCAGATTGGGATTTAGCAGATATTTGGTACGCAACTTCAGAAGATGGTTTTACATGGGAAGAGCAAGGAATTGCAGTTCGTCGTCCGCCAAAACCTCAGCCAGGTTGGAGGTCAGTTACAACAACAGATATTTTAAAATTTAAAGGAAAATACTATTTATACTTTCAAGCTTTTGAAGAAGCAAGTGGTTTACGTGGCGATTTTTGCCCTGTTTCTGTAGCTTGGGCAGATTCACCTGATGGCCCTTGGACCCACACAGGTAAAGTTGTATTACCAAATGGACCAGAAGGTTCTTGGGATCAATATTCAATTCACGATCCTTATCCTTTAGTACACGATGGTAAAATTTACTTGTATTATAAAGGTGATTTTGATAAAAGACCAGAATTAAAACCTTCTAAAATTAGAATGCAAGGTTTGGCAATTGCAGAAGACCCATTAGGGCCTTTTAAAAAACACCCTTTAAATCCGGTGATCAATTCTGGTCATGAAACCACATTGTTTCCTTTTAGAGAAGGTGTTGCTGCAATTGTACAAAGAGATGGGCAAGAGCATAATACCATACAATATGCCAAAGATTGGGTAAATTTTGAAATAGCTTCTATAACAGAATTAATGCCTGTTGCTGGTGGCCCTTTTGTACCAGATGCTTTTACAGATACAAAAGATGGTAGAGGTATAACTTGGGGAATTTCTCATATTATTAATGCTGGTGGTAACTGGAAAAATAATCACACTATTTTATTACGTTTCGATTGTGATTTAAGTCAAGATATTCATGATGATGCTATGAAACAGCATCATTATAACTATTCACCAGAATTTCATTACAGTCATGGTTTGAATAAAAATCAGAAAAAAAGAATACAACATCATAATATAAAATTGAAACAAAATGAATCAGAATAGAATATTTATTGTTGTATTTATCTTGTTATTAGTTGCTTGTAAACAAGTTGAGGTAAATACAAACAAACAAATAGAGAAATACCAACCAACATTAGCATCACTTAAAAAACATGGTGCAGCACCAGAATGGTTTGCAGATGCTAAATTAGGTATGTATTTTCATTGGGGGCCATATAGTGTACCTGCTTATGGTAGTGCTTGGTACCCTCATAATATGTATAAAGATAATAATGGTGTTCGTAAACATCATGAAAAAACTTATGGTAGTATTTATGAGTTTGGTTATGAAGATTTTATACCAATGTTTAAAGCAGAAAAGTTTGATCCAGATGATTGGGCTAAATTATTTAAAGATACTGGCGCAAAATTTGCTGGTCCAGTAGCACAACATCATGATGGTTTTGCTATGTGGAATAGTGATGTAAACCCTTGGAATGCTGCAGATATGGGGCCAAAAAGAGATATTTTGGGCGATATTTTTAAATCGCTTAAAAAAGAAGGATTAAAAACCATTGCAACTTTTCATCATGCAAGAAATGGACAACGAAATGCAGATAAACCAGAATTATGGAAAAAGGCATACAACAGTCATTATGTATATCATCCAGATTTACCAACAGCAACTACAGATGAAAAATTGAGAAAACTTTTTGGGAATTTTGAAACCATAGAAGAGTTTAATCAATATTGGTTAGAACAAGTAAATGAAGTTATAGACAAATACAGTCCAGATATTTTATGGTACGACTCTTGGCTAAATTTAATTCCTGAAAATAAAATTTTGCAAATGGCTGCACATCATTTTAATAACGGATTAAAAGAAAACAAAGAAGTAATGTTAGCTCATAAACAAGAAGATTTACCAAAAGAATTTAGTGTTTTAGATTACGAACAAGGAGGTCGTAAAGATTCTTGGCCAACGCCATGGATGACAGATGTAACTTTAGGTAAAAATAGATGGATGTATGTAGAAGGACATCCATACAAAACCGCAGATTTAGTGGTTCGTAATATGATTGATGTTTGGAGTAAAAACGGAGTAGTTTTACTTAATGTCTCGCCAAGAGCAGATGGAGTTATTAATAAAGAACAAAGAGCTATTTTAAAAGAAATTGGAGATTGGATGAAAGTGCATGGAGAAGCTGTTTATGGAACAAGACCCCATAATATCTTCGGATTTGGGAATGCGAAAACAGGTAAAGGCCATAATGCTGGGCAATCTTCTACAGTACAATATACAGCAGATGATGTGCGTTTTACAGTGGCAAAAGATAAAAAGGCAATGTATATTTTCTTTTTAGGGAAACCAGAAATAGGCAAAAGAATACAAATGAAATCGATTGGAGGTTATCATAGAAATATACCTCCAGGTAAAATTAAAAAGATTATTCATTTAGGTTCTAATGCAGCCACTAAATTCGAACACAGCACATCTACTTTTTTCTTAACTATACCAGATACCGAGTTAAATAACCTAGCTAATGTCTTTAAATTAGAGTTAGATTAAGTTTTTTCTAAGTGGTTTTTGCATCAAAAAAGGCCATTTAAGCCCTAAAGATGAATATTTGTTAATGGCTTTGGTTAGTACTGTAACTAAATTTACAGCACTAATCAACAGCTTTTAACATCAGAAAAAATGAAACAATTCATCATACTTTTAGTCTTTGTAAGTTTTTTAAATGCTTGTAAAAATAAAACTGAAACAGTAAGTGCAGAAAAAGAAGTAAAAGTTTTTCCACATCATTTACCAAAAGAAAAACCAAATATGCCTTTAAGTAGTGCATTAAATCGTTTGTATGATAATTATTTGGCTCCAAAACCACAAGACAATGAGTTGTTTTCACAGTTTAAATATACAGATGTAAAAGGTTTTGATTACAACAATCACGATGGTACAATAAGTAGAAGAGATCCATCAAAAGTAATAAAGCATAATGGTAAATATTATGTTTGGTACACCTACAGAAATACGCCAACTCCACCTCAAGGAGCTGCGAAAAGTACAGAGGTAATTCCTTCATCAGATTGGGATTTAGCCGAAATTTGGTATGCAACAAGTACAGATGGTTTTCATTGGGAAGAGCAAGGTGTTGCTATAAAAAGACCTAAAAAACCAATTGTTGGTTGGCGTTCTGTAACTACAACAGATATTTTACAATGGAAAGGGAAATACTATTTATATTATCAAGGGTTTATGGAAGCCAGTGGAAAACGTGGTGATGATTGCCCAGTTGCAGTTTCGTATGCAGATTCTCCTGATGGACCTTGGACACCTTATAATAAAATTGTAATTCCTAATGGTGGTGAAGGTGAATGGGATCAGTTTTCTATTCACGATCCATATCCTTTAGTGTATAAAGGAAAAATTTATTTATACTATAAATCAGATTTTGGTGAGCCTGGTGATTGGGTAAGAATGCAAGGTTTAGCAACTGCGGATAATCCTTTAGGTCCTTTTACAAAACATCCATTAAACCCTGTAATTTCTTCAGGACACGAAACTTCTCTTTTCCCTTTTAAAACAGGTATTGCAGCAATGGTTTATAAAGATGGTAATGAGCATAATACAGTACAATATGCAGAAGATGGTGTAAATTTCGAAATTGCTTCAATTACAGAAATGATGCCTTATGCAGCTGCGCCATTTGTGCCAGATGCTTTTACAGATACAAAAGATGGTAGAGGTGTAACTTGGGGAATGGCTCATTTTATCAATTATAATTCTAATTGGGGTACTTTTCATTCTATTTTAACTCGTTTCGATTGCGATTTAAGTCAAGATCTAAACGACCCAGAAATGAAAGAACCACGCGTAAAATATACACCACAAGATTATTTTAAACGTAGTTTAAGTAAAAAACAGCAGCAAAGAATTACAAAAGAAAACAAAGAAGTTTTAAAATAAAGGCATTTTTTCTAAAAATCTGTAAATAGAACATATCAACTACAAAGTTGGTCATTTGTTTACATTATTTCTTATATCAATATTTATTTTTATCATCATATAAACAATTTTGAAAAAAGATTAATAATGGCAAGATTAAAAAAGTTAGTTACTCTAATAATTATAATAACTTTAAACTCTTTGTACGCTCAAAAATCTCCCTATTTTGAAAAAGGTGAAGATCCTAAACCAGAAGGTACAAAATGGAAATTAGTAAAAGGAATGTCTGATGAGTTTAATGGCAAGAGCGTAAATGAAGGCAAATGGCAAATTTCTGGCCAAGGTTGGATTGGTCGTGCACCAGGATTATTCCAAGCAGAAAACATAAAAGTTGCAGATGGTAACTTACAAATCACCACAAAAAAACTAGCAAAACCAATTGTAAAAAACGGTAATACATTTACACACGGAGGTGGTTATGTTGGTTCTTATGAGTCTATGAAATATGGCTATTATGAAGCAAGAATGAAAGCCAATAAAACTTTTATGTCTTCTACTTTTTGGTTGATAAATGATAGAAAAGGCACAAAAGGTTGCGATAACAGAGTTACAGAATTAGACATACAAGAATGTTTTGGTCAAATAACATCAGACAGACAATTTACCATTGGTTTTGATCAAAGAATGAATTCTAATACACACAGTAGAGGTGTAAAAGAAGGTTGCGATATTCCTGAAGGACGATCTCCTGCAAAAGCAAATCTTGCAAGTGGTAAAGTATATGATGATTACCACGTTTACGCAGTTTGGTGGAAAAGCAAAGACGAAATCTTATTCTTTTTAGATGGCAAATTACATTCTAAAGTTAAACCGCCAGCAGATTTCGATTTAGATATGCATTTAAGAATGGTTGTAGAAACGTATAACTGGAATCCTGTGCCAGCAGATGGTGGAATGACAGGTTCTAAAGAAGACAGAACAACTTCTTATGATTGGGTACGTACTTGGAAATTAAAATAATAGAGTACTTTTTTTAAATAAAATATAAAGATGAAAAAAATCTTAACTTTTCTAATTTTAGTATGCTTTGTTGTAAATATTGATGCTCAAAAAAAGGATAAAAGACCTAATGTAATTGTTATTTTAGCTGATGATATTGGTGTTGGAGACATCTCTAAATACAGAAGATTACACAGTAATAATATTATACTAGAAACACCAAGTATAGACAATCTTGCCAAAGACGGAATGATGTTTACAGATGCACATTCACCTGCAGCATTGTGTGCAACTTCACGTTACGCAATCATGACAGGGAATAGCAATTTTAGAAGTACTGCACCTTGGGGTGTTTGGTCTGGTTACGCAAAATCTGTTATTAGAAAAGATCAAATGACTTTAGGTAAGTTGATGAAACAAGCCAATTATAACACTGCATTTTTCGGAAAATGGCATTTAGGAACCACCTTTAAAACCAAAGACAACCCAGATCAATTATATTTTGATAAGAATGGAAAAGTAGATTATAATGTAGATATTTCTAAAATTATCATTGGCCCTAAACAATTAGGTTTCGATTATAGTTTGTCTTTACCAGCAGGTATTCAAGGACCTCCTTATGCTTTTTACGAAAACCACGAGTGGATGAAATTAAAATCAGATTCTAAAATTCAGATGATTGATAATGATTTTATGAAAAATATCAACCTAAAATTAGATAAAAATCCTGGATATGGAGATTCTAACTGGAATCCTCATAATGTAGGTGGAATTTTAGCAACAAAAGCAGTTAATTATATTGCAAAAAATGCGAATAAAGAAAAGCCATTCTTTATGTATTATTGTTCGCAAGCAGTGCATGTTCCTCACGCTCCAATAGATAAATTAGATGGTAAAAAAATAAAAGGTACAACACCTTCTTTACACTTAGATATGGTTAAAGAGCTTGATACACAAATGGGTATGTTGGTTGCTGAACTTAAAAAACAAGGTGTTTATGAAAATACTGTTTTTATTTTTACTTCGGATAATGGTGGTTTAATGAAAAAAAATACCATAAAATCAGGTCATAAAGTAAGTGATATTTATAGAGGATCTAAAAATAAATTCCACGAAGGTGGGCACAGAGTTCCTTTTATTGTTACCTGGCCAAATGTTGTAAAAAAGAATCAACAATCAGCAAAACCAATTTTAGGACAAGATATTATGGCTACGATTGCTGCAATAGCGAATCAAAAATTAAGTAATGATGTAGCACAAGATTCTTACAATTTGTATACAGTATTATTAAACAAAGAGAAAAAAGAACAAAGAAGTCATTTAATGATTCAAGGGGGTTCTGCACATCACGTTATTATTATAGAAGATGGTTGGAAACTTGTGATTAAAGTTGATAAAAAAGACAAGTCTAATAAAACCAGAACTCCAGTTGCTTTGTTCGATTTAAACACAAATATTAGCGAAAACGAAAAGTATAACTTTATTACATCAACTAAACATCAAGAAAAAGTAAAATATTTGTTTGCTACTTATAATAAAACTAGAGATTCTAATGCTTCTACTTCAGTACATTAGCTTGTAAAATAATACACAGTAAACGTTGAGTAAAAGCTTAATAAAAACTAAAAATTCCTAAAAGAACATCTGTTATAACTATTTGCTCATTTGGAATCTTTAGATTTTGTCTTTTTTTGTTAATTGCTTACTCAATAAATTACCACGATTTAATAAAGATAGAATGAATAAAAATAGTTTTCTACTTATTGTGATGATTGCATTTCTTGTTTCATCAGAAAAAACAATAGCACAAGATTTAAATTTTAATGATGCCTGGCTTTTCTATAATGATGTTGCAGAAGGTGCAGAAAAACCAGATTTTAATGATGCTAAATGGCGTAAATTAAGTTTGCCTCATGATTGGGGAATAGAAGGTCCATTTAGCAATAACAATAATGCAAGAACAGGTGGTTTGCCTTCTAAAGGAACTGGTTGGTACAGAAAGCATTTTAAAATGGATAAAAATGCAGAAGGCAAATTGGTTCATATCGAATTCGAAGGTGCCATGTACGATGCATATGTTTGGGTAAATGGTAATTTTGTAGGCAACAGACCTTATGGTTACATAGGTTTTGAGTTCGAAATTAGTAAACACTTAAAATTCGATGGTTCAGAAAATGTTGTTGCTGTTCGTTTAACGCCAAAAGATTTATCATCAAGATGGTATCCAGGAGCAGGTTTATATCGTTCTGTTTGGTTAAAAGTTAACAACCCAGTACACGTAGAACAATGGGGTGCGTATATTACTACACCAACTGTTTCTAAGAAATTAGGTGTTATTCAAAATGAAACTACAATTGTAAATAGCACAAATTTAGATGCTAAAGTTAAAGTTACACAAGAGTATTTTTCTCCAGATGGTAAATTGGCTGCAAAAATTGATGATGAAATTACAGTAAAAGCAAATTCTAAAGAAGTTTCAGGAACTTGGGTAAATGTGAAGAACCCAGAAATTTGGGATACTGAAAATCCGAATATTTATAAAGCTGTAACTACAGTTTCTAAAAACGGAAAAGTAATCGATACTTACAATTCAACTTTTGGCTTTAGATCGATTTCATTTACTACAGAAGGGTTTTTCTTAAATGGAAAAAAAGTAAGATTTAACGGAGTTTGTTTACATCATGACAATGGAGCTTTAGGTGCTGCTGTTTATAGAAGAGCAGATGAGCGCAAGTTGCAAATTATGAAAAGTATGGGGGTAAATGCAGTTCGTACAAGTCATAACCCACCTTCTAGAGAATTTTTAGAACTGTGTGATGAATTAGGGTTAATGGTTTTAGATGAAGCTTTTGATGTTTGGAAAGAACAAAAAGTAGAAAATGGCTACAACGTATTTTTCGAAGAATGGGCAGAAAGAGACATAAAAGATATGGTAAAAAGAGATAGAAACCATCCTTCTGTAATTATGTGGAGTACAGGTAACGAAATTCACGAGCAACATAACAAAAAGAATGGATGGAAGGTTGCTAAAATGTTGCATGAATACTGTAAAGAAATCGATCCAACTCGTCCTACAACCTTAGGAATGAACAATTTTGAAGCTCCTTACAAAATGAATTTCGCTGCACAATCAGACATTGCAGGTATCAATTATAAACCAACAAAGTATGGTTATATTCACGAAACTTATCCGCAGTTGGCTTTGTATGGCTCAGAAACCTCAAGTTGTACTAGTAGTAGAGGTGTGTATCATTTACCAATCGAAAAATATCAAAAACACGAATCAAATCACGTAACAAGTTACGATTTAGTTGGGCCACCTTGGGCTTATCCACCAGATGTAGAATTCCATTTTCAAGAGCAAAACCCTAATATTATGGGCGAATTTATTTGGACAGGGTTCGATTACTTAGGAGAACCAACACCTTATGGAGGTAGAGATAATTCTACAAACGGATATTGGAATGCAGATTGGCCTTCTAGAAGTTCTTATTTTGGAGCTGTAGATTTATGTGGTTTTCCTAAGGATAGATTTTATTTGTACCAAAGTCACTGGACCACAAAACCAATGATTCATCTATTACCTCATTGGAACTGGAAAGGTATGGAAGGTGAAGAAATACCTGTGTATTGTTACACAAATGTTGATGAAGCCGAACTTTTTGTGAACGGAAAATCAATGGGAAAAAGAGTAAAAGGAAAAGATTTTACAGAACTTAAAGTAGATTTTTTACGATACGAACCAAAAATCTTTAATTCTAAATACAGATTATCTTGGAACGTACCTTATGAACCAGGAACCATAAAAGTTGTAGGTTATAAAGATGGCAAAGTTGTAAATGAAAAAACAATTAATACTGCTGGTAAACCTTATCAAGTTAAATTATCTGTAGACAGAAAAGAGATTGATGCAGATGGTACAGATCTAGCATATGTAACAATTAGAGTAGAAGATAAAAACGGAAATCTTTGTCCGAATGCAGATAACTTAGTCAAGTTTTCAGTAAAAGGCGAAGGGAATTTAATTGCGGTAGATAATGGAGATCAAACGAGTTTAACTTCTTTTCAAGCACCACAAAGAAAAGCTTTTAGTGGTATGTGTTTGGCAATATTAAAATCATCAAAAACATCTGGTAAAATAGAATTAACAGCAAAATCGAAATCGCTTAAGACAGATAAAATTATTGTAAAAACAAATTAGTAGAAATTTGTGTGTATTTGAATTTGTTAAATAGAGGTCAATCTAATATTGACTTCTATTTTAAATAAAACTTTAAAAAATAAATGAAAAAAATATCTAGAAATTACTGTTTTCTTTTGGTTTTTATTTTTAGCTTGTGTATTCAGGCTCAGAAAGATAAAAATAAAAAACCCAATATTATTATTGTTTTAACAGACGATCAAGGTTGGGCAGATGTTGGTTTTAACGGAGCAACAGATATACCAACAGATAATTTAGATAGAATTGCAAAAGAAGGTGTAATTTTTTCTAACGGATATGTTTCACATCCCTACTGTAGTCCATCTAGAGCAGGTTTATTAACAGGTAGATATCAAGCACGTTTTGGGCACGATTGTAACATGCCTTACGAAGGTGAAAATGATGCTTCTGTAGGAACTCCTTTATCAGAAAAAATGATTTCTGAAGCTTTAAAAGAACAAGGTTACAGAACTGCAGCAATTGGCAAATGGCACGTGGGCGATCATACAGATTTGCAGCCCAATGCCCAAGGTTTCGATCATTGGTTTGGTTTTCCTGGTGGTGCTATGAATTTTTGGGGAAAACCTGATGGCCCCCTAAAAACCATCATTAGAAATGGTAAAAAAGTTGCGCAAGAAGAACTGAGTTATTTAACAGACGATTTTACAGACGAAGCTATAGATTTTATCAACAAAAAAGACGATAAACCTTTCTTTATTTACTTAGCTTATAATGCGCCTCATGCACCAGATCACGCAACAGATAAATACTTAAAAAACACAAAACATATAGAATATGGTGGTAGAAGTGTTTACGCAGCAATGGTTAATGGTGTTGATATTGGTGTAGGTAGAATCGATTCGCTTTTAAAAGCAAAAGGGATAAAAGAAAATACAATTATTGCTTTTTTAAGTGATAATGGAGGTAGAAAACATCACGCAGATAATAGACCAAACAGAGGTCATAAAGGAATGCTTTTTGAAGGCGGAATTAAAGTGCCGTTTTTTATTACTTGGCAAAATAAAATTAAGTCTAATCAGGTGTATGAGAATCCTATTATTTCTTTAGATTTATTTCCTACACTTATAGAAGCTGCAGGTGCAAACTCAGCAAAAGAAACCCAATTAGATGGGGTAAATTTAATGCCTTACATCAACAAGAAAAATACATCAAAACCACATGAAAAGTTATTTTGGCGTTCAGTAGGTGGCTTTGAATATGCTGTAAGAATTGGCGATTTTAAATTGTACAAAAGTGCTTACAAAGAAAAAACACTGTTATTTAATTTAAAAACAGATCCTTTTGAAAGAAAGGATATTGCAAAAGAACATCCTAAAAAAATTGCTGAATTAGAAAAGGCTTACACAACATGGGATGCTAATAATATTGCGCCTCAATGGGTAGATCCTCATCCAGAGAATGTAATTAAAGAAGAAAAACAATTTAGAGCAATTAGAAAAAGAGCTACAAACAAACCTAAATAATATAAAAACTGATATGAAATTCTTATCTAAAAAAAATGTGTTACAATTGTTACTTGTTGGTTTGTCAATAAGTTACGTTGCGCAAGAAAAACCAAATATTGTTTTTATTTTAACTGATGATCAGTCTTATGGAATGATGGGTGCTACAGGTAATAATATTGTACAAACACCAAATATAGATCAACTGGCTAAAGAAGGTACTTTGTTTACAAATACACACATTACAAGTGCAATTTGTACACCCAGTAGAATTTCTATTTTATTAAGTCAGTATGAAAGAAAACATGGCGTAAATTTCAATTCAGGAACATCTGTTTCTGATGAAGCTTGGCAAAAATCTTACCCAGTTGTTATGAGAAACGCTGGTTATTATACAGGTTGGATTGGTAAAAACCATGCGCCAATTGGCGAAGGTGGTTATACAAGTGGCTTAATGGAAAAAAGTTTCGATTATTGGTATGCAGGCCATGGACATATTAGATTTTATCCGAAGCAAGTACACGAAATTTTTAATGATGCTATTGCACATACACAACCAGAAATCATTAACGAAAGTGTAGATGATTTTTTAGATCCGAATGCAAGAAAATTAAAAGGAGCTGTTAAGTTTTTAGAAGTAAGGCCAAAAGACAAACCGTTTTTACTGTCTATCAACTTTAATTTACCTCATGGAGCAGGTACAAGTACTATGCAATTAAAAAAGAATGATGATGATATTTACAAAACATTATATCGCGATTTAGACATTCCATTGCCAAAAAATTACATTGCTAAGAAAGATATAAAAACGCCAAAATTACCAGCAGATTTATTGAGAACAGAAGATAGGCAAACAGGTTATAATCATTCAGATACACCAGAAGGATTTAAAGAAAGGTATATAAGGCAAATGCAAGCCATGACAGGTATAGATAGAATGATTGGTAATTTAAGAGCCAAATTAAAAGAATTAAAAATCGATAAAAATACCATTATCATTTTTACTTCAGATCATGGATTATTTATGGGCGAACAAGGTTTAGGTGGTAAAGCATTGTGTTACGAAAAAACTACACACGTACCTCTAATTATTATGAATCCGAAGGTAAAAAGAAAACACAAAGGCTTAAAAACGGATGCTTTAGTACAATCTATAGATGTAGCACCAACTATATTAACCTTTGCTGGTGTTCAAGTTCCTGAAGAATTTCAAGGTAAAGATATTTCTCATTTAACAGAAGATTCATCAAAAGAAATAAGAAAGTATGTGTTTACAGAAAATTTATGGTCTACACATTTTGGAAATCCGAAATGTGAAGCTGTGCAAACTAAAGATTGGAAATACATTCGATATTATAAAAATACAACTCGTTCTGCCAGTAAAGAGATCGAAGTTGCTAAAAGTATAGGTATGCCTGTAAACAAAATGTTATATGCAGTGCATGATCCAGATATAGCCTATTACAGAAGCTTGTCTGACTCTTCTTTAGAAGGAGAAGAACCTGTTTATGAAGAATTATATCATTTAAAAAATGATGCTAATGAGCTAACTAACTTGGCTTATGAAAAACAATATCAAGCAAAATTAGCAGAAATGAGAGCTGCTTGGCAAGTAGAAATTAAAGCTGCAAGAGGTGTAGGAAAACCAAAAGTATTAAGATATACAAACGATAGTCATCCAAATGGAGGGCATTAAATCATGATAAAAAAAGCAATAGTTTTGTTTATATTTTATTTGCAATTTTCAGTTTTTGCAACCGATTTTAATGTGATAAAATATGGTGCAAAAGCAGACGGAATTACCAAAGACACAAAAGCGGTACAAGCAGCTATAGATGCTTGTACCAAAAATGGTGGAGGTAAAGTAATTATTCCTGCTGGTAAAACAGTTGTAATTGGTACGATCTATTTAAAAGATTTTGTAACGCTTCATATAGAAAACGGAGCTATTTTATTAGGTAGCCCAGATTATAAAGATTACACAACAGATACGCATTATAATACGTACAAGAACGAACATCATATGGATCGTTGCTTAATTTTTGCTCGCAATGCAAAATCTTTTGCAATAGAGGGTTATGGAACAATAAATGGTAATGGATCTCCTAAAAATTTTAATAGAAAAAAAGGAAATGGAAGACCAATGTTATTGCGTTTTTATAAATGTAATGACATTAAAATAAGAAATGTAAACTTAATAAACCCTGCAGCATGGACATCTGCTTGGTTGTATTGTAATGAAATTGTGGTTTCAGGAATTAAAATTGTAAGTAACATAAATCATAATGGAGATGGTTTAGATTTTGATGGTTGTACCAATGTTAGAGTTAGTGATTCTTCTTTTGATAATAGCGATGATTCTATTTGTTTACAAACATCAAACCCAGATTATCCTATTAAAAACGTAACAGTAACCAATTGTATTTTTAAAACAAAATGGGGAGGAATGCGAATAGGTTTGGCATCGAGAGGTAATTTTGAATCGGTTACAGTTTCTAATTGTACTTTTTTTGATATCAAAGATTCAGGTTTAAAAATTCAGATGAATGAAGGTGGAGAAATGAAAAATATGACCTTTACAAATCTAACAATGAAAAATGTTCCGAGGCCAGTTTTTATGACTTTTTGCCAACAAAGAGCAGGTGTAGATGCACCACAAGAAATGTTGCCTTACAAAGCAATGCACAGTTTTATTTTTAGCAATTTTATTGTTGATAATAGAGAACTAGATAAAAATTCAGCTTTCTTTTTAACAGGTATGCCAAATCATTACATACAAGATATTCAGTTAAATAATATACAGTTTACTGTTGCTGGTGGAGGTACAAAACAAGATGCATCAAACAAAATAAAAGAATATACTTTAGAAACGATAGGCAATTGGTGGCCAGAATTTAGTAAAGTAGGTACTTTGCCTGCTTATGGTTTGTATGCAAGACATATAGAGGGTTTAACTGTAAATAATTTTCAGGTAAATACTATTACTGAAGATAAAAGACCAACCCTTGTTTTTGATGATGTAAAAGATGGATACATAGAAAATATATATTCAAACAGAAAGAAAATAACAAAAAAACAATTTGTAAATAAGTAAAAGGATGAGCACATTTTTATTGAAAATTATTTTTGCTTTTTGTCTTGTTTTTTCAATAGGTAAAGCTTTTGGACAAGAGAACAATGTTAACAAAAAACCCAATGTTTTATTAATTTATACAGACGATCATCGATTTTCGGGTATTCACACGTTAGCAGGTTTACAAGTGCAAACACCAAACATAGATCAACTTGCAAAAGACGGCATTACATTTACCAAAACGTATTTAATGGGTTCTTTTTCTGGAGCAACTTGCATACCTAGTAGAGCAATGTTGCTAACAGGTAAAAATTTATTTACGCTAGATGGTGTTGGAAGAAACATTCCGAAAAACGATACAACCATAGCAGAAGCTTTTCAAAAAGAAGGTTATGATACACATATTGTAGGTAAATGGCATCAAGATAACGCATCACTAAATCGCTCTTTTAATTCTGGTGATAAAATTATGGGTAGAAGTGCATATTTAACAGATCATTTTAGAATGCCTTTTTGGGATTTTAACAAAAATAGCAACTATACTCGTAAAGAAGCTTATTTGTTAGTATATGATAAAAAAGGTAAAAGAATAAAAAGAAGCTTAACAAAAGAAGATAAAAAAGGACCTATAGGAACAGAAAGAATAGGGCCACATACATCAGAAGTGTTTGCAGAACATGCATCGAATTACATCAAAAAAAGCAAAAAAGAAAAACCTTTTTTTATGTATTTGGCATTTCATGCACCTCATGATCCAAGACAAGCACCTCAAGAATATTTAGATAAATACAATACAAAAAATATAAAGTTACCACCCTCTTATTTACCACAACATCCTTTTGATAATGGAGCAATGACTGTTAGAGATGAAGCTCTTGCACCTTGGCCAAGAACCAATGAAATCGCTAAAAAGCACTTAGCAGAATATTATGCAATTATTACGCATTTAGATGCGCAAATTGGTAAAGTAATACAAGCTTTAAAAGATAGTGGGGCGTATAAAAATACAATTATTGTTTTAGCAGGCGATAGTGGTTTGGCAGTAGGTAACCACGGATTAATAGGAAAACAAAATGTATATGATGAAGATGGTTTACACGTACCTTTTATCATTTCTGGAAATTACATAAAACAGAAAGGTAGAAAAATTGACGCGTTAAGTTACATTCAAGATATTTTTCCAACCATTTGTGATCTTGCAAATTTAAAAAAGCCAAAATCGATGAATGGTAAAAGTTTAAAACCTGTAATAGATTATAAAACCGAACAAATTAGGCAATCAACATATCATGCTTATAAACAATTTCAAAGAGCATACAGAAAAGGAGATTTTAAATTAATCGAATATGTAAAAGCAAATGGTAATCATTGGAAAAATGGACCTTTTATTGCAGGTGCTAGAGTAACGCAATTGTTTAATATTAAAGATGATTTTTGGGAAACCACAGATTTATCGTTTTTACCACAATACAAAGAAAAGGTTGCTCTAATGAGAAAAGAAATGAAAGCAAAAGCTGATGAATTAGGTGATGTTAAAGTAACAAGCAGTAAAGAAAGAGAATATCATTTTTGGGATTATTATAATTAAGTTAAACATTGAAATACTAGAGAATGATAAGAATAGTTTTTATATTACTAACTTTTGCTTTACATGCAAATTTACAAGCACAAACCAACATCGTTTTTATCGAATCTGATGATCAAAGCAATCAAGCTTTGGGTGCGTATGGAAATACAGCAATGGTAACACCTAATTTAGATGCGTTAGCAAAAGATGGAGTTTCTTTTACAAATGCATACAATATGGGCTGTTGGTCTCCAGCAGTTTGTGTGCCCAGTAGAACAATGTTGTTTTACGGAAAAACCTTATGGAAATCGCAAAAAATAAATAGAAAAAATGCACCAAAAGCTTTTCCTGAAGTTTTAAAAGAAAATGGTTTTGCAACTTTTATGACAGGTAAATGGCACGCTTATGGTAAAAAACCAAATGAAATTTTCGAAAAGTTAGGTAGCATACAACCTGGTCAGTTAAAAACTTATAATTCAAAAGCGGGTCATATTACAGACATTACAGGTAAAGAAGCAGTAGAATATATTGAAAATTACAAGGATAATAAACCATTTTTTATGTACGTAGCTTTTAATGCACCTCATGTGCCAAGACAAACTACGCAAAATTATTACGATTTATATCCTGCTAAAGAAATTGTTTTACCACCAAGTGTTGTAGATAATATACCTCTAAATAAAAATGTAAAATATCAATATACAAACAATCCTTTAAGATCAAAAACCATGCAAAATAGAGTACAGCAAAATAATGCTATGGTTACGCATATGGATGATAGAATTGGAGACATCATAAAAGCCCTTAAACAAAAAGGAATTTACAACAACACAATTATTGTATTTATGTCTGATCATGGAATTAATTTTGGCGAAAACGGAGTTGCTGGTAAAGTTTGTTTGTACGAGCCAAGTGTAACAGCTCCATTAATTATAAAAGCACCAAAAATTAAAGCCAATACCAAAATAAAAGAACGTGTTTATTTACAAGATATTAACCCAACGTTATTCGATTTATTAGGTTTTAAAGGTGTAGAGAATATCGATTTTCAAAGTTTAAAACCCTTAATCGATAAAAAAGCTAAAGCTAGAGAATCTATCTATTTAGCGATGTTTGATGATCAAAGAGGAATTATATCAAACAATAAAAAATTAATTATGTATCCAAAAACAGGTGCAATAGAGTACTACAATTTAGAAAAAGACCCTTGGGAAACTAGAAATTTACTTGACAACAAGAAATCGAAGCCAGTAATAAAAAGTTTATTAAGTAAATTCGAAAATTGGCAATTAAAAGTAGGAGATACTGTAAACGTAAATAAAATTTACAAAGAATATATTAACTAATTATACAAATTAAAATTATAGAATATGAAGTATTTGGTCTTAACTGTTTTGGTCTTAATGATGTCTTGCAGTACTACCCAACAGAAAGAAGAATCACAAGAATTACCAGAAAAAGGATTTCCTTTTTATATGCCTAAAGAAAAGCCAGCCATAAAATTAAGTAAGGCTATGGAGCGTAATTACGATGCTTATATGGGTATTCAACCAAAATACAATGAATTGTATTCTCAATTTAAATATACAGAACTAAAAGGTTTTGATTACAACAATCACGATGGTACAATTACAAGAAGAGATCCATCTAAAATTATTTTCGAAAACGGAAAATATTACATATGGTATACGTATAGAAATACAAAAACAGCACCAGTTGGTGGTAAAAACGCTCATTTAGCAACAGACGAAATTCCTTCTAGTGATTGGGATTTATGCGATATTTGGTATGCAACCAGTAAAGATGGTTTTACTTGGGAAGAGCAAGGTGTTGCTATAAAAAGACCAGAAAAACCAGCTGTAGGTTGGCGTTCTGTAACAACTACAGATATTTTAAAATGGAAAGGTAAATACTATTTGTATTACCAAGGATTTATGGAAGTTAGTGGTTTAAGAGGTGATGATTGCCCAGTGGCAGTTTCTTATGCAGATTCTCCTGATGGACCTTGGACACCTCATAGCGAAGTTGTAATTCCTAATGGAGGAGAGGGTCAGTGGGATCAATTTTCAATTCATGATCCTTATCCTTTAGTACACAATGGAAAAATTTATTTGTATTATAAATCAGACTCAGGTAAAGGTGATGATTTAATAAGATTACAAGGTTTAGCTACTGCAGACAATCCTTTAGGACCTTTCACAAAACATCCTCAAAATCCTATTATTAATTCAGGTCATGAAACTACAATGTTTCCTTTTAAAGAAGGTATTGCAGCTTTAGTAATTAAAGATGGTAATGAGCATTTTACAGTGCAATATGCAGAAGATGGTGTAAATTTCGATATTGCATCAATCACAGAGTTAATGCCAGTTGCTGGTGGGCCATTTATACCAGATGCGTTTACAGATACAAAAGATGGTAGAGGGATTACTTGGGGTGTATCTCATTTAACAAACGTAACAGAATGGAGTAAAAATCACGCAATTTTATTACGTTTCGATTGCGATTTAAGTTTAGATGTTGATGATCAGCAAATGAAAAAATCGCAATATTATAGAAAGCCAGCGTTTTATTATAAACACGGTTTAAGTAAGGCGCAAAAAGATAGAGTAGAAAAGCAGAATAAAGAATTATTAAAGAATAAGAATTAAACTTTTTTTAAGTTTATAGATGATTCTCTAATATTTAATCGTCCGTTTAAAATAAGGGTTTGTGGTATGTGTAAACCCTTATTTTCTATTTGGTCTAATAATAATTTTGCTGTAGATTGTCCAATATCATATGTGGGTTGCTCTACAGAAGAAATAGGAGGCGATACATTTTTAGCCAATCTAGATTCAGAAAAACCAACAAAAGCAACATCATCTGGTATTAAAAAACCGTGCTCTTTAAATATTTTCATTGCACCAATTGCAGTGGCATCATTAGCCGCAAAAATAGCTCTTGGTACTTTTTCTTTTTCAATCATTTCTAGAGCAACTCGTTCGCCATCTTCCATTGTAAAACCAGCATAAATGATACTCCCTAATTCTTGTTTGTATTTACGATGCGCAGCTTTAAAACCTTTAATCCTGTTTTTAGTCAAAGTCAAATTTTTACTACCTGCAATATGAGTAATGTTTTTATATCCTTGTATAATCAGATGTTCTGTAGCAAATAAAGCCCATTTAAAATCATCAAACAAAACTTTAGAGGCTTCAAATTCATCTACAACTCGATTAAAAAATACAATAGGAATTCCTCTTTTAATCAAGGAATTGTAGTATTTGTTATTGTGGTCTTCAGAAGAAAGAGAAACAATTAAGCCATCAACCATATTATCTACTAAAGTTTCAACATTTTTTAATTCAATTTCCCAAGAATCATTAGACTGCATTACAAGTACTTGATATCCTTTCTGATGTAAAATTTCTTGCGCGCCAATAATTACTTCAGGAAAAAAACTGTTTACAAATTCAGGTACAACAATACCAATATTATAAGACCTTTTTTGAATTAATTTTTTTGCAATTGGATTGGGTCTATAACCCATTTCATTGGCAGTTTTTAAGACCAATTCTCTAGTTTCTTTCTTAATATCATACTTATCATTAAAAGCTCTAGACACAGTAGAAATAGAAACATTTAGCTTTTTAGCAATGTCTTTAATGGTAATATATTCCATAAAAATTGGGCTTTAATTTTTCAAAGATACATTTTTCGGAAACGTTTCCGTTAATTATTTTAGTTTCGGAAACGTTTCCGAAAACAAAATTGAACCTTCATATTGTTTTATTATGTAATTTGGTAAAAACATCCACAAAAAAACCTAAATGGGAACTATAGATCTTTCAGTTATTTTAATTTTTACACTGCTAGTTTTTATCTGCGGAATGAGTTTTTCTAAAGCTGGTAAAAATATGAAATCGTACTTTGCTGCAGGTGGAGCTTTACCTTGGTGGATGAGTGGTTTGTCTTTATTTATGAGCTTCTTTTCTGCTGGTACTTTTGTAGTTTGGGGTTCTATTGCGTACTCAACTGGTTGGGTTGCAGTAACCATTCAATGGACAATGTGTATTGCAGGTGTAATTATTGGTTTTTTTATTGCACCTAAATGGCAAAAAACAAAAGCTTTAACTGCTGCAGAATATATTTCTGAACGTTTAGGTAAATCTACCCAAAAAATTTATACCTATTTATTTTTATTCATTTCCATTTTTACAACAGGTGCTTTTTTATATCCAGTAGCAAAAATAGTTGAGGTTTCAACGGGTATTCCTATAACAACAAGTATAATTGTTTTAGGTGTTCTTATTTTAATTTACACTGCTGTTGGTGGTTTATGGGCAGTAATTGTAACAGATGTACTTCAATTTATTGTTTTAACAGCCGCTGTTTTAATTGTTGTGCCACTTTCTTTTGATAAAATTGGTGGCATAGATAATTTTATTTCACAAGCTCCAGAACGTTTTTTTGAGTTTACAAATTCAGAATATTCTTGGGTTTTTATGATTGCATTCGGTTTATATAACTTGTTTTTTATAGCTGGTAATTGGGCATATGTACAACGTTATACAAGTGTTGCTACTCCAAAAGATGCAAAAAAAGTAGGTTGGTTGTTTGGTGCATTATACACAATTAGTCCTTTAATTTGGATGTTACCACCTATGATTTACCGAGTTTTAAATCCTGAATTGGGAGAATTAGCAGACGAAGGTGCTTACCTTTTAATGTGTAAAGAAGTGTTGCCTGTTGGTATGTTAGGTTTAATGTTAGGAGGTATGGTTTTTGCCACATCAAGTTCTGTAAATACAACATTAAACATTTCTGCAGGTGTGTTAACCAATGATTTATACAAAAGCTTTTTCCCAAATACTACTGATAAAAGTTTGGTGAGAATTGCAAGAATAGCTACAATTCTATTAGGCTTACTTACCATTATTATTGCTTTGCTAGTCCCACTTTTTGGCGGAATTGTAGAAGTGGTAATGAGTTTGGCAGCCTTAACAGGTGGTGCAATGTTTTTGCCACCTTTATGGGCTTTGTTTTCTAGAAGGCAAACAGGTAAAACAGTATTAATTGTAACATTTGTATCGCTTGCAATTAATGCGTTTTTTAAGTTTTTAGCACCAAGTTTAATCGACCTTACTTTAGGTAGAGCAATGGAAATGGTGGTGGGTATGTGTACACCAATTTTATTACTGCTTTTTTACGAAATAGATTTAAAATACTCGAAAAGTAAAACCACTGCCTATGATACTTATGAGACCAACAGAAAATTAAAAGAGTTGCAACCAGAAGAACCATCTGATGGTAGCAATAAAAAAGGGACTCGAGTTATAGGAATTGGTGTAGCATCTACAGGATTTCTAATAGTACTCTTGGCCTTAATAGGCGATAAAGCTCAAATATTAGTAGGTAGTATGGGGTTTTTAGTGTTGATGTTAGGAGCATATATCATATATAAAACAAAGAAATAGTATTAAATAAATGATTCAAGAAACATTTAATAAAAAGGTTAGAAAATCAAAAGAAATTACTATTTCTACAGATTTGGTAGTTATTGGTGGTGGAACAGCAGGAGTTTGTGCAGCAATTACAGCAGCCAGAAAAGGCATAAAAGTAACATTGGTGCAAGATAGACCCATTTTAGGTGGTAATGCTTCATCAGAAGTTCGTCTTTGGATTTTAGGTGCAACTTCTCATATGGGTAACAACAATCGTTGGTCTAGAGAAGGTGGAGTTATGGATGAAATTTTAGTTGAAAACCTCTACAGAAACAAAGAAGGAAATGCGGTTATTTTTGATACTGTTTTGTTAGAGAAAGTGCTAAATGAAGAAAATATTACCTTACTTTTAAATACTGCTGTATATGACGTTTATAAATCTAATGACACAAAAATTGAATCTGTAAAAGCATTTAACGCTCAAAATTCTACAGAATATAACATAAAAGCACCTTTGTTTTGCGATGCTTCTGGAGATGGAATTGTGGCGTTTAAAGCAGGCGCAAGTTTTAGAATGGGAGCAGAGTCTAAAGAAGAATTTGGCGAATTGTTTGCACCAGATAAATCTTATGGCGAATTGTTGGGACATTCTATGTATTTCTACAGCAAAGAAACAGACAAACCTGTAAAATACATTCCGCCTGCGTATGCTTTAAAAGATATTACTACAGTTCCTAGATATAAATCCATTGGTAAAGACGATAAAGGTTGCCGTTTTTGGTGGTTTGAATATGGAGGAAGACACGATACAATTCACGAAACAGAAGAAATAAAATACGAACTATGGAAAGTAATTTACGGAGTTTGGGATTACATCAAAAATTCAGGTGAATTTGAGGGTGTAGAAAATATGACTTTAGAATGGGTTGCAACTGTACCAGGAAAAAGAGAAAGTAGGCGTTTTGAGGGTTTATATATGATGAAACAACAAGATGTTATTGAACAAACAAAGTTTGATGACGCCATTGCATTTGGGGGTTGGGCAATCGATTTACATCCTGCAGACGGAGTTTACAGCGAACTTTCTGGTTGTACGCAATGGCATTCTAAAGGTGTTTACGATATTCCTTATCGTTCTTTTGTAAGCAAGGATATAGATAATCTATTCTTAGCTGGCAGAATAATCAGTGCAACTCACGTAGCTTTTGGCTCAACAAGAGTAATGGCTACAACTGGTTTTTGTGCACAAGCTGTGGGTATGGCTGCTGCTATTTGTATAGAAAATGACCTAAATCCTGCAGAGATTTTAGAAAATGGTAAAATCAAAGAACTGCAAAATGAGTTGAATATTATTGGGCAAAGTATTCTTAATGTACCAATTCAAAAAGCTTCTAATTTAATTAATTCTGCTGATGTAAAAGCGTCGTCGAGTTTAAGTTTATCAGAAATTCCTTTTGATGGAGATTGGTTTCAATTATCAATTTCATCAGCTCAAATGTTGCCATTAAAAGCAAATCAGAACTATAGTTTTAAAGTGAAAGTAAAAGCTACTGAAGCTACAACTTTGAAAGTTGAACTAAGAACATCAGAAAAAGCAGAAAATTACACACCCGAAGTTATCATAGAAACTCAAGCATTTGATTTACAAAAAGGACAGCAATTCATAGAAGTTTCATTTTCTAAAAGATTAGAAAAAAATCAATATGGTTTTGTTACTTTTTTATCTAATGAAAATGTAAGCATTAAAACGAGCAATAAAAGATTTACAGGAATTTTATCTGTTTTTAACGGAGTAAATAAGGCCGTTTCAAACAACGGAAAACAAACGCCACCAGAAAATATTGGTGTAGATACTTTTGAATTTTGGACACCTCATAGAAGACCAAAAGGACAAAATATTGCGATGGAAATTTCGCCAGCAATAGATGATTTTAGCTCCGAAAATTTAGGAAACGGATTTGTAAGACCTTACATAAAATCCAATGCTTGGGTTGCAGACTTAAAAGATGAAAAGCCAACAGTAAAAGTGGTTTGGGATAAAGAAAAAGAATTGTCAGAAATCAAATTATTTTTAGATTCTGATTACGATCATCCATTAGAATCTACATTAATGGGGCATCCAGAAGAGGTGGTGCCATTTATGATTCAGAATTATGTGATTAAAAATTTAGAAGGAGAAATTTTATTTACCAAGCAAGGTAATTATCAAACTATAAATCAATTTAAGTTTGATGAAAAAACGAAATTAAAAGGATTGATTTTTGAATTCGATCATCCTTCAGAAAATGTACCAGCATCAATTTTTGAAATCTATTGCGCATAAAAATGATACAAAAAGGAGTTATACTTGGGTTTTTAATTTGTTTTTTGATGGCTTGTCAATCAAAAAAACAAACTGCTATTATACAAGTTTCAGACAATCAAATTTCTTTAAATGGAACTTGGAATTTTATAGCAGCTAACAATTTATCCGAAGAAAAAATTATTCTAGATAAAGCTGTAGAATGGGATACTTTGTCAGTTCCAGGAAATTGGGATACTACAGAAAAATACGCAACATTTAAAGGAAAAGGTTATTATCAAAGAAAATTTAGCATTCCAGAAGATTTGCAAGAAAGCCAAATAAGAATACAATTTGGGGCCGTTTATCAAACCAGTAAAGTTTGGTTAAATGGTGTTTTGCTTGGCAATCACGTTGGTGGTTACACGCCTTTTGAATTTAATATTACACCATACATCAACCAAAATAAAGAAAATATTTTGGTGGTTTTGGCAGATAATACCTATAGCAGAGGTGCTTGGTGGGCTTGGGGTGGCATTAGCAGATCTGTTACTTTGGTAAAAAATCAGAAGGTAAGAATGGTTCGTCAGCACATCACTGCAATTCCGAATTTTGATGATGAAACTGTAGCTTTTACAATCAGCTATAAATTAGAAAATAATGATGATAGAACTGTGAAAGTTGATTTAAATTCTGAAATTTTATTTCAAGAAACAGCAGTTTTATCAAAAGAACATCAAGTGGTTTTACAGTCAAATTCAGTTCAGGTTTCTAATATTTCGTTTACACAAAAGTTATCTAATTTTAAATTATGGGATTTTAATCATCCAAATTTATATCAGTTAAAAACAGCACTTTTAGTTGATAAAATTGAACAAGATGAACAAAAAGATAATTTTGGAGTAAGAAAAATTGAAGCCAAAGGAGAGCAATTGTTTTTGAATAATAAACCTGTAAAAATGAATGGTTTTAATAGAGTTCACGATCATCCAAAATATGGAAACACAGAACCAGATGAATTGGTGCAAAAAGATATGTTAGATATTAAATCTTTAGGAGGTGTTTTTTCTAGATTGATGCACTCACCACAAGCACCAAATTTATTAGACTTTTGTGATAAAATTGGGTATTTAATTATTGAAGAAATTCCTGTTTGGGGAGATGATGATCCACAAACTTTTAAAGGCAATCCGTTAACAAAAAAATGGCTATCAGAAATGATAGAAAGAGATTACAATCACCCATCTGTTGTAGGTTGGAGTGTGGGTAATGAGTTGCGAGATTCGATAAAACCTTGGGGTAAAAAAACACTTACAAAATCGCAATTATATTACATAAATTCTATGTTAGATCACGTGGATGATTTAGATAAAACACGTTTAAAAACCTATGTAAGTTTAACGTCTTATGGTAAAAATACTGACCAAACAAACGAACCTTTTGAGAAATTAGATTTGTTGTGTATTAACAGTTATGGTGATGCAGTGAAAGCTGCAAAATCAACTCACGAAAAATTTCCAGGTAAGCCAATTTTTGTATCAGAAATAGGAATAAAACAGATTGGTCCTGCTACAGAAGGAGAATTATCAGCTCAATTAATAGACCAATTACAAATTTTAAAAACCTTGCCATATGTTGTGGGATCATCAATTTGGTCTTATAACGATTATAGAAGCGATTATAAAGGCACACCAGCATCTGGATTTAGAGAATGGGGAGTTGTTAACGAAAAAAGAGCGCCTAAAAAGGCATATCAACAAATAAAAAAGATATATAAGAACTAACAATATGCGAACAATTATTAATTTATTTATAGCGCTATTATTAACTTCTTGTGCTAATCAAACAACATCAGAAATTAATAGTAAAGAAGATGTTTTAAGCTTAAATGGCAATTGGAAATTCCATACTATTTATGGCGAAGGTTCTAATTATTTAAACATTCACGAAACTGAATCTGATATCATTATTGATAATACAGATAAAAATGTTGAAGTAAAAGGAAAATGGAAAACCTTAAAAAAAGGAGCAAGAGCATCTAAGTTTTATAAAGAAAATTACATTCAGCATAACTTTCCAAACAATCCTAAAAATGATGATTCTTATGTGCGTTTTTATCCAAATTTTACTAATTCTGGGTATTATGAAGCGTTTACAAAGTTTCCTTTTGCCTCTCATTTAACAGCTCAATACAACATAAAACACAAAAATGGAATTACTACAAAATACATAAGTCAGCGAACTTTTTGTGGTGAATGGATAAGCTTAGGAATTTATGATTTTAAAAATACCGATAAAAATTATGTTGAATTAACAGCCATTGCAGCAGGAACAACAGCAGCAGATGCAGTAATGTTTAGACCAATTTCTAAAGAGCAATATTTAACAGCTAAAGAAGAACCAAAACGTGTTTTTTTAAGTGATTTTGATGATGAAAATTGGCATAATTTAAAAGTGCCTGGTCATTGGGGAATGATTAATGATTTTTCGAATTATACAGGAAAAGCTTGGTATCGTAAAACAATTCAGTTGCCAAAAAGCTGGACAAAATCAAAAGAAAATAGATTTTACCTAAAGTTTGATGGTGTATATCATTTGTCTAAAATTTATGTAAATGGTAAATTTATAGGGAATAATAGAGGTGGTTTTACACCTTTTGAGTTTGATATTACTGATGCTCTAAATTTTGATGGTAAAAATACAATTGCAGTACAAGCTGATAATTCTGCCATTGTTGGTGCCACTTGGAATTGGGGTGGAATTATTAGAGACGTAACCATCACAAAAAATAAAGATGTACGAATTGATTATCAATACATACACGCAAATCCTGATTTAAAAACAGGTGCTGCAGCTTTAAAATTAAAAGTGAAAATTGAAAATAACTCCCCTAAAAAAAGAACAATTCAAGTAAATTCTAAAATTTTAGATGATAAAGTTATTGGAGCTTTAAATGGTATTATTAAAATTGAACCAAACTCATCAAAAAGTATCACATTAGAAACGTCTTTAAAAGCTGAAAATGTAGAATTATGGCATTTTGATAATCCTAAATTATATCAAATAGAAACCACAATTTCTGAGGATGCTATTGTTCTAAATAAAAAGCAAGACAATTTCGGAATTCGAAAAGTAGCATTGACAAATTCTAAGATGTTATTAAATGGAGAGCCAGTAAGATTGGCAGGTTTTAATAGAGTTAGTGAAAGTCGTTTTTGGGGCTCGTCAGAACCTTTAGCCGTTTTAGAAAAAGATGTGGATTTAATGAAAGAAGCTGGTGCTAATTTTATGCGAATTATGCACGGAACTCAAAATGAAAAACTCATCAAATTGTGTGATAAAAAAGGAATTTTACTTTTCGAAGAAATTAATGTTCGAGATCTAGATAATGATGAGTTTAGAGCAAACTATAAACCTTTATCAACTTTAGAAAACAAGGAAGATTACCTTAATAATCCAAATGCTGAAATCTTAAATTTAGATGAGCCTTATGTAAAAATATCAAAATCTACAGAAGGAGAAAAAAATTATTTATTAGCCAAATATTGGCTAAAAGGAATGATTGAAAGAGACCTCAATCATCCTAGTATAATTGGTTGGAGTGTGGGTAACGAATTGAACAATCATTTCGAGTATGGTAAGGCTGCAATCGATTATGTTAAGAACGAATTAGACCCTTATAGATTGGTAACTTGCGTAAGTAATTCTGGGCAAAAAGAGGCCTATACACCAGAAACAGATCCAAATACATTTGTAGATTTAATTATGCACAATATGTATCGTTGGCAAGGTAAACCACAAGAAATTTTAAATACCTTAAGAACAAAATGGCCAGATAAACCCATCTTTATTTCTGAGTTTGGTTTCGACCCTTTTCCATCAACAGCTTTAAATGCTGATAAAGAAATTTTCTCAGATTGGATGAACCATTTTAGAAATAAAAATGAGTTTGTAATAGGTACTTCTATGTGGACATTTAATGACTACAGAAGTGGATATGCAGCAACAACAGCAGAAGAAAATCGTGTGTGGGGAATTATCAGTTCTTGGAGACAAAAAAGAAGATTATTTAACAGAATAAAAAAGGAACACGCACCAATAAAAGATATCGAAATTTCGAATATTAATTTTGATAAAAATTCTGCGGATATAAAAATTCCGATAAAAAGTAGAAGCGATTATCCAAGTCATGCTATGAAAAATTACAAATTGAAATATCAATTTAAAAACACAAAAGGCAAAGTTGTTCTTGAAAACTCTTTAGATTTGCCAATATTAAATCCTGAAGATAAATTCTGGAAAGGTGCTATTTCTTGGAATGCTTTTTCTGATGATATTTTAGACTTAACAGTTGCCTTAATTACACCCACAAATTACTCAAGATTCACAAAAACTGTTTCTTTTAAAAAAGCAATTACACCTAAAATTTCGAAAATAATTTCTGGTGATAAAAGTGTTAGAATTTTGTTTGATAAAGTGCCAAATGCAACAGAATATTACGTGTCTTATATAAATGATGTTGGAGTTGAAATGAAATCCATAAAAACAATAGAACCTTTAATTGATATTGTAGGCATAAAAAACAATAATTCTTACAATTTTAAATTGTTTGCCTTAAACGATAAAGGGGTTAGCAATCCATCAGAAATGGTAAAAGCAACACCCAATAACTTAGTATTACCTCCAATTATTTGGGATGCTTTTATCACGGATAATAAATTGGTAATTGGTTATTCTAGCGATTTTAATGATAGAATTTACAGTGTGAATTATGGAACATCAAAAGAGAATTTAAACAAAGAATTTACATCTAATGTTCGTGGAATGTTGTCTATTGATTTAAATAACGAAGATGAAATTTATTTCAAAATAAAAAGAAGGTTAAGTAGTAAGGACAGTAATTGGTCTCAAATTGTAAAATCAACAAAAAAGCAAATTAATTAAAATGAAATATTATTCAGTACTAATCGTGTTTTTAGCTTTCTTAAGCGCTTGTTCAGGAAAAAAAGAAACTTCAGAAAAATCAACAAAAAAAATAGAAAACTATAAAATAGAATTGGGGAAAGTTTCTAAAAAATCAATTTTCGAGAACGATACAATGAGCATTTGGGGAGGTTCTTTGGTAAAAGGTGAAGATGATTTATACCATATGTTTTACGCAAAATGGCCAAAAAATATAGGTTGGGAATGGGTTAATTATTCCATTATTTCGCACGCAGTTTCAGATTCTCCTTTTGGGCCTTTTACACACAAAGATGATGCACTTCCAGATCGTGGACCACAATTTTGGGATGGTTCTACCACTCATAACCCAACAGTACATAAATTTAATGGTAAATATTATCTGTATTATATGGGTAATACAGGCAATAAAAAAATAGTAAGTGTTCCTGGAAAAGCAAAAATAAATTGGGTACACAGAAATAACCAAAGAATTGGTGTTGCAGTTGCAGATAGCCCAAATGGCCCTTGGAAACGTTTTGATAAACCAGTTCTAGACATCACAAAAAATGATTCTTTGGCACACGATGCTTTAATGACATCCAATCCTTCTGTTTGTCAAATGGCAGATGGTAAAATTTTAATGGTTTATAAAGCTGTAGGCAAAAAACGAAAATTACCAGCTGGTGGTCCAGTAGTGCATATGGTTGCTATTGCAGATTCGCCTACAGGTCCTTTTAAAAAATATCCAGATCCGGTTTTTACTTTTGATGGTGAAACTTTTCCTGCAGAAGATCCTTATATCTGGTATCAAGATGGTAAATATAGAGCCATTGTTAAGAGGATAAAACACGTAAATAAAAAACGTCTTTTCTCTTTGGTACATTATGATTCAAATGATGGTATTCATTGGAGTCAAGGTAAATATTTCGAAATTTCAGACAGAACTGTAACTTGGCAAGATGGCTCATCTTATAAATTCGATCATTTAGAACGCCCACAAGTTTTTATCGAAAATGGAAAACCAATAGCACTTTTATGTGCAGCAGATTCTATAGATGTAAATAATGTTCGCCATTCTTTTAATTTACAAATTCCGTTAATTATTACTAAAGAAAAATAAAGATGATAAAAGTTTTAAAAAAAATAGTTTTCAGTTTTTCAATTGTAGTTTTAGCACAAAATAGCAAGGCACAAGAAACTAAAAAATTCGATTATACTAATTGGGAATTAACTTGGCAAGATGATTTTAATTATAAAAACGAAGAATTAGACAAAGAATGGGAATCAGCAAATCATTCAAGTAAAAACTTGTATTGTAGTCGTTGGCGCGAAAATGTTGAGCCTGTAAATGGAGTGTTACATTTAAACATCAGAAAAGAAAAAAGAGGAGGCCAAGATTGGACTGCAGGAAGTATCTGGACAAAGAAAAAATTTAAATACGGGTATTTTGAATGCAGATACAAATATGCAGGTGGTGAGGCTACCAACAACTCTTTTTGGTTAATGACCAAACCAAGAAAAGAACCAAAAGAAGGTAAAATTTTTGAAATCGATATAAATGAAGGGCATTACCCAAATGAGGTAAGTACAAATATTCACAATTGGTCAGATTTTACAGTAATGCCAAATGGAAAAAAGACGCACCCAAGTTTTAACAAGCAGTTTTATTTTGGTGCAAAACCAGATTATTCTATTCAATTAGAGTTGCCTGTAGAAACAAAAAAAATACGTTTTATTTCTAATAATAGTTCTAGATTTAATATTGGCGAGTTCAGAGTTTATGGTGTAAATGAATCTGGAGAATACCCAAAAGTATTGTCAGAAACAGCAGACACAGATATTGAAGGTTTGGTAAATTATGCCAAGGCTAAAAATGTAACCATAACTTCTAGTGGTTCTTTTAACAAAAATGCTTCAGAATCTAAATTGATAGATGGTAATCCTTTTACATCTTGGAGCACTCAAAAAGAAGGACAAAAATGGGTAGAATTCACTTGGGATAAAGCCATAAAAGTAGGGTGCATACAGTTTATAAACGGTTGGAGAGCTAAAAATAAAAACTGGAGAAGTTTAATTCACGAATACAAAATACAATATTTTAAAGATGGTGTTTGGAGAGATATTACTGTGTTAAATGCAGAAGAACAATACGATTTTTCTAAAGAATTCCATACGTATGGTTTAGAATGGAATGAAGATGAACTCATCTTTTATTTTGATGGAAAAGAAATTAGAAGAGCTAAAAATGAATTCTGTCATAGCGAAACTCCTATTTGGTTGAGCTTGGCATTAATAAAATGGCATGGAACTTTAACAGACGATTTAGATGGCAAAAGTATGAAAGTAGATTACGTTAAATATTATCAGAAAAAATAAATAGGAGGAAAAATGAAAAATTTAAAATTAATAATAAGTATTTTTTACTTTTTATTATTGATTTCTTGTAATCAGGAAGCAAAAAAAGATCAAGAAAAAGAAGTTTCTTTAGAAAACTTAAAAGGCTATCCTTGGCATATTCCTCAGACAAAACCAGATAGGCCTTTAAGTGCCGCAAACGAAAGACTTTATGATAGGTATATGGCTCCTAGACCACAAGATAATGAATTGTTTTCTCAATTTAAATATACCAAGTTAAAAGGATTTGATTATAGTAATGGTGATGGAACTGAGTCTAGAAGAGATCCATCAAAAATTATCAAAGAAAATGGTAAATACTATGTTTGGTATACTTATAGAAAAACCATAAAACCACCTGTTGGCTTTGGGCGTGCACATTTATCTACAGATAAAATTCCGTCTACAGATTGGGATTTGGCAGATATTTGGTATGCAACATCTAAAGATGGCATTACTTGGCAAGAGCAAGGTCCAGCAATAAAAAGACCAGAAAAACCTGCTTTAGGATGGCGTTCTGTAACCACTACAGATATTTTAAAATGGAAAGGCAAATACTATTTATATTTTCAGGCATTTAATGAAGCAAGTGGTACAAAAGGAGATCATTGTCCTGTAGCAGCAGCTTATGCAGATTCACCTGATGGACCTTGGACAATAGTTGACCAAGAAATTATACCAAATGGAGAATCTGGTACTTGGGATCAGTACTCAATTCACGATCCTTATCCATTGGTTTATAAAGGAAAAATTTATATCTATTATAAAGCAGCCTATGGAGTTCGCCCAGAGTATATTGTAGCAGCAGGTTTGGCAATTGCAGATAATCCTTTAGGACCATTTAAAAAACATCCATTAAATCCTTTATTTAACTCTGGTCATGAAACAGCAATGTTTCCTTTTAAAGAAGGAATTGCAGCAATAATCACTAGAGATGGTAACGAAAATAGTACCATTCAATATGCTCCTGATGGAGTAACTTTTGATATTGCTTCTGTAACAGCACTATTGCCATTTGCTGCAGGTGCATATGTGCCAGATGCATTTACCAGCAATGGTAATGGACGTGGAATAACTTGGGGATTATCTCATTTTACGGGTTCTCAAGGTGCAAGTACTGGTAATAGAAGAAAATACAGTTATTTAGCACGTTTTGATTGCGATTTAAGTTTAGATTTAAACGATCCTCAGATGAAAGATACACGATTATATTTAGATCCTGAAGTTTATTTTTCTAGAAAATTAAGTAAAAAACAACTGAATAGAATTCAAAAAGAAAATGAATAGTTTTAAAATTAAGTCTGTTTTTTATAGTATCACTTTTCTTCTTTTCATAGGATGTCAAAAAAGTACACAAACAACTATAATTCAACAACCCAACATTCTTTGGATTAATTTAGACGATCTTGGAAGAGAGTTAAGTTGTTATGGAAACACAGATGTTAAAACACCAAATATGGATAAATTGGCACAAGAAGGTATACGTTATACAAACGCTTATTCTAATGCGCCAGTTTGTTCATCAAGTCGTTCTTCGCAGATTACAGGTATGTATCCTAGTGCTATAAATGTGCTTAATCATAGAACAATTGATAAAGAAAATTTACCTGATGGGGTTGCTACAATTATGGAAATTTTTCAAAAAAATGGTTATTTCTGTAGCAATGGTTGGGCACATAATATGAACAAAAAAGGAAAAGAAGATTATAATTTTTTAGGTAACAATTTTTTTGATGGCACAGACTGGAATCAAAGAAAAGAAGGGCAACCATTTTTTGCACAAGTACAAATTCACGAACCACATCGTAGTTTTAAATACGATAAAGAAAACGCAATAGATTATAAAAAAGTAACCTTACCTGGTTCGTATCCTAATCATCCTTTGTTAAAAGCAGATTGGGCAAAATATTTAGAAAGTGTTCAAATTGGCGATAAACAAGTAGGTCAAATTCTTGAAAGATTAGAAAAAGAAGGTTTAGCAGATAATACCATTGTAATTCTTTTTGGCGATCATGGGCGTCCGCATTTAAGAGATAAACAATGGTTGTATGAAGGTGGTTTGGCAATTCCGTTAATTGTTCGTTATCCAAAGAAATTAAAAGCAGGTACAGTTAAAGATGATTTAATCAGTTTGGTTGATATTACCTCAAGTACGTTAAAATTAGCAAATATCGATGTTCCTAAAAATATGTATGGAAAAGATGTTTTAGGTGGTAAAAAAAGAAATTATATTTTTGGCTTTAGAGATCGTTGTGGAGATGCTGTAGATGATATTCGCTCAATTTCAGATGGTAAATTTAAATTAATTTGGAACAGAATGCCACATTTACCCTATATGCAATTATCATCCTATAAAAAATTACAATACCCAGCTTTTTCGTTGTATAATGTGTTACATCAAAAAGGCGAATTAAAATATCCATACAATCAGTTTATGGCAAAAACGCGCCCAGAAATAGAGTTGTATAATTTACAAGATGATAAAAATGAGCTGTATAATTTATCTGATAAAGAGGAATATCAAACCATAAAAAATACACTATTTAAAGTTTTATCAGTCAAATTAAAAGACATCGAAAAGAATAGAAAACCAGAATCTGCAGCAGCAATTCTTAAAGCTAAAACAGGTTCTTATCAATATTATTTAAAAGGAATAAAAAAAAGAGGTTTACCAGAAAATGCTACAGATGAGCAAATTGTAAAATATTGGGAGCAAGACTTATTAAAAAGTTAAGATAAAATACAGTAAAATGTTTGCTTAAAAGAACATTTGTTTTATTGTTCAGCTCATTTGTGTAGCTGCTTTAATGTAAATTATTAGTTATTTGTTATAGTCGATAATTAATTATTATAAAATAGTTACTCAATGATATTTTTAAAAAGAATTGCAATTCTAACTTTAGTGCTAAGTATTTTTTCTTGTAAGCAAGCAGAAAGTCAAAAAACGGCAAAGCAACCAAATATTATTTACATTATGGCAGACGACCATACTTCTCAAGCTTTTGGGATTTATAACAGTCGTTTATCAAAATTAAATCCTACACCAACTTTAGATAAGATTGCGAATGAAGGGATGATTTTTGACAACTGTTTTGTAAACAATTCAATTTGTACACCAAGTAGAGCAGCCATTTTATCTGGGCAACATTCACAAGCAAATGGAGTATTAGATTTAGAAGGTAGTTTACCAAAAGAGCATCAATATTTGCCAATTGAAATGAAAAAATTAGGTTACCAAACTGCAATAGTTGGTAAATGGCATTTAAAAGAAGAACCAAATTTCGATTATTATAACGTATTTACAAAACACGGTCAGCAAGGTTCTTATTTCGATCCTTACCTAACAGAAACAGGTATGAATTTCGCTAATGAAAAAGACCCAGCTTACGAAGGTAAAATGTACAAAGGGCACAGTTCAGATATTGTTGCAGACATTACTTTAGATTGGTTAAAAAATAAGAGAGATAAGAATAAACCGTTTGTACTATTTCATCAATACAAAGCACCTCATGACGATTTTGAGTATGCACCAAGATACAAAGATTATTTAGCAGACACTTTTATTCCTGAACCAGAAAGTTATTACGATAATGGTAATAATGGTTCTGAAGGTACAAGAGGTAAAAACGACTCTTTAATTCATGTAATTGGTTCATCTTTATCAAAAAGAAATACAATTAGACATATGGGAATGCGTATGTGGAGCAATAAATATTCTAAAAGAAACAATCCAGATTTTGATATTCATCAAGCTGATGGTTTAAGCGAAAAAGAATACATGAGTGCTACTTATCAAGAATACTTAAAAAGATATTTAAGATGTGTAAAAGGTGTAGATGATAATGTTGCACGATTAATAAAATACCTAAAAGAAGAAGGTTTGTATGATAATACCATTATTGTTTATACTGGTGATCAAGGTTTTATGCTAGGTGAGCACGATTACATTGATAAAAGATGGATGTATGAAGAATCTTTACGTATGCCATTTTTTGTAAGATATCCTGAGTCTATAAAAGCAGGAAGTAGAACTGATGCAATTATAAATAATACAGATTTTGCACCAACTTTAATAGAAATGGCAGGTGGTACACCACCAGAAAAAATGCAAGGGCATAGTTTTAAACATATTTTAGAAACTGGTAAAGAACCAGAAGGTTGGCAACAATCTACTTATTACAGATATTGGATGCACATGGCACATGCACATGCAAATCCTGCACATTTTGGTATTAGAACTAAAACTCACAAACTAATTTTCTTTTATGGTAAATATTGGGTAGATACAGACAATCCAGATGCAGATTGGAACAAAAAAAGTTGGGGTAATCGATTTACCTTACACACACCAGCTGCTTGGGAGTTTTACGACTTAACAAAAGATCCTAAAGAAATGAATAACGCATACAATGATCCAGAATACAAAGATATTATTGCCAATTTAAAAGAGCAGTTAATTGCCAAGCGTAAAGAACTAAATGAAGAAGATGGCGAAAAATATCCTCATATTCAAAAAGTGATTGATGAACATTGGAATGACTAATAGTTAGAACTATAAAATTAAAAAAAGCAGATTTAATTATAAATCTGCTTTTTTTTGTTGATATAATATTTTTTATAGGTAGAATAAGTTTTATTCACATTTTTTCATATATTTACAGAACGGAACAGAACAGTATGGATAAAACAAATTTTTATTTTAAAATTAATCATCAAAGTGATATTCCAAAATATCAACAGATTGTAAATGCTATTAATGATGCTATCGCAGAAAACCTTTTTGTTATTGGAGATGCTATCCCTTCAGTAAATAAAATTTGCGCAGCCACTCAACTTTCTAGAGACACTGTTTTTAAAGCATATTCTATTTTAAAAGAAAACGGAGTTATAGAATCTGTACCTAATAAAGGGTATTATATAGCCAATGAAACTAAAAAAGTTTTGTTGGTGTTAGATACTTTTAAGGCGTATAAAGAAGTGGTTTATCATTCTTTTGTGCAAAATTTATCAGAAAATATAATTGTCGATTTACAATTTCATCATTATAATATTGATAATTTTAAAACCATTTTAAACAATTCTAAAGGTAAATATTACAAGTATGTTGTAATGCCTTTTAATCATAATGATGTGCCTGAGGTAATTGCTGATATTGATAATGATAAATTATTATTAATAGATTGGAGCGTACATTCTATTAGCAACAATAATTACGTTTTTCAAGATTTTGGGCAATCTTTTTTCGAAGCTTTAAAAGGTGCAACAGAAGCGTTTAGTAAGTATAAAGAATTGGTTTTCTTGTATCCAACTTTTACTTATCATCCTATAGAAACAGTAGATTATTTTAAAGAATATTGTGCTTTAAATAATTTCAATTATAGAATTGTTACAGACCCAAAAACATTTAAAGTTCATAAAAACACTGCTTATATAAGTACGAGTGATAGAATGTTGGGTAGGTTTTTAGAGCAATCTAAAGAGAAAAATTACGAGCCTGGTAAAGACGTAGGCTTTCTTTCTTATAACGAAACACCTATGAAAAAATTTATTTACAAAGGTATTTCAGTCATTTCTACAGATTTTAAAGAATTAGGAACAAAAGCAGCAGAATTTGTAATGCAAGATAAATTAATGCAGCATTATGTGCCTACAAAATTAACACTAAGAGAATCATTATAAATTATGTATTACATAGGTTACGATATTGGTAGTTCTTCTATAAAAGTTGCTTTGGTTGATGCAAAATCGGGCGCAAATATCATCACAAAAAATGAACCAGAAGCTGAAATGGAAATTTTAGCAGTTCAGAATGATTGGGCAGAACAAGACCCTGAAATGTGGTGGAATTATATTTGTATTGCTACAAAAAAAGCCATTGCAGAATCAGGAATAGATGCATCTAAAATTACAGGTATAGGCATTTCTTATCAAATGCATGGATTGGTTGTGGTTGATGAAAATCTTAAATCTTTACGAAATTCAATTATTTGGTGCGACAGTAGAGCAGTAGCAATTGGCAACAAAGCCTTTAACGATTTAGAAGAAAAGTGTACAGAACATTTACTAAATTCTCCTGGAAATTTTACAGCTTCTAAATTAAAATGGGTAAAAGATAATGAACCAGAAGTTTATGATAAAATTCATAAATATATGTTACCTGGAGATTTTATCGCAGCGAAATTATCTGGTAAAGTCTGCACAACTAAAAATAGTTTATCAGAAGGTATTCTTTGGGATTATAAAGAAGATAAAGTTGCAGACTGGTTATTAGAATATTATGGAATATCGCCATCCTTAACTCCAGAAGTTGTCGATAATTTTACAAATCAAGGCGAAGTTCATGCAAAAGCTTCAGAAATTACTGGCTTACCAAAAGGAATTCCTATTGTATACAGAGCAGGAGATCAGCCTAATAATGCATTGTCTTTAAATGTGTTTAATCCTGGTGAAGTTGCTGCAACTGGTGGTACATCTGGCGTTATTTATGCAGTTACAGATCAATTAAAATCAAAAGAATCTATCAGAATTAACAATTTTGCACACATTAATTATGCTAAAAATCTTAAAAATGTAGGTAAGTTGTTATGTATTAATGGTTCAGGTATTTTGTATAGATGGCTTAAAAATAATTTAGGTGATATTTCTTACGAAGAGATGAACGAAAAAGCATCTCAAGTTGCTGTGGGTTCAGAAGGTGTTTCCATTTTACCTTTTGGTAATGGAGCAGAACGTATGCTAAATAACACAAATATTGGTGCTCATTTTGTGAATGTAAATTTCAATATTCATAATAACGGACATTTATACAGAGCAGCTTTAGAAGGTATTGCTTTTTCATTTGTATACGGAATGGAAATCTTAAAAAACGACAACGCAAAAATTGATGTAATTAGAGCAGGGAATGATAATTTATTCCGTTCAGAAATATTCTCAAATACAGTGGCTACTTTAATAGGGCAAGAAATAGAGATTTATAATACAACAGGTGCAATTGGCGCTGCAAGAGCAGTAGGTTTAAGAAATGGCGATTTTAAAACCTTTGGCGAAAACATTACTAATAATGATCATGTAATGACATTTGTTCCTTTAAAAAATAAAAAGGCTTACGAAGAAGCTTATCAAAACTGGAAAACCGAATTAGAAAAAAAATTAAGTAAATAAATTAATAAAAAAAAATTATGGCAATTATAGGAAATAAAGAATACTATAAAGGTATTGGAGAAATTAAATTTGAAGGTAAGGAATCAGACAATCCTTTAGCGTTTAAATACTACAATCCAGACCAGGTTGTGGCAGGTAAAACAATGCGTGAGCATTTTAAATTTGCAATTGCGTATTGGCATACATTCTGTGGTCAAGGTTCAGATCCTTTTGGTCCTGGAACACAAAATTTTGCTTGGGATCAATCTTCAGATCCAGTACAAGCAGCAAAAGATAAAGCAGATGCAGCTTTCGAATTTATTAGTAAAATGGGTTTTGATTATTTCTGTTTTCACGATTACGATTTAATTCAAGAAGGCACAACTTTTGCAGAATCAGAACAAAGATTAGCAACAATTACAGAGTATTTAAAAGGTAAACAAGCTGAATCTGGTATCAAATTATTATGGGGTACAGCAAACTGTTTTTCTAATCCAAGATATATGAATGGTGCTGCTACAAATCCAGATTTCAATGTAGTTGCAAGAGCAGGTGGTCAAATAAAATTGGCTTTAGATGCAACTATTGCTTTAGGTGGAGAGAATTATGTTTTTTGGGGTGGTAGAGAAGGTTATATGTCTTTGTTAAATACAGATATGGGTCGTGAGTTAGATCATATGGGTCAGTTTTTAACAATGGCAAGAGACTATGCAAGAGCCCAAGGTTTTAAAGGTAATTTCTTTATTGAGCCTAAGCCAATGGAGCCAATGAAACATCAATACGATTTTGATTCAGCAACAGCAATTGGGTTCTTAAATAAATATGGTTTACAAGACGATTTTAAAATGAATATCGAAGTAAATCACGCAACATTAGCACAACATACTTTTCAACACGAATTAGAAGTTGCTGCAAATGCAGGAATGTTGGGTAGTTTAGATGCAAATCGTGGAGATTATCAAAACGGATGGGATACAGATCAGTTTCCAAATAACATTCAAGAAACTACAGAAGCTATGTTAGTATTCTTAAAAGCTGGTGGTTTACAAGGTGGAGGTATCAATTTTGATGCTAAAATCCGAAGAAATTCTACAGATTTAGAGGATGTTTTTTATGCTCATATTGGTGGTGCAGACACATTTGCAAGAGCTTTATTAATTGCTGATAAAATTATGACTTCTTCACCTTACGAAAAATTAAGAGAAGAACGTTACGCTTCTTTTGATGCTGGTAATGGAAAATCTTTTGAAGACGGAAAATTAACAATGCAAGATTTATACAAGATTGCACAAGAAAATGGAGAGTTAACTTTAAAAAGTGGTAAACAAGAATTGTTCGAAAACATTATTAATCAATATATCTAAAAAACAAAAACCCAACTAAATATTTTATTTAGTTGGGTTTTTTGACTAAAACTAATTACTAAAAACAACATTATGGAAAAAACAACGAGTTCAGGTTATCTGCTAAAACTAACTTTAGTAGCCACCTTAGGTGGATTGTTATTTGGTTACGATACAGCAGTGATTTCGGGTACAGTAAGCTCTTTAGAAAGTTTTTTTGTACTTCCTTTTAAGTTAGGAGAAAATGCTGCAAATGCACGTTTAGGTTTTGTTGTTTCTAGTGCATTAATTGGTTGTATAATTGGTGGAATTTTTGGTGGTGTTGTCAGTAAAAAATTAGGTAGAAAAAAAGGGTTAATTCTAGCTGCTTTGCTGTTTCTGTTTTCAGCATTAGGTTCATCAATGCCAGAAATATTTATAAAACCAATTGGCGAAGGCGATCATAATTTAATTTACGTATTTATAGTTTATAGAATTATTGGTGGTATAGGAGTTGGTTTAGCTTCTATGTTATCGCCTTTGTATATTGCAGAAATTGCACCTGCAAAAAGTAGAGGTAAATTAGTTTCTTTAAATCAGTTTGCTATAATTTTTGGTATGTTAGTGGTGTATTTTGTAAACTACTATATAGCAAAACAAGGAAATGATACTTGGTTGAATACTATTGGTTGGAGATGGATGTTTGCATCAGAAATGATACCTGCATGTTTATTTTTATTTTTATTGTTTTTTGTACCAGATACACCAAGATCTTTGGTTTTAAAGAACAATCCAGAAAAAGCATTAAATGTTTTAATAAAGGTTAATGGTTTAGAAGAAGGAAAAAGAATTTTAGCCGAAATTCAAAATACAGTTGTTAGTCATTCAGGAAAATTGTTTTCTTTCGGAATTGGTGTGATTATAATAGGTTTGTTATTGTCTATTTTTCAGCAATTCGTGGGTATTAATGTAGTTTTATATTATGCACCAGAAATCTTTAAAAGTATGGGTTCTGGTACAGATACAGCTTTATTACAAACTATAATTGTTGGTGCTGTAAACTTATTATTTACGGTTTTAGCTATTATGACAGTAGATAAATTCGGTAGAAAACCTCTAATGATTATTGGAGCTTTAGGTATGGCAGTTGCCATGTTTGCATTAGGAGGCGCATTTTTTAGTGAATCTGTGGGTGTTTTTGCATTGATTTGTATGTTGGTTTATGTTGCAAGTTTTGCGATGAGTTGGGGGCCAGTAGTATGGGTGTTGTTATCAGAAATTTTCCCGAATAAAATTAGAGGCAAAGCAATGGCACTTGCTGTTGCAGCACAATGGATTGCCAATTATATTGTTTCTTGGACTTTTCCTATGATGGATAAAAACTCCTATTTACTAGAAAAATTCAATCACGGATTTGCCTATTGGATTTACGGATTAATGGGAATAATTGCAACATTTATTGTATGGAAATACGTGCCAGAAACCAAAGGTAAAACTTTAGAGGAAATGGAAAAAGTATGGGGTAAATAAGTTGTTATTCATATAAATATTTAATTTACAAAGACCTATAAGAGAAATTTTATGGGTCTTTTTTGTTTTTCAGAAAACTTAAGAAAGATGTGTAAAACATCAGTAAACTAGAACAAATGACTATTTGTTGCACAAATTAAAACATACGAATATTACTATTAGCTAAAAATAGACCTAATTTGTATTAAGAAAAAATATTAATCAACCTAAGTTATAATGAGTAGGAAATTATCAGCATTAATCTTATTTGCAATTGTGGTTCTTGTTTCTTGTAAAACAGAAGAAAAAAAAGCGGTTGCAGAAAACAAAGAAGTTTACGAGGCAAATTGGGAGTCAATAAAAAAACATTATAAAGACCCAGAATGGTTTAATCAAAAGAAGTTTGGTATTTTTATTCATTGGGGTGCTTATGCAGTGCCTGCTTATGGTTCAGAATGGTATCCTAGAAATATGTATATGGACTCTGCTAGATATACAGCTCAATTAAAACATCAAGCAGATGGTCCTTCTAGAGAGTTTTTATTTCATCAAAAAAACTTCGGAGATCATAAAAAGTTTGGGTACAAAGATTTTATTCCGATGTTTAAAGCGGAAAAATTTCAGCCAGCAGAGTGGATTTCACTTTTCAAAAAAGCGGGTGCAAAATATGTAGTTCCTGTTGCAGATCATCATGATGGTTTTGCTATGTATAAATCAAATACAACTCGTTGGAACTCTTTTGATATGGGGCCAAAAAGAGATGTTTTAGGTGAGTTGATGAAAGAAGGTAGAAAACAAGGTTTAATAATGGGAGCTTCTTCTCACTTTGCATTCAACTGGTCTTTTTACAATAAAAAAGATCATTTTGATACCACAGATCCAGCATATGCAGATTTATATTCATCAAAAGGAAAAAATTTAAGAGAACCCGTTTCAGAAGCATTTAAAAAACGTTGGTGGTTAAGAACAAAAGATTTAATCGATAACTATCAACCAGATATTCTTTGGTTCGATTTTATGTTAGATACTCCAGAGTTTAGAGAATACAGACCAAAATTAGCAGCTTATTATTATAATAAAGGGCTTGAGTGGGGTAAAGAAGTTGTGCTACAAGACAAAAACTTTTACGAACAAGCTTTTCCAGAAGGTACAGTTATTTATGATTTAGAAAGAGGAAAATTACCAGACATTCGTAAACTGCCTTGGCAAACAGATACTTCTATTGGTAAAAATTCATGGTCTCACGTAACCAACTGGAAATCTAAAACTGCAAATTCTTTGGTTGATGATTTAATTGATATTGTTTCTAAAAATGGAAACTTATTATTAAACGTTGGACCAAAAGCAGATGGAACAATTCCTGAAGATCAAGAGAAAATTTTATTACAAATTGGAGCTTGGTTAGATGTTAACGGAGAGGCAATTTACGATACAAAATACTGGAGAACTTTTGGTGAAGGACCAACAGAAGTTGGTACAGGTCATCATTCAGAAGGTGGTAATAAAGCGTTTACGGGTCAAGATATGCGTTTTACGCAGAAAGATGGTAACATTTATGCAATTTTAATGGAGTGGCCAGAAAATAATAAAGTTACTATTTCATCAATAAAAGCAAGTGATAATATTAAAAACGTTACAATGCTTGGTAGTGACGAAAAATTAACTTGGAAACAAACTGACAAAGGTTTAACTGTACAAATGCCAAAAGTTAAAAAAGGAGATTTTGCATTTACACTTAAGCTTATAAAGTAATTTAAATTAGAACTAATCGAATAGTATTAAAACACAACGAATGAAGTACATAGTTTGTGAAAAACCCGGAGAATTTATCTTAAAAGAAAAAGAGGCTCCAATAAGAAAAGAAGGCGAAGCCTTATTACAGATTAATAAAGTGGGTATTTGCGGTACAGATTTACACGCTTATGCAGGGAATCAAGCATTTTTTACTTATCCAAGAATTTTAGGGCATGAATTGGCATCAGAAGTTTTAGAAATAGGAGAAAATGCGAGAGGAATAAAAGCTGGAGATAAAGTAGTTGTTATGCCTTATGTAAGTTGTGGTAAATGTATTGCTTGTAGAAATGGCAAAACAAACTGTTGCACAAATATTACTGTTTTAGGTGTACATGGAGATGGAGGAATGCAAGAACAAATTACGGTTCCTGTAGACATTTTATTACCTGCAAATAACCTGTCAGATAACGAAATGGCTATTGTAGAGCCTTTGGCTATTGGTGCACATGCAGTAAGAAGAGCAGCAATTCAAAAAGGTGAAATTGTTGCAGTTGTAGGTGCAGGACCCATAGGAATTGGAATTATGAAATTAGCTCAGATTGCAGGTGCAAAAGTAATTGCTATTGATATGAACGAAGATCGTTTAACATACGCCAAAGAAAAGATTGGTGTTGATTATATTGTAAAAGCAGGAGCAGAAGCAGTAGAAGAAGTTTCAAAAATTACCAATGGCGATTTATGCACAGCAGTTTTTGATGCATCAGGAAATAAGTATGCTTTAGAATCTTGTCCAGATTATATGTCTCATGGAGGTCGATTTGTTTTGGTAGGCTTATCTAAAGGAGAGTTAACGTATACACATCCAAAAGTACACGCTAAAGAAATGACATTAATGTGTAGTAGAAATGCAACTACAGAAGATTTTGAACACGTAATTAGTGTGTTAAATCAGTTTCCAACAGAATCATTTATTACGCATTCTGTAGCTTATACAGAAATGATCGAAAATTTTGATAGTTGGTTAGATCCAAAAACGGGCGTAATCAAAGCGACTGTAAGTTTTAATTAAAAAAAAGAAAGAACCAAATGTCTAAAGACTACGTTCAAATAGATACAAGAGACAATATTATCGTTGCAATAAATCCTTTAGAAAAAGGGAGAATTATAGAAGTAGCAGGTAAAGAAGTTGTTTTAAAAGAAAACATTAAACAAAAACATAAATTCTCATTAAACGATTTTAATGTTGGAGATGAAATTTATATGTATGGTGTTTTAATAGGTAAAGCTGTTCAAGAAATTCCTGAAGGATGTGCCATTACCATAGATAATGTAAAACACGCATCCGCAGAATTTAAAGAAGAAAAAGAAAAATTTACATGGTCTGCACCAGATGCATCTAATTTTGAAGGAAGAACTTTTAACGGTTTTCATAGAGAAGATGGTAAAGTAGGTACTGCAAATTATTGGTTGGTAATTCCGTTAACGTTTTGCGAAAACAGAAATGTTGATGTTTTAGAAGGTGCTTTATCAGAAAAATTAGGGTATGAAACCAAAAAAGATTTTGCTGTAGATACAGATGCTTTAATTCAACAATACAAATCAGGAGCATCTAATGATGCTATTTTTAACACACCAATTATCACTACAAAAGAAGAAATGTCTAAAAACAGAATATTCCCAAATGTAGACGGAATTAAATTCTTAAAACACGATGGTGGTTGTGGAGGTACACGTGAAGATTCTCAAATGTTGTGTCAATTATTGGCAGGTTATATTACCAATCCAAATGTTGCAGGCGCTACCGTTTTTAGCTTAGGATGCCAAAATGCACAAATTGAAATGTTGCAAGAAGCTATTGATAAAATAGCACCAAATAACACAAAACCAGTTCACTTTTTAGAACAGCAAAGAAGTGTAAGCGAAAGACATTTAATAGAAGAAGCTGTAAAATATACCTTTTTAGGTTTAGTTGAAGCCAATAAATTAGAGCGTAAACCTGCACCATTAAGTAAATTGACTTTAGGTTTAGAATGTGGTGGTTCAGATGGTTTTTCAGGAATTTCTGCAAATCCGGCTTTAGGTTACGCCTCAGATTTGTTAGTGGCTTTAGGAGGAAGCCCAGTTTTAGCAGAATTTCCAGAATTAAATGGAGTAGAGCAAGAATTAATCAATAGATGTGAAACTGAAGAAGATTCTAAAAAATTCTACGGATTAATGAGAGCGTATTCAGCAGCTGCAGTGGCTGTAGGTTCTGGATTTGAGAACAATCCTTCACCAGGAAACATCAAAGATGGATTAATCACAGATGCAATGAAATCTGCAGGAGCAGCTAAAAAAGGAGGAACATCTCCTGTTGTAAAAGTGTTAGATTATACAGAACAAGTTACAAAACCGGGTTTAAATTTATTATGTACACCAGGAAATGACGTAGAATCTACAACAGGTTTAGTTGGTTCTGGTTGTAATGTTGTGGTGTTTACAACAGGTTTAGGAACACCAACTGGTAATCCTGTTGCACCTGTTTTAAAGATGTCTAGTAATACCAATTTATACGAACGTATGAATGATATTATTGATATCAATGCAGGAACTGTAATTACTGGTGAAGACACTATTGCAACTATGGGAGAAAAGATTTTAGATCATATTATTAGAGTTGCCAGTGGAGAAACACCATCAAAAGCAGTTTTACACGGAAATAACGATTTTATTCCTTGGAAAAGAGGAGTTTCATTATAATTAATTACTAAAAGCGAAAGGCAGAGTGCTAATTGCTAAAAGAAAAAATAATGCAAAATTTAAACAGAAGTACAGCTAAAGTAAAAACATATACAGAAAGAATTGTGCAATTTGGAGAAGGTAATTTTTTAAGAGCCTTTGCAAACTGGATGATTCACGAAATGAACAAACAAGCCGATTTTGATGCTGGCGTTGTTGTTGTTCAACCTATCAATCAAGGGTTAATAAAGATGTTAAACGATCAAGATGGATTGTACACTTTATACTTAAACGGAATTAAAAACGGAGAAGCAATTAGCGAACACGAAATTATCGATTGTATTCAAAGAGGTATAAATCCTTATGAAAACAATGCAGATTATTTAGCAATTGCAGACAATCCAGATTTACGTTTTGTAATTTCTAATACCACAGAAGCTGGTATTGCTTATAATGCAGATGATAAATTAGATGATGCTCCACAGAGCAGTTTTCCAGGGAAATTAACAGCATTATTATACAAGAGATTCCAAACTTTTGGAGGTGCTTCAGACAAAGGAATGATTGTAATTCCTTGTGAGTTAATTGATAAAAACGGAGAAAATCTAAAGAAAATCATTTTACAATATGCAGCTGATTGGGATTTAGGAGGGGATTTTGTAGAATGGATAAATGAAGATAATATTTTTTGTAACACTTTGGTAGATAGAATTGTACCCGGTTATCCAAGAGATAAAATGGATGCAATCACCAAAGAGTTAGGTTATAAAGACAATTTGGTGGTAGAAGGTGAGCAATTCCATTTATGGGTAATTGAAGGGCCGTCAACTGTAAAAGAAGAAATTCCAGCAGAGGCTTGTGGATTAAACATTGTTTTTACAGACAATCAAGAACCATACAGAACTCGTAAAGTGCGAATTTTAAATGGTGCACATACTAGTTTAGTGCCAGTTGGTTATTTATACGGAATTGATAAAGTTCGTGAATCTTTAGAAGATGATGTTGTTGGTGGTTTCCTAAAGGATGCCATTTTCGAAGAAATTTGTCCAACTTTAGATTTACCAGAAGCAGAGTTAAATCAGTTTGCAAATGATGTGCTAGACAGATTTAGAAATCCGTATTTAGAGCACGCTTTAATTAGTATTTCTTTAAACTCAACATCAAAATACAAAACAAGAGTATTGCCATCAGTTTTAGAGTACATCAAAAGAAAAGACGCATTACCAAATCGTTTATTATTCTCTTTAGCTTCATTAATTGCTTTTTATAAAGGCGATAGAAATGGTGAAGCAATTCCTTTAAAAGATGATCAATCAGCATTAGATTTCTTTACAAATCAATGGGCAACTAATGATATACCATCTATTGTAAAAGCTACTTTAGAAAATACAGGTTTTTGGGGAGTAGATTTAACTTCTTTTAATGGTTTACAAGAAACAGTTACAAAACATTTAACTGCAATTACAGAAAAAGGAATGCAATCAGCATTAAAAGCATTGTAAAAAATGATTATAGATTCACACCAACATTTTTGGCAATACGAACCTGTAAAACACAGCTGGATAGATGATGAAATGGCTGTAATTCGACGTGATTTTTTGCCAGAAGATTTACAAAAAGTATATCAAGAAAATGGTGTGGATGGTTGTGTTGCTGTGCAAGCAGACCAAACTTTAGGAGAAACTGATTTTTTAATTGATTTAGCATCAAAAAACAATTTTATAAAAGGAATTGTGGGTTGGGTTGATTTAAGAGGAAATGATATTGAGCAAGTCTTAGAAAAATATAGCAATTATAAAGCTGTAAAAGGTTTTAGACACGTTGTGCAAGGAGAAGCAGATCATAACTTTTTGTTAAGGCCTAATTTTTTAAACGGAATTTCAGCATTAGAAAAACACAATTTCACGTATGATATTTTGGTGTTTCCACATCAATTAGGAGCAACTTTAGAGTTTGTAAAGAGATTTCCAAACATCAAATTTGTAATAGATCATATTGCAAAACCGTATATAAAAGATGGTTTTTTTGATGGATGGGCAAATCAAATGAAAGCCATTGCTAAACTAGAAAATGTGTTTTGTAAAGTATCTGGAATGATTACAGAAGCCAATTACAAAACTTGGACAGAAGTAGAACTAAATCCGTATTTGGATTTAGTATTTAATGCTTTTGGTACAGATAGAATTATGTATGGTTCAGATTGGCCAGTTTGTTTAGTGGCAGGTAATTATGGTCAAGTAAAAAATATAGTAACCAATTTTATTGCAGATTTTTCTGATGATGAAAAAGCCAAAATAATGGGTGAAAATGCAATTAAATTTTACAATTTGTAAATGAATTTAAGCCCATTCAGGCTTTTAAAACCTGAATGGGCTATTTATATAAAAATATTAAGTAATGGATTTAGGATTAAAAGATAAAGTAGTATTAATAACTGGAGCAGCAGGAATTAAAGGAAGTATAGGAGAAACTATTGTACAACATTTAGCTGCAGAAGGCGCAATACCAGCCATTATAGATAGAAACGATAGAGGTTTTGTATATGTAGAAGAATTGCAAGCAAGAGGCATAGATGCTATTTTTTGTAAAACGGATGTTACAAACCCAGGCCAAATAGAAGCATCTATAAAGAAAATTACAGATAAATATGGTAAAATAGACGCTGTAATTAATAATGTTGGTGTTAATGATGGTGTTGGTTTAGACGCGTCTTACGAAGATTTTATGTGGTCTTTAAAACTAAATATGGTCAGTTATTTTTTAGTGGTAAAACACGCTTTACCATTCTTAAAAGCATCAACAGGAAATATCTTAAATATTGGTTCTAAAGTTGGTTTAACAGGTCAAGGAGGCACTTCTGGTTATGCAGCATCAAAAGGAGGAGTTTTAGGTTTAACCAGAGAATGGGCAGTAGATTTAATCAAAGATAAAATTCGTTGTAATGCAATAATTATAGCAGAAAGCTGGACACCAGCTTACGATGCTTGGATTAAAACTTTAGAAAATGGAGAAGAAAAACTAAAATCTATTGTTAAGAAAATCCCGTTAGAAAATAGAATGACAACACCAGCAGAAATTGCAGATCAGTGTTTGTTTACTATATCAGAAAGATCGTCACACACTACAGGTCAGTTTATAGCTGTAGATGGTGGTTATGTAAATTTAGATAGATCTTTATTAACAGAATAATGTATAAAATATTAGTTCGAGATATTTTGTTTTAGAAAGTTAAATCAAGAACTAATTCAAGTTTCATTGTTAAAATTAAAAAGATAAAAGACTTTTAATATTATTAAAATTAACTAAAATATGAGTCAGCTTAAAAAAATACCAGTAGTAAAAAAGGAATTGTTGTTCCCTTTTATTATCATAACATCGCTATTTGCTTTATGGGGAATTGCCAATGATTTAACAAATCCTATGGTTTCTGCATTTAAAAAAGTGATGCCAGAATTGTCTAATATGCAAGCATCATTAGTGCAATTTGCCTTTTATTTTGGATATTTCTTTATGGCTTTACCAGCAGCTTTATTTATCAGAAAATACAGTTATAAATCTGGAATTATTTTAGGGTTAAGTTTGTATGCAATTGGTGCATTTTTGTTTTATCCTGCAGCAGCAAAGGAAACATTTACGTTCTTTTTAATCTCTTTATGGGTAATTACTTGTGGATTAGCGTTTTTAGAAACCACATCAAATCCGTTAATTTTAGCTTTGGGTGATAAAGAAACATCAACACAACGTTTAAATTTAGCGCAAGCATTTAACCCAATTGGTTCTTTAACAGGAATGATTATTGCACAGGTTTTTGTAATTAGTGCTTTACGATCAGATGATTATACAGTAGAAGCTTATAATGCACTTTCTTCGGATGAATTAGCAGCAGTTAGAGAAAATGATTTAGGAATAATTAGTGTACCTTATATAGGTTTAGGTATTTTGGTTTTAATCATAATGACGATTATCATCTTTACAAAAATGCCAAAAACGGCAGAAGAAGATAAAATGTCGCTTTCTGAATCTTTCAATAAATTATTTGCAAATAGCAATTATAAATTCGGTGTTGTTGCACAAGCTTTTTATGTAGGTGCGCAAATTATGTGTTGGACATATATTTTTCAATATGTAGATAATATTAATGAAACTTTAGGTATGGAGTTAACAGCAACTTATTTTAATGTAGCTGCAATGATTTCATTTTTAATTGGTAGATGGATAGGAACTGCTTTAATGAGAACAATTAATCCATCAAAAATGCTAATGATTTTTGGTATTGGAGGTGTAGTTTGTTGCGCAGGTGCTATTTTATTATCAGGTATGCCAGGTTTAATTTCTTTAGTAGCAGTTTCAGTTTTTATGTCAATTATGTTTCCAACTATTTACGGAATCGCTTTAAAAGATATGGGAGATGAAGCAAAAATTGGTTCAGCAGGTTTAGTAATGGCGATTGTAGGTGGGGCTTTAATGCCAGTTTTACAAGGAGGAATTTTAGATTGGGGAGGTTCTGGTTTTGCTGATGTAAAAGTGTTAGGCTTTATTCCAGAAGTTAATTTCTCTTTTATTTTACCATTAATTTGTTTAGCAGTTGTAGCCTTTTATGGATATTCAACATATAAAAAGTCAAAAGCATAGTTATAACTTTTGTTCAATACATTATTTTAAATTATTGAGTTGTACAAACTATAAATAATTGCCACGAATTCACGAATAAAAAATCTTTTTAAAGATTTTTCGTGATAATTATTCATTTTCATTGGTGAAAAATTCGTGAATTCGTGGCTGATAAATCTGTTTTAATTAAAAAAAACTTATGAACACAAAAAGATACTGTTATTCTTGCGATTTAAAAGACGATTCTAAATTAATTGCAGAATACAAAGAATACCACGCAGCAGGAAATGCGTGGCCAGAAATTACCAAAAGCATAAAAGATGCTGGTATTGTAGATATGCAAATCTATTTAACAGGTAATAGAATGTTTATGATTATGGAGGTTGATGAAACTTTCGATCCTGCAAAAAAAGCAGCAATGGACGCTAATAATCCAAAAGTGCAAGAATGGGAAAACCTAATGTGGGATTATCAACAAGAATTACCTTGGGCAAAAGATGGCGAAAAATGGATTGAATTGGAAAAGGTTTTTCAACTTTAATCAGTAAAAATATTTATCATTTATAAAAGCAGTTGTTTAGGACTATAATTCTAAACAACTGCTTTTAATTTTTTATTAAGAGTTATATTGAAAAAAATATCAAATACTATGATTCGTGGTTTACTTTTTTTATTGATGACTTTAGTTTTTTTTAATTGTAATAAATCAAACAAAAAAGAAAAATTAGAACCTGTTGGGTCTGAGCTTAAATTTACAGGAAAAGCATTAGCAGAAATGCATTGTGCTAGATGTCATTCATTTCCAGAGCCTAAAGTAATGCCAAAACGTTATTGGAAAGAAGTATTACCAATTATGGGATTATTTTTAGGAAAACGTCCTGAAGGCAAAATGTTAGGAGATTATAATAATATTATTGCTAGAGAACGATTAAAAGCATCTTATTTATTTCCAGAAAAAGGATTAATTACAGATAAAGAATGGGAAGCGATAATTCAATTTTATGATGATAATTCTCTTGAAAACATTCCAGATGTAAAACCTATTTTAAATAGAAATTTAGCACTGTTTAAAAAAGAAATTCTTCCTTGGCAATCAAGTGGAAATGGATTGACTTATTTAAATTTTCAGGATAACGAGTATCATTTGGGTTTTAATACTGATCATGAATCATTTTATATAAAGCTTGATAAAACAGGAAAATTGCTACAGAAAAATCAAATGACTTATCCTTTGGTTGATGTAATTCAGAATGGTAAAATAGAATTTCTACTCAGTATGGGGCGTATGTTTAATGTGGATGAACCTACAGGAAGTATTGCTGTCTTAGCAGATAAACCAGAGCCTATAAATTTAATCGGTAATTTAGAAAGACCTGTTGATTTTGTTATTGATGATTTTGATAATGATGGAATAATGGATTTTTTAGTGGCTGAATTTGGTAAATATCTAGGAGGCATAAACATTTATTCTGGCAGACAGAATATTAAGAAAACAAACGTTCATCCCAAACCAGGAGCTGTAAAATTTGTTGTAAAAGATGTTAATAATGATGGTTTAAAAGATTTTTTTACTCTGGTAGCTCAAGAAGATGAAAGTGTTTATCTATTTATAAATAAAGGTAATTTTAAGTTCGAAAAACAACAATTGCTAACATTACCATCTTATTATGGAACTACACATTTTGAGCTCTTAGATTTTGATAATGATGGAGATGATGATATTATTTGTTCAAGTGGAGATAGTGATGATTTTGCAAGTGCTTTAAAACCGTATCATGGCGTAAGAATTTTTGAGAACAAAGGAAATTATAAGTATGAGCAGGTTTGGTTTCATAAACAAGAAGGTGCTTATGGTACAGCATCAGCAGATTTTGATAATGATGGAGATATAGATATTGCTTCTATTGGTTATTATGCATCCCTACAAAACAAAGATGACGAAGCTTTTTTCTATTTTGAAAATGTAAGCACTAAAACCAATCAATGGAGTTTTAAAACTCATGTACTTCCAACAAATACAAATAATAGCTTTATGCTTATTAAAGCAAAAGATATCGATAATGATGGCGATGTAGACCTTTTATTAGGAAGCAATACCAGTATTTTCTCAGATAAAAGAAAACAAAAAATTAATACTCTTTGGACTCAAGAAGGTGGTGCTATCACTATTTTGCGAAATACTAGTAATTAACTGAAATACCTTTTCAATAAATAAATACCAAATTTTTCTTTTTTGATTTTCTTTGTATTTAATAATATATCTGTGCAATTATAAATTATTTATAATTTGCCTGCTTTGGCATTGTATTTTCTTAAATTATTCTCTTACAAATGTTAAAATAAAATAGCTTGTAAAATATATCCTATTTTAACTCTATTAGTTTCTATTTTAACCACAATAACAAATAAATTTTCACCTGTAATTGTTAAAAGATTGTAAATAAGTAACTTATATTTATTTTAATTTTTAAAGTTAGTACATATGTTTTGTGTTGTAGAACATATGTTTTCCTTGAGCTATTACTGTTTAATTAGTTTTGATGCTAAATTATTGTTAAAAAATAATGATATATATAAAATTATTGTTAACAAATTTTTAAATCAATTAATAATTAACTAAAATCAAAATTAAAATGTTTAGAAAATTACTTTTTTTTGGGTTACTCTTGGTTGGGGTTTCCTTACAAGGTCAAACAGGGCCATCTATTACCATTGATTCTGCGCCTTTAACAGTAGAGGTTGGTGGTACAATTGCTGTAACAGTAAGCTTTGATGCTGGTGATGATGGAGCAGGAACAGATTATACTGTTGATGGTAATGTTGGAATGATATTAAGAGAATATGATACAACAACTAACCCTGAAGGGATAGTATGGAAAAATGCAGGAAACGTAAGTCAGAATGGTGTTCATGCTGGCACTGTTAATTCTAATAATTTACAAGCGCTTAATACAGTTCCTTCCGCAGATTTAGATCCAGGTAAAGAGTATAGAATTGTATGTTGGATTACAAATTCTGATGGTGTAAGAATAGAAAAACAACAAGTAATAACAGTAATAGAAGGTCCAAATATTAAATATACTTCACTTCCAACAGAAATTGCAGCAGGAATAAGTGGTGTAGGAGTTGGTAAAGGGTCTGTAAAAACAATAGTAACTTGGTCAAATGTAACTCCAGGTTCTACACTCTATAATCAGTTAAGAGATGCTAATGGAGTACAAGTTGGTGGTAAAACTTATGCTATAACTACAGCAGATGGCTCTCAAGAAATTGAATGGGGTTATTTTGGTGGTGGAGAATTAGTTGCAGGTACAACAGGTACAATTAATTCTAATTATGCTGGTACAACTGATCTTTCTGAGCCTGTTTCAATTGTTAATGATATTACAAGATGGACAGGTTCTTCAGGCACAGACTGGGATACTGCAGGAAACTGGACAAATGGAGTGCCAACAGCTTCTTTAAAAGCAGTTGTGCCAGATGTGTTTAATCTTCCAGTAGCTTCTGGTTCAGTTACTGCTATAGATCTTACTTTGCAAGATGAAGCATCTTTAGCTGTAAGTGGTGCTGTTACTGCTTCTGGTTCAGTAACATTAAATTCAGGTTCATCTTTAACGGCTACTTCTTTATCTGGTGCTTTAACTTATAATAGGTCTTTATCTACGCCAGATTTAACAGGAGATTCTGCAGCTGATAATTCAGCTGGATGGTATTTGGTGTCTTCACCTGTTTCTGGAGAAACTTATGATGATACTTGGGTTACTAATAATGATATAGCTTACGGTTCAGGAGATAATAGAGGTATTTCTACCTATGTTCAAGCAGATGATACTTGGTCGTATATGCAATCTGGAGGTGGTAATAGTTTTAATGAAGGAATAGGATATTCAATGAAAAGAGCGTCTACAGGAGATGTTTCTTTTACGGGTTCGTTTAGAGCGTCTAATATTACAGATATTGCATTAACTATAGATGGTTCAAATGGTTATAATTTAGTTGGGAATCCTTTTATAGCTTATCTTTCTTTAAGTGATTTAATGACTGCAAATAATTCAGGAGGTAATGATTTATTAACTGAATCAACAATTTGGATGTGGGATTCTGCTAATAAAACTTATAATGCAACAACTGGTAGTGTTCAAATTGCACCGGGTCAAGGGTTTTTTGTAGAAGCTTCAGCAGCAGCTAGTACATTTACAGTAAATACATCTATGTTAAGTACACAAACTGCAGATACTTTTCAAAAAACAGCTACTACAGAAATTCAATTAAATATTACTGATGGAGATTTAACTAGATATGCAAAATTAAATTATGTAACTGGAGCTACAAAAGAATTTGATAATAGTAAAGATGCTAAATTGTTTGGTGGTGTTGCACAGCCTTTTGCAGTGTATACAAGCTTATTATCAAACAATGTTGGTAAAAAATATCAAATTCAATCTTTACCAAATTCAGATTTTGAATCTATGATTGTTCCTGTTGGTATTAATGCAGCAGCAGATAAAGAAATTACTTTTTCAGCAGCAGTATTAAACTTACCTTCTGGCATAAATGTTTATTTGGAAGACAGACAAACAAATACCTTTACAAGGTTAGATGAAGCAAATAGTACATATAAAGTTACTTTAACAGCAGCTTTAAATGATACTGGTCGTTTTTACTTACATACAAGAGCTAGTGTATTAAGTACAGATAATCTAGAGTTAGATACAATTAGTATTTATAAAACAAACAATTCAACTTTAAGAATTACAGGTTTAACTCAAGGAAAATCTAGCTTAAAATTATTCAATATTTTAGGTAAACAAGTTTTAAATACATCTTTTACTTCTAATGGAGTAAGTGATGTTAATTTACCAAGTTTAGCAACCGGAATTTACATAGTTCAGTTATCAACAGAAAACGGAATGTTAAACAAAAAAATAACTTTAGAATAAGAAATTAGTTAACCAAAAAATACTACACAAAGTCATGGAAAAAAAATTAAATAAACAAGAAGAAATAACAAGAAAAGACGCTATTAAAAAAATCGGTAATTACGGAAAGTATGCTGCACTAACAGCTCTAGGAACTTATATGATTTTAAACCCGCAAAAAGCACAAGCAGCTTCTGCACCTTCTGATCCTGGAACTGGATTTTAACTAAACAAGCTTATATTAGTAGAAAGCGTTGCACTCAGTTGCAACGCTTTTTTTTATAATTGTATTTGCGAAAACCTTGTTCATAAATCTTAATTGATACAATTTAGAACATATGTTACATCAAAGTGTTTTTGCTTACAGTAATTTTAACCTTAAATAAATGCAATTTATAATGAACAAAAGATTCAGTTTTTTAGCAACCATTTTTATACTTCTTTTAGGAGTTTTTAATTCAGTAGCTCAAGACAGAGAAACCGACTTTAATTTTAACTGGAAATTCTCTTTAGTTGAGGATACAAAAAAGCCATCAAAATTACCTTTAGATGATGAAAATTGGAGAGATATTCGTTTGCCTCACGATTGGAGTATAGAAGCTCAGTTTGATGAAAAACTAGAAGGAGCAACAGGTTATTTACCTGGTGGAGTTGGTTTGTATCAAAAGCATTTTGCTACTCCTACAAGTACAAAAAATAAAAGCATTTATGTTTTGTTTGATGGTGTGTATAACAACGCTACATTTTGGCTAAATGGTAAATTGTTAGGCGAAAATCCTTATGGATATTCTCCAACTTATTTCGATTTAACAAAGCATTTAAAAACAGATGGTTCTAAAAATGTATTAACGGTTCACGTAGATCATTCAAGATATGTAGATAGTCGTTGGTATTCTGGAAGTGGAATTTACAGAAACGTCAAATTAATCACTGTAGATAAATTACACATTCCTATTTGGGGAACTTTTGTAACTACTCCAGAAATTACATCAGAAAAAGCAGCAGTAAATATTCAAGTTCAGGTTGCAAATCAAAATAGAGGTGCTGCTTCTTTTGATTTAAAAACCAAAATAGTTGATAATAATGGAAATGTTGTTGCAGAAATTACGGAAAATCAAAAAGTAAAAGGAAGAAAAGAAGGTGTTTTCAATCAGAAATTAGAAGTTAAAAATCCTAAGATTTGGCATATTGCAAAACCCAATATGTACACTGCAATTACAACCATCAGCAAAAAAGGAAAAATTGTTGATAGTTATACAACTCCATTCGGAATTCGTAGCATTAAACACGATAAAGAACAAGGTTTCTTTTTAAACGGAGAATCAGTTTTTGTAAAAGGGGTTTGTATACATCATGATGGAGGTTTAGTGGGTGCTGCAGTTCCTAAAGGAGTTTGGAGACGTCGTTTACAAAATTTACGTGATGCTGGTGTAAATGCAATTCGTACTTCTCACAATCCTTTTTCGCAAGAATTTTATGATTTATGCGATGAAATGGGCTTTTTAGTGCAAGCAGAAATTTTTGATGAATTCGATAATCCGAAGGATAAAAGAGAAAACTTAAATGAAAAACACGACGATTATTTTTCTAGAGGATATACAGAGCATTTTCAAAAATGGGGAAAAAGCGATTTAACACGCTCTATTTTAAGAGATCGAAATCACCCGTCAATTTTTGAATGGAGTATTGGTAATGAAATAGAATGGACTTACAAAGATTACAAACACGTAAGTGGTTTATGGGATGAAGGAGCACCTAATTACTGGAATAGAATTCCGAATATTTCTGCAAAAGAAATGCAAAAACGTTACCAAGAATTGCCAGATAGAAAATACAAATTAGCAGAAACTTCTAAGAGATTAGCAGGTTGGGTTAAAGATTTAGATACATCAAGACCTGTAACTGCAAACTTAATTATTCCTGTAGCAAGTTTAGCTTCTGGTTATGCTCAAAATTTAGATATTGTTGGGTTTAGTTATCAAATTAATCAATACAATTGGAGTAAAAAATATTACCCAGAACTTCATTTTACTGGGAATGAAAACGCTGGTGCTTGGCAAGAATGGAATTCAATAATCGAAGACCCTATGATTTACAGTATGTATATGTGGACAGGTATAGATTATTTAGGTGAAGCTAATAAACAATGGCCACAAAAAGGTTGGGATGGAGATATTCTAGATTTTGCAGGCTTTAAAAAAGCAGGTTTCGATCACTTTAAAAGTATTTGGGTAAACAAACCAAATCTTGCAATTGGTACTTATAAAATAGAAGATACTTCAATTATAGACTCTTTAAGCGGTCAAGTAAACTTAACTAAAAAACAACTAAACTGGAATAACAGCCAAGCTCAAAAAAGCTGGAACTATAAAAAGGGCGAAATGATTATGGTAGAAATACCAACAAACTTGCACAAAGTTGAATTGTTTTTAAACGGAAAAACTTTAGGTTTTAGATCTTTAAGCCAAAGTCCTGATCGTATTTTACGTTGGGCTGTTCCTTTTCAAGAAGGTGTGTTAACTGCAAAAGGTGGTTTTGATGGTCAAGAACAAGAAGTAATTTTAAAAACTACTACAAAACCAGTTACCATAAAATTATCTGTAGATAAAACAGTATTAACAGCAGATGGTTATGATGTTGCACACGTAATTGCACAACTAATAGATAAAGATGGTAATAAAATTACAAGTAATAATGAAGCTAAAATCTCTTTTTCTATTGATGGTAATATTCGAGTATTAGGTATAGACAATGGATCAAAATTTAGCGTGCAAGATTACAGTGCAAAAAGTGTAATTACCAATAATGGTAAAGCTTTATTGTTATTACAATCTTTAAAAGAAAAAGGTAAAGTAACAGTTAAGTTTACAGGTCAAGGTTTAAAAGGAGACTCAATTTCTATAACTGTAGAGTAAGTAATTGCTATGTTTTAAGAAGTAATACTCAATTAACTAGAAAAAATTAAATTAAAAATGAATATAAAATCAACCATTTTTTTAAGTCTATTATTGTGTATTACTACGTGTTTTTCTCAAATTAAAAAATGGGAAAATCCGAAGAAAAATAAAACCATAGAAACTACTCAATGGCAAGTAAACGATATTATTTATAAGGTTAAAAAATCTGTTGATGATCCTTTAAATCAAGAAGTTTTTGCAATTGTTACTGGTAATGATGGCATACAGAAAATACCTGTGTTTTATAATGGCGATAAAAAATGGATTTTTCGTTATTCAGGAAATACAATAGGAGAAAGAACCTATGTATTACAATCTAAAATTAAGGAATTAAATGGTAAAAAAGGTAAGATTTTAGTAACAGAAAATCAGAAGAAAAACAGACATGGAGGTGTTGTTTTAAAGGCTGATAATCCTCAACATTTCTTTTATCAAGATGGTTCTCATTATTTTAATTTAGCCTTTGAATGCGATTGGTTATTTGCCTTAGATTATGGGCAAAAAGAGATTCCTAAAACCAAACATTTATTATCTAAAGTGACAGAAAATGGTTTTAACCAGATTGTTATGAATGTTTATTCTCACGATGTTAAATGGCAAAAAGACAAAAAATTAGCCAATCATCCAGAGCACGAATATGGAGGTAGAGAAGACATTTTTCCGTTTTTAGGATCAAATTCAAAGCCAGATTTTAGTACTTTAAATATTGAATTTTTTCAGCATTTTGATAAAGTTATTGCAGAAATGCATGACCAAGAAATAGTAAGTCATTTAATGATTTATGTATGGAATAAGTTGGTTTCTTGGCCAGATATGCAGTCTGATGCAGACAATTTGTATTACGATTATGTGGTTAAAAGGTATCAAGCTTTTCCAAATATCATTTGGGATGTTTCTAAAGAAGCTTTGTTTTATGGTAGAGCAACAGAAGAATATATTGCAGAACGAATAGAAAGAACTAGAAAAATAGATGCTTATAATCGTTTGGTTTCAGTGCACGATTTTGGTTTTTGTAAAAGAAATCCAGATAAAGTAGATTTTATTTCGATGCAAAACTGGCAACACATGCTGTATAAAAATATGATTGATGCCAGAAAACAGTTTCCTAAAAAACCAATTTTTAATATAGAACATGGGGGTTATGAAAAATCTCCATATGTAGTTTTTCCAGGAGCTTACACAGATGCAGAAGCTTGTTTAAGAAGAAATTATATGTGCTTGTTTGCAGGTGGTTATACAACATATTATTGGCAAGGTACTTCTTGGAATGTTGTGATTCATAATCCTTTTGAGCAGCCAGAAGGTTTTATAAAACCAAAGTTCGAGTATTTTAAACATCTAAAAACGCTATTTACAGACTATAATTTTCAGAATTTTAAACCCATTCAGTGGTTTAATGGTAATGGCTACAATTTAACCAATGAAAAAGACGGAGTGGTCATGTTATTTGTACCAAAAGAGAACAATTGGGTTGGTGTTGTAGAAGGCTTAAAAAAGAAATTCGATTTTTCTGAAGCCAAAGAAGTTTGGTTCAATACGCTTACAGGAGAATATACAGAAGAAGAATCTTTCGATAAAAAAGCGTACAATTTTTGGAAAAAAAGACCTTGGCATTTAGAAGCAGATGCTATCAGAATTGTTAAAAATCTAAAACTAAAAAACTAAGAACTTTAATTCATTAACTAAAACTATAATTACATTATAATGAAAAGCATACTAAAATATATTTTACTAATTTCAATAGTATTTACGGCCTGTAAAGAAGCAAAGAAAGTCGCTAAAAAAGAAGTAAATAAAAAGCCAAATGTAGTGGTCATTTATTTAGATGATTTAGGTTATGGAGATTTAAGTGCATATGGTGCAACAGAAATTAGTACACCAAATATGGATCTTTTAGCAAACGAAGGTATAAAATTTACCAACGGTTATGCAACATCAGCAACGTGTACACCAAGTAGATATGCGTTATTAACAGGTGTTTATCCTTGGCGAAATGCAAAAGCAAAAATATTACCTGGTTCTGCGCCTTTAATTATATCTACAGAACAAGAAACTGTGCCAAAAATGTTTAAAAGAGCAGGTTATCAAACTAGTATTGTGGGGAAATGGCATTTAGGTTTAGGTGCTGGTAATGTAAATTGGAATGCACATATTTCTCCAGGGCCAAATGAGTTAGGTTTCGATGATGCTTATATTTTAGCAGCCACTCAAGATCGTGTGCCAACTGTGTATATAGACAATGGTTATGTAGATGGTTTAGACCCAAAAGACCCAATTTCTGTGAGTTATAAAAAGAATTTTGAAGGAGAGCCAACAGGTAAAGACAACCCTGAATTAACTACAATGAAATGGCACCATGGTCATAACAATAGTATTGTAAACGGAATTCCTAGAATAGGATATATGAAAGGTGGTGAGGCTGCAAAATGGTCTGATGTAGATATGGCAGATCACTTTTTAAAGAAAGCGAAAAACTATGTAAAAAGCCATAAAGACAAGCCCTTCTTTTTATACTACGCATTACAACAACCACACGTTCCAAGAACTCCACATCCGCGTTTTGTAGGTAAATCTGGAATGGGACCAAGAGGCGATGTTATTTTAGAAGCTGATTATATGATTGGCGAGTTTATGAAAACTCTAGAAGAAGAAGGTATTTTAGAAAATACTTTAATTATTTTTTCTAGTGATAATGGCCCAGTTTTACAAGATGGTTATTATGATGATGCTATAGAGAAATTAGGAAAACACACGCCAGCAGGTAAATTAAGAGGTGGTAAATACAGCTTATTTGATGCAGGAACAAGAGTGCCTTTTATGACGTATTGGAAAGGAACAATTCAGCCAGGTGTTTCTGATGCTTTGGTTTGTCAAGTAGATTTATTAGCGTCTTTAGCAGATTTAGTAAATGTAACTGCAGATAAAAAAGATAGCCAAAATATGATGGCAGAATTTTTAGGAAAAAGCAAAAAAGGTAGAGATAATATTGTTTTAGAAGCCAATTCTAAAACGGCTTTTAGAACAGGAGATTGGGTTTTAATTCCACCATATAAAGGAAGTCCTATGAGCTGGAAATCTATGGTTGAATCTGGTATTTTAGATAAATTTCAGTTGTATAATTTAAAGGATGATGCAGGTCAAACAAATAATTTGGCAGAAAAAAATCCAGAAAAAGTAAAAGAGTTATTAGCAGAATTCGAAGCAATTAGAGGCAAAGACTACTCTAACATCAAATAAAAATAAGGTTTTACAAATTATTTAAGTTGATAAAATTTTGAATAAAATTAATAGGATAAATGAAAATTTTTAAGAAAGTTATTTACGTTATATTTATTTGTTTATCAGCTTGTAATGCGCCTAAAAATAAGGTTGATGTAATTGTAGAAACACCAAAATTTTCTACTCCAGAAATAGACATTAAGGTTAATGAATTAATGGCTAAAATGACTTTGGATGAAAAAATAGCTCAAATTACTGGTACTCGTATTAGAGATATTATGGTAGATGGTAAATTATCTCGAGAAAAAATGAGAGAACACATCCCAAATGGAATTGGTCATTTCTGTCAGTTTTCATCAGGTCAAGCATTAAATCCAGAAGAATTAAGAGATTTAGTTCGCGAAGTTCAAGATTATTTAATAACGGAAACCAGACTGAAAATTCCTGCAATTTTTCACGAAGAAGCAATTACTGGTTTTGCAACTCAAGGCGCAACAACGTTTCCTCAGCAAATTGGTGTAAGTTGTTCTTGGAATCCTGAGTTGGTAAAAAACAATACTACATCAACCAGAAAAAATATGAGAGCTGCTGGTGCAACTTTTGCACTTTCACCAATGTTAGATTTAAGTAGAACTGCACATTGGAATCGTCATCAAGAAAGTTATGGAGAAGATGCTTATTTAACTTCTAGAATGGGAGTTGCGTTTGTAAACGGTTTACAAGGCGATGATTTTAAAACTGGTGTTGCAGCAACCGTAAAACATTTTGCGGGTTATGGTACAAAAAATAACGATGCTAAAACTTTGTACGAAGAGTATTTAATGCCTCACGAAGCTTGTATAAAAATTGCAGGCGCAAAAAGCGTTATGCCTTCTTATGGTACCTATAAATCTTTGCCAATTTCTGTAAATCCGAGTATGTTAGACAGAATGTTAAGAAGAGAAATTGGTTTTGATGGTTTGGTTGTAAGCGATTATGGAGCCATAAATATGGTGTACAAAAAATACAAACAAGCACCAGATGAAATGACAGCAGGTGCAATGGCTTTAAATGCAGGTGTAGATATTGAGTTGTCTTCTCCAACAACATATCCTTTATTAAAAAAGGCAATCGAAAAAAGTTTAGTTACAGAAAATGAGATTAATACTTCTGTAAAAAGATCTTTAATTATGAAAGCTAAATTAGGATTGTTAGACCAAAATCCGCAGATTGGTAAAGATGGTGTTTTAGAATTTGATCCGCCAGAAAATAGAAAATTAGCTTATGAAGCTGCTTCACAATCTATTGTTTTATTAAAAAACAACGGAATTTTACCTTTAAAAAAAGATGTTAAAAAAATAGCTTTAGTTGGTCCAAATGCAGCTACAACACAAGGTTTGTTGGGTGATTATACTTACCAAGCTATGAGAGCTTTTTGGAAAAGTAAAGATTACGATCCTTTAAACCCAAAGTTAGTTACGCTTAAAGAAGGTTTAGAAAATGCGGTTGATAAATCCGTAGAAATTAAACACGAAAGAGGTTGTGATTGGAGTGCTGCTTTAGAAGCTAAAATTGATAAAAATGGTTTTGGTGATAATAGATTAGGAAAATTAAAACTACTAATTGTTAAAGATTTACCACAACCCAATTTAGAAAATGCTATAAAAATTGCCAGTGAAAGCGATGTAATTATTGCTGCTGTTGGCGAAAATATTTCTTTAAATGGTGAAGGTAGATGGAGAAATGGAATTGGTTTGCCTGGGCAACAAGAAGCATTTGTAGAAAAATTATTAGATACTGGTAAACCTGTAGTTTTGGTTTTATTTGGTGGTAGACAACAAGTTATCGATAAAATTGAAGGCAGATGCGCAGCTATTATAAATGCTTGGTTTCCAGGTGAAGAAGGTGGTAATGCTATTGCAGATATTTTAACAGGTAAAGTAAATCCATCTGCAAAATTGAGTGTTACCTATCCAAATACACAAAAGAAAGAAGAGGTAAATTATCAAAACGGATATGACAAAACCAACCAACCTTTATACCCTTTTGGTTACGGTTTATCTTATACAAATTACAAATATTCAGATTTCGAAATGCCATCAGAAACGAATGTAACAGATGCTAGATTTTCAGTTTCTTTCGATTTGGAAAATACAGGTAAAGTAGAGGGTACAGAAATTGTGCAATTGTATGTTTCTCCAGTTGATGAAAATTCCACAATGAAAACCATTCAGTTAAAAGGTTTTCAAAGAGTCCCTTTAAAAGCGGGTGAAAAAAAGAAAGTAATTTTTAAAGTTTCTCCACAACAATTGGTGCAATATAAAAAAGATCAATGGATTGTAGAATCTGGTAAATACGAGTTTAAAATTGGTGCTTCCTCCACAGATATTCGTCAAAAAGGCATTATAGAATTTAAAGGCGATAATTTAATTTTAGAAAAAGGAAGACAAATTTTCTTTTCAGAAAATGAAATACTTTAAAAAATGAAAATTACTTACAAATCATACTTATCAAAACTATTCTTTTTAGCCTTTTTGGGTATTTGTATTCAAGGTTTATCAGCACAAAAAAAGAATATTATTTTTCTTTTTGCTGATGATGCAGGCTATAACGATTTTGGTTTTCAAGGTAGTAAATATTTTGATACGCCTAATTTAGATCAACTGGCTAAAGAAGGAATGGTTTTTAAAGAAGCCTATACTACAGCTGCAGTTTGTGGGCCTTCTAGAGCAGGATTATTAACAGGTAAATATCAACAAAGATTTGGTATCGAAGAAAATAATGTGCCTGGTTATATGAGCCAATCTTCTAAATTATTGGGAGACGAAATGGGGCTTCCATTAGATCAAAAAACAATCGCAGATCATTTAAAACCTTTAGGTTATAAGTCCGTAATTTTTGGAAAATGGCATTTAGGTGGCGCAGATAAATATCATCCTTTAAAAAGAGGTTTTGATGAGTTTTACGGCTTTAGAGGTGGTGCAAGAAGCTTTTTTGAGTTAACAGAAAAAGAAGCAGTGAACAAGCCAGAAGATAAATGGGAAGAAGGTTTTGGTTATTTTAAAGAGCCCAAAAAATACGTAACAGACCATATTGCAGATGAAGCTTGTAATTTTATGGAGAGAAACAAAAACAATCCATTTTTTATGTATGTTTCCTTTAATGCTGTGCACACACCTTTACACGCAACTCCAGAAGATTTAGAAAAAGTTAAGCATTTACAAGGAAAAAGAAAAAAAATAGCGGCTATGGCAATTGCTTTAGATCGTGCTTGTGGACAAATTTTAGACAAGTTAAAAGAATTAGGATTAGAAGAAAATACAATGATTGTTTTTTCTAATGATAATGGTGGTCCAGATGGTAGTAAAACTTCAAATTATCCTTTAAGTGGTTGTAAATCGAATCATTTAGAAGGCGGAATTAGAGTGCCTGCAATTATAAAGTTTCCAAATGTAATTAAAGCAAATTCGGTTTATCATAAACCAATTAGTATGTTAGATATGTTGCCCACTTTTGTAAATGTTGCGCAAGGAGATGCATCAAAAATTAAAGGTTTAGATGGTGTAGATTTAATTCCTTATTTAACAGGCGTAAAAAAAGAAAGTCCGCACGAAGTTTTGTTCTGGAAAAAGGAAAACAGAGGTGTTGTTAGAAAAGGAGATTGGAAAATGTTACGTTATCCAGATAGACCTGCTGAATTATATAATATAAAAGAAGACATTTCAGAAAGTAACAATTTAGCCTACAAACATCCAGAAAAAGTAAGAGAACTCTTTAAAGTTCTTTGGAATTGGGAAAGTGAATTAGAGCGTCCTCTTTGGCAATTAAAACGTGTTTATGAGGTAAATGCAATGAAAAGAATGGATGAAAAAAGAGATCCGTTAATTGATAAAGATTAAATAATTATGAAGGTTTCTAAATTACTTTTTTTTGCAGTTTTTTCTTTGCTGCTATTTTCTTGTGATAAAAAACAAACGAGAAATAAACAATCAAAAGAAATAGAACATCAAGCAATTAATGTTGATGTTATTGTTCCAGAACATGGAATGGCAGATCCGCATGCTTGGGTAGAAAATGGTAGAGTTTATATTATTTGTGGCCACGATAAATCTTGGAATCCTACTTCGTCATTTCCTATGGATAGATGGGAAATTTGGTCATCAGCAGACTTAAAAAATTGGGAGCATCATCGAAATATTTATCCTTCGCAAACTTATATTGGAGATAAACCTAATTGTTGGGCTGGCGATGTTTGCGAAAGAGATGGTAAATATTATTGGTTTTTTTCTAACAGAAATATAGATACTGGTGTTATGGTTGCAGATTCCGTTACTGGCGAGTATAAAGATTTGTTGGGTAAACCTTTATTGCCAAAAGGTATTGTGCCTGTTCATCCTTACGATCCAGAAATTTTTATAGAAGATAATGTGTATACCATCTGTTTTGGTGCAGGTACTTATTATATGGCAACCTTAGCTAAAGATATGAAATCTTTAACCACAGAACCTAAACCAGTTTTAGTACTAGATAAAAATGGTAAAAAATTAAATGTACCAGATAAATCTACCTTATTTAAACGTAAAAATTGGTATTATTTGGTGTATGGAAATCGATATGCAATGTCTAAAAATTTATATGGTCCTTATACTTTTAAAGGTAATTTTTTAAATGGAGGACATACCAGTTTCTTTGATTGGAAAGGTCAAAAATACGTAATGCAAGAAAATCATGATATCAGTGCATTTTATAGGGGTGCAAGTTTAAAACCAGTTAATTTTAACGATGATGGAAGCATTATAATACCTAAAAACGATAAATGGTATCCAGAACCTGGCAGGCCTTTCGAGTTTAAAAATAGTACAATGGGTTGGCAAGCCATAAGTGGTACAAATCTAGCTTTTAAAGAAGGAAAGTTAATTGGGAATCTATCAGAAAAAAATGCAATAATTAGAAGTGCTCCCTGGTTATATACAGATACCAAAATATGTTCTGAAGTAGAAATTAAAATTAAGAACAATAGTGATGCAAAAGAACTAAAATTTGCAATTTATACTAGAAAAGAGAAAACAAAAAACTTCTGGAGTATGAATACGAGACCAATAAATTGGTTAGAGCAGCAATGGATAACTGTACCAATTACTAAAAATGATAATGATTTTAAAACGTATAAGATTAAACTTTCTGAGTTTTCTGAAGTCAATAGTAGGCTAATGCAAATAGCATTACAACCAGCAGTGAATACTAATTCTGGTAGTTGGGAATTGGATGAAATCATCATAAAATAAATATTAATGAAAAAAATAATCATCAGTTTTTTAACCGTAGTTTTCTTTAATCATTTCTCTGTAAAAGCACAAAAACAACCCAATATAGTGTTACTTTATGCTGATGATATTAGTGCTAGAGAATTACCAATTTATAATTCAACTGCTTGGAGTCCACCAAAAGGAGGAACAACATCAAACGAAAAATATAAAGCAAAAACACCTGTTTTAGATAGATTAGCAGCAGAAGGTTTGTATATAAAAACAGCTTGGGCAGCAACAGTTTGTGGGCCAAGTAGAGCAATGATGATGACAGGTAGATATGCACATTTACACAAATGGTGGCATAATAAAGACAAAGGTAAAGCACCAAATAAAAAAGGAAGTTGGAATTTGTACGACAGCTCACCTCACACAATTGCACATATTGCAAAAGCAGGTGGTTATGCAACTTATTGGGCAGGTAAAACACAAATGAATATTGATGGTTTTCCTTTTGATGAAGGTTGTTTTACACCTGGAGAAGGTTCTTATAACAAAGCAATTCATACCACAGATTTCAGGTTAGAATCCAGAAAAATTAATGGTAAGAAAAAGATTTTTAATGCAGATACTAATAAAGAAATCCATAAAAAAAGCTATGTACAATCTGGTTGGTATTGGAAACCTCACGTACAATTATTAAATCACCCAAAAGCCAAAGAAAAATTAGAATGGTGGCCAAATGATAAAGCATCTAAAAAAGAGTTTGGTTTACACACTTTTGGACCAGATGTTGAACTTAATTTTACCTTCGATTTTATAGAAAGAAAAGTAAAAGAAGACAAGCCGTTTTTTGTGTATCATACAAGTCATTTAGGTCATGATGCTTGGGATTTTCTACATCCATTGTCGGGTAATAAATGGCCTGGAACTCCAAAAATTTCTTGGGATGGTAAAAAATACACTCGTGTAACTCCTAAAGTAACAGGAGATCATGGAGAATATAATACTTACGGAACTATAACAGAAAGTGGTATTCATAATCACGTAAACTACTTAGATTATCAAGTTTGGCAGTATATGAATAAGTTTAAAGAATTGGGTATTGCAAACAATACCATTTTTATTTTTTGTGCAGATAATGGTACAAGTGGTTATGGTAAATCGAGTCCTGTTTCTCAAAAAGGAACACATGTGCCTTTAATTATTTATGCTCCAGGTATGAACTTAACCAAAAAAGGAGCACAAGATGTTTTGGCAAATATGGCAGATTTAGTGCCAACAATTGCTGAGTTAGGAAATGTAAAAATTCCTGATTCATATGAAATTAATGGAGAAAGTTTAATTCCGTTTATAACAACCAATAAAAAGAAACATCGTGAGTGGATTTACGGTTATCACAAAGAAACAACCTTAATTCGTGGAGATTATGTAATGAAAGATGGTAATAATATTTGGTATGATGTTAGCGAATATCCAGCAGATTTAATTAGTTTTCCTAAAATTAAAGATTGGAGTACAGTTTCTGAAGCGCATAGAAAAGAGCGTGATGAGTTAATGAAAGTTGTACCAAAATTCGATTTACATGCAACAGAACATGATGCACCTAAAAAGAAAATAAAAGTTGCTCCTTTATCACAAAAAAAATAAGAATACTGTTGTTTTTAAAATAGCAATCTTAATAAAATTTAAATAAAACCTTATTCCTCAAATTGATAAAATTTTGAGGAGTGAGGTTTTTTCTTATAGAGAAAAATACCTTTTTTAGATTTAATTAGGTTAGTAAAAACAAACTTTTTTATTTTTTTTAACTCAAATTAAATCAACAAAAGAAAAGCGCACTATGTATTTAGTTTTTAAACGAAAGTCAGTAAAAACTATACTTAACATAGACTAGTTACTATTTTATTAAGAAAAAACTAAGTCTGTTTCCTAATGCTTTCAGTAAATATCTTTACATTAAAATGGTATGTATTACTATTCAGAACATTTGACCCCTTAAATTTATAATAGATTCTTTTACTTTGATTCCAACCAAAATTTAGTTGGCTTTACATCTCATAAAAAATGTAAAAGTTTAAATAATTAGATATAACAATTACACATTACCAAATATTAAAATAAAATGAAAAATTTAATAAAGAGTTTCGGTTTAATGATACTGTTTTTAACGGTATCAAAAACGGTAAATGCACAAGAACAACAACCGAATATTTTATACATTTTAACAGACGATCAAAGATACGATTCTGTAAAAACCTTTAATCAAGAAATTGATGGAAGAGAAATGAGTGAGTTAGGTTATATAGAATCTCCAGAAGTAGATAAATTAGCAGCACAAGGCACAACTTTTATCAATACCTATGTGCAAGCAGCAGGTTGTGCTCCTTCTCGAGCAGTAATTTTACAAGGTCGTTATCCTTTTAGATCTGGTGTTTATGAATTTGAATATCATAATAACAAAGCAGAGCACATGAAACCTTCTTTGCCAGAACAAATGGTAGATTTAGGATATCAGACTTTTCATGTTGGTAAATTAGGATATCGTTTAAAAGGATTAAGCGAAAATGGAAAAACCAAAGATTACAAAGTATTTCAAACAGATATCAATTTTAGACCTTTAGGTAAAGAAGGTTTTACAGATTATTCTGGTGGTGGCTGGTGGAACAAAGTTGATGGCGTTAAATATGATAAACCTATCAAAGACATGAGCTTTTTTGTAACTCCAGAAGGTAAGTTCGAGTACGTTTCTAAGCAATTAAATGAGTTAACAGACAAGTATAAAAATGTTGCCAAAGAAACCACAGAAAAATACGATTTAATAAGACACTATAAAAAAGGTCAAAAAAAGTCGATGTACAAAGGGATGATAATTTCTGGTGTTAGCCCTAGAAAAGCTGGTAAAACTAGAGATGGATATTATGCACATTTTTTAAATGAATATTTAGTAAACGAAAAAAAACAATTTAGTGCTGGTAAATTAAATTTTCAAGGTGTAGATCCTTCAAAACCAGTATTTGCTCACATTGGTTTCGATTTTCCTCACACACCAGTTTTACCACCAGCCGATTTTCGTGCACGTTTTCAGAAACATAAGTACAATGTACCTGAGTTTAGCGACGAAGAATTTGTTTCTATGGCAAAACAAATGAAAAGACAGGTAAACAGTAAACCCTCTTATCATTTTACAGATAAAGAAAAACAAAAAATGATTCAAGATTATTATGCTTTTTGTGCTTATGGAGATCAATTAGTGGGCAAAGCAACAAAAGATTTTGTGGCTTACAGCGAAAAACATAACCAACCTTGGATGATTATTTACGTTTGTGGAGATCATGGTTGGAAATTAAATGAACATGGAGGTGTTTCTAAATTTACACCATGGAAATGGGATACTCACAACCCAATGATTGTAGTTTCTTCGGATAAGAAGAAATTTCCAGCCGGTAAAGTTGTTAAAAGATTTACAGAGTTTGTTGATATTGCTCCAACAGCATTAAGTGCAGCTGGTGCAGATTTAAACGCAGATAAATACAGCTATTTAGATGGTTTAGATTTAGCAAAAACAGTTGCCAAAAAAGCACCCAAAAGAGATTATATTATTGGCGAAAGCCACGCAGTTACTGGGCCAAGAGCTTATATTAGAACTAAAGATTATGTACTATCTTTAAAAACCAGACCCAATAAAAAAGAAGGTGAAAATATGGAGTGGGCATTGTCTGCTTCTTGGCAAGATTTAGATCCTGCTTTGTATGATCTTAATAAAGATCCAAGAGAAGTAAACAACGTAGCATTTCAAAAAGAATATCAGAAGATTGCCAAACAAATGAAAGAGAAACTTTTAAATATTGTTTTGGGTGATAATAGAGTAGAAATTAATTGGGGAAAATGGGGTACAGGTACCAAAATATACAGAAGTAATTTTGCCCAAGGAGCTCATGATTTTAAGTTACATCTAAAATAATATAAAATATTAAGATGAATAAGAGTCTTTTAATAGTCGCTGCCTTTTTAATTAGTTTTGGTGTAAACGCACAACTCACAAAAAGTCAGAAAAAGTACTTTAATAAATTAAAAAACGAGAAAGTAATTTCTAATCCATCTATAGAATGGAAAAATTTTGGACCAGGAATGTCTGGTTATAATGAAGAGTTTTGGACACATCCAACAGATCCAAACGTAATGTTTATGGGGCCAGATATGCACGTAAGTTATGGCTCTTGGGATGCAGGTAAGTCTTGGCAAACTATTAAAGATTCTGATGGTAATGGAAGAGATATGGAGCGTGTTTTAGACATTGTTTTCTCAAAACAAAATCCAGATTTTGGTGTTGCTATAGAAAGAGCTGGAGGTGTTTATACGTCTTATAATCGTGGTAAAAACTGGCAAGAAATTTATAAAATTCCAAGAGTAAAAGGTAAACACTTAAGTAATGCACATACCAGAATTGCCATTAACCCTAAAAATGATAATGAGTGGTTAATAGGCGCAGGCGATTTTTGGAATGTAAAAAATAACCATAGAAGTTTAAAAAACATCCGAGGTAAGTTTCATAAAAGAGCGAGTTATGGTTACATTTTAAAAACAACAAATGGTGGTAAATCATTTACAAAAATTGCCACAGATATTTCAGATGATTTAGATGTTTGTAGAATCATTTATCATCCTAAAAACTCAGAAACCATATTTATTGCTACAAATTTTGGAATGTTTGTAAGTGAAAATGGGGGTAAAAACTGGGAAGCATCAAATAAAGGTTTACCAAATAATTTGCCTAGAGATTTAACTTCATTTTACAATAAAAAAACAAAAAAGTTAGAGTTGTATTTAATTGAACAAACGGTTTACGAAAAAACAGGAAATACAACCAAAGCAAAAGGAGGCGTTTTTAAAAGTTCGGATAATGGAAAAACTTGGGTAAATATTACCGGGAATTTATACATCGATTTAAATAAAATTAACTTTCAATCAGAAAGAGATAGATATTTCAATACAATAGCAAATTGGTTTAGTGAGTCTAAAAAACAGGTAAAAACTACTTTACCTAAGTTACCAAAAGAAACTTTACCTGTTTTTAATCGTTTGGTGATAAATCCGTTAAATAAAAATGAAATTTATGTAAGTTTTAATAAAAAACATGATAAAACTTTTGGTGCAGGTGATGTTTGGAAAACTGAAAACGGAGGTAAAACTTGGACAGTTTGTGCTAGACAAGGAATGTATTGGAAAAGTAATAAAGACAAAGAGTATTGGGCAAGCAGAAACAATCCTACAGGTACAAATGTAGAGTTTGCGCATTTGCAAACTTATATGGATAATCAGCCTGCACGTTCAGGAAACCGAATGTTATCCATCAATAGTAAAGGAGAAGTATTTATAGGAATAGATCAACAAACTTTAAAATCTTCAGATAATGGAAAATCTTGGCAACAAGTAGATGATTTTGAAACTTCACCTGGAAGTAAAAAATGGATTGGTAGAGGAGGAAGTGATTTACCAGGTAGGTTTATGCTGCATGAAACAGGTATTAAAGGCAGAAGGTTATTAGCTAGTGGAGAGCATGGTTTATGGCAAACTACAGATTTAGGGGGTTGGCACAATAAACAGGCAATTGCAGTCCAACAGATTGATGGCCAAGTGCATGATCATGATAAAATGCATGGGCAACACTCAACATCTACAATGGCAGTGCATCCTAAAAACCCTAACATTATTTATTCTTTAGCTTGGAGACAAGAACATAGAGGTAAGTTAAGAAGAACTAAAGATGGAGGTAAAACTTGGGAAAATATTTCTACTATTTTAGAAGGCGACAACCCATCTTATCGAGGTTTAGTCCCTCAGTATTCTTTAACTATAGATCCTGTTTATACAAACAATATGTATTTCTGTACCATTAGAAAACCTATTTCAGAAGTTGGTGATGGTACTGCAAAATTAACAAAAGGTGGTCTTGGATTTTACCGCTCTTTTGATGGTGGTTATACTTGGCAATTAAGTAATAAAGGATTTCATAATGGATTTAGTGTTAGGAGAATTAAGTTAGATCCTAAAAATTCGAATATCATTTATGCAGCTACTAATGATAATAATGGTGCTTTATACAAATCAATAAATAAAGGAGAATCTTGGGAGAAGTTAAAAATTCCAGATGTAATTAAAGCAGTTAACAATGTTTTTATTGATAGAAATAGTGCAAACATTTATATAGCTACAGGCAGAAAAATAGGAACTTATGAAGAGGGTGGAGTTTGGAAAAGCACAGACAATGGCAAATCTTGGAATAAAATTTTTATGGCACCTTATGTTTGGCAAGTAGAAGCATCGCCTTTAGATGAAAATTTAATTGTGATAAGTGTAGCAGGTCAAGTTGGGGCTGCATTAAATCAATTTAAAAATCCAGGAATTTATCTTACACAAGATGGTGCTAAAACTTGGACAAAAATTAACAAAGGTTTAGGGCAACCTAATAAAATGGTCGATGTAAAACCAGATCCATATAACAAAAATGTGTTATGGAGTGCTGCTTGGGGTTCAGGTTGGTTTATTTCTTATTTAAATAATTCAACAGAAAGTTGGCTTAAAGATTAAGTTAAAATGCTTTTAAAAAAAAATGAAATATAAAATCCTAATTATTCTTTTTTGTAGTGTTCAAACATTCTTTTCTCAAGAGAATTTTAATCCAGAATGGAAAAGTTTAAAAAAACATAAATCGTCTCCAGAATGGTTTGCAGATGCTAAATTGGGCGTCTATTTTCATTGGGGCGTTTACAATGTGCCTGCAAATGGAAATGAATGGTATGGACGTTGGATGTACATTCACGATAGAAAAAAATGGGGAAAAGAAATTTATGAATATCATACCAAAACCTATGGTAGAGATAAGCAATATCACGATTTTATTCCAGATTGGAAAGCGCAACAATTCAATGCAAAAGAATGGGTAGATGCTTTTGAACATTTAGGAGCAAAATTTATAGGCACAATTGCAGAACATCATGATGGTTTTTCTTTGTGGAATAGCAAAGTAAATCCTTGGAATTCTAAAAGTATGGGGCCTAAAATAGATGTTGTTAAACAAATTGCTCAAGAAGTTAAAAAAAGAGATTTAAAGTTTATGACCACTTTTCATCATGGCTTTCATATGGTGTTTTATCCGAAGAAAGAAAATAGCTTTTTACGACCTTTAAGCAGACATAATTGGGTTTATGAAAATGTAGAAGTCCCTCAAGATGATAAGTATAAATTATTATATGGTAATATTTCTTATCAAGAAGAAAATGATCTTTGGTTGGGTAAATTAAATGAAGTTATAGATGAGTATTGCCCAGATTACATCTGGATGGATTTTGCACAAGGATTTATAAAAGAAGATTATAGAAAACAGTTTTTAGCCAATTATTTTAACAAAGCAAAAGCCTTAAATAAAGAAGTTGTTGTAAATACTAAAGGCAGTTTTTTTCCTACGGATTTGGCAGTTGTTAATATAGAAAGAGCAACTATGGAAGATATTACCCCTTTTGTTTGGGTAACAGATTTTCAAATAGGTAGTTCTTGGGGCTATAATAAAGATAAAAGAACTGCTATAGATGCCAATAAAGCAATTAGAATTTTGGCAGAGGTTGTAAGTAAAAATGGAGTTATGATTTTAGCTGCTGCACCAATGGCAGAAGGTATAATTCCTGAAGAGCAATTGTTGGCAATGAAAAATATTGGTAATTGGTTGGGTGTATATGGAGAGGCAATTTACAAAACAAGACCTTTTTTAACTTTTGGACAAGGACCTACAAAATTGGTGAAAAATCCAAATGATGATTGGAATGCTTATGGCTCTATAAAAGCGGGCTTAAACCAATTAAATGCGCAAGATATTCGATATACAAAAAAAGGAAATATAGTTTACGCCATTCAATTAGGTTGGGCAGGTGCTAAAAAAGAAATTACATTATCTGTTTTTGCGGATAAAGCCAAAGATTTAAAAATTAAATCAGTTAAAGTACTGGGGAGTAAAGAAAAAATAAAATGGAAAAAAACAGTAGAAGGATTGTTAGTTAGAACTCCAAAAGTAGCTCCAAAATATGCTGATGCTGCAATTGTTTATAAAATTGAAATAGATTAAAATTTAACCTATGAAAAACATTATACTTATAATTTTAACCTTTTTTGTGGGTTTAAGTTATGGCCAAAATACAACAAAATTAAAGCAGAAAAACGGTGTTTGTTTTGCGCTTTATACAGTGCATGAAAATACCTTAAAGCTAACTGCTCAACTTTATCCCGTTAAAAGTTACAATCCTTTTAGAGCAACGTTACAAATTAAAGAAGCGAATAAATGGAATACAGTGCAAGAATCTGAAATAGAATATCCAGGATATACAGCTCATTTTAGAGTAGAAAACTGGAATGATACTCAAGAAAAAGAATATAGAGTGGTTTATAAAAATGATACATCTTATCAAGGTGTCATCAGAAAAAATCCAAAGAACAAAGAAGATGTTGTTATGGCTGCTTTTTCTTGTTGGTCTACACATTTAAAACACGGTGGTTCTGGAGCGAAAGACATTGTAGATAATCTAAAAAAAATTAAACCAGATGTGTTGTTTTTCTCAGGAGATCAAGTTTATAATCATAGTGATCATTTTGGGAACTGGTTATTATTTGGTGAGGTTTTTGGAGATATTATAAAAAATACCCCAACCATTTGTATTCCTGATGATCACGATGTTGGTCAAGGAAATTTGTGGGGAAATGGAGGTAGAAAAACCGATTCTAGAGATGGTAATAAAGGTGGTTATTATATGCCAGTTTCGTATATTAAAGAGGTAGAAAGAGCGCAAACAAGTCATTTGCCAGACCCATATGACCCAACTCCAGTAGAACAAGGTATTGGAGTTTATTATACAGATTTAACTTGGGGAGGCATCAGTTTTGCAATTTTAGAGGATAGAAAATTTAAATCAGGACCTAAAAGTATACTTCAAAATAGATCTTACAATGATACTAGAGAAATGGATGTTTTAGGAGCCACAATTTTAGGAAATAGACAACTAAATTTTTTAGAAGATTGGACCACAAACTGGAAAGATGCAGAAATGAAAGCGGTTTTGTCTCAAACAATTTTCACCAATTTAGCCACACACTCACCAACGATCAATAAAAAACAAAAGTATAGTGTAGATTCTAATGGATGGCCACAATCTGGCAGAAATAAAGCCTTAACTGTCATCAGAAAAAGTTTTTCTTGTATGATTGCTGGCGATCAACATTTAGGTTCGGTAGTACATCATGGAGTAGAAGATTATAATAATGCAGGTTATTCTTTTGCTGTACCTGCAGCTGCTAATTTTTGGATGCGTTGGTGGAATCCAGATAAACCTGGTAATAACAGAAAACCAAATTCGCCAAAATATACAGGTGAGTATGATGACGCTTTTCATAACAAAATTACAGTACACGCAGTTGCAAACCCAACTCATACAGACAACAGCCCTAAAATAGATTTATTAAAAGGTAGAGCTGCTGGTTACGGAATTATAAAATTCAATAAACCAAAAAGACAAATTACTTACGAATGTTGGGCAAGAAATGTAGATATTACAGATCCAAAAAGTAAGCAATATGAGGGTTGGCCAATCACCTTTAATCAAACAGATAATTTTAAAATTAAAGATGGTTTTGATTTGCCTACTTTAAAATTTTCGAAACCAAATCAAGTGGTTACTGTTAGAAATAATTATACAAAAGAAGTGGTTTCTTCTCTTAGGATAAAAGGTTTAGAATATCAACCAAAAGTAATGCAACTAGGCGTTTATACAATTGAAATTGGAGAAGGAAAAAACAAACAATTTTTCTTTGATGTAGAGGCTGTAAAAAAGAATAAAAAAACCATAAACATTTAAGTATAATACAATGAAAAATATTTTTTTAATACTCATTTTAAGTTTAGGAATTAGTGTTCAATTGTATGCTCAAAATGGACCTCCAGAACCACCAATGGGTAAAAGATGGGTGATGAATCCAGATTTTTCTGATGAATTTAATGGTACACAATTAGATGCTACAAAATGGTTCGATTATCACCCAAAATGGAAAGGTAGAGAGCCAGGTATTTTCTTACCATCGCAAGTTTCTGTAAAAGATGGTTTTTTACAAATTAAAGGAGAAAAATTAAAAAAAGACACCATTGTAAAGGCATATGGTCGAGAGCTGGTTTTTAATATTGCTGGTGGTGCAGTGGTTTCTAAAGCATCTGCTTTTTTAGGTTATTATGAGTGTAGAATGAAAGCTGCTGCAACTACAATGTCATCTACTTTTTGGTTTTCTACTGATAAAAGTTACGAAGGTTCAGAAGGTTGTGATAAGTATGGTTTAGAATGGGATATTCAAGAATGTATTGGTAGAACAGGCGATTTTAAAGGTAATTTTTTTGCAAACGGTATGAATTCTAATGGGCATTTTTGGTACACAGATTGCGAAAAAACTAAACATAATTTAATTGCTTCTAGTGTAAAATTTACAAATACGGCATTAGCATCAGCAGATTTTCATACTTATGGTGGCTGGTGGAAAGACGAAAAATCTGCGAGTTATTATTATGATAATAGAGCACCAAAACATCTTAAATTTTACGATAAAATAGCAGATAAACCTTTCGATCAACCCATGAGAATGCGTTTGGTTTCTGAAACTTATCCTTTTCCTTGGATAGAATTACCAACTGATGAAGAATTAGCAGATTCAACAAAAAATACGGTGTATTACGATTGGGTTAGAGGTTATAAATTGGTGGAAGTGAATGATGAAAAAGTAAATCAAGAGTATGAAACGAACTTAAAAGTTTATAACGAAAGTGTTTATTTTCCGGCTTTAGAAACGCAATTAGTAGGTTCAGAAAACAAAGCAGTAAAAATTCCTTTAAGCTATAAAGCCAATCAAAATAGAAAAATCGAAATTATGGTTTATGAAACTACAGATAGAACCAAAATAAAATGGGGCAGAAAAGTAGTAACTAAAATTATTGAGGTTTTACCAGGTTATGGAAATATGGAAGTTGCTATAGATTTAAGCAAAAATTATTCAAAATCAATTAATTATCGTGTGCAGATTAAAATGTTTTCAACAAGTTGGGATAAAAAAAGTAAAGAGAGTTTAGACGAAAGTTCGATGTTCTTTTTTATTAAATAGAAACAAAATTATCTATGAAGTTTTTAAATAAATTTATAATCATTCTTTCTGTAGTTTTATTTTCTAGTAGATTAAATGCACAAAATAATCATCAAAAGAAACCAAATGTAATTTTAATTCTTACAGACGATCAAGGAATAGGAGATTTAGGTTGTCATGGTAATCCGTGGTTAAAAACACCGAATATCGATACTTTTTACAAAGAGTCTGTTCGTTTTATAGACTATCATGTAAGTCCAGTTTGTACACCAACAAGAGGTGCTTTAATTACAGGTCAGTATCCTATAAACAACGGAGCTTGGGCAACGTTTAAAGGTAGAGATGCGCTTTCTAAAAATGCAATCTCAATTGCAAGTTTGTTTAAGCAAAATGGTTACAAAACGGGTTTGTTTGGTAAATGGCATTTGGGCGATAATTATCCTTCACGACCAACAGATATGGGTTTCGATGTTGCCATTCATCATTTAGCAGGTGGTGTTGGTGAGCTGTCAGATTATTGGGGTAATAATTATTTTGATGATACTTATTATGTAAACAACCAACCTAAAAAATTTAAAGGCTATTGTACAGATATTTGGTTTAAAGAAGCAATAAAATTTATAGATAATGTTAAAGATTCTGAAGAACCTTTCTTTATTTATTTGCCTACAAATGCACCTCACAGCCCTCATTATGTTGCAGATAAATATGCAGCACCTTACAAAGCTTTAGAAAATATAGCTTACCCAAATGCAAATTTTTTTGGTATGATTGCTAATATTGATGAAAACTTCGGAAAGCTAGAAGAATATTTAAAGCAAAATAATATTGCAGACAATACCATTCTCATTTTCATGACAGATAATGGAGCAACAGGAGGTATAAGTAGAGATGGCAAAATGGGTTACAATATGGGTTTAAGAGGTAGAAAAACTCAGCACATAGAAGGTGGACATCGTGTGCCATTTTTTATTAGATGGAAAGATGGAAATGTAAAAGGAGGTTGGGATATAAATGAAGTTACTGCGCATATAGATGTGCTGCCAACTTTAGCTAGCTTGTGTAATATTCCTATTCCAGATAATGCTCAAATAGATGGTTTAGATTTATCGCCTTTAATTAAAAAAACCACTACAAAATTAAAAGAAAGAACTGTTTTTGTTCATAATCGTCAAGATTGGAAAAAACCTTTAGATGTAGAAAAAACCTGTTTAATAAAAGATAACTGGAGGTTGGTAAATGGTAATGAATTATACCAAATAGATAAAGATCGTAAGCAAAAAAATAATGTAGCAGATAAATATCCTGAGAAAGTAACGCAATTATTATCAGCAAATAATGCGTTTTTGCAAGAAGTAAAAACACGTAAAGAATACAACGAATTTCCATCTTTTATTATTGGTAATGCCAATCAAAAAGAAATTAAATTAACCATACAACACGCAATTGGTGATGATAGACCTATTTACAAACCAGAGCAAGTTGCTGTAGGTGTAAAAAACACAAATAATACGCACGCTTTAGAAGTAGAAAAAGAGGGTGTTTATCAAATTTCCTGCAGAAGATGGCCAAAAGAATGCCCAGGACCAATTTTAGGAATTCCTGAAGAAAACCCAAAAAATTTATATAATTACAAAACAATTTCGCCTAAAAAAGTAAGAATACATATTGCCAATCAAATTTTAGAAAAAGACATTTATCCAACCGAAAATGAAGTTCTTTTTACGGTAAATCTCGAAAAAGGAAAAACTTTTTTGGTTAACGATTTTATTGAAGGCGATAAAAAATATGGCGTGTATTACACTTACGTTAAATATTTAGAAAATTAATAATAAACATTAAGTATGATATTAAAAAGAAGTATCGCATTTTTATATATAGTGGGTTTAACACTAAGCTCATTTGCACAAGAAGTAGATTTCTCTTTTCAAGACAAAAATTTGCCTTTAGATAAAAGAGTAGAAATTTTAGTTTCTCAAATGACTTTGGATGAAAAAATTGCACAATTAAAAAACGGTGCACCAGCCATAGAAAGACTAAAAGTACCCGATTATAATTGGTGGAATGAAGCTTTACACGGAGTTGCAAGAAATGGAAAAGCAACAATTTTTCCTCAAGGAATTGGTATGGGAGCAACTTTCGATCCTGATTTAGCAGAAAGAGTAGCAACAGCAATATCTACAGAAGCAAGAGCAAAATATAGCATTTCTCAAAAATATGGCAATCACAGTAAATATGCAGGTTTAACTTTTTGGACACCAAACATAAATATTTTTAGAGATCCAAGATGGGGTAGAGGTCAAGAAACCTATGGAGAAGACCCGTTTTTAACCTCAAAAATAGGAATTGCTTTTGTAAAAGGTTTGCAAGGTGATGACCCAAATTATTTAAAAAGTGCAGCTTGTGCAAAGCATTATGCTGTGCATTCTGGGCCAGAATCTGTAAGACATACTTTTAATGCTGTACCTACAAAACAAGATTTATACGAAACGTATATGCCAGCTTTTGAGGCTCTAGTTACAGAAGCAAAAGTAGAAGGAGTAATGACAGCTTACAACGCAGTTTACGGAGTTCCTGCTGGTGCAAGTAAATTTTTATTGCAAGATGTTTTAAAAGAAAAATGGAATTTTGATGGTTATGTAACTTCAGATTGTGGCGCAGTTGGCGGAATTGTGTATAAAATGAAATATGCAAAATCGCCTGAAGAAGCAGCTGCTTTTGCATTAGATGCAGGTATGAATTTAAATTGTGGAGGTACGTTTAAATTCCTAAAAAAAGCAGTCGAAGAAGGTTTAATTACTGAAAAATTAATTCACGAACGTACCAAGCAATTATTCAAAACTCGTTTTAGATTAGGTATGTTTGATAAGGTTGATGACAATCCGTATTCGAAATTAGGTCCAGAAAATATTCATAGTAAAGCACATATTGAGTTGGCAAGAGAAGCTGCACAAAAATCAATTGTATTGTTAAAAAACAAAAACAATACTTTGCCTTTGGCTAAAGATATAAAAGTACCTTACGTAACTGGGCCTTTCGCAAATTCTTCTGATATGTTAATGGGTAGTTATTATGGTGTAAGCCCAGGAATCGTAACTATTTTAGCAGGTATTACAGATGCAATTTCGTTAAGCTCTTCTTTAAATTATAGAAGTGGTGCATTGCCATTTCATAAGAATATCAACCCAAAAAATTGGGCACCAAATGTTGCAGCAGAATCTGATGTTACTATTTGTGTAGTTGGTTTAACTGCAGATAGAGAAGGTGAAGAAGTAGATGCCATTGCTGCAGAAAATGTTGGTGATAAAGTCGATTTAAAATTGCCAGAAAACCAAGTAAATTATATAAAACAAATGGCAAAGGTTAAAAAAGATAAGCCTTTGGTTTTGATAATTGCAAGTGGTAGCCCAGTTTCTTTAGAAGGTATAGAAGAACATTGTGATGCAATTTTACAAATTTGGTATCCAGGAGAGCAAGGTGGTAATGCAGTTGCAGATATTTTATTTGGAGATGTTTCTCCTTCAGGTCATTTACCAATTACTTTTCCTAAAAATGTAGCACAATTGCCAGCTTACGAAGATTATTCTATGAAAGAACGTACGTATAAATACATGACCAAAGAACCAATGTTTCCTTTCGGATTTGGGTTAACCTATTCTAAAACAGAAATTAATAATTTAAAAATAAGCGATACCAAATTAAAAAAGAACCAAACTTTAAATATTTCTGTGGATGTTTCTAATACCGGAAATTATGATATAGAAGATGTTGTTCAGTTGTATATAAGTCCTGTAGATAACCAAGAGAATTTACCATTACAAAGTTTAAAAGCCTTTAAAAGAGTTGATTTGCCAAAAGGTACTTCTAAAAACTTAAACTTTTCTTTAAGTGCAGAAGACTTAAAAGTAATTAATAAAAATGGAGAAAAAGTTTGGAGAAAAGGAGCGTATAAAATTATTGTTGGTAACTCATCACCAAGTAAATTAAGTGTAAAATTAGGAGCTGCAGAGCCACAAGAAGCTGTTATTCAGCTTCGTTAGTTTAAAATGAAGTTTTGTTGCCCAAAAAAGAACATTTATTGTTTTTAAGGTTTTATAATGTAAAGAATATCAGGAGTTAGTATGCTATCTTGCTATCATAATTAACTAAAAATATTAATCTTATGAAAAAAATTACATTATTAATTGCTTTATTTAGCTGTGTTCTTATTACGAATGCACAAACAGGACCAACAAAAACTTGGGTTACTGAGCCACCAACAACCATTACCCAAACAGAAGCTTTTGATATGGCCTCAACCTATGATGCTGGTGATGATGGTGCAGGTACAGATTACACTGTTTCATCGAATTACCAATATTCACTTCAAATATTACAAGCGTCAGATGGTAAATGGGTATGGAAAAGTGGTGTTTCTGATGCTGCTGCAAAAACAACACATTCTGGATCTTCTGCTGTTTCTATGACCATAGCTACTACTTTAGATACTTCTGCTGATTTACCTGATGGAGATCAATATTATATAAGAATAGGTTATCAAAACTCAAATGGTTCTTGGGCTAGTTATACAGAAGGTAATGATATACCTGTTACAGTTGTAGCACCTGCAGCTATTCCAAACCCACCAACAGTAACTTGGATTTCGCATCCTGAAAGTGGAAGTACTATGGAGCAAGGAAAAGCATATACTTTTTCTGCAAGTTATGATGCTGGAGACAATAATGCTAGTCCTTTAGAAGAGTATTTAGTTGGAGGAACAAATTCACTTCAATTACAATTTTCACTTGGTATAGCAGAAAATAATGTATGGATAGCTGGTCAAAATGATGATACTACTGGAGGTACTCATTCTGGTACTGCTTCAGTAGATTTTACAGTTGGTACAGTAAAAGGAGATGGAGTAACACCAATACTTACTTCTGCTGAATTACCTGATGGACAATCTTATGTATTAAGAGTTAGTTTTCAGAACTCAAATGATTCTTGGTCTAGTTATTCTACAGGAGCTCATATACCAATTGTAATAGTTGCACCAGTATTATCAACAAAAGATGTTAGTAAACCTAAATTAAAAGCTTTTTATAGCGCTGCTAAAAGTGCAGTTGTAGTTAGTGATCAGTTTGAAGGAGATTTTGCTATATTTAATGTATTAGGGCAAGCTGTATTAAAAGGTGAACTTACTCAAGAAATAAATGTAAGTTCTTTACAATCTGGCTTATATATTTTATCAACAGAAAGAGGTTCTATTAAGTTTGTAAAATAATTATCCTAGATTATAACTTACAAAAAAATACTATATATTTTAATGGTCGGAAAGTAATTTCGACCATTTTTTTGTTTTAAAATTTGTTCGTTTTTCTTCGGATGAAAAGTAAAAACCAAATATTATTCTTTGATGATTTTTAAGGTGATATTCTCGTTTTTAAGAAAGTAAACTCCACTAGCATAATCATTCAAATTAAAAGAAGTTTTATTAGACTTTAAAATGGTTCTACCAAAAACATCATAAATAATATAGTTTAATTCTTGATTTGTCTTAATGTGAAATATATTTTTTGACGGATTTGGATATACTTTAAAATCATCTTTTGTAATTGTATTTTCATCAACAGATAAAGAGCCAGTAAGTACATTTAAAGTTTTAGAAGTTTTAAAAATATTATCAGCATAGTTGCCATTTACAGATCTTATAATGGCATCAATTCTATATTCAGTAATAGCTAAAGGACTGTCTAAATTAATGGTAATTGAAACAGTTCCACTGCCTGTAGTTACTTTTGTTTTGTTGTTTTTAATAAAATCATTTGTGGCAGAATAGATTGCAACAACAATATCTCTATTGGCATAAGCAGTATAATCTACGTTAAAAGTAAGCGATTGTGTATCGTCTTGACCAACTTCATCAGTAAAAGTATTAAAAGCGGTAATTTCATTAACCTCCTCTTTTTCTAAAAATGATGGAACAACTAATTTTGCGCCAGCATTTAAAACTCGATTACCACCTTCTAAAGCACCAACATCAGGATTAGAAGAACTTGTAATTCCTGATATTACAACACCTGCATTTTTTGCTGATGATGCACTTTTTAGGGTAAAATCTCCATTTGCAGCATCAATAAAATGATCTTGTTCTGTACTTAATGGTAATTGCAAGTTATTCTCTGGATTAAAGTTGTAATTGTAATTTGCACAAGTGTTTGTGTACGTTGTAAAGTCGCTAGTATCAAAACTCGGACTTGGATTTAAAGTTACATATCCTTGAGAGCCTCCTGTAGCAGAAAGAATTTGTCTTACATAGCTTAAGCCAAATTCAGGGCCTTGTAAAAATATGTTATTTGCAAAATGACCATTTTCCATTCTACCAGTATTATAAGCTTCAGCAATGCCAAGTGCTTCCCAATTATCAATCTCAATATTCCAAATACCAATGTGTTTATCTACATTCCAAATGGTATTGTTGTAATAATTTACGGATTTGTACATTGCATTGTATCTTGGGCCTAAGTATAAAAATTCGCCAACTTTTTGTATGGTATGTGGGCCTGTGTAATTCTCTGCTTTTACATTATAAATTAAGTTGTGATGTGCAGTGTAATTCTCTGTATCTTCCATATAAAAAGCAGTTGCTTTTTGTTTATTATAATTACCATCAGAAACAGGAATTCCAGAAAAATCGTGAATTTTATTGTAAGCAATTTCGCTGCCTTTCATATCTAAAGCACCTATTTTACCTGTACTTGTAGCCTCTATTGGGCCTGCATCTTCACCCATTTGCATTGCACCATAAAAGTCGTTGTCTAGAATATCTATTTTAGCATCATTCCTCATTCTTAAATGAAAACGACCTTGATCTCCAAACGTGTTTTCTTTAATTAAAGTATTGTCTGATGTACAATAAATACTCGATGTAAAAACTCCTAAATAACCAATATTTTCTATGATGTTATTTTTTACAGTAACATCATTACCTTCATCAAAAGTAATGGCAGTTGCCCAAGTATTTGCTACGTAATTATTCTCGAAAATTAGGCTATTTTGATTTTCGAAATACAATCCTTTGTCTGTGGTTGTATTATCTCCATAACCTGTAGGTGTCCAAAAAGGATGTAAATATCGAAAACTACTATTTACAATTGTTATGGAAGATGAATTTTTTATTTCTGCATTACCAGCAACAAAATGAATACCATCAATAGTAAGATTTATAATATTATTGGCTACTAAAACTTGTTCTCGAACTTGTGCTTCTATATAATAATCGGCTATGGTTTTGTTGGCATCTATCATAAAATAGAGCTTGTTATTTTCTATAAACCATTCACCAGGAACATCTATTAAATTTTTATGCAAAACATAACCCCAACTAAACTTATGATTTCCATTTGCGATGGATGCATTATCTGTCCATTGGTTATTTGTGATTCCTTTAAAAGTAACAGAATTTGCTGTTGCAGATGTAACTGTACCTATTGCATAACGCCTCATTTTACCTGTTAATCCTCTAAAAATCCCTTCAGATAAATCTGTAGATGGAAAGTTAGCAACATCTTCTAAAGTTGCGTATCCGTTTGCAGAAGTGCCTGTATCTTTATACACGTTAGATAAAAGTGCATAACCACTATTAGCTTCTAAAGGGCGCATTCTTTTACCAGTGGTGTTATTAGGATGCCTGCCCATAAATTGCTCTTTACCATTTGCAAAAACCTGACTAAAATCTGTTTGAAAATTTAGGTGCGAAACATCTGCAACTTTAACTCCATTTGGCATTGTTAGAGCATCAGAAAAACCATTAATTACTTCTGCACCAGAAATTAAAACATACTCGTTTTCGTAATTAGAAATTTTAATATTGTTTTTGTTGATGTTAATTGTTTCTCTATAAATACCTTCGTGTATAATAATTTCATCGCCAGAATTGGCATTAGCAATAGCATCATTTATAGAATGTATTTTATTAGCATCTGGAGATTTTGTAACAGACCTCCAAGGGATTTCTAAAGCATATACGTGATGTGTTTCTTGACATTGTATAGTTGTTGAAAAAGCAAGAATTAAAGCTAAGCAAAAAAGTATTTTAGAGTATTTCAAAATTATCTTATTTGTCTTCTAAACTCCAAGTTCTAATGTATTTATACCTGGTAGATCTTTCCTCTAGTGTTTTGTTAAAACCATCATCTTCTGCATTACTTGGTAGGTTAAAATCGTAAGTTTCTATGGCTAATGTAATTGCCATTCCATCATTAAAAGGAGTAGGAGGATCTATTGAAAAAACCTTAACACCATCAAAATAAAAATGCAATTCTGTAGGCGATTCCCAAAAGAAACCATAAGTATGAAAATCGGCTTGAGGTTCAGCCTCACTAGCAGTTTTACCTTTGTTTATTGCAGGTAAACAAGAAGAAGAACGTTGTCTTGCAGTTGCATTAATTCCTGATCTAAAATTTACAGCAGTATTTTCGAACCAACCTTCTACAGGTAATTTGGTAACATAAGATCTTGTACCAATACTTTCTGTAACATCTAATTCTTTTTTAATAACAGTATTACAATCTGCATTTGGTGTAGACATCCAAAAAGTACCAGACATAATAGTTTCTGTGGTTTTCATTTTGGTTTCGCAAAAAGTGCCTGGCATTAATAGCGCTTCAGATCTAATTATTGCTCCTCCATGCGTCCAATTTTCTCCTTGTACTGTTTTTGGGCTTTCAAACTTTTCACCTTCCATCCAAAGTTCGCCGTTTTTAATCCTAATATTATCAGTTTCAAAAAGACCAGGGAATCTACCAATCCAACTAAAACGAGGTTCGTTATAAGGATCAGGATTCCATTTGTTTGTATCAATATTTTCTGAATCGCCTTCAAATTCATCAGTTAAAGTATCAACAAAAACCCAAGTTTTACCATCAGGAGTTGGGTCTGAACCAATAAAATAAGGTTTATCTTCTGCAGGTTCATCTCTAATAACGGTAACATTAAAACTACAAGTTGTGGTATTACCAGAAGCATCTGAGGCTTTAAAAGTATTTACAGTTGTTCCAACAGGAAATTCATCACCAGAAGAAAGCCCTTCAATTTGTGTTACAGTAACATTAGAAATATTATCAGTGCCAATTGGAATATCAAAATTAACGATTGCAACATTTTCTGTTGCGCTTATATTTTGAGTGATGTCTGCATTACAGTTTAAAACTGGTTTTATATTGTCTATCATTTCTGTATCTTCTGCTTTGCTGCAAGCAGATAATAAGATTATTAACGATAAAATAAAATACATAGTTTTAGTTTTTAGGTTCATTTTTTTATAATTTAATTATCCTCTAATTTCCAAGTTCTAACCCAATCGTAAGAAGTGCTTCTGTCTTCGAAAGAACCTGTCATTCCACCATCAGAAGGCACAGGGTTCCAATCGTAAGTTTCTACCACCAATCGTAAATACATTTGCAAATTAAATTCTGCTTTTGGTGTAACTGTATATACTTTTTTACCATCTAAATAAAAGTCTATTTCTGTGGCGCTTTTCCACCAAGCAGCGTAAACGTGATAATCGTCGTAAGCTTTGCCACCAATATTTACGTGGTCACCTACAGAACCTTCTGGAGTTGTGGTGCAAGAAGTATTTCTGCTATGTGTATTAGAACCCATTTCTTCATCTTTATCAGCTGTCCAACTTTCTGTGGATGTAATTTGGCCCACACATTCTTGTATGTCTAATTCTGTGGTTCTTTTATCGCAACCACTAGCATCATTTCTATCGTTTATCAACCAAAAAGTAGAAGACATAAAAGTTTTACTAGATTTCATTCTAGCTTCAAAATAATGACCAACTCTAATAGAATTGATAGATGTAATATTAGAACCTGCGTGTGTAAATGTGTTTCCGTTTACAACTTCTGGACTTGGTAAAATATCTGCTGTTAGTTTTAAACTTCCTTCACTTTGTGAAACTGTATTTTTTTTGAATAAACCTGGTGCTCTTCCAATCCATTTATTAGGATCTGTGTTTTTCCATTTGGTTTCATCTAATTCATCTGTGTTAAATTCATCTGATAAATTTTCAACTTTTGTCCATTTTTTGTTGGCAGGCGTTGGGTTTTCATCAATAAAATATGGAACATTGTCGTTTGCAGCATTTTTGGTAATTATTACATTAAAACTACAAATAGTAGAATTGCCAGCAATATCTGTGGCTTTAAAAGTATTGGTAGTTGTACCTTCTGGAAAACTTTCGCCAGAAGCTAAACCCTCAATTTGTGTGGTGTTAGAACCAAAATTATCTACACCTTTTGGAGTTTCGTAAGTTACAACAATACTGTTTTCGTAACTTTCTATAGTTAATACAACATCATCTGGGCAATTTAAAACAGGACTCTCTGTATCAATTTCTTCAGGTTCGTCTTTACTGCAACCAAAATGAATAATTAACATAAAAAAGGATAAAAATAGATAGGTATATTTTTTTGTATTCATTTGTTTTATAATTGATTAAGGTTGATGTTTGATGTGAAACAAAAGGGAGATTTCTCTATAATGAAACAGAAAAACCTCTTTTTAAATTTCGCTAAACTGTTTGTAAGTAATAGTTAAAAGTTTTTTTATTATTATAACTCAATTTAGTATCTATCAAATTTAAAATTAGAATAGTTTATGGTATATAACAGATGTTTATTTTAGGAAATCATATTGTCTTTTTATAAATTATTTATTGATTTATAGTAATTTGACTTTGATCTATTACATAATTAAAGAATTCAGTTTGTTGAAAAATTAGAAATTAGCGTATAAAAAGAAACCCTAATTATTTAAAATTAGGGTTATTATCAATAGAGTTTTTTAAGAATTATAAAACGATTTTTATTTTTTTATTTTCTTTAAAATCGATTAAATCATTTGGTTTTATTTCCGTTTTCCAAACATAAATCTTTTCCAAGCTTTTCATTTCTGATAAACTTTTTAAGCTCGCTTTTGTAACTTTACTATTGTATAGGTTAATGCTATTAAGTTTGGTGAGCTTTGTAATCTCTTTTATACCTTCATCCGTAATTGGGTTGTTACTTAAAACTAATTTTTGAAGATTGTTAAAAGAACTTAATGTATTTAGATGATTATTATTGATGAAATTGTCTTCTAAAGATAACCACAATATATGCTCTTTTATTTGAGCTAATTTTTGTAATTTTTTATCAATTTCGGTTTTATTTGCTTCTTTAATAGTTTTTGAAGGTAATACAACATCATATAAATTAGATTCAAAAACGAGCTCTCTTATTTGGAAACCTTCTGATTTTAAATCGTTTAAAATTGTAGCATCAACTGCACTTAATTTTGCTAATGTAGTTTTAGAATCTTCGCTTAAACCTAAAATATTAGAAGCTGTTTTTAAAATGTTTTCTGGTGATTCTATGGCACCCATTTTTGTACTAAAATTAGCATCTGTTTGATTGATCCAAAACGTAAGAATGGCAATTTCTTCTTCTGTTAAAGGTGTTTTACCTTCTGGAGGCATAAAATCATCATGATGTGGTTTTAATAAAACACGGCGAATTAATTCAGATTTAGTTGCATCACCAGCTACTAAAACAGCCCCATTTTTACCACCATTAATAATCGAAATACTATCATGTAGCATTAAGCCTCCTTTTCTTTTATCAGAATTATGACAGCTAGTACATTTATTTTCTAAAATAGGATCTACCAAGTTTGTATAAATAACTGCATCTTCTATTTTGGTGATTTTTTCAGCAACTTGTTCTTCTTTTTGGCCAAAAGGTGCGTATTTGGTTAAATAGTCACTTCCATGTGTTAAATTTCCTCCATAATGACCTGTAACACTCAATAAAATAACAATTAAAGCTAAGCTAGAAATGTTAGTTTTAATGGCTTTAGAACTATTAAATTTTATTTTATCGATTCTAATTAACCAAGCAACAAAAGCAATAATAGTTGTGGCAATACCAAACCAAAAATGTGTGTCTAAAGCAGCCTCACTATAATCTCCACTTAAAGATAACATATACCCTAAAACACAGGCAACCACAGCACTCATTGCTCCACAAAATAAAGCCAAAGGAATACCTTTTGTAAAAGTTGTATCCTTTTTAATTTTACTATAGATTTCTAAAACAAATGCAAAAAATAAAAAACCAATAGGTAAGTGCACCACAAGTGGATGAAATCTTCCTAAAAATAAGACAAAGTCTGATGCTTCATTCATAATAAAATACTAGATTATATTCTTTCTAATTTATAAGGTGTAGAATGATTTGCATTCCATTGACAGATGTATAGATTTTTATCTTCATCTACACAAACATCATGACCATGTAAAATTGGTTTTTCTTTTAATTGATAAGATTTTTGTAAAGTACCATCTTTATAGATTGGTTCAGTTCCTCCAGGATTAGAAACTACTTTATCACCTTCCATAATAGTTACAAAACCAGTGTGATCTTTCCAGTTTGTTTTGCCAACCTTGGGTTGAGACCAGCAAACACCTGCATAAAGGTTGTTGTCATCTATAACAGGTCTACATACTTGCATATTTGGCAAATGTAATGTCTTAACATATTTACCATCTAAAGTGTACCATTTAAAAGATTGTTCATTTCTAGAAGTACATACCACTAGCGGATTGTTTTTGTCTCTATAATCTATTGCTACACCATGTGCATTAGAAAGTTTATATCTTTCGTCAGTATTATTTTTACCACCCCAATGACGAATATATTTTCCATTGGCATCATATTGAATAATATAATCCATACCATAACCATCAGCAACATAAATATCGCCATTAGGACCTATAGCAGTTTCTGTTGGGCAAAATGGGTCTCCAGGTTTGTAAACACCAATTGTTTGTGGGTGGCCAATATCAAAAATTACTCTTCCATCAACAGTGGTTTTTGCAACACGACCATTGTGTTTTACCATTTTATTATTCTTGCCTTGTGCCCAGCCAGAATCTGTAATGTAAAGCATATCTTCCCCACCTTCATTATGAAGTGTTAGTCCATGACCACCTTGATACGCAGTGCCCCAGTAATCTAATAGCTTACCAGATTTGTCAAAAATTAAAACATTATTTTGTGGGTGATCTCCAATCATAATCAATCTTCCTTTACTGTCCATAACCATTTCATGGCAATTGAGTAATGGAATTCTAGTAGAACTTATTTGAGCCCAATTTTTAACCAATTTATATTGATAATCTCCATGGCCTAAAATAGTATCTGTTTCATTTAATAAATGATTTGAATCTTCTTTTTTTGTTATAATTGATGGTCCAATAGCAGACGAAGAAGTAACCAAAGCCGCACTTGCTAAACCTGCCTTTTTTATAAAATTTCTTCTAGATGACATAAATTTCTTTTTAAGTTAATAGGTCTTTTACAACATGACCATGCACATCTGTTAATCTAAAACGCCTTCCTTGATGTTTAAAAGTTAATCTTTCATGATCTATACCAAAGAGGTGTAAAAGTGTGGCGTGAAAATCATGTACATGTACTGGGTCTTTGGTTACATTGTAACTAAAATCATCAGTTTCTCCGTAAGTAAAACCGGGTTTAACACCAGCACCTGCCATCCACATTGTAAAGGCTTTTGGATGATGATCTCTACCATAATTCTTATCTGTTAATTGACCTTGAGAGTAAACTGTTCTACCAAATTCGCCACCCCAAACCACAAGTGTATCATCTAACATACCACGTTGTTTTAAATCTTTAATTAAAGCGGCTGTACCTTGATCTGTTTTTTTACATTGATTTCTTAAACCTCCAGGACAAGCTACGTGTTGATCCCATCCTTGGTGATAAATTTGTACAAATTTTACGCCTTTTTCTAATAACTTTCTTGCCATTAAACAGTTGGCTGCATAAGTACCAGAATTTCTACTGTCTTTACCATACATTTCAAAAATATGATCTGGCTCATCTGATGTATCTGTAACTTCTGGTACAGAGGTTTGCATTTTGTAAGCCATTTCGTATTGTTTCATTCTAGCTTGGATTTCTGGATCACCATATGCATCATGCTGTATTGAATTTAAATCTCCTAAATATTCTAACATTTTTTTACGATCATTACCATCGTAATTATCAGGATTATTTAAGTATAAAACTGGGTCTTTACCAGATCTAAATTGTACTCCTTGGTGTTCTGTTGGTAAAAATCCATTACCCCATAAACTTGCGTTTAAAGGTTGTCCTTTTCCGTTTTTTGATACTAAAGTGATAAACGTTGGTAAATTTTCATTATCAGAACCCAAACCATAACTTAACCAAGATCCAATAGATGGTCTACCAGGTAATTGATGCCCAGTTTGAAAAAAGTTAATGGCAGGTGTATGGTTAATTTGATCAGTTTGCATCCCCTTAATAAAACACAAATCATCTACAATTTCTGCTGTATGTGGCATTAATTCACTTACCCAAGCTCTAGATTCTCCATATTGTTTAAAGTTGAATAAAGAAGGTGCAATTGGTAAGGTAGATTGGCTACCGCTCATACCAGTTAAACGCGTTTTACCAATTACAGATTTAGGTAAATCTTGCCCAAACATATCAACCAATTTGGGTTTGTAATCAAATAAATCCATTTGAGAAGGTCCACCACTTTGAAACAAATAAATAATTCGTTTTGCCTTTGGTAAATGATGAGGTAAACCTAATCTGTTTTTATTGTAATTATTTAAAATATCTTCTGGACTAGCAGCAGGATTACCAATAGTACTCCAAGCTTTTTCTGTATTTAAAAGACTACCTAATGCTAATGCACCTAAACCTAAAGATGTTTTCTTTAAGAAGTTTCTTCTGTCAATTTGTTTTTCAACACTTTGTAAATCTTTATTATTAGATTTTAAAATATCATGATGATCGCACATAAATCTATTTTTTAGTTCTAAATTATCGTTTTGTTATAAAAGCATCAGAATTAATAATTGTTGATGCTACTACTGCATTTGCAGCAACTAAAGCCTTATCATCTTCAGGATTAATTTTGTATTCTCCTAAGCTAATCCAACCTTCTGCTTTACCTTTGTTTTTTTGAAATTTTTCTAGTTCTGTTTTCTGTAAGTTTACTAGAATGTTTAATTCTAAAGGCTTTATAGTTCTACCTGTTAGTTTTTTAAAAGTTACAGAGATACCTTCATCAATATCTTTATAATTGATCATTTTTTTACCTAAAACACGTGCAGCTTCCACAAATGTTGGGTCGTTTAATAATACCAATGCTTGTAAAGGTGTGTTGGTTTCTTGTCTTCTTGTGGTACATAAATCTCTTGTTGGTGCATCAAAAGTTGCAATGGTTGGGTGTGGCACCGTTCTTTTCCATATGGTGTACATACTTCTTCTGTATAACTCATCACCAGAACTTGGTAAGTACGTATCTCCATTTACTTTCCATAAACCTGGTGGTTGGTATGGGCTTACGCTTTCTCCTCCAATTTTACGATTTAATAAACCAGATGCAAATAATGCGTTATCTCTTAACATTTCTCCAGATAAACGTTTTGCTGGTCCTCTTGCTAAAAATTTATTCTCTTTATCCATTGCCAATAATTCTTTGCTGGCAATACTAGATTGTTGGTAGGTGTTAGACATCAATATTAATTTGTGCAATGCTTTTACATCCCAACCAGATTCCATAAATTTTAGAGCTAACCAGTCTAATAATTTTGGATGACTTGGTAATTCTCCTTGATTACCAAAATCTTCGGATGTTTTTACCAAACCTCTACCAAAAATATTTTGCCAATATCTGTTTACAGTAACTCTTGCTGTTAAAGGGTTGTCTTTGTGCATAATCCATTTTGCTAAACCAATTCTGTTTTTAGGTAAATTATCTGGAAAAGGAAAAATACGTTCTGGCACATTTGGAAAAACAGAATCTGTAGGCGAATCATATTGACCTCTGTCTAAAACATAGGCTTGTCTTGGTGTTTCCATTTCTTTCATCACCATAATTTGTTTTACAGGTTCTGTACTATCTGTTAATGCAATTCTTTTTTCTTCTAAGTTTTTAAGCACCTTTTTATAATCCGAAGAAAAATTAGACAAATAGTATTGATTTAATTGTGTTTTTTCTGATGCAGTTAAATTATTATAAGGTGTATGTTTAATGGTCTGTAATTTCTCTTTATCAGCAATTTGTAAAACTTCAATATCACTCAATTCTTTATCAAAAACCAATAAATTATCTATAGTTGCACCATTTATTCCTTTACCCCTCCAAACAGCACCAATTCTTAAACCCGGCTCAATTTTAGGGCTATTTCTACCATACATTTGAAAACCGTGAAAGATGATGTCTTTGTATAAGTTGTCGTAATGAGTTTTTGTTTCTAACCTTTCTCCATCTAAGAATATTTTAATTCCGTTTGCTTTACTAGAACCATCATAAGTCATAGTTAATTGCACCCATTTTTCTTTAGGAATCTCTTTAATGGATTCTACAACAATAGCATTATCTGGCCAAACATGTGCTAATAAAGCTTCTATTTTATTGTCTTTAATTTTTAAATGATAACCTCTAAAATTATGTAATTCTGGGCTATTCATTTTATGAAAAATTACACCTGTTTCTAAATCCTTTGGTATAAAAACATCTATACCAATAGAAAAAGATTCACTTCTTTTATAAATACCTATTTTGTCTAAATCTAGCCAAGTATCACCATCCATATAAAGACCTTTTCCTTGAGAGCCTTTTTTGAAAATAGGTTTTTCATTGTCAACAAATTGCTGACGCATTCTTATTTTGTTTTTTCCATTTCCGCCAACTTTGTTTATCAGTTTTTTATTATCAAAATTAAAAGCAGCAATTAATCCTTTAGGTTTTTGATTGCTAGAAATGTTTTTATAACCTTGGTTAGCCATCCATTTTTCTGCGCTTGTATTTTCTTTAACTTTAGTTACCTTTAGTTCATTTTCAGAGTCATCAACTAAAGTTTCTAAATAATTTAAAACTTCTTCTTGCTCTTTTGTAGGCAACATCATTGCTGGTACAGGAGTTGCTAAATCCCAAGGTATAAGTCCGGTTTCATCAACATTATTAAAGAAACTGTACATTTCGAAATGATCTTTTTGAGAAATAGGATCGTATTTATGATCATGGCATTTTGCACAAGCTACAGTTAAGCCTAAAAACGCTTGCCCCACAGTTGCAGTTCTGTCTGAAACGTATTCAGATCTAAATTCTTCATCAATAATACCACCTTCTAAATTCTGCGGATGTAATCTGTTAAAAGTAGTTGCTAATTTTTGCTCACGAGTTGCATTTGGCAACATATCTCCAGCCAATTGCCACAACACAAATTCATCATAAGGCATATTGTTATTGAAGGATTTTATAACCCAATCTCGCCAAGGAGAAACATCTCTAAATTTATCTACACTATAACCATGAGTATCTGCATAACGAGATAAATCCATCCAATCTAAAGTACGTTGCTCACCATAAGCACTGGTTGCAATTAATCTGTCTATTTGTTTTTCGTAAGCGTTTGTTGAATTGTCTTTTAAAAATGCGTCAATTTCTTCGCTTGTAGGTGGTAACCCTGTTAAATCTAAAGAAGCTCTTCTTAATAAAAGTTCTTTATCTGCTTTTTTTGAAGGTTCTAAACCATTGTTTTCTAATTCTTCTAATACAAAATTATCGATAGCATTTGCTACTAATTCTTCTTTTTCAACTTCAGGTACTTCGCTTTTTTCGGGTTTAATAAATGCCCAATGTTCTTTGTATTCTGCACCTTCTTCTATCCATTTTACTAAAACAGCTTTTTCATAATTGCTTAAAGTTAGGTGAGAACCTGGCTCTGGCATTATTAATTTAGGATCGTCTGTTACAATACGATGATAAAATTCGCTTTTTTTAAGATTTTTAGGAACAATAGCAAATTTACCTGGTGTTTCTGATAATTCTGCATACGCAACTTCTGCAGAATGTAATTGTAAACCTCCTTTAATATTTCCTTTATCTGGGCCATGACATAAAAAACATTTATCAGATAAAATAGGTTTTACACTTTGATTAAAGTCTATTTTTTTGGGTAGTTTTTCATATTCTACAGCAACAGCTTCAGGTAAATCTGGTCCACAAGAGCTGAATAATAATATTCCAACAAGTACTAAAAATAATCTCATTTTTTATTTCCTTAAAAAGTGATAGCGTACAAATGTAATTCTTCAGTTAAATAAAAAAGCTATTCAAATCAGACTAAAAAATGCTCATTTCCGATATTTGTGTTTTTTATGTTAATTTTAATCTTAAATTTATCTTGTTTTAATAAAAAATGTTTTTAATGAATGAGCTGTTTTCTTTTTTAAAATTAAGTATGCTACATGTGGGGTATGCTAAGCTAGATCATAGATGGGGTTTTAAAAATGTAATAAGTCCTTTTGTGCGTTTATTCCTTGTTACTAAGGGAAGTGCGTATGCAGAGTATGCAGGTAAATCTTTTGAGTTAAAGCCCGGTTTTATGTATTTAATACCTAGTTTTATGTATAATGATTATAGGTGCAATGATTATCATGAGCAGTATTATACTGGTTTTTTTGAAGAAATTAAATTAGGGATGTCTGTGTTTAATCAAAAAAAAACAAAATATGTAGTAAAAGCAAATGATACAGATTACGACTTGTTTAAAAGGTTGGTTTCAATTAATCCTAGTAAATCTATAAAAGATAGTAATCCTGTAATACATATTAATAGAGATTTACAAGGGTATAAAAACTCTAAAAAAAGAAGTATACAGCACATTATAGAAACAGAAGCAATCTTAACAATATTGTTTTCTAGATTTATAGAAAACACAGATATTATTGCTGATAAAAGTTCTTTTAAAGGCGATTTAAATAGAGTGCTTATTTATATAGCCAAGCATTTAGAAGAAGAGTTAACTGTAGCAGATTTGGCAAGTTATTGTAATTTAAGTACAGATCATTTTTCAAAATCTTTTTTTCTAAAATTTAATATGAAACCCAACAAATATATTCAGCTAAAAAGAATCGAAAGGGCTCAATTTTTACTTTTAACTACCAATGATTCTTTGTTGCAAATAGCCGAAAATGTGGGTTTAAAAAGCTTGTCTTATTTTTCGAAAAAATTTAAAGAAAAAGTAGGATTAAGTCCGGCAAAATTTAGAAAAGAACAACTTAAATTATAGCAGATGTTAAACCCTTATCAATCTTTAAAATTAAAATTATTAAATTTTGGCTATGATAAATTAGATCATAGGTGGGATTTTAACAATGTAATTAGTCCGTTTACAAGGTTGTATTATATTACAAAAGGGAGCGCTTATGTGTATCATCATCATACTAAAATACAGCTCTTGCCTGGTTATTTGTATTTAATACCAAGTTATACCTACAGTAGTTATAAATGTAATTTAAGTCATGAACAATACTACATCAGTTTTTTTGAAGAGTTTGGTACAGGTTTATCAATTTTTAATTTTGTAAGTTTTAATTATCGAGTTAAGGCCACTAGAACAGATGAACTTTATTTTAGAAAACTATTAGAATTAAACCCAAATAGAGCTTTGGTAAATAATAATCCAGAATATTATGATAAATACCAAATGCTTATGGAGTTTGAAGAACGAAATGAAGAATTGAGCATTAGTAATTATTTAGAAACCCACGCAATTTTAAAAATTTTACTTTCTAGGTTTGTAGATTCTCAAGAGTCTTTAGAAAATACCAAGAACACAAATTTAGATGATGTATTAACTTATATTTCAAAAAACTTGCATCATAACTTAAATGTATCTGTTTTGGCAGATTATTGCAATTTGAGTAAAGATCATTTTTCTCGAGTTTTTAAAAAACAATATCATATAAGGCCAAGTAAGTATATTCAAAATATGCTAACAGAAAGAGCGATGTTATTATTAATAACAACAAGGTATTCTTTTGAGGAGATTGCTACAAAATTGGGTTTCGAAAACTACAATTATTTTATTCGATTTTTTAAATTACATGTAAAAAAAACACCCAAAGAATTTAGAAAAGAGCATGTTACAATTTAGTACAGTTTTTGTCAAGTTGCTTTTTCTTAATAAATAATCTTCTTTATTTACATTTAAACTTTAATACAATAAGACAGCAAAATTTATTTTGAATTGTTCATCTATTATAGATTAAAGGCTATTTGTTATTTGTATTAAAATGAATAAAAACGAAATTTGTTTGTCATCTTGTATGACTTCAAAATAAAATAGGAAATTTAAATTCGAATAAAATGAGAGCAACACAATATGAGGGTAATAAAACCTTTAGTGTCTTAGAAAAAGAAATTACTGAACCACAACCAAGTGAAGTTAGAATAAAAGTAGCTTATGTTGGTGTTTGTGGTACAGATGTGCATATTTATCATGGTATGATGGATAAGAGAGTTTCTATGCCAGAAACAATTGGTCATGAAATGTCTGGAGTTATAGATGCAGTTGGTGCAGGTGTAACCGATTTTTCTGTTGGCGAAAAAGTAGTTGTTAGACCTTTAGATGATAGAAAAGTGAAAGCATCAGACAAAGGATTTAATCATATTTGCGAAGAATTAAAATTTATTGGTATAGATAGTCCAGGAGCAATGCAACAGTATTGGAATGTTCCTGCATTTACACTTCACAAATTAAAAGAAACTACAGATTTAAAATTAGCAGCTTTAATAGAGCCTTTATCAGTAGCAGCGCATGATGTACGTTTAAGCGGATTAGTAGAAGGAGAAACTGCTGTAGTTTTAGGTGGCGGACCAATTGGTTTATTAGTAGCTATGGTTGCTAAAGAAACTGGTGCTCAAGTAATAATTTCTGAAGTAAACCCAAAAAGAATTGCAAAAGCAAAAGAATTAGGTTTCGATGCTGTAAGCCCTATTGATATAGATTTAATAGCTTATGTAAAAGAAAAAACAGATGGTCGCTTAGCAGATGTGGTTTTTGAAGTTGCTGGTGTACAACCTGCTTTAGATGTTATGACAGAGCTTGCTGGTATAAGAGGTAGAATTGTAATGGTGGCTATTCATGGAGAAAAAAAGCCAGTAGATTTATTTAAATTTTTCTGGAAAGAATTAAAATTGATAGGAGCCAGAGTGTATGAAAAAGAAGACTATGAAAAATCAATTCAATTAATTACGGCAAACGAATTGCCTTTCGAAGAAATGATTACAGATGTGCAACCATTAAGTAACATTCAACAAGTTTTTGAAAATATAGATAATAATCCTGACGGATTAAAAGTATTAATGGATTGTCAATTATAAAAAATATTGTTAAAGCGTGTAATTGTTTTAAGAGTTACTCGCTTTAATGCTTAATAAATAAACATATTAAAAATGAGTATTTTAAATACATTTAGTTTAGAAGGTAAAACAGCTTTAGTAACAGGTTGTAAAAGAGGAATAGGAAAAGCAATGGCAATAGGTTTAGCAGAAGCTGGTGCTAATATTATTGGTGTTTCTGCTTCATTAGAATCGTCAGGTTCTGATGTAGAAAAAGAAGTAACCTCTAGAGGTAAAAACTTTAGCGCTTATCAATGTGATTTTTCTGATAGAAAAGCACTATATAAATTTATAGCTGATGTAAAAGCAGATCATCCACAGATAGATATTTTGGTAAATAATGCAGGTACTATTTTAAGAGCTCCAGCAGCAGAGCATCCAGATGAAATGTGGGATAAAGTAATAGAAGTAAACCAAAATGCACAATTTATTTTAACCAGAGAAATTGGTAAAGAAATGGTAGCAAGAGAATCTGGTAAAATTATTTTTACAGCATCTCTATTAACTTTTCAAGGGGGAATTACAGTACCAGGTTATGCAGCAAGTAAGGGAGCTATAGGTCAAATGACAATGGCATTTGCTAATGAGTGGGCAGGTAAAGGCGTAAATGTAAACGCAATAGCACCAGGTTATATTGCTACAGATAATACAGAAGCATTAAGAAATAATCCAGAAAGAGCAGAATCAATTTTATCTAGAATACCTGCAGGCAGATGGGGTAATCCAGAAGATTTTGCTGGGCCAACTGTGTTTTTAGCATCAGATGCTGCAGCTTATATGAATGGATCAATCATCCTTGTAGATGGTGGATGGATGGGTAGATAATCAATCAACTAAAAAAATAAAATCAAAATGGCAGAAATTAAAGAATACCAATTATTTATTGATGGAGAATGGAAAACTTCTACATCAGGAGAAACTATAGATATCATTAGTCCATCAACAGAAGAAGTTGTTGCAAAAGTTCAAAACGGAACAGCAGAAGAAGCAACAGAAGCTTTAAATGCTGCTGATGTGGCTCAAAAAGAATGGAAAAAATTACCTGCTAGAAAAAGAGCAGAATATCTATATGCTTTTGCAGATGAAATTGAAGCAAATACAGAATATTTAGCCGAAATTTTAACAAAAGAGCAAGGTAAACTTTTAAAAGTAGCACGTTTTGAGGTTGCTGTAACTGCATCATTTATAAGATATGCAGCAGAAGGTGCAAGAAGAATAGAGGGTGATATTATTCCTTCTGATAATCCGAACGAACAAATCTGGATTCAAAAAGTACCAAGAGGAGTTGTAGTTGCAATTACAGCATGGAATTTTCCATTGGCATTAGCAGGTCGTAAATTAGGACCTGCTTTGGTTGCGGGAAATACAATTGTAATTAAACCAACTTCAGAAACACCAATATCTACACTTGAGTTAGGTAATATTGCCAACAAAGTTGGGATACCAAAAGGAGTTATTAATATTCTTACAGGGCCAGGTAGAGCAATGGGTAATGCATTAGTAGAGAACCCAATAACTAAAATGGTAACTATGACAGGTTCTACACCTGTTGGTCAGCAAATTGCAAGAAATGCAGCAGATAATTTAACGCATGTTCAGTTAGAATTAGGAGGTAAAGCACCATTTATTGTATTCGAAGATGCAGATATAGATGCAGCTGTAGAGTCTGCTTTACATTCTCGTTTTGATAATTGTGGTCAAGTTTGTACTTGTAACGAACGTATGTATGTTCATGAAGGTATTTACGATGTTTTTATGGAAAAATTTATTGCGGCTACAAAAGCAATTAAGGTTGGCGACCCAATGTTAGAAGAAACTGATATGGGGCCAAAAGTAAATGCATCAGAATTAAAACATATGGAGCATTTAGTAAAAGTTTCTTTAGAAGAAGGTGCAACTTTAGCTACAGGTGGTAAAAGACCAGAAGGTGCAGCATTCGAAAAAGGATTTTGGTTTGAGCCAACTGTTTTAACAGATGTTACTCAAGATATGACAATTGTACATGAAGAATCTTTTGGGCCAATTTTACCAGTTTTAAAATTCAAAACCTTTGAAGAGGTAATTGGTTATGCCAATGATTGTGAATATGGTTTAGCTGCAATGGTTTTTACTAATGATATGAGTACCATTATGAAATGTAATGATGAGTTAGAATATGGCGAAATCTATGTAAATAGAGGTCATGGAGAGCAGCATCAAGGTTTCCATAATGGATATAAATTATCAGGTTCTGGAGGTGAAGATGGTAAATACGGATTTGAGCAGTATTTAGAAAAGAAAACTTTTTACATCAGACACAAAGCTTAATTTAATGAGCACAAAAATAGTAAAAGTAGATACCAAATTATTTAAAGTTCCTTTGCCAGAAGTACTTTCTGATGCAAAACATGGAGACCATTTTCATTTCGAATTGGTTACAACCACAATTACTTTAGAAGATGGAAGTAAAGGAACAGGTTATACCTACACAGGTGGTAAAGGTGGTCATTCAATTAAAGCAATGATCGATTATGATTTTAAAGATTTTTTAATTGGTTTAGACGCTACAAATGTTGAAGAAATCAATGAAGAATTGCGTTGGCATATTCATTATGTTGGTAGAGGTGGTATAGATTCTTTTGCAATTTCTGCAGTAGATATTGCACTTTGGGACATTCGTTGTAAGAAACTAAATCAACCTTTATGGCAAGTTGCAGGTGGAGCAAATAATACTTGTAAAGCGTATTGTGGTGGAATCGATTTAATGTTTCCAATAGAGAAACTGCTAAATAATATGAAAAATTATTTAGAAAGAGGTTTTAGTGCTGTAAAAATTAAGATTGGTAGAGAAAATCTACAAGAAGATTTAGATAGAATTAAAGCAGTTAGAGAATTTATTGGCCCAGATATCACTTTTATGGTAGATGCTAATTATTCAATGACAGTTGATAAAGCCATTAAAGCTATAGAAGGTTTTAAACAATATGATATTACTTGGTTCGAAGAGCCAATTATACCCGAAGATTTTAAAGGTTATGGAGAAATTGTTGATAAAACAGGTTTTCCGTTAGCAATGGGAGAAAATTTGCATACCATTCACGAGTTTGAATATGCAATGGAGCAATCTAAATTATCATTTGCACAACCAGATGCATCCAATTGCGGTGGAATTACAGGTTGGTTAGCAGCTGCAAAATTAGCTGCAAAACACAACATACCTGCTTGTTCTCATGGAATGCAAGAATTACACGTAAGTTTAGTGTCGTCTCAACCAAACTCGGGTTGGTTAGAAGTGCATAGTTTTCCTATTGATGAATATACAACAAGACCTTTAGTAGTAGAAAATTATAGAGCTGTTGCTCCAGATTATCCAGGAGTTGGTGTAATTTTTGATTGGGAAAAATTAAGCCCTTATCAAGAGAAATAAAAAAATATCAAAATTTAAAATGAATTAAAATGCAAATAGAAACTACAGATTTTGGAAGTTGCCAAGGAATAAAAGTAAAAGAATATTCCTTAAAAAACGAAAATGGAGTTGAGGTAAAAATCACTAATTATGGTGCAACAATAACTACCATTAAAGTTCCAGATAGTAAAGGAAATATCCAAAATATAGCCTGTGGTTTTGATGCGTTGCAAAGTTATTTTGATAAAACTTATCTTGAGAATTCACCATATTTTGGCGGAACAATTGGTCGATATTGCTCTCAAATTAAAGACTCTAAATTTACTTTAAATGGTAAAGAATATCAGTTGGCTAAAAACTGTGGCGAAAATAATTTACATGGAGGTGTTACTGGTTTCGATAAAAAGTTTTGGAGAGCAGACGTAATCGAAAACGGAGTTAAAATGTCTTTTTTTAGTAAAGATTTAGAAGAGGGTTTTCCTGGTAATGTAGAGGTTTTAGTTACGTTTACATTAAATAATAATAACGAATTAAAGATAGATTATAGTGCTACTCCAGATCAAGACACGCCTTTGTCTTTAACAAATCATACTTATTTTAATTTAAACGCATTTTCATCAACAGTAGAAAGTTTTACGGCTAAAGTAAATACTGATAAAAGACATGTAATCGATGAAACTGGAGCAGCCACAGGCGAAATTGCAAATATTGCAGGAGAAGCAGATGATTTAACTAAAGGCAAAATTATTGGCGATGTTCATGAAGCATTAGGCGATGGTTTTGAGCATTTTTATGTGTTCGATAATCCTGATTTTAAATTACAAGAAGTTGCACAAATTACATCAGCAGAATCTGGTCGTTCTTTAACGGTTTTATCAACAGAGCCTTGTATGCTTTTATATACAGGTAAATATACATCCGATGAAATTAAAAGAGAAAATGGCGAACAATATGGAAAATATAGAGGTTTTTGTTGCGAAACGCACAGATATCAAAATGGACCAAATATAGAAAACTCACCAAAATCGATTACCAAAGCTGGTGAAGAATTTAAAAGCACAACCATCTTTAAATTCGGATGGTAATTTAACTAACTAAAATTAACTAAAAACTAATAATTATGATTGAAGGAGTATTGCTGGCAATTTTTGCAGGATTAATGTTGGGCTTATATGCGCTTCCAGAAAAATTTACTAAAGATTTTAAGTATGAAAATACGTGGAGTTTATTTTTCTTGTTAACTATGTTTGTGGTTCCTATTGTAGCTTCAGTATCATTAATTAGTGGTTTTGGAGACATTTTTGGCAATATGCCATCAGATATTTGGATTAAAATGGGTTTAACCAGTTTTCTTTGGGGAATTGGAGTGATGATGTGGGGTAAAGCCATCAATCATATAGGGCTTTCTTTAGGTTTTTCATTGTTTATAGGTACCATTCTTTTAGTAGGTTCTTTATTACCTTATTTAGAAGAAGATTTACCTGCAACTAACATATTTACAACAATTTTAGTAGGTTTATTTGTAGTACTTATTGGTGTTTTTGCAAACGGAAAAGCAGGATTAATTAGAGAAAAAGACGAAGCTGCATCTGGTGAGCAAAAAGACGGAAAAGGTTCTATGGTTACTGGTATTTTAATTGCAGTAATTGGTGGTTTATTAGCAACAGGTTTTAGTTATGCTAATGCAGCAGGTAGACCTTATTTACATGAAGCTTCTCAAGCAGCTGGTAATCCAGAATGGGTAACAGCAGTTGCAGTAATGTTTCCAATATTTTTAAGTGGTGGTATTGTAATGACAGCTTATTTCTTGTGGCAATTGTCTCAGAAAAAAGCGTGGGGTTCTTTTAAAACACCAGCTTTTGGTAAAAACTTTGTCTTAATTTTAGTAATGGCAGTTTTTCATTATGCAGCATCTGCATTATTTGCTTACGCAGCTTATAAATTAGGCGAAAGTGGTAACACAGTAGGTTATGCAATTTTTAATACAGCTTGTGTTGTAACTGCAATTGTAAGTGGTTTAATAACCAAAGAGTGGGTAAAAGCATCTAACAAAGCCAAAAGTTTCTTATACTTTGGTTTAATTTGTATGGTTGTGGGTATTGTAATTGTAGCATATAGTAACAGTTTAAAATAATAGATAATGAAAAGATTTGGTCAATTATTATTCTTGTGTTTGTTTGTTTCATTTTTTTCTTGTGATAAACAAAGTAAAACTGATAGTAAAATTCAAAAAGAAAAAATAGTAATTTCTGATGAAGAACAAGATTTTTTAGGAATCACCAATAAAGACAAGTTAAGTGCAGCATCTAAAAGAGCCTTAAATTGGCCAAAAGATGCTACAAACGATTGGTATTTTGAACATAAAATTCACGATTTAAAAGGAGATTTGGCTTACGAAGAAGGAGTTGTAAGAAGAGACCCAAGTGCAATAATAAAACACAATGGTTTATATTATGTTTGGTATTCTAAAAGCACAGGTAAAACCGATGGTTTTATTGGTGATATAGAAAAAGTTAAAGTTTTTCCTTGGGATAGATGTGATATTTGGTATGCTACATCAAAAGACGGAATAACTTGGAAAGAAGAAGGTGTTGCAGTAAAGCGTGGCGAAAAAGGGAGTTATGATGATCGTTCTGTATTTACTGTAGAAATTATGGAGTTCGAAGGAATGTATTATTTATGCTACCAAACTGTAAAATCTCCATATAACAAAAGAGTAAAAAATCAGGTAGGTTTATCTTGGTCTAATTCGCCAAATGGACCTTGGACTAAGAGCAAAGAACCAATCTTAAGCCCTGCTGATAATGGAGAATGGTTAGGAGATGATTTACAAGATCGTAGATCTGTAGTTAAAAAAGGAGATTTTGATAGTCATAAAGTACACGATCCTTGTATTTTACCATTTAAAGGTAAATTCTATTTGTATTATAAAGGAGAGCAAATGGGAGAGCAAGTAACTTTTGGTGGTCGTCAAATAAGACATGGAGTTGCTATTGCAGACAATCCTAAAGGGCCTTATGTAAAATCGCCTTATAATCCTATTTCTAATAGTGGTCACGAAATTTGTGTTTGGCCTTATAATGGCGGAATTACATCATTAATTACTACTGACGGCCCAGAGAGAAACACTGTACAATGGTCTCCTGATGGAATTAATTTTGAAATTAAAGGAGCTGTAAAAGATGCACCTCATGCAATAGGTTTAAATAGAACTGCAGATAATGAAAAAGAACCAACAGAAATTTTACGTTGGGGATTAACTCATGAATACAAAACTTGGGATTACCAATATATAAGAGGTTTTACTACCCAAACTAAAAAGAATCACGGATCTTATAAAGAAGGAGCCAAAAAGAAACAGTAATTAAAGTCTATTTTATTGATGTAAATCATTAAAATATTATTAGTGGTTTTTTGTTTAAATCCTGTCAAAATTATCTTTTGATAGGATTTTTTATTGATTTTACATTAAACTTTAACTAAATTTTATAGCGTAGGTTAGTTTGAGAGTTAAATTAATTTTATAGAGTAAATGTTTATAAAATTAATCGTAATATGTGTTATATTGACCCTTTTTTCTAATATAAAAACAATGAAATTTGTTGTATGTTTCAGTTTTTCAATGATTTATGTTTTTTTTTAAAATTTGTCAATTTTTATTGTTTGTCAATTTGTTTTCTTAAATAGAACATTTAACGCCCTTAAAAAACAAGAATAATTCAATATTTGTTTGAATAAACCAAAAAATAAATAAAATGAAGATTAATTTACTTGAAAAAAAGAAATTCAAGGAATTGCGATTAAAATCGATTCTTTTAATGTTTACATTTTTTATGAGTGTTAGTGCAATCTATGCTCAAAAAGTTACAGTTCGTGGTGTAGTTACTGGAGGTGGAGAACCATTACCAGGAGCAACTGTAAACATTAAAGGTACTAGAACAGGTACAATTACAGATTTCGATGGTAATTATATTCTTGAAGTAGATAAAGGTAAAACATTAGTTTTTTCTTTTCTAGGGTATGCTTCTAAAGAAGTTATAGTTGCAAACAAAACAACAGTAGATGTAGTATTAGCAGAAGACGCTTCTACTTTAGATGAAATTGTAGTTGTTGGTTATGGTACGCAAAAGAGAAAAGAAGTAACAGGTGCAGTTGGGCAAATTAAAAACGAAGAATTAGCATTAAATGCAACTGCGGATTTAGGTACAGCTTTACAAGGACAAATTGCTGGGGTTACAGTTACAGCACAAGATGGTTCTCCTGGTGCAGAATCTAATGTAGTAATTCGTGGGGTTAGTTCTATTGTAGGTTCTAGTTCGCCACTTTATGTTGTAGATGGTATTCCTTTTGATACAGACCCTAAACTAAGTATAGATGAAATTGAAACAATCGATGTTTTAAAAGATGCAGCTTCTGCAGCTATTTATGGTACAAGAGGTGCAGGTGGTGTAATTTTAATTACAACCAAACAAGGTAAAGAAGGTGTAATGAAAATGAGTGCAAATACGTATTATGGTATGCAACAAATTACATCTGGTGTTCCATTAATGGAAACTGAAGATTATTTATATGCTTTACACTTATCTAAAGCAGCATTAAATGGTACATATTTTGGTGAAACTTGGACATCTATTGTAAATGGGCCTCATCAATTAACTAACAACTCTAATTTAGTAAACGTAGTAGAAAACGATTTCGCGCCTATCCAAAACCATAATCTTAGCATTTCTGGGGGAAAAGAAGGTTTAACATACAATATTAATGCTTCATTTTTTAATCAAGAAGGTATGTTAATTAACTCTGGTTACGATAGATTTAACGTAAGAGCAAATACTCAATATCGTAAAGGAAAATGGAATGTTTCTACAGGTATAGGGTTTAGAATAGAAGAAAGAGAAAGATCGCCTTACGATTTAGCCTTAAGAGCTATTAAAAACAATCCTTATAGTAATCAAATTGAATTAGAACTTAATGAGTCTGGTGTTCAAAACGATGGTCAAGATAATGATGCAAGTGATACTGCAAGAAACTTAGCTACTTTTTTACAAACAGATATCGATTATATAGAAAATTTAAATGGTAACATTTCTGCCCGTTTTAACTTTAATAAAAACCTTTCTTACACATTAAGAGGTGGTGCATCATACACTAATAATACCAGAGAAAAAATTAGACCATCTATTGTGGTTTATAACTTTGAAGGAGAATTAGTACAGCCAAACACGTATACAAGATCTTATGTTCGTAACGAAAGTGGTAGATATTCTAGGTTTACTTTAGAACACATTTTAAACTTTAAGAAAAGCTGGGGTAGCCATAATGTACAAGCAACAGCAGCTTATTCAGCTCAAAAAGCTGAACGTTCTTATTTCTACGCTTTAAGATATGATATTTTTAATAACGCAGTTACAGATTTAGGAGGAGCTATTAGTAATGGAGATTCTGGTTCTGGTAGCGTTTGGAATAATAATACACAAACTCTTTTAGGTCTTTTAGGAAGAGTACAGTACAATTACAAAGGAAAATATTTATTAAGTGGTAGTGTTAGATATGATGGTTCTTCTCAGTTTAGTGAAAAATACAGATATGGAACTTTCCCTTCTGTTTCTCTTGGTTGGAATATTTCTGATGAAAATTTCTGGAGCCCTATTAAAAGTGTAGCAAATTCTTTAAAATTAAGAGCAAGTATTGGTACTGTGGGTAATGATAGATTTACACCATACAGTAATGCAGCAACAATTTCTTTAACTAAAGATTATGTTACTGGTCCTGAAACAGGAGATGTAGTTTCATCTGGAGCAACACAAACAAGTTTTGCTAATAGTGAAGTAAAATGGGAAACTCAAGTTACAAGAAATGTCGGCTTTGATTTAGGGATGTTCAAAAATAAATTAACCATAAGTGGAGACGTTTATGAAACGAATAAAGAAGATTTATTATTACCTCTTTTATTACCACCTACAACAGGTGCAGGTTTAAATCAAACTGTAATTTTAAATGTTGGTGATTTAACAAACAGAGGTATGGAGTGGTCTGCAAATTACAGACATAAAGGAAAATTCTCTTGGAATGCTGGAGCAACGTTTACTAAAAATAAAAATGAAGTAACAAAAATGGCTGGTGCTAACAAAGTATTATATCTTTCTAATAGTACAGTTGTACAAGGTGTACCAAATGAAGATTTAGTTTCTGTTGTAGCAGAAGGTTATGAAGCAGGGTCTTTCTTTTTAATTAAAACGGATGGTATTATTAAAACTCAAGAAGAATTAGATGCTTATAACCCAATGGTTGGTGGTAATGCTAATTTAGGAGATTTAAGATATGTAGATGCTTTAACAGAAGATACTGATGGAGATGGAGTTGCAGATGCAGGTGATGGTGTTATTGATTTAAACGACCGTCAATTTGCAGGTAGTGGTAACCCAGCTTTTACAGTAGGTTTTAACTTTGGAGCTCGTTATAAAGGTTTCGATTTGGCAATGCAATGGTATGGCGCTTTTAATGGCGAGATTATGAATGGTAGTAAAGCATATGCTTACAAAATGGGTAATCACCAAGATTTAGTACATATGTGGTCTCCTGCAAATCCAGATTCTAATATTCCAACATTTAGAGGTAGAGATCATGCAAATGCAAGAGGGTATACAGACTATTGGTTAGAAGATGCAACATTTGTAAGACTTAAGAATATTACTTTAGGTTATACTATTAACAAAAAGTATATAGAACCTTCAGGATTAAGTAAAATACGTTTATACGTATCTGCTCAAAATCCATTAACTATAACTAATTATACTGGTTATGATCCTGAGGTAGGTACAAGCTCATTAGCAACAAGAGGTTTAGATAGGGGTAATTATCCTGTAAGTTCTAGTTTTAGAGTAGGAGCACAATTCTCATTTTAATTAAAATTTAAACTTTTACACGATGAGAAATAAAAAAATATTAAATAGAGATAAACAAAAAGTTAAAGACATGAAAAAAAATATTTACAATAGTATTATACTTTTGTTAGTTTTTGCTGTTACAGGAACTTCATGTAGTGATGATTTTCTTGATGAGGTAAATCCTAATGAATTATCAACGGCTAGTTTTTGGAAAAACATTAATGATTTACAAACGGGTTTAGTTGCCGTTTACAATTCTTATAAAAACATAAACATAGTTAGAGCAGTAGATGAGTTAAATAGAAGTGATATGACTTTTCCAGGTTGGGGAAGACCAAATACAAGTAATGTATATTGGTTGCAAACTTTTAACAATTCTTCTGGAGCACCAAACGGAAAATGGGAAGCTTTGTATGAAGGTATTTTTAGAGCAAACCAAGTAATCGTAAATACAGAAAAGTTGATGTCAGGTTTTGGTGAAACTGATACTGAAACAGCAACATTAATATTAGCACAAGCAAGAGGTTTAAGAGGTTTGTTTTACTTCTATTTGCATAGTAGTTTTAATAATGGTTCTGTACCACTTTTCGATTATGTGCCACAATCTGAAGAAGATTTTTATCAACCAGTAGCACCAGAAGATCAAATTCAACAATTTTACTTAGCAGATCTTAAATTTGCAGAAGAAAATTTACCAAAAAACGTTACTAGTTTAGGAGGTTTTACTGCAGGTGCAGCAACAGCTTTAATGGGTAAAAGTTATTTATATGATGGAGATTACGCTATGGCTGCAGAATATTTTAAATCTGTTATAGAAGATTATAATTATAGTTTAACACCAGATATTGGAAGTAACTTTACAACTAGAGATGAGTTTAATGAAGAGTCTATTTTAGAGGTGCCTTATTCTATTAATCATAAAGATGATATTGGTATAAATGATGATGAGCAAACCTCTAATAACTTAAACTTTTCTTTTAGCCCAGTTGGTGGTTATAGAAGTGCATATCCAGCACTTTGGTTAAATATCGAGTATCAAAAAGATCCTTTAGATATGCAAGATCCAAGAAACACAGTTACAAGAGTTAAACGTTTAGCTAATGGTTTACCAGAAACTGATACAAATGGAGATGTAGTTTATGAAACAGGACCAAGAATTTTTTCTTTACGTACTTCTGCTTCTATTGCTTTAGTTAATGATGAAGATGCAGAATATTATCAAAAAACAACAGCACAAGCAACCGCTTTTAATAATAATGAACATTCTTACTGGAGAAAATATACAAACTGGGATGTTGTAGAAACGGAGCAAGACGCTACATTTTTTACTACTACACCAAGATCTGGTGTTAACGTGCGTTTAATTCGTTTAGCTGATGTTTATTTAATGTATGCTGAATGTTTAATTGAAGGAGGTAATAATGGAGCAGGAGTAGATGAAGCATTAGTCTATATTAATAGAGTTAGAAGACGTTCTGGAGTGCGTTTATTAGGTTTAGATGGTACTGGAGAATACCCAGGTAACGATCATGATAATATTACTTACGATGCTAATTCTTTGATGGAGCATTTAATGTATGTAGAAAGACCATTAGAATTATCTGCAGAAGGACATGCAATTAGAACTTTAGATTTACGTAGATGGGGAATCACTAAAGAACGTTTCCAAGATTTATCTACAAGGGTTTATTATAGAGATCATTACTATTATGAAACAGAAAAAGGTGAACCTTCTACAAGATGGAGTTCTATTTTAAGTGATGTGCCTACAACTTTAGATGCTGGTGGACCACATACAGTTTGGAAAGAGTTTGTAGAAGCTTCAGGTAACTATGTAGAAGCGCTTCATGCGTATTGGCCAATACCAAACAGTGAAGAAACTGCTAACCCAAGACTTTATGAAGGTCAGTAATTTAACAATAACTTGTTATAAATATTAAAATTAAAGAGATGAAAAAAACAAATATTAAAATTAAATTTTTTGCCACTTTTCTTATTGTTATGGGCTTGCTTTTTGTGGCTTGTACAAATAACAATGAAGAGTATGAAGCGCCTAATTCATTTTCTGACGTAGCTTGGTATATTAATGATACTGAAGGTGTGTTAGATGCTAGAATAAATGATTATATTACTTTTTCTGACTTATCACAGAGTTCATTAAGTCATAAATGGGAAATTGGTGCTGGGAATTACTTTTTAAAACACCCAATAGGGCGTTTAGATTCAATTACAAACGAATTTATTGCTGGTTCTGGTTCTACAGAAGATAAAACAATAAGTGTTTGGTTTAAAGAATCAGGCTTACAGTCTGTAAGATTGTACAATACTTTTCCAGATAGTGTTACTTTTCGAGGACCAGATGGATTAAGATATGGTTCTAAACAAGAAGGTAATTTATGGGTTATTGATACTACTTTTATTGTAGATGTTTACGATAAAATTGTTCCAGAAATTAGAATTGAACAGAAAGGTGTGGTTTTAAATCACGTTGGGCAAGATACAATTTATGTTGAGGCAGGAGATTCTTTAGACTTTTTTGATGAAACAACAATTGGTAGACCAGATGCTTGGCAATGGAATGTTGCAGGTTCTGTGAGCTTAGAGCAGAATCCATCAATTATTTTAAAGAAATTAGGAACTTTTACAGATAATAATGTAATTATTAGAAGACAAGCGAATAACATACCTTCTAGTTCTGCAACTTTAAAAATTACGGCTCCAATTAAAGTAATTCCATCAAGTCAACCATTTGTGTTAACTGGTGATATTAATGAATTAGAAGACCAAACCATTCAAATACCATTTAATGGTGAATTTAGTCCGTTTGCAAATCAAGAACAGTACTTTGCAGTTACTTTAAACGGTACAGCTACAACTAATTTTAGTTTAACTATTAATAGTGATGATGCTACATTCCTTGATTTAAACTTCAACGAACCTATTTATAGAAATGACGTTATTACTGTAGCTTATGATGGGAATGGAACTCTTGAGTCTACAGATACAAGAAGCCCTGTTGCTTTTGGTACAACTACAGTAAAAATGTTTCAACATGAAGCTGTTTTATATGACTTTGAAGACGGAGGTACAAATTGGGTTGCTGTAACTACAGATGGTAAAGATATGTCTACAACAAGTGTGTCACCATCTACAGATGTTGCTGCGAGTGGAACTACAAGTTTAAAATTCGAAGTTACTGCATCTGGAAATTGGTCTGGTTTTACAAATTTAATTGATCAATATTCTCTTGTTTCAGGAAGAGTTTATCAAATTGAATATAAAATTTACAAAACACCTGGTTCAGTTATAAATATGAATGGTCCATGGATAGCTCAAGATGGATCAACCAAAAACCAATTTTGGAATAATGTAGTTGCAGGTGCTGCAGCTGATACTTGGGTAACAGTTAGTCCAGGTGGTAGATATACAGCAGGAGCTACTGCAAATGATTATGAATTTTATTTAAGACATAATGGTACTGGTACCTTATACATAGATGATATTCGTATTATGGAAGTAGACGAGAGATAGAAGTTTATTGTTTTAATTAATATGTATTTAGAAACTTGTGAGGGTAACTTCACAAGTTTTTTTATGCCTACATTTTACTTAATTTTTTGAGCTAATTTAGTCTTAGAAGCTTTTATTTACTTATGTTTATCATTCTACTACATTACATTGTTAGGTATATATGACCTTAGTATTTCTAGGCTTTTTTTTAGCTATAAAACTACAGTTTTATGCAGTTTTAATAAACATATTAAATATTTAAAGACAAAAAAAGAGACTTTGCTAGAAGCCTCTTTTTTTGTTTATGATACTTATAATAAGTAAGAATCTTATTAATTTTTTAAGCTTCGCTTACTATCTAATAATAATCGGTTATTTAAATCTATTTTTTAGGTGTTATTTTAAAAGAATAAGCAAAATTACCTACTTTATTTGGTAATTTAATTACTAAATTTTGTTGATTTCTATTAAATTCTAATTCACCTTTATTACCTAACATTTCTATTGAAGAAATTTCGTTTTGGTACAATTCACTTCCTTCTTTAAGTGATCTTATTTTTAATTCACCATCTTTTGGCCAGTCTAAAACAGTTGCATATAATATGTCTCCTTTAGTTGTAAAACGAATGTCTTTTGATGTATTATCTGCATTTTTTTCTTCGCTTAAATGGCCTTCTACAATTGCTGCATCACCTTCTCCATAAATATCAAAAGTTCTGGTACCGTAAATGGCTTCACCATTTATTTTTAACCATTGTCCCATTTCTAATAGGCGTTCTTTAACAGGTTCAGGAATTGTACCATCTGCTCTTGGAGTAATATTTAATAAAACTGCACCGTTTTTACTTACAACATCAACTAAAAAGTCGATTAATCTATTTGTAGATTTATACCTAGGATTGCTAATATGAGACCAAGACTTCCAGTCTATAGAATCATCAGTTAACCAAGGGAAAGGTTGTTTTTCTTTCATTCTAGAACGTTCTAAATCTAAAACAGCGGTTCCTTTTGCAAAATCATAAAATTTATAGGTTGATACTACTTCTTGATTATTTTTTTCTGCGTGATTATAGTAGAACTCTAGAAATTCTTTTCTATGTTCTTCACTTACAACATCCATTTTATTATCAAACCAAACCAAATCTGGGTTGTATTTATTAATAATTTCTTTTAATCTGTTTAGCCATTCGTCATTGAATGCTTTATCAGCAAGCGGATAATATCTTTCAACGCCTTCATCAATTTCGTGTGGATTATATGGATATTGAAAATCACCTTTTTTTACTTTTGGACCATATAAGCCAGCATATTTTGGATCTGAAGCATCCGTAGTTTCATCCCAAGTTGGGAACCATCCATACAACCATTGTCTATGAAAAGTTGCAATAAACTTCATATCACGTTTACGAATTTCTGCAGATAATTCACCCATAACATCACGTTTTGGTCCCATTTCTTTTGCATCCCATTTTGTTAAATCACTGTCCCACATTGCAAAACCATCTGCGTGTTCAGAAACTGGCCCCGCAAATTTAGCTCCTGCTTTTTGAAATAAATCTGCCCATTCTGCAGCATCAAATTTTTCTGCTTTAAACATTGGTATAAAATCTTTGTAACCAAATTTGTCTAGCGATCCATATTTTTCTGTATGATATTTGTAAAATCTACTAGCTTCACCATTTTTAGCTTCAGGATTATCTTTGTTAACATACATCCAGTGTGCATACCATTCGTTTTCATATTCTGGTACAGAATAAGGTCCCCAATGACAATAAATACCAAATTTGGCGTCTAAAAACCATTCAGGTGTTTCGTGTTGTTTTAACGATTCCCAATCTGCAGTATACTTTTTTGTTGCAGTTTCTGCTTCTTTTTTGCTTGTTTTACAAGAAAATAATGATAGAGAAATAATTAGTATTAGCGTAGTCGTTTTTAAAAATTTCATTATTATTTTTTTTAGTTTAAAGCTAAAATTATTTAAAATAAACAGGGTTTAGTATGATTTTTATCATAATGTAAAAATTTATTTATCAGATAATTATAGGCCATTTAATATTGTTGGAAATTTAGTTATAGGTGTAATTTTTATGTTCTTATAATAAACTTCAGCAGCTTCAGATTGTATCTGAATTTTACCTTTATCAATAGCAATTGTTTGGCCTCCAATATCATATTTTGCATTCTTAACTCGGTTTACGACATGACCATTTACCAAGTGAATACTTTCTGTGCCTAAGCAGTAAATTTCTAAGGTATTCCATTCTCCATTTGGGTTTTCGTGTAAAGAAGATTTACTAGCTTGGCCTGCTTTAAAATTTTTACCCCATTTTAAAGGAGTTACTTTACCTTTTGGATGGTACACAAAATATTTTTTACCATTTTTACGAGTTTTTTCTTCAACAGGAGTATCACCATAAACATTACCTAGAGCTATAAAATCGCCACAATCACTTTCTTGCACTTGGTATTCTAAACTAGCCATCCAAACGTTCCAAAAAGCACCATGAACACCTTGGGCGTGGTATAAAATTCCACTATCTCTTTTACTTTTTAATCGAGGTTCCCACTTTTTTTCTCCCCATTTAAATTGAGTAGTAAAATGATAATTTCCATAGACGTTTTTGGTAGTTAAACCACCGTAAATTTCACCCGTAATTTTTAAAACATTTTCGCCATTTTCTTTAATTACAGAAAAAACTTTTTTAGGATCATTGTTTAATCCCATTGGTTTTCCTGTATTTACATTTTTAGATTTTTCGAAATCAATATCAACACTTGGGTGTACAGCTCCCATCCAAACATCCCATTTAGATAAATCTGAATCTAGTAAATCTTCTCCGTTTTTGTTGATTGCAACATCTGTTTTATCCATAGACCATAAAATTCCTTCTTTTAAATGTTGTATAAATTTTGCATCTAAAAAAGTACCTTTTCCATGTCCCATTCCTGTATAAAAAACACGACCACCTTCATAATGATGATACCAAGCAATAGCATGTTTTGTTCCCATTCTTTCGCCAGAATACGAACTTTCATCTAATTCTAATAACACATTTACGTGTTTAGCTACTGGTTTTTTAAAGTTGTACCATTCATCAAAATGTTCAAAAGAATCACCATAATGTGCTATTGCAGGATGATTTGTTTCTTTATGAACAATTAATTTAGCCTTTTGCTGTTTTGGATGCGATTTAAATTGAGCGCCAATCATTTCTGCGTAAAAAGGCCATTTGTATTCAGTGTCTGAAGCTGAGTGAATACCTACAAAACCACCACCTTCATGTATATATTTTTCAAAATCTTTTTCTTGTACTGTGTTTAAAATATTACCTGTAGTATTTAAAAAAATAATGCTTTTGTATTTTTTTAAATTCTGATAATTGAATTGCAATGAATCTTCTGTTGCTTCTACTAAAAAATTATTTTCTATACCTAATTTTTTAATAGCTGCAATTCCTGCTTCTATAGATTTATGTCGCCAGCCATTGGTTTTAGAAAAAATTAAAACTTTCTTTTTTTCTTTTTTTATAATTTTAACTTCTTGTTTTGCCTTACAACTTGTAATAATTAAAGAAAATGCTAAAACAGCAAATAGTATTTTTTTCATAATGATTTAATGTTGATTTTTAAAAGTTTATTGTTGTTTTTATGGCTTTAGAACTTCCTAGAAGTTCACTTCTTTCTGATGGTAAAGCGCCATTTACATAAAGTTGATAAGCTCCTTTTCTGATAACTTTACTACCACCTTCATTAAATTGATGAAAACTATCTTTAGATAAATTAAAAGTGATGGTTTTTGATGTTCCTGCTTTTACAAATACACGTTTAAATGCTTTTAAATCGTAAATAGGATCTTTCTCGCCAGCCAAAGGAGAACTGATATACAATTGCACCACTTCTTCTGCATCAGCTTTACCTGTGTTAGAAATAGTAACTGTGGTTTTATAATTATCATTTATTTGTAAATCTTTATATTCAAAATTGGTATAAGTTAAACCAAATCCGAAAGGAAATAAAGGTTCTTCTTTCATATACTTGTATGTTCTACCTTTCATATTATAATCTTCGTAAGCAGGTAATTGACTTACAGATTTAGGAAAAGTAATGGGTAGTTTTCCAGAAGGAGAAACATCACCAAAAATAACATCTGCAACAGCAGTACCACCTTCTTCTCCTGGATACCAAACAAATAAAACTGCATCTACTAAATCATACAATTCAGGAATTGCAATTGGGCTACCACCAGTTAACACCAAAACAATTGGTTTTTTGGTTTTACTTCTAATTTTTTTAATGTAATTAATTTGATTTTCTGGAAGTTTAATTCCTGTTCTGTCACCTTTTTCGCTAGAGGCAATTGCTTCACCTTCTTCACCTTCTAAAAGTGCAGAAATTCCCATAACTGCAATACAAACATCAGATTCTCCTGCTTCTCCTGTAGACCAATCAATAGGATTTACATTTTCTCTAAAAGGCAACACTCCAGATTTGTAATTGATACTTGTTCCTGGACTAACTTTACCCACAATTCCGTCTAAAATAGTTTGTGTATTACTTGTTAATCCGTAGTAATTACCCAATAAAACTTCTTCGTTAGAAGCATTTGGGCCAACAACATATAAGGTTCTAATGTCCTTTTTTAAAGGTAAAATATTGTTCTTGTTTTTTAGTAAAACAATCGATTTTTGAGCCGCTTCTAAAGCAATTTTTCTGTGTTCTTTAGAGTCAACAACATCCGCAGTTATATGATCATAAGGATTTGTACCTATAGGATCGAACATTCCTAATTTAAAGCGTGTTATTAAGTTTTCTTTTAATCTTGTATCTAATAGTTCTAAAGTAATTAAACCTTGATTTAATGCGTTTTCTAAAACTTTATACACATTACCACAGTTAATATTTGTTCCGCTTTTTAAGGCTAAAGCAGCAGATTCTTCTGGAGTTTGAGTTACTTTATGAAATCTATGAAAATCTGCAATTGCACCACAATCTGAAACGATGTAACCTTTAAAACCCCAATCTTCTCTTAAAATATCTTGCAATAAATAGGGACTTCCACAACAAGGTTCTCCTAAAGTTCTGTTGTATGCACCCATAACACCTTCTACATTTCCTTCTTTTACTAAAGCTTCAAAAGCAGGCAAATAAGTTTCGAATAAATCTTTTTTATTAACAACAGCATTAAAACTGTGTCTAAATTCTTCTGGTCCAGAATGTACAGCATAATGTTTTGCACAGGCTGCAGCTTTTATATAATTAGGATCATCGCCTTGTAAACCTTTTACAAAAGAAACTCCAATTTTACTGGTTAAAAAAGGGTCTTCTCCATAAGTTTCTTGTCCACGACCCCATCTTGGATCTCTAAAAATATTTACGTTTGGCGACCAAAAAGTTAAACCAGCATATCTACTTCTGTTATTAATTTTAATGGCTTCATTATACTTTGCTCTAGCTTCATCAGAAATTACAGTACCAACTTTTAAAATTAAATCCGGATCAAAAGTAGCCCCTAAACCTATTGCTTGCGGAAAAACGGTTGCTCTACCATTTCTTGCAACTCCATGTAAAGCTTCATTCCACCAATTGTATTCAGGAATTCCTAAGCGTTCAATAGAAGGACAAACATCTAACATTTGAGAAACTTTTTCCTCTAATGTCATTTCTGCAATTAACTTATTTACTCTTTCATTAATGGTAAAAGAAGTATTATTCCAAGCAAATTTTGGTTCTTGAATTTCTTTATCTGTTGTGTTATTTGGTGCTTCTTTTTTACAGCTGATAAATAAACTCAATAAAATTATTGAAACGAATAAATATAATTTTTTCATTTTAAAGTTTGTTTTAAACTTTAAAGGTCAAGTTTTATTTTGATAGTAAGTAATACAAATGGTTTAATTAGGGTAACTTATTTGTTATTAAATTGATTTCTAAAACAGTTAAATAAAACTGCTTTAGAAGTTTAGAGATTTATGTTATAGAAAAAATCCTTTAAATAGACAGTAAAGTAGAGTCTCTAATAATTAAATTGGTCTTAATTTCTATGGTTTTACTTGTCGAATTTTCTTTTGGTTCTTCAATTTCTTCGATGATGTATTTTACTGCCATTTCTCCAATTCTATTACCTGGCTGATCTATAGTTGTAAGTTTAGGCTCTACAATTGTTGAGCTTAGTGAGTTACTAAAACCAATTACAGCAATTTCATCAGGAATTTTAAAATTGAATTTTTTTAAGGTTTGTATAGCACCAATTGCTGCAGCATCTGTAATAGAAAAAATGGCATCTGGTTTATCTTTTAAACTAATTAATTGGCTTGTTAATCTTCTTCCTTTTTTTAAAGAAATATCATCTGTACTTAAGATTAGTTTTTCATCCACAGGAATATTATTTGTTTTTAAAGCTCTTAAATAACCTTGAAAACGTTTTTCAGAATTGTAAGATTGTTCAAACTCTTTAAGAATTGCAATTCGTTTTTTACCAATATTAATTAAATGTTCTACAGCGTTAAAAGCAGCTTCTTCACCATTAATAATTATTTGAGTGCAAGGCACTTTTCTAGAAACTTTATCAAACAGAATTAATGGTTTTTGATTTAATGCATATAAAATGGGTTCAACATCAACAGTGTGTTTTGTTAAAGACATTAAAATTCCATCTACCCCAAATTGAAGCATAGTATGTAACATTTCTTTTTCTTTTTTAATATCATTATTAGATTCAGAAATAATAACCCTATAGCCTTTTGTTTCTGCTTGTAGTAGTATTTCTTTTAATATAGATGATGTAAAATAAGAAAGTATATTAGGTACAATTACACCAATAATATTTGTTCTATGTTGCCTAAATCCTTTTGCAAAAATATTTGGCATATAGTTCAGTTTTTTTGCTAATTTTTTTACTTTGATAGCTGTTTCTTCACTAATATCTGGATGATTATTTAAAGCTCTAGAAACTGTAGATGTGGAAACTTCAAGTAGTTGGGCTATTTTTTTTAGTGTTGTAACCTCTTTTTTCATAAAAAATAATATTAATTTCATAAAAGTAAATAAAACAAACGTTCCCGCAAACGTTTGCGTTGTATTTTCGTAATAAAACAGTAAAAAAATAATGTATTTGTCAATAAATTTACTTCATAATTAACTAATTCTTAAAACATGAAAAAAATATTACTAACATTAATTTGCATTATTGGCTTTTCTGCAATGCAAGCGCAGACTGTTGTTAAAGGTTCAATAAAAGACACTTCTGGTAATCCAATACCTAGTGCAAGTGTTATAATTAAAGGAACCACTTCTGGTGGATCTTCTGATTTTGATGGGAATTTTAACTTTACAACAACAAGTACTGGAAATCAAACTTTACAAGTATCTTATATTGGGTATAAGACTTTTGAAAAAGCAGTAAATTTAGATGGATCTTCTTTAACTGTAAATGTTGTTTTAGAAGAAGGAGGAGCTCAATTAGATGAAGTAGTTTTAACAGCATCTGCAACTTTTAGATCTCAAAAAGAAACACCAATGTCTATTAGTTCTGTAAAACAAAAAGAGATTACTAAACTATCTGCAAATTCACAAGCAGACATCATTAGAAGTATTCCTGGTATTACTGCAGAAGGTGGTGGAGGTGAAACAGCTTCTAACGTTTTTGTAAGAGGTTTACCCTCTGGTGGTCAGTATGTATTTAACCCTTTACAATATGATGGAATGCCGTTAATGAGTACTTTCGGATTAAACTCTTCTGCACACGATGTGTATGCAAGACCAGATGTTGGTTTTAAAGGAGTTGAATTTGTAAGAGGTGGAGCAGCTGTTTTATATGGTGCAGGTTCTGTAGCAGGTATCATTAACTACACAAGTAAAACCGGTGATTCTAATGACGAAAACCTAATAAATGTTGAATGGGCAGACAAAGGAAGATTAAAAACTGATTTTTACACAGGTGGTAAATTAGGTGGCGAAGATTCTAATACTTACTATGCATTTACAGGTTTTGTAAGAAAAGATGATGGACCAATTGAAACTGGTATGCCAACAAAAGGGGTACAGTTTAGAGCAAATATTAAAAAGAAATTCGAAAATGGTTCTTTTACAGTTCATGGACAAATGATTAATGATAATGCGCAATTTTTTATGCCTTTACCTTTAGATGGTAACAGAAATAGAATTGCAGGTAATGATGGTGAAGCTGTTTCTCAATTATTATCTGGTCAGTTAGCAAATACTTCTTTTTTAACTGCAGGTGGTGCTTACGAAAGTCCAATTGAAGATGGTGTTTCTACCCAAGGCGGATATGTAATGGCAGATTTTAACTATAATTTTGCTGATGATTTAAAGTTTAAATCCAAAGTAAAATATGCAAGCTATAAACATAATTTTGCATTGTATGTTGGTGGAAATGGAACTTACAATAATCCTTTAACTTTAGGTGATTATATTAACAATGTGGCTCCAGGTAACTTAGGTTATACAGCACAATATCAAGGAGGAATTGGTGCTGTAAATGCAAATGATTTAGTGGTAGAAAATTTACATATAGATCGTTTAAGACCAATGACAGATTATTCTGGTGAAGCATCTTTAACAAAAACAGTAGAAACAGATGCTGGTAGTCATAACATAACTGCAGGTGTTTATTTAGCAAGAACAGAAGCAGAAGATGTAAATTATCAATACAGAGTTTTATCAGAATTTAATAATAATCCTCGTTTGGTAAATTTAAGTTATGTAAATGCTAGTGGTAATAATGTAACTTATTCAGAGGGTGGTTTATATAACAGAATTGGTATGACTTCTAACAACTTCTTATCGCAATCTAAAACTGCATTTTATTTAACGGATGAAATGGTTTTTGATAAATGGCGTTTTGATGCTGGTATAAGAATAGAAAGTACAAAAGGTACTTTTAGCAAAGGTAATATTGTAAGCAGTACAGTGTATGATGATGCTACTTTAACAGCAGATTTAGCAAACGTACAATATGCAGATGGTAGTTTTGTAAGAGCAGATGTAGAAGCTACAGATTGGGCATTATCATTAGCAGCATTGCATAATTTAACAGATAATGTAAACTTATATGCAAACTTTTCTAGAGGGTTTTTCTTTCCACAAATTAGAGGTTTTGCACCAGTTGCTGGGATACCAAATACAAACTACGATTCAGAAAAAATTACACAATTTGAAGTTGGAGCAAAATTAGGTACAGAAAGATTATCTGGTTCTTTAGCTGCTTATTATGTAAACTTAAAAGACAGAATAAAAATCACTCAAGGTTTTGTAAATGGTACTTTAGTAGATTTAACAAGATCAGAGCAAAGTACATCTACTTTAGGATTAGAAGCAAATTGGTCTTATAAATTAACTAAGAATTTCGATTTTAGAGGTTCTGCAACTTATCAAGATCACGAAATTACTAAAAACACAGACGAAGATTTAGTTACTGGTGGTTCATCAGAAGTAAATGTGGGAAATGAGTTGGCGAGACAACCAAACTTTTTAACAAGTATGGGTTTACATTATGACAATAGTAATTTTGATGGGCAGTTTACTTTAAACCATACAGGAAGCAAATTTACAGCAGATAACAATAATGTGGAATTAGAAGCTATAAACATATTTAGAATAGGGGCAGGTTACACTTTTAATTTAAATAATGACGAGGATCGTAATGAAAACTTAAGAATTGGTTTCTCTGTATTTAATTTATTTGATGATTCTGGTGTTACAGAAGGAGATCCAAGAAATGTAAACCAAGCAGGAGATGCAGAGTTTTTCTTTGGTAGACCAATTTTACCAAGAAGAATGTTTTTAACAGCAACTTTTAACTTTTAATTCCCCCACACAATTTTTATTATTTATTAGTTTTTCTCACTGCTTAAAAGTAGTTTTTGAGTAGTGAGTTTTTACAAAACATATTTTAAAAATTGCAATTTTATAAAAAGAAAATTACTGAAGAGTAATACAATTCAATAGTACATCAATTATTCAATATCATTATTTATTAGGTTTCTCACTGCTTAATATTGTTGTTAATTAGTGAGTTTTAATTCAAAAAAAAGAATTCAATACAGTTTAAAAAATGGAAAACTTACAAGAAAAAGCCAAAGAAATTTTAAATAACAACTGGAAAGGTAGTTTTAGTATACCTTGTGCAAATTTATATCCTTTTCAATGGAAATGGGATTCTGGTTTTATAGCCATTGGTTTAGCGCATTTTAATATGCAAAACGCAGAAAAAGAAATCGAAACTTTGTTAGATGCGCAATGGGACAACGGATTTATTCCTCACATAATTTTTCATACCGAGAATGATAGTTATTTTCCTGGTGCAAATTTTCATCGTTCAGAGTTGCACCCATTATCATCAAAAAAATATAAATCAACAGGAATGACACAGCCTCCAGTAACAGGTTTTGTGTTAGAAGATATGTATAAAATTAGCAAGGATAAATCACAAACTTTACAATATTTAAAAACTGTAATTGATAAAGTATATTTTAATCACGAGTATTTTTACAACAACAGAGATCCTAAAAACGAAGGTTTAGTGTATATTTATCATAACTGGGAATCTGGTACAGATAATTCTCCAATTTGGGATGATATTTGGGCAACTATGAATCCGCCAGAATATACTTTTGAAAGAAGAGATACTACACACGTAGATGCTTCAGAAAGACCATCTAAAAGAGAATATGACCATTATTTACACATTATAGAAATTGCAAAAGCCAATAATTATAGTGATGAAAAAATAGCGGAATTATCGCCTTTTTTAGTGCAAGATCCTTTGTTTAATGCAATGCTGATAAAATCTAACGAAAGTTTAATTAATTTATACGAAGAAATTGGAGGTAATGCTGATAAAATTGATCAACTTAAAAAATGGCAAGAACAAAGTATAAAATCTTTTAAAGATAAATTATTTGATGATGAATTAGGAGCATATATTCATTATGATTTAAGAAACGAAAAACCATTAAGACATTTAACATCATCTTCATTTTCGCCACTTTTTGCAAACATTCCATCGCAAGAAAGAGCAGATAAAATGGTAAAAGTAATGTTAGAGAAATTTGGAGGAGAACATCAATATTTATGTGCTTCTTTCGATCCTGATAGCGATCGTTTTAATCCTAAAAAATATTGGAGAGGACCAGTTTGGGTAAATTTAAATTGGATGCTTTTCTACGGATTAAAAAATTATGGTTACAATGATGTTTCAGAACGAGTGAAACAAGACACCATTAGTATTGTAGAAAAAAATGGGTTTTATGAGTATTTCGATTCTAGAAAAGAAATGCATACCAATGGTAAAGCTGGTTATGGTGGTGGAGATTTTTCGTGGAGTGCAGCTTTATTGTTAGATATGTTAAATAATTAAACGATACTTTTAACCAAGCACAAAAAATAGAATTATGAATTATATAGATTACATAATTATTGTAGTTTACCTCTTAGGTTTTTTAGGAATTGGGTACTTCTTTAAAGAAAATAAAAACTCTAAAGATTACTTTTTAGGAGGACAGTCCATGGGGTGGTTTCCACTGAGTTTATCAACAATGGCAACTCAACTTTCTGCCATAAGTTTTATTTCTGCGCCTGCTTTTGTAGGTTTAAAAGAAGGTGGAGGTTTACAATGGTTAACGTACGAATTTGGTGTGCCTTTAGCAATGGCTTTTTTATTAATTGCTATAATTCCTACGTTATATAATTCAGGTATTGTAAGTGTTTATGAGTATTTAGAAAAACGTTTTGATGCTTCATCAAGATTATTAATCAGTTTTGTTTTTCAAATTAGTAGATCTGTTGCAACAGGAGTTATGGTGTATACAATGGCACTAATTCTGCAAGCAACTGTAGGTATCGATTTTTGGATTTCTGTATTAATTATCGGGATTATTACAATGATTTATTCTTTTCAAGGTGGTATGAAAGCTGTTATTTGGGGAGATGTAATACAAATGTGTATTCTGTTTTTTGGTATTGTAGTTTGTTTAATTTACGGAATTAGCGAGCTTGGTGGTTTCGAAAATTTCTTAACCAACGTAGACCAAGAAAGATTAACAGCAGTAGATTTTTCTAAATGGGGTTTTAATAATGCTGATAAAAACGATGAATTTGGTTTCTGGCCAATGGTAATTGGTGGTTTCTTTTTGTACGCTTCTTATTATGGTACAGACCAAACACAATCTCAAAGATTATTGTCTGCCAAAGGTTTACCAACCATTAAAAAACTATTATTAGCCAATGGTTTATTACGTTTTCCTATTACTTTAACTTACTGTATTATGGGGTTAGTTTTAGGTACTTTATTGTTGCAAGATGCAAGTTTTCAATCTTTAATGGATAGCGTTTACCAGTCTAATATTGGTAGTTTAGAAGGTAAAAAAGCAGATTTAATGGTGCCAGTTTTTATCATTAAATATTTGCCAAATGGTATTATTGGTATTTTAATAGTAGCAATAATGTCTGCTGCAATGTCTTCTTTAAGTTCTACTGTAAACTCTTTGTCTGCAGTTTCTTTAGAAGATTTTATCAAAAGATTTAAACCTAATATGTCAGACAAACAATATGTGTCTTATTCAAGATTATTATCTGTTTTCTGGGGATTAGTTTGTTTGTTTTTCGCCTTTTTTGCGGGTAGTATAGAAGGTACTGTAATTGAAGTTATTAATAAAATAAGTTCTATTTTTTATGGACCAATTTTAGCTGCTTTTATCTTGGCAATTTTAACCAAAAAAACACACGCATTAGGTGCCAATATTGGTATAGTTGCAGGTGTTGCTTTTAATATGTATTTATGGTTGTATGTGCCAGATGTATTTTGGTTTTGGTGGAATGCAATTGGCTGTTTTGTAACAATTTTTGTAGCGTATACAGTTAGTTTACTTATAAAAAGAGAAACAAAAGAAGGCTTAGAAGTGGTGTTTTATAAAGGAGGTAAAAAAGAAGTTGCACTATTATTAGGTTACTTTATCATCATTGTAATTTTAGCAATGTTTTTAGTTAATTTTCTAAGTTAAAATATTCAGTTTTGAAAATTGTTATAGCACCAGATAAGTTTAAAAATTCGCTAACAGGTTTAGACTTTTGCGAAATAATAGAAAAAGAAATTCTAACAAAAAATTCTAACATAGAGGTTGTACAACTTCCGCTGGCAGATGGTGGAGATGGTACAATTGAAGTTGTCAACTTCTATTTAAAAGGAAAAGTGATAGAAATAACTGTAAACAATCCTTTTTTTAAACCTGTAAAAGCTTCGTATTTATATTCAGAAAATTCTAAAACTGCATTTATAGAAATGGCAGAAGCTTCTGGGGTTAAGCTGTTAGATGAATCTGAATTCGATTGTATAAATGCCACTACTTTTGGTACAGGAGAAATGATTGCTGATGCTATAAATAAAGGCGCAAAAACTATTATTTTAGGTATTGGAGGCAGTGCAACTAACGATTGTGGAATAGGAATGGCTGCTGCTTTGGGTTATCAATTTTTAGATGAAAATAATAATCTAGTAAAGCCAGTAGGTGCAAATTTATCTAAAATTAAATCGATAAACGCCTCAGAAATTGAACAAGGAATTAGCAATGTAGATTTTAAAATTGCTTGCGATGTTACCAATCCTTTATATGGTAAAAACGGAGCTGCTTTTGTTTATGGTGCGCAAAAAGGAGCATCAGAAAAAGAAATTATTTTACTAAATAAAGGGTTAGAAGATTTTGCTAAAGTTTTAAATGATGTTTTTACTACAGATGTACAAGCTGTAAAAGGAGCAGGTGCTGCAGGTGGAATGGGAATTGCCTCGAAATTATTTTTGAACGGCTCTTTAGAACCCGGAATTCAGTTGATAAAAAACCTTGCTATTTTCGATAAAAAAATAAAAAATGCAGATTGGATTATTACTGGAGAAGGTAAATTAGATAACCAAACGTTGTCTGGTAAAACGATACAAGGCGTATTAGAATCTGCCAAAAAGGATGCTGTAAAAGTAGCCGCTTTTTGTGGAAAAGTAGAAATGAATCAGAAAGAATTAGATAGTATTGGTATTCTTTATGCTGATGATATTATGAGTGTTGCCAAAGATTTTAATGATGCTGTAACCAATACAAAAATCTATTTAAAACAATTAGTTAACAATTTTTTAGACAAAGAAATTTAGTTTTTTTCTGATGCAATAAATTAAAGGTTATTTATAAATTCTTCTAAATTATCGTTTCTATTTAAGCCTAATTTTTTACGTAATCTACTTCTAGAAGTATGCACACTTTCTACAGAAATCCCTAATAATTTAGACATATCTTTACTAGAGAAATTCAATTTTGCAAGCGCACATAATTTTAAATCAGATTGTCTTAAATTTGGGAATTTAGTTTTTAATTCTTCATAAAAACTCTGATTTATACTGGTAAATCTAGCTTCAAATTCAGACCAATTGCTTTTAGAATTACCTTGTATATTTCTAATAATACGTTTAATAATATTAACATCTATTTTACCGCTCTCATTTTTTAACTTTCTATTTATACTGTCTATAAATTCGTCTTTTTCAATAATTCTGAGTGCAGATTCTGTTAATTCTTTGTTCTTAATTTCAATAATTTCTTTCTGTTTTTTAAGCTCTAATTTTTGCTTTTCTTTTAAAAGATTTTTTTCGTTTTTATGCTTTTCTCTAATTTTTTGAAAGTAAAAATATCCGAAGAGAATTAGAGAAATTATGGTAATACTTAACAAAATACTTTGTAAAAACCATATTTTATCTTCGTGTTCTAATTCTTTAATTTTTTGCTGATTAAAAAGCTGAGTTTGCTTATCTTTTTCAATTCTATATTGATCTTTTATTTCGAAAAGAGGCGCGTTTTCTAGACTGTTAATTCCGAATATTTTATGGTCTAAATCTTTTGCTTTTAATAAGTAATCTATCGCTTTTTTATATCTATTCGTTTTTAAACTTAATTGATACAGTTGATTGTAAACATCGAGTTTATAATTTAAATGACTGTTATATGTTTCAGAAATTTTTAATGATTTTCTAAAATGTTTTTCAGCATTTTTATCATCATTCATTCTAAGAAATACTTTTGCAATAAGCGTATGAATAACCACTAAATATGATGGATTACTGTTCTCGAAATATTTTTTGGAACGATATAATTTTTTTAATGCAGTTTTATGATTGCCATCAAGAGAAGCCAAATACCCAAATTCTGATTCATAATAAAAACTCTTGCTAGATTTTAAGTAAGAGTCTTTTACCTGCTTTAAACTATCTAAGTACAAACGTGCTTTAGAAAAGTTGTTGTTGGTTCTATAATGACAAACAAAAGCAAAATAGTTTTGAGATAAATAACTTCTATGGATTTTTTTCAGTTGATGTAACCCTTTTCTAATAGCAGATGATTTATTAAAATATTCAATCGCCTTTTTATCTCTTTTATAAAAGCTGTATAACCAACCTAAACCAATATAAATTTTAGATTTAGAGATAGAATCATTAGATTTTTCTGCTAATAAAAGTGCTTTCCAATAGCCATCATAAGACTTTTCGTAATTGAGTTTGTGCGAATATAAATCAGAAAGGCCCATTAATTGTTGTATGGCACCAACAGTGTCTTTTTGAGCAATTCTTAGATTGTAACCTTTTTTAAAATAATAAATTGCACTGTCTTGATTGCTAAATTTTAATGATAATGCCTTATTATATAAAGGGTCTTTCACCTTTTTATCTTGACTGTAATGTTTAAAAGTACAGCCCAGAAAAAGCAATAAAAAACCAAGAAAGTATTTATTTGTTAAGTAATGATTATTATTAATATCATTAAATTTCATACATTTTTTTAGTTATCATCTTAATAAAAAGCAAATTATTAAAAATAATCTAAAAGGTAAGTTCGAATTTAGAATTAGATTTTACAATTGCTTAAATAATTAGAAATGTTTAGATTTTATACAGTCTGTTTGTAACTTTATTTATGACTAAGATTCTAAAATGGAGTTTTGGTTCTTTTTAAATCTATTGTAAAATCGAACTTTTGTAAAACAACACTACTTATAAAACCACCATTATTAGAGAAAGTAATATCAACTTTATTGTAAGTTTTATTGTTATCGATTAAATGATAAGGAACAGGTATTTCTAAAACACCAAAGAAACGTTTTCTTGTATTTTGGTCATAACCTCTCCAGTCTTTTGGAACATTAATTTTAGTACCATTAAAATATATTTCTGGGTATACAAAATCACTATTATTTTTTGGATGCTCTCGCCCAATTCCTAAACGTATTACTAACTCACCATATTTTCCTCTTTTAAGTTCAGAAGTTTTAAATTGAAAAGAATTTACTTTGTCAGCTTCTATTTTTTGCAAATAAGTATCTGCATAAATTTTTGTTTCTTTTGATATTTCATCAATCTTAACCTTGTTTTTAAATTCGTAAGTTAAAATGATAGTTGCTTCTTTACCTATTTTTATTTCTTTAAGGTTTTTATCAAGCTTGCTTTAATCAAGAATAGGCAATTCATTCACCTCATATAAATGTTTGGCTGTAATCGATTTAATATTGTTTTTATCTAGATTTAAAATATTTAGATTTAGTGTTTGTGCTGAAGTTTCCATATTATTTAAAATCAAATACATTTTTTTACCATCTACATAAGCATCAGCTTGTATGTCTATATCTGTAGTTTTGGTATCAATTCTTGTCCCTTTTACATCGCTCCAAAGCTGATAAAATTTCACCAATTCTGTAAAAACCCATTCATTACCAGTTTCACCTTCTAATTCCTTTTTTTGTCTAAATAAACGATATGGGTATTTTGCATTTGGAAACTCCTTACTTTTCCACCAATTTGCTTTTAGTAATTTAAAAGGCATCGTTTTAAGCATTACATCTGGTTTTTCCATTAATTGTAACATAATGGTTGAAAATGAACGCAGATTTTGCCGTTGGAATTTCTAGTTTTAGTTCTTTTTCCAGTATTGATTTATCGCTTTCATTTTTTCTTTTCCAAGAAGTTTTCTAAGTTTTGCAGAAGAAGCTATTCTAACTTCTTTTATCTTTTCTTTCTTTTCCTCTTTGGTTAAGTCTTTTTTTCTAATCACCTTTAATTTAGCTATTTTTTCTTTCTGAATTTCCATAGCTTTTACAGTTTCAGCTTTTGTTAAACCAGCTTGAGCAATTGCACCTTCAAAAGTTTTTTTCTCTTGTGCAGAGATAGAAATCGAAAGTATTAACGCGAAAATAAATAATACTAATTTCTTCATTTTGTTTACTGTTATTAATTAATTATTAAATAGATAATCAAAGATATCTTTAAAATAAGTATTTAAGAAAGACATATGTTCTAATTATGAATTCATATGAGCCGTTTAACTTTTAATTTAGATGTAACAGAAAGTAGTTTGTTTATCAATTAATGCTAAAGCATTTTCAATCTATTTTTGAGGCAATTTACAGCTTCCGAAATTGCAGATGTATAATGTAAGAATTACCTTCAATAAATTTATTTTCTAAAAATGGTAATTTAGTTTTAGAAACAGTAGATCCTGCAAAAATAGTATTAAGAATGTAATAATTGAATAATTCTTTTTGATATTCTAAACTTTTATCACCAGTAATAACAATCTCATATTAGGGTTTGGTATAATTGGTTATTAAATTTAACCAATTGCTATACTTAGAAGGATATTTAAGAAGATTTGCTTTTAGGTTTTTTAGCATCTGTTTAGCTATTTTGCTGTAATCTGTTTTAGAATAATACAAGCTTCGTTTAAATAAACAGTTGTGTTATTTTAAGTTTTATTTGGTTGTTATTTTTATTACACCATTTGCTCCTCTTACACCAAAAGGAGATGTTTCATTTGCATTTTTTAAAACTTCTATTTCTATAATATCTCTTGGGTCTAGCATATTGTATACAGCAGAATACCCACCATTAATAATCTGATCGTTAATCAAAAATAATGGATCAGATTTCATATTTATAGATGATTTTCCTCGGATAAAAATAATTGCACCCATTCCATTTCCTTGAACAGATACACCGGCCACTTTTCTTAATTGATTTGCCAATGATAAATCTATGTTTAAAGATTCATTTTCGGTTTTTTTATCAATCTTTTGTGTAGTTTTTGATGCTGTTGTCTTGTTTACAGAACTGCAATTATATAGTAAACCTAAGCATACAAATAAAGTTAAAATATACAGCTTTTTTTTGTGAGAAGAGATAGATTGTATCAAATTTTGGCTTTTCTCAAAGATAAAATCTTAATGTGTTTTAGTATAATACAAATGATTATTATACTAAAACATATGTAGACTGTTATGCAAAACAGCTCAATAACAGTGAGCTCTTAATTATAGTTTTTTTTACAATTACCTCAAAACTCTCCTAGTAATTGGTTAAAAATCCTAAAAAAAGGTTGATTTTTTTATCAAAATCATATGTCATAATAAATTATCCATATGTCATTAGCATTTTGTTAACAAATTTGAAATTTTGTTTTACTAATTTAAATAAAAATAATATGAAGCTTAATTTACGTGCTTACTGGCGGTTAAAAACAATCTTTTCTTGTTTAATTTGCCTTATGACATTTGGAGTTGCCCATGCTCAATTACAAAATATTACGGGTACTGTTTCTTCTGGAGGAGAACCACTCCCTGGGGCTAGTGTAGTGGTTAAAGGAACCAAAGTGGGAGTTACTGCAGATTTTGATGGTAACTACACCATTGTTGCTAAACCAGGAGATATTTTAGTGTTTACTTATATCGGTTTTGTAAAAAAAGAAGTTACAGTTGGTACATCTAAAAAAATGAACGTTTCGCTTTCTGAAGACGTTGCAAAATTAGATGAGATTGTAGTAATCGGTTATGGTAGTGTTAGAAGAAAAGATTTAACGGGTGCAGTTGTATCTCTTAAAACAGAAGATTTAGACAAAGTAAAGCCTGTTTCTTTTGAGGGTACTTTAGCTGCAAAAGCATCTGGTGTACAAGTTGTATCTTCTGAAGGTGGACCAGGAGCTGGGTCTAAAATTCGTATTCGTGGAGGTACTTCTATTAATGCAAGTAGCGATCCTTTATATGTAATTGATGGTTTTGCAATAGAAGGTACAGCACAAGGTACAGGTCTTGGTATCGGTAACAGTAGTACAAGTCCGTTAGCAAACATAGATCCTAGTAACATTCAGTCTATAGAAATTTTAAAAGATGCATCTGCAACAGCTATTTATGGTTCTAGAGGAGCAAACGGTGTAATTTTAATTACCACTAAAAGAGGTAAAAAAGGTAGAGCAAATTTAAGTTTTGAAACGTTTACTAGTTTTTCAACTATTTCTAATAAGTTAGATTTATTAACAGCTCAAGAATTTGTAGATTATAGATTAGAGTATACTCCTTGGGATCCTAATGTAGAAGGTAACCAATTTATGGGAGCTTATAGAGATCAATATGGTAATCCAATAGATTTAAACGATCCAAGAGTAATTTTAACAGATTGGCAAGACGAAATTACACGTACTGCAATTACTACGAACTATAAAATTGGTTTAAGTGGGGGTACAGATAAAACTTCATATTCTGCTTCTTTCTCTTATTTAAATCAAGAAGGTATTATTAAAACTACAGATTATGAAAGATATTCAGCAAATTTTAGAGTAGATCAAAATATTTCTGATAAACTAAAAACAGGTATCAGTTTAAATGTAGGTTATAACCAAAGTGGAGGTATTGTTTCTGCTGCAACAGAAAATGGTAATGGTAGATCTGGTGTTATTACACAAGCAGTTTTATTTAGCCCTGCACAAGGTTTAACACAATATGATGATGCTGTTTATGATGAAAATGGAAGAATTGTTTCTTTAAGAAATGGAGATGTTTCTAACCCAAATTTAATTTTAGAGAACGATATCAACAAAAGAATAGGTTACAACATCTATAGTAATGCATACATACAATATAAGCTTACAGACGATTTAATTTTTAAATCTTCTATAAGATTAAATATGTTTGGTAATAAAGGTAAAAGATACTTTTCAGAAAAATTTGGTTGGGGTCAATCTGCAAATGGTAGAGCTTTTGTAGGTACAGGTTTAGGTAAAGGTATAACTGTAGAGCAAAATTTAAATTGGCGAAAATCTTTTGGTGTACACACGTTTAATGTTACAGCAGTTTACGAACAACAGCAAGGTTCTTATGAAAATCTTATAACTGCATCAACAGGATTTAATTTACCAAATATTAATATTGATAATCTAGGAACAGCAGAAGTAACTTTACCTTCTCGATCTGATTATTCAGACAGTGTTTTAAAATCTTATTTAGCAAGAATTCAATATGATTTTTCTGATAAATGGACATTAAATGTTAGTGGACGTTATGATGGTTCTTCTCGTTTTGCAGAAGGTGGTAGATGGGGTTTCTTTCCGTCTGCAGGTATTGCTTGGAAAACATCTAACGAAGATTTCTTAAAAGGAAACAATGTAATTAGTAACTTAAAATTAAAAGCAAGTTATGGTGAAACAGGTAATGCTTCAATTGGTTCTTACAGATCTTTAGCAAGAGCAAGTTTAGCAAGTGCAATTTTTAATGGTAGTTCTTTAACAACTGGGGTTGCTATTAATCAATTATCAAATCCAGATTTAACTTGGGAAACTACTTCTCAATTAGATGCAGGTATTTCTTTAGGTTTATTTGATAGTAAAATAGCTATGGAAATCGATTATTACGAAAAAGAAACTACAGATTTATTATTAGCAAGACCATTACCAACAACTTCTGGTTTCGAGACTTCTTTTCAAAATATTGGTTCTATGACTAATAAAGGTTTTGAATTTTCTTTAAACACTGTAAATATAGAAACAGAAGACTTCTCTTGGACATCTAATTTTAACATCAGTTTTAATAAAAACGAGATTACTAATTTAGGTGATGCAGATGAGTTTTTTGTAACAGCAACTGGTTCTAACCAAATCACTAATGATTACGTAGTAAGAGTTGGTGAATCTTTAGGATCTATATTTGGTATTGAGGTAGATGGAGTTTATAATTATTCAGATTTTGCTGCTTTTGATGGTTTAAGTAATGCAGAAGCTGCTGCTAAAATGAGACAAGATGCTGCAGATCAAAATTTACCTTATTACGATTTAACGTATACACTTAAAGATGGTACAGTGACTTCTTCTGGTGTTGGTAATTTAGATAATTATCGTCCAGGAATGCCAAAATTTGTAGATCAAAATGGAGATGGAAACGTAGATGCAGAAGACAGAACAATTATTGGTAGAACTGCACCAAAACACTTTGGTGGTTTAACAAATAACTTTAAATATAAGCAGTTCGATTTAACAGTAATTGCACAATGGTCTTATGGTAATGATGTTTATAACAAAAATAGAGATAAAGGAGAAGCTACTGCAATTCCTTACTTTAATAAATATGGTACACAAGCAGATCGTTGGACACCAGAAAATCCAGACACAGATGTAGCTGGTATTTGGGGTTATGGAGACGCAGGTATTGGTGGTAATACATATTCTCACTTTATAGAAGATGGTTCTTATTTAAGAATTGCAAACATTACTTTGGGTTACAATCTTCCTAAAAAGACTACAGAGAAAATGGGCATAAAATCAATCAGATTTTATGGAGCTGTAGATAACGCTTTCTTATTTACAAAATATACAGGTTTCGATCCAGATGTTAGTGTAGGTAACAATCAATTAACGCCAGGTTTAGATTCTGATTCTTATCCAAGAGCAAGAACGTTTAGGTTAGGTTTAAATGTTGGGTTTTAATAAATAAAAATAAAAAGACATGATAAAAATAAAAACAAATTTTAAAACAATTTTCCTATTGTTGGTAACATTTTCGCTTGTTACTTCCTGTAGTGATGTTATCTTAAAAGAGAACCCATCTACATTCGTAGATCCAGATGCTCTTTTGGTAGATAAAGCTGGTGCAGAAATTTATTTAGTTGGTGCTTACGATGCTATTCATAACCTTTTAGGTTCTGGAGGTAGTGGTGTTGAGCCATTTGCAATTCATTGGGGTACAATTGCTACAGATGAAGTTGTAGTGCCTGGTTGGGGTGGTGCAGGTAGAAAAGAAATGTATCTACAGCAAGTTTCTCCTTCAATGGGGTCAATTTCTAGTATGTGGAGGCAGTTGTATAAAGCTGTAAATATTGCAAATAGTGTAGTAGATAGAGTAGGTGCAATGACGCCAGATCAAATAGAAACAGAAGATAAAGAATACATTGTTGCTCAAGCAAAATGGATAAGAGCTGCAACGTATTTTGCTTTAGTAAATGCATTCGAAAATGTGCCTTTAATTACAAACGAAACAATAGATTTAAATAATTTAGAAGTAAGTCAAGCTAGTCCTGCAGAAGTGTACGATTTTATAGTGCAAAATTTAATTGAAGCAGAAGCACATTTACCAAGCGAACAAGGTGGAGGTAGAGTAACAAAAGGTGCAGCAAATGCTTTGTTAGGTAAAGTATATTTACAAATGACAGGTTTTCCTTTAAACCAAACAGATAAGTTTTCATTAGCTGAAAAAGCTTTAAACAAAGTAATTACAAGTGGCGTTTATGATTTATTACCAAATTATGCAGAAGTGTTCGATTTAGAACACGAGCAAAGTGTAGAAATGATTATATCTTTCTCTATGGAAGGACCAGGATTAAGTGAAGGAGGAAACTTAAGTACTTTTTACGGGCCAAATGGAAGTGTAAACGAAGGTGGAGGCTGGGGAACTTGCTATATTAATCACGAATTTAGAAAAGATTACGAAACTGATGATTTAAGATTACGAAACAATATAGCAGTTCATAATGCAAATGATGTTTCTCCTGAAGAAGCAGTAGAAATAGACCCAAGTACTTGGCCAGCAACAGAAGGTGCATGGAGAGCTTGGAAATGGCATGCAGAAAAACCAAATTCTTATGCAAACGATACACCTTTCGATAACCCATATATTAGATATGCAGATGTATTATTGTTATACGCAGAGGCTTTAAATGGGCAAGGTAAACTTACACAATCTGTTTTAGATATGACTGTAAATAGATTAAGAGGAAGAGCAAGAGCTGTAGATGGTGCTGTTGCAGATATGGTTTTAGGATCACAACAAGAAAATGCTGATGAGTTATTAGCAGAAAGAAGAAGAGAACTTTGTTTTGAAGGATGGAGACGTTTCGATTTAGTAAGATATGGTAAATATAAAGAAACTATTCTTAACATAAACGAAGCTGGCTGGTGGAATGCAGGTAACCCTGGTGTTAATTATGAAGATCACGAAATTAGATGGCCTATTCCAGATTCTGAAATGCAATTGAACCCTAATTTAGTTCAAAATCCGGGTTATTAAATCAATAAATCAATATAAATTATGAAAAAATATAAAAATAAAATAAAATTAAGTTTTCCTTTTATAGCGATTGTTGCATTGATGTTTGCATACAGTTGTGAAGAAGATTCAAATTTAAGAGATGGGCTTAAAGAAATTACTTTAAAGCCAACAGCAAGTACTTTGTTAATAAACGAAGGGCAATTAATAACCTATACAGATTCGTCTAAATATGTTTCTTCTAGACAATGGACATTTGAAGGTGGAGATATTACATCTTCAGATCAAGAAGTAGTAGATGTTAATTATGCATCAGCAGGTATTTTTAATACTTTTTTAGAAGTTGTAAGTACAGATGGTGAGGTTAATGACCATAATTTTAATGTAGAGGTTTATCCTTTAGTAACATCAGAATTTAGTGCAAGTAGTAATGCTGCTCTTCTAGGTAGTGAAATTGAGTTTACAAACCTTTCTCTAAATACTGCTTCAAAATGGGAAGATGCACAATCTTCTGATACTTTTATGTGGGAGTTTGAAGGCGGAGTTCCTGCAACAAGTACAGCAGAAAATCCTGTGGTAGCTTATCCAAATACGGGTTCTTATAGTGTAAAATTAACTGTACACAGAGAATCTCCATCAAATGATGCTGTAACTGTAAAAAATGATTTTATTACTATTGTAGATGCACAAGTAATTTCGCCAACATCAACAAGGCTAGCAGGTTTAGGATCTAATATTAGAGTAACTTATGAGGTACCTGTAAGTACACCAGATGCAAGTAGTTATTCTGTTTCAATAGATGGTACAGATACTGCAGTTTCATCCGTAGAAATCGATGCAACAGATGCAAATACGTTAATCTTAAATTTAGCTACACCAGTTGTAGATGATCAAGTAGTAACTTTGTCTTATGATGGAACTTTCTTTGCACCAAGTGGCGAGTTATTGGGCCCATTAGTGGGGTTTCCAATTACAAATACTGTTGTTAATTTATTGGCTTCTCAAAACCCAGGTTTCGAAGATGATGGTCCTGGAGGTTTCCCTGCTGTTGGTTGGGGTAACTGGGCAAATAGTTTTGGTAACAATCCAGAAGATTATGCTGTAATCGATACAGATAAACATAGTGGTGCTCATAGTTTACAAATTACTTTAGATGGTGTAAAAGATGGTTACATCTTAAATACTGGAGGTTATGTGCCTGTAGAAGAAGGTACTTATAGATTAAGTGTTTGGATGAAAGGTTCAGTAGATGATATTAATTTAGATTTTAGATCTATTGCTGCTGGTTGGGCACATGCAAGTTTAGGTACTGGTGTTATAACAACTACTTGGACTAAGTTTTCTTTTGATTTTTCTACAGTAGGCGATACTGCATTAGAAAGAAATTATTGGCAAGTTTTAAGACCCTTAGAAGAGGCTGCAGGTACAGTTGTTCTTATGGATGATGTATCTTTATATAGAGTTGATTAATTTGTTTATTTTGTTAAATATTAAAGCCTACTTAGAATATCTAGTAGGCTTTTTTTTGATTAAAATTAAAAGCTTTGTTTCCTAAATTTTTAAATTAACCTTATCAATTATGATGAAAATTTCTCTAAAAATATGCTGTATAATGCTTCTTTTAATGGGGTGTAAAAATGATGATAGAAGTGAAGAAAAATCAATCTCACCAATAAAAAATACAGAAAACACCCAAATATTTTCATTGATAGAATCCTCTGAGAGTAATATCAATTTTAAGAATAATATCAACGAAAACTTTAATAATTTCTTCGCAGTTTTTAATTATGTTTATAATGGTGCAGGTGTTGGTGTTGGCGATATTAATAATGATGGTTTATCAGATATTTATTTTATAGGTAATGAAGTATCTAACAAATTGTACTTAAATAAAGGCGATTTTAAATTCGAAGATATTACAATATCAGCAAAAATTACAGGTGGTAAAGGTTGGCATAATGGAGTAGTTATGGCAGATGTAAATGGAGATGGTTATCAAGATATTTATGTGTGTAGAGGTGGTAATAGTGATAAAGATGAAGATAGAACCAACTTGCTTTTTATAAATCAAGGCGATTTAACTTTTAAAGAACAAGCCAAAGCTTATGGTTTAGCTGATAAAGGTTATTCTTTAATGGCATCTTTTTTTGATATGGATAATGATAACGATTTAGATATGTACCTCACAAACAGACCAAATCGTTTTTTTATGGGCTATCAACAAGTTTTAGCAGGCAAGAAAAAACAAGACGATTTATTTAGAGATAAAATCTACGAAAATGTAAATGGTAAATTTAAAGAAATAGGTTTAAAAGCAGGTATCAAAAATAATTTTGGTTATGGTTTAGGCATTGTAACTACAGACATTAACAACGATAATAAAACAGATGTTTTTGTGGCTAACGATTATTTAGAGCGAGATTATTTGTACATAAATCAAGGTAATAAAACGTTTAAAGATGAACTAACAAAGCGTTTTAATCACATTCCATTTTATGCAATGGGTGTAGATATTGTAGATTTTAATAATGATGGTTTCGAAGATATTATGCAATTAGAAATGTTACCAGAAGATTATGAACGTTCTAAAACTACAATGGCATCTATGAACACAAAGTTGTTTAAGGATATGACTTCAAACGGATTTCATTATCAATATATGCACAATCAATTGCAACTTAATAGAGGAAATGGAGTTTTTAGTGATGTTAGTCAATATGCAGGAATCTCTAAAACAGATTGGAGTTGGGCTTGTTTAGGTAGTGATTTTGATAATGATGGTTATAGAGATTTGTACATTACCAATGGCTTTAGACGTGATATTTGGGACAAAGATGCAAATGCTAAATTCAGAGCTTTTATGCAAAGTCCGCAAGCGCGTAAAAATACAAATGAACAAAATGCAAAATATATTACCAATCTTTTTAAAGAAAACAAAATCCCCAATTACATTTATAAAAATAATGGCGATTTAACTTTTACAAAGAAAATTGAAGAATGGGGAGTTGCACATAATAGTTTTTCTAACGGAGCTGCTGTTGCCGATTTTGATAATGATGGCGATTTAGATTTGGTTGTAAATAATATAAACGACGAAGCTTTTATTTATAAAAACACGTCAGAAAAATTAAAGAACAATTACATAAAAATTAAGCTAAATGGTCCTGAAAAAAACAATACGGGTTTAGGAGCAAAAATTACGATTAACTATAATAATCAGCAGCAATTTCATCAATTTAAAACAGTTAGGGGTTATTTATCATCAGTAGAACCTTTGGTGCATTTTGGTTTAGGGAAAATAAATACTATTGATAAAATTACTGTGCTTTGGCCAGATGGAAAAGAAAATATTTTAGAAAATGTAGCGGTAAATCAATTGTTAAAAATTGAATATGCTGATGCTAAAATCATCAATAAAAATAAAATAGAATCAAAAACAATTTTTAAAGAGGTAACTGCATCCACATTTAAAAAGCCATTTGTTCATAAAGAAAATATTTATGACGATTTTAAAGATCAAATTTTAATTCCGCATAAATTATCTCAAAACGGACCTTGTTTAACAGTTGCTGATGTAAATAATGATGGTTTAGAAGATTTCTTTGTTGGTGGTGCCAGCAATCAAAGTGGACAAATTTATTTGCAAAACACAAGAGGAAAATTCATAGAAAAAAAGCAATCTGTTTTTAATTCTGATGCCAAACACGAAGATGTTGGTGCAACTTTTTTTGATGCTGATGGAGATAATGATTTAGATTTATTTGTAGTAAGTGGAGGCAATGAGTTTGATGTGCATTCACCAATTTTACAAGATAGATTGTATATCAATAACGGAAAAGGAGGTTTTACAAAATCGAATAATTTACCAACTTTAAACGAAAGTGGTTCTGTAGTAATACCTTTAGATTTTGATGCTGATGGAGATTTAGATCTTTTTGTAGGTGGTAGACTAATTCCTAAAACTTATCCTTATGCACCAAAAAGTTTTTTATTAGAAAATCAAAAAGGTAAATTTATAGATGTTACAAAAACTATTGCCCCAGAACTTTTAAATATTGGTATGGTAACTTCTGCTGTTTGGGCAGATATTGATGGTAACAAAAATAACGAGTTAATTGTAGTGGGTGAGTGGATGCCAATAACCGTTTTTAAACTAGAGAACAATACGTTTAAAAATGTTACTTCTAAATATGGATTAGAAAATACCAGTGGTTGGTGGAATAAAATAGTCGCAACAGATATAGATAATGATGGAGATACTGATTTTGTAATTGGTAATTTAGGTTTAAATTATAAATTTTCAGCATCCGAAGAAAAACCATTTAAAGTATATGCCAACGATTTCGATAAAAATGGTACAAATGATATTTTCTTAGCAAAACATTATAAAAACAGAGAAGTACCAATTAGAGGTAAACAATGTACCAGTCAGCAAATGCCTAATATTTCTAAAAAATTTAAAACCTATCAAGAATTTGCAAGTGCAGACATTCACGAAATTATAGGTGATAAAGAAAAGGAAGGCCTTACTTACGAAGTTAAAGAGTTTGCAAGTGTTATTTTAAAAAATGAAAATGGTAAATTAAGATTGATAAAATTATCAGCTCAAGCACAGTTATCTGTAATTAATGGAATAGTAGTTGAAGATTTTAATAAAGACGGAATTAAAGATATTTTAATTGCTGGGAATAAATTTGAGGTAGAAGTAGAAACTACAAGAGCAGATGCATCTTTAGGATTATTAATGTTGGGTACAACAAATGGTGAATTTAAAAGTATTAACTACTTAAAAAGTGGTTTTAAAGTTCCTTTTAATGTAAAAGACATTCAAAAAATAAAATTAGCAAAAGGTAAAACAGGCATTTTAACCGCTATTAACAACGATATATTAAAAATATTTGAAGAAAAATAGTTTTTAACCATATGTAATAGCTTAAAAACCATAAAAATAAAATGAATATTGCTTTTCTAGATAATTTGGCTAGGTATTAACTTAACTAAATTCTTATATGATGAAAAAATTACTTTTATTACTTGTAATAGTAGCAAGCTCAACAATTAATTATGCACAAGATGCTTTAGCATTTACTGTTAAAGATGAAGTTTATAATGCATCTAATGCATTAGATGTATCTATTACTTACACTTCAGATGTAGAAATTGCTGCAGGTGCAGTAGAGGTTACTTTATGGACAGTTTCTGGTGGAGTTTGGTCTCAACAATGGAGAGATTCTGATTTTAATAAAGATCCATTACCTGCAGGTACAGATTTAACATCAACCATAACAATAGAATCTTTACCAGCTGCTATTGTAAATGGAGATGGAAATTTAATGACAAACGAAGAGCTTTTAGCAGCAGATCCAAATCCTGCTCCTACAGGTTTTACAACTTATTATTATGAATTAAGGTTTACAGTAAGAAATCAAACTTGGGCAGATTTATCTTGGATAACAGAACCTGCAGTAGATGTTAATTTTACACCAACTATTCCTGCTGCTAGTTTTATTCACGTAGATCCAAGTACAACAGCTAGTATAGACGAAGAATTTTTAAAAGATGTTAAACTTTTTCCTAACCCAACAACAGGTAAAATTAATATTTCTGGTTTAGAAACAGCAACAGCATTTTCAGTTTACAATGCAATTGGTCAAGAAGTAAAAAGATTTAAGAATGTAAATTCTACCATAGATATTTCTGAGTTAAATAGTGGTATCTATATATTAAAAAGTAATAATGGTCTTTTAAGAAAGATTGTTAAGCAATAAGTAAATTTTATCATTTGTTAATTATCGAAACTCGGAATTTAGATTCCGAGTTTTTTTTATGATCAGTAATTAAATTGATTTTTTACTATCAATTAAAATAGAATTTTTAGTGATTTTATCCGTAGAAATTCCCTTTAAAACAAGGTAAAACACATTCGTTCTATTCTATAATCCATTTGTTTTAAACATCAATTTTATTCTACTTTAAATTTGTGATTAGAGGTTTTCCTATAAAATAAAAAGTAAATTATGATTTTAAAAAACTACAAAAATTTAATATTAATTCTTTTACTACAATTCTGTTTGCATATAAACGCAACAGATATTTATGTAGCTAAAAATGGAGATGATTCTAACTCAGGTACAATAGAAAGTCCATTGCTTACCATTTCTAAAGCAGCAAGTATTGCAGTTGCAGGAGATGTAGTTTATATAAGAGAAGGTACTTACGAAGAAACATTAGCGCCAGCAAATTCTGGTACAGCAGGTAACCCAATTATATTTCAATCGTATCCAGGAGAAAGAGTCATAATTTCTGCAATGGAATCTCTTTCTGGTTGGTCTCAAGATAGTGGTGCTATTTATAAAACAACAATTCCTTTTACTTCTTTAGGGCAACAGAATTTTGTAATGCATCAAGAAACTGCATTAGATTTGGCAAGATGGCCTAATAAAACAGATCAAGATGCTTTTGCATTAAACTCTTTAAGAAATTCTGGAGGTAGTGCTTCAGATGTTATCAACAATGCTTACTTAACAGAAAGTTCTATACCAAATATAAACTGGACAGATGGTGCTGTATGGTTTTATGGTGATAAACCTGGCTCTGGTTGGATTGCTTGGAAAGCCAAAATTACAAGCAGTTCTAGTGGTAGAGTAAATTTTAATTTAGATAAAAACCCAGATTGGATTCGTACGTTTCACGCTCCTGCAGATTTTGGAGATTTTTATTTAGAAGGTGTAAAAGGCGCTTTAGATTATCAAAATGAATGGTATTTTAATCCATCAACAAAAGAACTTTTTGTGCAATTACCAAGTGGTGCAGCTCCTGCAGATGGAGATGTTAAAATGAGAAGGAGAAACGAAACCATTAACCTAAAACATAAAAAATACATAGAAGTAAGAAATTTAGCTGTTTTTGGTGGAGGTATAACTTTAGAAGATGATACAAGATGGACAACAAATTCTAACACAACTAACAATGTTTTATATGGTATTTCTTCTTTTTATGGTGCTTACACTCAAGGTATAGTAACTGGTTTTAACACTGGTGTTGCAGCCATAAAAATGGAAGGTTCTAACAACACCATAGAAAAATGCGAAATTGCTTACGGTTCTGCAACTGGTATTAATGTTAGAGGGAATTATCATACTATCAAAAATAATTTAATACACGATTTTAATACTTTAGGTTCTTATGATGCTCCTGTTGTTTTAAGAGGTATGCACAATTCTAAATTTATAAATAACCAAGTTAGCAAAGGTGGTAGAGATGGTATAAATTATAGTGGTACAAATAACGAAATTGCATATAATGATATTTCTAGAAGTAATTTAATTGCTGATGATTGTGCACTTTTTTACACAGTTGGTAAACAGGAAAATACAGAAATTCATCACAATTGGTTTCACGATAATTATTCTAGAGGAGATCTTAACAAAGCTGCAGGAATTTATTTAGACAACGATGCAGAAAGTTTTAAAGTGCATCATAATGTAGTCTGGAACACAGAATGGACAAACATTCAAATAAATTGGAATGGTAAAGATTTAGAAATTTACAACAATACTTTATGGAATGGCTCAGAAGTAATGGGTGCTTGGCATAAAGAGGGTACATCTTTTACCAATGTAAAAGTATGGAATAATTTAGGAAGCGATAATAACTGGGAACCAGAATCTGACAAACAAAATAACCTTGTTGTTTCTTCGGATGTTTTTGCCAATGTAAGTCAAGGAGATTTTACTTTAAATTCAGATTCAGAACCTATAGATAAAGGGAGAGAAATTACGGGTATTACTGATGGTTTTTTAGGTGATCATCCAGATGTTGGCGCTTACGAATTTGGTGGCGAAAATTGGGTTGCTGGTACAGATTGGGATCCTACTTATGGACCAGCAGATTTAGGTTGTTATGGTTTGCCTGGTGAAGTATGTTCAGATTTACCTGCAGATGATAAAGATTTAGACGGAGTTGTAGATAGCTTAGATTTATGTCCTGATACACCAAGAAATACAACTGTAAACGCAGATGGTTGTGCAATTTTTACAATTGCAGCAGATAATTTTACAGTCTTAACAAAAGGAGAAACTTGTGCTTCTAGCGATAATGGAAGTATAGCAATTACATCCAAAGAAAATTCATTAACATTTACAGCAACTATAGAAGGTACAAGTATGTCGCAAACTTTTACTTCTGATGTTGAGTTTACGAATTTAACCTCTGGTAATTATACACTTTGTATCACAACAGATGCAGATGCTAATTACAAACAGTGTTATAATATTATAATTACAGCTCCAGAAGATTTGTCTGTTGCTGCTAAAGTAAATGAAAATCAAAAAAGTATCGCTTTAAATCTTACTGGTAGTGAGTTGTATAGAATTAATTTAAACGGAGTTATTACAGTTACAGATCAAGAAAATATTACGCTTCCTTTAAAAACAGGAGAGAATAATATTAAAGTTTCTACGGATAAAGATTGTCAAGGTAATTTTCAAGAAAAAGTTATTTTGTTAGATGAAATCTTGGTGTATCCATCAATTGTAAAAGAAAATTTCACGATTGCATTTCCAGAAAATCAAACTAAAAATGTGTCGTATCAAGTAATGTCATCAACAGGTAAAATTGTTTTACAAAAAAGCTTTCAACTTCAAAATAGAAATATTTTAGTGGCTACTAATCAACTTTCTGCTGGTGTATATTTTGTAAAAGTTACTGGTAATAATATGAATTCAAATTTTAAAATTATAAAACAATGATAACTATAAAATCTATCAAAAATATTTTTATAGCTCTTTTTGCAATCACTTTAGTAAGTTGTGGAGGTGGAGATAGTGAAGGTGGACCAGATGTTGTAACCTTAGGAAAAGCAGTTCTAGTTTTACCTATTAATAATGCTGAGTGTAACCAAGGTAATGTTATTTCTGAACAAGAAAGTAAAGTGTATTTTGAATGGAATACAGCCGAAAATGCAGATAGTTATTCCATAAAAATTACAAATTTAGACGATAATTCTGTGAAAAGTCTTATTTCATCGAACACAAATATAGAAACAGCTTTATTAAGAGGCGTGCCTTATTCTTGGTCTGTAACTGCAAAATCTAATGGTGCTGCAGATACAACAAGCGATACTTGGAAATTTTTTAATGCAGGAGATGGAGTGCAAAATTATGCACCTTTTCCAGCAGATTTGGTAAGTCCAGCAATGGGAAGTTCTGTAGATATTTCTACAACTATAGAATGGACAGGTAGCGACATTGATGGAGATATAGATGAATATGATGTTTACTTATCAACAACAAATCCGCCAACAGAATTAAAAGGAACTACCTCAAGCACAACAATGAATAACCTGTCTTTAGAAAGCGGAAAAGTATATTACTGGAAAGTAGTTACAAAAGACAGTTTTGGTAACAATTCAGAATCTCCGGTTTTTGAATTCAGAACAAATTAATAAAACAGATTTCTTAAATTTAAAATGATGGTAAAAAACAGAATTCTAAGCCTTATTTTTTTCTTTTTGATGATAGGGTTAAAAGCTCAAAACCCATTAGTAACTCACATTCATACAGCAGACCCAACTGCACGTGTTTTTAATGATAAATTATACATTTATCCTTCTCACGATGTTGTGCCTCCAAAAGGTATAGATGCACCTCGTTTTTGTATGCCAGATTATCATATTTTTTCTTTAGAAAAAGGAAATACTTGGAGAGATTATGGTGTTGTTTTAGATCAAAATGATGTGCCTTGGGGAAAGAAAAATTCTTACGGAATGTGGGCGCCAGATTGTATAGAAAGAGATGGTAAATATTATTATTACTATCCTGCCCCACCAAAAGATGGTTCTTCATTTAGAAGAATTGGTGTTGGTGTTTCAAATAATCCTACAGGACCTTTTCAATGGGAAAAAGATTATATTAAGGGTATTGATGGTATAGACCCAGGTTTAATGATCGATGATGATGGAGAAGGTTATATTTTCTTTGCAGGTGGTAAAACCATTAAAGGAGCTAAACTAAACAAGAATATGAAAGAAATTGAGGGCGAAGCAATTCAAATTCAAGGTATTCCTGCAGGTTATGTAGAAGGTCCTTTTCCTTTTAAATATAATGGTAATTACTATCTAACTTTTGCACACGTTTTTGCTGATGAAGGGTATACTATTGGTTATGCAATGAGTAAAAAACCTCTAGGCCCATATGTGTATAGTGGTAAAATTATGGATAATATCGAAAATGGTACCAATCATCATTCTGTTGTAAAATACAAAGGAAAATGGACGCTTTTTTATCATTGGTGGAGTGTAAGTGGTTACAGTAAATTACGTTCTATGAGAGCAGATTATATGCATTTTAAAAAGGATGGTAGCATTAAGAAAGTTATACCAACATTAAGAGGAATTGGTAATCCGCAGGTTGGTGATACTATTCAAGTAGATAGATATAATGATATTTACAATGCAGAAACCAGTTTTGTTGGTGGTAATGAACCCAATGGATGGATGGTTACAGAAACTAAAATGATGAGTAATGTTCGTTTTAATGGTGTAGATTTTGGTGATGGTTCTGCAAAGAAAATACAAGCTAGAGTTGCAAGTGGTCAAAGAAATGGAGCTTTCGAAGTAAGAGTTGGTGGTGCTAATGGAAAATTAATTGCAACTTTTCCTGTAAATTATACTGGTGGTTGGAACAAGTGGCAAACTATAGAAACTGAATTGTTAGAATCTCCTAAAGGGATAAAAGATATTACTGTAGTTTTTAAATCGGTTTGGGGTGCTACTAAAATTGTAAACTTAAATTGGTTGTTATTACAACCCTAAATAACTTTTTATACGATGACTTTTAAAGCCATAAAATTCCTTTTTTCACTTCTAATTTGTGGTAATTTATTAGGGCAAACTATTCCTGAAACTTTCCAAAATCCTATTTTATCTGGGTTTTATCCAGATCCATCAATTTGTAGAGTTGGCGATACTTATTATATGGTAAATTCTAGTTTTGAATGGTATCCAGGTTTGCCAATTCATAAAAGTAAAGATTTAGTAAATTGGGAAAAAATAGGATATGGTTTACATCGTGAAACCCAAATTGTCTATGAAAAAGGATTAAGAAATTCTAACGGAATTTTTGCACCTACCATTCGTTATAATAATGGTAAATTCTATATTATCACAACAATGGTTGGCCAGAAAGGTAATTTTATTATTACTGCTAAAAAACCAGAAGGTCCTTGGAGTAATCCTATGTATATTAAAGATGCTTATGGTATTGATCCTTCTCTTTTTTGGGATGATGATCGCAGATGCTATTATACAGGTGCAGGTATTATTGATGGCACTCAAAAAGAATGGCCTGGTAAAAATGGCATTTGGATGCAAGAAATAGATCCAGATAAAGGCGTTTTATTAGGTGATAAAAAACAACTTACGTATGGTCACGCAGCTAATGCACGTTGGGCAGAAGGTCCTCATTTATTTAAAATTGATGGTGAATATTTATTGTTAATTGGCGAAGGTGGTACAGGAGAATATCACGCAATTACAGTTTTTAATAGTAAAAATTTGTGGGGACCTTATGTTCCAAATCACGCAAATCCTGTTTTAACACATCGTCATTTAGAAAAAACACATCCTATTGGGCAAACAGGCCACGCAGATTTAGTACAAACGCAAAATGGAGAATGGTGGAGTGTAATGTTGGCAAAAAGAAATCACAAAGGATTTGTAACCTTAGCTCGAGAAACGTTTTTAGCTAAAGTAAAAATGACTAAGCAAGAAAGTGGAATAACTCCTGTTTTTAATCCGTCTAAAGGATTATTGCAATTAGAGCAAGAAAGACCAAATTTACCTTTTACACCAGTTTCAGAAATAAATAGTATAGATAATTTTGATGAAAAAGAGTTAGGTTTAGAATGGAATTTCTTACGTTCTCCTATCAAAAAATGGCATCATTTAAAAGATGGTAATTTAGAAATTGAATTGCGCCCAGAAATGGTTACAGAACTCGTAAATCCGTCTTATGTGGCTCAAAGAACCCGTCATTTTAATTATGAAGCATCTACAAAACTCTCTTTTAAAACTAAAAAGGAAAATGAAAAAGCTGGTTTGGTAATTTACAGACGTCATGGAAATAACTATCAATTATTAAAAGGTAAAAACGGAATTTCTTTAATTAAAGCTTATCAAGAAAATAATAAAGGTAAGTTTACTCCAGAAACGATAGCAACAATTCCTTATAAAAATAAAGATGTTATTTTAACTGCTAAAGTTACAGGTTTAGAAGTTCAGTTTTTTTATGGCGAAAATATAAATCAATTAAAAAAGATTGGTGAACCACAAGATTATACACTTATTTCAGATGAGGTTGCTCAACGATTTAATGGTGTTTATATTGGTATGTATGCAACTTCTTCTAGTGTAGAAAGTTCAAAAATTGCTAAATTTGATTCGTTTAGCTATTTTAAAACAAATGAATAATACGATACTTTTTATTGGGGGTTATACAGAAATGTTAACGCCCACTTTTGGTGGACATTCAGAAGGGATTTATACACTCAGTTTTAATGAAAATACAGGTGCATTGAGTCTTCTTCATATTACCAAAACTAGAAACCCTGGTTATTTGGTAATTTCAGATTGCAAGCAGTTTTTATATACGTTTACAGAAGTTGTACGTGAGAAAAATCCGGTTGTAAAAGCATATAGAATTGAAAGTAATTTTTCTTTAACTTATTTAAATGAGTTAGCAATTGAGGGTAGTTTACCTTGCCATATTAGTTATAAGAATAATGCCGTTTTTTTAGCTTGTTATGGCTCTGGAAGTGTTTCTCGTTTTCTAGTAGATGTTAATGGTAGGCTGCTAAAAGAAACACACCATTTTACACATAAGGGTTCTAGTGTAAATAAAGAAAGACAAGAAATGGCACACGCACATCAAGTGTTATTTCATCCGAAGAAAAAAGAACTTTACGTAGCAGATTTAGGTATTGATGCTATTAAAACTTATAATATAGACAATGGTTTTTTATCAATAAAAGAAAAAGATATTATAACTAAAAAAGGTTTTGGACCAAGGCATATTGTATTTTCGGAAAATGGAAAATTAGGTTATTGCATTGGCGAATTAACTGGGGAAATTGCCATTTTAAAAGAAGAAAAAGAAAAGTACATTCCTATAAAATATGTGCAATCTTTGCCTAAACATTTTTCGGAAACACCAAGTGCCTCTGCCTTAAGAATTCATCCGAATCAACAATTTTTATATGCTGCCAACAGAACTTTAGATGCCATTACTATTTTTAGTATTCTGGTAGATGATTTGGTATTGTTAGACTATCAATTTACAAACGGAAAAACCTTGCGTGAGTTTCATATTTTGCCTTCTGGAAAATGGTTAATTGCCTGTTTACAAGATTCTGATGAAACCGTTGTTTATCAAATTAAAAATGATGGAACATTGATAGAAAAAAACAGAACAACTTTGGTGAAATCTGGTGTTTGTATTGCCTTTTTATAAGATTTTTTTAAATTTTATTTTATATTTATTTCAATTGTTTCGCTTTCTATCTTTTTAGAAACTGCTTTTACTTTTATAGATGAAGCTTCAAAATTTGCTTGTAAAATAAGCAATGCTTTCCCTTTTGATGTAATTATTTTATTCGATTGATAATCTTGAATGTTTGTAGAACTACCATTATCTACTCCTAATAATTTTACATTTCCATCAATTATAAACTCAATTTCTTGGTCTTGATGTTTAATCAAATTTCCATTTTTATCCTTTAATTGAACAGTAAAATGTATAACATCATAACCATTTGCATTTATCTCTTTAGTATCCGCTTTTAAGCTTAACATATTAAACTCTTTTGCAGTCGATATAGAAGTTTTATTAGAAAAATTTACAGCTTTAGCTACTAAATTACCTTCAGAATAAGGAACAATCCATTTTAAAATATGATCTTCTACATCCTTTAATTTTTGAATTCCTAAAGATTTATCATCTAAAAACAACTCTATTTCTGATTCGTTGGTATAAACTTCAACTGCAATTTTATCTCCTTTTTTATAGTTCCAATGTTCGTTTACATCTTGCCATCCCCATTTTTGTTTTTTAGACCAACCTTTTTCTTTTTCTACAACTTTTCCGCTTTTAATATCAAATTTATAAGGAGATTTTTCTTGCGTTTGCGTAGTTATATAAATATGAGATTCATCGTTCCAAAGTGTTTTAAACATATGGTATGCTGGTTTTTTAAACCCTGCAAAATCTAACAAACCACTTCCACTTCCTTTTTTAGGCCAATTTCTAGATTCGCCCATATAATCAATACCAGTCCATAAGAAAATACCAGAAATATAATCTTTATTTTCAATGGCTTTCCATTCGTGATATTTTGCCCAATTTTCTGTGCCTATAAATGTTTTATTCGGATAATTTCTGTGCGAATAATCATAAACAGCTTGTCTATAACTTAACCCAACTAAATCTAAAACATCTGCATAACCAGAAAAATTACTCACTGTAGGAATCACCAAATTTGCAGTTACTGGTCTTGTTGTATCTATTTCTTTTACCCATTTAGACAGTTTTTTTGCAGTAGCAGCCAAATTGTATTCACCTTGTTTTTCCTTAGTAAAATTGGCTTTAATTTTTTCTACGGATAAAGGTGGTTCATCATAATAATAGTTAACATCACCAACTTTGTTGGCACCCCAATAACCGGTAGATTTCCCGTAATTTGGATACGTCCATTCAATTTCATTTCCAATACTCCACATTATTATTGATGGATGATTTCGATCTCTCAAAACCATGTTTTTAAGATCTCTTTCTGACCATTCTGTAAAATGGTTGGTATAACCCGCAGTTAAAGGATCTGCTTTTTGCTGATTGTAATTGTGTTTTTTGTCTTTAGGATTGTTAAACTCATCAAAAGCTTCATCTTGTACTAAAAAGCCCATTTTATCACATAAATCTAAAAATTCTTCTGATGGAGGATTATGAGCAGTTCTAATTGCATTTATGCCAGCTTTTTTTAGAGTTGCTAATCTTCTTTGCCAAACACCAATAGGCACAGCAGCACCTACTAAACCAGCATCGTGATGCAAACAAACTCCTTTTATTTTTAAATTTTTTCCGTTTAAAAAGAAGCCTTTGTTTTTATCAAAAGAAAAACTTCGTATTCCGAAAACTGTTTCTTTTCTGTCAATAATTTGATCATTTAGAATAATTTCTGATGTTACTGTGTATAAATTAGGGTGCTCAACATCCCAAATGTTAGGGTTTGTTATTTTTATTTCTTGTTGTATATATTTTGAAGAATTTTTATCCGAAGAAATTTTTGATGCAGTAGAAGATACCTCATTACCATCATAAAAAATAGTGGTTTTTAAAGTGGCTTTTTTATGTATAGTGGCTTCGTTTTTTATAGCAGTATTTATAGCAATCAAAGCCTCTTTTTTATCAACTTTATTTGATGTGATAAAAGTGCCCCATTGTGGAATGTGGAGTTTGTTGGTGGTTACTAATTTTACATTTCTATAAATTCCAGAACCAGGATACCATCTGCAATCTATATAGGCAGATCTATCTACTTTTACTTTAATTTCGTTGGTTTCTCCGTATTTTAAATACTGGGTTAAATTGTATTTAAACGGAATGTAACCATAAGGTCTTTTGCCTAAATAATTATTGTTAATCCATACTTCTGAGTTAGAATATACACCATCAAACTCAATCCAAGTGGTTTTGTTTTTTGCATTTTTAGGGAGCGTAAATTCTTTTTTATACCAACCAATTCCTCCAGGTAAAAATGCAGTTGCACCAGAAGTGTTTTCTTGCGTAAAAGAATGTTCCACACTCCAATCGTGAGGCAATCTTACTGGTTGCCAAAGTGCATCTTTATTTTGATTTTCATCATCTTCTAAATAAAACTCCCAATCAAAATTAAAATCTTTTGTAACTCTTGCTTCCTCTTTTTGTGTTGAATTACAAGCAGCTAAAAAACAGAGAATAGCCAATAAAATTAAGTTCTTTTGATTTGATCTTTTCATTTGTATTATTTTATAACGAACAATCTTTTAAAGCGATTCCTAAAAGTTGTTCTGAAATTTTATTCAACTCATTTTCATCACCAGAAAAATGATAAACTCTATGGTAATGAGAAGAATATTGATAAGGTTCTAGTTCTAAAAAAGGCGATGTAGATTCTAACTCAAAAAAACTAGTTTCGTTTGTTTTAGCATAATCCATTGGACCATTATTGTAAATAGGAATTACTTCTCCTAGATAAGGATTGTTTTGAATGCTAACCTTAGAATTTGAAAACAATTGATGTGTTGTTTGATGATATTGAACAATTATTAATTGTTGTTTTTCTTTGATATAGCAACCATAAATAGGAGTTGCAATTTTATTAGGAATGCCTATTTTACTTCTGTATTTTCCATCTGCTTTGAACAATACAGTTTTGTTTTTTATTTGTAATCTGCTTTTATCTAGTTTACCCATATATTGATAAATTGAATCTAATTCTACATCCTTTGTTAAGGGTAAAATAACAACAGATTTATCTGAACCTTTAAACATACCAGCACTCCAAATAGAAACTAAACCTGTTTCTTTAGTCCATTTTTCTTTACCAAGATTTTGAATGCTGTGTTCGGTTTCATAACCAACATACATTAGGTTTTTATTGATTTTTAAACTTAAATTCTTTCTTAATTGCTCTTTATTTATCAACTTAATTTTTCTAAATACTTCAAAATCGAATTGAGTGCCAATAAAATTAGTAAGCTTCATTTTTTTAGACATAACTATTTTTTCTTTAGTAAAAAGCTTGAGTTTATAAGCTTCTGTACTAAGGCTTTTAGGAACTTGCCAATTGTCTTCAGATAATGGTTTTTTTTGCTGATAATAAAAAGAATGTTGGCCACCTAAAGGACCAAACCAAACACGTTCTTCACCACCAATTGCTGCTAAATCTGGGTTTTCTTCATCAAAAATATTGCTATTTAACCAACCATTACTTGCGCCATTAAAACCACTATATGTACTGGTTAAAATTTTACCTTGTATTTTGGGAGCAATGGCTATTCTACTATCGCCATTTTTAGAAATTAATTCAAAAACTTTAGTTTTAGCCGCAATTTTATTCACTTTATAACCATAACTTTCTTCTGTTTTTTTAGAACAAGAAATAATTGAAACAAAGCAAATTATAAAAAGTAAAAATTTTGAATTGGTCATATTACAAAAAAGTTTATTCAGCTGATATTTTTAAATCTTTTGATTTAACAGTTGATGATGTTGCTGAAACCTTAATTTCTCCTCGCTCTTTTGTAGCCTGAACAATTAAAATAGCTTTACCATTGTGAGTTATAGTTGAGTTTGATTTATGAGATTGCGTATTCATTTCCCAACCATTGTCTATACCAATATTTTTTGCAGGTCCAGATAATTTAAAAGTAACTTCTTTATCAGCATCAATAATTAGATTTCCGTTTTTATCTAACAATTTTATGGTAATTACAGATACGTCTGTGCCATCTGCTTTTAAAGTTTGTTTTGTAGATGAAATATCAATTTTAGCAACTTTATCATTGTGGGTGTTTAAGAAATATTCATCAACTTTTTTACCCTTATTATAGCCTACAATTTTTAGTTCACCATTTTTATAAGGCACTAACCATTTTAAAATATGATCGGTTTCTATAACATCTGCTAATTTTTGTTTTCCTAAAGATACATTGTTTAAAAAGAGCTCTGCTTCCTCACAGTTTGTGTATGCTTGTACAACTATTTCTTCATCAGTTTTGTATTTCCATTTAGAGTTTACTTTGTACCATTCCCATTTTCGTAACATATTCCATACAGGAGGTGCAGTTAATTGCATATCAAACTTCCAACCTTCTTTTTTATGAAACGAAAATTCTGATTCTTTTGCAGGAGTTGTAACCATATATACTTTTGGTTTTTCAATCCAAAGAGTTTCGTAAAAATGACCTCTTGGTGTTTTAAAACCAGCAAAATCGAAGAAAGAAATATTTAAACCTTTTCTTGGCCAAGGACCAGCTTCGCCTAAATATGCAAACCCTGTCCACACAAAAATTCCGGAAACAAAATCGCGTTCGTTAATGCTTTTCCATTCATTATAGCTTCCCCAATTTTCTGATCCTAAGATTTTTAAATTTGGGTATTCTTTATGTGCAGCATCATAATCTGCAGCTCTGTAATTGTAGCCATATACATCTACAGCAGTTCCATAACCACTTACCATACCAACTGAAGGCAACACGCTACCACAAGTTACTGGTCTTGTAGTGTCTTCTTCTTTTACCCAAGCAACCAATTGTTTTGCAATTTTTACTAAAGGATCTTCGCCGTCAATATTTTTATCAAAAGCAGTTTTTACAGTTTTGTAATCGTAGTTTGGTACTTGTTCATAACCTTGAGCACCACTTGATCCATTTACATCATTATAAGTTTTTGAATAGTGAGGAAATGTCCATTCTATTTCATTACCAATACTCCACATAAATACAGAAGGATGATTAAAATCTCTGCGAATTAAATCTTTTAAATCACGTTCTGCCCATTCATTAAAAGAAGCAGGATAGGCTTTTGAAGATTCTTTTGTGGCTGCATTATCACCCAAATATTTTTTACTTTTTAGTTTGGGAACATTCCATTCATCAAAAGCTTCGTTCATTACTAAAATTCCTTGCTCATCACAAACTTCTAAGAGTTCTTTAGAATGTGGATTATGAGCAAAACGAACTGCATTTACACCAATCGATTTTAATTTCTTTACACGATATTCCCAAATTCCCTTTGGCACTGCAGCACCAACTGCACCTGCATCGTGATGTAAATTAACCCCTTTTATTTTTAGTTTTTTGCCATTTAAAAAGAAGCCTTTATCCGCAGTAAATTTAAAAGTTCTAATTCCGAATTTTTCTGATGTATTGTCTATTAATTTATCATTCTTAAATAAAGAAACAGTTAACGTGTATAAATTTCCTTTTTCTGTAGACCATAATTTAGGGTTTTGAATTTTAATTTCTTTAGAAATAATTTTAAATTTATCACCTAAAATTGATTTTTCTGATGCAATTTCAGAACCATTTTCGTCTAGAATGCTATAGTTTAATGATAAGTTGTTATCAGCTTTTCCATCACTTTTAATAGTTGTTTTAATGTTGATTTTAGCAGTATTCGAAGAAACCTCTGGAGTTGTAATTTGTACACCCCATTGAGCAATGTTTATAGGCGATTTTTTTATTAGTCTTACTTTTCTGTAAATTCCAGAACCTGTGTACCAACGCGAATCTGCATAGGCTTTTCTATCTACTTTTACAGCAATTACATTGTCTGAACCATCATAATTTAAATGTTTTGATAAATCGTAAGAAAATGAATTGTATCCATTTGGTCTTTTACCTAAAAAGTGTCCATTTATCCAAACATTAGAATTGTTGTAAACACCATCAAATAAAATACTTATTTCTTTATTTTTATCACTTTTTTTTAATGTGAAATGTTTTCTGTACCAACCAATTCCGCCAACAGAAAAACCAGTACTTGCAGCTGTTTTTCCATCTTTTTGATAGCCTTTTTCAATGCTCCAATCGTGAGGAACATTTAAGGTTTGCCAAGAAGTGTCTTTTGTTTTTGCATTAGAAAAATCACCTTTTTGGTTTAGAGAAAATTTCCAATTATCATTAAAATTTTCTACAATTCTACCAGTATCTTCTTTAGCACAAGAAAATAAGGTAAGTACTGCAATAAGAGTTATTAGCTTTTTCATTATTTACTTTTTAAGATAATCGTTTTCGATTCTAATCCTTTTGATGTTGCAGTAATCTTAATTTCTCCACTTTTTTCTGTAGCTTTAACAATTAGCAAACACAAGCCATTAAAAGCATTTCTTTCTGGAATTTGAAAAGATTTTAAAGAAGTAGGATCTCCATTACCAACAGCAGCTAAAGTAGCTTTTCCTTCAATTTTAAATTTGATAAGATTATTAGCTAAAGGAACAAAATTGCCGTTTTTATCTTCAATTTTTACGGTGATGTAAGATAAATCTTTGCCATCTGCATTGATTAAACTTCTATCTGCAGTTAGTTTAATTTTAGCAGCTTTATCCGCAGTTTTTATTTCTTTTTCAGCTACTTTTTTTCCTTTGTTATAAGCGACAACTTTTAAGCTTCCTGGTTGATAAGGTACTTGCCAAGAAAGGCGATATTTAGTTTTGTACATCCCTTTTTTAAAGAAGTGATATTCTGAAGGAATCATTGTAAAATCTTTACCTTTTACCTTTTTACCATAAGATTTTCCGTTTACAAAGAGCTCAACTTCTTCTGCATTTGTATATGCAAAAACAGGAATTTCTTCACCTTCTTTGCCTTCCCAATTCCAATGAGGTAAAACGTGAACCATTGGTTTTTTTGTCCACTGACTTTGATATAAATAGTATCTGTCTTTAGGAAAACCAGCTAAATCTACAGGGCCAAAATAAGAAGAACGCGATGGCCAATCATCGTTCCAATAACCATTTGTAGAATTATCTCTACCTCCATAAGGTGTTGGTTCTCCTAAATAGTCGAAGCCTGTCCAAAGAAATTCACCTAAAGATTTAGGTGCTTTTTCTTGTGCATCAAACTCAATATCTGGTGCATAAGCCCAAGGTGGCCCAACAGTTACATCGTAACTAGAAACGTGGTTTGTTTCGTGTTTTTCTTTAAATTTAATTGGTAAATGATAAACGCCTCTACTACTAGTTTGCGACGAAGTTTCTGAGCCATATACAATCATATTTGGATTTTTGGTAAGAATTTCATTGTAATTTTCTGGCCAATAATTCATACCTACAATGTCTACATATTGAGCTAAATTATTTTTAAAAGGAGCAGGATAGTAGTTAAAGCCAACAGTTGTTGGTCTAGAATTATCTTCATCATGGCAAATATCATTTAGTTTTTTGGTGATTTGCCAACCATCCTTTTTACTTTGTTCTAAGATTTCGTTACCAATACTCCACATAATTACAGAAGGATGATTACAATCTCTTTTAATCATATCTCTTAAATCTTTTTCGTGCCAATCATCAAAAAAACGATTGTAGCCATTTGGTACTTTTCCTAATTTCCATTCGTCAAAAGCTTCTACAATTACCACGATTCCTAATTTATCGCACACTTTCAAAATTTCTGGTGATGGAGGATTATGACTTGTTCTTAATGCATTTACCCCCATACTTTGCATAATTTGCATTTGTCTTTCTTTGGCTCTGTAATTAATTGCTGTACCTAAAGGGCCTTGATCGTGATGTAAACAAACTCCATTTAATTCAACTTTTTTGCCATTTAATAAAAAGCCATTGTTTTTATCAAAAGCTATGGTTCTGATACCAAATTCTGTAAGATATTCATCAATTAAAACATTATTTTTATAAATACTACTTACAGCTGTATATAAAACAGGGTTTGTAATATCCCACAATTCAGGCTTTGAAATAGTCAATTCAATATTTTTTGTGGTTGCTTTTTCTACTTTAATTTTAGAAGAATTCATAGAAACAATTGTACCGTTTGCATTTTTTATTACCGTTTTTAAAACTACATTTTCACTTTTTTTATGGTGATTTTCTATTTTAGTTTCAATGTTTACAACAGCATTTTCTTTAGTAATTTTGGGTGTAGTTACAAAAGTTCCATATTGTGGAATGTGTATAGGTTCATTGATTTTTAAACGAACATTTCTGTAAATACCAGCTCCTGGATACCATCTTGCAGCCAAGTCTTTTGGCGATAATTGAACAGCAATAACATTGTCTTTACCAAATTTAATATGTTCTGTTAAATCTAATTCAAAACCAATATAACCATTAGGTCTTTCGCCTATAAAAACCCCATTTAACCAAACTTTTGCTTCGTTCATAGCGCCATCAAATTCAATAGAAATGCACTTGTTTTTATTTTTTTTAGAGATGGTAAAATGTTTTCTATACCAAGCTTCACCATCTACAGGGAGTCCACCAGTTCTTGCATTGTGTTTATTGTCAAAAGGCCCTTCAATTGCCCAATCATGAGGTACATTCAATTGTCTCCATTTTGTGTCGTTTAAGTCTATAGAAGCACCTTCTTTTATAGCACCTTTTTGAAATAACCAGTCTGTATTAAAATTGAGATCTGCTATAGATTTATCATTTTTTGATTCTTGAGAATGGCAAGAAAATGAGATAAATAATAGTAATAAAATAATTTTGTAATATGGTATTCTTAACTTCATCTTAAAAAATAATTGTTGCTGTTTTTTATTCATATTATAAATGTAAATTTTTTAAAGCGTCGTAAAAAATATTAGCTTTTTAAAATGAAGCTAAAAATCATTTGTTATGTAGATTTATCCATTACGTGTATTTCTAAAGTTTAAAGGAAGTCGATTTTGTTAAGTAAAATCAATCATTTTCTTAAAAAAGAGCAATAATAATTGGACGATAATATTCAACTAAAAATCATTTGTTTTTCTTTTAAGCACAAATGGAGCTATTAAAAACGTGAAATCCATCTAATTTTATGGCATACTAAAAACTTTTAAAACATCAAATTAGAATGAAAAAATTGAAGATCAGAAAACAGCATAAAACATTATTTTATGTGGTTTTGTTATTTTTTTTACTGGCCTGCAGTAATTCAAATGAAGAGCAAGGTTGCACAGAAGTTTGTGAAAGTGGATTTGCTTTAAATGAAGAAACCTGCTCTTGCGAACCAATTCCTTGTACTTTAACTTGTGCTGATGATGAAGTTTTAAACGAAGAAGATTGTGAGTGTGAACAATTTATACCTAATGTAATTGAAGTTGATGCTACTGATGTTTCTCTTACAGAAGATTGGAAAATGAAAACTGCTATAACTGGTTTTACAGGCGATGGTTATATTGTGTGGGAAGGAGCTAGCCAAACCTGGAAAGGTACTATTGGCGAAGTTGGTAAGCTTACTTATAAAGTTGATATACCAAAAGCAGGAACTTACCTTTTTCAATGGAGGTCTTACATTGCAAAAAAAGCAGATACAGATCCTTGGGCAGAACATAATGATAGTTGGTTAAAATTATTAGACGCAGATGAGTTTTTTGCAATAAGAGGTACAAGTAAAATTTACCCAAAAGGTTCTGGAAAAACACCAAATCCTGCTGGCGAAAATGGCAACGGATTTTTTAAAGTGTATATGAATACTGTTGATGAATGGTCTAGAAGCACAAACACATCAGACAATAATGCGCATCAAATTTATGCAACTTTTAATGAGGCTAAAGAATACACAGTTATAATTGCTGCAAGATCTAATTATCACGCCATAGATTCCTTTAAATTAATAGAACAAAATGAACAATAATATGAAATTTAAAATCCTTTTTTTAATTGCCTTTTTAGTTGTGGGTAAAGTTGTTTCTCAAGACTTAACAATACCTCCAAAAAACTACAAAGATTCTGTAGATTTAAGTATAGCACCTAAAAGAATAAATAATAAACTGCCTTTATCTCATCAAAAAGAAAAAAAGAAATGGAAACTTTTAAAGAAATTTTCTGATGAGTTTAATGCTGATAAAATAAATGAGAAAATTTGGTACCCAAACAATCCTGGTTGGAAAGGTAGAAAACCAACTTTTTTTCACGGTTCTAATGTTAGTTTAGAAAATGATGAACTCGTAATAAGAGTAAACAAACACGGAGATGAAAAATTGCCTGAAGGTTACACACATTCAACAGGTTTTATTAAAAGTAAAAATAAATTTTTATACGGATATTTTGAAGCCGAAGTAAAGTTGATGGATGCGCCTTGGGTTTCTGGTTTTTGGATGACAAATGTTGATAAAAATTGGTGGACAGAAATTGATATTTGCGAAAATGCACCAGGTTTATCTTATAACAGACATGATTTAAATTCTAACATTCACGTGTTTAGAGCACCAAAAGATAAAGGTGATGTAAAAAAACACTTTTCGAGAACAAAGAAATACTATTTTCCTAAAGAATTACAAGCAGATTACCATACTTGGGGTTTAGAATGGACGCCAGAATACATCCGTTTTTATATTGATGGAATTTTGTTTAGAGAAGCAAAAAACACACATTGGCATCAACCTTTAGAAATCAATTTTAATTGTGAATCTAACAAATGGTTTGGTGCTTTGCCAGATGATAATAGATTGGATGGCGAATACCACGTTAAATATTTTAGAGTTTGGGAGCAGAAAAAATAGCGTGAAATTTTCTATAAAAAAAGCCTGTTTAGTATTTTGTAAACAGGCTTTTTTAATAGTTTATAATATATTTTATCTATTTATAACTTATTCACATAAACGTAATAAGCAACGTTTTCTTCGGATTTAGAGTTGATAAAATTTGCCTTTAAATTTGTAATTCCTTTTTTTAGGTTTACTTTAAAAGTCGATGATTGATCGTTTTTAGTAATTCTATTTTCTTTGTTAATACCCGCTATTTCTATAGTTGCTTTAGTGAAATTTAGATTTTTTCCTTTTGGAATTGTAAACTGTAATCCAGGTACTTCTTCTGGTGTTACTTTTGGTACAGTTGTGTTAATAGGTAAACCTGCTTCTACAGGATATCTTCTTAAAGAAATTTCGTAATCGCCTTCACTTTTTACATCTAAAGCCCAATAACCATTACCAACTTTACCATCTCTAATATAAATTTGATTCCAAGCATAACCACCTTTGTCTGTATGTACATCATGAGCAGTTAATGTAACTGGATTTTCTTGTTTTAACCCAACTGGAATTTTAACTTCTTCGTTAAATTGAACAGAAACTTCTTGCCACCAATTTTCATAAAAAGTTCTCATTTCTGCTACTTTTTCTGGGTAATTTACAGCTACATTTTTTTCTTGACTCTTATCTTCTTCGATGTTGTATAATTCTTTTCCGTTTACCAATCTCCATTTATTTTGCATTACAGAAGATTTTCTCCATTTTTTAGGATAATTTAAACGTTGCGAATCTGTAATTAACATTCTATTGTTTTCTTTTTGTTCTCCTTTAAGTACTTTAACCAAACTTTGACCGTTAATTGCTCTATGTTCTTTAGGTAATTCAATGCCACACAATTCTGCTAAAGTTGGCATAATATCTAATTGTGCTGTTAACAAATTAATGTCTTTAGCTGTAGTTATATTTCCATTTTTCCAATGGATAAAAAACGGAACTCTATGTCCTCCTTCATATTCGCTACCTTTTGTACCTCGCATTTCTGCATTGTAACCTGTAACTTTTCCTTTTTTGTTGTAATATCCAGCAGAGGTTCCATTATCTGTCATAAAAATTAAAATGGTATTGTCTGCAATGTTTAAATCTTTTAGCTTTTTACGAAGCTTACCAAAATTATCATCAACATTAGTAATCATTCCATAAAAACGTTTTTGAGTATCAGCTAAAACATCATTACTTAAATCTTTGTATAAATTATAATATTCTAGAGGTACATTATAAGGTCCATGAGGTGCATTCGTGGCAATGTAAGCGAAAAAAGGCTGTCCGTTTGCAGATTCTATAAATTTTGTAGCTTCATTAAAAAACACATCTGTACAGTAACCTTCATATTTTTGAGGTTCTCCATTTTTAAAATATGTATCATCAAAATAATCATTATTCCAGTAATCTGGAGTTTGTTGTATACCACCTCCATAATGCATAACAGTTTCTTGAAAACCTCTATCATGTGCTCTAAAAGGATAATTGTCTCCTAAATGCCACTTACCAAAAGCTCCAGTTTTATAACCAGCTTCTGTAAACATATTTGCCAACGTTTTTTCTTCTTCTCTTAACAAAGACCAACCACCAACTGTATGCCAAACACCTGTACTATTTGCATATCTACCCGTCATTAACCCAGAACGAGTTGGTGCACAAGTTGGCCCAACATGAAAATCTGTTAAGTGATAACTTTCTTTGTAAAAGTCGTCGATATTTGGTGTTTTTATAACTTTATTACCATGAACACCTAAATCTCCATAACCTTGATCGTCTGTAATTACTAATATTACATTTGGTTTTTTACCAACTTCTTTTTGTGATACTTTACCTGTTTTACAACTAAAGTTGATTAAAATTACTATTAATAAAAGCTTTGAATATTTCATGTTTCTATATTTATTATCCATTTAAATTTTGGAAAAAGGTTTTTTAAAGTTGTCATTATAGTATCAAAATAAAAAATAACTATGGTTTTAAGTTGACCCTATAATGGAAGTACTAAATTATCTAATTTATAGGGAAAGTATTGTTCTGTATTGTCAATATTATACATCAAATGTTTAATTGGTAACTTTTTTTTCTTTGGATGAAATTCGTTTAAATTTCAGATATTTAGGTGATTAAAGTATTTTTTTATTAAAGTAAAGGGATTTAATATCAAGTTTATTATTTAAAAGAAAGAAAATCATTTGTTGTAAAGAATTCAACATCAGAGACTTTTAATAAATGATTAAAATTAGAATTTAGCAAAGCAGATAATTTATTATTCGCACTTAACTAACCCTCTTAAAGTTTAAAGAATATGAAATTGTATAAATTTTTAGCTGTTATAATTTTAATCGTATTTATATCGTGCAAAAGCAATAGCAAGCAACCAAAGACATCTGATATTAAAACTACAGATGTTTTTCAGCCAAATTGGGAATCTATCAAAGAAAATTACAAAGATCCAGAATGGTTTAATAATCAAAAATTTGGAATTTTTATTCATTGGGGAGTTTATGCAGTGCCGGCTTATGGTTCTGAGTGGTATCCTAGAAATATGTATATGGACAAAAATAGGTTAAGTGCAACTTTAAAGGTAGAACATGAAGGTAGTACAAGAGAGTTTTTGCATCATAAAAAAACATATGGTGATCAGCAAAAATTTGGATATAAAGATTTTGTACCGATGTTTAAAGCAGAAAAATTTAGTGCTGTAGAATGGATAGATTTATTTAAAAAAGCAGGTGCAAGATATGTAGTGCCAGTTGCAGATCATCATGATGGTTTTGCAATGTACAAATCGAATACAACACGCTGGAATTCTTATGATATGGGACCAAAAAGAGATGTTTTAGGAGAATTATTTAAAGAAGGTAGAAAAAAAGGAATGATTATGGGCGCTTCTTCTCATTATGCTTTTAATTGGTCTTTTTATAATAAAGAAACTTATTTCGATACTTCAAATCCTGCGTATGCAGATTTATATTCAAAAAAAGGAACAGATATTAATGAGCCAGTTTCTGAAGAGTTTAAACAACAATGGTGGACAAGAACTAAAGATTTAATTGATAATTATCAACCAGATATTTTATGGTTCGACTTTATGTTAGATACACCAGATTTTAAAGAATACAGACCTCAATTGGCAGCTTATTATTACAATAAAGGTATTGAGTGGGGTAAAGAAGTGGTTTTACAGGACAAGAATTTTAGTCATGAAGCTTTTCCAGAAGGTACAGTAATTTATGATTTAGAAAGAGGTAAGTTGCCGGGGATAAGAAAATTACCATGGCAAACAGATACTTCTATTGGTAAAAATTCTTGGTGCCATATTGCAGATTGGCAATCTAAAAATACCAATCAACTTATTGATGATTTAGTGGATATTGTTTCTAAAAATGGAAATTTATTATTGAATGTAGGGCCAAAAGCAGATGGTACAATACCAGAAGATCAAAAAGAGATTTTATTAGAAATGGGAAATTGGTTGTCTATTAATGGTGATGCAATTTACGATACCAAATACTGGAGAACTTTTGGAGAAGGTCCGACTGAAGTAGAAAAAGGGCATCATTCAGAAGGAAAAAACAAAGCTTTTACTGGGCAAGATATTCGATTTACACAAAAGGATGATAAGCTTTATGCAATTATGATGGAATGGCCAGAAAATAATAGTGTGCTTATAAAATCTATAAATAAAAACACAGATAAAGTTACTAATGTTACCCTATTAGGTAGCAACGAAAAAATTGATTGGAAACAAGCTAAAAATGGATTAAAGGTTAAAATGCCTTCTAAAAAACCTTGTGATTTTGCATATGTATTACAAATAACTTTGTAATATTTAATATAGAGTTTTCTTAAAGTTGATTAATTGGTTTATTAAAAAAGAGTACATTTTTAAAAATGTACTCTTTTGCTTTATTAGGTTTAAAGAATAATTGGTATTACTCTTCTTCTAAAATACTTGTAAAAGAATCTTCTTTAGATCCTTTTTTTACATTTTGCCTTACATACTCACTTGGTATAATTCCGAATTGTTTTTTAAAGCATTTAGAGAAATAAGAAGCTGTGTTAAAACCTGTCATGTACATAATTTCCTTTACAGAATAATCGCTTTTTTCGAACAATTGAACCGCTCTTTTTAAACGGATGTTTCTAATAAAAGCACTAGAAGATAAACCTGTAATTTCTTTAAATTTAAGATATAATGTACTTCTACTTAAGCCCATTTCTTTTACCAACATTTCTACACTAAAATCGGTATTCATCATATGTTTTTCTACAATTTCTATAGCTTGTTGTAAAAACTTTTCGTCTAAAGTTGTAACTGTAACATCTTTGGGTTTAAAAGAAATGTCTTTCTTAAATCGATTTCTTAATTGGTCTCTTCGTTTTATAATGTTTTTAAGTTTTACACCTAAAAGTTCAATATCAAATGGTTTTCTAATATAATCATCTGCACCTGTTTTTAAACCTTTAATTTCGCTTTCTTGAGATAGTTTTGCGGTTAACATAATTACAGGAATATGACTAGTTTCTTGCTGAGTTTTTAAGGTTTTACAAAATTCAATTCCGTCCATTTCTGGCATTAAAACATCAGTAAGAATAATGTTTGGTAAAATTTTGTTGGCCATTTCTAAACCAATTTTTCCATTCTGTGATTCGTAGATAATGTATTCATCACTTAAAGCTTGTTTTAAGAATACTCTAATATCTAAATTATCATCTACTACTAGTAAAAGAGGTTTTTCAGATCTAGATTTATCAATATTTAAATCAGTAATTTCATCATTTAAACTAATGGCTAAAGAGTTTGTTTCTGATGTTCTTACCAGAAAATCTGAATCTTTACTGCTTTTACAAGTAATTTCTGGTATGTTTTCGTAAGCTTTTCTTTCTATTGGTAGTGTTACTGTAAAAGTGGTTCCTTCATCAATTTCGCTTTCAACTTCTATATTACCTTGATGTAATTTTGTAAGTTGTTGTACAAAAGATAAACCAATACCTACACCTTGCGGATTGTCTTTTCCTTTTGTTTTATCAATATAAAATCTTTCAAAAATATTTTCTAATTTTTCTTGTTCTATTCCGCAACCAGAATCTTCTACTTTTATAATTACATTTTTACCATTATATTTTTCATCAATCTGAATATCAATTTTTATAGAACCCCCTAAAGGTGTAAATTTAAAGGCATTCGATAATAGATTGTTTATTATTTTTTCGATGGCTTCATGATCGAACCAAGAAATTATACTTTCTGGATTTGCAGTAATTTTAAAATCGATTTGATTTTTAATCAATAAAAATTGGAAAGGTTCGCAAAGCTCCTTGATAAAGGTAACAATATTGCTTTTACGCATTACAAGTCTTGTTTTTCCTTGATTAATTTTTCTGAAATCTAACAGTTGGTTTACAATTCTTAATAAAGAATCGCTATTTTTTTCCATTAATTTGTACTGCTCTTGTATTACTTTTTGGTCTAATTTGTGTCCTTTAGTTTGTAGATATTTTAAAGGTCCTTTTAGTAAAGTTAATGGTGTGCGCAATTCATGAGAAATATTGGTAAAAAATTCGAATTTAATTTTTTGTAATTCTTCATTTTTCTCTTTTTCTAAATGATCAATTTCTAATCTATGTTTTTCGTTGGTGCCAATAATGGTATATCTTCTAAACAAGAAAAGTAAACCAAGAATTAGTAATAAATATAAGAAATAGGCGAGTTTTGTTTCCCAAAAAGGAGGCACAATTTCTATGTTTAATTCAGATGGCGAAGAATCCCAAATGGCATCGTTATTAGATGCTTTTACCTTAAATGTGTAATTGTTTGGCGGTAAATTTGTGTAGGTTGCAAAACGTCTTTCGGATGTTGTATAAATCCAATCTTTATCAAAACCCTCTAATTTATAAGCATATTTATTTTTTTTAGGAGAAGCAAAATGAAGTGAAGAAAAATCAAAAGAAAAACTATTTTCATCGTGTTTTAGTTCTATGCTTTTAGTTGTGCTTATTGAATTTTCTAGAATAACTCTTCCATTAATTTCTTCTCCTATTGTAACGTTTTTGTTAAAGATTGATAATTGGGTAATTACTGTTTCTGGTTCGTAAGAATTGTTTTTTATTTTATCAGGAAAAAAGGAATTAAAGCCATTAATGCCACCAAAAAGTAGTTCGCCATTTTTTCTTTTTAATCTTGCAAGTTCTTGAAATTCGTTGCTTTGTAAACCATCATTAGTATCAAAATTTTTGAATGTAATTTCTTGCGGATTAAATTTAGAAATCCCTTTGTTTGTAGATATCCAAAGGTTGTTGTTGTCATCTTCTAAAATACCTTTTATTACATTATTGGGTAAACCATCTTCTATTTTGTAGGTTACAAAAGATTCATCCGAAGGTAAATATTTACATAAACCACCACCTAAAGTACCTACCCAAAAATCGCCATTTGAGCTTTCAAATAATTCTAAAATATAGTTATGACTTATACTTTTTTTATCTTCTGAATTATTTTTAAAAACCGTAAATTTTGGATGTTTTTTTAATTTTTCTTCTTTTGTTAATTTGCATAATCCATTACCAGTGGCAAACCAAATATTACCAAATCGATCTTCGATAATATTTCTGATAATATTACTAGAAACTCCATTTTTTTCTAGCTTGTTAAAAGAAAGAATGTCCTTTTTGTAATTGTTTTTTTGTTCGTCATAAACCCATCTTATAATTCCGTTGTTATAAGTACCAATCCATAAATTTTTATCTTTATCTTCTAATAAAGAAAATACACTGCCAAAAATTTGTTCGAAAGCTACAATATCATTGTCTGTATATTCTTTAGATTCAGTAATATCAATTTCGTATAAACCAGGATAATCTTCAGAACCAATAATTAGTAGTTTTTTACCTTTTCTTTCTATTTCTATAGTTACAAATGCGTTACGAACTTTAAAACTTTTAAAACCTAAGTAAGAATTATCTTTTTTATCTTGTAGTAACATGTTTAAACCACCACCTTCAGTACCAATCCAGAGTGTTCCATTACTGTCTTCGAACATAGACCTAATTTTATCGTAACTTAAACTAGTTGGATCTAAAGTTTTTTTAATGTTTTTAAACTGTTTTCTTTCTAAATCTAATTTATTTAAACCGCCAATTGTACCTATCCAAACTACACCTGCATTATCTTTTAGTAGAGATTTTATATTGTTTTTACTTAAACTTGTTGGGTTATTTGGGTCGTATTTAAAAGTATTAACTAATTTCGGTGCGCTTTGTTTATTGGTATTATTAAAATATAATAGTCCGTTATTGGTACCTACCCAAATATCTCTATTGTCTACCAAAATTCGATTAACAAAAATTTGTGGCGTTACTAATTCAATTTTTGAGGCATTATTTCTATTTAAAATATATAAGCCATAAGTTGTACCAACCAACAATCTACCATAAACATCTTCGTTTATACTTTTAACAGCAACATTAGGTAAACCTATAATTTCATTGGCCAGTTTAAAATATATTTCGCCATTAGAATCTCTCATTAATTTAAAAATTCCGTGGTAACCACCTACCCAAATATCTCCTTTACTATCTTGAAAAATTGTGTTTATAGAGTTGTCTTGAAACTTAGCAACAAAAGGATCTCTTTCTAAATTATAGTGATGAAATTTTACTTTGTCTTTTGGTGTATCTAAATTTATAACATCAATACCATTAATTGTACCTACCCAAAGTCTGTTGTTATTGTCTATTAAAAGTGATGTAATGTGATTGCTAATTATGCTGTCGTCATTTTTGTCATCAGCAATAAATTCAGAGAATTTTTCTGTAGCTCTATCAAAATAATTTAAACCTCTACCAGTGGTACCAATCCATAAATTTCCTTTTTTATCGCCTGTAAGGGCATAAATTAAATTACTGTTTATGCTATGGTTGTTGTTAGAGTTTGGTGTAAAAATTTTAAAATTGTAACCATCGTATTTATTTAAACCTTCATGAGTTGCAAACCATAAAAAACCTTGTTTGTCTTGATAAATGCTGTTAATATCACTTTGAGATAAACCATTATCTGTGGTTATATGATGAAACTGCATATGCTCTTGTGCAAGAAAATTAGAAAAATTTAATGCAAAAATTATTGTTAGTAGTACTCTAAAAGCAAATGTTTTTCTGATAAATAAATAATTCGATGTGTAACTCATATATTTTAGAAACTCAGATTAGTGTTTTTAAGTTCTCTTTTTTATAGAAATTTAAAAGTAAAGATTTTTATTTTGATAGTATTTTAATACGTAAAAAAATGATTTAATTTAAAAAAGGATATCAAAATAAAAATTGGATATCCTTATAAAATCTATTATTAAATTAAAAATCTACACAAGTTTAATTAATGATGCTATTAAATGCGTTATCGTATGATTTATATTGAATAACATATGGTTAAAAACAGTAGTTTTTATTAGTATTAAAGCTTAAAAATTACTGGAATCTAATTTTTAACTCATACTCAAAAACAATCATTTAAAATATTGATATTTAAAATTTTATAGATGAATTTCTGAAGTGTTTTTAAAAATAATGATCAGTAATTCGTTGGTTTTTAGTATCGTTTTAAATGGTTTTTGTTTACTAAAAAACTAAACTTATAATTCCTATTCCTAAAATTAAAATAAGTACAAAGTTTCTAAATTGTTCTTGAGATACTTTGTCTAGAATTTTTTTACCAATCCAAGTTCCTAAAACGCTTATTACAAGTAGTATGGGTACTAAATATAAATCATGTTTATGCATATAACCATTAAAAAAGTAAATAACAGCTCTTGTAGAATCTACACCCAAATCTATAATTGCAGAAGTAGCAATAAAAGTGTTTTTATTTAATTTAAAAGCTGATAAAGTAATACCTCTAATTGCACCTCCTGTTCCTAAAAGGCCAGCGCTTAAACCAGATAATGCACCACCAATAATGGCGTTTTTTTTATCTGGATTTACCTTAAGTTTTTTAAAAATTAAAAAGAGTGAACTAAGTATAACTAGAAATGAACCTAAAATGTAGGTTAATATTTTAGGATTAAAATATTTGCTAAAATAAGCACCTATAGACACAAAAATAATGGCAGGAATACCTAAAAATAGCACAATTTTTTTATCGAAACCCTTTTTAAAAATTGCTATTTTACTAATATTACTAGATAAATGATATAAGGCTGTAATACCAAGTACAGATTGAAAATCGAAAAAGAAATTGGCAACAGGTACAAAAAATACAGAAGAGCCAAAACCCCCAACAGTACCTAAAATCTCTGCGATTAAAGAAAGAATTATAAATATTGGTAAATATCTAGATACCATTAATTTATAATTTCTTCCATTAATACTTTTTTATGAATTAGCTTTTCTTTTTCTAAAACTGCAATTAATAAATTTACATAATCATTTACAGTTTCATCTATAGAAATTGGGTCTATAACATCTACATAACCTTTCCAGATTAGCTCTCTTTCTTTTGTAGGGCAAATACAATAAAACGCTGTTTCTGCGTGATAAACTTTGTACTCATTATAATAATCTGGGTTGTAATATATATCTTGAAACTTAATATAATCGTCTTTAAATTTCTTGAAATTTTTATCAAAATCATGCAGTTTTTTGTAAGAAATTCTATCTTCTTCACCTACTATTTTTGTAAACAGAACACTATCAAAACCATCTTCTAAAAGTTTGTTTTCTAAATTTTTTAATTCTTCTGATGTCATTTTTTCGGTTCTAACACTAGCATCAAAATAATTAAAACTTATAACAGCTTCCATTCCTCTTAACTCGAATTCATTTTTTACTTGTTGCTCAAATTTTAATCTTGCTGTTTTATTAGGAGACACAGCAACTATTAAAATTTTATTTGGCGCGTAAGAATCGATCTCATCGCTTTTCCAGCTATCTACCATTTCTGTAGAAGTGCAGCTTATAAAAAATACCGATATTAAAAGGAATAGAAAGTAGGTTTTCATGTATTTTAGTTTACGTTAATTATGATTCAATAAGGTACTTTTGCTTTTCTGTTTTTTTAATGTCTTTAATAATATTAAACAATCTTACTTTTAACTCTTTATAGTTTTCTAAGAATTTTTTAATAGAAAATCTTAGTTCTAAATGCTCGGTTTTATAAGCTGTTTCTTTTTCAATTTGATTTATTTCATCGATTATAATTTCTAGATTATTCTCGTGATTTTTTATCAAATTAAATAACTCTTCGTTTTCTAGTATTGATATGTTTAATTTTTTAATAAGTTTTTTAGATTCAGCAAAGTTTTTTTTGTCTATGAGCTGAAGCGTAAATGATGATATTAAATTTTTAAAAAATAAATGTTCATCTCTTACAAACTCTAATTCAGAAAGCCATTCTTTAGAGTTGTGGTGCATTTCGTCTGCACTTAACCATTCTTTATACTTTAAATTTGTTTTTGGGTTTGTAGTTTTCATAATTTAGGTTTAAAAGTTAAAAAGTAGAGAGAGTAATCTCTCAAAATAAAAATCCGTAATTTGAAAAAAATACTACTACCTTAAATGTTTTTAAAACGTTATAAGGTATTTATTAGGAGTCTTCAGATTTTATTTTATACAGTTGTATGATGTTATAAAACCTGTGTATTCTTCAACTTTTATTGAAAAATAAGGAGCAGAAAATTTAATTTTGAAAAGATGATTTTACTTCTTTATGTAAAACTAAATATAGATCTAAAGTACAATCTAAAAATAATAATTAAAATGATAAATATCAGTTTGTTAAATGTTTTTAAAGTAGTGCTTTTTCTATAAAAAAATTAATTGTTTTTTAAATTACAAAGTTGTTCTATTTCTTCTAAAATTCTTTTTTTTCTGATTTCGGAAATACCCAAATGATCTAAAAAGAAAGAATCTCCAATAAGATCTCTAAACAAAACAATTTCTCTACTTAAAAGAAATTGTTTTTCTCTTTTTGTTAGTAATGTAGAGGCTGTAATTGGGTACAAACCTAACCTATCAATTCTATCTTTTAAGCCATTATTCTCTGGGTAATCCCAACTTAAAAGTTGTAAACCAGCACAGCTACCAAATTGTTTAGCATCTTTTGTAAAGCGCGTGTTTGTAACTACCCAGCCTTCTGTAAGTAATTCTTTATTTTCAAGATTGGTGTTCCAGTGTTTTTTTACATCTAAATAACGAGAGTTTATATATAAAGGAATTTTCACATTGCATTTAAGTCCTTGTTCGCTATGAAATTTACATTCAATAATTGTAGTTTCATTATTTTTTGTGGCAATAATATCTATTTCATGATTTATACAATGTCCTTGCACAATGCTACCAACTTCGGTTTTGTAACCAGAATATTTTAAAACTGCACTTACAAAACGCTCAAAAGGAAAACCAGTTGGTCCTAATTCGTAAATAGCTTTTTTAAGTTTGTATTTAGAAGCCAAATAGCTTTTCTTTTTTTTAAGCAAAGCAAATGCTCTATTGTAAATTTCTTTGGTTGTAATTCCTTGATAAAGTTCTTCTTTTACTCTATCAAGAATTGATTTAACCGTATTTTCATCAGCACCAGTTCTTTTTAAAGATTTCTTTAGTTTGTGTAAAGAAAAAATTACTTTTTCGCCAGAATATTTTACAATATGTATGTGAGCATCTTTCATTGTGTTTTATTTAGACATAAAAGCATCTTTAATTAATGCAATAGTTTGATTCTTTGTCATACTGTCTGCTTTTTTAACAACTGTAACTTTTGTATTTAAGCTTTTATGATTTTCAATTAACTCTTTTTGAAATTTTAGATAAGTTTCTGCAGGACCAAAAATTACCAATTCACTGGTATCTTTTATCGCATTAATAATTTCAAGAAAATATGCTTTTAATTGATGTTTTTCGCGTTCTAAATATCTACTGTCTTGTACTACATCTTGTGGACCACCTTTAAAGCGAGTTCCAGAACCTCCATATATTTTAAAATTCTCTACATTAGAGTCTATTGTAGTAAATGTCTCATTTCCGTTTTCTATAGTTATGATAAATGCTTTTTCTTTATCTAACCAAATACCTATATTTTTCATAATAAATCTGTTTTTAGTTTCTTAAATCGTGCATTACTAATATTGGGGTATTTGAGTTGTAGGTGATATCTTTAACTAATGGTTGTGATAAAATACTGCCAAAAAATGTGTGTTTTTTGTTGATAAAAGCAACCATATCACTTTCTCTACTTTCTACAAAAACATCGATAGCAGTTTCTATTGCGTTTTTAGATAAAGTATGAAAACCATAATTTACTTCTTCAAATATTTCTTCGAGTAATTCTTTGTTCTCTAATTGTTCTTCACTTAATTTTTCTTCTTCAGCAATATGTAATATTGCAATTCTTGAATTACATTTCTTAGCAACATCTATTAAACTATTTAACTGACGTCTTTTATAATGTGTTTTATAACTTGTAGGAAAAACAATTTCTTTTGGTAAGTTTCGTTTTGCTTTTTCTGGCACCACAATTACAGGGCAATTCCTAACTTTTTCCATTACATAAATAGCAGTGCTACCATAGGCAATAAGAGAAGTATTTGTAGCCCCTTTTGTACCCATAACAATCATTTCTATATCTTTCTTTTCAACTATATTTTTAATAGCTTCTAATGGGTTGTTAAACACTGAAATGGTTTCGAAATTATGTTTAGGATTGTTGTATTTATGCAACTTTAACATTTCTAAAACCTTTTGTAAACCGGTTTCAGATTTTTCTTTAATTACTTCGTACAACTCACTGCCTGGCTCTAAGTTTATTAAGTTTTTCATAATATCGCTTGTTGCAGAAAAAACATTTAGTATATAAAAATGGCAAGTATCTTTTTTATAAAGTTCTAAAGCATATTGTATAGCGTACCAAGCATTTTTAGAAAAATCTGTAGGTAAAAGTATTTTACGTTTCATAACTTTAGTTTTAAATGTGTTAGCTAAAAATACTATTACATTACTAAAATTACAATGATATATATCAGTTCTGAGACGGAATTACCAAAAACGGAACAATAGGATGAAACCCAATGTTTTTTATAACAGGCTCTTTTATAATGTCTTCTGTAAAGCTATGTTTGTAGTTAATCATAGCCAAGATGCTAATGTTATGATCTTTTAGAAACTCATTAATCTCATACGTTTTTTTGGTGTAATTGGGTATCCAATCAAACTTATGAGGATGATCTTCTAGGTAAACTTTTAGCATAGATAAATTATAATTTTGACAAGATTTTAAGCTTTCTTCTTCGCTTATATGAAAAACTCTAATTTTTGAATTATATAAATTAGCAATTTCTTTTATAGGTGATAATTCTTCTTCGTAAAAATGATTAAAATCTGTAGGAAAAGCAATTTGTTTTGGCGTATTGTAGCCGCAATCTTCTGGAACTGTTAAAATAGGGCAGAGCTTCATTTTACTTATTATATGAACAGTATTACTGCCAAAAAACAACTCTTTTACACCACTGGCACCTTTAGTGCCCATAATAACCAAATCTATTTTATGTTTTTTAATAGCAGTTTCTATGGAGTTTTTAAGTTCTTGTCTACTTAAAATAATATGAAAATTATGTTTGTTGTTAAAATGCTCTTTATCTAACCTTTTTTTTAACTTTATTAATTCTTCGCTGGCATTTTCGGTTACTTTTTCTTGAAGTTTATTAGAAAAAGCAGACATTGTAGATCCCTTTATTTTAATAGAATTTAGTAGATAAAAACTACAAGTCTCATTAGCATATAGTTTTAAGGCGTATACAATCGCATTCCAAGCATTTTTAGAAAAATCTGTTGGGATTAATATCTTACGTTCCATAATACTATTTTTATAAGTAGAAAAAATAAAAAAAAAAGGGGAGCTTTATCTCCCCTTTGCAGAACAGTTTAGTTGTTATTATAGATCAAAAAACTACAATAATTAAACTTGTTCATCACCTCCTAAATTATCATATAGATAGTTTAAGGCATTTTTTAAGAAACAGAAAGCTGGGACTTTCTATTTCTATGTGAGAATGATTTTATTTTAAATTTCACGATACTAAAAATAGATTCAAACTCAATTATGAAATACAATTACTTAAAAGTAACTTTTTTTGATACTACAAATTTAAAGCAGTTTTGGGTTTTTGAAAATGATAAATATCAGTTTTAAAAAATATATTTAATTAATTATTATTCATGTAAAACTAAAAAAGGAACATTAGTATGGTAGCTAATTTTTTCTACTTTAGAATGAAACAATATTTGTTGAAAATAGTTTAGATTTTTTGCAACCATAGCCATCATATCTATGTCTCTACTTTCTACAAAACATTGTATAGCATCTTCTACTTTACTGTTCGATAAACTATGAAAACTATGTTTAAAGTTTGAAAATAAATCTTCTAAAACCTCTTTATTGTTTTGTTGATCTAAACTTAATTCTAAACCTCTTTGCACAATATGTAGTATTCGTAAAGAAGCTTTTTCCTTTTTTAAAATATTGATAATAGAGTTTAAAACTGAAGTATTATAAGAAAGTATAAAATCCGTAGGAAAAGCAATTTCTTTAATAGATGAATAAGTTGCATTTTCTGGTACTATAAGTGTAGAACAAGATACTTTTGTAATAACCTCGCCAGCATTACTACCAATAAGTAGCTCTTTTAAACCAGAGGCACCTTTGGTACCCATTACAATTAAATCTATATTCTTTTCACTTACGTGTTTTCTTATAGAATCTATAAAGTAATTATAATCTATAAGTGTGTAAAATTTATGATTTTTATTTTTCGTAAATACTTTGTTAATTCTCTCAACAACCTTTCTTAATTTTTGTTTAGAAGGTTTTAAAATTATGGTATCTATAACCTCGCTATTAGGTGTATAAGGTATGTCGCTTGTAATTGTGTTGTTTATTCTATTAACATTCAACAGATAAAAATTACATACTTCATCTTTATGCATACTAATAGCGTAAGCTATTGCATTCCACGAATTTTCAGAAAAGTCTGTAGGTAATAAAATGTTTTTCATCGATTTTCTCTTAGTACAACAAAACTAAAAAGATCGATTCCTCTATGAAATGATTTTGGTCATATCAATTTTATTACTTTATTTTTTTAAGAAATACTTTGTAATTTTTCTAAATCTATGATTCTAATAGATCTACCTTCTATTTCTATAAGTCCTTGTTTTTTAAAGCTAGATAAGGTTCTAATTAAAGTTTCTGTTGCAATACCAGCTACACTTGCCAAATCGTTTCTCGAAATTTTGATAAGATCTTCTGGTTTACGATTCATTTTTTTCGCAAATTTTATAATAGTAGATGCTGTTTTTTTATGAACAGAACTATAAGCCATTTGTAGCAATTGCTCTTTAATACCAAAAATATTATCGGTTAATAATTCAATAATATCTAAAGTAAGTTTTGGATTGGTGTTTAAAATATTCTGAATCTCACTTTTTGGTAAGCCCATTAGTTCTACCTCATCTATAGAAGTTGCAGTTTCTTGATAAGGTACATTTTGGGTAAAAGAAGTATAGCCAAATAAATCATCTTCTTTATAAAGTGCAGTGGTTAATTCTTTACCTTGTTCATCGAATTTATAACACTTAATAAGCCCTTTTGTAATTAAGTAAACAAAGTTAGAATTGTCTCCTATTTCATAAATTGTAGTATCTTTTTTGTAAACAAAAGTTTGTCCATTATCATCAAAAAAGTTTTTTAAATCGTTTAAAGTTCTTAATTCACTTTCGTCTTCAACATCAGATTTTGCTAGCTTTTCTCGTTCATCTTTTAAAATAGCAGCTTTGGCTATTCTACTTTCAATGGCACTTATAAGCTCTTCTTCATTAAAAGGTTTTGTAATATAATCATCTGCGCCAAGATCCATACCTTTTCTTACATCTTTACGTTCTGTTTTGGCAGATAAAAAGATAAAGGGAATGTATTTTGTTTTAACATTTTTCGATAAATTTTCTAAAACTCCATAACCATCTAGTTCTGGCATCATAATATCGCAAACTATAATATCAGGATTTTTTTCTGAAGCCAAAGCAACTCCTTTTTTACCATCAGAAGCAGTAAAAACGGTGTAATTAGATAGTTCTAATAATTCTGATGTATTTTCTCTTAAAACAGCATCATCTTCTATGAGTAATATTTTTTTCATTATTTCGATTTGTTAGGAATTATTATGGTAAAAGTAGTACCTATATTTTCTGTACTTTTAAAAGAAATAGTTCCATTTAAGTTCTCTATATGTGTTTTTACGATATTAAGTCCAATACCAGTTCCTTGAGACAATAACGCGTTTTCTGCTCTAAAATATCTATTAAAAATATTTTTTTGATCGTTTTTTGGAATCCCAATTCCGTTATCATTTACAGTAAAAGTAGTTTCTGTTTCATTTTGATAAACATTAAGATCTATAATGGTATTTTCTGATGAATATTTTATGGCATTGTTTACTAAATTAGATAATGCTAATTCAATAATTTTTTCATCTTGATGTAAAAAGTAATTATTAATATTTACTGGATAGTTAATTTTCTGTCCATCTTTTAATAAAATATTCGCATTATAAACTACTTCATCTAAAACTTTACTTAACTTAAAAGTAGTTGGGTTGTAATGTATTTGACCTCTTTCTAATTTTTCTACGGATAAAAAATCATTTAAAATATTATTTAAATAATGTACTTTATCTGTAATTGTTTTTAGGTGTTTGTCTCTATTTTTTTGTTGTTCACTTAATTTGTATTTACCCAACAACATTGTAGAGGTTAAAATTCCGCTTAAAGGGGTTTTAAATTCATGAGATACTAAAGATAAAAATTTAGTTTTCAACTCATTTAATTCTTGCTCTTTTTTAAGTGCAGATTTTATTTCTTCTTCAGCATTTTTACGCTTTTGGTTTTCATTACCTAACTCTAAATTTAAAGATTTTAATTCTTCTATTGCAGCTTTTAATTCTTCTGTTCTCTGCTCAACTTCGTTTTCTAATTTTGTGTTTAGGGCTATAATTTTTTTCTCTTGTTCTTTACGAAAAGTAATGTCTATAATAAGTGCCATTACATAGTTTTGCCCATAAATGTTAAAAGGATTTAAACCAGCTTCTAAAGGGAAAATACTACCATCTTTTTTTGCTCCAAAGATATCACGACCTTGTCCCATTCTTCTCTTCTTTTTATCTTTCATAAAACCTTTAAAATGGCTTCCATGATTTGCATGATAATTTTGAGGTATTAGAATGTTTAAAGGTTTCTTTATAAGCTCATCATTATTATAACCAAACATTTTTATAGCAGATTCGTTGGCTTCTACAATGTTTTGGTGTTCATCTACTATAATAACTCCTTCAGAAACCGATCCTAAAAGAATATTGAAAATATCTTGGTCTTTTTTAAACATTAATTTTTTAAATTAGAAAACAAATATAAATATACAAAAAAGCAATTCCTAAATTTACGAACGCTGATATTTATCATTTTTTATTTTTTACAATCATAGTAAATTGTTACTCTAATACAAACAGTATGGCTTTTATTGATTATTATAAAATACTAGAGCTTTCTAAAAATGCGACAGAGAAAGATATTAAAAAAGCATACAGAAAATTGGCTCGCAAATACCATCCAGATTTAAATCCAAACGATCCTGCTGCTGAAAAAAAGTTCAAGGAAGTTAATGAAGCAAATGAGGTTTTAAGCAATACAGCTAATCGAAAAAAATACGATGAATATGGAGAACATTGGGAACACGCCGAAGAATACGAAAAAGCCAAGCAACAAGAACAATACTCAAAAAGTAGAGGAGATACTGGGCAATATTCTGAAGAAGATTTCTCTGATTTTTTCGAGAATATGTTTAGAAGTAATTCATCTCATCAACAAAGAAATCAAGCAAAATTTAGAGGTCAAGATTTTAATGCGCAATTGCAATTAAACCTAAAGGATGTTTATACAACTCATAAACGCACTTTAACCATTAACAATAAAAATATTCGAATTACGATTCCTGCAGGCATAGAAAACGAACAGGTAATAAAAATAAATGGTTATGGAGGCAAAGGAATGAATGGTGGACCCAATGGCGATTTGTACATTCAGTTTTCTGTAATAAATAATACAGCATTTAAAAGAAAAGGCGATAATTTGTATACAACTGTAGAATTAGATTTGTACAAAGCACTTTTAGGATCAGAACTAATGGTAGATACTTTTAATGGTAAAGTAAAATTAACGATAAAACCAGAAACTCAAAATGGTACAAAAGTTAAGTTAAAAGGTAAAGGTTTTCCTAAATACAAGCAAGAAAATCAATTTGGTGATTTGTATATTACTTATCAATTAAAAACCCCAACAAACCTTACCACTAAAGAAAAAGAACTTTTTACAGAATTATCAAAACTAAGATAAGATGGAAAAATCAAATTTAATTTCGGTACAACAATTTTGCACTCATTATAAGGTTTCTAAGGCTTTTATTAATGAGTTGCAAGAATATGAGTTAATTGATGTTCTTGTTAGTGAGAATGAAAATTACCTATACAAGAATCAACTTTATGCTGTAGAAAAAATTATTCGCTTACACTACGATTTAAAAATAAACTTAGAAGGTATAGATGTTATTCATAATTTATTAAAACAAATTGAAAAGCTACAGATAGAAAAAACCGAACTAAAAAATAAACTTAGGTTTTATGAAGATTAATTTTTTAAATAATTGATTATCAATAATGACCAATGTCATTGTTTTTTGTTTTTATTTTTTATAGCTTTGGAAACGGGGTAATTTTAAAAGCAAAAGTCATGATCACTAATCTAAACGAAAAGGAATGTAAAAACCTTTTAACAAACAATTATATTGGGCATTTGGCCTATATTTATAGAGATAGACCATTTGTAATACCAATTACTTATTTTTTTACGGTAGATGATACAGTTTTAGGCTACACAAACGAAGGGCATAAAACAGTTACAATGAGAAAAAACAATTCTGTATCATTAGAAATTGATGAAATAGAAAACCTTAACAATTGGAAATCTGTTTTAGCACACGGAGTTTATGAAGAACTTTCTGGTATAGATGCAAAAGCTAGTTTGCATGAGTTTGCAGAAGGAATTAAGAATTTAGCATCCAAAAAAGAAAAAAAAGATTTTCATTTTATTAGTGATTTCTCAAGTAAACTTCATGAAGAAGGTTTGCCAATTGTATTTAAAATTGCAATTGACGAAGTAACAGGAAAAAAGAGAATTAACTAATTTTTTGAGTATGAAATATTTTTTAGTTTTAATCATATTTTTCCACGCCATACTACATTTAGGTGGTTTTATAATAGCTTATTTCGATATTGATTTATTTAAAGGTGTTTTAAGTATTTCTAAACCATTAGGTGTATTATGGCTATTAGCTTTTGGGTTATTTGTAAAAGTTTCTAGAGATTTATTAAAGAGAAAGAAATGGCTTACTATTACTATTGTAGCTGTTTGTCTTTCTCAGTTTTTAATTATCAAAGACTGGCAAGATACTAGGTATGCAACTGCATTAAACATAATTATTTTAACAATGGCTATCTTAGATTCTAATAGAAAACGTACTTACAAACCTAGAACTTAATTATCAATAATATGTTAAATAAAGCCGGTTTTTATGAATGAAAAACCAATAAAGGTAAGCTTAGCTTATGTGCAATTTTTGTAGTTGGTGAGCCTGTTATAAAACGTTCGAACAAACTTTCTTTTTGTACAATTAATGTAATTAAATCGATATTATGTGTTTGTAAATAACAATTTACAACATCTGGCATTGATACATTTTTTACAATATGATATTCATTGTCAGTGTCTTTTAAAAAGAAATCGATGTTTCTAATGTCATTTTTTTCTTCTTTAGAATCTTCATTATTAGGCTTAATTCTAACAAGATGTAATTTTTTACCAAAATGATTGGTAAATTTTATGATGTCTATAAATGCGTTTCCCTTTACAGAATCATCAATATCTAAAGGTAATAAAATTTGTTTAGGCCTTTGTATATATTTATAATCTTCTGGTATTATAAGTGTTGCGCAATCAACTTCTCTAATAATATTAATTGTATTGCTGCCAAATATTACTTCGTCTGCACCAGTAACCCCATTGGTACCTATAACAATTAAATCTATTTCTTTAGACTTTATAATTTCTTTTACAGATGCTACTAATGAATTATAGCTAACCAAATATGAGAAATTAAAGTTCTTATTATTAAATTCATTTTCAATCTTAACTACCAATTTAGCTAATTGAGTTTTCGGTTTTTTTATAATAGTATCGTAAACACTTCTTTCTCCAGCTAGCATAAAATCATCTACTAAATAAGAAGATGACTTTTGTACATAAAGCATATTAAAATTACAGATATCATCTTCAAAAAGATGCAGTGCATAGCGAATTGCATTAATTGAATTTTCAGAAAAATCGGTTAATAATAATATGTTTCTCATAAGTTAAAGTTATAAAAATTATAAGATTTTAGGTATGATATATGTCATAGCCGAAAATATTTTTGGCATTTTTAATAATTAATAACTTTGTTTTTAGGAATTATGTTTTAAGATGATTATTGTTTTTGTATATTAAAATGAATGTTTTAACAAGCAGATTTAGTTTATGTTTTCTTTGATTAAAATATCTATAGGAAGGTAAACTTTGTTATTAGGCTTTTTATTATAAATAAGATAATCTGTTAATATGTGTATAGATTTATATCCTTGATCAAAAGATCTTTGCGATATAATAAATGAAACCGAATCATTATTCAAACATCTTTTATTTTCTGGTATATCATCAAAACCTATTAAATCAAGTTGTTTTAGGTATTTTTTTTCCATACAATCAACAGCTATATGAATTCTACTAGAGGGTACAAAAATTCCTTTTAAATTATTGCAACTCATTAAATAAGAATTTATAATCTCTTTTGTCTCAGAAGAGTTAATCATATCTTTAATTCTTAAAGTTTTAATATTACTGTTAATATTATTTTTGATAAAAAAATCATTAAAACCTTTAATTCTGTCAGAAACTGTATTGTTTTTAGTTATATTGTATTTAGACTGTATAATTAAAAAGTTAGAGATTTTATAATTTTTTAAATGCATCAATTTTCCTGCCACATATCCAGCAGTATAAGAATTTTGTCCTATATAAGTTAAATTATTAAAACCATTAATATCGATATTTAAAAAGACATATGGGATCTTGCTTTTTTCTAATTCAGTAACTATAATTTTAGTTTCTTCATAAAAATTTGGAACTATAACAACAGCACTGGGTTTTATATCTAGTATATTTTTTAATGCAGCATAAAATGATTCTTGGTTGTATTGGTCATAAGAAAAACAGTTTACTTCAACTCCAAAATTATAAACTTCATCCCTGGCTTTATAAATACCATCATAAGGAGATTTCCAAAAATAATCAATCTTATTATAATTAGGGATTAACACCGCAATAGAATGTTTTTTTTTAGTTGCAAGTGCTCTTGCAACAGGGTTAACCTTAAAATTATAATGATCTAGTATTTTTCTAATCTTAGCTTCAGTTTTTTTAGAAACGCCACTTCTATTGTGTATAACTCGATCTACAGTTCCTTCAGAAACATTAGCTTCTCTAGCAATATCTTTTATTGTAATCATTTTAATGAGCTCTATCTTAACTCGATAGTTTTTTATTAATCTAATGCAATTTAACAAAAAAAGAACTAAAAATGTGAGCGCGCATATTTTTTTATTACTTTTGTGTGCGTACACGAAAAATGGATCTTATGAATAAAACAATCGTATTAACAGGAGCGGGAGGAGTTTTATGTAGCACAATGGCAATTGCTTTAGCAAAACAGGGAAATAAAATCGCTGTTTTAGATTTAAGACAAGAAGCCGCAGATAAAGTTGCAGATGTAATTAATTCTTCAGGAGGAAAAGCAATAGGTGTTGTAGGTAACGTTTTAGAAAAAGATTCTTTAGAAAATGCAAAAAAAATAGTAAATAAGGCTTTTGGAAAAGTTGATATTTTAGTAAATGGAGCAGGAGGTAATCATCCTTTAGGAACCACTTCTAACCCTTTTTTTGCAATGGAAGATTTAAAAAACAAAGCAGAGGGTTTTAAAACTTTTTTCGATTTAGATGCTAAAGGAATTGAGTTTACTTTTAATCTTAATTTTTTAGGTAGTCTAATTCCTACTCAGGTTTTTGCAGTAGATATGGTTGGCAGAAAAGGATGTTCTATCTTAAACATTTCTTCTATGAATGCGTTTACACCTTTAACCAAAATACCAGCATATAGTGGTGCAAAAGCGGCTATTTCTAACTTTACACAGTGGTTAGCAGTTCATTTTTCTAAAGTTGGTATTCGAGTAAATGCATTAGCTCCAGGTTTTTTCTTAACCGATCAAAATAGAGCTTTATTAACTAATGAAGATGGTAGTTTAACACAAAGAGGGCAGCAAATTATAGATCAAACACCTATGGAACGTTATGGTACTCCAGAGGATTTAATTAGTGCTACAAAGTTTTTATGTGATGATGCTTCTGCATTTGTAACAGGAATCGTAATTCCTATTGATGGTGGATTTGCAGCTTATAGTGGAGTATAAAAAAAATAAAAATGACAAAAAAATTAGAACAAACTTGGCGTTGGTATGGCCCCAATGATCCAGTTTCTTTATCAGACATCAAACAATCAGGAGCTACAGGAATTGTTTCTGCATTACATCATATTCCAAATGGAGAGGTCTGGACAGTTGAAGAAATTAACAAAAGAAAAGAAATCATAGAAAATGTTGGATTGACTTGGTCTGTAGTAGAATCTGTGCCCATTCACGAAAACATAAAAACAAAATCAGGAGATTATCAAAAATATATTGAAAACTACAAACAAACAATTATAAACTTAGGTGAATGTGGTATCGATATTGTATGTTATAACTTTATGCCAGTTTTAGATTGGACACGTACTAATTTAGATTACGAAGTTTCAGATAATTCTACAGCTTTACGTTTTGAAGCTGCTGCTTTTGCTGCTTTTGAACTGTATTTGTTAAAACGTCCAGGAGCAGAAAATGAGTATTCTGATGATCAAAAACAAAAAGCTGGAGAGTATCTTAAAAATTCATCAGAAGAAGATCAAAAAAGATTAATCAGAAATATAATTGCAGGCTTACCTGGAGCAGAAGAAGGATATACTTTAGAAGAGTTTAATCAAATTTTAGCTACCTATAAAAATATAGGGCCAAAAGAGTTGAAAGCGAATTTATTCTCGTTTTTATCAGAGATTATTCCTGCTGCAGAACAAGCAGGAGTGTTAATGTGTATTCATCCTGATGATCCTCCATTTCCTATTTTAGGTTTGCCAAGAGTGGTTTCTACAGAAAAAGATATCGAAGATATTTATAATGCAGTACAATCTCCAAATAACGGATTGACATTTTGTACAGGCTCTTTTGGTGTAAGAGCTGACAATGATTTAGCAGGAATGGTAGAGCGTTTAGGAGATCGAATTCACTTTATTCATTTACGCGCTACAAAACGTGATGCTGAAGGCAACTTTCATGAAGCAGATCATTTAGATGGTGATGTAGATATGTATGCAGTAATGAAAGCATTAATTTTAGAACAACAAAAAAGAATAGCTACAGGAAGACAAGATGTAAGAATGCCTTTTAGACCAGATCATGGTCATAAAATGCTGGATGATTTAAAGAAAAAAACAAATCCAGGTTATTCAGGAATTGGACGTTTACGTGGTTTGGCAGAATTACGAGGTTTAGAATTAGGAATTAGATGTTCTTTATAAAAAAAAATACAACAAAAAATATAAAAATGAAAACAACTTTCGAGACAAGATATGCTTCAAGTCCACAAGCAGTAAAAAAGTACGACACACAAGAATTAAGAGATGAATTTTTAGTTCCAGATTTAATGCAACCAGGAAATATAAAATGGGTGTATACGCATTATGATAGATATATGGCTGGAGGTGCAGTACCAACAACAGGTGCTTTAACTTTAGAAACAATTGATCCTTTAAAATCAGATTTTTTCTTAGAAAGAAGAGAAGTAGGTATTATTAATGCAGGAGGAACAGGAACTATCATCGCAGATGGTGAAGAATTTAAAATGTTGCATAAAGATGCTTTATATCTTGGAAAAGGTGTAAAAGAAGTTGTTTTTAAAAGTGATGATGCAAACAATCCTGCAAAATTTTATATGAATTCTGCACCAGCACATACTGCCTATCCAACAAAACAAGTAGCCAAAGCAGAAGCAAATAAAATTGAATTAGGTAGTTTAGAAACTGCAAATCATAGAACTGTAAATCAAATGATAATTGGTGGAATTGTAACAACCTGCCAACTACAAATGGGAATGACAGAATTAAAAACAGGTTCTGTTTGGAACACAATGCCAGCTCACGTACACGATAGAAGAATGGAAATCTATTATTATTTAGATATTCCTCAAGATCAAGCAGTTTGTCATTTTATGGGACAACCACAAGAAACACGTCATATTTGGATGCAAAATCATGAGGCAGTAATTTCCCCACCTTGGTCTATTCATTCAGGTTCTGGTACATCTAATTACACATTTATTTGGGGAATGGCAGGTGAAAACCTAGACTATAATGATATGGATGTTGCAAAAATTACAGATTTAAGATAAAATATGTCTCAAACATTATTTAATATTACAGGAAAAGTAGCTTTAGTAACAGGTTCTACACACGGTTTAGGAATGTCTATGGCTATGGGATTAGGAAAAGCAGGAGCAACTATTGTTGTGAATGGAAATTCATCACAAGAAAAAATAGACAAAGCTGTTGCTTTGTATAAAGAAGCTGGGATTAATGCTGTTGGATATAAATTTAATGTTGCTGATGAAGCGCAAGTTATTGCAGCAATCAGTAAAATTGAAACTGAAGTTGGTCACATCGATATTTTAGTAAATAATGCAGGAATTATTAAAAGAACGCCACTTGCAGAAATGGAAGTAGAAGATTTTAAACAAGTCATTGATATTGATTTGGTAAGTCCGTTTATTGTTTCTAAGCATGTTATTAAAGGAATGATGGAGCGTAAAGCTGGTAAAATCATTAACATTTGTTCTATGATGAGCGAGTTAGGTAGAAATACAGTAGGCGCTTATGCGGCTGCTAAAGGTGGTTTGGTAATGTTAACTAAAAATATGGCAACAGAGTGGGCACGTTTTGGAGTTCAAGTAAATGGAATTGGTCCTGGCTATTTTGCAACCTCGCAAACTGCTCCAATTCGTGTAGATGGGCATCCTTTTAACGATTTTATAGTAAACAGAACACCTGCAAAGAAATGGGGAGATCCAGATGATTTAGCAGGAGCAGCAATATTCTTGTCATCAAAAGCTAGTGATTTTGTAAACGGACATATTTTATATGTTGATGGAGGAATTTTAGCAACTATTGGAAAACCGTCTAACGAAGAATAAGTATAATTAATATCCTGCAAGGTTTTTAAAACCTTGTAGGTATTATTAAAAAGCATTTCTTATGAAAAAAATAATCTTTCTTTTTTTTACTTTCTCTATTCTTATTTCTTGTGATAAAGAAAAAGATGTTTGGAGTGAAACTTATCAAATTCAAAACGATTTGAATATAGATAGAGAATTTGAAACTATAGAAATCGATATTTCTAAAACACCTCTTAAAGATTTTTCTTTGGTAGATTTAGAAACAAAAGAAAGATTAATAACTCAACTTGTTGATGTTGATTTAGATGGTAAAAATGATTTATTATTATTTCAACCAAAAATAAAAGCAAATGCTACAAAAAAGTATTATTTAACTTTTGCAGATCATAAAAAAGACTCAGTAATTAATTATTGTTATTCACGTTTTGTGCCAGAAAGAACAGATGATTATACTTGGGAAAATAACAGAGTTGCCTTTAGAACTTTTGGTCCAGTTGCACAGAAAATGGTAGAAGATGGGGTAAAAGGAGGAACTTTATCTAGTGGTATTGATGCTTGGTTAAAACGTGTAGAGTATCCAATCATCAATTTATGGTATAAAAGGAATGATGAGAAATTAGGGGCTTATCATACAGATCATGGAGAAGGTTTAGATAATTTTCATGTAGGGGTTAGTCGTGGAATTGGTGGTACAGCAGTAAAAGTAGATACTTCGTATTATTTTTCTAAAAATTTTACTTCCTATAAAACAATAGCAACAGGTCCACTAAGAACTAGTTTTGTATTAACCTATGCTACTTGGGATGCTGCAGGACAACAAATTGATGAAACCAAACATATTTCTTTAGATTATGGACAAAACTTAACTCGTTTTGAAATTGACGTAAAAGGCACAAAGACTATTTCTACAGGATTAACTTTACACGATAAAAAAGGATTAACAAATCAAAATGATGCTAATTTTTGGATTAGTCATTGGGAAACTATAGATGATTCTGAAATAGGAACAGGTATTGTTACCACTAAACCTTATTTTTTAGGTTCAGAAAAATATGTTACTTCAAAAAAAGATGAAAGCAATAACTTTTTACATTTAAATGTTGTTGATGGAAAAGTTGTCTATTATAGTGGTTTTGGATGGAAAAAAAGCAAACAATTTAGTACACAAAAAGAATGGGAAATTTATTTGACAGATTACTCAAAAAAAATAAATACTCCTCTAATTGTTACTGAAATAAAAAATTAGTATCAATAGTTTTTTGCTTTAGCTAATAAAATTTTATCACCTTGTAGATTACAAATCTTAAAATTCTGTTACAACTTTACAACATCGTAATTAATTTTGAGCCTTACTAAATAAGAAAATAGAGCTATTTACTTATTAGCTAAATACATCTATTTTATAAATACATTAAGAAGTACAACCACAGTCAAAGTTTTTGCTAGCTTCATTCAATATGAATTTCGAGAAACTGTTTGTCAAGAATAAACGTTTATACTACTTATAATTTTAGAGTGAAAAATATTTTTTAATACCCCTACCTCAATTTGATGTTTGTTTAAGAGATGATTTATAAACTGAGTGTTATTAAATGGTTTGCATATACAATAGAAAGTTTAACAGTTTAGTTGTATAATTTAATAGCAATATTTAATAATAGTTGTTTTAAAAAACCTTAAATTAGGTTTTTAGTTTTAAAGTTAAACAAAAATCTATATTTATGGTGTCAAAAAACAAAAGGAAATATTGGAAGAAGAATTTAAAGTATTTAACAATACTTTTAAGTATTTGGTTTTTGGTTTCATTTGGTTTTGGTGTTTTATGGGTAAAAGAGTTAAACAGCCTAAGTTTAGGTGGTTTTAAGCTAGGTTTTTGGTTTGCACAACAGGGATCAATTTATGTATTTGTAATTCTCATTTTTGTTTATATAAAATTGATGAATAAGTTAGATAAAGAATTTGGTTTTAACGAAGAATAAAAAATAAATATTATGAGCATTCAAGTTTGGACCTGGATTTTAATAGGAATTACTTTTACATTATATATTGGCATTGCAATTTGGTCTAGAGCAGGATCTACTAAAGAATTTTATGTAGCAGGTGGTGGGGTTTCTCCACTAGCAAATGGTTTAGCAACTGCCGCAGATTGGATGTCTGCAGCATCATTTATTTCTATGGCAGGTCTTATTTCTTTTAATGGTTATGATGGCTCTGTGTATTTAATGGGTTGGACAGGAGGTTATGTGTTGTTGGCTTTGTTATTGGCTCCTTATTTAAGGAAATTTGGAAAATTTACAGTTCCAGATTTTATAGGAGATCGTTATTATTCTAAAGTAGCCAGAAGTGTAGCTGTTTTTTGTGCACTTTTAGTTTCTTTTACCTATGTAGCTGGTCAAATGAGGGGTGTAGGTTTAGTTTTCTCTAGATTTTTAGAGGTAGATATTAACACTGGTGTTATTATAGGTATGATTATTGTTCTTTTTTATGCAGTTTTAGGAGGGATGAAAGGTATAACCTATACACAAGTTGCACAATATTGTGTCTTAATTTTTGCTTTTATGGTCCCTGCAATTTTTATATCGATTCAAATGACAGGAAACCCAATTCCACAATTAGGTTTTGGAGGAGTTGATGAAAATGGAGTTTATTTGTTAGATAAATTAGATGGTTTACATAAAGAATTAGGCTTTGCAGCATATACCTCTGGTAGTAAATCAACTTTAGATGTTTTTCTAATAACTGGAGCTTTAATGTTTGGTACAGCTGGTTTGCCTCACGTAATTGTTCGTTTTTTTACAGTAAAAAAAGTGTCTGATGCTCGTAAATCTGCAGGTTGGGCATTGTTATTAATTGCAATTTTATATACAACAGCTCCAGCAATAGCTGTATTTTCTAGGACCAATTTAATAGAAACTGTGAGCAATAAAGAATATAAAGAATTGCCAGAATGGTTTGGTAATTGGGAAAAAACAGGTTTAATAGTCTTTGATGACAAAAATAATGATGGAAAAGTACAATATGTTGCAGATACTTCTAAAAATGAATTGATTGTTGATAAAGATATTATGGTTTTGGCAAATCCAGAAATTGCAGGATTACCAAATTGGGTAATAGCATTGGTTGCTGCTGGAGCTTTAGCAGCAGCTTTGTCTACAGCAGCAGGTTTATTATTAGTTATTTCTGCATCAGTTTCTCATGATTTAATCAAAAAAATGATCAATCCAAATATTACAGAAAAAGGAGAGTTAATAGCAGCAAGATTATCTGCAGTTGTAGCTGTTTGTGTTGCAGGTTATTTTGGTATAAATCCTCCCGATTTTGTAGCAGCCACAGTTGCTTTAGCATTTGGTTTGGCTGCAGCATCATTTTTTCCAGCAATAATTCTAGGTATTTTTGATAAAAGAATGAACAAAGAAGGAGCTGTTTTAGGAATGATTATAGGAATTTTATTAATGCTCTTTTATATGCTAAAATTCAAATTCGATTGGTTTGGAGGTGGTGCAAAAGAAGATTGGTGGTTTGGAATATCACCAGAAGGTTTTGGTACAGTAGCTATGCTAATTAATTTTATTATTTCAATAATTGTTTCTAAATTTACAACTAAGCCTTCAGAAGAAGTACAAGAAATTGTCGAAAATATAAGAATACCAAGTGGTGCTGGTGATGCTACTCACTAATACCACCTATTAAAAACATCTACTAGAAATGAGTAACTATCACATTAAGCATTTAGAAGAATATTTTAAAGTTTATCGAAAATCGATAAGAGAACCAGAAAATTTTTGGGAAGAAATAGCAGAAGAACATTTTGTTTGGAGAAAGAAATGGGATAAAGTTTTAGATTGGGATTTTTCTAAACCAGCAGTAAAATGGTTTGAAGGAGCAAAGTTAAATATTACAGAAAATTGTATTGATAGGCATTTAACTACAAAAGGAGATAAAACAGCAATTTTATTTGAACCTAATGATCCTAAAGAAGCAGCAGAACATATTACATATAAACAATTGCACGAAAGAGTAAATCAATTTGCAAACGTTTTAAAAGATCAAGGAGTTAAAAAAGGAGATAGAGTTTGTATTTATGTTCCTATGATTCCTGAGTTGGCAATAGCAACCTTAGCTTGTGCAAGAATAGGGGCTATTCATTCTGTAGTTTTTGCAGGTTTTTCATCCAAAGCATTAGCAACAAGAATTAATGATTCTGATTGTAAAATTGTAATTACTTCTGATGGTTCTTATAGAGGTAAAAAATCAATAGATTTAAAAGGCATTGTAGATGAAGCCTTAGAAAATTGCGATTGTGTAGAAAGCGTTTTGGTTGTTAAAAGAATCAATTCAGAAATCTATATGAAAGAAGGTAGAGATAAATGGTTACAGCCTTTATTAGATACCGCTTCTAAAGAATGCAAAGCAGAAATTATGGATGCAGAAGATCCTTTATTTATCCTTTATACCTCAGGTTCTACAGGTAAGCCAAAAGGTATGGTGCATACAACTGCAGGTTATATGGTGTATACTGCATATACATTTAAAAATGCTTTTCAGTATAGAGATAATCAAGTATACTGGTGTACAGCAGATATTGGTTGGATAACTGGGCATTCTTACATTGTTTATGGTCCGTTAGCAAACGGAGCAACCACAGTTCTTTTTGAAGGCGTACCAAGTTATCCAGATTTTGGACGCTTCTGGGAAATTGTAGAAAAACACAAAGTCAATCAATTTTATACAGCACCAACTGCTATTAGAGCATTAGCAAAACATGGTGCAGAATTAATAGATAAATACGATTTATCATCTTTAAAAGTTTTAGGATCTGTAGGAGAGCCCATAAATGAAGAAGCTTGGCACTGGTATAATGATAATGTTGGTAAAGGTAAAAGCCCGATAATTGATACTTGGTGGCAAACAGAAACTGGTGGAATGATGATTACTCCAATTCCGTATGTAACGCCTACAAAACCAACCTATGCAACTTTACCTTTTATCGGAATTCAACCTGCAATTATGGATGAAAAAGGAGCCGAATTAAAAGGAAACCAGGTAGAGGGACGTTTGTGTATAAAATATCCTTGGCCAAGTATGGCAAGAACCATTTGGGGAAATCATCAGAGATACAAAGAAACTTATTTTTCTGCTTTTGATAATATGTATTTTACAGGAGATGGTGCTTTAAGAGATGAGGTTGGTTATTATAGAATTACAGGTAGAGTAGATGATGTTATTATAGTTTCTGGGCATAATTTAGGAACCGCACCAATAGAAGATGCAATTAACGAGCATCCTGCTATTGCAGAATCTGCCATTGTTGGTTTTCCTCATGATATAAAAGGAAGTGCATTGTATGGTTATATAACCTTAAAAGATGCTGGTGAATATAGAGATCATAATAACCTTAAAAAAGAGATCAATCAATTAATTACAGATAGAATTGGGCCAATTGCAAAACTAGATAAAATTCAGTTTTCAGACGGATTGCCAAAAACTCGTTCTGGAAAAATTATGCGTCGTATTTTACGTAAAATTGCTTCTAATGATATGAGTAATTTAGGCGATACAAGTACATTGTTAAACCCTGAAGTAGTTCAGAGTATAATTGATAATAGGCTGTAAATCAGTTTTAAAAAATACCAACTAAATTTAGTGAAATATGACAACAATTAATTGGGGAATTATTGGATGTGGAGATGTTGCAGAAATAAAAAGTGGTCCTGCATTTAATAAAGTTAAACATTCTAAATTAATTGCTGTAATGCGAAGAAATACGGAAAAAGCAAAAGATTTCGCAGCAAGGCATCAGGTTCCTTTTTGGTATAACTCTGTAGATGAGTTGTTGGCTAATACAGCAATAAATGCAGTTTATATTGCCACACCACCTTCTACACATTTAGAGATTGCAAAAAAATGTTTAGCAGCTAAAAAATTTATTTATTTAGAAAAACCAATGACTTTAAATGCTATAGAGGCTAAAGAACTAAATGCTATTGTCTCAGAAAATGATACTATTGTTGTAGCACACTATAGAAGAAAATTGGCACCTTTTTTAAAAGTGAAAGAGTTATTAGATTCAAAAATTATTGGAGATGTTACTCTTGCAGATATTCAAATTTTGCAATCTAAAGAAAACAATATTATAACTAAAACAGAAGAGCATTGGCGGTTAAAGCCAGTTATTTCTGGAGGTGGATATTTCAATGATATTGCTCCTCATCAGTTAGATTTGATGTATTACTATTTTGGTAACATAGAAAAGGCTGAAGGTTTTTCATCTACTACAAATAAAGATAATGTTCATGATTTGGTTAACGGAATTATTAAGTTCAAAAATGGAGTTCAATTTAGAGGTGTTTGGAATTTTAACGCAACTAAAAAAGAAGCCAAAGATCAATGTAAAATTTACGGAACAAAAGGCTCAATACATTTTTCCTTTTATGGAGAAAAAGTAATTTTAAACACAGAACATCATCAAGAGGTTTTTAATTTTATAAACCCTAAACATATTCAAGAACCTATGATAGCTGCTACTGTAGCTTATTTTTTAACAAAAAAGAACAATCCTAATAGTGTACAAGAGGGGCTAGAGGTAATGAAGATTATAGATTGTTTTATCAAATAAAATTTTTAAAACAATTGCTAAAATGATGTAAGCAATCCTAAAATATTCTAAACTATGCCTGATAAGAGAGATGCAAAAACAAAAACAGAATTGTTTAATGTAAGAATTAAAGTATTTGAGTGAAATTTTTATTGATAAAGGATATAGAATTCCTATTCTGTAGAGTAAATACAATTTTTGCCTAAACACAACTTTTAGACTTGATCCCTTTTAGACTTGATTCCAGACTTTACCAAAATTTTGTGTGTTAAAAACAAAAAAGCCTTATCAAAAATGATAAGGCTTTTTTTAAGCTCCCCCTCTTGGGCTCGAACCAAGGACCCTCTGATTAACAGTCAGATGCTCTAACCAACTGAGCTAAGGAGGAGTTTGCTTCACTTAATTTGTGATTAGCGAGTGCAAATATATATCTTTTTAGAATACTGCCAAATACTTTTGTAAAAAAAATGAAAAAAATATTAACTTTTTTTATTCTCAAAAAAAATCTTCCTTTTTTAACATTTGTTGTATTTTTGTGAGTCATGATAGCTTAATAAAAAAGCATAAATTATAATATGGATAAATTTTCGTTTTTAAACGCAGTACATACCGGTTTTATAGCTGACTTATATGATAAATATTTAGTTAATCCAGATTCAGTAGAACCAAGTTGGAGAAGTTTTTTTCAGGGATATGATTTAGCAAATGAAAATTACTCATTAACTGATGAAGAAGAAGTCGTAGAAATTCCGCAAGAAGTTCGTAAAGAATTTTTAGTAGTAGATTTAATTAATGGGTATAGAACAAGAGGGCATTTGTTTACAAAAACAAATCCTGTTAGAGATAGAAGACAATACCAACCTACTTTAGATATCGAAAATTTTGGTTTATCCGAAAACGATTTAGACATGGAGTTCTCTGCAGGGGATATACTTGGTTTAGGTAAAACATCTTTAAGCAATATTATAAAAAATTTAAAACGTATTTATTGCGATTCTATTGGTGTAGAATATACCTACATGCGTAATCCAGAAAAATTAAAATGGTGGAATGATCGTTTGGGTCAAAACGATAATCATCCAAATTATAGTGCAGAAGCTAAAAAATATATTTTAGGTAAATTAAATCAAGCTGTAACTTTCGAGAGTTTTTTACAAACTAAGTATGTGGGTCAAAAACGTTTTTCTTTAGAAGGAGGAGAAACTTTAATACCAGGTATTGCTGTAATGTTAAGAGATGCAGCAGAAGTTTATGGAGTTAAAGAATGTGTTTTAGGAATGGCACACAGAGGTCGTTTAAACACATTAGTAAATATCTTTAAAAAACCTGTAAGAGAACTTTTTAGTGAGTTTGAAGGTAAAGATTTTGAAGATGAAGATATAGATGGAGATGTAAAATATCATTTAGGTTTAACTTTAAGTAAAACTTATAGAGATGGTAATGAAATTAAAATGAATTTAGTGCCAAATCCATCGCATTTAGAAACAGTAGCAGCTGTAGCAGAAGGTATTACTAGAGCAAAAATCGATAGAAAATACGATGGTGATTCTAGCAAGATATTACCAATTATTATTCATGGAGATGCTGCAATTGCAGGTCAAGGAATTGCTTATGAAGTAGTTCAGATGGCAAAATTAAATGGTTATAAAACAGGAGGTACTGTACATATTGTTGTAAATAATCAAATTGGTTTTACAACGAATTATTTAGATGCACGTTCTAGTACGTATTGTACAGATGTTGGTAAAGTTACTTTATCGCCAGTTTTACACGTTAATGCAGACGATACAGAAGCAGTTTGTCATGCTATGGAAATGGCGCTGCAATTTAGAATGCGATTTGAAGCAGATGTTTTTATCGATTTATTAGGATATCGTAAATATGGTCATAATGAAGGTGATGAGCCTCGTTTTACACAGCCAAAGTTATACAAAGCAATTGCAAAACATAAAAATCCGAAAGATATTTATGCAGCACAATTAATTGCAGAAGGTAGTATTGATAAAAATTACTTAACATCAATTACTAAGGAATTTAAAGAAATGTTGAGTACAGAATTCGATAAATCTAAAGAAGATACTACTTCTAAGGTTAAAGAATTTATGGAATCTACTTGGGAAGGCTTTGAGCGACAAGATAAAGAGGCCATGCTAACTACTTTAGATACTACTTATTCTGAAGAAAATTTAAAGAAAATTGCAAAAGTAGTTTCTACAGTACCAGATGGAGCAAATTTTGTTAGAAAAGCAGAAAGAATTTTGCAAGGTAGAGCAAAAATGGCTTTCGAAACCAATGAATTAGATTGGGGAATGGCAGAAAATTTAGCATATGGTTCTTTAATGGAAGAAGGTTATAATGTTAGAATTTCTGGACAAGATGTAGAAAGAGGTACTTTTTCTCATAGACATGCTATTTTACGCGATGAGGTTTCTGAAGAAAGAATAAACTTATTAAATACAAATCCTAATAATAAAGGTAAAATGACGATTTATAACTCGTTATTATCTGAGTATGGGGTTTTAGGTTTCGATTACGGCTATGCAATGGGTAACCCAAATACATTAACAATTTGGGAAGCACAGTTTGGAGATTTTTCTAACGGTGCTCAAATTATGTTCGATCAATATATTTCTGCTGCAGAAGATAAATGGAAAGCTCAAAATGGTATTGTTGTTTTATTACCTCATGGTTATGAAGGGCAAGGTTCTGAGCATTCATCAGCAAGAATAGAACGTTATTTACAATTATGTGCAGAAGATAACATGACAGTTGCAAACTGTACAACACCTGCAAACTTCTATCACTTATTACGTCGTCAAATGAAACGTAATTATAGAAAACCTTTAATTGTATTCACACCAAAAAGTTTATTACGTCATCCAAAAGCTGTAAATACAATTCAAGAATTGGCAAATGGCGAATTCCAAGAGGTTATAGATGATACTTTAAATACAGATGGAGTTAAGAAAATGGTTTTCTGTATGGGTAAATTTTATTACGATTTATTAGCAGAAAGAGAAGAGTTGCAAAGAGAAGATGTAGCTTTAATTAGAATAGAGCAATTATTCCCTTTACACGAAGAAAAAATTCAGAAAATAATAGACAGATATCCAAATGTTACAGAATATATTTGGGCACAAGAAGAACCTAGAAATATGGGGGCTTGGAGTTATATGTTACAGCGTTTTGAGTTAAAGAATTTAAGTGTTCGCTCTCGTAAATATTATGCAGTACCAGCTGCGGGTTCTAGTACACGTTTTAAAAAGCGTCATAGAGCAGTAATAGATAGTGTTTTTAGTAATGACTAAATGCGTTAAGGATTGAAACGACATCCTTTTTTACTGTCAGTTCGAGTAAAATTTCTTTTTTAAGAAATTTTGTATCTAGAACAAAGTAAAAAAGATATAGAGTAAAGCCTGTAAAAACGCCCAAATAATAAAACGAAAAATTAAATTAAAATAGCTGATTAAATTCGGCATAAAGTAAAACCAGAACTGATGAGTGTCTTAGAAATGAAAGTTCCTTCTCCAGGAGAATCGATTACAGAAGTAGAAATTGCAACTTGGTTAGTTGAAGATGGAGACTACGTAGAAAAAGATCAACCAATTGCAGAAGTAGATTCTGACAAAGCAACTTTAGAATTGCCTGCAGAAGAAAGTGGTATTATCACTTTACAAGCAGAAGAAGGTGATGCTGTTGCTGTTGGTGCTGTGGTTTGTTTAATTGATACATCTGCTGCAAAACCAGAAGGTAGTGAAGAATCTACACCAAAAGATGAAGCTCCTAAAGAAGAGGAAAAACCAGAAGTAGCAGCTCCTAAAGTAGCAACTTATGCTACTGGTACAGCTTCTCCTGCTGCTAAAAAAGTATTAGCAGAAAAAGGTATTGCATCATCTGCAGTAAAAGGAACAGGTAAAGATGGTAGAATTACTAAAGAAGATGCTGTAAAAGCAGTACCTTCTATGGGTACTCAGCCAGCAAATGGTTCTAGAGGAACTGAGCGTAAGAAAATGTCTATGTTACGTAGAAAAGTTGCGCAACGTTTGGTATCTGTAAAAAGCGAAACTGCAATGTTAACTACGTTTAACGAGGTTAATATGCAGCCAATTTTCGATTTACGTAATGAATTTAAAGTTGCCTTTAAAGAAAAACATGGAGTTGGTTTAGGGTTTATGTCTTTCTTTACTTTAGCAGTAGTAAGAGCATTGAAATTGTTTCCAGATGTTAATTCTATGATTGATGGAGATTTCCAGATAAAACACGATTTTCAAGATATTTCTATAGCAGTTTCTGGTCCTAAAGGATTAATGGTACCTGTAATTAGAAATGCAGAAAACTTATCTTTTAGAGGTGTAGAATCTGAAGTAAAACGTTTAGCTTTAAGAGCAAGAGATGGGCAAATTACTATTGATGAAATGACAGGAGGTACATTTACAATTACCAATGGTGGTGTATTTGGTTCTATGTTATCAACACCAATTATCAACCCTCCACAAAGTGGAATTTTAGGAATGCACAACATTGTAAACAGGCCAATGGCTGTAAATGGCGGAATTGTTATTCAGCCAATTATGTATGTTGCTTTATCTTACGATCACAGAATTGTAGATGGTAGAGAATCTGTTGGTTTCTTAGTAGCTGTAAAAGAAGCTTTAGAAAACCCTGTAGAATTGTTAATGGATGGTAATCCTGAAAGAGCATTAGAAATGTAAACAGTTTTATTGTTAGATAAATATTAAAATCCCAAGTTGTTACTTGGGATTTTTTCGTTTGAAGCTATTTCCTGCTTTCGCTACTCGCTTCCCGATTAAAATTGGGAGAGCTCAAACAAATTGCTTAATCAGGGCTAAACTTTTTTGTAAGTTTTATTTAAAATTAAGTTTTTCTGTTATTGCTAATTAATTAGAAATCTTTTTACTCAAAAAAAATAATTATATTTGTTAAAAACAGTGTGTTATGAAAACTATTTCTTTTGATGAGCCTATAAATATTTCAAAAAGTCATTTTAAAACTTTAGAAGATTTTCAATTACACATTGTTCAGAAATTACAAAACAGTGAATTGAGTGAAAATCATAAAGAAGTTTTAGACACTCGAATTCTTGAAGTTAATGAGAATCCTGAAAACTATATCTCTTTATCAGAATTAAAATTTTCAATTAAGAGAAAATAATGTATTAATTTCAAGTAAGGCTTCTTGCTAGAGAAGATATACAAGGAATTGTAGATTATTACGATGAAAATGCTTCGAGTTATGTTACTGATAAGTTTTTAGAAAGTCTATATGCAGAATTTGATTTCATTAAAATGAAACCAAATTCTTTTCAAATTAAATATAGAGATTCAAGAGTTCGATACTTGAAGAGCTTTCCTTTTGGTATACACTACAGAATAAAAAATAAAACAATTATTGAAATTTTAGCTGTTTTACATACAAGCAGAAATCCCGAATTTTGGATTAAAAGATAGGTCTTTTAAATTAATACTTAGAACCATCGTGTTTACCAACTTCAAAACCATGTTTTCCTAAATATTGATTACCACTATCAATGGCACCTTCTTCCATAGTTGTTCCCATAGAGTCATTCCATCTATTTAAATAGCCAAATAAAGAAATTACACCTAACATTTCTACAATTTCTCCTTCATCCCAATATTTGTAAAGTTCAGTTTTTATTTCAGCACTTACAGCATTTGGTACCATAGAAGCAGCTAAAGAAAAATCTAAGGCAGCTCTTTCTGCATCAGAAAATGCTGAGTGCGTTTTGTATTCCCAAATATTATCTAATTGTTCTTGTTCTGCTCCATAACGTTCTGCGGCTCTTATTGCGTGTGCTTGGCAATATCTACAGCCAGTTGCGTTACTAGAAACCCAAGCAATCATTCTTTTTAAAGCAGAAGTTACACGTCCTTCATTAGCCATAACAGCCATATTTAAGTTGATAAATGCCTTAGAGATTGCTGGTCTTCTTTGCATTGTTAAAACCGAATTTGGGCAAAAACCCAAAGTTTCATTAAAGAATTCTGCTAATTTTTTTGTTTCTAAATCGTGTTCTGCTGATAAAGGTGTTACTAATGCCATTTTATTATTTTCTTATTAAACTAAAATTTCCTGTTTTTTCTATAGATAAACCATTTACATCTGTTAGTCTTGCTTTAAACCAATAACTATTAGATGGTAATTTTTTTCCCTGATAATAGCCATCCCAACCTTGACTATTTTCATTAAATTGATAAATTAGGTTTCCATATCTGTTGTAAATTAAAACTTCGGATGAAGTGTAGAATGTAGTGTCAAAGCCCGATATTTTCCAGTAATCATTAGTGCCATCTTCATTAGGTGTAAAAAACTTTGGATAAGCCAAAACAGAAAACACAAAGGTTTCAGTTCCACAGCCACCAATATCTTTTATATATAGGGTATGAATTCCAGTGGATAGATTATCGAAAAAACCATCACTTTTAAAAGTCCCAAATTCATCATCAATAGCAAATTCATATTCACCACTACCTAAATCTGAATTAATTATTTGAATTGAATTGTTATCAGAATCATCAGAAATAAGTACATCATCTATAGTAATTGTTGCTTTTTCAGAGTCTTTTACAAGGATAGTTTGTGCTAAAGATTCACAACCAGCATCAGAAATAGCGCTTACAGTATAATTACCAGAAGTATTTATGTTTAAAGTTGAAGAATTTCCAGATAAAAGTTCACCTTCTTTTTTCCAAACATAGCTGTAATTTCTCTGCGGATTTATAGTTTCTAAATCAATAGAACCAATGTCTGCACATAGAATATAAGTGTTTTGTAAAACTTCAAATTCAGGTATTGTATTATCTACAACCGCAATTACTTCTGTTCTTGCAGAAGAATTACAGCCAGAATTATTTGCTTCTGCATAATAACTTGTAGTTGTATTTAAATTTGGAGTTGTAAAATTATCACCAATATAAATTGGAGTTGTACTTGTTGTAGATTCATACCAATACACATCACCATCAGAAGCAGATGCACTTAAAGTTGCTGTTCCAGAACAAATTAAATCATCAGTTTTATTAGTAATTGTAGGTTCTTCAATAACTGTAATTGTTACAGGTATTCTTGGTAATGTTGTGCAACCATTAATTACAATAGAAGCAAAAAGTGTGGTTGTTTGTGTAATGTTATTTACTGTAATACTATTACCAATTGCTAATTCAGTTTGTGAGTTTATATCTGAGTTTATAAACCAAAATATTACACCTTCGCTTGGTATTGCCGAAATAGTAGCAGAGCCAGAATCGCAAACTGTTGCATTTATGGTTGATGTAATTTGAGGAATATAAATACTAGTTGAAGCAACAATATTAAGAGTAGGATCTGAAGGAATACCATATTCTACAATATAACCTTGTGGGTAATAATTATCTCCTGGTGGTACACCACTAATGTTTGGTAAATCATTCCATTTACCAGGAACACCAAGATTTGGGTGTGTAATATGTGCATAATCTTCATTGCCACCAAAATCGTTAGGTTCATTACCAGCGGTATGCCAATTGGCAAATTCGCCTGCAGGTGAACTCCCATTTCCTTGTCCGTTCCAAAAAACGGTGCCAGCTTCAGGGCCAGTTACCCATTTCCAAACACCTTCAGTTTCTTCATCAGAACCACCAATCCAACCAGCTCCAGAAGCTTGCTCACCTGCAAAATTGGCTTCTATTTGGTTTGTTAGTGTTGCTAAATAACCCTGTCTTCCATAGTAAGTTCTATTTTCGGCAGCAATTTTAGCATCTGTCCAAGTGATACCAGATTGCGAAATAAATTCATAAAAATGATCTGTAGAAGGTAAATAATTTGCATCTCCAATACTTAAAGAAAAGAATTTTTCTGGTGTAATATTATTCGAGTTTGTTGTAAAAACAACATCTTTTACTGCGTTTTCTAAATCTGATAATAATATTTCAGAACCAAGATTTGCAGAAGTTAAAGTTAATTTTCCTTCTAAGGAGTTCCAAGAAGTTGTTATGTTTGGATGATTGCCCTCTAGCTCTAATAAATCAAAGTTGAATTGATATCCTGTAGATATTTGAATATAGAAACGAGCAATTGTAGTATCATCAGGGTCTGTAATTGTAAAATTGGTTACAATATTTATTGGAGAACCTGGGCAAAAAGTTTGTCTGCCATCTGCAGAAATAGTTGGTGCTAAATCTGTTTGAGCATAAAAAAATGAACCAATGGTTAAAAAGAGAAAAGCCAATAAATGTTGTTTAATTTTTACAGATTTGTGCATTTTTACGAATATCTAATTTGTGTTTTCTTATTTTTGTATAAAAGCACAATTTAAGACTTCAAAATTAATAAAAATATAAAATATGGCTAAAAATGTAGTAACTACAGTTTGGAAAGAAAATATGCAGTTTGAATCTGATAACCCAAGCGGACACAATTTATTTATGGATGCTGGCGAAGAAAGTGGTGGTAAAGGAGAGGGTTTTAGACCTAAAGCATTAATGCTCTCTTCTTTGGCAGGTTGTTCTGGTTTAGATGTTGTTTCTTTATTAAAAAAAATGCACGCAGAAGTTGCCGATTTTAAAATTGAAGTAACAGCAGAACTTACAGAAGAACATCCTAAGTTTTACAATAAAGTAAAGGTAGATTATCATTTTACTGATTCTGAATTACAACCAAAAAAAATACAGAAAGCAGTAAACTTATCAGTAACAAAATACTGTGGAGTTATGGAAATGTTTCGTCAATTTGCAGAAGTAGAAATTGAAATTCATTTACATAATTTAGAGAATAACTAAAAAGTTGTTGAAATAGATTCAATATAAAATTGCTATGAGATGGACGTTAAAATCAAAGCCAGATAAAGAAAAAGTAGATAATTTAGCAAACGCTTTAGGTGTTGATAAAACCATTGCAGCAATTCTTTGTCAAAGAAATATTGAAACTTTCGAGGGTGCAAAAAAGTATTTTCGACCAAGTTTAGATGATATTCACGATCCTTTTTTGATGAAAGATATGGATTTGGCCGTTCAAAGAATTGAAAAAGCCATTTCAGAAAATGAAAACATTTTAATTTATGGTGATTATGATGTAGATGGTACTACAGCAGTTTCTCTAGTTTCATCCTATTTAAAAACGATTCATAGTAATATTGCTACTTATATTCCTGATAGATATGCAGAAGGTTATGGTGTGTCTTATTTAGGTATCGATTTTGCAGAAGACAACGATTTTTCTTTAATCATAGCCTTAGATTGTGGAATAAAAGCCATTGAAAAAGTAGCATATGCAAAAGAGAAAAATATCGATTTTATCATTTGCGATCATCATAAACCAGGTGATGAAATTCCGAATGCAGTTGCAGTTTTAAACGCCAAAAGAGTAGATTGTAATTATCCTTTTGATGAATTGTGTGGCTGTGGAGTAGGATTTAAGTTGATACAAGCTTTAGGATCAAACAGAAATCAAACAATTCAAGATTTTGTACCCTATTTAGATTTGGTAGCAACAGCAATTGCTGCAGATATTGTACCTATGAATGGCGAAAATAGAGTTTTGGCTTACCATGGTTTACAGGTTATTAATAGTAATCCTAGAAATGGAATTAAAGCTATAATTCATCAAATTAAAAAGAAAGAACTTACTATTACTGATGTTGTTTTTGTAATCGCACCCAGAATTAATGCGGCTGGTAGAATGAAACACGGTAATTATGCGGTTGAATTATTAACAGAAATGGATTTTGATACAGCAGTAGATTTTGCTGCAGAAATTGAAATTTTTAATGCAGATAGAAAAGACTTAGATAAGAAAATTACTAATGAAGCATTAATTCAAATTATTGATAATGAAGAAGAAAATAAGTTTTCTTCTGTTGTTTTTCAAGAAAACTGGCATAAAGGTGTAATTGGTATTGTAGCTTCTAGATTGATAGAGAAATACTATAGACCAACTTTAGTTTTTACTAAAAGTGGCGATAAATTAGCTGCTTCTGCAAGATCTGTAAAAGGTTTTGATGTTTATGAAGCTTTGCATAAATGCGATGAGTTTATCGAACAATTTGGTGGTCATAAATATGCTGCAGGTTTAACTTTATTACCAGAAAATTATAATAATTTTAAAAATAAATTTGAAGAAGTGGTATCAAAAACTATCGACAAAACCTTGTTAACGCCAGAAATAGTAGTAGATTCTGAAATAGAATTATCAGAAATAACACCGAAGTTTTTTAGAATTATTCAGCAAATGGCACCTTTTGGGCCACAAAATATGAAACCAGTTTTTAGAAGCAATTGTGTTAGAGATAATGGTTATGGTAAAAAAGTAGGAGCAGATCAAACCCATTTAAAACTTAGTGTTTTTCAAGGTGATAACAAAAAAACAATGAATGCTATAGGTTTTAATTTAGGTGATAAAATGGAATTAGTAGAAGACGATTTTGATATCGTTTATACTTTAGATGAAAATGAATGGAATGGATATAAATCCATTCAGTTGATTTTAAAAGATTTAAAATAAAATAACCGATTATTTCCCTAAAGGGATAACAATTAGACCATTAAATTTTTCAGAAAACTGAATAACAGCTTTATCTGCTTCTAATTTCGTTTTATACTTTCCTACAAGAACTTTCCAGTCTGGTTTGTCATAATCTAATTTAGTATAGACTTCAGGGAATTCGATTCTAAATTTGTTTCTTAAACTTCTGGCTTTCGTTTCATTACCATAATATATTTGAATAATATACCCATACCCATAAGTTTTATTAAAAGATCTTTTTTTAGCAATAATACGTTGTATTTCTGGACTACTATTGGTTTTATTCTGTGCAGAAATAGTATGATTGCCTATTAAAAATAGAAGAAATAGCGCGCTAAAGAAAACTTTGTTTTTCATATAAAAAAATTTCTACAAAAATAACGACTACAAATAGAATATATTAGAGAAATTCGTTATTTAGAATTGATATAAATTAATATTAAGACTCTTTTCAAGTTTTAATTTTTAGCAATATGTACTACTTTTGCCACAGTCTGAAAATTGGTTTTTGGGCTATTTTATACACGATACTAAAAATAGTTTGTAAATATGAAAAGTGTAGCATTGCACAGTAATCTAACCAAGGTACTTCTTAAGAGTTTTACAATCATTCTGTTTTTTGCATTTAGCATGTCTTCTTATTCACAAGATATAGATGAAGCACGCCAAAAAGAGGGTAGAAAAATTTTTAAATCTTTATGTGCATCTTGTCATAAGTTAGATAAGAAGTTAATTGGACCTGCTTTGGGAGGTGTTGAGTTACGTAGAGAACACGATTGGTTAAAAAGTTGGATTAAAAACAATGCAGAATTTAGAGCTTCAGGAGATAAAGATGCTATCGCTATTTTCGAAGAGTATAATGGTTCTGTAATGTCTGCTTTTCCACAATTAACGGATAAGCAAATAGATGATATTATATACTACACAACTGTTGGAGATCCAGTAAAAAAAGTTGTTGGTGATGTTGCTGCAACTGGTGCTGCTTCAAATGGTGGTGATGCTCCAAAATGGATTATTTATCTATTAGCAGGAGCAATTATTGTAGCCTTTTTAATGATTGCTAGTTTGTTAAAACAAGTTAATGAGTTAAAAGGAAATAATTCTCCAGAAGAAACTTCTAATTTAAAAAGAGATTTACACGAGCTTTGGGGTGGTTTAAAAAGAAATACTTTTTTACAAGTACTTTCTACAATTTTTATATTGCTGATGGGAGCTTACTTCGTTTTCGGAACAATATTTAAGGTTGGTGTAAATGAAGGTTATATGCCTTTACAGCCAATTGCATTTTCGCACAAAATTCACGCAGGAGATAATAAAATTGAGTGTCAATATTGTCATTCATCAGCAAAACATAGTAAGCATTCAGGTATACCGTCTGTAAATGTTTGTATGAATTGTCATAAAAATATCTCAGAAGTTGCAGAAGGAACTCAAGTCGATTGGGATGGCGTAACTTATGGTAAAGCAGAGCTTGATAAGGAAATTGCAAAAGTTTATGATGCTGCTGGTTGGGATGCTGATGCTTTAGAGTATACAGGTGTTGAGAAGCCAGTAAAATGGATAAGAATACATAATTTACCTGATTTTGCATATTTTAATCACTCTCAACACGTAACTGTTGCTGGTTTAGAATGTCAAAAATGTCACGGTCCTGTAGAAGAATATGATGAAATGCGTCAATTCTCTCCGCTAACAATGGGTTGGTGTATTGATTGTCATAAAGAAACTAAAGTGGATTTAAAAGGTAATGAGTATTATGCCAAAATCCATGATGAGTTAGCTAAAAAGTACAATGTAGATCAAGTTACCATATCTCAATTAGGAGGTAAGGAATGTGGTAAATGTCACTATTAATTAAAAGATTCAAATATTAAAAGATTCAAAAAATTGTTTTTAAATTTTTTAATCATTAAATAATAAATAAAGAATGGCTTCAAACAAAAAATACTGGAAAAGTGTTGAGGAACTAAAAGATAGTTCTATTGTTGAAACGCTGAGTAAAAATGAGTTTGTAGAAGAAATTCCTACAGATCAGTTTTTAGGTGATAAAGAAACATTAGAGAATTCTTCTACTTCTCGTAGAGATTTCTTAAAGTATGTTGGCTTTACTACTGCAGCAGCTTCTTTAGCGGCTTGTGAAGGTCCTGTTAGAAAGTCTATACCTTACGTTGTAAGACCAAATGATATTATTGCAGGAGTTGCAGATTGGTATGCTACTTCTATTGCAGATGGTTACGATTTTGCAAATGTTTTAGTAAAAACAAGAGAAGGTCGTCCTATTCAGATCATGCCAAATAAAGATGCAAACGGAACTACAAGTGCAAGAGTGCAAGCTTCTGTTTTATCTTTATATGATGAAAAACTTAGATTAAAAGAGCCAACCAAAGCTGGTGAAGTTATTTCATGGGCAGATGCTGATAAAGAAATTGCACAAAAATTAAATAGTTTAAAAGAAGCTGGTAAGCCTGTTGTGTTATTAACAGGAACAATGGCTAGTCCTTCTACTGATAAAATTGTTTCAGAATTTATTGCTGCAAATCCAAATGTAAAACACGTTGTATATGATGCTGTTTCAGAATCTGGTGCTGCAGATGCGATGTTGGCAATGTATGGTAAACGTGTGTTGCCAAATTATCATTTAGACAAAGCAAAAACAATTGTTTCTTTTGGTGCAGATTTCTTAGGAGATTTTCATGGTGGATTTGAAAAATCATTTATGCAAGGTAGAGATCCAAAAACGGGTCATATGTCTTACCATGTGCAGTTTGAGAGTAATATGTCTTTAACTGGAGCAAATTCAGATAAAAGAGTGGTTTTAAAACCTTCTGATCAAGTATTTGCTTTGTTAAACTTATATAGTGCAATTACTGGTAATGCAGTTTCTTCTAAATCAACACCAGTTGATGCTGAAGTAAAAAGAATGGCTGCTGAGTTAAAGAAAGCGGGTTCTAAAGCTGTTGTTTTAACAGGATTAAATGATAAAAATGCCCAATTAGTTGCTTTTGCAATTAATGAAGCTTTAAATAGTGAAATTTTTGATACGAAAAACACATTAAATATCCGTCAAGGAAATGATGTAGAAGTAGCTCAATTAGTTTCAGATATGAAATCTGGTAAAGTTGCAGGATTAATTTCTTACAATGTAGATCCAGTTTATACTTTACCAAATGCATCAGCTTTTGCTGATGGCTTAAAGAAATTAGAATTATCAGTTGCATTATCAACAGAAAATACTGCAACAGCAGATATTTCAAATTTTGCATTACCTGCTCCACATTTCTTAGAATCTTGGGGAGATACTCAGTTTAATGCTGTTACTTATGGATTAATGCAACCAACTATTCAGCCTTTATTTAATACACGTCAATTTCAAGACACTTTATTAAAATGGTCTGGTAGCGCTACAAAATATTACGATTATTTAAAAACTTACGCTGCAGATAATGTTTTAGGAGGTTCTTCATGGAATACTGCTTTACATAATGGTTTTTTTACAACTGAATTAGTTGCAGAAGAATCTACTTTTGAAACTACTGTTTCAGTTGCAGATGCTGCTAATCAATTAGCAAGCTCAGCAAAAAAGGCTACAGGTTTTGAATTAAATTTATATACCAAAACTGGTTTAGGAGATGGTAAGCAAGCAAACAATCCTTGGTTACAAGAATTCCCTGATCCAATTACAAGAGCTTCTTGGGACAACTACTTAACTATTTCTATTGCAGATGCAAAAGAATTAGAGTTTGAAAATCCTGTAAAAGACAATGGAGCTATAGATGGAGATTTTGCTAAAGTAACTGTAAATGGTGTAGAAGTTACAGTTCCTGTAATGATTCAACCTGGGCAGGCAAAAGGTTCTGTAGGTTTAGCATTAGGTTATGGTAAAACTTTTGGTTTAAAAGAAGAAATGCAAGTTGGTGTTAATGCTTATCCTTTATATAATGGAGGCAATAACATTCAATATAATGTTAAGATTGAAAAAGTATCTGGAACTCATAAGTTTGCTTGTACTCAGGTGCAAAAAACTATTGCTGGGCGTCATGATATTTTAAAAGTTGCATCTTTAAAAGAGTACAATACTGTTGCTCCTAAAGATCATCATCATGGATGGAATAAACCATCAATGGTATCTTACGATCATCAAGAAGTAGAAGCAAATACTATTGATTTATGGGATGAGCATAACAGAGAAGTTGGGCATCACTTTAATTTATCAATAGATTTAACATCTTGTACTGGTTGTGGTGCTTGTGTTGTTGCTTGTCATGCAGAAAACAATGTACCAGTTGTTGGTAAGAATGAAGTTAGAGTTGGTAGAGATATGCACTGGTTGCGTATTGATAGATATTATTCTTCTGAAGTAGAAACTAGAGAAGATGCAAAAGAATTAGGATTAAGTAGAGGAGATACTTATAGAGCTTTAGAAACTGAAGCAGAAAATCCTGAGGTTACTTTTCAACCAATGATGTGTCAGCACTGTAATCATGCTCCTTGTGAGACTGTTTGTCCAGTTGCAGCAACATCACATGGTCGTCAAGGTCAAAATCAAATGGCATACAACAGATGTGTTGGTACAAGATATTGTGCAAACAACTGTCCATATAGAGTTCGTAGATTTAACTGGTTTAATTATGCAAATAATAACGAGTTCGATTTTAACATGAACAATGAATATGGTAAAATGGTATTAAATCCAGATGTAGTAGTTCGTTCTAGAGGAGTTATGGAAAAATGTTCTATGTGTATTCAAATGACACAGGCAACTATTCTAAAAGCTAAGAAAGAAGGAAGACCAGTAAATACAGATGAGTTCGAAACGGCTTGTTCATCTGCTTGTACTACTGGAGCTATGGTTTTTGGAGATGTAAACAATAAAGAAGATCAAGTAGCTGCTTTAGCAGAAGATAAAAGAGCTTACAATGTATTAGATTACTTACAGACAAAACCTAACGTAATCTATCAAGTAAAAATAAAGAATACAAACGAAGCGTAATTTAAAATTAAGATATAGAATATGTCTCATTACGAAGCACCCATAAGGGAACCTTTAGTATTAGGTGATAAAAGTTACCATGATATTACCGAAGACATTGCTAAGCCAATAGAAGGTAAAGCAAATAAGAATTGGTATATCGCATTTTATATTTCTTTAGCTGCAATGCTTTGGGGATTTGGATGTATCTTTTATACAGTTGGAACAGGTATTGGAGTTTGGGGATTAAGCAAGAACATTGGTTGGGCTTGGGATATCACAAACTTTGTATGGTGGGTAGGTATTGGTCATGCAGGAACATTAATTTCTGCTGTACTTTTATTATTCCGTCAAAAATGGAGAATGGCCATAAACCGTTCTGCAGAAGCAATGACAATTTTTGCCGTTTTTCAAGCAGGATTGTTTCCAATAATTCACATGGGTCGTCCTTGGAATGGATATTGGGTATTACCAATTCCAAATCAATTCGGATCATTATGGGTTAACTTTAACTCACCATTATTATGGGATGTATTTGCAATCTCAACTTATTTATCTGTATCATTGGTTTTCTGGTGGACAGGTTTATTACCAGATTTTGCAATGATTCGTGATAGAGCTGTAAAACCTTTCCAAAAGAAAATATATGCATTATTAAGTTTTGGTTGGTCTGGTAGAGCTAAAGATTGGCAACGTTTCGAAGAAGTATCTTTGGTACTTGCAGGTTTAGCAACTCCATTAGTACTTTCTGTACATACTATTGTATCTATGGATTTTGCTACATCAATCAATCCAGGTTGGCACTCAACAATCTTTCCACCTTATTTCGTAGCAGGAGCAATCTTTTCTGGATTTGCAATGGTACAAACGTTATTAGGGATTATGAGAAAGGTTACTAATATGGAAGAGTATATTACACGTTTACACGTAGAATATATGAACATTGTAATTATCTTAACTGGTGGAATTGTAGCTGTAGCGTATGCAACTGAATTTTTTATTGCTTGGTATACAGGATCACCTTATGAAAACTATACCTATTTATCTGTAGGTGCTGCAACAGGACCTTATGCTTGGGCTTTTTATTCATTATTATTCTTTAACATTTTAACGCCTCAGTTATTATGGTTTAAGAAAATTAGAAGAAGTTTTATATGGTCTTTTATCATTTCAATATTCATTAATATTGGTATGTGGTTTGAGCGTTTTGATATTATTGCAATTGTATTAAGTAAAGGTCATTTACCATCAACTTGGTGGCGTTTTGAGCCAACTTTTGTAGATGTTGGTATCTTTATAGGAACAATAGGATTTTTCTTTGTATTATTCTTATTATATGCAAGAACATTCCCAGTTATCGCGCAAGCAGAGGTTAAAACAATTTTGAAATCTTCTGGTGAATTTTACAAGAAGAGAAGAGAACAAGGTATACCAACTAAGCCAGCTATTATTGTAACTGCAAAAGAGGGTAGTACTGATAAAAAAGATAAAGAATAATTATGGAATCATCAAAAGTTATTCACGCATTTTATAATGATGACGAAATTGTATTAGATGCAGTTAAGTCTGTTAAAGCAGATGGTCATCACATAGAAGAAGTATTTTGTCCATTTCCTGTGCACGGTTTAGACAAAGCAATGGGTTTAGCACCAACTAAATTAGCCATTACTGCATTCTTTTATGGAATTACTGGTTTGTCTGTGGCAATTTGGATGACAAACTATATGATGATTCAAGATTGGCCACAAGATATTGGTGGTAAACCAAGTTTTTCTTGGGCAGAAAATATGCCTGCTTTTGTGCCAATTATGTTCGAATTAACGGTGTTTTTTGCAGCTCACTTAATGGTAATTACTTTTTATATGAGAAGTAGAATATGGCCTTTTAAGAAAGCAGAAAACCCAGATCCAAGAACTACAGACGATCATTTTTTAATGGAAATCCCTGTACATAATAATGTTGAAGAATTAACAGCATTATTAGAAAAAACAGGAGCTGTAGAAATTAATGTAGTAGATAAGCACTAATAAATAGATAATGAAGAATTTTAAATTATTTATCGCTTTAATAGTTTTTGCAAGTATTATATCTTGTAACAACAAAAGAAAACCACAATTAGAATATATGCCAGATATGTATGTATCTGTACCATATGATGCTAATGGAGCTGAAGGAATAAACAATAAGCCTGTAAATAGTGAGCCAGTTGCTGGTACTATACCAAGAGGTGGTCATCCTGCTTATGATATTCCAGATACTGCAGAAGGTTATGATAAAGCAAAAGCTGAATTAAAAAATCCTTTAGAAGCTTCTGAAGAGAATTTAGAAAAAGGTAAAGCGCTTTACGAAATATATTGTATTTCTTGTCATGGTAAAAAAGGTGATGGAAATGGATATTTATCTCAAGCAGAAAAATTCGAAGGAATACCAAGTTATAAAGATAGAGACATAAACGCAGGGAGTATTTATCATGTTATTATGCATGGAAAAAATTTAATGGGTTCTCATTCATCTCAATTAACTTATAACGAACGTTGGCAGATAATTCATTACGTAGAAAATTTACGCGCTGAATTATAATATAATTACAAAAAGATAGAATACGAAAGATATGTATCAATTCTCAGGTAAATTAAAAACATTCTCATTAGCACTAATTGCATTAGGTTTAATAGGAATTGTAATAAGTTTTGCTTCTGCTCCATCTACTATAGATGAGGCTAAAGAAATTATTGCACATCAATCTTCTCATGGCGATAGTCACGGAAGTTCTCATGATGTTAAAGAAGAAGCTCATTCAGAAGCTTCAGTAGATAATCATAGTGTAGAGAAAGCTCATTCAGCTGATCACAAAAATGATGCTTATGCTGAAGAAAGTGCTCATGGAAGTAATCATGATGATGCCCATGCAGAACACGTTTTGCATCAATTGCAAAATAAGCCTTGGTCTGCTTTATATGTTTCTTTGTTTTTCTTTTTAGGAATTTCATTATTAGTTTTAGCATTTTACGCAGCACAAAGAGTTGCGCAATCAGGTTGGTCTATCGTTTTATTTAGAGTGATGGAAGCCATTACTGCGAATCTTGTACCAACTTCTATTATTATGGTAGTTGTAGTTATAGCTGCAGCAATGCATATGAATCATTTGTTTCCTTGGATGGCAGAAGGTGTTTTCGATCCAACAAGTCCAAATTATGATCCTATTGTTGATGGTAAATCTTGGTGGATGAATGTGCCAGGATGGACAATTAGAAGTATCGTTTATTTAGCAATATGGAATGCTTATAGATGGTTTATCCGTAGAAATTCAATCAAAGAAGATACTGCAAACGATGGTTATAAAACATTTAAGTTAAATTATAATGTATCTGTAGGATTTATTTTTCTGTTTATGTTAACAGAGTCTATGATGTCATGGGATTGGATTATGGGATTAGATCCTCACTGGTTCTCAACATTATTTGGTTGGTATGTTTTAGCAAGTTTACTAGTAAGTGCATTAACAGTTATTGCTTTTGTAACTATTTATTTACGTTCTAAAGGAGCTTTACCAGCTGTAAATGATAGTCATATTCATGATTTAGCGAAATTTATGTTCGGTTTTTCTGTATTCTGGACATACTTATGGTTCGCTCAATTTATGTTAATTTGGTATGCAGACATTCCTGAAGAAACTACTTACTTTGTAGCAAGATTCAATGAATACAAATTGCCATTTTTAGGTATGGTAGTTATGAACTTTATATTCCCAATTTTACTATTATTAAATAGTGATTTTAAGAGTATGCCTTGGTTTGTAATTATTGGTGGAATTGTAATTTTATCTGGTCATTATGTAGATATATTTGTTATGGTTATGCCAGCAACTGTAGGTGCTCAATGGTCTTTCGGAATTCCAGAATTTAGTGCTTTACTTTTCTTTTTAGGTATATTTATATTTACAGTATTTAGTGCATTTGCAAAAGCAAGCCCTATACCAAAAGGAAACCCATATTTAGAAGAAAGTGAACATTTCCACTATTACAATATAGAACATAGAGGAGAAGGATCAGATCATCATTAATAATTAGATTTAAACAAATAAGAAAAGATATATATGCTAGCTCTATTTTATATTTTTATAGGTGTTGCAATAGGTGTAAGTGTTTGGCAAATAACTAGAATTTTAAATTTTAGAACGGTTATTGCAAACGATGAAGACAATGCGAAACAAGGTAAATATGCACTTTATTTTATGGTATTTTTATATGCTATAATGATTTATTGCTTAATTGCTTTAAATGTTTTGATGTTACCTGAATCTGCTTCTATTGAAGGAGAACATGACGATAGATTATTCAATATTACATTTTGGTTAATAGGTGTTGTTCAGTTTATTATGCAATTTTTAATTTTCTTCTTTACTTTTAAATATAGAGGAAACAAGAATAACAAAGCAAAATTTTATTCTGATAGTCATCAATTAGAATTAATATGGACAGTTACTCCTGCAGTGGTTTTAGTTGGTTTAATTGGTTATGGTTTATGGCAATGGAATAATGTGATGGATTTATCTGATGAAGATGCAATAGAAATTGAAGTGTATGCACAACAATTTAGATGGGATGCAAGATACGCAGGAGATGATAATTCTTTAGGTAGAGGAAATGTAAACTACATTAAAGGAATCAATACAATGGGTGTTGATATGAATGATAAAAATTCTTTAGACGATAAACAAGTTACAGAATTGTATTTGCCAAAAGGTAAAAAAGTACACTTTAAGTTCCGTTCTCAAGATGTATTACATTCAGCTTATATGCCTCACTTTAGAGCACAAATGAATTGTGTTCCTGGTATGGTTACTGAATTTGGTTTTACACCAAAATATACAACCGAAGAAATGAGACAGCAGTCTGAAGTTGTTGCTAAAACAAAAGGAATTAATAAAATTAGAGCTGCTAAAGGAGAAGATTTATACGAATTTGATTACTTATTATTATGTAATAAAATTTGTGGAGCATCACATTATAGTATGCAAATGAAAATTACAGTTGTTGAGCAAGAAGAGTATGATAAATGGATTGCAGAACAACCAACTTTAGCTTCAGTTATTAAATAATTATTAAATTAAGATACTACAAATTAATAGATTATGTCAGAACATCATCATAAAGAAACATTTGTAACAAAATATATTTTTAGTCAAGATCATAAAATGATCTCGAAACAGTTCTTGGTAACTGGTATGTTTATGGGAATCATAGGTGTGTTTATGTCTATGCTATTCCGTATGCAAATTGCTTGGCCAGAAGAATCGTTTTCATTGATTGAAGCGTTTTTAGGACCTCATCAAACAGATGGAGTAATGAATCCAGATATGTACTTAGCCTTAGTTACTATACACGGTACAATTATGGTATTCTTTGTATTAACAGCAGGTTTAAGTGGTACTTTTTCTAACTTATTAATTCCATTGCAGATTGGTGCTAGAGATATGGCATCTGGTTTCTTAAACATGGTTTCTTATTGGTTATTCTTCTTATCTAGTGTAATTATGGTAATTTCATTATTTGTAGAAGCAGGACCAGCATCTGCAGGATGGACAATTTATCCACCATTAAGTGCATTACCACAAGCAATTCCAGGTTCTGGAGCAGGTATGACTCTATGGTTAGTTGCTATGGCTATTTTTATTGCATCTTCATTAATTGGTTCTTTAAATTATATTGTTACAATATTCAATTTAAGAACAAAAGGGATGAAAATGACAAGATTGCCATTAACAATGTGGGCATTCTTTATTACAGCAATTATTGGTGTAGTTTCTTTCCCAGTATTATTATCAGCAGCTTTATTATTAATTTTTGATAGAAGCTTTGGAACTTCATTTTATTTATCAGATATATTTATATCAGGAGAGGTTTTACATTATCAAGGAGGATCGCCAGTATTATTTGAACACTTATTTTGGTTTTTAGGTCACCCAGAAGTATATATTGTATTATTACCAGCATTGGGTATAACATCAGAAATTATATCTACACATTCAAGAAAACCAATTTTTGGATATAGAGCAATGGTTATGTCAATTATGGCAATTGCATTTTTATCTACAATTGTTTGGGGGCACCATATGTTTATTTCTGGTATGAATCCTTTCTTAGGGTCTGTATTTACATTTACAACCTTGTTAATTGCAATACCATCTGCTGTAAAAGCATTCAACTATATAACCACACTTTGGAAAGGTAATTTGCAGCTAAATCCTGCTATGTTATTTTCTATCGGTTTAGTTTCAACTTTTGTAACTGGAGGTTTAACAGGATTAGTTTTAGGAGATTCTGCTTTAGATATTGCCATTCATGATACTTACTTTGTTGTAGCTCACTTCCACTTAGTAATGGGTGTTTCTGCAATATTTGGTATGTATGCAGGTATTTATCATTGGTTTCCTAAAATGTATGGAAGAATGATGAATAAAACTATGGGTTATTGGCATTTCTGGATTTCAATTATCTGTGCTTATGGAGTATTTTGGCCAATGCATTTTATAGGATTAGCTGGTTTACCAAGAAGATATTATTCAAATACAGCTTTTCCAATGTTCGATGATTTAGCTGATGTAAATGTTGTTATTACAATATTTGCTTTAATTGGTGGTGCAGGACAAATAATATTTTTAGCAAACTTCTTTATCTCTATTTATAGAGGTAAAAAAGCAACACAAAACCCTTGGAATTCAAACACAATAGAATGGACAACACCAGTAGAACATGTACATGGAAACTGGCCAGGTAAAATTCCTGAGGTACACAGATGGGCTTACGATTATAGTAAAAGAGTAGATCCTAATGATGATGATAGTGATTATTTACATGGGCAAGATTTTGTTTTACAAACTACGCCTTTATTAGATGGTGAAGAGCCTTCTTAGAAAAATATATTAGTGATATAAAAAACCTTTCCAAACTTGGAAAGGTTTTTTGTTTTGTAACAATTGGTACATTTTTTCTGTTTCAATTTCTCTTATCTTTGTATTTATGAATGAAAACTTAAATCCTGAAAATACAAATTATTCAAATGAAGATTTGGACGTAGAAAAAAAATTACGACCACTTTCTTTTGATGACTTTACAGGACAAGATCAAGCATTAGAAAATTTAAAAATATTTGTAGAAGCAGCAAATCAAAGAGGAGAAGCACTTGATCACACATTATTTCACGGACCTCCAGGTTTAGGAAAAACTACATTAGCACATATTTTAGCAAATGAATTAGAAGTAGGTATAAAAGTAACTTCTGGCCCTGTTTTAGATAAACCAGGAGATTTAGCTGGTTTACTTACTAATTTAGATGAAAGAGATGTTCTTTTTATTGATGAAATTCACAGATTAAGCCCTATTGTAGAAGAATATTTGTATTCTGCAATGGAAGATTACAAGATTGATATTATGATTGAATCTGGCCCAAATGCTAGAACAGTTCAAATCAATTTAGAACCCTTTACTTTAATTGGTGCAACAACTCGTTCTGGTTTGCTAACAGCACCAATGAGAGCACGTTTTGGAATCAGTAGTAGGTTACATTATTATTCCACAGAATTGTTAACTACAATTATACAAAGAAGTTCAAATATTTTGGGGGTACCTATTTCTATGGAAGCTGCTATAGAAATTGCTGGTAGAAGTAGAGGAACACCAAGAATTGCTAATGCATTGTTAAGAAGAGTTAGAGATTTTGCTCAGATTAAAGGAGATGGAACTATTACTATTCAAATTGCAAAATATGCATTAAAAGCTTTAAATGTAGATGCTCACGGTTTAGATGAAATGGATAATAAAATATTAGAAACCATTATAGATAAATTTAAAGGAGGTCCAGTAGGAATTAGTACAATTGCAACAGCAGTTTCTGAAAATACAGAAACGATTGAAGAAGTTTATGAGCCATTTTTAATTCAGCAAGGATTTATAATGAGAACCCCAAGAGGGAGAGAAGTTACTGAATTAGCATATAAACATTTAGGAAGAACAAAAGGAAGAAATCAAGGAGAATTATTTTAAGTTTAGAGACAAGAGACAAGAGACAAGAGACAAGAAGTTAGAATAAGTAAATTTCATTTTCAAATAAAATATATAAATAAGAGTTGTTTCTCTTAGAAAGACTAGGATTAATCAATGAACATAAAAAAGATAATACCTGTTTTAGAATGGTTACCCAACTATAATACATCACTTTTTAAAGGTGATTTATTAGCTGGGATTACTGTTGGTATTATTTTAATTCCGCAGGGAATTGCATATGCTCTAATTGCAGGGTTACCACCAATTTATGGTTTGTATTGTGCGTTAGTACCACAAATTATGTATGCTATTTTTGGCTCGTCAAGGCAAGTAGCTATTGGTCCTGTTGCTATGGATTCTTTAATAGTTGCTACAGGTGTTTCTACTTTAGCTTTGGCAGGTTCAGAAAGTTATATTGCAATTGCTATTTTATTAGGATTAATGGTAGGCGCTCTTCAATTTATAATGGGTATTTTTAGCCTAGGTTTCATTGTCAACTTTTTATCAAAACCAGTTATTACAGGGTTTACATCCGCAGTTGCATTAATTATTGGTTTAAATCAATTTAGAAACTTATTAGGTGTAGATTTTTTACAAAGCGATCAAATTCAATATGTAATACAAGATATTTGGTTACAAATATCCAGTTATAATCATCATACAACAGTAATCGGAATTATCTCTGTGTTAATGATCATCATTTTTAGAAAAATCAACAAGAAAATTCCGAATGCATTAATTGTTGTTATTGTTGGAATTCTAATAATGAAATATTTTGGAACATCTTTTAATGATGTTTCAATTGTAAAAGACATTCCTTCAGGTTTACCCGATTTTGGTTTTCCGGAATACGATTTAGATTTAATTCGAGAACTATTTCCAATTGCCATAACTTTAGTAATGGTTGGTTATTTAGAAACTATTTCTATTGGTAAATCTTTAGAAGCCAAACAAGATGAATATAGAATAAGACCCAATCAAGAATTAATTGCACTAGGTTTGGCAAATATGATAGGTTCTTTGTTTAAAGCTTATCCATCTACTTCTAGTTTTTCAAGATCTGCTATAAATCAAGAAAGTGGTGCAAAAACAGGAATGGCTGCTTTAATTTCTGTGATAATGGTAGTTTTAACTTTGCTTTTTTTAACACCATTGTTTTATCATTTGCCAAAAACAGTTTTAGCTGCCATTATTATAGTTGCTGTTTTTAATTTGATAAATTTTAAAGAAGCAGCATTTTTATGGAGAGCTAATAACCTAGATTTTTGGTTGATGATGTCTACTTTTTTAGCCACACTTTTACTTGGAATTGAATTCGGAATTATGGTAGGTGTAGGTTTGTCTTTAATCGTTTTAATTTATAGAACTTCTAGACCTTATACAACAGAATTAGGTAAAGTACCAGATTCTAATTTTTATAGAAATAGAAACCGTTTTGAAGAAGTTATTATAGAAGATGACATTTTAGTTTTTAGATTCGATGCACAAATCTTTTATGCCAATTCTAGTTATTTTAGAGACAACTTAGACATTAGAGCAGAAAAAAAAGGAAAGGCATTAAAATTGATAGTATTAGATGCAGAAAGCATAAATAGGGTAGATAGTACAGGAGTAGAAATGCTAAAAGAGCGAATTAAATTTTATCAAAAAAAAGGAGTAAAGTTTTATTTAGCAGGTGTTAAAGGACCAGTTAGAGACGATTTATTTAGAAGCGGAATTTTAGAAATTATAGATATCAATCATTTTTTTATGAGAGTAAATCAAGCTGTGAAATTTTACAAAACAGGTGATAGAAAACATCAAGAAAAATATGCAAAATATATTCATCATGCATATAAATAAACTGATGAATATCATTTTAAAAATAGAATATCAAAAGTAATTTTGATAGTTAATAAAAGTTCAATTTAAGATTATGATAATAGAACAAATTTACACAGGTTGTTTAGCACAAGGAGCTTATTATGTAGAGAGTAATGGAGAGGTTGCTATTATAGATCCGTTAAGAGAAGTACAAGATTATATAAACAGAGCAGATAATAATAAAGCAAAAATCAAATATATTTTTGAAACTCATTTTCACGCAGATTTTGTAAGTGGACACGTTACTTTAGCAGAAAAAACCGGAGCAAAAATTGTTTATGGACCTACTGCTAAAACTAGTTTCGATGCGCTTATTGCAGAAGACAATCAAGTTTTTAATTTAGGTAATATTACAATTACAGTGTTACACACTCCTGGGCATACTATGGAAAGTACTTGTTTTTTATTGAAAGATGAAACAGGAAAAGATTATGCACTTTTTAGTGGAGACACTTTGTTTTTAGGTGATGTTGGTAGACCAGATTTAGCACAAAAGGGAGATCTTACAGAAAAAGATTTAGCCGGCTTTTTATACGATAGTTTAAGAACAAAAGTAATGACTTTGGCAGATGATGTAATCGTTTATCCTGCTCATGGAGCTGGTTCTGCTTGTGGTAAAAACTTAAGTAAAGAAACTGTAGGTACAATAGGTAATCAAAAAGAAACTAATTATGCATTAAGAGCAAATATGACTAAAGAAGAGTTTATAGACGAAGTAACAGATGGTTTATTGCCTCCACCTGCGTATTTCCCTTTAAATGTAAAATTGAATAAAGAAGGGTATAAAGATATAGATGATATAATTAAAACATCAGCAAAACCTTTATCAGTAAAAGATTTCGAATTAGTAGCCAATACAACAGATGCCATTATTTTAGATGTGCGTCATCAATCAGAATTTATAAAAGGATTTATTCCTCAGTCTATTTTTATTGGTGTAGATGGTGGTTTTGCACCTTGGGTTGGCGCTTTAATTAGAGATATCAATCAGCCAATTTTATTAGTTTCTCCAATAGGTAGAGAAGAAGAAGTAATAACTCGTTTGTCTAGAGTAGGGTTTGATAATGTTTTAGGATATTTAGAAGGTAGTTTTGCTTCTTGGCTAAAAGCAGATAAAGAAATAGATACATTATCATCTGTTTCTGCGGATGTTTTAGAGGATAAAATAAACAATAACGCTATTGTTTTTGATGTTAGAAAACCAGGAGAATATGATAGTGAACATATAGAAAATGTAACAAGTACACCATTAGATTTTTTAAATAATCATATTACTGAGTTTCCTAAAAAAGGAGCTTTTTACGTGCATTGTGCAGGAGGTTATCGTTCTGTAATTGCAGCTTCTATTTTAAAAGCTCGTGGTTTTCATAATGTAATAGATGTTGCAGGTGGTTATGCAGCCATTAGAAATACAAACATTAAAAGAACAGATAAAGCTGTTTGTCCGTCAACTTTAAAATCATAAAATGAGGCATACTTTTTGTATTATATTTATAAGCTTATTTTTTCTGAATTGCAGCTCGCAAGTAGAAGTTAAATCGATTACTACATCAGAATTAAAAGTTTTAGTAGAAAAAGATAGCATTCAATTAATGGATGTTAGAACACCAAAAGAAATAAAAAATGGTTTTATAGAAACCGCAAAATTTGCTAATTATTTCGATGATGATTTTCACGAAAAAGCAACAAAGCAATTAGACAAAACAAAACCAGTTTATTTGTATTGCAGATCTGGTAATAGAAGTGTAAAATCTGCAAAAATATTAATAGAAAATGGTTATGAAGTTTACAATGTTTTAGGCGGATATAATCAATGGAAAAAAGAAAATTAGAAATTATGAAAGCAGATATTCAAATAGAAAATTTAAAATGTGGTGGTTGTGCTGCAACTATTAAAAAAGGAATTTTAGGTATAGATGGTGTAAATGAAATAGATATTGATATTGAAAAATCAATTGTTTCTATTGCATCAGAAAAAGACAATTTAGCAGAAATTAAATTAAAATTGTCTAAATTAGGTTATCCAGAAGTTGGGGATAAAAACTCAGTTTTACACAAAGCAAAATCTTATGTAAGTTGTGCAGTAGGTAGAATGGATTCTTAAAAGAATCAAAAATAAAAAAGAGGGTAAAAACGTTGTAAACAAAAGTTTTTATCCTCTTTTTTTATTAATTTAGTTTTATGAAAAAAATAGTGTTCCTTGCCCTTTTTATTGTAGGTTTTATAAATGCCCAAGAAAAAATTCCATTTATAGATTACGATGAAATTAAACTTCAAATAGAAGAAAGTAATAAAGAAAACAATCATCAAAAAACGGTTGATCTAATTAATAAAATTAATAAGAACGATTCTATTTATTATCCGCTTTTAACATCAAAATCTTATTATTTATTACAACTAAATAAATATGACGAAGTAATTGAAGTTGCAAATGAAGGTATAAAAGCAGATCATAACACATCAAAATTGTTTTTTTATACCAATAAAGGTGTAGCGCTTACTAATTTAAAAAAGTATGATGAAGCTTTAGAAACCTATGCACAAGGAATTAAAATTTATCCTAAAAACTATTTATTATGGTTTAATAAAGGAGTTGTTTTAGAAACACAAGGTAAAATTAACGAGGCTTTAGAAGCTTATAAAGAAGCTATAATTTTAAACCCTTTATTTAAAAAAACGCATTTACAAATTGGTAATATATTTTACAAACAACATAGAATAACGCAAGCTTTAATGGCATATAATCTATACATTCTTTTAGAGCCAGATGCAGAAGGTAACTTTTCTATATTACAAAATTTAAACAATACAGTAGTTGCTAAAAATGTGAATGTAAAAAACGAAAATTTGCAACTTACAGATGCAGATGATGCTTTCGAAGATATAGACTTAATTTTAAACAGCAAAGTTGCTATAAATCCCGATTACGAAACAGGTAACCCAATAAACATTTCCTTAACCAAACAGAATCACGCAATGATTCAGCAGTTAAAAGATTTTAAAGGGAATGGAGGTTTTTGGGAACAAAAATATGTGCCTTTTTACAACTGGATTTTAAATGAAAATCACTTTAACGATTTTACTTACACCATTTCTTACTCAATAGAAAACGAAGAGTTTAAAGAAATTGTAGAGAAAAAATCTCAAGATATTCTCGATTTTTTTAAACTTTTTAAAAATAAATGGATAGAAATTATAGCGAAAAATACTTTAACTATAAATGGAGAAAAGCAAGAAGTTTTTTATGAATACGGCGATGGATCGGTAAATGCATTAGGTAAAAGATTAAACAATAAACCTGTTGGTGAGTGGACATTCTATGATGGTTATGGGCAATTATCTACGACTGGTTTTTATGATGATAATGGTAATAAAACTGGTAAATGGACTTGGTATAATCATTTAGGAGAACTGAAAGAAACTGCCATTTATAAAGATGATGCTTTAGAAGGGCAAAATACGATGTATTATGATAATGGTAAAATACACATAGATGCCAATTTTAAAAATAATGATTTAACAGATAAATATGAGTTTTATAATAGTAGTGGAGCTTTAATTCAAAAAAAATATTTTAAAGATGGGTTGTTAGATGGTATGTATCAATCTTATTTTAATGTTGGCGAAGATTTACTAGAGTTTAAAATACCTTACGAAAAAGACTTGATAGAAGGCGAAGCTTTAGAGTATTATGCTGATGGTACTTTGTATGCAAAATCAGATTATATAAATGGTGTTTTAAGTGGTAAAAGAACAGTTTATCATTACAATCAAAAGGTTTCTTCTGAGGCAGATTATGTAAATGGAGCTTTAAATGGTAGTTATAAATCGTATCATTCTAATGGGCAAATTTTTGAAGATGGGCAAAGTGAAAAAGGTGCTTATTCTGGTGCTTGGACAACATATTACGCAAATGGTAACGTACAAAGTGAGTTCGATTATAAAAAAGGAAAACTACATAATGTTTACGTTTTTTATGATACTGATGGTAAATTGTTTTACGATTATTTATACAATAGAGGAGAAATTATTGCCTATACATATTACAATAAAGACGGTTCAGTATTAAGTAAAGGAATTAAAAAAGATGATCAATTTAATTTCGAAGGATTCTCGCCAAATGGAAATGTTGTTTCTAGAGGTTTATATGATATTGAAGGTGGAAAACTTGGTGAATGGAAATTTTATTCTAATAATGGCGTTTTAAATGCAAAAGGAACTTATGATGAAGATGTAACTGTTGGCGATTATTTTACCTATTATAAAAACGGAAATTTAGAAAGTATTACGCCTTATAATTACGATGTTTTACATGGCTATTATGCAGCGTATTATAAAAACAAACAGTTAAATGTACAAGGTTGGTATAAGAAAGGTAATCAACATGGTGAGTGGAGATATTATTACAAAGATGGTACAATTCAATCTATCAATTTTTATAATAGATCTCAATTTCATGGAGAGCAAAAGTATTATGATCCTAAAGGAAAGTTAAATAGTATTTTACGCTATGAATATGGTAAATTAATTGATGAAGAGTATTTTGATGAAGAAGGTACATCAACCCAAAAATTAATATTCACATCAGAAAATAAAGAAAATGTTTTAACTAATTTCTATACAAATGGTAAACCACAAACTACCATTTCTTATATCAACGAAGTAAAACATGGTAGTTATACTGGTTATTATTTTAACGGAAACCTAAAAGTAAAAGGTAATTATGTAAATGGCGAGCAAAACGGACTTTGGACTTGGTTTTACGAAACAGGAGAAGTAGAAAGTAAAACCACTTATTTAAATGGAAAAATAAATGGTAAATCGCAAAACTTTTATAAAAATGGTCAGTTAGAATCTGATTACACCTTTGATAACGGAAATGAAGTTGGCACAACAATTCATTATTACAAAGACGGAGTTATAGAAACATCAACAGAATATGAGTTGAACGAATTAAATGGTAGAAAAGAGTTTTACGATCCTGCAGGTAAATTGCAATTAATAAGATTTTACAATTATGGCACATTAATTGGATACAGTTACAAAGATAAAGCTGGTACAGAGTTACCAATGATTCCATTAAAAAATGAAACTGGTAAAATCAGTGCTTTTTACAGCAATGGTAAACCTTCTAAAATAATGGAATACAAAAATGGAGATTTAGTAAATACTTATAAATCTTATTTTTTTAATGGTAAAATAGAAGACGAACTTACCTATAAGTATGATGATATGGAAGGCATCAGAAAAGAATATTTTATGAATGGTAAGTTAAAAGAAACTATTGTGTATAAGAATGGAGACAGAAATGGAAAATACACACTTTATTACGAAAACGGATCAAAAAAAGAAGAAAGCACTTACGTTAATAACATTCAACATGGTACTAGTTTGTATTATAACGAGTCAGGGAAATTAATAATGAAAAAGAAATACGTTAATGGTACAGTACAAAATGTCGAAAATTTATAAGCTACAATTCATTCTTTTTTTATTTGCTGTAAGTACAATTACTGCTCAATTTTCAGAAGAATTTAATACTTATAGTAAATTATATCCAGAAAATTCTAGAGTAAGATTATTAAAAGAAACTGTAATATCAATTACTCAAGAAAATGATGAATTAATAATTCTAGAACAAAACAAAGAAGAAGATTTATACTTAAATGAGTCTGCAACTTACAATTCTAAAAGCAGTGTAAGTTCGTCTTTCTTTTTTGAGCTTAACGAGATTAATGCATTTTCTTATACTTTCGAAAACGGAAAATACGTAGAATCTAAAGTTGATAAATTCACAGAAAAAGATGAATTGAACGATTCTTTTTACGACGATTCTAAAACCTTAAGCTTTATTTATCCGAAGTTAAAAAAAGGATCAAAATCAGTTTTAGAATATTCTCAGAATATAAAAAACCCGCGTTTTTTAAGTCCTTTTTTCTTTGGAGATTATTTTCCAATCATTAAAACTAAAGTTACTATTATTGCTGATAAAGGCATTGAATTAAGTTTTAAGGAGTTTAATACATCAAAAGTAAATATAGCGTTTACCAAAGAAGAAAAACGTAAAAAAACCATTTATACTTGGGTTTTAGAAAATCAAGATGAATTTGAATATGAGCCAAATACACCAAGTTATACTACTATTTTGCCACATATTGTGCCAATAATTAATTCTTATAAAGTAAAAAAAGAAACTAAAAAATTATTGGGCGAAGTTTCTGATTTGTACAATTGGTATTATTCTTTGGTAGAAAATGTAAACAAAGAAGCTCCAGATCCTGCTTTAGTAAATATTGTAAATACAATTACTAAGGATAAAAAAACGGACTTAGAAAAAGTAAAAGCCATTTATTATTGGGCGCAAAAAAACATAAAATATATTGCTTTCGAATATGCTTTAGGAGGATTTATTCCAAGAGAATCGAATGAGGTTTTTAGAAAAAAATATGGCGATTGTAAAGACAATTCTAGCATCCTTTTTAAAATGTTAGAAATTGCTGGTATAAAAGGAAATTTAACTTGGATTGGTACAAGAAGTATACCTTACACCTACCAAGAAGTGCCAACTCCAGTAGTAGATAATCATATGATTTTGTCTTACGAAGAAAACGGAAAAACTTATTATTTAGATGCTACAGGTAGATATATAAAGTTTGGTTTGCCATCATCATTTATACAAGGTAAAGAAGCGTTGGTTTCTTTTGGTAATGAATTTAAAGTTAAAACAGTGCCTGTGGTAGATGCTAAAGAAAATGCAATTATAGACAGCACAACTATTTATATTAAAGATAATGTTTTAGTGGGTAATTCAATTACGCATATTACTGGTTATCCTAAAATTAATTATTTTAATTCATTAGAAAATATCAACTCAGAATCTAAATTAAAAGGTTTTTATAATGCCAGATTTATTAAAGGTAATAACAAGTTTTTAATCAATAATTTAGAAGAAATCAATAAGTATGATTATGATGAAGATTTTATCATCAATTACGATTTTGAAATTAAAAATTACTTTAAAAAATTAGGAGACGAAATTTACATCAACCTAAATTTAAACAAAGATATTTCTGATTTAAAAGCCGATAAAAAAAGAGAATATGCTATTGAATATGATTTTAAAAGGTATCAAAGTTATGTTACTCAATTTAATATCCCAGAAGGTTATATAGTAGATTATATCCCAGAAAATGTAAGTTTTTCTGATGATTTAATTACCTGCACTATTTCTTATGAGTTAAAAGAAAACGTGGTTTTTTACAAACAAGATATCGAATTAAATTTTTTGGTTTTAACCAAAGAACAACAAACGGAATTGAATAAACTGATTAAAAAAATAGAGAAACAATACAAAGAAATTATAGTTTTAAAGAAACAATAAAGCACTATGAAAAAATACATATTTACCCTAATTTTATTCGTTACAACCTTAGTTAATTTTGCGCAAACTATCCCTTTTTATAAAAGTTATGATTGGGAAGAAAACCCTGCACATAATGTAGATAAAAGTAGTAATGAGAATTTAATTGCACTTAAAGAAAAAATAGTAACAGAGTTTCATTTCGAAGAGCAAGCTTTAGTAGAGTATTTTTTAGAGCATAAAATATTATGGTTAAATTCTGATGATGCTATTGAGGAGTTTAATAAAATTTATTTACCATTTTCTTCGGATTCAGAATTGCAAATAAACAAAGCCAGAGTTATAGATACAGATGGTAAAATTATTAACTTAGATGAATCTAAAATACTTACTGCACAAGATGAAGAAACAGGCAGACAATACAAGTATTTTGCTTTTGAAGGAATTACAAAAGGTAGTTTTATTGAGTATTTATATGTGGTTAAAAAAGACCCAGCTTATATGGGTAAAAAGCTTAATATTCAAGATGATTATCCTAAAAATAAAATTGAGTTCGATTTACTTTCGCCATCTAATTTAACCTTTGCTTTTAAGAGTTTTAACGGTTTACCAGAAGTAAAACAAGATACTTTAAATAAGGATAAATTTCACTATAAATTATACCTAAAAGATCTTAAAAAATTAGATAATGAATACCTTTCTGCTTACAATGCAGCCAAAGGTTATGTAGTTTATAAGATTGATAAAAATATTGCGAATAATACTTCAGATATTGTTTCATACAGCAAAGTTTCACAGAATTTATACTCTTTTTATTACCCAGAATATGAGAATAAAACAACTGGTTTAATCAGTAAATTTATCGAAGAATTAGAAATTCCAGAAAATACTGATGAAGAAACCATCATTAGAAGACTAGAATCTTATATAAAAAGCAACGTATATTCTTCTGAAGCTTATAGTGATGAATTACAAGATTTAGATTTGGTTTTAACCAAAAAAGTGGCTAATGAAACAGGTACATTAAAATTGTATATTTCGTTATTGAGAACTTTTAATATTAAGCACGAATTGGTTTTAACAAGTAGCAGAGATCAAATTAAGTTTGATAAAACTTTTGAAGCCAATAATTTTTTAACCGATTTTTTAATCTATTTTCCAAAGCATAAAAAATATTTAGAACCATCAGCTCAAGAAAAAAGATATGGTTTTCCAACACCTTTTTTAATGGATAATTATGGTTTGTTTATTAAAGAAGTTAAAATTGGTGATTATAAATCTGCAGTTGGTAAAGTTAAATATATTGAGCCAGTACAAGCAAGTGAAACAGAAGATACAATGGTTGTAGACATTGCTTTTAATCCAGATGATTTAACAGAAAACATCATTCATTTTGATAGATCTTTAGGGGGTTATTATGCAGGTAACATTCAACCCTTTATGCATTTTATTATTGGTGATGATAGAGACGAATTGGTAGATAATATTATAGAAAGTATTACATCAGAATTAACAATAGAAAAAAGAGAAATTGTAAACGGAGAATCAGAATTGTTTGGTGTTAAGCCTTTGCAATTTATTGTTGATTTTACATCAGAAGCATTTGTAGAAAAAGCGGGTAGAAAGTACTTATTTAAGTTGGGTGATATCATTGGTCCACAAATGCAAATGTATCAAGAGAAAGAGAGAGTATTGCCTTTAGAACAAGAGTTTCATAGAAGTTATTACAGAACTATAAATATTAAAATTCCTGATGGTTATAAAATCACCAATTTAGATGATATTAATATTGATAATTCTTACTCAGAAGATGGTGAAGAATTATTTTCTTTTAAATCTTTTTACGAATTAAATGGTGATGTTTTAAAAATTACTGCGGATGAACATTATAGAGAAAACATCATAAAAGTAGCTTTATATGAAGAGTATAGAACTGTAATAAATTCTGCTGCAGATTTTAATAAAATAGTATTATTATTAGAGCCTAAATAGTTAAAGTGGAATAGTTTTTGTTTCAATTGATGAAATCAAAACAAACTTTATGGTTAAAAAATTACTGTTCTTTGCGCTATTATATGTAGGGCAATCTTTTGCACAAGATAATTTAAACAGGCCTTTTTTTACAGGGTCATTAAATTTTTCATTAGGTTTAAATGAAAATTATGTTTTATTTGAACCTGATGACGATGAATATTTAATAGATTTTACTGGTTTTTTTTTTAGAACAGGTTTTGGTTACGAATTTCAAAGAAAGTTTGCTGTGAGTATAAATGCGGGTTACGATTATCATAGTAGATATTCTGTAAGTGCAATACCAACTTATTGTAGTTTAAAATACAACATTACAGAAAGAGAAGATGATGCTTTTTTTGTAGAAATGAGTTATGGTAAAATGTGGAGGCCATCTAGCAGATATCCAGATGGTAATTATTATGGCTTTGGTATAGGTTCTCAGTTTTCTGGTGAAAATAGATGGAATCTAATTTTAAAACTAGATTTTCACAGAAAAGGAATCTTTGGTTTTGAAAATAATAGAATAGATAGCCTTTCTTTTGGTTTAGGTTTTTCTTTTTTTTAAAATACAAAAAAACCTCGCAAATTGCGAGGTTTTTGATATTATAATAGGAATAAGAATATGCTTATCCTAAAGTTACTCTTTTAAAAGTAGATACTTCAACATCACCATAAGTAGATACATATTGAGCAACGTTTTTCTTTTCATCTTTAATAAAAGATTGATCTAAAAGACATTGTTCCATATCTAAAGTAGTGTTATCTGCAATAAATCTTTCCATTTTTCCTGGTAAAATTCTATCCCAGATTTTTTCTGGTTTACCTTCAGCAGCTAATTGTGCTTTAGCATCAGCTTCAGCTTGTGCTAAAACTTCTTCGGTTAACTGAGACATAGAAATAAATTGAGGTACATTTTTTAATGTTTTACCTAATCTACCTAATTCAATATTATCTTTTTCAATAACTGCAATTCTAGCTTCTGTTTCAGCAGCTACAAAAGCAGGATCAAAATCTTTGTAAGATAAAGTTGTAGCTCCCATAGAAGCAACTTGCATAGCAACATCTTTTGCTAAAACATCAGCATTATCTACAACCGCAGATAAACCAACTAAAGCAGCAATTTTACCAATGTGAGTGTAAGCACCAACATAAGCAGCTTTTACTTTTTCAAAAGCAGTAATGTCTAACTTTTCACCAATTACACCAGTTTGTTCAACTAATTTATCAGCAACTGTCATACCACCAAAATCTGCAGCTAAGAAATCTTCTTTGCTATCATAATTTAAAGCGATATCAGCAAATTGACCACCTAAGGCAACAAATTTTTCGTTTTTACCAACAAAGTCAGTTTCACAAGCTAAAACAATAGCAACACCTTCTGTTTTTGCTTCGTTAATTCTTGTTACTGCAACACCTTCTGTAGATTCTCTATCAGCTCTTTTTGCAGCAATTTTCTGACCTTTTTTACGTAAAACATCAATTGCTTGATCAAAATCACCACCAGCTTCAACTAATGCCTTTTTACAGTCCATCATTCCAGCCCCAGTAGCTTCTCTTAATTTTTTAACATCAGCAGCACTTACTTTTACTGTTTCCATGTTATTTTTATTTTTAAAGTTAGAATTATTTTGTTTCTTCTGTACTTGTTTCAGCAACTTCTGCTTTAGCTTCTTCTTTTACAGGAGCAGCTTTAGCTTCTTTTACTTTTTCTTTATCTGCTTTTCTATCAGATAAACCTTCAGCAACTGCATCAGTTACAAAAGATAAAACTTTATCTATAGATTTAGAAGCATCATCATTTGCTGGTATAACAAAATCTACCTCTCTTGGGTCAGAGTTTGTATCTACCATTGCAAAAATAGGAATGTTTAATTTTTGAGCTTCAGCAACAGCAATGTGCTCTTTTTTAATGTCGATTACAAATAATGCACCTGGTAAACGAGTCATATCAGAAATAGAACCTAAATTCTTTTCTAATTTTTCTCTTTGACGATTAATTTGTAATTTTTCTCTTTTAGATAATGCATCAAAAGAACCATCAGTCTTCATTCTATCAATCTGAGCCATTTTTTTAACAGCTTTTCTAATAGTAACAAAGTTAGTTAACATACCACCTGGCCATCTTTCTGTGATGTAAGGCATGTTTACAGCTTTTGCTTTTTCAGCAACGATGTCTTTTGCTTGTTTTTTTGTAGCTACAAATAAAATTTTACGTCCAGAGTTTGCAATCTTTTTTAAAGCTTCTGAAGTTTCTTCTATTTTAGCTGCAGTTTTATACAAATCAATGATGTGTACACCATTTCTTTCTGTATAAATATAAGGAGCCATATTTGGATTCCACTTTCTTGTTAAGTGACCAAAGTGTACTCCACTTTCTAATAATTCTTGAATGTTTACGTTTGCCATTTTTAAAATGTGTTTACTTTCTGTTTCTTAAATCAATAAATAAGTAGTCTTTCGAGTCTTAATTATTTAGATACTAAACTGTTTAATATTAAATTTTGTAATAATAACAGTTCTCTGAGAAAATATATTGCAGAATAAATTCTGTAAAATATTAACGTTTCGAGAATTGGAATTTTTTACGTGCTTTCTTCTGACCGAATTTCTTACGTTCAACCATTCTTGGATCTCTTGTTAATAAACCTTCTGGTTTTAAGATAGCTCTGTGCTCTTCGTTAATAGAAACTAAAGCTCTAGTAATTGCTAAACGAATTGCTTCTGCTTGTCCTGTAACTCCACCACCATAAACGTTAACTTTAATGTCGTAAGACTCTAAGTTTTCTGTTAACATTAAAGGTTGTTGTACTTTATATTGTAAAGTACCAGTTGTAAAGTAACTCTTGTAATCTTTTTTGTTTACAGTAATGTTACCTTTACCTTCTGAAAGATAAATACGAGCAACAGCTGTTTTTCTTCTACCGATTTTGTGTACTATATCCATTATTTGTAATCGTTAAGGTTAATAGCTTTAGGTTCTTGACCTGCGTGTTTGTGCTCACCACCTGCATATACATACAAGTTTCTGTATAAAGCGCTACCTAAAGTGTTTTTTGGTAACATACCTTTTACTGCTTTTTCGATTAATCTTGTAGGATCTTTCTCAAACATTTCTGTTGCAGTTAACGATCTCTGTCCTCCTGGGTAACCTGTGTGACGAATGTAAGATTTGTCTCTCCACTTGTTTCCAGTTAAATTGATTTTTTCTGCGTTGATAATAACCACGTTATCTCCACAATCTACGTGAGGAGTATAGTTTGGCTTGTATTTACCTCTAATTAGCTTTGCTACTTTAGAAGCTAGACGACCCAACGTTTGCCCGTCTGCATCAACTAAAACCCACTCCTTGTTTACGGTAGCTGCGTTTGCTGATACTGTTTTGTAACTTAATGTGTTCATAATTACACTTTTAGTCTTTGTGCTATGTTAATAATATTTATTTTCCTTAAAAAAGGAGTGCAAATGTACTTCTTTTTATTGGTTTGACAAATAGTGAGTTAGAATAATTTAGTTGCCTTACAGTAAATTAAAAATAGTGTAAGTAAATTTTTAAATTATTATTAAATCTTAACTAGAACAATCTTTAAAATATAAATAATCGTATTAATGAGCATAATTAATATTTATGTTGTATTAGTAAATAATAATTCTGTTTTTGTATTTTTTTTTTTAAATTCTCAATTACTTAGTTAATTTATTAACAAAAATTTAAGAAAACAGAAAGTTACTTTTGTTGCTAAATTAAATCAATTACATTTTAGTGAATGATTTTGTAGACCAATCAGCTTAATGAAACAAAATTACCTTATAATTTTTTTAGTATTATTCTTTGTTTTATCATTAAAAACAAGATCGCAAGAAACTTCTCAGAATAAAATTCCTAAAAGAATTTACACTACCAAACCTTTACTAAAAGTACCTGTAATTGATGGTGATGTATCTGATGATGCTTGGAATGTTGTAGAATGGTCTTCAGATTTTACCCAAAAAGAACCAGATGAGGGGAAACCGCCTACACATCAAACATTATTTAAAGTGATGTATGATAAGAAGTATTTATATGTTGCGATTAGAGCTTTAGATGCTGAGCCAGATTTAACACAAAGAAGATTGAGTAGAAGAGATGGCTTTCAAGGAGATAGGGTAAATGTAATTATAGATAGTTATCATGATAAAAGAACTGCATTCGTTTTTACAACAACTGCAGCAGGTGTAAAAGGAGAGGAGTTTGCTTCTCAAAATGGAGATAATTGGGATGATAGCTGGAACCCAATTTGGTATACAAATGCAAAAATAGATGGTAAAGGCTGGACAGCCGAAATGAAAATTCCTTTTAGTCAGTTAAGGTTTGGAAAAGCAGAAGAACAGATTTGGGGTTTTAATGTAAATAGAACTATTTTTAGATTGCAAGAAAGATCGCTTTGGCAAAGAATACCTAATGATCAGGCAGGCTTTATAAGTGAAGCAGGAGAATTACATGGATTAAAAAATCTAGTTTCTCAAAAGCAATTAGAAATTCAGCCATTTACCGTTTTGAAATATGACAAATATCCTGAAGAAGTAGGTAATCCTTATAGAACAGGTAAAGACTTTAAATTTAATGCAGGCCTAGATGCTAAAATAGGAATTACAAATGATTTAACTTTAGACTTAACTGTTAATCCAGATTTTGGACAAGTAGAAGCAGACCCTGGAGCTATTGCTTTAGATGGTTTCCAAATTTTCTTTGAAGAACAGCGCCCATTTTTTGTAGAGAATAGTAATATTTTCGATTACGAATTTGCAAACGGAAGTGATAACTTATTTTACAGCAGAAGAATCGGTAGAAACCCTCATAGGTCTGCAAATCTATTAACAGGAGAATATGCAAACGAACCTCAGAATTCTAGAATTTTAGGAGCTGCAAAATTTTCTGGAAAAACAAGAGAGGGTTGGTCTATTGGTGTTTTAGAAAGTGTTACTGGTAATGAATTTGCAGAGATAAAACAAACAGATGGAAACACTAGAGAAGAAATTGTAGAGCCTTTAACCAACTATTTTGTAACACGTGTTCAAAAAGATTTTAATGATAGAAATTCGTTTATTGGCGGAATTTTTACTGCCACAAACAGGCATTTAAATAATAGTTTTAATGAACTGCATAAAGCTGCATATACTGGTGGGATTGATTTTCAGCACAACTGGAAAAACAGAGAATATTTTTTAGATGGAAATGTAATTTTTAGTCGCGTTTTAGGAAGTAAAGAAGCAATTACAGCAACACAACAAACTTTACGTCATAATTTTCAAAGAACAGATGCAAGTCACGTTGCTGTAGATTTTAATAAAACCTCTTTGTCTGGTTCTGGAGGACGAATTGAAATGGGGAAAAATGGAGGTGGAAATTGGAGGTATAATGGAGGTGTAATCTGGCGTTCTCCAGAATTAGAACTCAATGATGTTGGTTTTTTAAGAAGAACAGACGAAATTATTCAGTTTGGTAATTTAAGTCATTTATGGCAAGTACCTACAGAAACTTACAGAAATATAAGAGCAAGATTTGAGCAAAGTACTTATTATGATTTTGCAGGAAATTTAAACAGAGTACGTTTTGAATTAAATGGTGAAGTTAGTTGGATAAACAATTGGTGGACAGAAGCTGGTTATGGAATTAGTACAAATTATTTTGACAATTTTTACTTAAGAGGAGGCCCTCGTTTTAAAAGACCCAATACTGGGTTTTGGTACCTTTTCTTTGGCTCAAATCAAAGTAAATTATTTAGTTTTACTTTAGGATATTCTAATAGACATACTTCAGAAAATGTGGTGAGTAGAGATCGTTTTGTTATTCGAACAAATTACCAAGCTACAGATGCATTAAGTATGTCTTTAAATATAGAATATGCCAATTTGTACGATAAAACCCAGTATGTTTCAGAAACGAATTTTAACAATAATCCAAGATATATTTTAGGTAAAATTCAGAATCAAACCTTAAGTACAACATTACGCATTAACTATAGTTTTACTCCAGATATTTCTTTACAGTTTTATGGGCAACCTTTTATATCAAAAGGAACATTTTCAGATTTAAATCAGGTTATTAATCCTTTAGGATCGAGTATAAACGATAGAATTGCTGTGTTTGATAATAATCAAATTACCTTTAATAATGATGTGTATTTGATTGATGAAAACAGAGATGGAGCAACAGATTATTCTTTTGATAATCCTAATTTTTCGTTTGTACAATTGCAAACCAATTTAGTAGCAAGATGGGAATACATATCAGGCTCAGAACTTTTTTTAGTATGGTCTAGAGGTTCTACAGGTAATGCTGCAATTTCTGAAGACTTGGTAGATGCTGTTTCAGAACAAGTATTTCATGCACCAGCAAACGACACTTTTTTAGTTAAATTTACCTATCGATTTAGAAGGTAAGGTAAAATGATGTTTTAAAAATTATTTTAATAGTTTAATATCAGAAGCTAAAAACTTATCATCTTTTAAGTAACCTTTAACTTCTCCAAATCTAATTACTTCGCAAAAACCGGTTTGTTTGTCATGGGCATCACCAAAATCATCAATTCCAAAACCATCAACAAAGTAAGCTTTGTTATTAAAACGAACTGCTAAATCGCAGCCATCTCCTACTAAATTGAACTGACATTGCCCACAAGAAATCTCTGCGGTTTGTTTTATTTCTTTTTTATTATCACAAGCAAATGCAATCATAAAAATTGAAAGTAGAAATATTTTTTTAATCATCTAAAGTTCTTTTTATTAATTATTTAGTAATTCAAAAAAAAACACTCGAATTGAAAAACAATTTTATTTGGTTTTTGTAAATTCGAGTGCTTTTAATTTGTTGTTGTAAAGTTGAAGTTATATTTAGTTGGGTAGTTTGTAAAAACTATTTACCTCCCCAAGAATCTCTTAATCCAACAGTTTTATTAAAAACTAATTTTTCTGATGTAGAATCATCATCTACATTAAAATAGCCTAAACGTTGAAATTGGAAACGTTCTCCTTTTTCTGCAGTTTGTAAACTTGGTTCTAAATAGGCTTCAATAACTTCTAAAGAATTCGGATTGATAAATTCCATGTAATCTTTATCTTTATGAGAATCAGGTGCTTCATCTAAAAACAAACGATCATAAGCTCTAACTTCTGCTTTTATAGCGTGTTTTACAGAAACCCAATGTAAAGTACCTTTTACTTTTCGTTTGCTTTCTTCTGTACCACTTCCAGATTTTGTTAACGGATCGTAAGTACATTGAATTTCAATTACATTTCCATTTTCATCTTTTGTGCAACTATTGGCAGTAATAAAATAGGCGTTTTTTAATCGGACTTCTTTTCCTAATTTTAATCGGAAAAACTTTTTATTTGCTTCTTCTCTAAAATCTTCTTTTTCGATGTAAATTTCTCTAGAAAACGGAACTTTTCTACTTCCAAAACCATCTTCATAATCATTATAGTTGGCATCTAAAAGTTCTTCTTCTCCTTCAGGATAATTGGTAATTACCACTTTAACAGGATCTAAAACAGCCATAACTCTAGGAGCTGTTTTATTTAAATCTTCACGAATTTTAAATTCTAAAAGCGCTACATCTATCACATTTTCTCGTTTAGAAACCCCAACAGTTTCTACAAAACTTCTAATAGCAGCAGGTGTATAACCACGTCTTCTTAAACCAGAAATGGTTGGCATTCTTGGATCATCCCAACCAGAAACAATATTTTCTTCTACCAATTTAAGTAACTTACGTTTACTCATTATGGTATAACTTAAGTTTAAACGAGAAAACTCACGTTGTTTAGGTGGTAGTGGAAAATTAGACTTACTAAATTCGTAAATATTATCTCTAAACCAATTGTATAATTTTCTATGCGGTTTAAACTCTAAAGAACATAAAGAATGAGAAATTTGTTCAATATAATCGCTTTCACCATGTGTCCAATCATACATTGGGTAAATACACCAATCATTACCTGTTCTATGATGTGATTTATACATAATTCTGTACATCAGCGGGTCACGCATCAGCATATTATCATCTGCCATATCAATTTTGGCACGTAAAGTATGTTCACCTTCCTTAAACTTACCCTCTTTCATCCCTTGAAACAATGCCAAGTTTTCTTCTACAGATCTATTTCTAAAAGGACTATTAGTTCCAACTTCTGTTGGTGTACCTTTTTGAATTCGCATTTCTTCTGATGTTTGCGAATCTACATAGGCTTTACCATCTTTTATTAACAGAATTGCCCAGTCATACAATTGCTGAAAATAATCTGAAGAATAACATTCGTTTGCCCAATTGTAGCCTAACCAAGAAATATCTTCTTTAATAGCATCTACGTATTCCTGCTCTTCTTTTGCTGGGTTTGTATCGTCGAAACGTAAGTTAACTGGCGCATTGTATTTTTCACCTAACCCAAAACTAATACCTATTGCTTTAGTGTGCCCAATGTGTAAATATCCATTAGGTTCTGGTGGAAAACGAAAACGTAAATCTTCTTTTGGCATTCCATTAGCCAAATCTTCCTCTATAATATGCTCTAAAAAATTGAGCGATTTATTTTCTTCAGACATCTATTTTTCTAAATAAATTAAGCAACAAAATTAAGCAAAATATTGTATTGCAATTAACTATCTTGTAACAAAAATAGTGTTTGAACCTCTAATATATAAATACCAAATATTATGAGCGATAAAATAAGAAATTACACCTGCCCAAAATGCAATTCTAAAACCTATAAATTAGGACAAATGCGAGCAACGGGCGGAACTTTATCTAAAATTTTTGATATTCAGAATCAGAAATTTACCAGCGTAACTTGCGAAAGATGTACTTACACCGAATTTTATAAAACCAAAACAAGTGCAATTAGCAACGTTTTTGATTTTTTCACAAGCTAGAGCATTTAAGTTTTGTGTTTTTTTATCGTAATTTTGTTTTTCTATAATTAGGATAAAATATGCACACGTTTACATTTAATCATATTGCTATTTCTGTAAAAAATGTTGATGAGTCTATCGCATTTTATCAAAAAGTCTTTAACTTTAAAGAAATAGAAAATACTGCTTCTAACTCTAAAACACGTTGGTTGGCATTAGATAATGGAAAACAGTTACACTTAATTCCAAGACCTAATTTAGAAGTTAAAACTAATAAAGCAGTACATTTTGCTTTGGCGACACCAAATATAGAATCGTTTGTAAATCATTTAATCGATTTAAAAATTGATTATTCTGATTGGACAGGTACGCCAAATAAAGATTATGTGCGTAAAGATGGCATTCAACAATTTTATTTTCAAGATCCAGATGGTTATTGGATAGAAATTAATAATGATGTAAAGTAGAGGTTATGAAAAAGGATAATAAAAAACCAGATTTAGTTGTTTTTAATGAAGAAACTCAGCAATATGATGCAGCGCTAAAACCTTATGGAACATCTGCAAGTTCGCCAGTAATTCAACCTTTACATACTGCAAGTTGGAAAAATGACGGAATTCAAAGGGTAAATAAACAATTCAAATCTAAGTTTGATGAAGTTAAGGCGCAATATGAAGAGTTGATGCAGAAATTTCATTACAATGATTTAGTATACAATGCAAAATTTAGTTTCGAGCCAATTTTTGGAGAGCATTATCATTTATATAACAATAAAAAAAATGAACCATTTTTATCAATCATAGCTCCAGAACAATGTAGTTTTGAGTATTTAGGCTCCTTTAGATTAAATACAGATAAAATGTGGGAAAAAATAGAATCAGCTTCTAATCAAGAAGAATAAAATAATAAATGGGAATAATTCAAGTAAATAATATAAAACTTTATGCTTTTCACGGCTGTTTAGAAGAAGAAGCAAAAATTGGTTCTTGGTATAGAGTGGATGTTGATGTAAAAGCAGATTTAAAAAAATCTGCAAAGACAGATAATTTAGCAGATACAGTAGATTATGTGCATTTAAATCATATTGTAAAAGAAGAAATGGCAATTCGTTCTAAATTATTAGAAGAAGTTGCACAACGTATTTTAGATCGTTTTTTTAGAGAAATACAAATGATTAAAAAAGCGAAAGTAGCTGTTGCAAAAATAAATCCGCCAATTGGTGGTAATGTAGAAGAGGTTGTTATCATTTTAACGAAAAAAAGATAATATTTTCATGAATCTAAATCAAGTTACTATTCCTTCTTTAAATGTTGATAAAGCTATTAATTTTTATCAAAAATTAGGATTAGAGTTAGTTGTAGATGCTTTGCCTAATTATGCAAGATTTGTTTGCCCTGATGGTAACTCAACGTTTTCTATTCATAAAGTAGAAAAGTTGCCAAAAGGAGAAGGTGTTTATGTATATTTTGAATGTGAAGATTTAGATAACAAAGTAAAAGAGTTAAAACAAAAAGGAATACATTTTGATGAAATGCCTTCTGATAAAAGTTGGTTGTGGAGAGAAGCAAGGTTAAAAGATGTAGACGGTAATCAATTAATTCTCTTTTTTGGTGGCAAAAACAGAATAAATCCACCTTGGAGAATCAAAAAGTAAAAAATACTTGCAGTAAACGTATTTTTACGTAAATTTGCAATCCTAAATACAAAAGGTGTCTTGGCCGAGCGGCTAGGCAATGGTTTGCAAAACCATGTACAGCGGTTCGAATCCGCTAGACACCTCAATTTTTTAAAAATTAAACCCTATCTTTTTATGAGTTAGGGTTTTTTTGTTTTTGCTACTTCTTTGCTTATATTGTTTAGAATCAGGATGTGTTGCAATTGAATTTTTACCTGTTGGTTGTGTTCAGTAAGATGCGTTACTTCTTCCCCAGAAAAGTATATACGCTCCAGCCTATGATTTTTCCTTAAAAGGTCGGACTTAAATTGGTTATATAGTATACAAAAGCGGTTTATAATAAATTATATAGCTAAATATAATATTTACCGAAAAGTTTATGTGATATTATAGATGTACTAGAATAATAAAGTTTGGCGTGTACTAATTGTGTAAAAAAATGTTTGGAAGTTTTTATTTCCAGCGAATTGAACAATAGTTTTTCATTACTATACAGAAATTGTAGTTTCATTTAGCTGTTAATTTGATATTAATATTTTAAAGCCATTTAAAATATTAGTTATATGAAATTTTATTTTATATTTGTGTAATCGATTACAATAAATTCGATTTTATGAACAATTACAAAACAGGATGCAGTTCTAGTCTAAAAGACATAAAAGAATACAGTACAACTAATTAAGAGAAGAATTTTTGATTAACGATTTGTTTAAAAAAGACCAATTATTTTGTATGTATTCTCATTAAGATAGGTATAAGGTTACTGAGTGGGCAAAATACAATATTCAAATAAATGATATTAGATTAGGATATTTTGCAACATTTCAAACAGTACCAATAAGAGAAGGAGTCATTCTTTTTATGATTTTATAGTTAGTAGAACACCAGTAGCAAGATGAATAGATCCAGAAGGTTTAGTTGGAGCAGCAGTGTTTTATCATCAAAATTAAGTGATTTTGTAAATGGACAAATAATAATGATATCAATTTTAATAGTATACAATTATAATGAAAAAATTAAATAGAAAAACTGTAGGATTAGAGGAAAAGCTTCCTGTTAAAATTATACAATTTGGAGAAGGAAACTTCTTAAGAGCCTTTATAGGTTATGCATTTCAAGAATTAAATAAAAAAGCAAATTTTAATGCTGGTATTGCAGTTGTACAACCAATTGATAGAGGTTTAGTAAAAATGCTAAACGATCAAGATGGGCTGTACACTTTGTTTATGAAAGGTGTTAAAAAGGGCAAAGAAATTCAAGAAATTGAATTGATAGATAATATTGTAAAAGGCATAGATCCTTATGCTAATTTTAAGGATTATTTAAGTTTAGCAAAAGAAGATACTTTAGAGTTTATAATTTCAAACACTACTGAAGCAGGAATTGCATACGTAAGCTCTGACACTTATGAAATGCAACCACCAAGTTCATTTCCAGCAAAATTAACAGTGCTTTTACACGAACGTTTTAAGCATTTTAAAGGTGATAAAAATAAAGGATTAACGATTATTCCTTGTGAATTGATTAATCATAACTCAGAAACATTAAAAGAAATTATTTTAAAGTATGTTTCAGATTGGAATTTAGGTGATGAATTTAAAACTTGGTTATTAGAAAGCAATTCATTTCATAGTACTTTGGTTGATAGAATTGTACCAGGTTATCCAAGAGCAGAAATAGATGCATACAATGCACAATTAGATTATTCAGATAACTTAATTGTTGCAGCAGAAGCCTTTTTATTATGGGTTATTGAAGGTGGAGACGATTTAAAAGCAAAATTACCTTTTGATAAAACAAGTTTAGATGTTAAGATTGTTGATGATATGCAACCATTTAGAACAAGAAAAGTTCGTATTTTAAATGGTGCACATACAGCAATGGTTCCTTTTTCTATCCTTTATGGCAACACAACAGTAAAAGAATCTGTAGATAACGATTTTACAGGGCCATTTATTCAGAAAGCCGTTTTTGAAGAAATTTCTGATACTTTAAATATGGATAAAGACGAGTTAAATAGTTTTTCTGATGAGATTTTCGATCGTTTTAGAAATCCATTTATTATTCATAATTTATCGAGTATTGCCTTAAATACAGTATCAAAATTTAAAGTAAGAGTTTTACCAAGTTTATTAGAATATGTAAATATTCATAAAAAATTACCAACAAACTTAACTTTTGCTTTTGCATCCTTAATTCGTTTTTATAAAGGAACCTTTAATGGACAAGATTTACCAATAAATGATAGCGAAGAAATTGTTACAAATTTTGCAAAAATATGGGAATCGAATGATTACAATCAAATTGCAAATACCGTTTTAAGTAATGATGAATATTGGGGCGAAGATTTAACTAAAGTTGAAAATTTATCCAATGCAATTGCATTTGCGTTAGCAGAAATAGATTCTAACGGAATAAAAAGTGGTTTCGAAAATTTTAGCAAAAAGTATTAATTATACTATATAACTAATAAATAATTATTAGGATGCAAAAAAAAATAATAAAAGTAAATTCATCAGACAATGTAGCTGTAGCTTTAGTAAACCTAAAAGCTGGAGAAGTTATTTCTTTTGAAGGAGAAGATATTAATGTATTATCAGATACAAAATCTAAACATAAAATTGCATTAGAAAAATTTGAGTCTGGTGCAAGAATTATTATGTACGGTGTTCTTGTAGGAACAGCAAATGGGATTATTGAAAAAGGTGATGTTTTAACAACTGAAAATGTAAAACACCAAAGTGATAAAGTTTTTGGAAAAACAGAAAAGTTTAGTTGGACTGCCCCTAACGTAGATAAATGGAAAGATAGAACCTTTATGGGCTATCATAGAGAAGATGGTCAAGTAGGAACAGAAAATGTATGGCTATTTTTCCCATTAGTTTTTTGTGAAAACAGAAACATAGAAACCTTAAAAGAAATCTTCGAGAAAGAACTTTTAAGACAAAAACCAACTGCACAACAATTATTATTGCGTTCTCTTATAAACGACGAAGAAACTTCAGCAGTAGAAGCAGAAGCATCAACAAATGTTTTTGAGAATATAGATGTGAAATTTATTACACATCCAGGAGGTTGTGGCGGAATTAGACAAGACTCTGAAAGTTTAGCAAAATTATTGGCAGGTTATGTAAATAACCCAAATGTTGCAGGCGCAACAGTTTTGAGTTTAGGTTGTCAGAATTTACAAATCAATATTTTTAAAGAGGCATTAGAAGCTATCAATCCTAATTTAAACAAACCCGTTTTAATATTCGAACAACAACAAATGGGTACAGTTGATGAAATGCTAACCGCAATTGTAAAAGATTCATTTAAAGCAATTAAAGAGGCAGATAATACCGAACGTAAACCTGCACCTTTATCAAAATTAAGAGTTGGTTTAGAATGTGGAGGGTCTGATGGCTTTTCTGGTATTTCTGCAAATCCAACTTTAGGAGCTGTTTCAGATTTATTAGTAGCTTTAAAAGGAACTGCAATTTTAGCAGAGTTTCCAGAATTATGTGGTGTAGAGCAAGAATTGGTAAACAGATGCGTAAATGAAAAAGATGGTGATAAGTTTTTAGCATTAATGCAAGCTTTTGAAAAATCCGTTATAGATGCTGGTTCTGGTTTTGATATGAATCCATCTCCAGGAAATATAAAAGATGGCTTAATTACAGATGCAATGAAATCTGCTGGTGCAGCTAAAAAAGGAGGTACATCACCAGTAGAAAGTGTTTTAGATTATGGAGAATATATTTCTAAAGCAGGTTTAAATTTACTTTGTACACCAGGTAATGATGTAGAAAGTACCACTGGTTTAGTTGGTTCTGGAGCAAATGTTGTTTTGTTTACTACAGGTTTAGGTACACCAACAGGTAACCCTATAGCACCAATAATAAAAGTTTCTTCTAATACAGAATTAGCCTTAAAAATGCCAGATATTATTGATTTTGAAACAGGCGCTGTTATTCGTGGTGAAAAAACCATTGAAAAAATGGCAGAAGAATTGCTCGATTTTATTATTGAAATTGCAAGCGGAAACATACAATCTAAAGCTAAAATTTTAAATCAAAACGACTTCATTCCTTGGAGAAGGGGTGTTTCATTATAAATTATTCTAACAAAAATAATTAAAAAGAAAACCCAAGATATTTAATGTATGTTGGGTTTTATTTTAAATAAATTTATTTTCTAATTTCATAGATGATTTTCTAACAATAAGTTCAGGACTCAATATTACTTCTTTTTTAGATTTAACTTTTTTACTATTTGTTATTTCTTCTAAAAAAACTTGGGCCGCAATTCTACCCATCTCTACAGGTGATTGATCTACGGTTGTTATAGAAAGTTCCATAAACTTTGTAAATGGCTCATTACTAAACCCAACAACAGCAATGTTTTCAGGAATTTTAAGCCCCTGAGATTTAATTTCTTCTATAGCACCTAGAGCAGTAAAATCACTAGATGAAAATATACCATCAGCAGGATTCTCTAAAGCTAAAAGCTCTTTAGTAATTCTTTTTCCTTCACTTATTTTACTCTCAATTTCTATCACTAAATTTTCATCAAATTCAAGACCATTATCAATTATAGCTTGTTTGTATCCTAAATACCTGTTTTTATAAATTAAAAATAACCTATCGTTTGATAAATGCGCTATTCGTTTACATCCTTGATTAATAAGATGTTGAGTAGATTCGTAGGCTCCTCTAAAATCATCTATGGTTACAGTGCTAACATCTTGAATATCTCTTTTTCTATCAAAAAATATAAGCGGAATACTTTTTTTGAGTAAATTTTTAAAACCCTCTTTCTCTTCTATTTTAGCATTAGAAATAGACATTAATATTCCATCTACTTGTGCATTTAATAAAGAGTTAATATTTCGTATTTCTAAATCTTCTTTATTATGAGTCTGACAAATGATTACATGATACCCTTTTGGATATAGTTCTTCTTCTATACCTCTAATTACAGATGCAAAAAAATTATTATCAATTCGTGGAACGATTACACCAACATTATGACTCTTTCCACTTTTAAGTGCTTGTGCAAGTTTATTTTGCTCATATCCCATTTCTGCTGCTGTTTTTATAACTAGCTCTCTTGTAGGTTTACTTATTTTAGGATTGTTATTTAAAGCTCTAGATACAGTTGCTGCAGTAATATTAAGTCTTTCGGCTATATCATAAATCGTTGGTTTTTTTGGCATCTATTTCTCTTTATTTTAATTTTTTCAAATATATAATTTATTAAACAATTGTTATAAGTTAAACTTATTTAAGAGCTTAGTAAAGAGATTGTGTTTTTTTATAGAATTTAACTTTATGTATAATATTTTAATTGAATAGCTTTTTTCAAGTATAAAATAGAATTAAATACAACACAAGTAATTTTAGTTTCTGGCACTATAATAATTCAAAATGGATGAGCCATAAGTCATATTTTTAAAATAAAACGATTATAATTTGCCTAGTGCGAAACTTGTAAATGAAAACCAAACCTCTGGAGCTGAGATTTTCTATTTAAAAAATGTATACAAAAGTTATATAAGTTAAGATGAAGGTTCTGTAGGTTTAAAATTTTACAAGTTCTTTGGATAATTAGTTTAGAAAACAAAGATGGTAAAAGAAATTTAAAGCTTTTTGCACATTAACATCAACTAAGAAAGAATGGGTAAAATGTTAAAATTACTCATTCTTTTCTAAAATTAATTAAAAAACAATCGATTACATATTTATTTTTATTAAATTAGGCAATCGATTACATATATTTATTTTTTAACTAAAAACTGATTAAAATGAAAACAAAATTACTTTTTTTAACTTTATTAACGGTAGCCTTTACAGCTACAACAAATGGCCAAGATAAGATTTGGGACTTTGGAGGATTAGCTCCTTACACAAGTGCAGAGCAAATTGCAATGTGGCCTGTGGTAGATTTTAGTGCTGGCGAAGGTTTAACTGTAATAAAAGACGGTTTAACATTAGTAGGAGATAGCTCTGGAGACAAATTTGGTAAAATTGAAAATAGCGGAGGTAAAACTTGGGATGAAGGTACTGATGATGAATATAAAACAATAAATCGTTTTAAATTTGAAGGTTCTGCAGGAGCTATAGGCACAGTACTACCAACGTATAGTTATTTATCTTTTCCAGTAACTGGAAATGTAGACATTAAAATCTGGTACAGAGCAAGTGGCGATAGTTCTGGTCGTGAATTAAATATAACTGATGGTACAAATGTACTTGCAAAAGTAGATGGAAATGGAAATACTGATCCATTAACTTTAACTGCATCGAAAACTGGTGCAGGTACTATTTATATTTTTGGCACAGGAAACTCATTTAACTTATACAAAATACAAGTAACATCTGTAGCTACTGCAAATACCAAAAAATTTAATGCAAACATAAAAGCTATTGCAAAAGCAATTGGAAACAAAATTTATATTTCTAATGTAGAAAAGAATACAGAAATTACGATTTACAGTATTACAGGTGCTTTAGTTAAAAAAATAAACACTAATAAAGACACAGATTTTTTAATGAAACCTGGTGTGTGGATTGCTAAAATTAAAACAGATAAAGGTATTAAATCTTTAAAATTATTAACTCAATAAAAGAATTATAAATCATTGTAAAAGGATATGTAAATTACATATCCTTTTTTTAATCAAAGAAAATTCTTAACCCATTATATAATGTTTACATACTTAAATAAATTAAAAATTATTTCAAAAAGTATTAATATATTGCTAATTACAATACTTATTAATTCTTGTAGTAGTAGCGCTATAGAAGATGATTTAAACACTTTAATAGAATCAATAACTATAGAAGGCAATACCATTACAGACGGAACAACAAGTCAATTATCTGTTATCATAAACCCAATTTCTGCAAGTAATAAAACTGTTTCTTGGAGCATAGATAAAACATCTATTGCAACAATATCACAAACAGGTTTGTTAACCGCGATTTCTAATGGTGAGGTTAAAGTAGGCGTAAGAGCAAAAGACGGGTCTGGAGTTAAAAGTGAAAAAATATTTGATATTTCTGGAGTAATAGCTGCTACTATTTTAGTAGAAAGTATTACTATAAATGCAACAAATATTATAGATGGTAGTTCACAACAATTGTCTATTAACATTATACCAAATAATGCTACAAACCAATCTGTTGCTTGGTCTGTTTCTGATACTAATATTGCTGAAATTTCATCAGATGGATTATTAATACCAAAAACTAATGGAACTATCAAAATTACAGCATCTTCAACAGATGGAAGCAATACATCTGCAGAAATAGAAATCACAATTTCTGGTATTAATTCTAATGTAAATGGAATTGTTGTAAACACATCCGAAGAACTTTTAACAGCTATTTCTAGCGTAAACGCTGGAGAAAATATTTATATTAAAAGTGGAAATTATGTTTTTTCTTCAACTATAAAATTGATTAAAGACGGTTCTTCATCAAACTTAATAAACCTTTTACCTCATCCGGATAATGCTACAAGACCAAAATTTGATTTTTCATCTATGTCAGAAAACTCATCAAACAGAGGTATTGCAATAGAAGGTGATTATTGGTATGTGAAAGGTATTGATGTTTTTGGAGCTGGTGATAATGGAATGTTTATTAAAGGTAATAATAACTTGATTGAATATTGCAGATTTAGCGAAAATAAAGATACAGGTTTACAAATAGGCAATGGAGCAAGTAACAATACAGTTTTAAATTGCGATTCTTTTTACAATGCAGATTCTACTTTAGAAAATGCAGATGGTTTTGCCTGTAAATTAGATGCAGGTGATGGTAATAAATTTATTGGTTGTAGAGCTTGGCAAAATTTAGATGATGGTTGGGATGGTTATATGAGAGGCAATGATAATATTACAACCATTTATGAAAACTGCTGGGCGTTTAATAACGGATATTTAAAAGATGGATCTAAAGGTGCAGGTGATGGAAATGGTTTTAAAACAGGTGGGAGCGATGATAAACTTTTAAAACATAATGCTATCTATAAAAATTGTATTGCTGCTGGTAATATTTATGATGGTTTTGACCATAATAGCAATAAAGGAGCTATAGAAATTTACAATTGCTCTTCATTTAAAAATGGTAGAAACATTAATTTCGGAAGTTCTAATATTGCAAGTTCTTTAACCATAAAAAACACACTTAGTTTTAATGGTGATAATAGCGATAGTTATAAAGCAACAACTACAGATATTACCAATAATGGCTGGCTAAATGGCTTAATAACTAATACTGATGACTTTGTAAGTATAGATATTACTTTATTAAGCAGTAGCAGAGATGTATATGGAAATTTGCCAAATATCGATTTTCTGAAATTAGTTACAGGCAGTGATCTAATTGATGCTGGTGTAGATGTAGGACTATCTTTTAATGGATCGGCTCCTGATATAGGTGCTTTTGAGAAAGAATAACTACTAAAATATTTAGTATGAAAAAAGCACTAGATAGATGTTCTATTTAGTGCTTTTCTAGTATTAAAAGTTGTATTATTTAGATAATTGAATTCGCATAAACTTCTACATTACTGTAATTTTTATTTAAGGTTTTTAAAGAAGCATCTTTTTTATCCTTAAAATTTAAATTGTTTTTTTTCTCCCAACAATCAGGAATTCCGTCATTATCTGTATCTTTTTTAGCTTTTTTTAGTTTGATAATTGGCCAACCCTTTACATCATCTTGAGAATCAATAATTCCGTTTTTAAAACTAATAGTTCCTTTTTTAGTGTTTTTTACAATTCTTATATCAACTTTATCTCTTTTAATACTTGCACCAGCATTTTTTAAAACATCATTATAAGAAATCAAAGAACTTGTTGTTTTAATGTTTTTATCAATATTAATTTCTTTTGATAATTTTGTGTCAATTAAATTATCACATTGTACCCCTCCATTCCAGTTGTTTTTAGAAATTATCGGAAAGCCATTTACATAATTACCATCAACAAAAAATTTACCATAAGGTTTAGACGGACTAACTATTCTATTTACTTTAGAAGATGTTGTTGCAACACTAGATTTAAAATAATTATTTACAATATTATATGTTCCGTTTTCACCACCATAAATACTATTTGCTCCCCAATTATAAATTACATTATTTCTAAAGTCTACAAATTCATTATCAGCATTTTTTGTGGTTTTAGAGCCACTAAACCTAGGGTTTCTACTATTATTATTCGCTAATAAATTATGATGAAAAGAAGCGTTAATTCCGCCCCAAATTCCACCATAACCATGAGCCCCTTTTTTATGTACAGATTTGTTTAAAGCTTCTGATATGATACACCATTGCAAAGTAAAGTTTTTGTTATTGTAAAAAGATGCATTTTCATCTGTACCCCAACTTATAGAACAATGGTCTATAATAACATTTTCTGTATTTCCACAACCTAGAGCATCACCTTGAAACTTATTTATATCGCCCATTCTAAATCTTAAATAACGTAGAATTACGTTATTAGCCTTAATTGTAAATGGATAACCTTTAATTGTAATTCCTTTTCCTGGGGCAGTTTGTCCTAAAATTGTTAGGTTACCTTTGCCTTTATTTACATCTAATTTAGATTTTAATTCTATAGTACCAGAAACATCAAAAACAATAATTCTTGCTCCCTTTTTTTTGATTCCTTTTCTAAAACTTCCTTCTCCATCATCATTTAAATTGGTTACTTTATAAATAATACCTCCTCTACCACCAGTAGTATATTTACCAAAACCTTCTGCAGATGGAAAAGCTAATTGATGTTGTCCAAAACTAATATTACAAGTTAATAAAAGTAATAATTGGGTAAATATTATTTTTTTTATCATTTTTTCGATGTTTAATATGAACATAAAAGAGGTAAACATAAATTTGCATACCTCTTTTTTATTAATAAACCAATTAACAATTATTACTTTAACCATCTAGGATCCCCAACTAAATTATCTTTTAATGTTTGGTTTGTTACAGTAAAATCACCTATTAAAGGATTTACAAAACCTGGGTCTAATTCAGTATGTGTTCCAGAAGCATCATATCTAGCAACTGTATCATCAATTAAAGTTGGTGCATTAAAGTAATTATTATTACTAAAAATTATGTCTTCGTCTGTTCTAGATTGATCAGAATAACCTTCAACTTCTGTATCTGTAATTAATGTGTTGTGTACTTCAATTTCATTATCTTCGAATCTAACATAAAGTAACCTTTTACTGTTTTTATTAGAACAAGCGTATAATGTACAGCTTTCTATTATAACATTACTTATGTTAGCTGGGTCTTGAGAAGCTAAGGTACCAGCATCATCCATTCTAATAAAATCACGAGCAGGTGCACAATTGTTAAAAGTACTTGTATTTACATTTAAGTTTAATACATCAGAATTTCTGAAATCTATAAAATCACCTCCATTTGTAACAACATCAGTTACAATAGATTTTTCTACTGTTACATTTTGTATAATTGCATCTGTTGTATTACCTGCAATAAAAGATCTATCATAATCGTGTACAATACAATCGCTAACTAATAAAGAATTGTAATTTCCAGCACCTGTATACCTTACAACATCTTGTACTGTTGCTTTTCCATCAAATTCTATATTCATAAAACTTACATCTGTAGCACCATTATTTATCTGAAAGTTAATATTTATTTTTGGCTTATCGTAACTTAATAATCCTCTTACAATTATAGATTTATCTAAATTAGCTGTACCAATTTGGGTTGTATAATCTCCAGGCTCTAAAATTAAGGTTTCTCCAAAACTTGCATTTAAAATCATAGTAAGTAAATCATCTGAAGTTTTAACAACTGTACCTGTTGCAGGATCTACTTCTGTTTTAATTGATGAAAAGCCTCTTGGTTTATCGTTGTTAAATAGTGTAACTTCATAGTCTGTTAAACTATTTAGACCTGTAACAGTAGCAATTCCAACAGATTTTTCTGCTTCAGATATAGTATGTGTAATATCACCTGGTTGTAATACAAGTTTAGTTACATTTATACCTGCTTCCCATCTAAAAAGTGCATCATTATACGCAACATCTCCGTTTACAGAAGGTAACATTAATTGTTCGCTTAAAGTTGTTACTGTAGCTAAAGCCCATTTAGAGTCTTCTAACCCATTAGCACTTATTGCTTTTACTCTAATTGAGTATTCTGTTAAACCTTCTAGCTTTATTTGAACAGGAAGTTCTTCTACAGAAACTTCTACAGACTTAAAAATAGTTGTAAAATTAGGATCATCTGCACTAAATTCAACAGCATATGTGTTGATTTCTTCTCTTGGTATCCAGTTTAATTCTACTGTTGTTTGATTTCTAACTCGAGCAGTTAATTCTATGGGAGCAAATTCTCTGCTCACAGAAAGTTCTTGTATTACATCTTCATCATAATTTGTAATATCGCAACTAGTAATACTAATTGTTACAATTACTGTGAAAAGTACCTTAATTAAATTTTTTATCTTCATAATAAATACTTATTTATTGTTCTTAATATCCGTAATCGTTAACTAACGTACCATTACTACTATCTATAAATACTTGCCAAATTGGCCAAAATTGTCTGTCATCTGGATTTACACCTTCTTTAAAAAGAGAGTTAATAACATCGTCTTCAATAACTGTCCAGTCTTTTGAAAAATAATCAGGTCCAGGGTTAGTTGTTTCTCCTCTATTTAAACCATATATTTTTAGAGTTTCTTCGTCTGCTTCATATTTATAATATAAAGTCGTAGGAACATCAGCATATTCTCCTGTTCTGTTTTTTAAATCTAGCATTTTTTGTTTGGCAGTTGCTAAATTAGTTCCAAGTTTATTCCAACGAATTAAAGCTTGTTTACGCTCCATTTCTCCAGTAAATTCATATTTATGTTCTTTTACAATTGCATTAAACATATCTTCTTTAGTTGTAAGCGCATTAACATACCCGTCTACTTTAGTTGCATGATCTGCAGCGTTAAATGCTCTTCTTCTAATTTGTTTTAAGTAAGGTGCAGCAGCAGAAGGTCCTTCTAATTCATTTGCAGCTTCTGCAGCCATTAAAATTATTTCTGCATAACGCATATACATTTTATTGATACCATCATCATTAGAAGAAGTTACATAACGATTCATCCATTCGTAACGATATTTACCAAAGTACCAAATATCTAAACTAACAAGTTCTTGTTTAGAAAAACCATCTATTGCTGTTCCCCATTGATAAGGAACACACGTTATATCTCTTCTAGAATCTGCTTCATCATAATCATAAAAAACTGTTGGTAAAGGTCCAGAAATACCACCTCTTGCTTGACCTGTATGTTGGTCTACACTTCTATGGCGTATTGCAAAAGAGAAATTTACACGACCACGACCGTCAGAAAAAGGCATTTCCCAAATAGATTCACCTCCTGCAGAAATATTTTCTTCATTTAGTTTTCTCCATACAGTTTCAAAACTAGGTTCTAAACCTACAGTACCACTATTAATAATAGAACGACATTCATCTAGAGCTATTTTATACATTTTAGCTACAGATAAATCTGGATCATTAGATCTACGTACACCATCATTAGGAAACTGTTGAAAACCACTTGCTGCCAACGCAACTCTTGCTCTTAAACCTTTAACAAATGCTTTGTTTACTTTTTCTACACTCGTTGTAGCAGAACTTTCATTTGGCCATGCAACAAGTTCTGAAGCTTCAGCTAAATCAGCAATTATTTGTTTATAAACAATATTTCTACTAGATTTTGGAGTGTATGCACTTTCGAAAGTTGTAGGTTCAAATAAAGCTGGTACGTCTCCCCAAGTTTTAACCAAATCACTATAATACATAGCTCTTAAAGTTAATGCTTCACCTAATAACTGCCCCATTTCATTTCCTACTTCTGGGTTACCATACAATCTAATACCTTTTATACAAATATTAGCTCTTTCTATAGCTCTATAAATCATTGCCCAAGAACTATTGGTTCTGTTCATTTGTGTATTATTTGCTTTTGCATCATACACCATAAGATCTCCTGTAGCATTTCCAACAGACGATGAGTTATAGTTCCATTCAGTATCTGTATTAAATCCATAAAAAGGTATATGTCTACCTCTATATGAGTTTGTTTGCCCTATTGGCTCTAGAATACCATCTATTGCTCCTCTAGCCAAATCAACTTGTGAAAAAATTAGTGATTCTTGTAAAGTTGATTTTGCTGGTGTTTCTAAAAAGTCGCTATCAAATTCTTTACAAGAATTGAAAAGACTCATTATAAGCACTGCTAAAATTATTATTGATTTTATTTTTTTCATTTTCTAAAGATTACGTTGTTAAAAATTTAGGTTTAGACCAAAAACAATCTGTCTACTTCTTGGATAAGCAGAGTTATCTACACCAGGTGTTAAAGGTGTGTTTCTTCTTGTTGATACTTCAGGGTCTGATCCAGAATAATTCGTAAGAACAAATAAATTATTAGCTGTCATATAAAACCTAAGATTAGATACACCTATATGCTTTATTACATCTTCAGGAAGTGTGTATCCTAAAGTAACTGTATTTAATCTTAAAAAGGATCCATCTTCTACTGCCCAATCACTAAAAACATATCTAGACATATATGGAGACCACATAGTTGTATTTGAATTTAGCGCTGTTAATTGAGCTGGGTCTGTTACTAATTGACCACTTGTAGGATCTAAATTTGTCCATCTATTACCATCGACCATTACAGAACTTAAATTTCTAAATTGCCCATTATCATTAGAGGTTGTAAATTCAACTTTATCAGCATTATAAATATCGTTTCCAATGCTAAAGTTAAATGCTGCAGAAAAATCAAATCCGTAAGCATTAGCATTTAGAATAATACCTCCTGTAACATCTGGGTTTGCATTTCCAATAATTTCTTGATCATCTACATTAACGATACCATCTCCTGTAAGATCTTTTAATTTCATAGAACCTGGCCCTACATTATCTAACCATTGATTGTCTACTACCCCAGATTTTAGAGTATAACTACTTGTAGTTGCATCGTAATCAAAATCTGAAACTTCGTACCTACCATCATTTCTAAAACCATACATAGTACCAATAGATTCTCCAACCCTAACTACATAATCATCTCCAATTTGAGAAGAAGCCCAATTAGTGTTTTCTCCAAAATCGCTACCACCTAAAGAGTTAATGTTATTTTTGTTAGCACTTGCATTTACAGTAAGGCTTAACCCATAATTTTTTTCTTCTAAAATAGATAAGTTTAAAGATCCTTCTATACCTTTATTCTCAATCTCTCCTAAGTTTCTGTATTGATTAGCATAACCTGTAGATTGTGGTACCTCTGCTAAATATAATAAGTCTTGAGTAAGATTTTTATATGCTTCTACACTACCTGTTACTTTACCCCCAAATAGGTTAAAATCTAAACCTATATTTTGTGTTACAGTGGTTTCCCATTTTAAATCTGGGTTTACTAAAGTAGTTGGTGCTGCCCAATAATTTGTAACATCATTTAAATAGGTTGTAGTATTAGTTTGAAGAGCTCTAACAGTTTGCCCAACAGGGATGTTGTTATTACCGGCTTCACCATAACTAAGCCTTACTTTTAATAAATCTACCCATTCTACATCTTTTAAAAAGTCTTCTTCAGAAATTTTCCAAGCTAATGCAGCAGAAGGGAAATACCCCCAAGAATTATCACCTAAAAATTTACTTGAACCATCTGCTCTATAAGTAGCTGTTAATAAATATTTGTTTTTGTAATCGTAATTTACACGACCAAAAAATGATAATAATTTATTATCTGGACTGTAAAAGTTATCTACAGTTTGTGGTACACCTTGAGAAGAAAGTAATTGTGCTGTTTCAAAATCAAAAAGTTTAGGATAACCATGAATTTCTGTAGTTAATCTATTAGATTTAGTTATAATCATTTCTTCACCAACTAATAATTTAATTGAATGATTATCACTTTTAATTAAATTTTTAAAATCATAATTTAATGTATTGGCATTTCTAAAACGTACTTCATCTCTGTCTCTTGTTAATGTAGCTGGCAAACCTTGATTTTCTGCAGATGGTCTGTTGTTAGCGTAATATGAAGAACGCCCATAGAAACGAGAATCTAAATCTGTTCTGTTATCTAAACCTAAATCCATTTTATATTTTAGATTTTTAATCATTTCCCAAGAAAAGCTACCTACCATATTAAAATTTTTCTTTGTCTTTTGGCGTTGAGAATCTGCTATGGCAACAAAAGGATTTACTAAATAACTAGAAAGAGCTTCATCTGTATTATCTGTTGTTAATCCAGGTAAAGGAATAGGAGAATAACCAACTACGTGCTTTAAACGAGAATCTCTAGAAGAAACTTCGTTTTGCTCATTAGCACCACCACCATTTACTTCTGTATCTGAATAACGAAGTGTAAAAGTTAAATCTATTTTTTCACTTGCTTTATTTTTTATAGAAGCAGAAAAGTTATTTCTTCTAAAATTAGAGCCTAACATAATTGCTTTTACGTCATATAAGGCATAGTTTAGGCTATATTTAAATTTTTCAGAACCTCCACGTACAGATAAGTCACGACTTTGTACATTACCCATTCTACCATATATTTGTTTTTGCCAATCGGTACTTGGTTGACCAATATATTGATCATAATCTTGCCATTGACCAAAATACTGTTCATAAGACTCTAGTCTATCTCTAAGTAGAGCATATTCATATTGCCACTTTACAAAATCATCAGCTTCTAAAACATCAACTGTTTTGGCAATACTACTAACTCCATAAAACATATTAAAGTTTGCAGTTACTTTACCATCTTTACCACTTTTTGTAGTGATAATTATAACTCCATTAGCCCCTCTAGAACCATAAATTGCTGTTGAAGAAGCGTCTTTTAAAACTGTAATATTTTCAATATCTGAAGAAGATACATCACTAATACTATTTACAGGAAACCCATCTACAATTACTAAAGGAGAACTGTCTTGAGTAAGAGAGCCACCACCACGAATTCTAATGTTTATATCAGAATCAGGTGATCCTTCTGTAGATAAAACTTGTACACCTGCTAAACGACCGCTTAAAGCTTCACCTACATTTGCTATAGGTTGTTTTGCTAAATCAGATCCAGAAATATTTACTACAGAACCTGTTAAATCAGATTTACGAGCGCTACCATAACCAATAACAACAATTTCATCTAATTGCTGTGAACTTTCTTCTAAAGAAACATTAAGAGTTTTTAATCCATTTACTTTAACTTCTTTTGTTTTAAATCCTAAATAAGAAAAAACCAGAACATCAGTACTACCATCTACTTTTATGTTATAGTTTCCGTCAAAATCTGTTTGTACTCCTTTTGTAGTTCCTTTAATAATAATTGAAACCCCTGGTAAAGGTGTTTCATCTTTAACATCTATCACTGTCCCCGTTACTGTAATAGTTTGTGAAAACATATTATTTGCTAAAAGAGAAATGAAAACAATTAAAAATGTTTCTGTAATTTTTCTTGTTTTTAAGAGCAAATAACTTTTTGTGTAATTTCCCATAAATACTTAATTAGTTTATTAGTTATAAATAAAAATTAATCTTTAAATCAATTTGTTTTCATTTTATTTTTCTGAATGTAAATAGAATGTCAAAATAATTCAAATGTGTAATCGATTGCACAAATATATATATATTTTTTTCTTCTTAAGATATTTTTAACGTAAAATTTTATCAAATTAATAAATAATCGATCTTTTTTTATTAAAAAACCACTTTAGAGCAGAAAATGAATTGTATTGTTTAAATGTCGACTAATTGGAAATAAAAAGTTTAAAAAGGTACTCTATGTTTTAAAAAAAAAGTGAAAACAATTTGGTACTACCTAAGTCTTATAGTAAGGCTGTACTAAAACATAAGCTATTATTACTTGTGTTTTAAAATTTAGAAGATTTATAAAAATAAAACTAGAACTTTTGAGAAGATTTTCTAATTTTTAACTCTGGGGATAAAACTACATGTTTTTCAGATTTAACTTTCGCATCATTATTAACCTCTTCTAAGAATATTTGAGCAGCTATTCTACCCATTTCTCTAGGAGATTGATCTACTGATGTAATTGACAACTCCATAAATTTTGTAAAAGGCTCGTTACTAAACCCAACCACGCTTATATCTTCTGGTATTCTTAAACCATAACTGGTAATCTCTTGTATTGCTCCTAAAGCAGTAAAATCACTAGAAGAAAAAATTGCATCTGGTCTATTGTCCATTTCTAAGAATAGCTTTGTTTGTTTTCTACCTTCTAGAACTTTACTAAAACTTTCTACCACTAAATTTTCATCAAAAGTTAATCCTGAATCAATAATAGCTTGTTTGTAACCTAAATACCTGTTTTTAAATATCTCTAATTTTCGATTGTTAGATAGGTGAGCAATGCGTTTACAACCTTGATCTATTAAGTGTTTTGTAGCATCATAAGCCCCTTTATAATCATCAATAGTAATAGTACTTACATTTTTAATGTTTTTCTTTCTATCAAAAAATATAAGAGGTACGTTCTTTTTTAAAAGACTTTTAAAACCATCTAACTTTTCTATATTAGCATTAGAAACAGACATTAAAACACCATCTACTTGAGCGTTTAATAAAGAATTTATATTTTTTATCTCTAATTCTTGTTGATCATGAGTTTGACAAATTATTACATGATAACCTTCTGGATATAATTCTTCTTCAATACCACGAATTACAGAACTAAAAAAGTTACTATCTATTCTTGGTACAATAACACCTACATTAAAACTTTTTCCGCTTTTAAGAGCTAGTGCAAGTTTATTTTGTTCATAGTGCATTTTTTTAGCGGTTTCAAAAACTAATTCTTTCGTTTTTGCGCTAATTTTAGGGTTGTTATTTAATGCTCTAGATACTGTTGCAGCTGTTATGTTTAGCTCCTTAGCAATATCGTATATTGTTGTTTTTTTAGACATTTTAGCTGTTTTAATAAAATAAAGGTATTTTTTTAAACTTGACAAGTAAAATAGTTATTATTTAATTGTTATCGATTACATTTTTATAATTAATTTTTTTTAGAAATGTCAAATAAATTATTTCAAAGCCCAAAAAAAGCGATTTTTTTTTAAAAATACAGCTAAAAATACATATTTATCAATTTTTAGTTAAATATATTTGGATAATCGGAACTGTTTTTCTATGTTTGGTAATCGATTACATTATGTGATCTTACTTTTAATTAATAAACAAGGATAATAAAAAAAAAGAGGCTGTAAAATAATATGAAAAGAGAAACCAAAATTTTTAGCGCATTTTCAATAGTAATAATTTTTTGTTTGGTAGTAATGGCTTCTTGTAAAGAAAAAAAAGAAGTTCAAGAACCTTTAAGCGTTTGGGAGAATATGAATAAAGTAATTAACTCTATAAGCAAACCTAAATTTTTAGATAAAACTTATAATTTTTTAGATTTTGGAGGTGTACCAGATGGAGTTACTTTTAATACAGCTGCTTTTAAGCAAGTTATTAAAACGTGTACAGATAATGGTGGAGGAAAAATTGTAATTCCAGCTGGGAAATATTTAACAGGTGCTATTCATTTAGAAAATAATGTTAATCTTCATTTAGAAGAGGGAGCAGAAATATTATTTAGCACAAACCCGAAAGATTATTATCCATTAGTTGCGACCTCATATGAAGGGGTAGAATTAATGAATTACTCACCTTTAATTTATGTAAAAAATAAAAAAAATGTCGCTATTACTGGTAAAGGTGTTTTAAATGGTCAGGCAAGTAATAATAATTGGTGGAAATGGTGCGGAAAAGATACTTATGGTTATAAGAAAGGAGATCCTATGCAAAGAGATAGTTTAAATCTGCCAAGATTAATGGATATGGGGCAAAATAATGTTCCTTTAAATGATAGAATCTTTGGAGATGGACACTATTTACGTCCAAATTTTATTGAATTTTATGAATGCGAAAGTGTAATGCTAGAAGGGGTTAAAATAATTAACGCACCTTTTTGGATTATACATCCCTTTAAATCTAAAAACATTATTGTAGATGGAGTAACTGTTGAAAGTCACGGGCCTAATAATGATGGTTGTGACCCTGAGTACTCTAAAAACGTACTAATAAAAAATTGCATATTTAATACTGGTGATGATTGTATTGCAATAAAAGCGGGTAGAGATGCAGAAGGTAGAAGAGTGGGTATTAAAAGCGAAAATATTGTGGTGCAAAATTGTAATATGATAGATGGACATGGAGGGGTTGTAATTGGAAGTGAAATGTCTGCAGGAGTAAAAAATGTATATGTAGAAAACTGTAAAATGAATAGCCCTAATTTAGATAGAGCTATTAGATTAAAAACAAATTCTAGAAGAGGTGGAGTAATAGATGGTGTATATGTAAGAGATTTAGAAGTTGGTCAAGTAAAAGAAGCTGTTTTAAAATTAAATATGCATTATGCTACTTATGTAAATCAAACAGGGGAATTTATTCCAGAAATTAAGAATATTTTGTTAGAAAATATTAAAGTTAAAAATGGTGGTTACTATGCTATTTTAGCAAAAGGTTATGAGCAGTCTAAAATAAACAACGTAACACTTAAAAATGTAGTTATAGAAAAAGTAGATAATGCTTTTTCAATAGAACATTTATCAAATTTAAAATTAATAGATACTTACATAAACGGTTCATTAATGCAAAGTCCAAAACAACCAAATTAACATTAACTATAAAAAACAACAATTAAATTATGAACATTAAATTCTTACACAAAAAATGCATTAAGCATTTTGCAACCTTACTATTACTTTTTGGGGTTTTTGGAGTTAACTCCATTTTGGCTCAGAAGGATAAAACAGTTAAAGGTATTATTACAGATTCTGAAACAAATTCACCACTACCAGGAGTAAATATTTTAGAAAAAGGAACCAACAATGGTACTTATACAGATTTCAACGGAAATTATTCTATTACTTTAAAAAATGCTAATTCTACCTTAATTATATCTTATCTTGGCTATAGTTCTAAAGAAGTAGTCGTTAGTGGAAAGAGTAAAATAGATATTAGCTTATCTCCAGACGAACAGTCTTTAGATGAAATAGTTGTGGTGGGTTACGGTACAGTAAAGAAAAAAGACTTAACAGGTACAGTAAGTACGGTTAGTGCAGCTGCAATTACAGAAAAGAATGCTACAAACCCTCTAGAAGCCATACAGGGTAATATTGCGGGTGTGCAAATTTCATCGGCAACTGGTAGAGTTGGTGATGGTTTTAATATGACAATTAGAGGAACAAATTCGTTAAGTGGAGGTAGTCCGTTATTTGTTGTAGATGGGGTATTTGTAGATGATATTAGTTTTTTAAATCCACAAGATATTTCTAGGATGGATGTGCTAAAAGATGCATCATCATCTGCAATTTATGGTTCTAGAGGAGCAAATGGTGTTGTAATTGTTACAACCAAAAACGGTTCAAATGCAAAATCTGGTTTTAATGTTTCTTTAGAAACCTCTTATGGTGTAAAAGCTACTACAAGATTACCAAAAATGATGGGTGGAGAAAAATGGTGGAAATATCACCAATCTGCTTATTTTGCAACAACGAATGGTGGAGATGCATCAACTACAACAGCAGATATGTTAGCAGGTTCTGTTGTTGGTTCTGCAAATGCATTATTATTAGAAAGAGCAAATAAAAATCAAGTATTCGATTGGTATGATGCTGTTTTATCTTCTGGAATTCAGCAAAATAACTATGTAAACATAAGTGGTAGAGCAGAAAACGGTTTAGCTTATAATTTAGGTTTAGGAATGCAAAAAGAAACAGGAAATATTGCTAATGAGTCTATAGATAAGTATACCTTAAAATTAGGTGTAAATCATAAGATAAATGATAAAATTTCTGCAGGATCTAACATAACTATAGCTAAAACTAACGAGCAATTTGGAAGTTCTGTTGCAATGAGAGATGCTTTTAGATTAAATCCATTTTTATCGCCTTGGGCTATAGATGACAATGGGAACGAGTTAGTGGGAGAATTATTTCCACAACCAGGTAAATTAACATACCCAACAAACGGTAATTTTGCTATTAATAAAACTAGTACATATAACCCATTATTAGAAATTGCAAATACAGATGATGAGAGAAGAAGATGGAAAATATTAGGAAATGTATATTTTGAATACAAACCTTTAGAATGGTTAAGTTTAAAAACAACATATTCTGGTGGTTATACAAACTCAACAAGAGGAAAAGCTTGGGGAGCCTTAACTAATACGGGTCTTAGTAATAAAAACTTACCTTCGTCAGAATTATCTACTAGTGAAAACTTTAACTATACTTGGGATAATCAATTTAATATAAAACACGATTTAAATGAAGACCATTCATTTAACTTATTAGGTTTACAAAGTATTTACTCTAACACTACAGAAAGCTCTTTTCTAAGTTCTAGAGAACAACCTTTTAACACAGGGTTTAATAATGTTGGTTCTGGTAATTCAAGTACTTTTAATTTAGGTTCTGCTTTTATAAAAAATACTTTAAGCTCTTATGCTTTAAGATTAAATTATGCGTTTAAAGATAGATACTTGTTTACATTATCTAATAGATGGGATGGTTCTTCTGTATTATCTGAAGGCAACAAGTGGGAATCTTTTCCTTCTGCAGCATTTGCGTGGAAAATTAACGAAGAAAACTTTTTAAGCGACAATAATACTATTTCAAACTTAAAAGCTAGAGTTAGTTTTGGGTATACAGGTAATGATAATGTACCTTCATATTCTACATTAAATACTTTAGATCAACAATTATTTTATGATTTTGATGGAGCAACTGCAAATGGTTGGTTGGCTTCTTCTTTAGCAAATAAAACTCTTACTTGGGAAAAAACTAGAGAAGTTAATTTTGGTGTAGATTTTGGGTTTTTAAACAATAGAATTTCTGGTAGTTTAGATGTTTATGATAGATTATCTGAAGGACAAATTGGTAGACAAAGTTTACCTTTAGAGTTAGGTGTACCAAGTGGTAGTACTTTTGCAAACTTTGGATCTATTAGTAACAAAGGGGTAGAAATTCTATTAACTACTAAAAATATTCAAAAAGAAAATTTTTCTTGGGAAACTACTTTTACCTTTACTAAAAATACAAATAGTTTAGAGGAGATTAATGGGCAGTCAGAAGTTGATGATATTGGTAATAACTGGTTTATTGGAGAATCTTTAAACTCTTATTATAACTTTGTTTTTGACGGTATATGGCAACCAAGTGAAGCAGCAGAAGCTGCAAGTTTTGGTCAAACTCCAGGGCAGGCAAAAGTTAAAGATTTAAATGGTGATGGTAAAATAGACGCAAACAACGACAGAACTATTTTGGGTAACTCAGATCCTTCTTGGTCAGGAAGTATTATTTCTAATTTAAGAGTTGGAGATTTCGACTTATCTATTTCTGTATTCACAAATCAAGGTGTGTTTGCTTATAGTGAATTTCATCAAAACTTTACAGACGTTAGAGATAGAGGTAGACAAAAATTAGATATTGCAGATTGGTATATTCCTGAAAATGCTGCTGGTATTCCTGCACAATTTTCAAACTCTTATCCACAACCTAGAAATGCTGGTACGTATTGGAGAAACGATAGAGTAGGGTATTATAGAGATGCTTCATTTATAAAAATTAAGAACATTGCTGTTGGTTATACTTTTAATAGAGATTTGTTAGATAAATTAAAAATTAAAGGACTTAGAATTTATGCAAATGTGTTAAATCCTTTTGTAATAACAGATTATGATGGTTATGACCCAGAATGGGCAACAGCATCATTTAACGTAGGTAGAGTTAGTTCTGCTACATATCAATTAGGATTAAGTTTAAAATTTTAAATAAAAAAAGATGAAAAAAATATTAGTTTTAGGAATCTTAACAATACTTTTTAGTGCTTGTTCAGATTTTATTGACGAGGATAATAGATCAAATGAAACAGCAGAATCTTTCTATACAACTGCTTCTGGTTTTGAAACATTAGTTAACGCAAATTATGCGCAATTAAAGGAAATATATGGTGGAGATGCTTATGTGTTTTGTGCCGGAACAGATTTATATGCTGTAGGCTCTGGTAGAGGTTCAGAACCAGATGGTCTTTCTCAATATACACAATTAAATTCTTCTTCTGTAGATGTAGACCAACTGTATACTTCTTGTTATAGAGCAATTAATTCTGCTAATACTGCTTTGTATTATTCAGATTTAACAGAAAAAACAATTAATTTAAATCAATTGGTTGGAGAGATAAAGTATTTAAGAGCCAATGCATATTTTTTACTGGTACAAACTTATGGTGGCGTCGGTATTTTAAAAGATTTTTTAGATAGCCCAGTTTTATCATTTAATAGAGATTCGGCAGAAGATGTTTATAAATTAATAATTACAGATTTAGAAGAGTCTTTAAACGCTGTTACTAGCGGTTCTTATGTTGGTAGAGTTAATAAAAAAGCCGTACAACACTTGTTAGCTAAAGTACATTTAACAAGAGCATACGAAAGTTTTGCAGATGCTAATGATTTTGCAACTGCGGCGTCTTATGCAGATGAAGCTATTGCGGGTCAGTCTTTAACTATTCCTTTTGATGAGTTATGGAAGCCTGGAAACGAATTAAATAACGAAACTGTTTTTTCTGTACAATACAGTACAGCATCTGCTAGTACAGATCCAGAAAATTTAGGTCATAAACAAGCAAATTGGTACGGACCTTATTTAGGTGGTTCTGAAAATGCTGGTAATGCTGGTTGGAGAAGTTATACTTTATTGGCTACAGATTTTGCTTTGAGTTTATTTACTGAAGAAGATGAAAGATATAAGGCAACATTTATGACAGAAGCATTTATGAGATATTATGATGCATTTGATGTAGATGATACTAGTGGCTTAGAAGTAAGACATTATTATGCACCACAATGGGCAACTCCTGCAGATATTACTGCTTATGCTTTAGAACATCCTGAAGCACAAATACATGAATGGGGTACTTATGCAGCCGGTGTTGTAAGTAGCGACTACCAAACAATACCAGCAAAAAAATTCGACGATCCAAAAGCACCATTTCAAGATGATTCTAGAGTTAGTACTAGAGATATTATTTTATCTAGATTAGGTGAAACTTATTTAATAGCAGCAGAGGCTTATTTAAACACCAATAAAGCAACAGGTTTGGCTAGATTAAACGCAGTTAGAAATAGAGCAGGTTTAACCACACCTTTAGCAGATTATGATATAGATATTGTATTAGACGAAAGAGCTAGAGAGTTGTTTGGAGAATACCATAGATGGTTCGATTTAAAACGTACTGGGAAGTTGGTAGAACGTGCATCTATGTATAATTATTTAGTTGATGCAGCTAATTTTAACGGAGCAAATGGTGAACTTAAAATTTTAAGACCAATACCACAATCTGCTTTAGATTTAAATCAGAATAAAGACTTTCCACAGAATGCTGCTTATCAATAATAGAAAGCATTAAGAGAGGTTTTAAGATAGAATAAAGTAATTATTATTAAATTTGAGTTGATTTTATTTAAGCCTGATTTTTTGTGAAAATCAGGCTTATTTATTTAAGGGCATTTATGAAACACATAGCTGTATTTATTTTTTTTCTTTTTACAACCAATTTTTTTGCTTTTCAAAAGCAGAATATAGATACAAGTTATACAATAAATAGCGCTTTTAATAAGTATAAAAAAAGCTTTCCTAAAATTAAAATTGTACCACTAAGTAGGTTTAAAAATGTTTCTGAAATAAATAATATTATTTACAAAAGCTTAAAGAGTAGAAATCTTAAATTAGATGCTTTTATAAACAAAAGAAAAAATAATCCTGCGGTAGTTTTAGTTCACGGTGGCGGTTGGAAATCAGGCAACAAATCTCATATGCATGCATTGGCTCAAAATATTGCCTCAAAAGGGTACTCTTGTTTTGCTATAGAATATAGGTTAGCTGATGAAGCGAAATATCCTAAAGGAATTTTTGATGTTAAATCTGCAATTAAATTTATTAAATTAAATGCGAAAAGGTTTCATACAGACAGTTCTAAAGTTGTAATATTGGGGGCCTCTTCTGGTGCACAAATGGCAACATTGGTGGGTACTACAAATAATAATATTAAATTTGAAGAAGAGGTAAATAATATAGTTTCTGCTACGGTTAAAGCAATTATAAACTTAGATGGTATTTTGGCTTTTAAGCATCCAGAATCTAAAGAGGGTAAAATGGCAAGTTTATGGTTAGGTGGTTCTTTTAGAGATAAACCAAAAATATGGAAAGAAGCTTCGCCATTATTTCACACAGATAAAAATACACCTCCAATTTTATTTATTAATAGTCAATTTAAAAGATTTCATGCAGGAAGAGATGATATGATTAAAATTTTAGATAATTATGCTATATACAGTCAGATAGAAACAATACCCAATAGCCCTCATACGTTCTGGTTATTTCAACCATATTTTAATGATACGTTAAAAATTATAACTCAATTTTTAAAACAAATTTTTAAATCAAACTAAAATGAAAACAATAAAATTAATTGCAATGATGTTTTCTGTTGCTACTATTATAGCTTGTAAATCAGAAAAAAAAGAAAAAATAATTAATACTACAGAAGTTGTTTCTTCACCAAAAACATATGCAGAAATTTCTATAGCAGAAGGTGGAAAATGGATTGATGGAGAGAGAGGACATAAAGAATATGATGGAGGAACATCTTTTAAAAATGTTACAGAGTTAAGAGTACCAGACATTCATACAGATCATACATGGTATTTAAGATATGAAGGTCCTGGTTGGGAGAGTAATAAAGTAGGTTATAGATTATATTTAGATTGGCGAAATGCTATAGATATTTTCGGAAAAAAAACAGATTCTTTAATTCTCTCTAAAGTTGGGCAAGATGGCTTCGATTCTTATCATGAGCCGCAATCTTGGGGACAAGATATTTTAAAAGTTGGTAAAGGGTTAGGAATAGGTTCTATTGGAAGATTGGTAGATACAGAAATGTTTCATTTTAAACAAGTAGATTCTACATTTGCTTCCATAGAGAATTCATTAAATAATTCTAAAATTACAATTAATTACAAAGGATGGGAAACAGCTAATGATAAAATAGATTTAAAATCTATTTTAAGTATCAATTCAGATTCTAGAATTACAAAACATACCATTCAATCTTCAAAAGCAATCAACGGAATTGTAACCGGAATTGTAGATCACAAAGTGAATTATTTAAAAAAAGAAAGCGAAAATAAAAAATGGGCATACATTGCTACTTATGGTAAGCAAACATTGGTGCCAGATAATTTAGGAATGGCGATTTTTTATGAAAAAGCAACAACATCAGAAGTTAAAAAAGGAGAAGACGATTATTTAATTGAATTTAAACCAACTACAGAATCTATAGTATTTTATTTTTTAGCAGCTTGGGAGCAAGAACCTAATGGAATTAAAACAGAAAACGAATTTCTTATTTATTTAAATGAAAAGTTATCAGAATTAAACACTAATAATACATTACAATAAAATGAAAAAAGTTCTAGTAATAAAAGTTTTGTCTTTGTTATTTATTGGTCTTTTAACATTAAAAAGCAATAAAATTTTAGAGCAAGAAAAAGAATATACAATAGAAAACTGTGTAAATACTTTTAATAAAGATGAAGTAAAACCAACAAAAGTAGGTTACCAATATTGGTTTGCAGATAAAGATTTTTTAGACGGGCGTACATTAAAAATGAGTGTTGTTGCACCAGGAAAAGCAACACATCCGCCACATAAACACAAAGAAGATGAATTTTTTTATGTTTTAGAAGGTAAGGCAAAATTTTACCTAAACGGAAAAGAGGTTGTTGTAGGAGCAAATACAAGCCTTTATTGTCCGTCTTTTAGCATGCACGGAATTAGTAATACAGGAGACACAGATTTAAAATATTTAGTAATTAAGAAGTACCAAAAAAAGTAAAATAAGATGAAAAAAACAGCAATAATACTAATATTACTTACAGGTTTTTTTACAAGTTGTAAAGGGGAAAAAAAAGAAGTTAAGAAAGCAGATACCGTAAAAGAAATTACTATTTCTAAAGATTTAAAATGGTCTGAACGTATGGCATTGTCAATAATGAAACGTTTTCCAAAAGCAAGTGATGTAGATAATCACAAGAAACTAAACTGGAATTACAAACATGGTTTATTGGCTTTGTCTTTTGAGAAACTGTATAAAAAAACTGGAGATGAAAAATATTTTGAATATGAAAAAGGATATGCAGATGAATTAATAGATAGCACAGGAACTATTTTAAATTATGATTTAGAGAAATATAATATCGATAATATCAATGCAGGAAAAATTCTGTTTTTTTTGTATGAAAAAACAAAAGAAGAAAGATATTTAACAGCCATTAAAACATTAAGAAAACAATTAAAAACACATCCAAGAACTAATTCTGGTGGACTTTGGCATAAAAAAATATATCCAAATCAAATGTGGTTAGATGGTTTATATATGGGACAACCATTTTTGGCAAGGTATATTTCTGAATATGAAGATGGAAAGAATTTTGACGATGTTGCACACCAGTTTGAACTTATTTATAACAAAACATTAGATAAAAAAACTGGGTTATTATTACACGCTTGGGACGAAAGCAAACAAATGGGTTGGGCGGATAAAACAACTGGTAAATCTCCAAATTTTTGGTCTAGATCTTTAGGTTGGTATGTTATGGCTTTGGTAGATGTGTTAGATTATTTTCCAGAGAACCACCCAAAAAGAGACATATTAATTCAACAACTAAATGATTTATCTTCTGCTTTAGTGAAAGTACAAGACAAAACAGGTAATTGGTATCAAGTTCCTAATTTTCCAGGTAGAGAAGGTAATTATTTAGAATCTTCTGGTACAGCAATGTTTGCGTATGCTTTTGCAAAAGGAGTTAAAAAAGGCTATTTACCTTCAGAGTTTAATGAAGCTGCTAATAAAGCTTTTGATGGTTTGGTTAAAGAGTTGGTTAAAGTAGATCAAGATGGTGAAGTGCATTTAACACAAACTTGTAAAGGTGCTGGTTTAGGCGGAAATCCATACAGAGATGCATCATATGAATATTATATAAACGAAGCAAAAAGAGTAAATAACTTACATGGTACAGGGCCATTTATTTTGGCTGCTTTAGAATTAAACAGATAAAAAATTAAATATGAAATCAATAAATACAGCATTATGTTCTTTTGGTATGAGTGGTCATTTATTTCACGCACCTTTTATTGATGTCAATCCAAAATTTAATTTATATGGTGTTGTAGAACGTTCTAAGAATTTAGCAAAAGCAAAATATCCGAATATTAAAACCTTTCGTTCGCTTGAAGATTTACTTGAAGACAAAGCGATTGATTTGGTCATTGTAAATACGCCAAATATTACGCATTACGATTTTACTAAAAGAATTATAGAAGCAGGAAAACATATTGTGGTAGAAAAACCTTTTACAGTAACTTCTTCGGAAGCTAAAGAACTTATCGATTTAGCAGAAAAGCATAATGTAAAACTATCTGTATATCATAATAGAAGATGGGATAGTGATTTTAAAACGGTGCAAAAAGTTTTAAATAAAGATGTTTTGGGTGATATTGTTGAAGCTGAATTTCATTATGATCGTTTTGAACCAGAATTAAGTTACAAAAAACATAAAGAGGTACCAACTGAAGGTGTGGGTAGTTTATACGATTTGGGTTCTCATTTAATAGATCAAGTATTGCAATTATTTGGGTTACCAAATAGTGTGTTTGCATGTTTAGATAGTTTTAGGGATAATTCTAAAGTTGGCGATTATTTTGATGTAAAATTCTATTATAAATCACATTATGTAACTTTAAAATCGAGTTATTTTGTTTTAGAAACTTTACCTGCTTATAGCATTCACGGAACAAAAGGGTCGTTTATAAAAACGAAAGGTGATATTCAAGAAGCAGCACTTCAAAAAGAAATAAAACCCAATACAGGTAACTGGGGAAAAGAACCAGAATCAGAAAAAGGTTTGCTTCATTTTATAAAAAACGGTAAGTCAACTAAAGAATATGTCAACACAGAAACTGGAAATTATATGAAATATTATGATGGTATGTATGACGCTATTCAGAATAATAAACCAGTACCAGTTTCTCCTTTTGAAGCGATGCAAGTAATTCAAGTTATAGAAGCCGCAATAAAAAGTAATCAAGAAAAAAAAGTAATTTATTTATGAGAACTATTTTAATTGCATTAGGTTTATTATCTATTTTTAGTTTATCGGCACAAGATAAAACTGTTTCTAAAGTTTGGGTTTCAGATAATGGAGATGGTACATATACAAATCCCATTTTACATGCAGATTATTCAGATCCAGATGTTGTAAGAGTAGGTAACGATTATTATATGACAGCATCGTCTTTTAACGCTTCTCCAAGTTTGCCAATTTTGCATTCTAAAGATTTAGTGAATTGGGAATTGGTAAATTATGCACTTCAAAAACAAATTCCGTTAGACGTATTTTCTATTCCTCAACATGGAAATGGCGTTTGGGCTCCATGTATAAGATTTCATAATAGCGAATATTATATTTATTATCCAGATCCAGATTATGGAATTTATATGATTAAAACCAAAGACCCTAAAAGTTCTTGGTCTGATCCTGTTTTAGTAAAAGGTGGAAAAGGATTAATTGATCCAACACCACTCTGGGATGATGATGGAAAAGTTTATTTGGCATATGCATTTGCAGGTAGTAGAGCAGGTATTAAAAGTTTATTAGTTATTGCAACAATGAATGCAGAAGGCACCAAAACTAATGATGATGAAGTTATGATTATTGATGGTCATACAAATGAATCTACTATTGAAGGACCTAAATTTTACAAACGAAAAGGTTACTATTATATTTTTGCACCTGCAGGAGGTGTTTCTACAGGTTGGCAAACTATTTTAAGATCAAAATCTGTTTATGGGCCTTATGAGAAGAAAACAGTTTTGCATCAAGGTAATACCAATATTAATGGACCACATCAAGGAGCTTGGGTAACGACGCAAACTGATGAAGATTGGTTTTTTCATTTTCAAGATAAAGATGCTTATGGTCGTGTTGTTCATTTACAGCCTATGAAATGGGAAAATGATTGGCCAGTTATGGGAGTTGATCAAAATAATGATGGAATTGGAGAGCCTGTTTCAACCTATAAAAAACCAAATGTTGGAAAATCGTATCCAATTGTTACTCCACCAGATTCGGATGAATTTAATCAACCAAAATTAGGATTACAATGGCAATGGCATGCAAATCCTGAAGTCTATTATGGTTTTCCTACTTCTATGGGACATTTTACAATGTATTGTAGACCAAAACCAGAAATAGCTGATGATTTATATACTGTTCCAAATTTATTGTTGCAAAAATTTCCTTCTGATGAATTTGTAGCAACTACAAAAATGACTTTTAATGCTCGTTTTGATGGTGAAAAAACAGGCTTGGTAATCATGGGGTTAGATTATACATATCTGCAGGTAAAACAAGAAAACGGTCAGTTAGTTTTATCACAAATTACTTGTGAAAAAGCAGATAAAAAAGGAAAAGAAATTGTAATTGAATCAAAAAAAATAAAATCAAATACGTTTTACTTAAGAGCAAAAATAAGTAAAGGCGGAATTTGTAATTTATTTTATAGTGAAAACGGAAAGAAATTTAAATCCATAGGAAATAACTTTACTGCAAGAGAAGGAAAATGGATAGGTGCTAAAATAGGGTTTTTAGCTTTGCGTGAAGGCGTAATTAATGATTCTGGAAGTGTAGATATAGATTGGTTTAGAATTAGTAAATAATATAATTTAAACAACATTTATTATGAAATATCATTTCAACAAATCTATTTTAATAATAGTAGTTCTTCTGAACAGTTTTTTTATGACTGCTCAAGAAAAAGTAGAGCAATGGAATCGTTTTGAAATCAGTTTAAAACATAAAACAAAAGGAAATCCGTTTAAAGATGTAAAACTTTCTGCTAAATTTTTTAATTCTGATACAGCTTACGTTGTTAAAGGATTCTATGATGGAAATAACGCTTTTAAAATTCGTTTTATGCCACAAACAGTTGGTATATGGAATTATATTATTTCTTCAAATATTGAAAAATTTAATACAAAAACAGGGAGTTTTAATTGTGTAAAAGCATCAGTTGACAATCATGGAATGGTAAAAGTTAGTGAAACCTATCATTTTAAATATGCTGATGGTAAAAACTACTATCCTTTTGGTACAACTGCATATGCATGGACGCATATGAAAGAGGAACTTCAAGAGGAAACTTTAAAAACATTAGAAAAAGCAGACTTCAATAAAGTAAGAATGTGTGTATTTCCTAAAAATTATGATTTAGTTAAAGAAGAACCTAAAATATATCCTTTCAAAATAAAAAAAGTAGAAACAAATGCTAAAGGTGATAAATTTTTTACTTGGGATTTTGATGAAATGAATCCTGAATTTTTTCAACATTTAGAAAAACGAATAGACGATTTAAACAAAATAAATGTTCAGGCAGATTTAATTCTTTTTCACCCTTACGATGGTGGACGTTGGGGATTTGATTCATTGCCATTGGAAGTAAATATAAAATATCTGGAATATATTACTGCGCGTTTATCATCATTTAAAAACGTTTGGTGGTCATTGGCAAACGAATGGAATTATGTGGATGCTAAAACGGTTTCAGATTGGGATGCTTTAACAGAAGTAGTTGTTAAAAATGATCCATACAGACATTTATGTTCTATTCATGGAGCAACATCGAGTTATTACGATTATTTCAAACCAGAATACACACACGTTAGTATTCAAGACGAAGCGCCTGTTTTAAATTCATATTCTTCGGCGACGTTAAGAAACATTTTTAAAAAGCCAATTGTTTTAGATGAAGTTGGTTATGAAGGTAACTTAGAAAGACGTTGGGGAAGATTAAGTCCAGAAAAAATGACACATTTGGTTTGGAACGGAGTAATTGCGGGAGCGTACGTTACACATGGCGAAGTTTATCGGTTTCATACAAAAGAAGACACTTTTTTCTGGGCAGATGGTGGTTCTTTAAAAGGAGAAAGTTGGAAACGAATTAAGTTTTTAAAGTCCATTATAGAAGCCGCTCCAGAACCATTATTTATGACGGATATTAGTAGAGATTTAAAAACGGCTTCTTCAGGAAAAGGTTTTTATTTCATCTATTTTGGAGAAGAAATCTCAGAATCTTGGGCATTTAATTTGCCAAAGAAAAACGGTGATTTAGAGAAACTTAAAGAAAACGTAAAATTTAAAGTAGAAATTATTGATACTTGGGATATGACGATTACTAAAGTTCCAGGAGTTTTCGAAACTCAAAAAGTAAAAGATAATTATCGCTTATACGATAAGGAATTAAAAGAAGTAAGACTGCCTTATAAACCTTATATCGCTTTAAGAATTACAGAAATTAATTAAAAGATGAAGACAAAATCTATTATAAAACTAGTTGTAATTTGCTTAATTTTCATATTAGGTTGCTCACAATCTAAAGAAAAAGAAGTTACTCAAACTTATGAAAATTATAACAACATTGAGTTTGAAATGAAAACTATTCAAGAACCTCAAATTCCTAATAATACAGTAAATATTAAAGATTTTGGTGCTGTTGATGGAGGACAAGTTCTAAATACAAAAGCCTTTGAAAAAGCGATAGAAGTTGTTTTAGAAAAAGGAGGTGGGAAAGTTATAATTCCTGCTGGTATTTGGTTAACAGGCCCCATTATTTTAAAAAGTAAGTTAGAATTACATGCAGAAGCTGGTGCCTTAATTAAGTTTTCTACAAATAAAGATTTATATCCAATTATAGAAACAAATTTCGAAGGGTTAAATACATGGCGTTGTTTGTCTCCAATTTATGGTAAAAACTTAGAAGATGTTGCGTTTACTGGTCCGGGTGTTTGGGATGGTTCTGGCGATGCTTGGCGTCAAGTAAAAAGATCAAAAATAACAGAGTCGCATTGGAAAAAACTTGTAACTTCTGGTGGTTTTGTAAATGAGAGTAATACTTCTTGGTATCCATCAGAACAATTTAAAAATGCGTCAAAAAATGCAGAATTAAATGTTCGAAAAGATTTAAAAACAAAAGAAGAGTTTCAACAAATTAAAGATTTTTTAAGACCAGTAATGGTAAGTATCCAAAACAGTAAAAGAGTTATGTTTAGCGGTTCTGTTTTTCAAAACTCTCCTGCTTGGTGTATTCACCCTTTAATGGTAGAAGATTTAACTGTAAAAAATATTACAGTTCGTAATCCTCATTATTCACAAAATGGAGACGGAATTGATATAGAGTCTTGTAAAAATGTAATTGTAGAAAATTCTAGTTTTGATGTTGGTGATGATGCAATTTGTATTAAATCTGGGAAAGATAAAGATGGTAGAGATCGTAATTTTCCTTGTGAGAATCTTATCATAAGAAATAATATTGTTTATCATGGACATGGTGGTGTAACAGTTGGTAGCGAAATGTCTAGCGGAGTTAAAAACATGCATGTTTCTAATTGTACATTTATAGGAACAGATGTTGGTCTTCGTTTTAAAAGTAAAAGAGGACGTGGAGGTGTTGTAGAGAACATTTTTATTTCAGATGTAAGAATGACGAATATTCCTACAAATGCTATTTCTTTTAATTTATATTATGGTGGTTTGTCGGTTTCTGAAATGTTAGAAAAAGCAAAAAATAACAAAACTGTTGCCAAAGTTGTGCCTGTATCTGAAACAACTCCTCAGTTTAAAAACATTGTTATAAAAGATATTGTTATAGATGGAGCACATCAAGCAGTTTTTTTACAAGGTTTACCAGAAATGAACTTAGAAAACGTTAAAATTAGCAATCTACTTGTTAAAGCTGATAAAGGTTTTTCTATTATTGATGCAGATGGTATAACTATTAATAATGTTAATATAACAGTAAAAGAAGAGACTGTCTTTAATATTTTTAACTCTAAAAATTTAGATGTAAGTAATATTGAATTTAATTCAGTAGCTAAAAATGCAGTTTTTATTAATGGTAAGGGTTCTGAAAATATTAAATTAAAATCTTCTAAGAAAACAGACTTTACTAAAAGTACTTTTATTGGAGAAACTGTTGGTAAAAATGTAGTTACATTCCAAAAGGAATAGTAAAAATAAAAGTATGAAACGGTTTATTTTTTTTATCACATTACTAATAGTTCCTATTGTTTTAAAAGCACAAGAAGCTTTAGCTATTAATAACACTCGTGTTATTGTAACAAGTGATGGAGAAATAGATGACGAATGCTCAATGGTAAGGTTTTTACTATATGCAAATGAATGGGATATAGAAGGTATTATTACATCTAGTTCTCAATATCATTGGCGTGGTCATAAATGGGCTGGAGATGATTGGATTGATCCCAGTTTAAATGCATATGCAAAAGTATATTCAAACCTTATAAAACATGATAAAAATTATCCTACAGTTGCATATTTAAAAGCTCATACTTTTTTAGGAAATGTTGAAACGGAAGGTGAAATGGATGCCATAACAGCAGGTTCAGAGCATATCGTAAAAGTTCTTTTAGATAAAAGTGATCATCGCCCAATTTGGATTCAAGCTTGGGGAGGAACAAATACCATTGCTCGCGCTTTAAAAACAATTGAAGAAGATTTTTCGAAGGAAATGGATTATGTAGCTAAAAAAATTAGATTCTTTTTTATCTGGGAACAAGACAAAACTTATCAAAATTATATAAGAAAGCATTGGGGGAAATATAATATTCTTACTATAATTTCAGATCAGTTTGAAGCCATTGCGTATCGTTGGAAAAAAGTACAACCAAAAGAAATGCAACCTTATTTTGAAGGCGCTTGGATGAAAAAAAACATACTAGAAAATCACGGACCATTATGTGCTTCTTATAAATCTCATGAAAATGGTGATTTTAGATCAGAAGGAGATTCACCTGCTTTTTTACATACTATAAATACCGGATTAAGAAACTTAGAATCGCCTAATTTTGGAGGTTGGGGTGGACGTTACGTTAAAGTTCGTGAAAATACATGGTTAGATTATGTGCCAGTTCCGGAATATAAATATCCAGAAGGAAGATGGTATGGAAGTTCTGGTTGGGGAAGAAATAGTTTGAAAAAAAAATCTAAGAGTACAAAAGAACAACGAAATGAATATTTTAAACCAATGTGGCGTTGGTCTGAAGCCTTACAAAACGATTTTGCTTCTAGAGCAGATTGGTGTGTAAAATCATTTGAAGAAGCAAATCATGCTCCAATTGTGAGATTAAATCATCCTAATAATTTAAAAATTAAACAAGGAAGGAAAGTAAGATTAAGTGCATTAGGAACTAACGATCCTGATGGAGATGAATTGACATATAATTGGTGGCAATATAAAGAAGCATCATCCTATAAAGAAAGTATTAAAATTAAGAATTGGAACAATCAGAAAGCTGTTTTTAAGATTCCTAATAGGGTTAACAAAGGAGAAACAATTCATATTATTTGTGAAGTAAAAGACAATGGAATACCACAATTAACAAGATATCAACGTGTAATTATTCAAGTTGAATAATTAGGTTAAAACCTAACAAATAAGTTATTAATGAAATTTAATTTTTCTATACTATTTTTTATTCTATTTCTAATTTTTGGTTGTAAACATAGCTCAGAAAAGAAAGGAATATCGAATCAATTTACAGAGTGGATAGTTGCTGATCTATTAGAAGAAAAATCAGAAAATGTAGTAATTAATGGTAATCCTAAATTGGTGGATTACCCATATGGAAAAGCAGTTAATTTTAACGGAGTTGATGATGCCCTATTTTTAGATCAAATGCCACTTAAAGGAGCAACATCATTTACAATAGAAATGGTTTTTAATCCTTCTGATATTGAAGCTCCTTTTGAGCAAAGAATACTTCATTTAGGTGAAGTTTCTAAAGACAGAATGTTACTAGAAATTAGAGCTGTTGAAAATAACTGGTATTTTGATGGTTTTGTTGCTTCAGGAAATAATAAAAGAGCACTCATAGATGAAAAGTTAATTCATCCTTTAGGACAATGGTATCATGTGGCTTTAGTTATAACACCAAATAGTATTACTACTTATGTTAATGGAAAAAAAGAATTGGAAGATGTTTTTTCTTTTAAGCCAATTAACACTGGAAAAAGTTCTTTAGGCGTTCGTTTAAACAAAAGATCTTGGTTTAAAGGAAGTATATTTAAAGTGAGAATTAGCCCAAAAGCTCTTCAACCAAATAATTTTATTTCTTTAGAAAAACTCATAAAATGAAAACACAAAAAATACTATTTTTTTTAAGCGCTATTATTCTATTTAGCATACATATGAATGCTCAAGTTCATAACAAGTCTTGGAGAGATATTACTAATAAAAAAGAGGGAGTCTGGTTTGCTAGTTCTGAAGCAAAACAAATTGCAGAAAACGTTTTATTGTACCAACGTAAAATTGGTGGTTGGCCAAAAAATGTACAGATGCATCAGCCATTATCTGAATCTAAAAAACAAAAATTAAAAGCAATAAAATCTAGTACGAAGAATGTAACTACAGATAATGGTGCAACGTATCAAGAAATGCTTTTTTTGTCTAAAGTTTATAGACAACAACCAGATGAAAGATTTAAAAATGCATTTTTAAAAGGAGTTAATTATTTATTAGAAGCACAGTATGAAAATGGAGGATGGCCACAATTTTATCCGTTAAGAAAAGGGTATTATACACATATTACATATAATGATGATTCTATGGTAAACATTTTAAATCTCTTAAAAGAACTGAAAGACAATACCAATTATTATTCAATTACACCTTCTGATGATGTTTTAAAAAAAATAGAAATTGCCTTTAAAAAAGGGATAGATTGTATTTTAAAAACACAATACAAACAAAACGGAGTTTTAACTTCTTGGTGCGCCCAACATAATGAAAATACTTTAGAACCCGCCAAAGCTAGAGCCTATGAATTACCTTCTTTAAGTGGTGCAGAATCTGCCCATATTGTTTTGCTATTAATGTCTATAGAAAACCCATCAAAAGAAATTATAAACGCAATAAATAGCGCTGTTACTTGGTTTGATAAAGTAAAAATTACTGGATTAAGAAAAGATAGAGTTTATAATAGCGTTGGCAAAACAATTAATAAAAGAATGATTCCTGATGAAACTGCTCCTGCAATTTGGGCGCGTTTTATGAATTTAGAAGACAACAAACCCTTTTTTTGTGATAGAGATGGAATTAAAAAAGCAACTTTAGCAGAAATTGGTGAAGAGCGTAGAAATGGTTATGCTTGGTACAAAAATGATCCCCAATTGGTTTTAGATGCATATCCAAAATGGAAAAAGGATAATGATTCTAAAGTTGTGAAAAAGCCAAAAAATCCATTTAAGATTGTTGTTGCAAAAGATGGAAGTGGTGATTATAGTAGTATTCAAGAAGCAATTAATGGAGCAAAGTCTTTTCCTTATGATAAGATTACAATTTTTATAAAAAACGGAGTCTATTATGAGAAAGTAAAAATTCACGAGTGGAATTCTAATATTTCTTTAGTAGGTGAGAGTAAAGAAAATACTATAATTACGTATGATGATTATTTTAGCAAGTTAGGTTTAGGTAGAAATAGTACATTTTATACCTACACATTATTGGTTGAAGCAAATAATGTAATTCTTAAAAACTTAACTATTAAAAACTCTTCAGGAGAAGTTGGTCAAGCAGTAGCTTTGTCTATATTTTCAGATGAAGTAGCAGTTGTTAATTGTAAGCTTTTAGGTAATCAAGACACATTGTATGCTTCAGGAAAAGGGAAGCAATATTACAAAGATTCTTATATTGAAGGTACTACAGATTTTATCTTTGGAAGTGCAACTGCGTATTTTGAAAACTGCCAAATCCACAGTAAAAAAGATTCTTATATTACGGCAGCTTCAACACCCAAAGACTCGTTATTTGGTTATGTATTTAAAAATTGTAAGCTTACAGCAGAAAAGGAAGTTAGTAAAGTATACTTAGGAAGACCATGGAGAATTTATGCTCAAACGGTTTTTATTAATTGCGATTTGGGAAGTCATATTTTACCAGAAGGTTGGCACAATTGGAAAAAATCCGAAGCTAAAAAAACTACATTTTATGCAGAGTATAATAATAAAGGTGAAGGTTTTCGACCTGAAGAAAGAGTGCAGTGGTCCCTTCAATTAAACAAACGTCAAGCCAAAAAATATACACTTAAAAATATATTAGGTAAGTATAAAACCTCAAAAAAAGAATGGTATGAAGAACTTTAAAGTGTACTTTATTTTATGTTTAATAATATTTCAATCTTGTAAAAATACAAGTCAAGAAGAAAAAAAAATTGAGCCAAAAGCAATAACTATTTACACAATTGGAGACTCTACAATGGCAGATAAACCCAATCCAAATGAAAATCCAGAACGCGGTTGGTGTCAATTATTTCCTTTATTTTTAAATGAAAATGCTACTTTAAAAAATTATGCAGTAAATGGCAGAAGTTCTAGAAGTTTTATTTTAGAAAAACGTTGGGATACTGTTTATAATCAATTAAAAAAAGGCGATTATGTTTTTATTCAATTTGGTCATAATGATCAAAAGTTTAAAGCTCCAACACGTTATACAAACCCACATGTTGGTTATCGTTATAATTTAATTCGATTTGTAGAAGAAGCAAGAGAAAAAGGAGCAATACCTATTTTGTTTTCATCAATAGTTAGAAGAAAATTTAATGAATTTGGTACGTTAATAGACACACATGGAGCGTATCCTTTAGAAGTAAGATTAGTAGCTCAAGAATTCGATGTTCCTTTTATCGATCTTCAATATTTAACAGAAAAATTAGAAGAGTCTTATGGAGTTGAAGGTTCTAAAAAGTTACACTTACATTATCTACCAAATGAAATTCCTTATTATCCAAAAGGAAAAGAAGATAATACACATTTATCTGTTTTAGGAGCAACAGAAATATCAAAATTAGCGGTAAATTCATTGAAAGAAAAAGTAAGTTCTTTAGCTGCTTTTATCAAAAAATAAAGAAATGAAAGATTTAAAAGAAGTGTTTTTTTTGTATTTATATTTTGCAATGAAATTAAAAACTCAGAATTAAAAAAAGAGGTTAAAGTATTGGTGTTTACTAAATCGAACTTAAATTTTTTAAGTCTTATTTTTTTTGTCTCTTCTGGTTTTTTCGATGCAAACGATCTTTAATTATGTCAGGTTATTTTTTTGGTTATACTTAATATATGTATAAAATGCATTTGAGGTTGGCTAGACACTTACAAAAAAACGCTTCAAGAAATTGAAGCGTTTTTATATGAATAAAGTTTATTATTCAATCCAACCTAAAATTGCATTGGCAACAAAACGAGGTTCAGGAGGTAAGGCATAAATATTTTTTTCGTAATTTTTATTATAAGGCGAAATATTCATTATTTCATTATTAACAACTAGCGTGCTACTTCCTCCAGGATCAAAGCCCATAGCTTTGTGCATTCCGTACTTTAAAAGAATATCTACCATATCTAAATGTGTAGCACCAACAGATTCTCTAATTCTACCATTAACCATTAGTACCATTAATTTTCCGGTTTTTGTAATTCCGACTGCAATTTTAGGACCACGCATATCTGTAAAATCTAATCTTGCAGCTTGTGTTTTAATAGAGTTAGTAGTTTTCCAGCCTTCTTCTTCCATATTTAAAATTTGTTTTCCATCATCAATTAGCATTGGTCCAGCTTCAATGGCGTAAGAAATTTCTTTCCAATTATATGGATTAGTTAAAGGTTCTAGTAGTTCGATATCTAAAGGTGATCCAATTTTAAACATATCAACTTTAAAATCGTTTTTTGGTATAGACAAAGTTATACCTACTGGAATTATTGAAATTTGCTCTTTATCCTTAGTTTCAATAATTTCTTTTACTTTATTTCCTGCAATTCTCACAATTATATTTCCATCAGCAGATATGGTATTTTCTGTATAAGATAAATCATAAAAACAAGGTTCTTTACTATTATGTTTATTATAATTTTTTTTATCGAAAGTTAATTTTGCTTGTTTTCCTTTTATGATAAAACCAGCTTTACAATTTACTTTTCTAATATCGATATCTCCATTTTTGTAAATAATAAAAGCAGGTTTATTAAAAAGTGGTGGGCAAAATACTTTATTATTCATAATTAATAAGCCTAAAGGAGAACCAATATAGGTTTCTGGCAAACCAAGTTTACCTACTAATTCTGGGTTTAAGATATAGCCACCATTCCAAGCGAGTTCAATATTTTTTGTATTGCCACTTTTCTTTTGATGTTCCTTAATTAATGCTGGTACGTTTTTGGGCTCTTTATTCGCAATATGAGCTGCAAATTTCCAATTGTGTTTTTTAGTATCAATTTCGGCTAAAACACCACTCCAAGGCATTCCGTCTTCATAAACTCCTCCTGCAAATGATGATTTTACTTTTTCTTCAGTTTTTTCACTATTTAAATTTTGAAGTATTTGCTCTAAAAGTTTGGCTATTGGCGTTCCGTTTTCAATCGCGTCTTGAGATATCATATTTAATAACTCTTTTTCGCCAAGTTGATTTTTAAGTTTTTTAAATAAATCACCTTTTAAAATAGTATCAAAATCTTTAGCAGTTTGTATTGGAGTAGGGTATGCCAATGTAGTTCTTACAGCAGCTGGTACAAATTGTATAAAGCCACTATCTTTAGGAATTCCCATAATTTTAGCGGTCATATTATGATCTACTTTACCAATATGAAAATGATCAATTTCAATAATATCTGTCATCATTGCAGCATACTCACCATTGGTAATTATAAAGCCTTCTGCTTCTTTAATTTCTCTTAAAATCTTAATGGCTTTTGGACCCATTTGTGGAAAATGAACGCCTTCTGACCATTGTTTGGTTTCTATAATTTCTACAATTCCTGTTTTAAATAATAATCCTAATTCAGGTTCTTTGCCACTTTCTAAATACTCTTTAATATTTGCATTAGAAAACCATTTTGTAATTCTTGGTTCGTGTATAAAAATATAAATCTTTTGTAAAGTGCTTGCTTTCTCTAATAATACTTCTTTGGTAAGTTCTTCTTCAATTTTAAGTTTAAGCTGTGCTCTAATGGGTTGCAGAACAAAGTACTCTAATTCGTGTTTAATAAAACGTCCAGGAAAATATCCTTTTGGTATGTTTTGTTTCAGTTTTTCTGTAAGAGTTTTTCGGTCATCGATGCCTAAAAATTTACTGTTTGTGAGTTGAAATAATGCCAATTCCCAATCTGCAAAAAACTGTGGAGCTAAGGTTAAATCAGGTAAGTTTTTAGGTTTAAAAACATCACTATAAATCATATTTACTAAACCTGTTACTTCATGATAAGTAAAAGATTGATAAGCGTATTTTTTTTTGTTTCTATGTCTGTAAGCTAATGCATGATCGTGTCTAATAGAAAATTCTCCATCAACATATTTAAAAATATCATCAATAGCATTGTAATATTTATGAATTAAATTTAAATCTGTATTCACTAAATCTGGTATGTCATTCTCCATCATTCTAGCATAACTCATAACCTTACCTTTTATAAGTTGTTCTTCAACCCTAAAAAAGCTAGGGTCTATTAACGATTTTAAGTAAATCATAAAAGATAATCTTCCATAACCTGGTAAATAATGCCTCTTTTTTTTATTTAAAATTGCACGAAGATCTTCATTCTCAAAATTTACCATTTTTTGATATTCGCCTACCAAACTTACTACTTGTGCGTTTACATCATTAGAAATAGATTGTAATTGTAAATGCAAACGATTAAGAATATACTCCATATTTTTTTGAAGCGCTTCTAAACTATAACGTTTGTTAATTACACTTCTATTATGGGTAACATCTACCATTCTATTTTGTGGATAGAATACGTGGTCGCATATTTTTTCTGCTAATTTTTTGGGTACTTTAGAGCCTTTAAATTCTAACACATTTAAACGTAAAGATTCATCTAAATGCCTTCCAATTACTTCATCATATACTTGTCTAGGTTCATATTGTCTACAAAAAATAGGTGTACCACAAGCTGCAGCTTCTATAATTGGTAAACCTCTACCTTCTGTTTGGCTTGGCAATAATATTAACGATGCAACATCATATAATTGTTCAATATCTAATGGTTTTTTATATTTTTTCTTGAAATCATTTTTATCAAACTCACTAAATAGAAAGCCAAGAAATATTTTTGATCTATGATTTGAAGAAAGTTCTTTTAAAAATTGTTGAAAATCTTCTTTTAATTCTTGGTAATAATTTTGCTGACCATGAGGTATGGGCCCAGATACTATTAATGAAAGTTTTAATTGTGGATTTGTTGCAAATTTTTCTGCAAAAGCATCATATGAAAATAGACGTTTTATCAACTTAAAATTAATCTCTATAGATTTTCTGCTAATTACTCTTGTAGGTTGTAAAAAGACAATGTTATTGTTTACAAAATCGAATTCTTTCATTTTTTTGTAACCCAATAATATCGGTTTTAAAGAACGTTTACTATCTGTATGATTTGCTACAGTATGTACTGTAATTGTCTTTTTTTTATTGGCAAAAATTGTTGAAACTTGCATAAACGCTTTTATAATGTCACGTTTACTCATTTGATGCAATTTTGTGTCGACGGCTGTGCCTAATAACGCAACATTTGCGGGGTTATGTCCATTGGTATTTATAAGATGGTTTTGTTGTATTTTGTTGATGTTAACATTCATCCAAGAACGACTTTCCCAAGGATAAATCATTTCTATAATTGAAAAAAATTCACCAACGTGCGCATTATGAAAAAAGAAATCTCTAGGGCCTTTTTTTAAACCTTTGGTTTTAATTTCTACTTCTCTATTGCCACCTTCCCAATAAAAATCATGATTGTTATTGATAACAGGGATACCTAAATATTCTGAAATTAAAACAGTTGCTAATGCTAAAGAAACATTACCAGGATTAGAGCAAACGTTAATTAAATACAATAACGAAATTTCATTTTCTTCTATGTAAGTTCCTAGTTTTTCAACTAAAACCAACACTTCTTTCCAATATTTACCAATAAGACTATTGTAAGATTCGCTTCCACGTTCCATTTTAATCTTAAAGAAATCATCATATAACGGCCAAGCATCAAAAGCTTCCATTTCTGGAATTACTTTTTTTAGCGCATTTTTAGGAATAAGTTCATCTGCTTCTTGTTTTATATCTCCTGCTACAAAATGAATTGGTAAATTAGGATATATATTTTGGAAGGTTTGGGCGTATTTTTCTGTTTCTACAGTAATGCCATCTATGGTAAAATAAAACGTTAAAAAGGCAATACCTCCTGTTTGTAAATGTTTATCAAAAGATATTGAATCTTTGGTAAACCCTGAATTGGAATTTTTCTCTTTAAACCTGTCTAAAAACAGACCTAAATCAAACCATGTATTAATTTTTTCGGTTTTTAGCTCTTCTAAAACAGAACTAATTTTTAATTTTTTATTGAGATTCATTTTTAGTTTTTAAAATGTAAATAAGCCTTTTAATTTTTCTTCCAATACTTCGTAAGAAAAGTGCTTTTTACCTATTTTAAAATTAGCTTCTCCAATTTCTAAACATCGTTTAGGATTGTAAATAATATCAGACATTTGTTGTACTTTATCATTGGTAAGGTTACTATCTTCTATCATAACAGTTTCAAAACCCTTATTACCAATATCTTGCATATAAACAGGTTTGTAATTATTTACAAAAATTGGTTTTTTAGCCAATATTGTTTCCACAAAAGCATTACCAAAACCTTCATAAGTGCTAAAATACGTACAGGCTCGTCCATGTGCGTAAACATCAGACAAATCTTTGTGATCTAATACTTTATGGTCAGCAAAAATAACTTGACGAGATAAATTCAATTCATGAATTTGATCTACAAGCTCATTGTAATATTCTTTATTTTCATCATCATTATTATTACCAGTAATTACTAGTTTTAATTTTTTATCATCTAATTTATCAATTAAAGAAATAGCGGTTTCAATACCTTTTCGTCTTACAATACGCGTAACTTGTAAAAGAGCAATTTCATCTTCTGTAATACCAATATCCTTTAAAAAAAACTGATTTTCTGGAGTTGGCACACCGTAAACACGATTAAAATCCATAACATTGGGTACTAAAGTAGCATCAATATTAAATCTGTTTTTAAATGTTTCTACTCCAAAAGTGTTAATTACAGCATGTTTTACATTGGGTAATAACAACGGAAAATTATCATCTACATAATTATTAATTTCATCATGTTTAGAAACATAACGTTGGCCACGTTCCCAATGAAAATCATGGTCATGGGTAACAATTGGCAATCCTGTATCTATAATTAATTTTTTTATGGCAACTCCCATTGATAAGTGGCAAGGCAATGCAGAAGCATTTTCAGATAATATAGCTTCTATTTTTTTATCTTTAACCCACTGAAGCATTGCTTTATAAATTTTATTAGAAGCATTTTCTACGTGATTTAATAATGGATCTGGATCATTATCTGGTTCAAAAAATGCTTTTCGTTGACCCCATTCTGCTTCAACAGAGAAAAAGGATAAAGCAGGATATAAATAATCGTGCTCATAATCCATTGTCCAAGATTCAAATTCGCCAGACATAATAAATACTTCATGGCCTAGTTTTTTTAAAATGTCAATCCATTTTTCAGTCTCTAAAGCAACACCATCAACACCGCCAATTCTTCCAATAATAATTCCTATACGCATACTTAAAAATAAAAGTTAGTTTCTAAATATACATTTTTTATAAATTTTTACACGGTTTCTAATAGGTTAGTTTTTATAATTTACGACTTCAAAAATTTTAGTATTCTTTAAAAATGATTTCTATAATTTATTAGAATTATTTTAAGGAGATAATAATTTCAATTTTTAGTATTTCAGAGAAACCTGCTTTTAATTTTTTTGTTTTTATCAAATTCTAAACAAATTGTTACGAATTCTCATTTGGTAAAAATGGCCATACTATAATGCGTATTTTTGAGTTGTGCTTATAAAGGCTGTAACTATGAAAACAAAATATTTATCTTCTATTCTTTTTATTTTTTTAATGATTTTTTCTTGTAAAAAAGAAGAAATTAAACCCGATAATATTTACAAGTTTAAAGACTACATAAGCTATACAACTTCAGGTATTATTTCCACTTCAGGCACAATAGGTGTTAATTTTGCAAAAGATGTTGAGGGTTGGAATGTAGATCAAGAAATTTCTTCGGATATTATTTCGATAAAACCTTATGTAGAAGGTAAAGTAAAAACCTTAAACAAACACGCTTTTGTATTTACGCCAGATGAAAATTTAGATGCTGATACAGAATACACAGTTACCATTAACTTAAGTGAAATCTATAAAAATATTCCTCAAGAATATAAAAAATACACTTTTCAGTTTAAGACAATTGCTCCAAATTTTAATATACAGACAAATACTTTGCAATCGTATTCTGGAGCTTATCAATATTTAGAAGGTGTTCTTAAATCTGCGGATATTATTTCTCTTAATAATGCAAAAAAGTTAATTAAGGCTTCTCAAAACGGAACTCAAAAAAACATTGTTTGGAACGAATCTTTTGATAAAGGCAAGGTGTTCGAATTCAAAATTGATAGCATCCAACGTTTTGAAGATGATAGTAGATTAGAGATTACTTGGAATGGAGAAGCAATTCAATCAGAAAATAAAGGAGAAAACGAAATTGTAATTCCGGGTAAAAATAATTTTAATGTTTTAAGTGTTAAAATTCAAAAATTCAACGAACAATACATTTCAATTAATTTTTCTGATGCCTTAAAAAAACAGCAAAATTTTGATGGTTTAGTAACGATTCAGAATGTGAAAAAACCGCGTTTTATTGTTAACGGAAACGAGCTAAAAGTATATTCAGAAAACAAATTTCAAGGAGATGTTTTGGTTTCTGTTTTTCAAGGAATTCAAAATACAGACAATTACAGACTTAAAGATACTTACAAAGAAACCATAACTTTCGAGCAGAAAAAACCTCAAATTAGAGCGATTAGTAATGGAACTATTTTGCCAAATTCAAAAGATTTAAAATATAATTTTGAAGCCATTAATGTGAAAGAAGTTGATGTTAGAATCATCAAAATTTTTGAAGATAATGTGTTGCAATTTTTACAAGAAAATAACATCAACAGTAGTACTGATTATGATATAAAAAGAGTGGGTAGAAGAGTAGCAAAAGAAACCATAACTTTAGTTGCTGATGAAAAAAATAACACTCAAAAATGGAAAGCTTATAGCATTGATATTTCTAAAATGGTTGCTGTAGAGCCAGGTGCTATTTATAGAATTGAGCTAAGTTTTAATAAAAATCAAGTTTTTTATCATTGTTCAGAAAGTGTTGTTTTTACTAATGATTCAAATGATTTTGATGAAGAATATTATGAAGAATATGACGATTTTAGTGACATTGAAGATGAAGAAGAAAGAGAGCAATTGTATTGGGATAATAAGTTATATGATTACAAAAATTACAATTATAATTGGAGAGATAGAGAAAATCCGTGTACAGATTCTTACTTTAGAAATCGAGAAATTTCCCAAAATTTATTAGCGTCTAATCTCGGAATTATTGCTAAAAAAGGAGAAAACGACGATTATTTCTTTGCGGTTACTAACATTTTAGACACAAATCCTGTTGCTGGCACAACTATAAAATTGTACAATTATCAGCAGCAAGAAATTGCATCAGGAACCACGAATACTGATGGAATTGTAACCATTAATTCAACTAAAAATGCAGCTTTTGCAATTGCATCAAAAAACAATAATAAAGCTTATGTAAAACTATTTGATGGTAATTCTTTGTCTTTAAGTAAGTTCGATGTTTCTGGTGGTAAAACTCAAAAAGGATTAAAAGGATACATTTATGGAGAACGTGGAGTTTGGAGACCTGGAGATAATATCTTCTTAACTTTTTTATTAAATGATGCCGATAATAAATTACCCAAAAATCATCCAGTAAAATTAGAAGTTACAGATCCAAGTGGAAAATTAGTTTACAAAAAAGTAACCTCAGAAAACTTAAATAATTTTTACACTTTTAATGTAAAGACAGCTCAAGAAGCAAAAACCGGTAATTATTCAGCTAAAATTTCTGTAGGTGGTGCAAAGTTTTACAAGACTTTAAAAGTAGAAACTGTAAAACCAAATCGCTTAAAAATTAAGGTTGATTTTGATGATGAAATTCTATCAAGTAAAAAACCAATTAAAGGTATTTTAGATGTAAAATGGCTGCATGGTACACCTGCAAAAAACTTAAAAGCCGAAATTAAAGCAAAGGTTTCTACAACCAATTATAGTTTTAAAAATTATAATGATTATGTGTTTTCAGATCCTTCAAGAACATTTTATTCAGAAGAAATTAATGTTTTTGATGGCAAATTAAATGAAACCGGAATTGCGAATATCAACAGCAATTTAAAAGTGGGTAAAAATGCTCCAGGAATGTTAAATGTTCAGTTTTTGGTTAGAGCTTTCGAAAATGGTGGCGATTTTTCTATTGATGCTTTTTCAAAAAAATATGCACCTTTCAATTCTTTTGTGGGTTTAAAATCGCCAGAAGGTAATAGATATGGATCTTTTTTTACTGATGAAAATCAAACCTTTTCTGTAGTTTCTGTGGATGAAAATGGGAGTCCAGTTCAAAGAGATGAAATAGAAATCGAAGTGTATCAAATAAAATGGCGCTGGTGGTGGAGTTCATCTGAAGATAATTTATCAAGATACACTTCTAGCAGTTACCATAGTAAATACAAAACGTTAAAAATTGCAACAAATGCTAAAGGAAAAGGAAGTTTTAAACTAAATATTCCTGATAGAGATAGAGGTCGTTTTTTAATTCGTGTAATAGATAAAAAGAGTGGTCACGCAACTGGTAGAACAGCATATTTTTATAAAAATTGGTGGCAAAACTCTAGTTCTGGTGATAAAGATGCTGCAAAAATGTTGGTGTTTTCTGCGGATAAAGAAAGTTATAATGTAGGTGAAATTGCAAAAATTACGTTTCCATCAGGTTCAAAAGGTCGTGCTTTAATCAGTATAGAAAATGGCACAAAAGTAGTAGAAACAAAATGGGTAAAAACCGAAAAAGGAATGACTTCTTTAGAAATTCCGATCAATAAAAATATGACGCCAAATGTGTTTGTAAATATTTCTTTATTACAACCACATCTAGTTTCAGAAAACGATTTACCAATTCGTTTGTTTGGTGTAATTCCGATTTTAGTTGAGGATAAAAATACCAAGTTACAGCCAGAAATTAAAATGGCAGATGAACTACAACCAGAAAAAGAATTTACGGTTAAAGTATCAGAAAAAAACAACAAACCAATGACCTATACTTTGGCTGTTGTAGAAGAAGGTTTGTTAGATTTAACAAGATTTAAAACGCCAAATGCTTATTCAGAATTTTACAAAAGAGAAGCTTTAGGTGTAAAAACGTGGGATGTTTTTGATGATGTAATTGGTGCGTATTCTGGAAGTGTAGATCAGGTTTTTGCCATTGGTGGAGATGGAAGTTTAGCAAAAGGTAAAAACCAAAAAGCGAATCGATTTAAGCCAGTTGTAAAATTCTTAGGGCCTTTTAATTTAGAAAAAGGAAGTACAAAAGAACATAAAATAATTTTACCTAATTACATAGGTTCTGTAAGAACAATGGTGGTTGCAGGTAATGTAAGCAATGAAGCTTTTGGTAATGCAGAAAAAGCAACTCCTGTTAAAAAACCATTGATGGTGTTGGCTACATTGCCAAGAAAATTATCACCTAAAGAAAAAGTTACGTTGCCTATTTCTGTTTTTGCAATGGATAAAAAAGTAAAAAATGTGAAAATTCAAGTAAAAACTTCTGATGGAATATCAGTTAAAGGTAATCAAACTCAGAATATTAATTTTACAAAGCCAGATGAAAAAATGGTGTATTTTGAGCTGGATGTTTTAAAAGCAAATGGTATTAACACAGTTGAGGTAATTGCCACTGGAGGTGGAGAAAAATCTACCTATAAAGTGGAGTTAGATGTTGTAAATCCGAATCCAATAACATCAAAAGTAATTGATCAGAACATTGAAGGTAACCAAGCAAAAACTATCGATTTTAATACGTTTGGTGTTGAAGGTTCTAACACTGCAATTTTAGAATTATCTACAATTCCGCCAATCAATTTTTCAGGAAGATTAGAATATTTAATCCAATATCCACATGGTTGTGTAGAGCAAACTACGTCTAGTGTTTTTCCTCAATTATTTTTAAATGATTTGTTTGATTTAACATCAGAAAAGAAAAGAAAAATTCAGAATAATATAGAAAAAGGAATCAAACGTTTGGGTAATTTTCAGAAAGCAAATGGAGGTTTAAGTTATTGGTTGGGCGAAAGCTATGTGAGTGATTGGGGAACAACTTACGCAGGTCATTTTATGTTAGAAGCTGAGAAAAAAGGCTTTGTTTTACCACTGACTTTTAAAAGTAATTTTGTAAGATATCAAAAGCAAGCAGCCAGAAATTGGAGACCTAGTTATGGTAATTATTTAAGAGATTTATCGCAAGCATACAGATTATACACGTTGGCTTTGGCTGGTAGTCCAGATTTATCTGCTATGAATCGTTTGCGCGAATTTAAACAGATTTCTAATGATGCAAAATGGAGATTGGCTGCAACTTATGCTGTGGTTGGCCAGAAAGAAGCTGCTAAAGAAATTATGCAAAAAGCCAATTTAAATTTCTCTGGCTACAATTATTACAATTATGGTTCTGTTACTAGAAACAGAGCAATGGCTTTAGAAACAATGTTGTTAACGAACGATAAAAATACCAAAGATGTTGCGAAATCTATTGCAAAAGAATTGTCTAGTAACAAATGGATGAGCACACAATCTACAGCTTATAGTTTGTTGTCTATTGGTAAAATGGTTGTAAAAAATGGAGGTAAAGCAATTGATATTCAATTTACGAAAAATGGTAAAACTGAACATATACAAACATCAAGTTCTATGGTTCAAAGAACTTTACATATTAAAAAAGGCCTGAATTCCATCAGCTTAAAAAATAACGAGAATAATATTGTTTTTGCTAGAATTGTTAATTCTGGTAAGTTGCCTTTAGGTGATGAAATTTCGGAAAGTAGAGGTTTAAGTGTTTCTGTAAACTACAAAGATTTAAAAGGCAATACAATTGATATTAAAAACTTAAAACAAGGTCAAGATTTTATAGCTAAAATTACAGTGAGTAATCCTAAAAATGAAACTGTAAAAGACATTGCTTTAACACAGATTTTTCCTTCTGGATGGGAAATTGTAAACACACGTTTCACTGATTTTGGATCATCAACAAAAAGCGAAGCTAGATATACAGATATTAGAGACGATCGTGTTAATTTTTATTTTGATATCAACAAAAACAGAAATAAAACAGATGTGAAAACATTTACAGTTTTGTTAAATGCAGCGTATTTAGGTAATTATTATTTGCCTGGAGTTCAAGTCGAAGCAATGTATGATAATGATTATTTAGTAAGAACCAAAGGGAGTTGGATTGAAGTTGTGAAGTAAATAAAAACCAACCTGCAAGGTTTTTCTAACCTTGTAGGTTTTAAACGAATTCTAAATTATACCTAAAAGGTTCTTGAAACCTTGCAGGATTAATTAATAGAGATAAAAGTCAGAATGTCATTTCGAAATGAGCCTTTTTAAGCGATTGAGAAATCTCATAGCAAAAGCTAAATGTGTGAGATTTCTCCATAAAGTCGAAATGACAAACAAGTCCAAAAATAACATCAATTATACCTACAAGGTCTTTGAGACCTTGCAGGAAAAACATCAAAAGTGAAAATAACAGACTACATCAAACGTCATAAAAAGAAAACAATTGTTCTCGTTGTTTTACTAATTTTCTATGCATTTTGTTTGCCAAAAGATTTGTTTACCAAACCAACATCTACAGTAATTACAAGTTATAAAGGTGAATTGTTGGGCGCTTTAATTGCAGATGATGGACAATGGCGTTTTCCACACAATGATTCTGTTCCAGAAAAGTTTAAAACCTGTTTAATTCAATTTGAAGATGAGTATTTTTACAAACATCCAGGCTTTAATCCGATTTCTATTTTTAAAGCTTTTCGTCAGAATTTAAAAGCAGGAAAAGTAAAAAGAGGAGGAAGTACGATTACACAACAAGTCATTAGATTAAGCAGAAATAATAGAGACAGAACTTATTTCGAAAAACTGAAAGAATTGGTTTTGGCAACACGTTTAGAATTTAGAGCATCCAAAGAAAAAATTATTGCTTTTTGGGCTTCAAATGCGCCTTATGGAGGTAACGTTGTGGGTTTAGACGCTGCTTCTTGGCGTTATTTTAATCGTAAACCATCAGAATTATCTTGGTCAGAAACTGCAACTTTAGCTGTTTTACCAAACGCACCTAACTTAATTTATCCAGGTAAAAATCAAGATAAATTATTAGCCAAAAGAAACCGATTATTAAAAAAGTTACTTACCAAAAAAGTGATTGATTCTTTAACCTACGAATTGTCAATTTTAGAAGGTTTACCACAAAAAGCCTATGCAATTCCACAAATTGCACCACATTTATTGCAAAAAATAAACAAAGAAAAAAAAGGTGAATTTGTAAAAACTACGATTAATAAAAAACTGCAAACCCAAACAAATACCATTGTAAAAAATCATTATAATCAACTATCTAAAAACGGAATTTACAATATTTCTGTTTTGGTTTTAGATGTAAAAACTAGGCAAGTTTTAAGTTATGTAGGTAATGCACCAACAGATAATAAACATCAAAAAAATGTTGATGTTATTGATAAACCCAGAAGTACAGGCAGTATTTTAAAGCCCTTTTTATATGCTGCAATGTTAGATAATGGTGAACTTTTACCCAATACTTTGGTAGCAGATATTCCCACAAATTTTGGTAGTTATCAACCAGAAAATTTCGATAAAAAATATGCAGGAGCCATATCAGCAAAACTAGCTTTATCAAGATCTTTGAATGTGCCAACTGTAAGAATGTTACAAAGTTTTGGTTTAGAGAAATTCCATCATTATTTACAGAAATTACAACTAAAAGACATTAAGAAATCTGCAGAATATTATGGCTTAACATTAGCCTTGGGTGGTGCAGAAAGTAATCTCTGGGATTTATGTAAAAGCTATGCAGCAATGGCAAGTACAGTAAATCATTACTCAGAAAACTCAAGCAGGTATTTTACAAACGAATTTAGTTCACCTACTTTATATGCGGATAAAAGTATTGATTTTGGAGCAAAAACATCAGAAAAAATAATTTTTGATGCAGCATCAATTTACCTAACCTTAGAGAGTTTAAAAGATGTAAACAGACCAAATGCAGAAGAAAATTGGGAGTTTTTTGATTCTTCTAAACAAATTGCTTGGAAAACAGGAACTAGTTTTGGTTTTAGAGATGCTTGGGCAATTGGTACAACCAAAGATTATGTAGTTGGTGTTTGGGTGGGGAATGCAGATGGAGAAGGTAGGCCAGGTTTGGTTGGTGTGCAAACAGCTGGACCAATTTTGTTTGATGTCTTTGATAAATTACCAAATTCAACTTGGTTCGAAAAACCTTTTGATGAAATGACAAAAATTGAAATTTGTAATAAAAGTGGTTACAGAGCCACAGATATTTGCGAAGAAAAAACCTTAGAATTTGTTCAAAATGCGGGTTTAAAAACAAAACCTTGTCCTTATCATATTTCTGTAAATGTGGATGAATCTGAAACCTATCAAGTAAATACATCTTGCGAAAATTTAGAGAACATCAAACAGAAATCTTGGTTTGTGTTGCCACCTTTACTAGAGTATTATTATAAGAAACAAAATCCATTTTATAAACCATTGCCTAAATTTAGAAATGATTGTTTGGGTGATGTTAAAAACACGATGAAATTTATATATCCTACAGAAAAAAGCACCATTTTTTTACCTAAGAACTTTAATGGCAAACAAAATGAGCTTGTTTTAAAAGTGGCACACTCTAATAACGATGCAATTTTGTATTGGTATGCCAACAATACTTTTTTAGGCACTACCAAAGAATTACATAGTTTTGCAATTCAGCCAAAAGTGGGTGAGTATAATTTTACAGTTATGGATAATTTTGGGAATGAAATTCATCAAAATATTTCTGTTAAACACTAAACCTTTAGAGTTTTCTTAACGTAAAATCATCATTTTTTTAACATCTTTGTAACAACCAGAAAAGTTGTAAAAATGAAGATTTATCCCATAGAAACAGGTAATTTTAAATTAGATGGTGGTGCAATGTTTGGTGTTGTTCCTAAAACCATTTGGCAAAAAACAAATCCTGCAGATGCTAATAACTTGATTGATATGAGTATGCGTTCTATGCTAATTGAAGATGGTAATCGTTTAATTTTAGTAGATACAGGAATTGGAAACAAGCAATCAGACAAATTCTTTGGTTATTATTATCTTTTTGGAGATTTTTCTTTAGACAGTTCACTTAAAAAACACGGTTTTCACAGAGATGATATTACAGATGTTTTCTTAACACATTTACATTTCGATCATTGTGGAGGTGTTATTGAAAGAACTAAAGATGGATTGCTAATTCCCGCTTTTAAAAACGCAAAAGTTTGGTCTAATGACAAACATTGGAAATGGGCAACTGAACCAAATCCAAGAGAAAAAGCATCATTTTTAACAGAAAATATCAGCCCAATAAAAGAAAGTGGTCAGTTAGAATTTATCCACAGAAATTATAAAGATCAAATTGGTTTCGATGTTTTATTTGTTGATGGTCATACCGAAAAACAGATGTTACCAAAATTAGAATATCAAGGTAAAACACTAGTATTTATGGCAGATTTGTTACCAACAGTTGGTCATATTCCTTTGCCATATGTAATGGGTTATGATACAAGACCTTTACTAACCATAAAAGAAAAAGCAGCCTTTTTAGATTTGGCTGCAGATAAAGATTTTTACTTGTTTTTAGAGCACGATACTCACAACGAAATTTGCACAGTAAAGCATACAGAAAAAGGAGTAAGATTAAACACTACACATAAATTTTCAGAAATTTTTAATTAAGAGAAGTAGATCTATGAAGAGTATAAAAACGTTGATTTTTAGTGCTGCTGCAGCACTTATTTTTACGGGTTGTAAATCCACACAAGTGGTAATTTCAAAACCAGTTTTAGATGAAATTTTAACAACACCTGCCAAAAAAACAGAATTATCTGAGGCAAATTTTAAAATTTGGTCGCATTTAGATATAACCAAAGATTCTATTGCTGGTATGAGTTTAGATAAAGCTTATCAGTTTTTACAAGGTAAAAAAGCAAATCCTATTATTGTAGCAATTGCAGATTCTGGAGTAGATATTAATCACGAAGATTTAAAAGATGTTCTTTGGATGAATCCTGATGAAATTGCGAATAATAATAAAGATGATGATAACAATGGTTACGTAGATGATATCTTTGGATGGAACTTTTTAGGAAATGCAAAAGGTGATATTGTAACTACAGATCAACTAGAAATTACACGAATTGTAAAAAGAGGTAGCGCTAAATTTGCTGATAAAAAAGCGACAGAAATTGCAGAAGAAGATAAGTTAGCATATCAAGAATATTTAAAATTAAACGAAGAGTTTAAAGCAACAATTGTTGAAAAGGAATCAGAAATTCAGCAAATGGAAGCTACTCTTGTTAACTTAAATCGAGTTCAAGAAAATTTTGCGGCAGTAAAAAAGTTAGCAAAAACAGATAGTTTAACTTTAGAAGTGGTTCAGAATTTGAATCCACCAAGTTTAACAGGTGTAATGCAAAAACAAAATGTCGAGAATATTTTAAAACAAGGTTTTAACGAGGCTACTTTGTTAGAGTATAAAGGGCAAGTAGAAGAATATACCAAAGAGATTAAAAAAGCAATGACTGGTTACGATTTGGATATGAATTTTCGTCAATCTTTAGGCGATGATTTGTACGATATTTCTGATAAGTATTATGGTAATAACAATGTTTTAGGTACTGCTGATGCAGCTTTACACGGAACTCACGTTGCAGGAATTGTAGCTGCAAATAGAACTAATAATTTAGGAGCTGTTGGTGTAGCAAATAATGTAAAAATTATGGCTGTAAGGATTGTGCCAGAAGCAGATGAACACGATAAAGATGTAGCTTTAGGTATAAGATATGCAGTAGATAATGGTGCAAAAATTATTAATACAAGCTTTGGTAAACGTTTTTCGCCAAACAAAAATTGGGTTTATGATGCAATTAAATATGCAGCAGAAAACGATGTTTTAATTGTAAATGCAGCAGGTAATGATGGTAAAAATATAGATGTTAGAGAAACCTATCCAACAGACTCTAAAGATATGTTAACCGAATTTACAGATAATGTAATAACAATTGGTGCAAGTAGCTTACATTATGATGAGCAATTACCAGCCAATTTTTCTAATTACGGAAAAATAAATGTTGATGTTTTTGCGCCTGGAGTAGATATTTATGCATCAACACCAAATAATAAATATGAAGCTTTAAGCGGAACATCTATGGCAGCACCTTCTACAGCAGGAGTTGCAGCATTAATTCGTGCATATTACCAAAGTTTATCAGCAAAAGAAGTAAAATCAATTTTAATGAATTCTGGAGTAAAAATTAATTTTAAAGTGATTTTACCAGGTTCTCAAACTCAAACAAATCAGAAAGGAAAATTGGTTCCTTTTTCAGATTTAAGTGTTTCTGGTAGAATTGTAAATGCTTATAATGCACTAAAATTAGCAGAATATATATCAAACAAAAAATAACATTTTTTCGAAACGTTTATTTTAAATAAGCGTTTTTTATTTTCAAATCAAACTAAAATTTTTACAATGAAAAAACTACTCTATTTATCATTATTTACTTTGGCATTTATGGCTTGTACGCAAACCAAAGAGGTTATTAAAGTAAATAAAGGAAGTTCTGCTATGAATTCTGATGCTACTTATTGGCAGCAAAAAGTAGATTATACAATGGATATTGATATGGATGTAAACAACTATCAATACAAAGGCACACAGAAATTAGTGTACACAAACAATTCTCCAGAAGCGTTAGATCGCGTATTTTATCATCTGTATTTTAATGCATTTCAGCCAGGCTCTCAAATGGATGTTCGTTCGTTAAATATCAAAGATCCTGACAGAAGAGTTGGAAACAGAATTAGCAAATTAAAACCAAATGAGATAGGTTTTATTAAAGTGAATTCTTTAAAACAAAATGGAGCAGAAGTAAAACACGAAACTGTTGGTACAATTTTAGAAGTACAATTAAATACACCAATTAAATCTGGAGAAAGTGTAACTTTTGATATGCTTTTTGATGCTCAAGTACCTGTTCAAATAAGACGTTCAGGAAGAAATGGTAAAGAAGGTGTTGCACTGTCTATGAGTCAATGGTACCCAAAAATGGCAGAATACGATTTTCAAGGTTGGCATACACCACCATATATTGCAAGAGAATTTCATGGAGTATGGGGAGATTTTGATGTAACATTACATATAGATAAAAACTATGTTGTTGGTGGTACAGGGTATTTACAAAATCCGCAAGAAGTAGGGCATAATTACCAAGATAAAACCAAAGCGTTAAATTTGCCAAAGGGCGATAAATTAACTTGGCATTTTAAAGCACCAAATGTACACGATTTTATGTGGGCAGCAGATCCAGAATACAAACACGATATTTTAACTATGGAAAATGGAATTGATTTGCATTTTTTATATAAGAAAAATTTAAAAGCTGAGTATTTAGAAAACTGGAAAAATTTGCAACCGAAAACTGCAGAGTTAATGACTTATTTTTCTGAAAACGTAGGTCAATATCCTTATAAACAATACTCTGTGATACAAGGTGGAGATGGAGGTATGGAGTATGCAATGTCTACTTTAATTACTGGTCAACGTAAATTTGGTAGCCTTTTTGGAGTAACAGCACACGAAATGGCACATACTTGGTTTCAGTTTTTATTAGCTTCTAACGAAAGTTTACATCCTTGGATGGATGAAGGATTTACCTCATATATTTCTGGAAAAGCATCTTATGAAATTCTAAAAAGAGGAAATAAAAATCCTAGTGCAGGCCCATATAGAGGTTATAATAATATGGTAAAATTGGGTACAGAAGAAGTTTTAACAACACATGCAGACAGGTTTCATACAAATAGAGGATATAGCTTTGCAAGTTATGGTAAAGGTAGTATGTTTTTAAGTCAGTTAGAATATATTATTGGCCCAGAAAATACTGCAAAAGGATTAAAAAAGTATTTTGATGATTTTAGTTTTAAACACCCAACACCAAACGATATAAAACGTTCTATGGAGAAAGTTTCAGGTATTCATTTAGATTGGTATTTAAACGAATGGACACAAACTTTACATACTATAGATTATGGTGTTAAAGCTGTTGATGGTAAAAAAATTACTTTAGAAAGAATTGGTCAAATGCCAATGCCAATAGATCTAGAAGTTACTTATACAGATGGTACTAAAGAGAGTTTTAATATTCCTTTAAGAATGATGAGAGGAGCTAAACCAACAAAAGCTACAGTTATTACAGATTGGGGATGGGCTTACCCAACGTATTCTTTTGAAACATCTAAAACAGTAAAATCTGTAGAAATTGATACTGAAAAATTAATGGCAGATATTAATGATAAGAACAATATTTTTAAAGTAAATTAATCTACTTTATTACATAGCATATTAAAAAGAAAGTGAGGTTTTTACCTCACTTTCTTTTTAATGTATAAATTCATTTATTTTGTCATTAGGAATAAATCCTTTTAAAATTAAAAAGACTCCACAAACAATTAAAATAATACCCATTATTCTTTTAACTTTAAAAATTAACAATGGCGTCATTTTATTTTTTAACTGTTTTGCTAATACTATTTTACCTAAATCAGTTACAAAATAAGCTAGTATAATAACCCCAAAATAGCTAAAAATAGCATTTTGGTTCATATTTAAAGTAGGGCCAATTACTAAAACTGTACCTAACCAAAATGCTAAAACACCAATATTGATAAAGTTTAAAAAATATCCTTTTAAAAATAATTTTAAGTAATTATTTTTAACAATAGGTACTTTTATAGTTGATGTAGTTTCTAATACTTCTTTTTTGTTCTGTTTATCAAAGTAAGTGATTAATCCATAAACAATTAAAACTAAGCCACCAATAAAGAACAATCTTGGGTCGTCTTTAATTTTTTCTAGTAAAGATCTACTACCATAATAAGCAATTAAAATAAAGGTAATATCACCTAAAATTACACCTAAATCAAAAATTATAGCAGCTCTTGCACCTTTTAAAATACTAGTTTGTATTAACATAAAAAAAATAGGGCCAATCATAAAAGCCATAAAAAAACCTATGAGGAAGGCATTTTTAAAATCGTAAATGTCCATTGTCTAAAAATACTGTTTTTTAATTGAAGTCAAAAAAAGAAAGGATGGAAAACCCATCCTTTACGATTAAATATAAGTTTTCTGATGCTTAAACATCATCAAAATCGATGCTAATTTTTGGTGTAGTTGGATAAGCTTGGCAGGCTAAAATTAAGCCTTCTTCAACTTCGCTATCTGTTAAAATGGTGTTTTTAACCATTATAGCTTTTCCTTCTGTAACTTTACACATACAAGAACTACAAACTCCACCCTGGCAAGAATAAGGCGCATCTAAATGATTACGTAAACTGGCTGCTAAAATGTCATCAGTTTGTGGCATTGTAAAGGTTGTTTCTTCATCATCTAACAACACTGTAATTTCTGTAGTTCCTTCTTTTACTTCGGATGCAGCTTCTTCATCAATAGAAGCTGTAAACAATTCAAAATGAATATTTTCTTTGGTAAAGTAATTGCCTTTTAAAGTATTGGTAACCTCATTAATCATTTGTTCTGGTCCACATAAAAAAGCAGCATCAAAAGAAGTTTCTTTGTACATATTCTTTACAAAGTAGTTGGTTACACTTTTGTCGATTCTACCTCTTAATTGGTTTTTAACATCTTCTCTACTAAAAATATAATGTAATTTAAAACGATTAGAATTTGATTCTTTTAAGGTGTTTAATTCATCATAAAAAATAGTATCAGCAGCAGTTTTATTACCATAAACTAAAGTGAATTTAGAAGTTGGTTCATTTTCTAAAACCGTTTTTATCATTGATGAAATTGGTGTAATACCAGAACCTGCAGCAAAAGCAATATAGTTTTTGTTTGCTTCTGGTTTTAACTCAAATCTACCTTCAGGTTCAGAGATCTCAATTTCATCACCCGCTTTTAATTCAGAAGTTGCATATTTAGAAAACGTTCCATTTTCTACAGCTTTTATAGCCACTCTAATTTCATTACTTTTTGGTGATGAACAAATAGAATATGCTCTTCTAATTTCTTCGCCATTAATTACTTTTTGTAAGGTAATATATTGGCCTGCTTCAAAATAAAAATTAGCTTTTAATTGTTGAGGTATGTTAAATACAACAGAAACCGCAAATGCGGTTTCTTGTTTTACTTCTTGTATGTTTACTTTGTGAAATGTTGCCATTTAAATATGTTTTATACCAAACTATTTGCAATTAAATATTCGGCAATTTGAACTGTATTGGTAGCAGCACCTTTGCGTAGGTTATCTGCAACAATCCACAAATTTAAGGTATTTTCTTGAGATTCATCTCTTCTAATTCGTCCAACAAACACTTCATCTTTATTATGTGCATTAATTGGCATTGGGTAAACGTTGTTTGCTAAATCATCTTCTACAATAACACCTGGAGTTTCGCTCAATATAGAACGAACTTCCGCTAAATCAAAATCATTTTCAAACTGAACATTTACAGCTTCAGAATGCCCACCAGCAGTAGGAATACGAACTGCAGTTGCTGTTACAGAAAAAGAATCGTCTCTTAAAATTTTCTTTGGCTCTTTAACCAATTTCATTTCTTCTTTGGTGTAACCATTATCTAAGAAAATATCACAATGAGGTAAAGCATTTCTACCAATTTTATGAGGATAAGCCATTTCTCCATCCACACCAGCTTCTTCGTTATCTAATTGTTGTACTGCTTTTACACCTGTACCAGAAACAGATTGATATGTAGAAATAACTACACGTTTCATAGTGTATTTAGAATGTAAAGGGGCTAAAGCCATTACCAACTGAATAGTAGAACAATTTGGATTTGCAATAATTTTGTCATCCGCAGTTAAAACATCACCATTAATTTCTGGGACTACTAATTTCTTGGTAGGATCCATTCTCCAAGCAGAAGAATTATCAATAACAGTTGTACCTACTTCTGCAAATTTTGGAGCCCATTCTAAAGAAGTATCTCCACCAGCAGAAAATAATGCTACATCTGGTTTTAAGTTTACAGCATCAGCTAAGGTTACAATAGTGTATTCTTTGCCTTTATAAGATAATTTTTTACCAGCAGATCTTTCTGATGCAACAGGTATTAATTCTGTTATCGGTAAATTACGTTCTTCTAAAACTTTTAACATTACTGTTCCAACCATTCCAGTTGCTCCAACTACAGCTATTTTCATTACTTTTTAATTTAGTATTGTATTTTATACTGCAAAGATGCTAACAAAAATAATGCTGACCATTATTTTAATAAATATTTACCAAAATAATTCAGGATGTTTAATTTTTAACAGATTGATATAAATTTTCTAAAACAAGAAAACCATCCAATATAAAATTGAATGGTTTTACGAATAATAGTAGTTAAAAACTAATAGTTAATCTTAAATATTTTATCATAAAAAAGCATCAATACCATAACTACCTTTAAACATACCTACTGCAAGAACAGCAGCTACACATATTGCTAGTATACTTAGAGGTATTACAAGCCTATCTACCCTAGATAGCCTTTTTGCTCTGTCTCTATCACCAATTAAACCATTATTATCTAAAAACATTGCTAACGCCCAAGCCAAAACAGGGTTTGTAACCATTGCCATAAAAATACAAACACCAGCAGCTTGTGCACAAGCACTTTGTTTAATCATTTGTACACCAGCTTCTATCATTGGTAAAAAGACCCCCACTAATAATGCAATAGATCTTACAGGTGGCCAAACAGCAACATCCATTGGACTACCTAAAATTGCGACAGCCATAACCATTATTCCTAAAAGAATAGCACCAGCAGGAATTGGTCTTTTTGCAATGGCTGCAGGTATTAAGTAAGTTCCCCAAGAAGAGGTAATATTACCACCACCAACTGCAGTACCAACCATTTGTCTTATAGAGCACATTGTCATTGTATCATCTACATCCATTAAAACTTTTTCAGATTTTTTTGGATAATTCATTTCTTGAAAAATTCGGTGCCCTAAAAAATCTGGAGACCACATTGCCACTGCTAAAATTGCAAAGGGTAAAGAAGCAATAAAATGTTGTGCTTTTGGTAAGCCAAGCATCCAACCTTCTTCTGTATTTCCCCACCAATACACAGGATTAAGATTTGGTAATCCCATTTCTGTAGTAAATTGTAAATCGAAACTTGCGCCACCAATTAAAGCAATTGCTAAAGCTGATATTGCACAAGCTGGTATTGCCAGCCAACGTTTGTCTATTCTGGCTAAATAACTGTATAAAATAACTGTAAAAGCTAAAATGATAAGACCTAAATATCCCATAGTTCCAATTTCTACTGTGGATGATGAAAGCCCCATACTCCAATTTTGGATGGTTCTAATTTGGCTGAGTGCACCAGAAAACCCTAGAAATATCAATAAACCACCTGCAACACCTTTACTTGTTAAATTTACTAAACGAGATCCGCCTTTAAAAAAACTAAGCAATAAACCAAAAATACCAATTAAAATTGCTAAAGCTAAAGGATGTGCGCCTGCCAAAGCAATACTGGCAATTAAAGGAATCATTGGACCATGATTACCTGCTAAATTTGCTCTCGGATTAAAAAAACCAGAAGCAAGAATTACAAATAAAAATGCGGGAATTATCATTTCTACTCTAGATACTTCAATGGCAAATTCTTTACCTAGTGTTATATGATCCCAGGCATTTGTTAAGCCTTCTGCCCAAGCCATCATAACAGAAGAGTACATTGCAATAATACCTAAAGTACCTGCTAAAGCTGGTACTAAATCTTCCCATTCAAATCTAAAATCTCTTCCAGGAAGATTTAATTTAAATCTTCTTGGTTTCATTATTTTTAATTCGTTTTCTAGATATTCTGTTCTGCTATCAAATTCTGATGCAGCTTTGTGTTCTTCTTTATATGTTTTCATAGAAATGTAATTCTCTAAATAAAAAGAGAAGTTTGATATTTAAATTAGATTAAAATGAAATTTCGTTTTAATTAATTTTTACTTTTTTAAAGTAGTTGCTTAATATTTTTGATGCGTTTTCTAGTTCTTCTGTGGTGTTTTCTCTTGCATCTTTTAATTCGTATTCCCAACCTAAAGCATCCCATTTATGGATACCTAATTTATGATAAGGTTGTAACTCTATTTGTTCTATAGTTTGGTAATCTTTAAAATATTGACCTAATTGATGTAATAACTCTGGAGTATTGGTAATTTCTGGAATTAAAACATATCGTAACCACATTTTTTTACCAGAAGCTTCTCTGTGTTTTGCAAAATTAAAGGTAGTTTCTTTGTTTCTTTTACCAGTAATTCGTTGAAAACCTTCTTCAGTCATGTGTTTAATATCTAACATTACTAAATCTGCATAATTGTCTAGTAATTCTATTGTTGGATGATTTAGCATTCTACCATTAGTATCTATATTGGTATGAATACCTTCTTCTTTAAGTCTTTTAAAGAACGGAATAAGATTATGAGCTTGTAATAAAGGTTCGCCACCAGAAACTGTAACACCACCTTTTTCGCCAAAATAAGATTTCATTTTAAGGGCTCTTTGCACCAAATCTTCTATGTGATATTCTTTACCTCCATGCGTATCTATTGTATCTGGATTGTGGCAATATTGGCATTTTAATTTACAGCCTTGTAAAAAAATAACCATTCTAATTCCAGGTCCATCATGAGTACCAAAAGACTCAATAGAATGAACATTTAATATGTTTTCTAAAGTTTTGATTGTTGTTTGTTTTAAGTGAATAAAAAAAGGGATTCAAATAATAGATATCTCTTTTGTTTGAAAGATGGCTCAATAAGAGTCAAATCTATTTTTTTGAATCCCTTGTAAAATACATAAAAAGTACTACATAGATTCGTGGAAAGAACGAGAAATTACTTCCATCTGTTGTTCTTTTGTTAATCTGATGAAATTAACGGCATATCCAGAAACCCTAATAGTTAGTTGTGGGTGATTTTCTGGGTGCTCCATTGCGTCTAATAAAGTTTCTTTGTCTAACACGTTTACATTTAAATGTTGCGCTCCATGTTCAAAATAACCAGTTAAAGTTGCTACTAAATTATCTATTCTATCTTCTTGAGTAGATCCTAAAGATTTAGGAACAATAGAGAAAGTATTAGAGATTCCGTCTTGAGAATCTTTATAATCTATTTTAGCAACAGAATTTAAAGAAGCAATTGCACCATTTGTATCACGTCCATGCATTGGGTTTGCTCCAGGAGCAAAAGGTATACCAGAAGCTCTACCATCTGGCGTTGCACCTGTTTTTTTACCATACACAACGTTAGATGTAATTGTTAATACAGACAATGTTGGTTCTGCATCTTTATATACTTTTAACTGTTTTAATTCGTTATTAAAATCTTCTACTGCATCATGAGCAAAAATATCTACTCTATCATCATCATTTCCATATTTAGGGAAATCGCCTTCAATTTTAAAATCTACAGTTAAACCAGCTTCGTTTCTAATTGGTTTTACTTTTGCATATTTAATTGCTGATAAAGAATCTGCTACAATCGATAAACCAGCAATACCGTAAGCGATATTAATATCTGGGTTTGTATCAATTAAAGCCATTTGTGCTTTTTCGTAGTAGTATTTATCATGCATATAGTGTATAATGTTCATTGCATCATTATAAACTTTAGCAACTCTAGTCATTGCAACTTTAAAGTTTGCCATTACTTTATCAAAATCTAAGAACTCATCAGTTAAAGGTGCAATACCATCTACCATTTGTTTTCCAGTAATTTCACATTTACCAGCATTAATTGCTAATAATAAAGTTTTAGCCAAGTTAGTTCTTGCGCCAAAAAACTGAATTTGTTTTCCAATTTCTTGGTAAGAAACACAACAAGCAATTCCGTAATCATCAGAACCTCTTAAGTTTCTCATTAAATCATCATTTTCAAATTGAATAGATGAAGTATCAATAGAAACTTTTGCACAGAATTTTTTAAAGTTTTGTGGTAATAAAGGAGACCATAAAACAGTAATATTTGGTTCTGGTGATGGCCCTAAGTTGTATAAAGTATGTAAGAAACGGAAAGCAGTTTTAGTAACTTTAGATCTACCATCGTTTAACATACCACCAATTGCTTCTGTTACCCAAGTTGGGTCTCCAGCAAAGATTTCATCATAAGCAGCCATACGTAAGTGACGCACCATTCTCAATTTCATTACAAATTGATCTATATATTCTTGTGCTTCTTCTTCTGTAATAACTCCGTTTTGTAAATCTCTTTCTATAAAAATATCTAAGAAAGTAGATACATTACCTAAAGACATTGCAGCTCCATCTTGTTCTTTTACAGCTGCTAAATATGCCATATAAGTCCACTGTACAGCTTCTTGTGCATTTTGTGCAGGTCTGTTTAATTCTAAGTTGTAATGATTACCCATCACAATCATATCTTTTAATGCTTTTATTTGTTCAGAAACTTCTTCTCTTAAACGAATAACAGCATCTGTCATTGGTCCTTCAATTTTGTCTAAATCTTGTTTTTTAACTTCGATTAATTTTTCGATACCATATAATGCAATACGTCTGTAATCACCAATTACACGACCACGAGCATAGTTATCTGGTAAACCTGTTAAGAAGCCTAAAGAACGAAATTTTCTAATTTCTGCTGTATAGGCATCAAAAACTCCATCATTATGTGTTTTTACATATTTTGTAAATAATTCGTTAACATCTTCACTTGGTTTTAAACCATGTTCTTCTAACGCTTTCTGAACAACTTTGTAACCTCCAAAAGGTTTCATTGCTCTTTTTAATAATCCATCAGTTTGTAAACCAACAATTACTTCATTTTCTTTATCAATATATCCTGCACCAAAGCTAGCTACACCAGAAATAGTTTCTGTATCAACAGAATGTACACCATTATTCTGTCTTTCTTGTTGCATACCTTCTTTGCAAACTTCCCAAAGTTTTTCAGTTTTTTCACTTGCACCAACTAAAAACTGGTCATCTCCATAGTAAGAAACAATGTTTTGGATAACAAAATCTCTAACATTAATAGATGTGTTCCAGACACCTGCTTTAAATTCCAAATTTTTTGGTTCTTCTAAAATTAATTCATCTAATTCCATCTCTTTATGTATTTAAATTTTTATGTATTCGTATAATTACACAACAAATTTAGACTGTGAACTTGTTTTAAAATATGATAAAAGTTAGGTTTTGACTTTTTTTAAGAAAACGTTGTAGTTTTTTTGCCTTTGATAATCAGTTATATAAAAGATATAAATATTGATTCTATCGTTTTAAAGAAATAACTACATTTGCAAAAAATATTTGTTTAACTAAATTAGTATAGCATGCAACTGTACAATAAGTTAAGCGCCATAGAACGCGCTGCATTAATAGATGAGGCAGGTAAAGACCGCCTAACAATTTCTTTTTATCAATATTACAAGATAGAAAACCCACAATTATTAAGAGATAAATTATTCTTAGAATGGAACGCTTTAGATGTTCTTGGTAGAATTTACGTTTCTTACGAAGGTATAAACGCACAACTTTCCGTGCCATCAGAAAATTTTTACGCTTTAAAAGATCAATTAGATAGTATTTCTTTTTTAAAGGATATTCGTTTAAATGTTGCTGTAGAGCAAGATAATAAGTCATTTTTAAAGCTAAAAGTAAAAGTTAGAAATAAAATTGTTGCTGATGGTTTAAATGATGAAACTTTTGATGTTACTAACAAAGGTGTACACTTAAATGCCAAAGAATTTAATGAAATGTTGGCAAATCCAGACACAGTTTGTGTAGATATGCGAAATCATTACGAAAGTGAAATTGGTCATTTTGACGGCGCTATAACTCCTGATGTAGATACTTTTAGAGATTCTTTGGATATTATAGAAGAAGATCTAAAAGACAACAAAGAAGACAAAAATTTGTTGATGTATTGTACTGGTGGAATTCGTTGTGAAAAAGCATCAGCATATTACAAACACAAAGGATTTAAAAATGTTTTTCAATTAGAAGGCGGAATTATAGAATACACACGTCAAGTAAAAGAAGAGGGAATAGAAAATAAGTTTATTGGTAAAAATTTTGTTTTCGACCATAGAAGGGCAGAACGTATTACAGATGATGTAGTTTCTAACTGTCATCAATGTGGAAAAGCTTGTGACACACACACAAATTGTGCAAATGAAGCTTGTCATTTATTATTTATTCAGTGTGATGAATGTTCTGAAAAAATGGAAAATACTTGTTCTACAGATTGCCAAGAGATTATTAAACTTTCTTACGAAGAACAAAAGGAATTAAGAAAAGGCAAAGGGAACAGTAATAAGATTTTTAAAAAAGGACGAAGTGAAGTTCTAAAATTCAAAAAATAAAATCATGCAAAAAATCGAATTAATGGCGCCAGCAGGTAACTTTGACAGTTTACAAGCTGCGCTAGATAACGGTTGTGATTCTATTTATTTTGGAGTAGAGCAACTAAATATGCGTGCAAGAGCATCTATCAATTTTACTTTAGATGATTTAGAAGAAATTCAAAAAAGATGTTCAGAGAAAAATGTTCGTACTTATTTAACTTTAAATACAATTATTTATGATCATGATTTATCAATCGTAAAAACATTGATAAAACGTGCCAAAGAAGCAAATATTACTGCAGTAATTGCTATGGATCAAGCTGTAATTTCTATGGCTAGAGAACAGCAAATGGAGGTACATATATCAACTCAAATTAATATTACAAATATTGAAACTGTTAAGTTTTATGCACTATTTGCAGATACTATTGTGTTGAGTAGAGAGTTGAGTTTGCGTCAAGTAAAAAAGATTACAGAAGCTATAGAAAAAGAGCAAATAAAAGGGCCGTCAGGAAGATTAATAGAAGTAGAAATCTTTGGTCATGGAGCTTTGTGCATGGCAGTTTCTGGTAAATGTTATATGAGTTTACACTCTGCAAATTCATCAGCAAATAGAGGTGCTTGCAAACAAAATTGTAGAAAAAAATATACAGTTATCGATCAAGAAACTGGTTTTGAAATGGAGTTGGATAATGAGTATATTATGTCTCCAAAAGATTTGTGTACAATTGATTTTTTAGATCAAGTTGCAGATGCAGGAATCAAAGTTTTAAAGATTGAAGGTAGAGGTAGAGCACCAGAATATGTGGCAAAAGTGATTAAATGTTACAGAGATGCTATTGATAGTTTAGCAGCAGGAACTTACGAAAAGGAAAAGGTAATTTCTTGGATGCAAGATTTAGAAAAAGTGTACAATCGTGGTTTTTGGAATGGCTATTATTTAGGACAAAAATTAGGAGAATGGAGTAAAGATCCTGGTTCTAACGCAACACAAAAGAAAGTGTATTTAGGTAAAGGAGAACATTATTTTGATAAAGCTAAGATAGGGCAATTTAAAATTGATGCTTACGATGTAAATATTGGTGATACCATTTTAATTACTGGGCCAACAACAGGTGCACAAGAAATGGAATTAAAGCAAATGTTTGTAAATGATAAACCATCAGAAAAAGCAACAAAAGGAGATGAAGTTACCATGAAATTAGATTTTAGGATTAGAAGATCTGATAAGTTGTACAAAATTGTAAAAACAGAATTTGCAAAAAACTAATGGTTGTAATTACTTTGCAAAGAAACAAATGTATTGGTTGCAATTACTGTGTAGAGGTGGCTCCAAATCAGTTTCAAATGTCTAAAAAAGATGGTAAATCTGTGTTGTTGCATTCCACAGAAAAGAAAGGTTTTTATACTATAAAATCTTTTGATGAATCTATTTTTGATAGTACTATGGAAGCCAAAAAAGCATGTCCTGTTAAGATAATTCAGGTAAAACAGGTCTAAAAAAGTCAATTTCACACGAATTCTAATTCATTTGCATCAAATTCTAAAGAGAAGAAAATTGTAATCAATTTTCAGAATATATTTGCAGTGTTATTAATTAGCATATAGTACAGATAACTTTCGTAAACCTATTTTTTCATTCTTTAAGAATGCGTATATTTACGAATTAGTGAAAATTAGAAGATACTTTTTGTATTAATCTGATAATCAATTTATGAATCAAAATGTTTTTTATTTTTTTTCTGATATTTTATTAAGAATTTGAGAATTAAGAAGATAAAAACAATATAATATATTTACTTACATGGCATGTGGAAGTTGTGGTACAACAGAAAATGGTGTACCTAGAGGTTGTAAAAGTAATGGAAATTGTGGCACAGGAACCTGTGGTAGTGGTAGCGAAAAACTAGCTGTTTTTGATTGGCTATCGAATATGACTTTACCAAGTGGTCAAGAGCGTTTCAATATTTTTGAAGTCCGTTTTAAAAACGGAAGAAAACATTTTTTTAAAAATGTAGATAATATACCCTTAACAATGGGAGATATTATTGCAGTAGAAGGTTCTCCTGGCCATGATATAGGTACTATTTCTTTGGCAGGTGAATTGGTAAAAGTGCAAATGAAAAAGCGCAAAATTACTGCAGATCATGAAGATGTAAAGAAAATATACAGAAAAGCTACTCAAAAAGACATAGATATTTGGCAAAAAGCCAGAGATAGAGAAGAAGAGACCCAAAGAAAAGGTAGGTTAATTTTAGGTAAACTTGGTTTGCAAATGAAACTTTCTGATGTAGAGTTTCAAGGCGATGGAAACAAAGCAACATTCTATTACACAGCAGATGCCAGAGTAGATTTTAGACAGCTAATTAGAGATCTAGCAAGCGCATTTTCTATTCGTGTAGAAATGAAACAAGTTGGTGCAAGGCAAGAAGCAGCAAGATTAGGTGGTGTAGGTTCTTGTGGTAGAGAATTATGTTGCTCTACTTGGTTAACAGATTTTAGAAAAGTAACAACATCTGCAGCACGTTATCAGCAATTGTCTTTAAATCCGTTAAAATTAGCGGGGCAATGTGGTAAATTAAAATGCTGTTTAAATTTTGAATTAGATACTTATTTAGATGCTTTAAAGTCTTTTCCAAAACAAGATGTTGTTTTAAGAACAGAAAAAGGCGATGCTGTTTTTGTAAAGATGGATATTTTTAAGAAACACCTATGGTATACTTACAAAGAAGAACGTTTTAAATGGTTTCGATTAACTTTAGATCAGGTTCAAGAAATCATCGATTTAAATAAAAATAACGAGAAATCTATTTCGTTAGAAGATTACGAATCTGATGTAGAAATTCCTGAAAAGGTAGATTTTGAAGACGCTGTTGGGCAAGATAGTTTAACACGTTTCGATGCTCCAAAAGTTAGTAAACGAAGAAGAAATAACAGAAATAATAGAAGAAAAAAACCTGCTGCTGTTGCTGCAAATCAGCCGAAAGAAAATACACAGAAAAGACCGCAAAAACAGCAACAAAATAGACGACCAAAGCAGAATCCTAATCAAAAGCCAAAGGTTGCTAATAAACCAAATCAACCAAAAGCAGAAGGAGTTAAGCCTAACAAGCCAAGAAGAAATAATAGAAACAGAAATAAGAATAGACCAAAAAATGGAAACAATTCTCAAGAAAAATAAACTTTTTGTTTTTTTAATTACGCTTCTTTTCTTGTTTTCTTGTAGTGATAAAATTGAGTTCACTAAATACAAATCGTTGTCTAATGCTTCTTGGGAAGCCAATAAAAATATTTCTTTTGAATTTGAAATAAGTGATACCATTTCACCTAAAAATTTATTCATAAATCTTAGAAATAATAAAGATTATCCTTATAGCAATTTGTATGTAATTACAGAGCTTAATTTCCCCAATGGGGATAAAATAATAGACACCTTACAATATGAAATGGCAGATAATTCTGGTCAGTTTTTAGGAAAAGGTTTTACAGATATTAAAGAAAATAAATTATTTTATAAAGAAGAAAAAGTATTTCCTGTATCAGGAAAATATGTTTTTAACATACGTCACGCAATGCGTAAAAACGGAGAAGTAAATACAATTCCTTTTTTGCAAGGTGTACAAGATGTAGGTTTTAGCATAGAAAAAACAGAATAAAATGGCAAAGACACAAAAAACAAGTTTTAGAAAATACCTACTTTGGTTTTGGGGTATTCTTTTTTCGATTTTATTAATTTTTATATTGTTGTTTTATACAGCAGCTTCAGGTGGTTTAGGGGCTTTACCTACTTTCGAAGAATTAGAAAATCCGCAAACTAATTTAGCAACAGAAGTAATTTCTGCAGATGGTGTAACTATTGGTAAATACGCTAAAGAAAATAGAACTCCTGTTAAGTTTAAAGAATTACCACAAAATTTAGTAGATGCTTTAGTTGCTACTGAAGATGAACGTTTTTATGAGCATTCTGGAATCGATTTTAGAGGTACAGCAAGAGCGGTGTTAAAACCAGGTAGTGGTGGAGCAAGTACTATTTCTCAGCAATTGGCAAAAATGTTGTTTACAGTAAAGCCATCAAGGAATATTTTTAAAAGAATAGGTCAAAAAATGAAAGAGTGGGTAGTAGCCACTAAATTAGAAAGTCAATATACCAAAGACGAAATTATTGCCATGTATTTAAATAAATATGATTTTTTAAATCAGGCAGTTGGTATACGTTCTGCAGCAAGAATTTATTTTGGTAAAGAGCCCAAAGAATTAGAAATTCAAGAATCTGCGATGTTGGTAGGTATGCTAAAAAACTCATCTTATTTTAATCCTTTAAGAAGAGAAGCAAAAGTAAGACAAAGAAGAAATGTTGTTTTGCTTCAAATGACTAGAAACGGAATAATTACAGAAAGAGAAAAGTTAGATTTACAACAATTACCCTTAAATATAAACTATACTCCAGAAAGTCATGACGAAGGTTATGCAACTTATTTTAGAACGCATTTACAAAAAGTAATGAGAACTTGGGTTAAAGAAAACCCCAAACCAAATGGAGAGCAATATGATATTTTTAGTGATGGATTAAAAATATACGTAACTATAGATTCTAGAATGCAAAAATATGCAGAAGAGGCAGTTACAGAGCATATGGCAAATTTGCAATCTTACTTTTTTAAAGAACAAAAAAGAAATAAAACTGCACCTTTTTACGATTTAGAAAAAGATCAAATTCAAGGTATTTTAAATAGAGCAAAAAAGAATTCAGAAAGATATAAGCGTTTAAAAATTGCAGGAAAATCATCCAAAGAAATTGATGCAATTTTCAATAAGAAAACCAAAATGAAAGTTTTTTCTTGGAAAGGAAATTTAGATACAATTATGTCTCCTTTAGATTCTATTAGATATTATAAAACCTTTTTACGTTCAGGCTTATTATCCATAGCACCACAAACAGGTCATATAAAAGCTTGGGTTGGTGGTATTAATAATAAACATTTTAAATATGATGCTGTTGCACAACAAAAAAGACAAGTAGGTTCTACGTTTAAACCTTTTGTATATGCAACTGCAATTAATCAATTAAGAAAATCTCCATGCGATTTGTTACCAAATACGCCATATACAATTCCTGCTGGTAAATACGGAATTCCAGAAGAATGGACCCCTAAAAATTCGAACGATAAATATGGGGGAATGCTAAGTTTAAAAGATGCTTTAGCAACGTCTACTAATGTTGTTACTGCAAATTTAATAGATCAAGTTGCGCCAATAAACGTAGTAAGATTGGCAAATTCTGCTGGTATTGAAACTAAGATTGATGCAAATCCGTCTATTGCTTTAGGTGCTGTAGATTTATCTTTATATGAAATGGTAAGTGCTTACAGTACGTTTGCAAACAAAGGCTTGCGTGTAAAACCAATGATTATTACCAGAATCGAAGATAAAAACGGAACTGTTTTAAAAGATTTTGTGCCAAAAACAGAAGAGGTTTTAAGCGAAGAATCTGCGTATGTAATCTTAAATTTATTACAAGGAGTTACAGATTCTGGATCAGGAATTCGTTTGCGTTCTAATTGGACGTCTGGAGGTAAAGCTGTAACTGGTTTTCCTTACGGATTTGATAATGAAATTGCAGGTAAAACTGGAACAACTCAAAATCAATCTGATGGTTGGTTTATGGGAATTGTACCCAATTTAGCAACCGGAGTTTGGACAGGTGGTGAAGATAGAGCAACGCATTTTGCTGGGATAAATAAAGGGCAAGGAGCAACTATGTCTTTACCTACTTGGGCTTTGTTTATGAAAAAATGTTACGCAGATAAAACATTAAACATCAGTAAAGAAGATTTTGAAAAACCAGAAAATTTATCTATTAATATTGATTGTGATGAGCCTGTAAAAGAAGAAGGAAAAGAGAATGCTAAAACACCTGTAGAAGAAGATACCGATTTTTAAAAGCCTATTTTAATGATTTGGAAGCCAACTAAAGAAAATATAAATTCGTCTAATATTAGTAAATTGATGTTAAAGCATCAATTTACTAGTTATAAGGAGTTATGGAGTTGGTCTGTAGAAAATAAGGAAGATTTTTGGCAAGAAACAGTCAAGTTTTTAAACATCATTCAAGAAAAAAAATACAATCAAATTTTAAATGTTGATGATGGTGTAACTCAAGCAAAATGGTTGTTTGGTGCTGAATTAAATATTGTAGATTCTTGTTTTCAGAATGATGATAATGCAACTGCAGTCGTTTTTCAAAAACCAAACGAATCTGTTCAAAAAATCACGCAAAAAGAATTAGAATTATTGGTTAATAAAATCGCCAATAGTTTTGCTGATATTGATGTATATAAAGATGATACTATTGCCATAGATTTACCAATGACGCTAGAATGTGTTGCAATTTATTTGGCAGCAATAAAAGCAGGAATTAAAGTAGCAACAATTGTTGATAGCTTCACTGTAAATGAAATTAAAGTAAGGCTAGATTTAACAAAACCTAAAGTTGTTTTTACGCAAGATTATTTAGTTAGAGCAGGTAAAAGTTTTCCACTTTATGAGAAAGTTGTAGAGGCAGAAGCTCAGAAAGTTGTAGTATTAAATACAGTAAAAAATAAAGATTTTTCAATAAGAGATAATGATCTTTTTTGGGATGATTTCTTGTCTGATAATTCCAATTTTATCAGTGTAAAACAATCACCTCAAGATTGTATCACTATTCTTTTTTCTTCAGGAACAACAAGTGAACCCAAAGCAATTCCTTGGAATCATACAACAGCAATAAAAGCAGCTTCTGATGGCTTTTATCATCAAAATATACAGAAAAACGATGTAGTTTGTTGGCCCACAAATTTAGGTTGGATGATGGGGCCTTGGTTAATTTTTGCAACCTTAATTAATAAAGCAGCTATTGGTTTGTATTATGATGCGCCTTTAAGTGCAGATTTTGGAGCCTTTGTACAAAATGCAAAAGTTACAATGTTGGGTGTAATACCAAGTATTGTAAAACATTGGAAAAATTCTGCTTGTATGGAAACTTTAGATTGGAATGCAATTAAAAACTACAGTTCTACAGGAGAAGTTTCTAACCCTACAGAAATGGAATATTTAATGCAACTTGCCAATAATAAACCTGTTATTGAGTATTGTGGAGGTACAGAAATTGGTGGTGGTTATATTACAAGTACAGTAGTACAAGATAATATACCAAGTACTTTTTCTGCAAAAGCATTAGGTACAGATTTTGCTTTGTTAGGTGATGATCATCAAGAAACTAAAAAAGGAGAAGTGTTTTTAATTCCGCCAATTATGGGGCTTTCTACTGAGTTGTTAAACAAAGATCATCAGAAAATATATTATGATGATACTCCAGAATATCATCAAGTTTTAAGAAGACATGGAGATGAATTGCATCAATTAGAAAATGGCTATTTTAAAATTTTAGGTAGAGTAGATGATGCTATGAATTTAGGCGGAATTAAAGTCAGCGCAACTCAAATAGAAGAAGCTATTAATCAGTTAGAATTTGTTTTAGAATCTGCAGCAATTGCTGTAGCTCCAAAAGATGGTGGACCAGCAAAACTAGTAGTTTTTTATGTTGAAAATAATAATATTAAGGTTGATGAAGATTTTTTAAAATCAGCTCAAAAAATTGTAAAAACACAATTAAATCCTTTATTTAAAGTTTCAGATTTAGTAAAGATTGATGTGTTACCAAGAACTGCATCAAACAAAGTAATGAGAAGAACATTAAGAGACAGTTATTAGATATGAAAATCACTAATAAATTCATAAAATTTTTGGTTATTTTAAATGGAGTAATGCTTCCTATACTTTTAGGGTTTGGAATTTACCAAGTAACAAAAAATATTTTCCCCAAACAGAATAGACAACAAGATGGTATAATTCTAGGAAAAGAATTAGAAACTGCAAAGAAAGATAGCCTAGCATTACAAGGGTTAAAATATTATAGTCCAACAGATTTATATAATTCAAATAATAAATATTTACCAATTTCTTTGTTAACTTATGAGGAAGAAAAAGAAATATATAAAACTGCTTCAGTAGCAAATGATATTGGTGATGCTCTTTTAAAATATGTAAATGTCATTTTTTTAGACGAAAATTATCAAGTAATAACTTCTTTATTAGATAAAAAAGCATCTATTTTAGAAATAGAACCACAAAGGAAAAGGTTTAGTTATAGAGAAGATAAACTGGATAAGACAGTTAAATATATTGCATATTTAATTGCATTTGAAGATTCAAATAAGGACAGAAAAATAAACTCAGCAGATTATCACGATTTATATCTTTCTACCTTAGATGGTAAAAACCTAAGAAGAGTATCAGAAAATATTAATATTGAAAGGTTTGAGTTTATAAATTCGAACACTCAAATTTTTATAAAATTTACAAGTAGAGAAAATATAAGAGAAGAACATAAAAAACAGAGATTTGCAATTTATGATATTGAATCTTCAAAATTCTTGAATATGTCTAGTCTAGAGAATGAAATAGATAAGTTAGAAAAAATAATTATTAATTAAGAGAATATTTTTTCCCCTTTGGGGAAATTAAAAGGGGCAAATGAAAATAATATCATACAACGTAAACGGAATTAGAGCAGCATTAAAAAAAGGATTTTTAGATTGGTTGCAAGCAGCGAGTCCAGATGTAATTTGCATACAAGAAACCAAAGCACACAAAGAACAGTTAGATTTATCTTTGTTCGAAGATGCAGGTTATCCTTATCATTATTGGTTTTCAGCACAAAAAAAAGGATACTCTTCTGTAGCAGTTTTGTGTAAGGAAAAACCAAACCATATAGAATATGGTACAGGAATCGAAACTATGGATTTTGAAGGTAGAAACCTTAGAGTAGATTTTGATGAGGTTTCTATAATGAGCTTATATTTGCCTTCTGGCACAAATTCTGCAAGGTTAGATTATAAGTTTATTTATATGGATGAATTTCAGGAATACATCAACAATTTAAAACAAGAAATTCCGAATTTGGTAATTTGTGGAGATTATAATATTTGTCACGAAGAAATAGACATTCATAACCCAAAAATGAAAGGCGTTTCTGGTTTTTTACCAGAAGAAAGAACTTGGATTGGAAAATTTATTAATAGCGGATTTATAGATAGTTTCCGATTTTTAAATCAAGATGTGCAACAATATTCTTGGTGGAGCTACAGAGCAAATTCTAGAGCAAATAATAAAGGATGGCGTTTAGATTATGCAATGGTTTCAGAACCTTTAAAAGAGAATATTTCTAGAGCTTATATTTTATCCGAAGCAAAACACTCAGATCATTGCCCTATAGCTTTAGAATTAGATTTATAATATAAAAATGTTAGGTTTCGCAAATAAGAAACTCAAAATAAATGAAGAAATTTTTCTTATTCCTTTTAATTACAAACGCTATTTTTTCTCAACAAGAAACAGATAGTATATCCATTATAAAAATAGATACTTTAATTGTAGCAAAAGACTCAATAAAAACACCAGTTGTAAAAGAGTTTTTTACAGATAACGATTTAAAACTTATAGATAGTCTTTTGGTTGATGAAAAATTCAGCTCGCCTTTAATAGATACTTTAGAGTATGTGATTGATGATAAAGATATAAAAGGCAATTATAATCCGGTTTTAACTACAGATTTAATGAAAATTCGTTTGGCTAGTTTAAACGAAAAAACACCATTTAATTTGGCATTTAATCCTGCTTTAGAAAAGGTAATTAATGGTTATTTACGTTATCGAAAAAAATATTACCCTGCTTTAATGGCAAAGGCAAAGTATTATTTTCCGATGTTTGAACAGTATTTAGATCAATATGATATTCCTTTAGAAATGAAATATTTAGCTATTGTAGAATCTGCTTTAAGACCAAAAATAAGGTCTAGAGTTGGGGCTTCTGGTATATGGCAATTTATGTACGGTACAGGAAAACAGTTCGATTTAAAAGTAAGTTCTTATGTAGATGAAAGATACGATCCTGTAAAATCAACCATTGCAGCTTGTAAATATTTAAGTCAGTTGTACAGAATTTTTGGTGATTGGGATTTGGCATTGGCTGCATACAACTCAGGGCCAGGTAATGTAACTAAAGCCATAAAACGTTCTGGTGGTTTTAAAAATTATTGGAATATAAGGCCTTATTTACCAACAGAAACAGCAGGTTATGTACCCGCTTTTTATGCAACTATGTATATTTTTGAATATGCAAATGAGCATAATATTTATTCAGAATTACCTCAATTTTTTAATTTTCAGACAGATACTATTCAGGTAAAAAGAACCATTTCTTTTGATCAAATTTCAGAAACTATTAATGTTGATGAAAAGGTTTTATCATTTTTAAATCCCGCTTATAAATTAGATATTATTCCACATATTAAAGATCGTAATTATGCTGTTAGGCTTCCATCAAATAAAATTATAGATTTTTTAGATAAAGAACAAGAATTGTATGCTTTAGCAGATTTAGATGATGCTAAAAGAGAAAAACCTTTACCTAAGTATTTTGAAATGGATAAACGAATTCGTTACAAAGTACAAAGTGGAGATTATTTAGGGAAAATTGCTAATAAATTCGGAGTAAGAGTTAGTAATATTAAACAATGGAATGGTTTAAAAACCAGTAATTTAAAAATTGGTCAAAGACTTTATATTTATCCGAAGAGAATTCGATAAATTCTTTATTTTTATAGAAAAATAGCTTTCTATGTTGTTTTAGTTAAAAATGGAACAATATTTGGTAGTAAAATAAAAAACTAACCTTAAATACATAAAAACGAATCTGATGAAAAAAATACTTTCAATATTAACCTTAACGATTTTGTTAGCCTCTTGTGTAGGGAATGATAAAATGATTTTAAGAGAATCTATAGGTAAGATTAACAAAGTAATGGTCGTTGCAAAAATTAGCGATTGGACAGGAGATGTTGGGGCAGAAATAAGAAACTCTTTTGGTGAATTACAAGTTGGGTTGCCACAACCAGAACCAATTTTATCAGTATCTCAAGTAGCGCCAAATGGTTTTAGTTCTATGATGAAAGCCAGCAGAAACATTTTAATAATTAACGAAGGTGATACTGAAAACTTTACGGTTAAAAAGAATGTGTATGCAAAACCACAAACCATTGTCTACATTCAAGCAAAAGATGATGCTAGTATCATAAAAATTCTTCAGGATCGTAAAATGGAAATAAGAAGAATATATTTAGATGCAGATATCGATTTTACACAAAGTATTTTTAGAAAAAGTAAATTAGATGATTCTCAGTTTTTAACATTGAAAAATCTAGGGCTTTCTTTAACAATACCAGATAAATTTAATAAAGTAGATGATACAGGAGAATTTTTATGGTTACGTAATCATTTAACAAGCGGAATTGCAAAATCTGGTAGTAATAATATTTTAGTGTATGCTGTTCCTTTGGTTGATAAAACTTCGGTTGCTGATAGTATTGTTGCTATTAGAAACAAAATTGGTAAAAAATACATTCCTGGTTCTAAAGAAGGGATGTATATGATAACAGAAAAAGCGTATACACCTTTTACTTTTGATGCTACTATTGATGGTAAAAAAGCCTACGAAACTCGTGGTAAATGGGAAGTAAAAGACGATTTTATGGCAGGTCCATTTTTAAACTACACCATTATTGATGAAAAAAATAATAGATTGGTAGTTTTTGAAGGATTTACATATGCGCCATCTGTTGGCAAAAGAGCTTTCTTATTTGAGTTAGAAGCGATTGCAAAATCTATGAAAATTCAATAATTTGTATAGTTATAATCCATAAAAAATGCCGCTTTCAGCGGCATTTTTTATGGAAATATTTTTAGGTTTTAATAACCTATTTTTTCTCTTACTCTTTTTAAAACATCGTTAGCTACTAAAGTTGCTTTTTCAGCACCAATAGTTAAAGCGTCATCAATTTCGTTTTTGTTTTCCATAAAATGATTGTAACGTTCTCTTATGGTTGCAAATTTATCAATAATTAACTCATATAAAGCTTGTTTTGCGTGTCCATAACCATAATTTCCACCTTCGTAGTTTGCTCTCATTTCAGCAATTTGTTCATCAGAAGCTAATAATTTATACAAAGCAAAAACATTATCAGTATCTGGGTCTTTTGGTTCTTCTAAGCCCTTACTATCTGTTTTAATACCCATTATTTGTTTTCTTAGTTTTTTATCTGCTAAGAAAATATTGATAATATTGTTTCTAGATTTACTCATTTTTTCACCATCAGTACCAGGTACTAATTTTGTGTTTTCTTGTATTTTAGCTTCAGGAGCCACTAAAGTTTCGCCTACAATATTGTTAAACCTATTAGCAACATCTCGTGTCATTTCTAAATGTTGTAATTGGTCTTTACCTACAGGTACAATTTCTGCATCATACAATAAAATATCAGCAGCCATTAACATTGGGTAGGTGAATAAACCTGAATTTACATCACTTAATCTATCAGCTTTGTCTTTAAAACCGTGTGCTAATGTTAACCTTTGATAAGGAAAAAAACAGCTTAAATACCAAGTTAATTCTGTTACTTGTGGTATATCGCTTTGTCTGTAAAATATAGTTCTGTTAATATCTAAACCACAAGCCAGCCAAGTAGCAGCAACACTGTAAGTGTTTTCTCTTAATAAATCTCCATCTTTAATTTGAGTTAAAGAATGCATATCTGCTATAAATATAAAAGATTCATTTTCTGGGTTATTTGCCATTTCTATGGCAGGTAAAATAGCACCTAATAAATTCCCTAAATGTGGTGTACCTGTACTTTGTACACCTGTTAAAATTCTTGACATTTACTTATAAATTTAAAAATCTAATTAAGAAAGAGTACTATAATAAAATACTCTAAGCACGCAAAAATAAGGTTTTGATTTATAAAATCAATAAACAAAAGAATATTAGTATTTTTGATGTTTATGAAGTATTTAAAAATACCTTTTCTGTTAATTTGGCGAGCTTGGTTTTACATTTTAATGGTAATTACAATTTTATTGATGCTCCCTTTTTTGTTGGTTTTAACTGCAAAAGAATTTTATTATCCTACTTTTTGGAAAATGATTAGAATTTGGTCTAAAGTATTAATTTTCGGAATGGGTTTTCGTCTTAAAATACAAAATGATCAAGTTATTGAAAGCGATAAAAGTTATATGTTCTGCCCTAATCATACTTCGTTAATGGATCCTTTTGTATTAGTGGTTTTGAGTAAAAATCCTATTGTTTTTGTAGGAAAAAAAGAGTTTGTAAAGATACCGATTTTTGGTTTTTTTTATAAAAAAGTCGTTATTATGGTAGATAGAAGTGATGTAAAAAGTAGAAAAAAAGTATTTGAATTAGCTAAAAAGAAATTGCAAAACGGAGTAAGTATGGCAATTTTTCCTGAAGGATTAGTGCCAACAGAAAATATTGTACTAGCCCCTTTTAAAAAAGGTGCTTTTAGTTTGGCAATAGAATTTGAAATACCAATAGTACCACAAGTTTATTTCGATTGTAAGCGTCTTTTTTCTTGGGATTTTTTTAAAGGAGGTCCTGGCGTTTTTAGAATTCATCAACATAAATTTATTGAAACGAAAGGTTTAGAAAAAAAAGATATAGAAAGTTTAAAAGTGCAAACTTTTAATTTAATGTATAATGATTTGATAAACGATAAAAAGTTTATGAAAGATACAAATAGACCTAATAATGAGCGAGAGTTTAAATCACCAATATAGTACTAAAGAAGAGAAATTAAATGTAATTTCTCATGGCTTTGGCTTGGTTTTAAGTGCAATTTCTTTTCCTTTTTTAGTAATAAAATCAATGAGTTTCGATGGTTTTTGGAAACCGAGTAGTTTTATTATTTATGGTTTAAGTATGATTATTTTGTATGCGGCTTCTACTTTTTATCACGCAGCAAAAAATCCGAAGAAAAGAAGACGATTAAATATTTTTGATCACGCAGCTATTTATGTTTTAATTGCTGGTAGTTATTCGCCTTTTTGTTTGGTGGGTTTAGATTCTGAATTAGGTTGGTATATGTTTCTGTTTGTTTGGCTTTTTGCATTAACTGGTATCATCTTAAAACTATTCTTTACAGGCAGATTCGATAAAATTTCTACAGCAATGTATTTGCTTATGGGATGGCAAGTAATGTTTTTTATTAAGCCATTAATGAGTAGTATTTCTGCAGAAAATTTTCAATATTTAGTTACAGGAGGTGTGTTTTATTCAGTAGGTGCAATTTTGTATTCCATTAAAAAAATACCATACAACCACGCAATTTTTCATTTTTTTGTGTTGTTAGGTAGTTTTAGTCATTTTTTAGGTATTTACAATTTATAGTTACCAATTTTTAAAAGGATTTTTACTGATACTAGAATTGTAATATTTTACATTACCTGTAACTTCTTTGCCTAACCAATTTGGTTTTTTAAAAGACTCATTTTCTGAATTTAATTCAATTTCGGCAACAATTAAACCATTATTATCACCATAAAACTCATCAATTTCATAAGTATGATGATCACTTTTTACTAAAAAACGAGTTTTATCAATAATAGAAGGTTCGCATAACAATAGTAACTCTTCAGCTTCTTTTTTATCAATTTCCTTTTCCCACTCAAAACGTGTAGTTCCAGATAGATTGGTTTTGCCTTTTATGGTTAAAAATGCTTTGTTATCAGCAATTCTAACCCTAACAGTTCTGTTTTTATCAGAATTTAAATACCCTTGTTTTATTGTTTTTTTTTGATAGGCTTCCGATTTAAAATCATCATTTACCACCAAAAATTTTCTTTCTATTTCTAAACTCATAAAAATCTCTAGTTTTTTTTATTTTCATAAATTCCAAAAACAAAATCAGAAGCATTTGTTTCTAAATATTTGTCTTCAAGTAAAAAAAGCTGATTTAATATAGTTTCTTTTTCTTCGTTAAGTTCAAAAAAATGATGAGAAATATCTCTTAAAGCACTCATTAGTAAGTTACCTCCGTAAGGTTTTTCTACAATGGTTTTGTAGTGTTTATGTATTGAAGGCATTATACTTTCAGAATCTATACATTCTGAAGGGTCTGCAATAATCATTCTAAGTATACCAACTCCTCTATATTTGTTTTTATAAAACTTACTTTTAAATCTAACTCTAAATTTTTTGGGTATTGAAGATATAGCTTTGTTTATAGCATTTATTTGTATAGGTGAAAATTGATGTCTAGTTGCACCAACAAACTCATTAATTATTAATAAACCATTGGGTTTTAAAGTATGTTTTATTTTTTTTGATAAAAAGAGGTCAATATTTTCAAAATGATGTAATGAAGATTTAAAGAAAATAATATCAAAATCATTTTCTTTAAAATCAAAATCATCAATATTTTTTTGAATAAATTTTATGTTGGTAATATTTTTTTCTTTTGCATTTTTAGCAGCAATTTGCAGCAAATTTTCAGCGATATCTACACAGACAATTTCTTTAAAAATAGTCTTGTTTTCTGCTAATTCTATTTCTCTATTACAAATCCCAGAACCTAAAGAAAGAAGTTTTAAATCCGATTTTTCTTTTAAGAAATCTTCAACTAAAAAATCTAAATAATTTTTGTTTTTATCTCCAGTAATTAAAATATTCCAACGTTCTAAAACTTTTGGAATATTCCAAAAATAAGAAGAAATGAAAGAGGTGTTATCAAAAGCACTTTTTGTTCTTTTTTCGTTGTTAAAAGTAAATTTAGATAAGATAAAACCACTTCCTCTTTGAATTATTTTAAAATAAGTATCTATAAAGTCATCTAATGTAATAATTCTCATATTTTTAAGTTTATTAGATTGTAAATCTAAGTTTTAAATGTAAAAATAAAGTAAATACTAAGATGTATTTTTTTTAAAAAATGTTACTAGTTAACTTTGTTTAAATATCTTTGATAATATTAATGTTTTTTTATGAAGAAAAAATTTTTTCTATTTCTTTTTTGCATCAATTTTGTAACTTTTTCTCAGATTGATTATAGCAATTCTTGGGAGGATTTTTACTCTTACAATAATGTAAAGGATTTTGTAAAAGCTGATAATATTATTTATGCTTTAGTAGATAATGCAGTTTTTACTTTTGATGAAAGCACATCAGAAATTGAAAAATTTTCATCAATACAAGGCTTGTCTGGAGAAACAACTTCATCCATTTATTTTAACGAAACATTTAAGAGATTAGTAATAGGTTATCAAAATGGTTTGGTTGAAGTTATTGATGAAGATGGTACAATTACTATTTCATCAGACATTATAAATTTTAATCAATCAGGAGAAAAAAGTATCAATCATATTTCAGAATATGGTAACACTTTATATTTGTCAACTCCATTTGCAATTGTAGAGTATAATATTGAAAAATTAGAGTTTGGCGATACTTTTTTTATTGGAAATAGTTCAACATCTCTTAGGGTAAATGAAACAATTATTGTTGATGATAGAATATATGCAGCTACAGAAGATGGTATTTTTATAGCTGATGCAAATAGTGATTTATTAATTGATTTTAATAATTGGCAACAAGAATATGCAGGAAGAGATTTTTTAAATATTACTTTATTTAATAACCAAATTTATGCTTCTGAAAATAATAAATTATTTCAGGTAGACACAAATTCTTTAGTAGAAATAAGAGATTTTTTTGAACCTATTATCAACCTTAAATCGTCAAACATAAACCTTGCTGTTTCTTTAAACAAAAAAGCTATTGTTTTAAATAATTCGTTAAATCAAATTGTAGAATTCACAATAAATCAAGATTTTGATTTCACACTCGCAAATACTTTTTTTGATAATAATAATAATGTTTATTTAGCTACAAAAGAATTTGGAATTTTAAAGTCAAGTATAAGTCAAAATACAACTTATGAAGAAATTCACCCAGAAGGACCATTAGCAAATGATGTGTTTTCAATCGATGTAAAAAACAATAATCTTTGGGTAGTTTTTGGAGGGTATAACTCTTATTATGGCTCTTTATTTAGGAAAAAAGGATTTAGTCATTATGATGGAGAAAAATGGATTAACACCCAATTTGATCCAAACTTTCCTGTAACAGATTTAAACTACGTAACTATAGATCCGTTTTCAGATAATAAAGTTTTTATAAGTTCACTTGGAACTACTACAAATATTAATAGTGTTTCAACGGGAGGGTTGTTAGTTGTAGAAAATGATAATATTAAAACTTTTTACAATCATTTAAATAGCACAATAGAAGATGTAGAATTTAACAACCCAAATAATATTTCAATAAGAATAACAGGAACTAATGTCGATAATCAAGGAAATTTATGGGTGGCTAGTATTAGTTTTAATGAAGAGTTAAAAAAACTATCTTCTTCTGGTGTTTGGAGTAGTTACGATTTAAGTTCTTTAAAAACTATTCCAGAACAATTAGGTCTAAGTGAAATTGTAATAGATAACAGTAATACTGTTTGGATGGGAACAAGAAGAAATGGAGTTTACGCGTACAACGAAACTGGAAATAGAAAAAGAGCTTTAATTGCCACTGAAAATTTAGGGAATTTACCAGACACAGATGTGTTAACAGTTGCAGTTGATAAAAGCGGAAGAGTTTGGTTGGGCACAAGATCTGGAATGGTTGTTTTTAGAAATGCATCTAATGTTTTTGATGCAGATATTTTAAATGCAGAACCTGTAATTATTGAAGAAAATGGAGTTGGAGAACGTTTATTAGGAGACCAGAGGATAAATAGCATTTTTGTAGATGGTGCAGATAATAAATGGTTTGGTACAGATAATGGAGGAGTTTTATATACAAATCCTTCTGGACAAACTACGCTAGCAAACTTTAGCACAGAAAATTCACCTTTGCCATCAAACAGAATTTTAAAAATTAGAGTAGATGATAGTACAGGTAAAGTCTATTTTGCTACTGATAAAGGTATAGTAGCTTACAACAGTAATGTTGCCCCTTTTGGTGATGAATTAGCTGAGGTTTATGCGTATCCAAACCCTGCTTTAAAAACTCACGAAACTATAACAATAGATGGTAGAAATGGAACCCATTTACCAAAAGGAACAAATGTAAAAATATTAGATGTGTCAGGTTATTTAGTTTACGAAACCAATGTTGTAGAAGGTCAAGAATTACAAGGTGGTAAAGTAGTGTGGAACAAGAAAAATTTAGCTGGTAAAAAAGTAGCATCTGGCATTTATATTGTTTTATTATCTAATGATGATGCTACAGAAACAGCTACTGCAAAAATTGCAATTGTAAATTAATGGCTGTTGTAACTACTAAAGCAATTGTGCTAAGTTCATTGAAATATGGTGATACTAGCTTAATTGTAAAATGTTATACAGAAGAAGATGGTGTAAAAACCTATTTAATTAGAGGTGTTCTTAAGCCAAAAAAGAAAGGTGTAAAAGCCGCTTACTTTCAGCCACTTACACAATTAAAAATTGTTGCTAATCATAATAACAAAAACACTCTAAATTCTATTAAAGATGTACAAGTAATAAATCCTTATAAAACAATACATACAGATATTATAAAGCAATCTGTTGTGTTTTTTTTATCTGAAATTTTAACTAGTTCTATACAAGAAGAAGAACAGAATAAAACATTGTATAGTTATTTAGAAACTGCTTTTATTTGGTTTGATGTGCATGATAAGGTTGCAAATTTTCATTTGTTATTTTTATTAAATTTAACTGGTTTTTTAGGATTTTACCCAGATATGTCTCAAAAAGAGAAGATTGGCTTTAATATTTTAGAAGGAAATTTTTCTAATAATATTCAAGATAAAAATGTGATTCATAAAAACGATTTTTATCAATTTAAAAAACTGTTAGGCATAAATTTTGATGGTATAGAAAACGTGTCTTACAGCAAAGATGAAAGACAATTGGTATTACAAATGATTATTAAGTATTTTAAATTACATTTGGGCAGTTTTAGAGAACCAAAATCTTTACAAGTTTTAGAAACCGTTTTTAGTTAATGATGAAGCAACTATATATTTTTGTTATTTTTTTATGTATTAGTAGTATTTCTTTTGCACAAAAAGTGAAGATTTTTGATAAAGAAACAGGTAAAGTTGTTAAAAACGTAAATGTTTTTAATGCAAAAAATACAGTAAGTTTAACCACAGATAATAATGGTTTTACAGATATTTCATCAATAAAAGAAAATGAAATTATCTATTTTTCTCACATATCTTATGCTATTTTTAAAATTAAAAAGTATAAATTAAGGCAGCAAAATTTTATTATAAATCTAACTAAAGAATCAGAGGAGTTAGACGAAGTTGTAATTTCATCCTTTAAAAAAGAAGAAAAACAAAAAAGAATAGCAGAACAAATTGCTGTGCTTTCTACCAAAGATATTCAAAAAATATCGCCTCAAACATCAGCAGATTTATTAGCGACAATTCCAGGTATCAAAATACAAAAATCTCAATTTGGTGGTGGTAGCCCTGTAATTCGTGGTATGGAGTCGAATCGTGTTTTATTGGTAGTAGATGGCGTTAGAATGAACAACGCAATTTACAGAAAAGGACATTTACAAAACTCAATTACATTATCACCAAATTTATTAGATAAAACTGAGGTTGTTTTTGGGCCCTCTTCAGTAATGTATGGTTCTGATGCTTTGGGTGGTGTTATTCATTATTACACAAAAACGCCAAAATTATCCGAAGAAACAAAAGTGAATAGTCAATTATTTTCTAGATATTCTTCTGTAAACCAAGAAGTAACTACCAATGTTTCTGCAGAGGTTAGCTTTAGTAATTGGGCATCGTTTACAAGTGTTTCTTATTCAGATTTTGGTGACTTAAAAGCAGGTACAAATAGAAATTATGGTTTCGAAAATTGGGGAAAAGTCTTTTATTATTCGGAAAACGTAAATGGTAATTATGCAGAAAACCCTACATTAAATTCAGATTCCAGTAGATTAAAAAATACGGGTTATAATCAAACAGATGTGTTGCAGAAATTCTTTGTTCCTTTGTCTAAAAATACCGATTTAAAAGTAAATTTACAATATTCTACATCATCAGATATTCAAAGATTTGATAGATTAATGGAGATAACAGATGCTACAGATGTATCTTCTTTAAAGTTTGCAGAATGGTATTATGGACCTCAAAATAGGTTGTTAATTTCATCTCAACTTTTAATAAATCCGAATAAAAAATGGTTAGAAAGCGGTTCAATTACAACTGCTTATCAAAATATTAAAGAAAGTAGAATCCAAAGAAAATTTGGAAGTTTAGATCGTTCTTATAGAGAAGAAAGGGTTAATGTTTTTAGTGTTAATGGAGATTTTTCTGTACCAATTGATGTTGATAAAACTAGAATTCTTTCTTATGGTTTTGAAGTTGCACACAATGATTTAGAATCTAATTCTTATGGAAAAACTTTAAATATCGAAAAAGGTGAAATCAACGGTTTTTCTAATGATTTTAAAGTGCAATCGCGTTATGCAGATGGTGGAAGTAATTACCTTAGTTCTGCTGTTTATTTAGACTACAGACAAGATGTAAATAGTAAATCTACCCTAAATTCGGGTATACGTTTTACAAACACACATTTAAAAGCAAAATGGATAGATGAAACTTTTTTAGACTTGCCAACAACTACTGTTAGCACTAATAATTCTGCAGTAACAGCTACTTTGGGTTACGCTTATAAACCGAATAGAAATTGGCAGCTAAATGGAGTTTTATCATCAGGTTTTCGTTCACCTAATATAGATGATGTCGCAAGAGTACGTGAAAAATCTGGTAATGTTACTGTACCTAATTTTGATGTTAAACCAGAATATGCTTACAGTTCTGAAATTGGTATTCAGAAATATTTTAATAAAAGAAAGTTTAGATTAGGCGCAAACATTTATTATACTTTATTAGATAATTATATTCAGAGAGATTATGTTTTGAATGATGATGGTAGTGTAAAACAAGTTGAATTTGATGGTGAGTTTGGTAATGCTGTGAACAATCAGAATAAAGGGAATGCCTATATTTTAGGATATACTGTTAATTATTTAGGTAAGATTTCTGATGTAATAAATACATCTGGTTTTATTACTTATACAAAAGGAAGAACTTACGATACTGAAGAACCAATGTCTTCAATTCCGCCTTTATTTGGTCAGTTTGAGTTGAATTACAGAAAAGATAAAATAGCTTTGGGTGCAGAGTTTCGATTTAATAGTAAAAAAGATATTGAAGATTTTAATTTTACAGAAGGCATAGATAATCACGATTTAACACCAGTTGTAGATGTAAATGCAACTAATGATGAAGATATTTATTATGGCGCACCAAGCTGGATGATTTTTGGTGTAAATGGCAGTTATGATGTAAATAATAATATTTCTGTACAAGCCAGATTAGATAATATTTTTGATGAGCATTATATAGAATTTGCTTCTGGAGTTTCATCACCAGGTAGAAATTTATCAGTTTCTTTTATGGCTAATTTTTAGGGAATTATTTTTTCCTTTTCCCTTCATCAGTAAAATTATCGCTTAAAGCACGTTCAGTTTTTATAATAGAAACTAAAATAGATAGCATTACTAAAACCATGGGTTCCCAAGAAATTTCTTTAGCAGAAAACTGAGCCAATAGCAAACCACCTAAAAAAGATATTCCTGAATAAAAAAGAAGTGATTTATTAAAGTTAGTGTTTGCAAAATCCCAAATATCTTGATTTTGCATTGCTTTAAAAGTTCGATAACCATAAAAATTATTGATTTTTTTTGGTGGGAATTTCCAAAAAATAACACTCAATAAAAACAACAAACCATTTGTGGTTAGCACATATATATAAGGACTCATTTTTGTCTATTTTTTAAATTAGCTTCTTATTGCAAACTGCAACTGAATATTAAACTAACATTTACTTTTTAGGTCTCAATAAACCTTCTTGTGTTAAAGATGCTACCAATTTACCATCTCTTGTAAAAATATTTGCTTTACACAAACCTCTTGCGCCATAGGTATTTGGCGATTCTGCAGAAAAAAGCATCCAATCATTAAAATCAAAATCTCTAAAAAACCACATAGAATGATCTAAACTAGCAGTCATCGTATTACCAAAATTATAATCTTTTGCATTCGGATTAAAAGCAGCATTTAAAACATTGTAATCAGAAATATAGGTTAAAATTTGATGTTTCATTTGGATGTCCATTTCTGGAATATCACCTTTTAACTTAAACCAAACTTCTTCTTTCGGAGCTCTATTTTTGGGGGCTAAAGGATTAGGAACAACTACAGGTTTAAAAGCAATAGGTCTTTCTATACTTAAAAAAGATTTCATACTTTTAGGTAAGAAATCACCTAACTGAACAATCATATCATCCCAACTTAATAACTCTTCTGGTTGTTTAATGTCTGTTTTCATTGCTACTTGGTGCTCAAAACCTTCTTCTTTTTTATGAAAAGAAGCTGCTAAAATAAATATGGTTTTATTATTTTGGCTTGCTGTAACTCTTCTTGTAGAAAAACTACCACCATTTCTAACTTCAGCAACATCATATGTAATCGGAATCGTTAAATCTCCTGGTTCTAAAAAGTACGAATGCAAAGAATGTAAAAAGCGGTTTTCTGGTATGGTTCTGTAAGCAGAATGCACAGCTTGTGCTAATACTTGCCCACCAAATACTATTGCGCTTCCTATGGTTACACTTTCTCCTAAAAATTTATTTTCTTCTAATTCTTTTAAAGATAAAAGTGATATTAATTCTTTACTGTTATTCATTAATTTTTCAATTTAAATGGAAAATTTTGACGAAAAGGTGTAGGTTGTACACGTTGCAAAAATAACTTTAAAATTTTATTTGTGATGCTTTTTTTATGACGAAGATACATTGTTAGATCTTGTGGTTCTGCACCAATAGAACTCTTAATTTCGCTAGCAGTTCTTCCAAAATTAATGATTTTTAGCTTTTTACTGATGGCAATTTCTACATAGTCGTACAATATTCTTTGGTAAATGGCGTGTTTTTTATTTAGTTGATAATCAATACCAACAAAATGGGCGTCTAAAGATTTTTGGTTAATAACACCAGACATAAAACCAACAATTTTATTATGAAACCAATAGGTTTTTAAAATGTAATTATCGCCTAATTTTGATTTGAAACCTTTATAGGTTTCTAAATTAAAATTCGCCAAATTAAAATCTGCTTTAGAGGTAACTTTCTCGTACAAAGAAGTCATTTTTGGAAGCATTTTATCAATATTATCTAAAGTAACATCTTCAATTTTAAGATTTTCACTTAAGGAGAACGCTTTTTTTGCTTTTACCCTAAATTTTGTTTTCATTACAGCTAAATAATCATCAAAAGTTTGCCAGTTTTCTTGTAGTTTGAGTTTCATATTCGGTTCTACAGAAAAAGGATGGTAATTAAAACCTTTTAATTCGTCAGTTATAAATAAAGATTCTTTTACAAAGTCTTTAATTAAAAAAGCGTCAATTTTTTTCTTAAGACCTTTATTTAAGTTTAAAAAATGATTTATGCTTTCTGCTAATTCTTTTAGAATTGCATTTTTATCTTGATTTTGTTTGATATAAACGCCATGTTCTCCGCTCACAAAAATGTTTCCACAGATTAATAATTTTAACGGTTTATTATCTGGAATAATATGCATTTTTTTACCAATGTTTCTTAAAAATTCTAAATCATTTTTAATAAAATTTAAATGAAAATCAACAATTTTAAGATTTGCAATTGCAGTTGGTTTTTTATCATCATCAATTAATACAATATAGGTAAAAGTAATTTCTGGATGATTTTTTTCTAAAGACTTTAAATAATTAGGATGAAAATAAAAGTTTTGTGTACAATTTAAATCCTGCCAAATTTCAGTAGGAATTTCATCAATAGAAGAAAAAAATAATGCAGTATTTGTATTCGTATAACAGATCAAATAATTATGAAGATATTTACTATTAAACCATAAAATTAGCCTTTATCTTTTATTAAAAGAAGATAAAGGTGCTAAAAAAATATGGTTTAATAAAAGTTACCTTATTATTGTCGTTTTTTTCTTTTTATACTTTCTTCCATACCATAATAATATTCCTGTTACAGGTAAAGTTGCTGTAAGTAAACTGATGATAAAGGCTATTATTTTTCCTGTAATTCCGCCAATTGCACCAATATGAATGTCGTAATACATTCTTAATATTTTATCTGGCACAGTTGCGTTTTTATATTTGCCATAAATAGCATCTACTTCTATTTCTTTTAGTGTATTTTGGTCAAAAAACCGAAAATCAGAATCATAATATACATCACTACTATTCGAAACTTCTACATATATACTTTGTGTTTCTGTTTCTGGGTAATGCAGTTCAAAGCCATCTGCATCCGGATTTTCTTTTTGCAGTTTAGGTATTAATAAATCTATAGGTTTAGCTGTTTTAGCTATGGTCGTTGAATCTATATTTTTAGGAACTTCGAAGAAAACAGTTTTTTGACCTCCTGTAGATTTGTATACCACGTATTTAAGCCAATTGTATGAGATCATAGTACCTGTAAAGGCTATAACTAAAGCCAAAGAACAAATATAAAAACCGGTTACAGTATGTAAATCGAAGTTTTTTCGTTTCCATTTTGTGGTTTTTTTCCAATCAAACTTTAAACGTTGTTTTAAGTTTTTCCGCTTTTTAGGAATCCAAAGTATAAAACCAGAAATAATAATTAAAATAAAGATTAAAATAGAAGCACCAACAACTTGTTCGCCAATATCTTTGGGCAACCAAACTCGCATATGCCCTTTTAAAATAATGGCAAAAAAACCAGTTGTATGATCATCTACTTGAATAATTTTACCAGAATATGGATTTAAAAAAATACTTTGATAAAATTCGGGTTCTGCATCATAAAAAATAACTTCTACAGCGTTGTTTTCTTTTTTAAAAACTGTGCCATGTACTGTGTTTTCTGGAAAAACTTTTTGTGCAATTTCCTTGGCTTTTGTAACTGTAATAACCTTTTCATTTCTAAGAGGTACTGTCTTATAATCGTCGTATAAACTTTCTATTTCTTCTCTAAATGCCCAACAACAACCTGTAATTGCAACTATAAAAACAACAATACCAGTTGTTAAACCTAAAATTTTATGAAGTTGAAATATGAGTTTTTTTGTTTTCATTTTTGTTTTAATTAACAGCAAAAGAGCATCATAAAATGATGCTCTTTATTGGTGTAGTTTATATTTAAAATTTATAGGTAAAATTGGCTAAAATTGCTCTTGGAGATTGCGGGTTTATGGTTGTCCAACCTTTATAATACTCTTTATTAAACAAGTTGTTTGCTTTTAAACCAATTCTATATTTTTCTGCTTGATAAAAAAGTGATGCATTTGCAATGGTGTAACTTGGTAAAATAAAATCGCCTGTAGAAACATAGTTTATTGCAAAACGATCGCTTGCTCCGTTAAAACCAAAGCCAAGACCAAAACCTTTTAAACTACCCTCTTGAAACTCGTAGTTTGCCCATAAATTGTATAAAGTTTCTGGACCTGCTTCTAAAGGTCTTTTGTTTAAAATTTCTGTATTATCCGATTTTGTGGTTTCGCTATCATTATTGCTAAAACCAGCTCTAATATTTAAACCATGAACAGGGTTTGCATTTATTTCAATTTCAAAACCTTTGCTTTCAACTTCTCCTCCTTGTATTTTGTTAAATGGGGAAGATGGATCTGTAATAACTCTATCTGTAACTTTAATATTATAATAACTTAAAGTTGCATTAAATCTATTGTTAAAAAGGTTTGTTTTTACACCAAACTCAAATTGATTTGCTTGTTCTGGTGTAAATGTTTCTAAAGTTTGAGCACCAGCACTTGGGTCTCCAACCAATTGTGGAGCTACATTTGTAAATCCGTTTTGATAATTGGTAAATAAAGATAGTTTGTTCTGTATTGGTTGATACACCAAACCAACTTTTGGAGATAATGTTGTTTGATTATAATCATCATCTGGATTAGTAACATCACCTTCATTTTCAAATCGATCTAAACGTAAACCCACCATTGCAGAAAAATTATGAGTTAAATTAATTACATCAGAAACGTATAAACTATAAATTTCATTTTTAGATTTAGAGTTATTTACACTTTGCGATGCTAAAACAGCATCAACACCAGAGGTAGAAAGTGGATAAGTGTCTGTTTCTACGCTTGGAGTAAAGGGATTATCTCCATTTGTTGTTCCATCAGGATTTACATTTCCGTAAAAAGCATACCCTGAGCTATTGTCTGTTTGAGTTGCTGTATAATAATCTAAGCCAATTACCATTCTGTTTCTTAAAGAACCTAAATTAAAATCACCAATAAAATTTTGCTGAATATCTGTGGTTTGGGTATTAGCATTTTGTTTATTGATGTATCTAGAAAATGTATCAGTTGTAAACGTTCCAAAATCATAAACATAAGAATAATATCCTTTTGTTGATGTTGTACTTTTAGATAATAAAGTTTGAGATTTCCAGCTATCAGACAATTTATAATCCATTTCTATTCTATAATTCTGATTAGGATTTTCTAAACTTAAATCGTTACTTGTAAAAGAAAATTTATTGTTGTAACCTAATTCTTCTAGATTGGTTGCGTTTTGTGGAGCAGCTCTGTTTAAAAACAAAAACGTAGGATTTGTTTGTTCTGCTTGTGTTACTTCTGCATAAAAAGAGAAAGATAGTTTGTTATTTACTTTATAAGAAACAGAAGGAGCTACAAAAAATGATTTCATAAAACCAGCATCTTGCCAACTCTGCTGAGAAGTATAAGCGGTGTTTAATCTAAAATAAATATTATCTTCTTCGCTTAGAGCAGTATTAAAATCTCCTATAATTTGGTTTAAACCAAAAGAACCAGAAGTAAAAGAAATCTGACCACCAGTACCAACAAAAGGTCTTTTGGTAACTACATTTATTAAACCACCATAAGAACTAACAGCATTTCCAAATAAAGTTGCAGATGGTCCTTTTAACACCTCTATTCTTTCAATATTTGCAGGGTTTATGGTTCCGTTTGTTAAACCTGGTAAACCATTAACTAATTGAGGTTGTACAGAAAAACCACGTAAAGAGTAATAACCAGCACCATCTCCACCACGTCCTGTAGATGTCCAAAGTTGTTCAATTCCTGCAGTGTTTTTTAAAGCATCATCAAAATTTGTAACTAATTGTGATTCTAATAATTCATTTGTAACTGTGCTGTAAACCTGAGTGTTTTCTATATCTTTTAATGGTAATTTAGCTACATAAGCAGTTTCTTTTCTAGAAAACTTATTCGTTCTATTTCCTTGGATAATGATTTCATTTAAAATTTCATTTCCTTCAAATAGAGTGATGTTTCCTAAATTTTTTTGTTCGCTATTTAAAACAGATACAATGATTTCTTTTGTTTTGTATCCTAAATAAGAGATGGTTAGTGTATAGTTTCCTTTTTCTAAATTTTCTATGGTAAAGCTTCCTTGTTCATTAGTTTGTGCTCCCTTAGTGGTGTTTTTTATAATAACATTAACTTCAGAAATTGGTTCTTTAGAGTTGTTAGTGATAATACCTTTAATTGTGGCTTTTTGAGAATATGTTATAAAAGTTGTTAAAAATACCAAAAAAGTAAATAGTTGATTTTTCATTTGTTTTTATTTAGACTTAATATAAATAATATGTTTTGGCAAATGTATTTTAGAGAATTGAATCTTGCAAGTTATTTATAATAATTCTAAATAATATTTTAATCTGAAATTTATAGTTGTTAAAATTGGTCTTTTTTTAACAAAATATTAAATAGTTGCATATGCAACTAAGGGGTTGGTTTATTTATTTTTGCAGCGTGAAAACAAAAGATTTACATATTGATTTTGAGAATTCTATTGGGCCTTGGTTAGGTAGAACAGGCAAATTGGTAGATTATTTTTTTCAGGAATCTTTCAATGCTAATGATTTAGATTTAACCAAAGAACAAATGATTGTTTTAAAAAAATTAACATTTCAAGATGGTTTAAATCAAAATGAATTGGCTTTTTTAACGCTAAGAAATAAGTCTTCTTTAACCCGTTTGTTAAAAAAAATGGAAAAGAAAAATTATATTTTTAGAAAGCAAAGTAAAGAAGATAAGCGAATTAAAAATGTATACTTAACCGATTATGGTGTAGAGGTATATGAAAAAACAAAACCTGTTATTCAGAATCTAATAACCACAATGGAACAAAATATTTCACAAGAAGAAAAGCAACAAATAATTCAAATATTCAAACAAATACAAATTAACTTTCACTCTAAATTAGAGCACATTTAACTAATCATATATGAGAAAAATAATACTTGCTGCACTAGGAATTGCTGCCATTGTAGGAGCAATTTTTTTAGGTAACTATTTAATTGATAAAAATCAGAAACCTAAACCAAAATTTAAGAAACAAATAAAAACTGTTTTTGTAGAAGATGTAGAAAATAAATCAATTCCTATTGTTTTATCTGCAAGTGGTAATTTAACAGCTAAAAATAAAATTGAGATTTATTCTGAAGTTTCTGGTGTTTTAAAACCTTCTAAAAAGTTATTTAAAGCGGGTTCTAATTACTATAGAGGCGAAACTTTATTAAGCCTAAATAGCGATGAATTTTACGCAAGTATCCAATCACAAAAAAGTAATTTATATAATTTAATTACCTCAGTTTTACCAGATTTAAGGTTAGATTACCCATCAGAATTCCCAAAATGGGAAAAATATTTACAAGGTTTTGATATGAATAAAACCACACCTAAAATCCCTGAATTTTCTTCGGATAAAGAAAGATATTTTATTTCTGGTAGAGGTATTTTAACGGCTTATTATAACGTAAAAAACTTAGAAGTTCGTTTAACCAAATATCAAATAAGAGCACCTTTTTCTGGTATTTTAACAGAAGCTTTAGTTAGTCCAGGTTCTTTGGTAAGAGTAGGTCAAAAATTAGGAGAATTTATAGATCCAAGTGTTTACGAAATGGAAGTTTCTATAAATGCTGAATTTGCAGACTTGTTAAAGGTAGGTAACTCTGTTGCGCTTTCTAATTTAGAAAAAACAAAAGATTATACAGGTAAAGTGGTGCGTGTAAATGGTAAAGTAGATCAAGTTTCACAAACTATTAAGGTGTTTATTGATGTTAAACATACAGATTTAAAAGAAGGGATGTATTTAGAAGCTAATTTGGTTGCTAAATCAGAAACAGAAGCTATTGAAATCCCTAGAAAATTATTGGTAGATAATTCAGCAGTTTATACTGTAAAAAATGATAGTGTTTTAACGCTTTCTAAAATAGATCCTGTTTATTTTGGGGCAGAAACTGTGGTAATAAAAGGCCTTAAAAATAACGACAAATTATTGTCGCAAACTTTACCAGGTGCTTTTGATGGTATGATTGTAAAAATTAATAAAAAGTAATTATATGAAAAAAATAATTACGTATTTTATAAAATACCCTGTAGCCGTAAATGTAGTAATTATTGCATTTATCATCTTTGGGGCAGTAGGTATATTTAGTATGAAATCTTCCTTTTTTCCATTGGTAGATTCAGAACTAATAAATATTTCTTTAGCTTATCCTGGTGCATCTCCTGCAGAAATGGAAGAAGGTGTTGTGCTAAAAATCGAAGATAATTTAAAAGGAATTGTAGGTGTAGAAAGAGTAACTTCTGTATCTAGAGAAAATTCTGCAACTGTAAGTATAGAAGTAGAAAAAGGCAAAAATATAGATGTTGTTTTATCTGATGTTAAAAATGCAGTAGATAGAGTTCCGTCTTTTCCTTCTGGTATGGAACCTGCAGTTATTGCTAAGGTAGAGAGTATTAGACCAACCATTAGTTTTACGGTTAGTGGTGATAACCTTTCTTTAAAATCGATAAAACAATATGCAAGAAATGTAGAAAATGATATTAGAGGTATGGAAGGTATCTCTCAAGTTTCGCTTTCTGGTTTTCCTGATGAAGAAATAGAAATTGCAGTAAGAGAAAATGATTTACGTGCTTACAATTTATCGTTTGCAGAGGTTTCTAGTGCAGTTACAAATTCTAATATTTTAATAACAGGTGGTAATATAAAAACCTCAGAAGAAGATTATTTAATTAGAGCAAGTAATCGATCTTATTATGGTTTAGAACTACAAAATTTAATTGTTAGAACAGAAACTAATGGTAATATTATTCGTTTAAAAGATATTGCAGAAGTTAGAGATACTTGGTCAGAAACACCAGATAGATTGTATTATAATGGCAATTTAGCCATAGATATTACAGTAAGCAATACCAATAACGAAGATTTAATTTCTTCTGCGGATAAAATTAAAGAGTATATTCATAAATACAATCAAGAAAACCAAAATGTAAAATTAAGCGTTACTAGCGACAGAAGTTTAACCTTAAATGGTAGAACAAAATTATTAGTAGAAAACGGAGTTGTAGGTATACTTTTAGTATTATTTTTCTTAGCACTCTTTTTAAATTTACGTTTAGCAATTTGGGTAGCATTTGGTTTGCCAATCGCATTTTTTGGAATGTTTATTTTCGCAGCTCAATTTGATGTAACTATAAACGTATTATCTCTTTTTGGGATGATTATTGTAATTGGTATTTTGGTTGATGATGGTATTGTAATTGGAGAAAATATTTATCATCATTATTACGATTTAGGGAAAACTAAAATACGAGCGGCAATAGATGGAACAATGGAAGTTATTCCACCAATTGTATCAGCAATTTTAACTACAATTATCGCTTTTTCTACCTTCTTTTTTGTAGATGGTAGAATAGGTAGTTTTTTTGGTGAAGTATCTACAATTGTATTGTTAACGCTTACAGTTTCTTTAATAGAAGCCTTAATTATTTTGCCTGCTCACATTGCCCACTCTAAAGCTTTAGACAGAAAAAGATTAGAAAATGGCGAAAAGAAAAAAAGCAACAAACTAGACGATTTCTTTAACAAAGTAAATAGTGGTGCAGATGCATTTTTAATGAAAATTAGAGATAATTACTATATGCCTTTTTTAAGGTTCAGTTTACAGAACAAAATTTTTGCTTTTGGTATTCCTATTGGGTTGTTAATTTTTAGTATTCTAGCTATGAATGCAGGAATTATAAAACAATCATTTTTTCCAAGAGTAGCAAGTGATCAAGTAAAGATTACGTTAACTATGCCTCAAGGTACTAACGAAAAAATTACAGATTCGATTATTTCATCCATAGAAGAAAAAGTTTGGCTAATTAATGAGGAATATTCTGCCAAACAATCTGGAGACTTTGATGTTGTAGAAAATGTAATAAAAAGAGTTGGGCCAGGTAGTGCAAATGCAACTTTAAGTGTTAACCTTTTACCAGGTGAAGCTAGAGATTTTTCATCACCAGAAATAACAAATGCTATTAGCGATAAAGTAGGTAAAGTTTATGGTGTAGAAAGTTTAGTTTTTGGTTCTGGTGGTAATTTTGGTGGTAGCCCAGTTGCGGTTTCTTTATTAGGTAATAATATTACAGAATTAAAAGCTGCCAAAGAAGAATTAAAATTAGTTTTAGAAAATAATTCGCTTTTAAAAGATATTTCTGATAATGATCCTGCAGGGATTAAAGAAGTAAAAATTACTTTAAAAGACAACGCTTATTTGTTAGGTTTAAACCTACAATCTGTAATGGCACAAGTGCGTTATGGTTTCTTCGGATTACAAGCACAGCGTTTTCAAAGAGGGCAAGACGAAATTAAAATTTGGGTTCGTTATGATAAAAAAGACAGATCATCGATTAAAAATTTAGATGATATGCGAGTAATAACTCCAACAGGAACAAGAATTCCGTTTTCTGAAATTGCCAATTATACTATTGCAAGAGGAGACATTGCTATTAATCACTTAGATGGTAAAAGAGAAATACAAGTTACTGCAGATTTAAGAGATTTAGAAACCAGTGCAACTGAGATCTTAGATGATATAAAAACTAAGGTTATGCCAGAGATTTTATCTAAATATCATACTGTAACTCCTCTTTACGAAGGTCAAAATAGAGAAGCTAAAAAAACAACAGATTCTGTAAACTTAGTTGGACCAATAATTTTACTCTTAATTTATATTGTAATTGCGTTTACATTCCGTTCATATAGCCAGCCAATATTATTAATAATAATGATTCCTTTTAGTATGATTGGAGTTATTTGGGGGCATTTTATTCACGATTTTTCAATTGGTATTTTATCATTCTTAGGTATCATTGCTTTAGTAGGTATTATGGTAAATGACGGTTTGGTTTTAATTGGTAAATTCAATGCTTATTTAAAAGAAGGTATGAAGTTTGATGATGCACTTATTGCAGCAGGTCAATCTCGTTTTAGAGCAATTTTCTTAACTTCTTTAACTACTATTGCTGGTTTAGCGCCTTTAATGTTAGAGAAAAGTAGACAAGCACAATTTTTAATACCAATGGCAATATCTATTTCTTATGGTATTGCAATTGCTACAGTTTTAACTTTGGTAATGTTGCCCTTATTATTATCGGTTTCTAACTCTATGAAAGTAGGAATTAAATGGTTAAAAACAGGTGAAAAGGTTACAAAAGAAGAAGTAGAAAGAGCAATTATAGAATCTAAATTCGATGAAAATGAAGATCATTAAAAACACAATATTATTAGTCGTTTTTTTATCGACTTTACAAGTTTTTTCTCAAGAAATATTAACAAAAAAAGAAGCATTAGCAATTACTCTAGAAAATAATTTCGGAGTTAAAATTGCCAATAATAATTTAGAAGTAGCTAAAAATAATACAAGTATTTACAATACTGGTTTTTTACCAACAGCTGCAGTATCATCTGGGGCAAATTATAGTAAAAATAACCAAACGATTACCAGTCAAGCAGGTGAGTCTACAACTGTAAATGGTGCTGTAACAAAATCGTACAATGCTTCTTTGAGTTTAAATTATACCATTTTTGATGGTTTAGGTAGAAAGTATAATTATCAACAATTAAAAGAAACCTATAATTTAACAGAATATCAAGCCAGAGAAACTATAGAAAATACCTATTTACAGTTGTTTACAGCATATTTTCAAATTGCAAGATTATCAGAAAACAAAGAAAATTTATCAGAAGCTTTAGCCATTTCTAAAAAACGTTTGCAGCGTGCTCAATATCAATACGATTATGGGCAAACCACAAAATTAGAAATGCTAAATGCAGAGGTAGATGTAAATAATGATAGCATTACGTTAATTACTGCTAAACAGCAGTTAAACAATGCTAAACGTGGTTTAAACATCATTTTAGGAGTTGAAAAAGCAGTAGATTATACAGTAGAAACTGATGTTAATTTTGCGAATATGATGAATTTTGATGAGCTACAAGCTAAAACCTTAACGAACAATTCACTTTTAAAACAAAATGAACAAAACATTGCGATTAGTGAGTTTAACATCAAAATAAATAAAGCCAATTATATGCCTTCTTTAGATTTTAGTACATCTTATGGATGGAACAAAAGTGAAAACCCAGCAACATCTTTCTTAGCAGGTTCTACATCTACTGGTTTAAATGCGGGTTTAAGTTTATCTTGGAGTTTGTTTGATGGTGGAACAACAAAGACAAATGTTGCAAATGCTAAAATAGCTTTAGAAAATCAGCAAATTTTATTAGAACAACAAAAAGTTACCATAGAAAATAATTTAAAAAACACTTGGGAAAATTATAATAATCAGTTGTTTATAATTGGTGCTCAAGAAAAAAATGTGGCAACTACACAGAATAACTTCGAAAGAACAGAAGAACGTTATAAACTTGGGCAAGTAACATCTATAGAATTTAGACAAGCTCAAATTAATTTAATTAATGCAAAAACAGCACTAAATAACGCAAAATTTGATGCTAAATTAATAGAATTAGAGCTATTACAATTAAGTGGAGATATTTTAAATGTAGATTTTTAAAAGAAACCCTGAATCATAGTTGTCCCCCAACAAACTATTAATTCAAGGTTATTTTTTTCATAGAAAATAAATCCCATTGAAGCCCAAAATTACCCATTTAAAATTTTTAATAAACTGACTTTTATCATATTTTAAATTTACCACAACATATAACTTTGTGGTAGTAATTTGTATATAATGAGTTTTTGTAAACTACCCTTAGTTTCATGGGTTAATGGAACGATTATGATTGGAGTTTTTGCCTTGGTTGTTGTAGGCTTAATTATAGCTGTTTATCTTTTAATGAACAGCGATAAAAAAACTCAAAAGTAAGTTTTGTATTTGTTGATTGTAAAAATCCGAGTTTTTAACTCGGATTTTTTATTACATTTTCATTAAATTTAAATGTTTAATGAAAATCAATCTAATGTTAGAAACTAACAGTAATTTACAAACAAATTTTGGATATCTTTTAGAAGATGCTTTAATATCAGAAATCAATGAAATTGGCATAACAAAGACTTTTAAAAAAGACGAAATTATTATAGAAATAGGCGATTATATTAAGTTCATGCCATTATTATTAAATGGTGCCATAAAAATTTTAAGAGAAGACCAAAATGGAGATGAATTGGTACTGTATTATCTAGAAAAAGGAGATACTTGCGCTATGACTTTATCTTGTTGTTTAGGGCAAACTAAAAGCAAAATTAGGGCAGTTACAGAAACAGATGTAGAGCTAATTATGATTCCTAAAGAAAAAATGGGAGAGTGGTTAGGTGTTTATAAATCTTGGCAATCTTTTATTTTACAGAGTTATCACAATAGAATGGATGAACTTTTAGAGGCTGTAGATACTATTGCATTTTTAAAAATGGACGAACGTTTATTCAGATATTTAAAAGACAAAGCAATGGTTACACATAATGATGTGATTTTTACTACACATCAAGAAATTTCGCAAGATTTACATACTTCTAGAGTTGTAATATCTCGTTTATTAAAAAAATTAGAGAACGAACAAAAAATAGCACTTTTTAGAAACAGTATCAAAGTATTACAATTGTAACATAAGTTACTGAATGCTATTGATACACATCTTATTTTTGTATTTATATGAAAAATTCAATAGCAGTTTTACTCGTACTTAGTCTGGTCTTTAGTTGTAAAGATTCTCAGAAAACATCTTCTTATGCTAAAAAGGATGTAAGTTCTACAAAGCATAAAGGCAAAAGATTAATGGAAACAAGTTGTTACTCTTGTCATAGTCTTAATGCACCAGAAGAAAGTAGATTAGCACCACCAATGATTGCCATAAAAAGAAGATATATCAGTAAAAATACTTCTAAACAAGATTTTATAAATGATATGCAAAGTTGGATGAAAAACCCAACAAACGAAAAGGCTAAAATGTATGGTGCAGTAAAACGATTTGGTTTAATGCCAAAATTAGGATATCCAGAAGAAACAATTCAACTTATTGCAGAATATATGTTTGATAATGAGCTTGAAAAACCAGAATGGTTCGAAAAACATTACAAGGAGCAACATAGAAACGGAATGGGAAATGGAATTAAAAATGGAAAAGGGATGCAAGGTAATCGTATAAAAAACGATGCTATGAATGTACCTTACAATGAAAGAGGATTAAAATATGCATTATCTACCAAAGCTGTTTTGGGTAAAAATTTAATAGGTAAAATACAAAAAGAAGGAACTTTAGGGGCTTTAAAATTTTGTAATATAAAAGCATATCCATTAACTGATAGTATGGCTATTGTAAATAATGCGACTATAAAAAGAGTTTCAGATAAACCAAGAAATCCTAAAAATTCAGCTTCTGAAATCGAAAAAGGGTATATAAATATTTTTAAAGAAGATGTAAAATTGAATAAAGAATCAGATCCTGTTTTGGTGGTTTCTGATAAAAAAGTCCATTTTTATTATCCTATTAAAACAAATAGAATGTGTTTGCAATGTCATGGAACTAAAAATTCTGATATTAAATTAAGTACAATAGAAGAATTAGAAAAATTATATCCAAAAGATTTAGCCACTGGTTATCATGAGAATGAAGTAAGAGGTATTTGGAGTATCACTTTTAATAAATAATAATTAGGTATGAGCAAGTTTACAGAAATTATTAATCAAGATAAACCAGTTTTAGTAGATTTTTTTGCTGTTTGGTGTGGGCCATGTAAAACAATGTCTCCAATTTTAAAAGAAGTAAAAGATACTTTAGGCGATAAAATTTCTATTATTAAAATTGATGTTGATAAAAACCAAGCCTTAGCAGCAAAGTATCAGGTTAGAGGAGTACCAACATTAATCTTATACAAATCTGGTAAACAAGTTTGGAAACAATCTGGTGTTGTGCCAAAAAACGATTTAGTATCTATTATAAATAATTTTGGTTGATGTTTATAATAGAGTATTGGTTGATTGCTAAGCATCTGATTAATTTCAGGTGCTTTTTATTGGATACAATCTAAACTATAAAAACCACCACAATTTTTAGTTCTTTTTTTAGAAAATTGAGTAATTAAATAAGCAGTAGTAATTAAGTTTCTTAACTCACATAAATCAACAGAAAGTTCAGAGTGGTCGTACAAGCGTTTGTTATCTTCATACAAAACTCTTAATCTTTTTTCTGCACGTTTTAAACGTTCATTAGAGCGCACAATACCTACATAATTTGTCATAATGGTTTTTACCTCATTTCTATCATGTGTTATTAATATCTTTTCCATATTTTTAATAACACCACTATCATTCCAAGCAGGTGCATTTTTAGGTAATTTAGCTTTTTTGTACTTTTTAGAAATTGTAGTAAAAGCATTATGTGCATAAACTAAACCTTCTAATAATGAGTTAGAAGCTAATCTATTACCTCCATGTAAACCAGTTCTAGTAACTTCGCCACAAGCATATAATTTTTTAATAGAAGTTTTTGCCTTTTTGTTGACATTTACACCACCACAAATGTAATGAGATGCTGGTACAACAGGTATAAAATCTTTAGAAACATCAATATTTAAAGAAGCACATTTTTCTGTAATATTTGGAAAATGTGCTGCAAATTTATCCATATCTAAATTGGTGCAATCTAAATAAACGTGCGGTTTACCACTTTTTTTCAATTCGTTATCTATGGCTCTTGCTACAATATCTCTAGAGGCTAACTCTTCTCTTTCATCATAATTATGCATGAATAAGTTGCCTTTAAAATCTCTTAATTTGGCGCCAAAACCTCTAACTGCTTCAGAAATTAAAAATGCTGGGTATTCACCAGGATTATACAATGCTGTTGGATGAAATTGAATAAATTCCATTTCAGAAATTTCTGCTTTTGCTCTATAAGCAATTCCAATTCCATCTCCAGTAGCCACTGTTGGATTTGTTGTTGTTTCATAAACTTGTCCATTTCCACCAGAAGCAAGTAAGGTAAATTTACTAACGATTGTTTTTACTTGTTCTTTTTTTTCATCTAAAACATAAGCACCATAACAAGAAATTTTAGAATTTCTTTTTGTTTTTTTCTTTTTAACTTGATGTTCAGTAATTAAATCGATAGCATAATGATGAGTTAGAAAATCGATATTTGGTAAGGCATTTACTTGTGCTAATAAAGCACGTGCAATTTCTGCACCAGTAATATCTGTATGGTGTAAAATTCGGTTTTGAGAGTGTCCTCCTTCACGACCTAAATCGTAATATCCATTTTCATTTTTGTCGAATTTTGTTCCCCATTCAATTAATTCTTGTAATCTATTTGGTGCATCTTCTACAACCATTCTAACAACATCTTCATCACACAAACCATCACCAGCAACTAAAGTGTCTTGTACATGTTGTTCAAAACTATCAACATTTTTATCAAAAACGGTAGCAATTCCTCCTTGAGCGTATTTGGTATTTGACTCACTTTGTGAATCTTTAGTAACAATTATAACTTTAGACTCTTTGTGTTTGGTGGCAATTTTAAGTGCAAAAGTTAAACCAGAAACTCCAGAGCCAATTACTAAAAAATCTGAGGTAATTATCTTTTCGTTACTAACCATTTGTTTTTTTATTTTGATAATTCTAACATTCTGTTAATAGGAATAATTGCTTTTTTTGCCAATTCGCTTTCAACTTCAATATTAGGCAATTCGTGTTTTAAACATAAATACAATTTTTTCATTGTATTCATTTTCATATATGCACATTCGCTGCAAGCACAAGTGTTATCTTCTTTTGCAGGAGCAGGAATAATAATTTTATCTGGGTTTTCTTGCATCATTTCAAACAAAATACCAGCTTCTGTTGCCACAATAAACTTGTTTTTTTCGCTGTTTTTTACATAGTTTAATAAACCTGAAGTAGAGCCAATATATTTAGCAACTTTAAGTAAATGTGCTTCAGATTCTGGGTGTGCAATTATTTCTGCATCTGGATGTTCTTTGTATAAGTCGATTAACTTTTCCATAGAAAAAGCTTCATGGACCATACAAGCCCCATCCCAAAGTAACATCTCTCTACCAGTCTCTTTGTTAAGATAATCGCCTAAATTTCTGTCTGGAGCAAATATTATAGGTTGCTCTTTTGGTAAAGAATCTATAATTTTTTTTGCGTTAGATGATGTACAAACATAATCGCTTAACGCTTTTATTTCTGCAGAACAGTTAATGTAAGTTACCACTAAATGATCTGGATGTTGTTTTTTAAATGCAGCAAAACTTTCTGGCGGACAAGAGTCTGCCAAAGAACAACCCGCTAATAAATCTGGTAATAAAACTTTTTTAGTAGGATTTAAAATTTTTGCAGTTTCTGCCATAAAATGCACACCTGCAAAAACAATTACATCTGCATCTGTTTTGGCTGCTTGTTGCGCTAAAGCTAAACTATCACCAACAAAATCTGCAATTTCTTGTATTTCATCAATTTGATAATAATGTGCTAGAATCACTGCATTTTTTTCTTTTTTTAGCTTTAAAATCTCCTCAACATAATCAATATTAGGTGTTTCTATATCTAAAAATCCTTTCTCATTTAGATTTCTTTTTGCGGTTGCTAAAGTTTCCATAAAAATGTATATTTTTAACTAGAGTACAAATATAAACTCTATTTTGGAGCTAGTGAAACTATTCATGTTATTCTATGAATTTATAACGATAAAATAAGTAATGTTGAATTTATCTAAGGATTTTTGGGGAAATAAGTATAAAACAAATAAAATTGGTTGGGATTTAGGTGATATTTCTAACCCTTTAAAATCATATTTTGATCAATTAACTAACAAAACGCTTAAAATATTAATTCCTGGTGCTGGAAACTCTTATGAAGCTGAATATCTTTTTAACAACGGATTTAAAAATGTTTATGTTTTAGATATTTCTAAAGAACCTTTAGAAAATTTAAAAAAAAGAGCGCCTAATTTCCCAGAAGTTCAATTAATTCTTGGCAATTTTTTTGATTTAGAAGGTGATTTCGATTTGATTATAGAACAAACTTTTTTCTGTGCAATCAATCCTGATTTAAGAGCAAAATATGCATCAAAAATGAGAGATTTATTGCATCAAAATGGAAAGTTAGTTGGTTTATTGTTTGATGCAAAACTCAATGAAGATCATCCACCTTTTGGTGGGAATAAAGAAGAATATTTAACTTATTTTAAACCCTATTTTTCTGTTGATATTTTAGAAGAATGCTACAATTCTTATCCAAATAGACAAGGAATGGAACTGTTTATGAAATTCATTAAAAAACATTAAGAATTGTAACAAATGTTACAGATTAGCAATCTTGTTTTTGTATTTTTATAGTTCAAAATAAGGGTATGGAAGATATGCTATTCTATGATAGAATGCAGTTTGCATTTACTATCACATTTCACTATTTATTTCCGCAATTAACAATGGGTTTGTCATTGATGATTGTGTATTTTAAATGGAAATTTTTAAGAACTCAAGTCGAAAAATACAATGATGCTGCAAAATTTTGGATGAAAATTTTTGCACTTAATTTTGCAATGGGAGTTGTAACTGGTATTCCTATGGAATTCCAATTTGGTACAAACTGGGCGAAATTTTCTGAATTAACAGGAGGAATTATTGGTCAAACTTTAGCCATGGAAGGGATGTTTTCTTTCTTTTTAGAATCGTCCTTTTTAGGGCTTTTTCTTTTTGGTGAAAAGTTGTTAGGTCATAAACTCCATTTTCTCACTGGTTTTCTCGTATTTTTAGGTTCTTGGGCAAGTGGTTATTTAATTATTGCCACACATTCTTGGATGCAGCATCCTGTAGGTTATGAAATTATAGAAAACGGAAAATTTGTTTTAAATAATTTTGGCGCTTTATTTTCTAATCCTTGGTTATTGCCTTCTTATTTACACAATCAAGCAGCATCTATTGTAACATCATCTTTTGTAGTTGCTGCAATTGGAGCCTTTTATTTGTTGAATAATAAACATCACGAATTCGGAAAAATGTTTGTAAAAACAGGCGTTATTTTTGGATTATTTTCTAGTTTGTTAGTGGCTTTTCCAACAGGAGATTTAGTTGCCAAAAACGTAGTAAAATATCAACCTGCAACATTTGCTGCTATGGAAGGGATTTTTGAAACTGAAGAAGGAGGTTCTGAAATTGTTTTAATTGGGCAACCAAATATGTTAGAAAAGAAGTTGGATAACAAAATTGCAGTTCCAAATATTTTAAGTTTTTTAACCTATCAAGATTGGAATGCAGAAATTAAAGGTTTAAATGAATTTGATAAAAGTGTACACCCAACAAATGTACCTGGATTGTATTATTCTTATCATATAATGGTTGGTTTAGGAACCATTTTTATAGGTTTAATGTTATTGGCAACAGTGCAATTATTCCGAAGGAAATTATACAAAACAAAATGGATTTTATGGTCGCTAATGTTTATGTTACCTTTTCCATACATTGCAAATACTACAGGTTGGTACACAGCAGAATTGGGTAGACAACCTTGGTTGGTTTACAATTTATTAAAAACTGCAGACGGAGCCTCACCAACAGTTTCATCAGGAAATACACTATTTACTTTATTAGGTTTTATTGGTTTATATCTCCTTTTAGGAATGTTATTTTTAATGTTAGCAGGTAAAATTATTAATAAAGGTCCAGAACCAGAAACACACTAAGAATTATGGAATTATTTTGGTATATCGTTTTAATGACAATGTTGGCTGTTTATGTAATTTTAGATGGTTATGATTTTGGAGCAGGAATTATTCATTTATTTTTTGCTAAAAAAGAAAAAGATAAAAAAGCAATAACAAATGCAATTGGTCCTTTTTGGGATGCTAACGAGGTTTGGCTAATTGCTTCTGGAGGTGTATTGTTTTTTGCTTTTCCTACTTTATACGCATCTTCTTTTAGTGGTTTTTATTTGCCTTTAATGATGATTTTATGGTTGCTTATTTTTAGAGCTATTGGGTTAGAATTAAGAGGGCAAGTTCATAACAGAATATGGGAAGCCATTTGGGATAAAGCATTCGGAATTTCAAGTTTATTATTAGCTTTATTTTTTGGAGTTGCTTTAGGAAACGTGGTAAGAGGTGTAAATTTAGGAAACGTTGTAAATGGTGTTTCTACGCAAGAAGCACATTATTTCTTTTTACCACTTTGGAATCCGACTTTTAGTCCGCAAACAGAACAATTAGGAATTATTGATTGGTTTACTTTGTTGTTAGGAATTATTGGTGTAGTTTCTTTAACAATTCACGGTGCAAACTGGATAATTTTTAAAACCAATTCAGACATCAACGAAAAATTGAAAAATGTAGTTTTTAATTTAAATTTTGTCTTGCTAGGTTTGGTAATAATTTCGCTTTTAGTTTGGCATATTATTGAACCAAAACCATTTCATAACTTCTTAGACAAACCTTGGTTATTTATTTTTCCAATCATCACTTTTACAGGTTTATTCGGTTTGTTTAAAGTAAAATCATTCAAAAAACACGGACTTGGATTTTTGTTTTCATCGTTATTTCTTTTTGGCGGATTAACATCAACAGTGGCATCTATTTTTCCAAAAGTATTGCCATCAACAAATAATATAAACCCAGATTTAACTTTGTATAATGTTGCTGCAGATGAATATGGTTTGTCTGTAGGTGTGTATTGGTTTGCAATTGCAGCAGTTTTAGTAACTGTTTATATGGTAATTCAGTACAAGGTTTTTAAAGGAAAAATGGATAATGTTGGTTATGGAGAACATTAATTAGTTTAATGTTATGACAGGTACTTTAATCTCTTTAATTAGTATTTTTATTGGTATTATTGGAGCAAATTTCTTCGGATATTTTAAAAAAAAATACTCTTTTGGTTTTACAGGAAATACATTAATTGGAGTATTTGGTAGTATTTTATTCATCAAATTGTTTGGTAGATTGGGTTTTAATCCTTGGTATATAATACAAAATGAATCTTTTCATATTTGGTTGTTTATAATCAATTGTATTGTGTCTTTTTTAGGCGGAGTTTTAGGCCTTATTTCTATAAAAATGATATATAATAAAATGAACAAAGAAGCAGCTAACTAGCTGCTTTTTTGTTATGTAACAAATGTTGCTGTGTATATTTTATGTTGATGCTATCTTTGGATAAAACATAAAATATGTCTAAAATTGTCATTTTAGGTGCAGGAATTTCTGGTCATGTAGCAGCTTCTCATTTAAGGAGAAAGTTGCCAAAAGAACATGAAGTTGTTGTGGTTTCTCCTAATAGTAATTATCAATGGATTCCATCTAATATTTGGGTAGGAATTGGTAGAATGAAATCAGAAAAAATCTTATTTCCTTTAGCACCTTTGTATCAGAAAAAGGGTATTGGTTATAAACAAGCAAAAGCAATTTCATTTTTTCCTGAGGGTGATGTTAAGGAAGAAAAACCATATGTTTTAGCAGAATATGTTGTTGGAGAAAACAAAGGAACTCAAGAAAAAGTTACATACGATTACTTGATAAATGCCACTGGCCCAAAATTAAATTTTGAGGCTACAGAAGGTTTGATTCCTGGCGAAAATAAAACCTATTCTGTTTGTACATACACACATGCAGATCACGCTTGGCAGGGTTTAGAAGCCTTAATCCAAGAGATGAAAAAAGGAAAAAAGGCTAAGATTTTAATTGGTACTGGTCACGCAAAATCTACTTGTCAAGGTGCAGCTTTTGAGTATATTTTAAATGTAGAACAAGAATTACACAAACATAATGTACGAGAAATGGCAGAAATCACATGGATTTCTAATGAATATCAATTAGGTGATTTTGGTATGGATGGAATGCTTTTGAGTTATGGATCTATGACTATGAAATCGAATGAAATGGTCGAAATGATTTTTGAAGACAGAGGTATTAAATGGATATTAGGAGCAGGAGTTAATAAAATTGAAGACGGGTTAGCTTATTATGAAAACTTAGAAGGAGAACACAAAACAGAAACCTATGATTTTGCAATGTTAATTCCGACTTTTTCTGGTCACGGATTTAAAGCTTATGATAAGAATGAAAAAGACATAACAGAAAAACTATTTAAAGGTTTTATGCTTGTTGATGCAGATTATACACCAAAACCTTATGAGGAATGGTCTGTTAAAGATTGGCCAGAAACTTATCAGAATCCAAATTATAAAAACATTTTTGCACCAGGAATTGCTTTTGCTCCTCCACACGCAATTTCTAAACCTAGAACTAGTAAAAACGGAACAGCAATTTCACCTTCTCCGCCAAGAACAGGAATGCCTTCTGGAATTACTGCAAAATTAGTAGCAGATAATATTATAGATTCTATTAAAAAAGGAGAAGATTCTATGCATCATAAAGGTTCTTTAGGAAATATGGGAGCTGCTTGTATAGCATCTGCAGGTTATGGTTTAACTTCTGGAAGTGGAGTAAGTATAACAACGTTTCCTATTGTTCCAGACTATGAAAAATATCCAAATACACAAGGGAGAAAATTAGGAAAAACCTTTGGCGAAATAGGTTTAGCTGGCCATTGGTTAAAATTAGCATTGCATTATGCATTTATTTACAAAGCTAAAATGCGACCATTTTGGTGGTTAATTCCTGAATAAAAAACATCAAATTATGACACAAAGAATATCAAAATATCAAAGATTTAAAATTATGAATCCTATCATCCAGTTTTTCAAATTCATTTATTTAAGTATAAAAATAATGATTGTTGTTGCTGGAGGACATGGAGGAACTAGAAAGGTAAGCTGATGTAGTTGTCAGTTTTGGTTGGTTAAGGTATTGTTAATAATACCTTGAAAAAGAGGGTTTTTAACCCTCTTTTTTTTGTCAAAAATTGGGTTGTGTTACAAAGGTTACAGACTACTCTTTATTCTCAACTTACTTTTGTGCTAGATAATTAAATGATCAATGAAAAATATAAAATCAATATTAATACTTTTTCTTTTTGTTAGTACTTTAAGTATACAAGCACAAGAAATTATACCGATTTCTAAGGCAGATGTATTTGCTAAAGTGAAAGAACATAATACAAGTATTAAAATTTCTAAAGAAGAATTTAATGCAGCTAAAGCAGATTATAGTCAAACAAATGCTGTGTTTTTGCCAAACATAACTGCGAGTCATACAGGTATTTCTACAACAAATCCGTTAATGGCTTTTGGGTCTAAATTAAATCAGGAAATATTAACTGCAAACGATTTTAATCCAGCTTTATTAAATGACCCAACAACAACAAGAAATTTTGCTACAAAAATAGAAGTACAACAACCTCTTATCAATTTAGATGGTTTTTATCAAAGAAAAGCAGCCAAATCTAAAATGGAAGCAATGTCTTTAAAAACCGAAAGAACACAAGATTATATGATTTTTGAAGTTGATAAAGCTTACATGCAATTGCAATTGGCATACAAAGCTGTAGAGGTTTTAGGAAAAGCGTTAGAAGCTGCAAATGCGAATAAAAAAATGGCTGATAATAGTTTTAACGAAGGTTTTTTACAAAGAGCTGATGTTTTAAATGTTGAGGTGAGAGTTACAGAAGTTAAAAATCAATTGCAAACTGCCAAAAGTAATGTGCAAAACGCTTCTAATTATTTGTCTTTTTTGATGAATGATAAAACCTATGTTGTATACAAACCAACAGAAAATTTATCGGTTGCTAGTTTTAATGTTGATGACAAGAATATCTCTGAAAACAGATCTGATATCAAAGCAATGGAACTAGCTTTAAAAGGATATGAAGCAATGAATAAAGCTGATAAAATGGCTTTTTTACCAAGGTTAAATGCTTTTGGAAGTTACGAAATGTATGATGATAAAATATTTCAAGGTGATGCAAATGGTTACATTATTGGAGCACAATTAAGTTGGGATATTTTTCAAGGCTCTAAACGTTTTGGAAAAGCTAAAAAAAGTAAAGCTGAATTAGAGAAATCTAAGTTAGAGTACAATCAATATGTTTCTAAAAGTAATTTAGAATTGAACAAAGTAAAGCGTCAATTAGTAGATGCTAAAAATAGCTTAGAACTAACAAAATTGGCAGTAGAACAATCAGAGGAATCTTTAAGAATTAGAAAAAATAGATTTAAAGAAGGTTTAGAAAAAACTTCAGATTTATTAATCGCAGAAACTCAATTTGCACAAAAGCAATTAGAATATTATCAAACAATATTCGAATTTAATTTTACACAAACGTATTTAGAATTTTTAACAAAGCAATAAAACCTCTCGACTGCGCTCGAGGAGACAGCATCTTGTCTGGTTGAGCGCAGTCGAAACCTAAAAAATAAAATCCATACAAATGAAAAAATACATCTACATAATTACTTTATTATCAGCTTCAATATTTATAACGAGTTGTGGTAGTGAAGATAAAAAAGCGGGTACAGATAATTCGCCAGCAATTAAAGTTGTGGTAAATAAAATTAAAGCAAATAGCAATAACCCATTTTTGTCTGTAAGCGGAAAAATACAAGCTACAAATAGTGCAGATTTAAGCACAAGAATAATGGGTTTTGTAACCAAAGTTCACGTAAATGTTGGTGATAAAGTAAGAAAAGGTCAATTGTTAGTTTCAATTAATAATACAGATTTGCAAGCAAAAAAAGCCCAAGTAAATGCAGGAATTACACAAGCACAAACTGCTTTTACAAATGCAGAAAAAAATTACAATCGTTTTAAAAATTTAATGGCAAGTAATAGCATTTCTCAAAAAGAAATGGATGATATGACAGCAAATTACCAAATGGCAAAAGCTGGTTTAGAATCTGCAAAACAAATGAAAAACGAAATCAATGCACAATTTACATATAGTAATATTACTGCTCCTTTTAGTGGTGTAATTACAAGTAAAAATATTGAAGAAGGTGATATGGCAAATCCTGGAATGCCTTTAATTAGTTTAGAAACACCAAATAATTTTGAAGTAATTGCAATGGTGCCAGAAACAGAAATTTCTCAAATTAAAAAAGGGACAAATGTAAATGTTTTAGTGAAAGCAATTGGGAAAACTGTTCAAGGTAAAGTAAGTGAAGTAAGTAGTTCTGCTAAAAATACGGGTGGACAATTTTTAGTGAAAATAACTTTAGCTAAAACAGATGATTCCATTTTATCAGGGATGTTTGCTACAGTTCAGTTTCCTTTGGAAAGAAAATCGGCTTCTTCTATGGTTTTAATTCCTACAGAAGCTCTTGTTAAAAACGGACAATTATCTGGTGTTTATACAGTAAGTACAAGTAATACGGCTTTATTACGTTGGTTGCGTTTAGGAAGAACTTATGGTGATAAAGTAGAGGTTTTATCTGGTTTAAATGCTGATGAAGCTTATATATTTTCTGCTGAAGGAAAATTATATAATGGTGCTAAAGTTAGTATTCAGTAAGCAGTTTTTAGTCTTAGTTGACTGTAAATAAGTGTAAATAAAGTTACAGAATTAGTTAGAATTATTGCGTTAAGGATAGAAGTGGAAATCCTTTTTTTGCTGCCGTTTATGGCAAAAAAAGATTGAAATGAATAGCCTGTTTAAACGCCCAAAAATATAAAAGATATGAAAGAAGGTTTAGCTGGAAAAATTGCAAAAGTCTTTATCGGATCGAAATTGACAGTATTGCTAATGATCGTTTTTATGGTGATTGGTGTGTACAGTTCTTTTTTAATTCCGAGAGAAGAAGAACCACAAATTGATGTGCCAATGGCAGATATTTTTGTAGGTTATCCAGGAGCAAGCCCTACAGAAGTTGAGAATAGAGTTGTAAAACCTTTAGAGAAATTAATTTCTAATATTAAAGGTGTAGAGTATGTGTATGCTACTGCTATGAATGAAAAAGCAATGGTAATTGTGCAGTTTTATGTGGGCGAAGATATAGAGCGTTCTTTTGTAAAATTATACAATGAGATAAACAAACATATGGATCAAATGCCTGCTGGCGTTACGTTTCCGTTGGTTAAAACACGTGCTATTGATGATGTGCCAATGTTGGGATTAACATTGTGGAGTGAAAACTACAGTGATTATCAATTAAGCCAAATGGGGCAAGAATTAGAAAGCGAAATTAAGAAAGTAAATGATGTTTCAATCACACATAAAATTGGTGGAAGAAACCGTCAATTAAGAGTGGTTTTAGACAAGGACAAATTAGCTGCAAGCGGATTGGATTTATTGTCGGTATCAGAAATGATAAAAGCCAATAATACACAATTAACATCGGGTAGTTTTGATAAAAATGATACTGAATTTTTAGTAAATACGGGTAAGTTTTTGGCTTCTGTAACAGATGTAGAAAATTTGGTAGTTGGTGTACAACAAAATCAGCCTATATATTTAAAACAAATTGCAAAAATTGTTGATGGACCAGAAATTCCACAAAATTATGTGTCTTTAGGTTTTGGAAAAGCAAGTGAAAAATCTGCTGAATATAAATCAGAATATCCAGCAGTTACTATTTCTGTTGCTAAGAGAAAAGGAGCAGATGCTATGAAAATTGCAGAAGTTATTTTAGATAAAGTAGATCATTTACGCACAACTTTAATTCCTGATGATGTGCACGTTGAAGTTACTAGAAATTATGGTGAAACTGCATCTCATAAAGTATCAGAATTATTATTACACCTTATTGGATCAATTTTCGCAGTAACACTTGTAGTTATGTTAGCTATGGGTTGGAGAGGAGGATTGGTTGTGTTTTTATCTGTGCCAATTACGTTTGCTTTAACACTGTTAAGTTACTACATGTTAGATTATACTTTAAACAGAATTACGCTTTTTGCTTTGGTTTTTGTAACAGGTATTGTGGTAGATGATTCCATTATTATTGCCGAAAATATGCACAGGCATTTTAAGATGAAACGCTTGCCTTTTAAACAGGCTGCTTTGTATGCAATTAACGAAGTTGGAAACCCAACAATATTGGCAACATTTACAGTAATTGCTTCTGTTTTACCAATGGCTTTTGTATCTGGTTTAATGGGTCCTTATATGGCGCCAATGCCAATTGGAGCATCAATTGCAATGATTTTATCATTATTTGTGGCGTTGACAATTACACCTTATTTAGGATATATTTTCTTAAGAGAAAAAGATAAAAAAGGTGCTGAGGAGAAAAAAGAAAAGCCTTTAGAAGAAACTTTAATTTATAGAATTTATAATAAATTAGAAAGACCTTTATTAGAAAACGGAACTAAAAGATGGTTGTTTTTAGGGGGTACATTTTTATTATTAATGGCAACTATGGTATTATTTGTTACCAACTCTGTTGCCGTAAAAATGTTGCCTTTTGATAATAAAAATGAGTTTCAAGTAGTAATTGATATGCCAGAAGGAACTACTTTAGAAAGAACAGGAGTGGTTACACAAGAAATTGCACAGTATTTATCTACAAGACCAGAAGTAGTAAATTATCAAAATTATGTGGGTACTTCTGCACCAATTACTTTTAATGGATTAGTTCGTCATTACGATTTACGTGGTGGCTCTAATATGGCAGATATTCAAGTGAATTTGGTTGATAAAGGCGAACGTGAAATTCAAAGTCACGGAATTGCAAAATTATTAAGACCAGAAATTCAAAAAATAGCAAAGAAATACAATGCAAACGTAAAATTAGTAGAAGTTCCACCTGGACCACCAGTTTTATCGACGATTGTTGCTGAAGTTTACGGGCCAGATTATAATAAACAAATTGAAATTGCGAATAGTGTTCAAGAAATTTTAAAAAACACAGACGATGTTGTTGATATTGATTGGATGGTTGAAGCAGATCAAAAAGAATATCAATTCGAAATTAACAAAGAAAAAGCAATGTTGTATGGTGTTGCTCCACAACAAATTGCATATACAATGAATATGGCTTTGTCTAACAGAGCAATTACAACTTTGTATGATGAAAATGCTGTAAATCAAGTTGGTTTGGTGTTGAGTTTAGATGAAAAAGAGAAATCTACCATTTCAGATATTTCCCAATTAAAAGTAAAATCTAAAATGGGGAATATGATTCCGATTGCAGATTTGGTTGAAATAAAAGAAACAATTGCAGCAAAAAGTATCTACAGAAAAAATCAAAAAAGAGTAGTTTATGTAATGGCAGATATGGCTGGAGAATTAGAAAGTCCTGCATACGCAATTTTAGGAATGGAAGAAAAATTAAATAAAATTGAACTACCAAAAGGATACAAATTAAATGAAATGTATTTAGGTCAGCCAGATTTTGAAGACAATTATACCGTGAAATGGGATGGAGAATGGCAAATTACTTTAGAAGTTTTTAGAGATTTAGGAATCGCGTTTTTAGGCGCTATTATCTTAATTTACATTTTAATTGTAGGTTGGTTTCAAAATTTTAAAGCACCAGTTGTTATGATGGTTGCAATTCCTTTATCGTTAATAGGGATTATTTTAGGACACTGGATTATGGGCGCATTTTTTACAGCAACATCTTTTATAGGAATGATTGCTTTAGCAGGAATTATGGTAAGAAATTCTGTTTTATTAATTGATTTTATCAACTTAAGATTAGAAGAAGGAGTGCCTTTAAAACAAGCGGCAATTGAAGCTGGAGCTGTAAGAACTACACCAATTTTATTAACTGCAGGGACAGTGGTAATTGGAGCATTTGTTATTTTGTTTGATCCAATTTTTCAAGGATTAGCAATCTCATTAATGGGAGGAACTATAGTTTCTACTGTCTTAACATTATTGGTTGTGCCATTGGTGTATTATATGATAGAAAAGAAGAATTATAAATAAAGAACTTTTCCCGCAGATTTTGCAGATTGGTCTAGAAAAGGTTTATAAAATTCTGCGAGAACATAAAAATATTTAAAATGAAATTAGTCTTAGTTACAGCAGTAGAAGAATATCAGAAAGATGTTTTAAGCATCTTTAAAAAAGCTAATATCGAAAATTTTAGCAGTTCAGATATAGATGGTTATAAAAATGTACCTACTATTTTAAAAGCTTCTAGTTGGTTTTCATCAGAAAAAAGTGGTAACGAATCTATATTATTTTTCTCTTTTACAGAAAAAGAAAAGATTGATGGTTTGTTTGTATTCATAGAAGAATTCAATAAAAATTTAAAAACAAATAATCCTTTAAAAGCGATTGTTTTACCAATAGAAAGATTTATATAAATAAAAAAAAGAATAGAAAATGTTAAATAAATATTTTAGAGTTATAGTTGGGTTTATGGTGTTGTTAACCGTTTTTCTTACTTACTATGTAAGTATAAATTGGTTGTGGTTTGGTGTATTTATTGGTATAAATATGATACAGTCTGCATTTACAAAATGGTGTCTTTTAGAAACTATTTTAATGAAATTGGGTATTAAAAAATAGGTGTAAATGTACAACATCAAATAAGCTAACTTTTAAAGTATAAGAGCTAAACTAGGTCTGGTTACAATATTAATTTTGGTTATGATAACAATAAACAAAAGAATTATGAAAATTAGACCTTATTTATCATTTGACGGAAACTGTCTACAGGCAGCCAACTTTTATACTTCAATTTTTGGAGGAAAAATAATAGAAAAAACAACCTACAAAGAAGCAAAAATTGATATTCCTGACCATTATTTAGAAAAAATTCAACATTTAGAAATAAAATCTAAAGGTTTTCATATTATGATGTATGATGCTTCTCCAGATACACCGCTTACAAATGGAAGTAATATGCATTTAGCAGTAGATTTTGATTCAGAAAAAGAATTAAACCAAGTTTTTGATCAATTAAGTAGCGCAGGTATTGTGCATACACCATTACAAGAAACCTCTTGGAATGCTATATATGGAAGATGTACTGATAAATACAATATCCATTGGATGCTAAATTTTAAAGCTTAAAAAATATAAGGCTATCTAGAAATAACTTTTTTAGATAGCTTTTTTTATTATTCTACAATCTTTTTGGGTTGTTCTTTAAGGTATTTTCTTGAGTAAGCTCTTGTAAAATGAGCTCCGTAAAATAAGATTAAACTAGTATAAGAAACCCAAAGCATTATTAAAATTATAGAACCTGCAGCACCATAAGTAGAACCTGGTTCTAACTCACTAAAATATATTGCTAATAAATATTTACCTACAACAAAAAGAATGGAAGTTAAAAGAGCACCAATTCTAACAGCTCGCCAAGGTATATTTGCGTTAGGTAAAACCTTAAACATAGCTGCAAAAATAAAATATATAGAAGCTAAAGAAATAAAAATATCTAAAGTAAAAATTGAGTTAACGACATCATTAGACAGAAAGCTTTTTAAATTTTTTTCAAAAGTGCTTAATAAGGATGTTAAAACTAAACTTATTAATAAGAGAAATACAATTATTAGAATAAAACCAAAGCTTTTTAATCTTACAAAAACAGTTTCTAAAACACCATTTTTAAATCTAGGTTTTGCATCCCAAATAGTATCTAAAATATTTTGTATTTGAAAAAACACACCAGAAGAACCATAAATTAAAGTTGAAATACCAATGATTGTAGTAAAAAATGAAGTTTTTTTATCACCATCATTAATCATCATTTGTTGTATTGTTTCTGCTGTTTCTGTACCAATAGCTTTAGAGATTTCATCTAAAATTTGCCCTTCTACAATCTCTTTCCCCCAAATAGATCCTACTAAATTAAAAATAATTATAATAAGTGCAGGCAACGATAATATGGCATAATAAGCAATAATTGCAGCTTTGTTAAAAGGAGCATCGTTAAACCAAGATTTAGCACTTGTAACTAATAATTCGGGTAAGTGTTTTAGTTTAAATTTTAATTTTATGTCTTTTTCTATTTTTTTTGTCATATAAAGCTAATTTAATGAATAAAAAAGGAGTACACTTTTAAAACACTTTGTATTTTGGTAAAAACAAAATTAATTTATCTTTAATAAAGATAAATGTATGCATATTTAAAATTGATTTTTTATTTTTATTTATTCTAAATAAAGAATTATATTTGCAATCTAATTATTACTAATGATTGTTTTTTATACATCCAAGAATTCGGTTATTTCTATAGAAAATACTTCAATATGCAACAGTGTTTGTACTTCTAATTGTATTAAACCAAAAAATAAATGTTGCAATAAATACAAGAAAAAGGGCGTTAATTGTAAAAGATGCCCTAAAGTTTTATTAGAAACTGCTTCTTAAACTTTTGCATTCGGGTTTAATTAAATAATTAATATCCTTACTTTTGTTTTTTAACATTTAAGCAATGAAGCATATAAAGGTTTGTTTCCTTTTTTTATCAATTCTATTTATTTTCAATTCTTGTGAAGAAAATGGGATTTTTTTTCCTGTTTATGAAAACAATGCTATTTTTCAAGCTACTTTTGATGGTGAAACCTTTTTAACAAGTGAAGCAAATTTTACAGTAGAAGGCGATGATCTTTTTATAAATGCCATAGATGTAACAACAAATGAGTCTTTTACATTAAGAGTTGATAATTACGATTTAGGTGTTTTTAGTTTCGAAGGCTTAAATACTGTAGCAACTTACGCAGAAAATGCGTCGAACTCTTCTGATGTTTGGACCACTTTTAGTGAGACTGCAAGTAGAGGTACCATAGATATTACGAATATAGATTATGTGTATAATACTATTTCTGGTAGTTTTAATTTTATAGGTAGAAACAGTATTTCTGGTAGTTCTAAAGCTTTTTTAAGTGGTACATTTAGTGAAATACCAAAAGGAGAATTCCCAATTGGGAATACAGATTTTTCTGCAAAAATTGATGGTTTTGAATATGAGGATATTAGTTTATTTGCCAACTTAGTTACAATTGGAAATAATAAACTAATTACTATTGATGCAAATAAAAGTGCTACAGAAAGCATTAGTTTAACAGTGCCTTACAATGTTGCTGTTGGCGAGTATGATTTTGGAACTTTTGCAGCACAAACTTACCCAACAGCGCAATATATAGTGAATGGGATAATTTATGAGGCAGATGGTAAAATTAGAATTATAAGTCATAATACGACGACTAATACTATATCTGGAACCTTTGAGTTTAGTGCAACTACATCTACATCAGCAAATAGTTTTTCAATTACTGAAGGTCAGTTTAAATTATCCTATTAAATAAAAATCCTACAAGATTATAAAAACCTTGCAGGATAAAATTGTAAGATAATTTTAGGTTACTATTTATTTTTTATACAATGGATCTGCCCCAATTGTACCATTTAAGCTTTCTAAATAAAACTTAGATTTAGACTGTTTATGTAGTTCTTGAACCTTTTCTAAACGCTTGTCAATTTCCATTTCAGCTACTAAATCTTTATTATCTAAATTAGATATAAATGCTTCTAAATAATCGATTTGACTTTTGTAAAACGCGATATCTTTTTCTTGTTTTAATTTTAATCTTTCTTTATACCAATCGCTGTTAATTACATAATCTCTATCTAAATATTTACGTAATTCAGGATCACTGATGTCTTTACCTTCATAATTTCCATAAGCCATTATGTGTAATAAAATTTGTAATGGTGGTATTGCAGCAGAAACACTTCCGTCTTCAAAATAGTTTAGGGCTACTTTTTGTTGTGCTTCACAAATGTTTTTTATTCCGTCTACAAAATCTTCTAAACCTTGTAATTCTGGTTTTAACATTCTTTCATTGAAAACAGCAGTTGGCTCATCAAAAATTCTATTTAAACATCTGTAAGAGAATTTTTTGGTAATTCTGTAACCTAGTCTACTCGCTAAAATTTGTTCGCCTTTATATTCAAAATCTTCTAGTTTTTCTAAAGCTCCTTTTTTAATTAAGTATTCAGGATCTCTATCTTTTGGTTCTAATCTTGCCCAAATTTCAGGAATTAATAAGCTTACATCATGGTCTATTTTATTTTCTGCGCCAACATAACCAGCAGCTGTACTAAAACCATTAGATTCTGTTAAGATATGAGATAACAATGCATTATTTAAATCTGATGTTGGTGTTAGCATATTAAATGGTGCTTTTGTTAAAGCTCCTTCAGAACCAGCGCCTGTTGTAGAAGGCGATTTACCTGTTAAACTACAAATAAAGTCCATGAATAATTCTGGAGTTTCTTGGTAATGAATAGGGTTGTAAACCGCTAAAGGTCTAATACCAGCTGCTTTATCTACAGGATTATTTCTTCTACCAGGTAAAACCGCATTTACTACATGATTTAAAGGCTCATTTAATTTAATTCTTCTTACCAAACGAACTCCAATATCAGCTAAATAACTAGCTTCTGTTTCTTTAATAAATTTATTAGGTTCTAAATAACGAGGGTTTTTAGTTGGCTCTCCATTTACTAATCTTGTATGAGATGGTACAGCAAAATATTCTTCATCTTTATCGCTTTTTGCAATACTTTCTATAAAATCTTGTACAGGTTTTGTGTATTTATCAAAGTTGATAGTGTCTTCGTATAACACAATTGCGTCTGCTTTCTTTAATAACTCATAATTAGTTAAAAAACGGCCTGGAGTTACTAAATCTAATTCAGCACCTTTATCATAACCTCTAACTACAGCCTCATCTGGTCTTTGAAATAAGTGAGCCTCACAGTTGGTAACTACTTTTAAACTTTTATTTGTAAATTCAGGGTTTAAGTTTTTAAGCGATTCTCTAGGTAAAGTTATTGAGGCAGAAATATCATCTTCGGTTTGAATTTTTTCGCAAGGAGAAAAATCAGAGCGCAATTTGTTCAACATCCAGTTGCCTTGTTGATTAAAACCAATTCTTACATAACTACCAACAACTGGTGTGTTATTATGTAATAAACCTGTTCCTTTTTTTCCGTTGATTATTTCTACAGACATATATTCTTTCCAGTTTAAAGAACCATGGGCTTGTCTGTACAAACGTTTTACAAATAATACTAAAGATCTAATATGAACAGGTATGTTTTTTAAGAATTCATTATATTCATCAGAGTTATGTTCAGATGGTGTTAATAATCTTACAGCAGAACTTAAAGTTCTTTTTTCACTTAAAAATGATCTAGAAATAGGTCTGTTTGGATCTTTAATTTTCCAACGATTAGAATATACATATTCAATAATTTCATCTGCTTTTTTAAAATCTTCTTCTATATTTTGGATGTTGAAATTACTATAAGTAATTGCATTTTGCATCGATTTAGAAATTTCAGATTTTCCACCACCAGAAACTGTACAAGGTTTATGACAAAAAACTCCTTCTGCAAAAGTGTCTACAATTCTCCATAGGTTTACAGATTTATGTTTTTCTAGTTTAAATTTATTTCCTGTTGGATGAACATATGTTTTAAAAGGAGATAATGTAAGTTTTTGCTTCTTGCTATTATGCATCCAAGTTATACTATTTGTATTTATATTAACATAAGAAAACTCAGGGATATAAATAATGTTAGGGTATTTTTTATCTACTGCATAATTTTCTGGCATAACCTCTATGCTATCGCCTAAAAGTTGTTTAACACCTTCAAATGTATGTTTAAAATTATGGAATTCAGAGTAGTCTTTACCATCTAAAGTATCTCCCATAACTCTTCTTGCAAAGGCAATTGCACCACCTGCATGTTCTTCTTCTACTAAACCAAATAAATTGGCAGAGTAGCTAATTTGTGTTTTTATTTCTTTTTTAGAGTATCCATAATAATTGTCTGCAATTAAAGTAATTACTACACCTCTTTCATCTCTACAAGTTATTTTAAAAGCACCACCATCATTATACAATTCGTTTTCATCTTTCCAGCACATACCGTCTTTTTTCTGACGTTCTGTAGCATCATCAAAATGAGGTAAACCAACTTCTTTCTTTTTAAGTTTTAATAACTGAGGAGCTAAAACAATACAACCTGTATGTCCTGTCCAATGTTCGGTATCTAAAGCAGCATCGTTTTGTGCTAAATTAGGATCGCCAGCATTACCAAAAATAGATTCTACAAAATCTAAATTACTCACTAAATTACCAGGCACAAAAAAGCGAACTTCTAAAGATTTTTCAGGAATTACTCCTTTTACTTCTGGGCAAACAGTTGGTCTTAACAACATAGAAGCCATTACTTTTGCTTTGTCTTTTTGGTCTGCAGTAAATGGTAATATTTTTAAATCATCAGAAGGATTAAATGCAGCGTTTAAAAAGTGAGCAAAAACTATTTTAGGTACTTCGAATTTATCTAATGGTACAGGTAAATCTCCTTCAACAATATGAAATGTACCTTTTGTGGTTCTTTTATCGTGTAAAGGATTATTTAAAATACCTTGTTTTATTCTGCTAGATGTTACTAAATCACTTTTAAAAGAATCACCATCTACAGGTAAACTAACTTCTCTAGCTTGTCCTTTTTTCGATAAGATTAAAGTATTATTAGGTACAGTAGTTGGTTTATCAATTTTGATATCTTTTAAATAATCATCTATAAAATTTTGAATTCTAGTGTCTACTGGTGAATGATAATTAGATAGTAATCTTGATTTTTCTTGTAAACTTTTTACTAGGCCACTTGTTAGTTCTTCAAACTTTGGATCTAAAAACTCGCCTTTAGTATCTTTAAAAGTTGGTTGACCTAATGAAGCTAATTGTAAGTTAATAAACTGCACAATGTCTTTTCTAGTTTCTTGCATGGTGTTTCACTTTTTAATGATTAGAATAATTTCTACAGCAAAACTATGGCATCATTTAGATAAAAAACCTGTCAAATGTCATATATCCAAAAAATTAACGAATACGTTATAGAAATTTTATTTAAAGGCATTTAAACCTGTTATATCTAATCCTGTTATTAATAAATGAATATCGTGAGTACCTTCGTAAGTAATAACACTTTCTAAATTCATTGAATGACGCATAATAGAATATTCACCAGAAATACCCATTCCGCCTAACATTTGTCTTGCTTCTCTTGCAATATTTATCGCCATTTTTACATTATTACGCTTTGCCATAGAAATTTGAGCAGAAGTAGCTTTGTCTTCGTTTCTAAGAACACCTAACCTCCAAGCTAATAATTGAGCTTTGGTAATTTCGGTAATCATTTCTGCTAATTTTTTCTGTTGTAATTGAAACTGCCCAATAGGTTTGCCAAATTGTAAACGCTCTTTACAATAGCGTAAGGCAGTATCATAACAATCCATAGCAGCACCAATTGCACCCCAAGCAATACCAAATCTTGCAGAATCTAAACAACCTAAAGGAGCACCTAAACCAGATTTGTTTGGTAATAGATTTTCTTTAGGCACTTTAACATTATCAAAAATTAATTCTCCTGTAGATGAAGCACGTAGAGACCATTTATTATGCGTTTCTGGAGTAGAAAAACCGTCCATACCACGTTCTACAATTAAACCGTGAATTCTACCTTCTTCGTTTTTTGCCCAAACCACAGCAATTTGTGCAAAAGGCGCATTAGAAATCCACATTTTGGCACCATTTAAGAGATAATGATCGCCCATATCTTTAAATTTGGTTTCCATTCCTGCAGGATTAGATCCGTGGTTAGGCTCTGTTAATCCGAAGCAACCCATCCATTCTCCAGAAGCTAATTTTGGTAAATATTTTTTGCGTTGTGCTTCATTTCCATACTTATAAATAGGATACATTACCAAAGAAGATTGCACAGAAGCCGTAGAACGCACACCAGAATCTCCACGTTCTATTTCTTGCATAATTAAACCATAAGAAATTTGGTCTAATCCAGCTCCACCATATTCTTCTGGTATATAAGGACCAAAAGCGCCAATTTCTGCTAAGCCATTTAGAATTTGAGTTGGGAATTCTGCTTTTTGAGCATATTCTTCTATAATAGGAGATACATCACGTTTTACCCAGCTTCTCGCAGTTTCTCTAACTAATTTGTGTTCATCAGTTAATAAATCATCTAAATTATAATAATCAGGAGCTTGGAATAAATCTGGTTTCATCTTTATTATTTGATATTAAAAAATCGTAAAATGTGTAAATTTTAACAAAAATATTGATTATTGTTTAATTTTGTAAATAAATGTTCAAAAAATAATTGTTAATTTACTTTTATAAAAATACTGAAATTTTGATTTTCTTTGTAGTAAAGGCTTAAAAAGTTATCCTTTTCAATTAAGTTTGTAGTAATGAAGTTTACCCTAGGAAAACAAGAGAGATTAAAAAGTAGAAAATTAATTGAAAAGCTATATAAAGAAGGTAATTCTGTAAAAGCTTTTCCGTTAAGAATGGTTTATCTTCAAACAGAACATACGTCAGATTTTCCAGCACAAGTGGGAGTTTCGGTTGCCAAAAGAAACTTTAAAAAAGCACCCGACAGAAATCGTTTAAAAAGATTAATGCGAGAAACCTATCGTTTACAGAAAGAAATTGTTTACGATAATTTAGAGAAACCCTATGTTTTTATGATTTCGTATATTGGTAAAGAAGAAAAATCTTATGACGAACTTTTTTCTAAAATGAATAAATTATTATATTTATTTATAGAAGAGGCGAAAAATAAAGAAAATGAGAAATCTTAAAATCAAAAAAAATACAATTATAGTTTTATTAGTTGCAACGGTTTTTATATCGTTTTCTTTTAAATCTAATTTTTTTGAAGTAGCTAAGCAAATTGAAATTTACAATTCTTTATTTAAGGAATTGAATATGTATTATATAGATGAAATTAATCCTGCAGATTTAACTGATAAAGTTATAAAAAACACCTTAAAAGATTTAGATCCGTATACTAATTTTTACAATGAGCAAGATGTAGAAGATGCTAGAATTAGAAGAGAAGGTGAATATGCAGGTATTGGAGTTTCTGTATTTTATACTCAAAATGGTATTCAATTAAAAGAGATTTACAAAGGTTTTTCTGCGGATAAAGCAGCGTTAAAAGCTGGTGATGTAGTTATTTCTGTAAATGGAGAATCGATTAAAAATATGGATAGAGATCAGCAATCTATGTTTTTAAAAGGCGCACCAGATACACAGTTATTGTTAGAAATTGAACGACAAGGAAAAATTATTAAAAAGGAATTAAAAAGAGAAAAAGTAGAAATAAATCCGGTTCCTTTTTTTAGTATGATAGATGACGAAACTGGTTATATTACCTTAACACGTTTTAATAACAAAGCTTCATCCGAAGTAAAAAAAGCGTTTAGTGCTTTAAAAAATGAAGGGATGAAAAAGCTGGTTTTTGACCTTAGATCAAATCCTGGAGGCTCTTTAATGGAGGCTATAAATATTTCAAACTTTTTTGTTGAGAAAGGAAAAACTATTGTAACTACTAAAGCGAAAACTAAAAAACTGAGTCAGACTTATAAAGGCACAAATGAACCTTTAGATTTAGAAATGCCAATTGTAGTTTTGGTAAACGGTAGTTCTGCATCTGCTTCAGAAATTGTGAGTGGTTCTTTACAAGACTATGATAGAGCTGTAATTATGGGTCAACGTTCTTTTGGTAAAGGATTAGTTCAACGTCAAAAAGAATTGACTTATGGTACGCAATTAAAGGTAACAATATCAAAATACCATACACCAAGTGGTAGGTGTATTCAAGAATTAGATTATACAAATAGAGATGATAAAACTGGCAAAGTTCCAAAATTTTCGGATCGTGGAATTAATGAGTTTAAAACAGAAAATGGACGTACAGTTTTTGATGGAGGAGGAGTAATGCCAGATATTGAAATAAAAGAATCTAAAAAAACAGAAGCTACAAAAAGCTTATTAAGATCTAAAGCTATTTTTAATTTTGCTACGGATTATTTTTATAAAAACACAAGCATTGCAGATGCAGAAAACTACGAATTTAAAAATACAGATTTTAAGCTATTCTCAGAATATTTAAAAAAGGACACTACATTTGTTGTGGAACAAGAGAAGTTGTTTAAAGAAGCTTTTTTATCATCTAAAAAAAATAATATTTCTAAAGAATATCATAAAATTAAAAACATTCTTTTAGAAGATAAAATAAATGAAGTTTCTAAAAATCAAGATGTTATTAATGCTTTGATAGAAGAAGAAATTTTAAAAAGATACTATTATAAAGAAGGTGTTTACAAACATAGTTTAAAGCAAGATAATACTATTTCTGAGGCTTTAAACTTGCTGAAAAATCAAGACAGATATAATCAAATTTTGTCTATTAATTAATTATATATTTGCTCAATAAATAAAATGCTAGATCCAAAAAACATAGAGAGAACAAGAGCCCAAGAATCTACAAATGCAATAGAAAAATTATATATTTCTATGCGTCATCTGTTTAGTAGAGGGTTTTATAAACCAATGGGAGTTTCAGGAGAAACTTTACGTAAATCTTTACTTTTATTAAGGCCAGAGATTTATGGCTCTATTGCAGAAGAAAAAATAGAGTTAGATGGTTTAGTTTATGTGATAGAAAGACTGCCTGAAGGTATAGAACAATGTCAGTTTATCAACTTAACAGCAGATGAAGGATATAAAAATTCTCATTTTGAAGCTATTATTCCACCAAAAAGAAGAAGAAATTGTTATAGAATAGACAAAGATCAAATGAATATTGAGATTACTAGAGGTAGATCTGAAATCTATGATATACTTACACATCTTACTTTTTTGTTCATTGAGTCTCATAAAATTCAAGAACGAGTTTCTTTAGATGAAGGCGAGAATTTTACCAGAGAATGGCTTCATTTAGAAGATGTTGTTTTACATCAAAAGAAAATATCAGAAAAAGAAATTGAAGTTTTAATTGTTCATTTAGGTAATATTTTAGGTAGAACTTTTGATGAGGTTTCAGAAATATATAGAATTTTTTCAACAGAAAAAAGACCTTATAAATTCTTCGATTTAATTTATTGGCTAGGTAAATTGGCTATTAAAGAAGTTTTTGAAGGCGATAAAAGAACCGTAACTTTTAGTTCTCTTTTAATTGAAGAAATTGGTCATCATATTTATGGCGAAATTTGGGCAAACGATATTAAACATATACTAAAAGAATACAATCTTCTTAGTAGACCAATACATATTATTAGTGCAAATATGCACAGTGTTTTAAATTCTATTTATGCCAAAGGTGCTTTACCAAAAGAAGCAGAAAACCATAAAGGATTTGAAATATTTCAATTATTAAGTAATGCAGATAGCAAGCCATTACAGAAAAAAGTAAAAGACTACGCTTCTGAAAATGGATTGATTTATGTAAAAGATACTTCTGGTACAAATATAAATGTACAAATAATTGACACTGATAAAATAAACTTTGATGTTTCATCGTTTCAAAAAGAAAACTCTTTAGATAAAAATCCTGTAATTATTGTAATGGATTACGCTTTTGGAGAGCAAGCCTATGAAACTATGGATGAATTATTGAAGCCTTATAATTCTAATAATGAGAAGATTCATTTAGATGTAGAATCTGTATCAATTATGGGTAAAGCAGGTATTTTAGAAGGAGGTAAAGGAGATATTATGATTCCTTCTGCACATATTTTTGAAGGAACAGCAGATAATTACCCATTTAAAAATGAATTAACCAAAGAAGATTTAGAAGATTTTGGTGTGCAAGTTTTTGATGGATCTATGATTTCGGTTTTAGGAACATCGCTTCAAAATAAAGATCTTTTAAAGTTTTTCCACGACTCAACTTGGAATGTGATTGGATTAGAAATGGAAGGAGCACATTACCAAAAAGCAATACAATCTGCTTCAAAAATTAGAGGAAATATATCAGAAAATGTAAAAGTTAGATATGCATATTACGCTTCAGATAATCCTTTAGAAACTGGAGCTACTTTAGCTTCTGGAGGTTTAGGGATGACAGGTGTAACGCCTACTTATGCAATTACGCAAAAAATACTAGAACAAATTTTTTAAATAAAATATAGCTACATTTTACAACCAAACTTAAAAAAAATGTCAACAAATACACAAAATAATAAGAACGAAGATGAAATTGATTTAGGTTCTTTATTTGTAATTATAGGAAAAGGTTTTTCTAGGCTTTTTAATTTTATTGGTAATATTTTTAAAGGTATATTTTATTTCTTTATTGAAGTTTTAATCTTTATAAAAGATAATGTAATTAAAATAGGAATTGCTGGTTTAGTTGGTTTAATAGCAGGAATATTTATAGAAGTAAAAAGCGATGACGCTTATGGTTCTGAATTGTTGGTAGAACCTAATTTTAATAGTGCTTTACAACTATACAATAATGTTAATTTTTATAATGATCTTGTAAAACAAAAGGATACTGCAACTTTAGCAAAAGTCTTTAACTTAAGTAAAGAATATGCTGCATCCTTAAAGGAATTTTCAATAGAACCTTTAAAAGTGGATATTGATAAAATTAATGCTTACAATGATTTAATTTTATCAGTAGATACTTTAACTATTAAAAGTTATGAGTTCGAAGATTTTAAAAAATCTTTTACAGATTACGATTATAAAGTACATAAAATATCTGTAGTTGCTACTAAAAACGATGTTTTTAATAAGTTAGATGATGTAATTATTTCTTCAGTTGTAAATAATAAATATTTTAACAGATTAAAAAAATTAACAAACGAAAACCTAAATAGAACAGATTCTTTATATCGCCAAAACCTAGAACAAATAGACTCTTTAAGAAGAGTGTATATGAGAGTTATGATAGAGGAAGCAAAAAAACAATCTACAGGAACTAGTATAGATTTAGGTGGTGAAAAAAGAACCACAAAAGAGCTTGAATTATTTGATGCAAATAGAAGAATAAATTCGGATTTGAAAAGTATTACAGAGGCTAAATCTAAAAAATATGAAGTGATCAATGTAATCTCTAATTTTCAAGAAATTGGATATGAAATTAAAGGAGTTACAAAAAATTATGCCTTTTTATTATTTTTATTAGGGGTAGGCACAATGATTGGTTTCCTTCTTTTAGCTAAGCTTAATAAATATTTAGACAACTATAAGTGATAAAAATGCAAACAGTTTTAATTACTGGAGGAGCAGGCTTTATTGGCTCAAACTTTATTCCATTTATTTTAAAGAAACATAAAAATTTAAGTGTAGTTAATTTAGATTTGTTGACTTATGCAGGAGATTTAGAGAACTTAAAAGAAGTTGAAGGCAATACAAACTACACTTTTATAAAAGGGGATATTTGCGATAGAAAATTGGTAGAAAGCTTGTTTAAGCAATACAACTTTACTAGTGTTATCCATTTTGCTGCAGAATCTCATGTTGACAATTCTATTCATAAACCTGATGCATTTGTAAGAACTAATGTTTTTGGTACTTTCAATGTCTTAGATGTTGCAAAAAAACATTGGATGGATGATTCTAATAACTATAAAAAAGAATTTAAAAATTCTAGATTTCATCATATTTCAACAGATGAAGTTTACGGTTCTTTAGGTGAAACAGGTTTTTTTACAGAAAAGACTCCTTATGCTCCCAATAGTCCTTATAGTGCTTCAAAAGCATCTTCAGATTTTTTGGTTAGAAGTTATTATCATACCTATGGCTTAAATGTAGTCACTACAAATTGCTCTAATAATTATGGACCAAAACAACATGATGAAAAGTTGATACCTACAATTATTAGAAAAGCACTTTCTGGAGAAAATATTCCTATTTATGGAGATGGAAAAAATATTAGAGACTGGCTTTATGTTTTAGATCATTGTAAAGGAATTGAGCTTGTTTATCATAATGGAAAAGCTGGAGAAACATACAATGTTGGTGGTAAAAATGAATATAATAATTTGTATATTGCTAATAAGATTTGTAGTGTTTTAGATAATGTTATTCCTAAAAAAAACTCATATAAAAATCAGATTACATTTGTTAAAGATAGGTTAGGTCATGATTTCAGGTATGCAATTGATGCTACCAAAATAGAAAATGAATTAGGTTGGAAAGCAGATGAAAATTTTGATGAAGGTATAAAAAAAACGATACATTCGTATCTAAAGAAATATAACTAATGAAAGGAATAGTTTTAGCTGGTGGATCTGGAACAAGATTATACCCAATCACTATTGCAGTGAGTAAACAATTATTACCAGTTTATGATAAGCCTATGATTTATTATCCCATATCTACACTTATTTCAGCAGGAATTTGGGAAATATTAATCATTACGACCCCGAAAGATTTACCTGTTTTTAAAAAACTACTAGGAGATGGTAGCCAATTAGGATGTAGTTTCGTGTATAAAGAGCAAAAACGACCTAATGGTTTGGCAGAAGCATTTATTATAGGAGAAGATTTTATAGGCAATGAAAAGGTGGCGCTTATTTTAGGAGATAATATTTTTTATGGTACTGGTTTAGCAAAATTATTAAAGAAAAACAAAAATACTAAAGGAGGTATGGTTTATGCTTATCACGTAAATGATCCAGAACGATATGGAGTTGTAGAATTTGATGAAAATCAAAATGTAATTTCTTTAGAAGAAAAACCTGTGGTAGCTAAATCTAATTATGCTATACCAGGAATTTATTTTTATGATAATTCGGTTGTTGAAATTTCAAAAAGTTTAGAGCCTAGTATTAGAGGAGAACTAGAAATTACTGATATAAATAAAGTTTATTTAGCCCAAGGTAAATTGAAGGTTTCAATTTTAGATACAGGTACAACTTGGTTAGATACAGGTACTTTTAATTCATTAATGTTAGCTGGTCAATTTGTACAGGCAATAGAAGAGCGTCAAGGGTTAAAAATCGGTTCTTTAGAAGAGGCAGCTTTTAAAGCAGGGTTTATTAGTAAAATTGAAATGGAGAAATTAGCGATTGGTTTTTTGAAAAGTGGATATGGAAAAAACTTACTAAAACATAATGAAAATAACTAAAACTAATTTGGATGGGTGTTTTGTTATAGAACCTGAGGTTTTTGGAGATACAAGAGGTAGTTTTTTTGAAAGTTTTAATCATAAAACTTTTGAAAAAAAAACAGGCTTAAATATAAGTTTTGTACAAGATAACCAATCTATATCTCAAAAGGGGGTTTTAAGGGGGCTTCATCAACAAATAGGAGAATTTGCACAGGCAAAGTTAATAAGAGTTATAAAGGGTAAAGTTTTAGATGTAGTTGTTGATGTTAGAAAGGAGTCCATAACTTTTGGAAAACATTTTTCTATAGAACTTACAGGAGAGAATAATAAGCAACTTTTTATCCCAAAAGGGTTTCTTCATGGTTTTATAACCTTAGAAGATGATACTTTTTTTACTTATAAATGCGATAATTATTATAATCCAGAAAGTGAGTTTGGAATTATCTATAATGACTCTACTTTGGGTATTGATTGGGTATTATCTGAAAGTGAAATTAATTTGTCTGAGAAAGATAAAAGTCTAAATACATTTAATTCATTTATTAAAATAAAAAATAGTGAAATACATTAAGCCTAAAATAATAGCAGAGATTGGATGCAATCATAAAGGAGAATTTGATATTGCCATAGAGCTACTTAAGTTAGCTAAAGAATGTGGTGCAGATGTTGCCAAATTTCAAAAAAGAAATAATAAAGAATTATTGACAGAAGAGCAATATAATTCGCCTCACCCAAATCAATCTAATTCTTATGGAGATACTTATGGGGCTCATAGAGAGTTTTTAGAATTTTCTTTGGATCAACATAAAAAACTAAAAGAGTATTGTGATTCTATAGATTTAGAATATTCAACATCTGTTTGGGATGTAACTTCAGCAAAAGAAATGATTACTTTTAAACCGAATTTATTAAAAGTACCATCAGCTTGTAATAATCACTTTGAAATGTTAGAAGTTTTAAGAGATGAATTTAAAGGAGAAGTTCATTTATCTTTCGGGATGACAACACAAGAAGAAGAAAGAAAAGTAATTGAATTCTTCGAAGAAAAAAATGATGCTAAAGATAGACTTGTTATATACTCTTGTACTTCTGGCTATCCTGTTCCTTTTAAGAATGTTTGTCTTTTAGAAATTACTAGACTCATAAATAAATATCAAGATAGAGTTAAAGCAATAGGATTTTCTGGGCATCATTTAGGAATTGCAATAGATAATGCAGCTGTAGCTATAGGAGCAACTTGGGTTGAGAGACATTTTACAAAAGACAGAACTTGGAAAGGGACTGATCATGCAGCTTCATTAGAGCCTGTAGGTTTAAGAAAATTATGTAGAGATTTAAATGCTACTTATACATCTTTGACCTACAAAGATTCTGAAATTTTAGAAATAGAACAAGTTCAGAGAGATAAACTTAAGTATAGAAAATAATGAAAACAGTAGCTTTTATACCTGTACGTGAAGGCAGTAAGTCTATTTCTTTAAAGAATATTAAACCTTTTTGCGGAAAACCTCTTATTTATTGGTCTTTAAAAGCAGCTGTTGAAACAGCTGAAATTGATGAAGTTGTAGTTGCAACAGATAGTTTGGTAATTAAAGATACAGTAAAATCTTTTTCATTTGATAAAGTATCAATTTATGATAGAGATAAACTTAATGCGCAAGATTCATCACCAACTGAAAGTGTTATGCTAGAATATTTATCAAAATCTAATTTAAGTACAACAGATAATTTTATATTAATTCAAGCAACATCTCCTTTACTTAGCAATAAAAATTTAAGTGAGGGTTTTAACCTTTTAAAGAAAAATGACTCAGTATTATCATGTGTTAGAAGTAAACGATTTTTCTGGAATGAAAAAGGAAAACCTTTAAACTATGATTATAAAAATAGACCAAGGAGGCAAGATTTTGATGGGCTTTTAATGGAAAATGGGGCATTTTATATAAATTCAGTTCATAATATTTTAGAAAATAAAAATAGAATTTCAGGAAAAATAGGTGTTTCAATAATGCCTGAGTATACTGCTGTTGAAATAGATGAAGAAGATGATTGGATTATTGCAGAGTCTCTTATGAAAAGGTTTATTTTAAAAAGCCAAAATAAAAAAAGCGTAAAGCTAGTTCTTACTGATGTTGATGGAGTTTTAACAGACGCAGGTATGTATTACTCCGAAAAAGGAGATGAGTTAAAAAAATTCAATACTAGAGATGGTAAAGCTTTTGAATTGCTAAGAAAAGCAAATATTAAAACAGGAATTATTACTTCTGAAAACACCAAAATTGTAGAACGTAGAGCAAAAAAACTTAAAGTAGATTATTTATTTCAGGGTAAAGAGCATAAAGGAAAACTATCAGCAGCGCTGGATATTTGTAAAAAAATAAACATAAGTTTAAGTGATGTAGCTTACATTGGTGATGACCTTAATTGTTATGAACTACTTTCTAATGTTGGATTTGCAGCTTGCCCCTGTGATGCAGTAGAAAAGGTTAAGTCCATACCAAGTATACAAATACTAAATTGTAGAGGAGGTGAAGGTGTTTTTAGAGAATTTGTAGATAGTTTTCTTATTAATTAAGAGAATAAAATTTCAAGAAACGTATTCACAATTCTATTTAGTTATACCATTGAGTAATTAATAAAACTTTAAAATAAGTTGAAAATTAAAAAAAAAATTATAAAAAAATGGAATAATATTAGTTACATGTATACTAATGGTTATTTAAAAACACTTCCTGAGTCTTTTGTAAACAATATATCTCCAGTTTTTGTGCCAAGAAAGATTAAATTAATAATTAAAGATATAATAGCTGATATTTTAAGAAGTTGGAGAAGAACAGTTATTTCAGATTCTAAAGTTTGGTTTTTAGTTCTTACTCAAAACAATGTAGATGCTTTAAAAAAAATACAAGAAGATGTACCTAATTCTATTTTTGTTTCTTTTTATCGTTTTCGTTCAAAAGTTAATGTTAAAGTTTCGTATTATTATTTAAATAGAAGATTTTTATATAATATTATTTATCCTATTAAATGGTTAGTTTATTTAACAGAAAACAAGAAGAAAGCTCTTCGATATTTCGATTTACTGTTTACAGTAAATGGGACATATGAAGAAAGTGTAAGGCTTCTAAAAAAAAGTAAACCTAAAGCAATTGTTTTTACCAATGATCATCTTATAATTGCTAGATCATTATTATTAGCTGCAAATGACTTAGGAATTAAAACCTATTATGTTCAACATGCTTCTGTATCTGCTCATTTCCCTCCTTTAGAATTTACTTACGCATTATTAGATGGAAAAGATGCCTTGTTGAAATATAAAAAAAGTGGTCCTGTTAAATCTCAAGTCCAACTTGTTGGAATGACAAAGTTTGATGATTATATTGATCAAGTTAATAATAACAACAAAGTAGAAACATTAGGTATTGCATTTAATATGGGAGACCAAATTGATGACGTGAAAAAATGCATTGAGAAAATTAAATCTGAACATTCAGATTTGAAAATTATAGCTAGACCTCATCCTGCAGAGAAACGAAACTTAGCACTATTAAATAATGTTACTTTGTCTAAACCTTCTGTAGAAAGTGCTTTTGATTTTATTAAATCAATTGATTGTCTAATTTCTGGAGATTCTTCCATTCATTTGGAAGCAGTATTGTTAAATGTTTTTGCTTGTTACTATAATTTTACAAAGAGTAAACGATTTGACTTTTATGGATATGTTGAAAATGGATTGTTAAAACATTATAAAACGATTGAAGATTTAAATATAGAATTAGGTAAATTAAAAATTTTTAAACCTAATGTACAATCAAAATCAAATTTCTATAATGCAGCAATTGGTTCTGAGTTTTATGGAAAGTCAACTATAAAAATATCTAAGTTTATACAAGACACTATAAAGAGTTGAAATGGCCAATAAAATTTTAGTTAATTCAGGAATTTATAGTATTCTTAATCTATTACAAAAAGGGATTAATTTTTTGTTAGTTCCAATACTAACTTCTTATTTAACTACATACGATTATGGGGTTGTAGCTGTTGTTACTGCAGTAAGTGCCTTTTTAAATGTATTTTATTTATTGTCTTTAAACGGTTGTCTTAATAGGTTTTATTACGAGTATAAAGATGATGTCGAAAAAGTTAAAAAGTTATTTGGTACAATTGTTACTTTTGTATTTTTATTTAGTTTCTTACTTACTATTGTTCTTTTTCTTGGGCATAAATATCTAATCGACCCATTTTTAGATAATGTAAGTTTTTTCCCTTTTATGTTAATAGGGATGATTTCTATTTTATTTAATCCAGTATACACCATTTTTCAAAATACTTTACAAGCTCGTCAAGAAGGTAAGAGATTTGGTAAGAACAATTTAATGTTTTTTACAACAAACCTTTGTTTTCTTTTAATTAGTGTTACTTTGTTAAATTTGGGAGCAAAAGGGGTTTTAGGTTCATTGGCTTTAACAAATATTATCTTTTTTATCTATACAATTTCTAGGTTTGGAAAAGACATTACAATTGGGATCGACATTTCAATTTTAAGAGAGTCTATTAAATATTCATTACCCCTTGTACCACATTCACTTTCTGGAGTAGTAACAACCATTATTGATAGATTGTTTATAAATAATATGTTGTCTACATCATTAACAGGGATATATCATCTTGGGAATACCTTTGGAGGAGTTGTTTTTTTATTAGCCTCTGGGGTTAATCAAGCATTTGTTCCATGGTTTAATGAACAAGCAAAATTACAGAAGTATAATGGAATTCCTAGAATTGCAAAAGTATTGGTTTTTTTATATTGCATTATTGCTCTTGGTTTATCTTTTTTTGGAAAGAATATTATTTTTATAATCACTCCTGAAGTATATCATCAAGGTTGGAAAGTTATTCCTTATATATCTTTTGCCTTCGTTTTTCATAGTGTATATTATTTCTTTTCAACCCCGCTTTTCTATAATATTGAAAAAAAAGGAAGTAGAGTTTTGCCTTTTTTTACAATTTTTTCTGCTATAGTAAATATTATACTTAATTATTTTTTAATTAAAGAATATGGATTTTTAGGAGCAGCCATAGCAACTTTAATTACTAAATTTGTTTTAGTAACTAGCTTAAGTAGAGTTTACAAAAAGTTTGTAAAAATTGATTATTCGAGTATAATTATGTTATTGGTTCCTTGGTTATATTTTATTATTTCTTTGATAGTGTTTTATGATTTTGAAACAAGTGAAATAATGGTTAAGATTTTAATTTATAGTTTGGTTTTGATTGTAACATTTTTCTATTTGAAAAAAGATATATTAAATTTATTAAAAAAGGATTTAGTCTAAAATATGGATAAGTTAAACTATTTTTTATACAATTCTTATGTATTAATTTTAATACTTGTATTTCTCTGTGGAGGATTTATTCAATACTTTATTGGAGTTCCTAATACGGTTTATACAATATTTGTTGTTGTTGTTATATGGATATTAATTTTAATACATACATTAACTTCAAGAAAAATATATATATCACAATTTTTATTATCGAGTTTATTTTTTTCTCTTATAATTTTGATAAGTTCGCTTATAAACTTCTCTAAAATACATAAGGTTTTATTATATGTTTTTTTTTCGCTTAACCCTTTGGTAATTTTTTATTTTTATAAGGTTTTAGAAAAAAGAAATATTAATTTTCAACCGATTCTTATAAAATTTAGTCGTTTTATAGCTCTTATTCAATTGCCTTTAATATTAATCCAAAAGTTTGGATTTGATTTTTTGATTAAACTTAATAATTCAAATCAAAATATAAATGATTATGATTTTATGTTTGGCTCTTTTTTTATAAAGGCAGATCATGCTTTAGGTTTTTTCTTACTCTCATACATTATTAATATAATATTTAGAATTAGAAGAAAAGAAATTAATAAAATTCCTTGGATTTTGTTAACATATTTATCAGCTACTATTTTTATTATGGAATCTAATTTGACAAAATTAATGCTAATTATTGTTTTCTTATATTATTTATTTTTATGGCTCTATAAAAAGATTAATATTTTGGGAGTTTTTGCTATTGCTATAATTTCTATAGTAGTTTTTAATTTCTCTTTAAATATACATGCTATTAACGCACAATATCTGTACTTTAAAAGTAGGTATACACCACAGCAATCTTTAATTGCGTTTGAGAAAGGTTATGCTAAACGCCCACAAGTAGTAGTTACATATGCTACAAAAAAAGAGTTAAAATGGATTGGAGATGGTCCTTACAATTACTTTAATATATTTACTGGAAAATTCAAACAAACTAATCATTTTTCTCAGTTAATTTGGTCTTATAATGACTTAGGAATAATTGGTCTTATTGCTACTATAATTTTAGCATTTTTTTTAATAAAATCTTTGTCATTAGAGTATGAGTCATTTGTACTAATTTATAGTGTTTTTATATTATATTTATTTATGACAACAGTATTTTTTGATATAGCAATGATGTTATCTCTCTCTTTAATTAAGGCGAAAAGAAAAGAGGATATTAAATTAAAATAAATTACTATGAGATATTTTATAATATGTTTAATTCTTCTTAGTTGTAAACCCTCTAATAAAAAAAATACACCTAAAACAGAACTAAATAATTTTGAGATTCATATTGACGCTATTGTTCCAAAAGATGATTTTTTTGAAGTCTTTTATTTAGAAGAAAATTCAAATGTACAAGTAAATTTTAGCGAGGAAAAAAAAATCAAAAAAAAAGTAAATGCGTCAAAAAAAGTTCAAAGAATTACATTTATACTTCCAGAAAAAGCCCGTCTTCATCAATTCAGACTCGATTTTGGAAGTAATCAATTTCAAAAAGAAATAATAACGAAGTCAATTACTTTATCATATATGAATAATAGTATTTTAATAAATAGTGATTTGATTAAAATTTTCTTTAGGCTAAATAAATTTATACATTTTAACGGTGTTGATGGAAAAATGAATTTAAAAATTATTGCAAATAAAAAAGACCCTTTTGTAATAGCTAAACCTATATTAATCAAGAAGATAGAACTAGAATTGTAATAAATAACTTTTAAAAAATGAATTTAATTATAGTGCCTTTTCATGATTGGCGAAAAATTAAAAAAGAAGGATTTAGAACTAGAGATGCTCATTTTATTGAAAGCTTACAGCAATCAAATAGAATTGAAAAAATTATAATTATAAATAGACCAACTACATTATTAGAAATTGTATTAAAAAAGAAAAAAAGGAAAATTGAAGGTAGGAGTATTTTTAATAGAAATGGATTTCAGCTTATAGAAGTTAATCCAACTACTTATATCGTAGATTATATTTCAAAAGATATTTATGGCCAAATTATGAGAAAATTTTTATGGTTTATAGATGAGTTCTCTAATGATAAATATATTGATTTTATTAATGAGTGTATAGGTAAATTGCAAATATGTACTTATAATTTGCTATCTCAAAATGTTTTTGCCCATAAATTAATATCAAAATTAAATCCTCAAAAAAGTGTTTTTGATGCATGGGATAATTTCTGTTTAATTGATGACTATTTTTCCATTAAAAAACAAATAAAACAAGGGTATGTTAGTTATTCTCAAAATGTTGATTTATGGATTACAAATTCTAGAGACAATATAGACTACTTTTCTAAAGAATTTAATCTATCAGAAATTATACTAATTAAAAATGGTTTAGATGTAAATAGGTTTAATTTAAATGCTAATTATAGAATACCAAAAGATATTAATAACATTCAAAAACCTATTGTTGGGTTTGGAGGCAAAATAACACAAACAATAAATATAGAATTATTAAATTATGCAATTCTCAATAATCCAGAAGTTTCTTTTGTTTTAATTGGTCAGATATTAGATGATGAAATATTTGAATCAATTGTTAAATTAAATAATGTACATTACTTAGGAGATAAGTTTTATGATGAATATCCAAACTATGTCAATGCTTTTGATATATGTCTTGTTCCGTATTATATAGAAGAAAACAAAAAATCAGGCACCAATCCAATTAAAGTATATGAATATTTGGCATTAAATAAAAAAGTTATAGGAACTAATGGGAATGGGTTGGAAGATTTAGAAGGTTACCTGTACTTAATTCACAATAAAAAAGAATTATCAAATGAAATAAAACGAGGTATTAAAAACGAAAAGCCTAAAATGGATTTTAATAAAAATAGTTGGCAAACAAAAACAAATGAATTTTTAAATCTACTTCAATAGTTATGAGATTATCGAGCTTAAAAGAAAGAGTTATAAAACATTTTGATTTTATATTATTAGCTATAATTGTTTTTGCAATGCCCTTTAAATTAAATTACGGTAATTTGGTTCTAATTATTGGAACTATTTATAGTTTATATATTTTAGTCATTAAAAAAGAAAAGATTAAGCTACTATCGTTCTTCACTTTTTTTCCTTTTTTGTTCTTTTTAATTACATTGTTTAGTGCTTTATCCAGTAAAAATATTTCACAAGGATTTATTGTGGTAAATAGAGATTTACTTTTAATTTTAATTCCTATTACATTATTGGTATTAACTAGAAAAAGTTTTAATTTAAAGAGACTACTCACTGTTTATGTAATTTCCAATGTATTCGCTACAACAATACTTCTTATCGCTAACATAGTTAAGTGTGTGAAAGGTTTAGATATTAGTCAACTCTTTTTTCATAATTTTACTAGACTTTACAATCAACACCCAGTTTATTATTCACTATATTTAGCAATGAGTAGCTTTGCTTTAAATGATTTGTATTTTAAAAAATATTTGTATTTCAAGAATTCTTTGTTCGTATACTTATTTTTTACTTTTATAATTTTAGGAGGAGTTTTCTTTTGTGCATCTAAAATTATAATAGTTTTATTTTGTATTTTATATTTAATACAGATATTTACAAATGTAAAGAAACAAAAATATAAAATAATTATTCTTTTTTTTTCTATTACAGCTATACTATTAATTTTTAAAGTTAACTACATTAGAAAAAGGTTTAGCGAAGGATTGAAAATCAATAGCACTAAATTTAAACCAACAAATGATATAAGGTTAGCAAAAGTTTTCTCTTATGAAGAACGAACAAATATTAGTGATTTAGATCACAGGGTAATACTTGCTAAAATTGGAATTTTTCATTTTATTAATGATAAAAAATTAATAACAGGCTATGGTAATGGAGATGTTCAAGGTTACCTCGATTATTATTATATGAGTTATGGTCTTGCCCCTAAGTGGTTTGAAGGTCATAACTTGCATAATCAATATTTACAAATATTAATAAGCTACGGAATCTTTGTATTTAGTTTGTTTATAATATATCTATTAATCTCATCATATAAATTGATAAGATCAAAAAACTTGCTAAGTATTTATTTTGTTATTATGATTTTAATTGCATTCTGCTTTGAAAGTTATCTTATGAGAAACAAAGGAATTATGTTTTTTTATTTTTTTAATACTATTTTTCTGATAGATTTGCAAAAAAAATGTTCTAGGTTATGATTAATTTTTATTTTTTAGAAAAAAACAGAGAAAAATTACGTTTAAAGTATCTTACCAATAAACCCTTTTCTTATTTGATTATTGATGATTTTTGTGATACTAATAAATTACTTAAATTAAGAGAGCAAATCCCTGAGTTAGAAAATAAAAGTAGAGATTATATGTTTGCTAATAACAAGTTTGAGAAATCAAATTATAAGGAACTGGGACCTTTGTTTAAAGAGATTTATGAAGATTTACGTAGCGAAAGGTTTAATAGCTTTTTAAGTTATATTTCTAGTAAAGATGTATTTGTGGACCCAAAAAATCATGGAGGAGGACTTCATCAAGGGAAGAAAAATAGTTTTCTAGATATGCATCTTGATTTTAATTATCATCCTTTAGAGAAAAACTGGTTTAGACAGATGAATTTATTATTATATCTAAACACTGACTGGAAAGAAGATTATAAAGGACATTTAAAGATAGAAGACTTAAGGAGTGGGAAAAAAAAAGAACTAGGTGTACCTTTTAACAGGTTAATAATTCAAGAATGTGGCACCTATACATTACATGGTTATGATATGACTAATTTTCCAAAAGGAAATTATAGAACATCAATAGCAACATACGCATATACTAGACACAGAAATTTAATGGAAAAGCCAAGAACTACAGATTGGTTTCCAGATAATAATTCATCCTTATTTAAAAAAATTTCAGCAAAACATTACAATAGAATGGTGCAAATAAAAAATAAATTATTTGGAAGTGGAACTGCTAAAAACCAATAATTATTTTGAAAATAGGAATTATAGGTACAAGAGGAATACCAAATCATTATGGAGGTTTTGAACAATTTGCAGAATATTTAGCCACATATTTGGTGAAAAAAAAATGTCAAGTTTACGTTTATAACTCCTCTAATCATCCTTATAAAGAAAATACATTTAAAGGGGTAAATATTGTTACTTGTAATGATCCAGAAAATAAAATGGGAACAATTGGTCAATTTATTTATGACTTAAACTGCATTTTAGATTCTAGAAAAAAAGAATTAGACATTATTCTTCAACTTGGATATACTAGTAGTTCTATTTGGTCTTTTCTTTTTCCCAAAAAAACATTAGTTATAACTAATATGGATGGCTTAGAATGGAAAAGAACTAAGTATAATTTTTTTGTACGAGAATTTTTAAAATATGCTGAAAGAATTGCTGCAAATAACAGTGATTTTTTAGTGGCCGATTCTGAAGGTATTAAAGCTTATATTGATAAAAAATATAATAAAAATTCAAAGTTTATTGCTTATGGAAGTGAGGTGGTTACTTCAATAGATGAAAATATTCTAAAAAAATATAATGTAGAAAAACAAAAGTATAATATGTTAATTGCTAGAATGGAACCCGAAAATAATATAGAGACTATTTTAAATGGTGTAGCTTTAAGTGCTATAAAAACACCATTTTTAGTTATTGGTAATTATAACAATACATCTTTTGGTAAAAGAATTAAAAATAAATTTAAAAATTATAAGCAAATATTATTTCTCGGTAGTATATATAATACAAAAGAGTTGAACAGTTTGAGGTACTTTTGCAATCTTTACTTTCATGGCCATTCTGTAGGAGGTACAAATCCTTCATTACTCGAGGCTATGGGATCAAGCAGTTTAATAATAGCCCATAATAATATATTTAATAAAGCAGTACTTAAAAAAAATGCGTTTTATTTTTACAACTCAGAAGATGTAAGCTTTTATTTAAAAAATAAAAATAAAAATGACGAACTAAATAAAATAGAGAGCAATAAAGCTAAAATAGAAAATGAGTTTGATATTGATAAAATAAATGAAAGTTATCTCTCATTCTTTTATGAGTGCATTGAAAAGAATAAATAAAAAGAATATTTTCTGTATCAAGGTCAAGGTATCTTAAATTTTATTAAATCAATCAATAAATTCAAGATTTTGCTGAATTGATTTTTCTTTGGTATGTTTATTTTAGTTTAAATTTCTATTTAATTAACAATTAATTCAAGAAATTGTTTTTTATTGTACTTTATAATTTTAATATTCGCAATATAAGTTTCAGCATTATTTTTATGCAAATATGATAATTTTGGTTTTTTGTTTCAGTTTAATTACTTAAAAAACCATAATTGTTTTTTTACATTAATAAATATATTTTTTATTTAAAAAGTAATAAAATGAATAATAATTTAATGATAACAGGTTCAATTGTTCTTTTTGAAGAAAATTTACATAATTTATATACTACAATTCATAGTTTTTTAAATATACCGATATATAAAAAGCTTTTTTTAATAGATAATACAAGAAATAAGTTTTTTGAATATGTTTTCACAGATCAATGTATAGAATACATTGCTATTGGTAAAAATATCGGCTTTGGTTCTGGTCATAATGTAGTTATAGATAAAATCAAAAATTTATCTAACTTTCATCTAATTTTGAACCCCGATGTTAATTTTGAGAAAACAGTAATTCCTAATTTAATTTCAGAATTAAAAAAAGACGAAAGTCTTTCTATGATTGCTCCAAAAGTTTTATTTCCTAATGGAGAACATCAGTATTCTTGTAGAAGATACCCACAGTTTTTAGAACTTATTGCAAGAAGATTTGCATTTATAAAACCAATATTAAAATCAACAATTTATAAAGGTCAGTATAAAGATAAAGATTTAACAAGTCCGTTTTATGCAGATTACCTTGCTGGTTGTTTTCATCTTTATAAAACCCAAGATTTTGTAAAATTAAAAGGTTTTGATGAACGCTATTTTTTATATATGGAAGATGTTGATATCTGCAAAAAAATAGATAAATTAGGAAAAAGAAAGCTATATTTTCCTAAAGAAGAAATTAAACATGTCTTAAAACAAGGATCATCTAAAAACTTAAATTTATTTTTCAGGCATACCATATCCGTAATTAAATACTTTAATAAGTGGGGCTTAAAGTAAATAATGATGTTTTAAATTGAATTATCATTAATACACAAGAGTTTTATTGAGTTAATTTTATTTTTCTTTAATTTTTTTGTTTAAAATTCAAATATTTACCATTTTTATTTTTTATTATCCTTTAAAATTATAATATTAGCAGTCAGTTTAACATAAATTTATAACATAGTTTAAATGTTAGCTTAACTTTTTAAAAATAAAGGAATTGAAACAAAGGAAATCTATTTATATTAAGCCTTTAGTAATCTTAATTGATCTATTTTTAATATGTTCAATCATTTTTGCAACTTCTTTTAAAGATTATTTAAATACTTCTTTTCTTACTTATATTATTTTATCCTGGTTAATTACTACTTATTATACAAAGTTTTATAACGTATATAGATATACACAAGTTGGTGTGATTATTACTCTATTAATGTCGCAATTTTTTGTTTTTGCGCTTGCTTATTTAAGTTATTTTACGGTATTTAAAGAAGGTGAGGTTGTCAACCATCAAATTTTTATTTTCTTTCTGATTTTATCTTTTATAACTTTTTTCAAATTTTTTATTTTCTATATTCTTAGAAAATTTAGATCTGAAGGTAAAGATCATAGAACAATTATTCTATTTGGTGGAATTAATTCAGCAAAGAAATTAAAAGATTTATTCCATTCTAAAAATGATTTTGGATATCGTTTTAATGGTTTTTTCTCAAATTCAGAACACAAGTCTAAAGAGTATTTGGGTGATGTTAAAAAAGGGTTTAGACTCCTTGATTTAGGTGGTATTGATGAAGTTTATTGTAATCCATCTGAAATTACCACAAATCAGCTCACTAAAATTCGTAAATTTGCAGAAGAAAAGGATATAGAGCTAAGAATTTTACCAGAAAACAAAGCGATTTATAGAAAAGATTTTATCCTAGAATATTTTGGAACAATTCCTGTTTTAAAGCCAAAACCTTTGCCTTTTGAGAAAGTAGAAACTCACATTTCAAAAAGAATTTTAGATATTATTTTTTCAGCATTAGTTTGTATCACAATTTTATCATGGTTATTGCCAATTTTATGGATATTTATTAGACTCGATTCTAAAGGTCCTTTATTCTTTAAACAAAAAAGAGACGGAATTAACGGCCGTCAGTTTTATTGTTTTAAACTAAGGTCTATGACTGTTAATGATGATGCTGATAAAGTCTCTGCTTCTAAAAACGATAAAAGAATTACCAAAGTAGGTGCTTTTTTAAGAAAAACAAGTTTAGATGAGTTGCCACAATTTTTTAATGTTCTTTTAGGAGATATGAGCATTGTAGGGCCAAGACCACATATGAATGCACATACCAAAAAATTTACCAACGAAATAGAAAATTATTTAGTTAGAAATTCTGTAAAACCCGGTATTACAGGTTTGGCGCAGATTAGTGGTTATAGAGGTGAAGTAGTAGAAAAATCTGATATTAAAAATAGGGTGCGATTAGATATTTTTTACATCGAAAACTGGTCTTTCTTTTTAGATATTAAAATAATTGTTCAAACTTTTTTTAGCGTTTTTCTTAAAGAAGAAAAAGCATACTAGATTAAATGTAATTTATATTTAAATTGGAGTTCTTTCAAAAGTCGAATTCTAAACATTTTAAATATATTTGCAGCCACAATACACAACAAATGAATGTACTTATTTTAGGTTCTGGAGGTAGAGAACACGCTTTTGCTTTAAAACTTTCAGAAAGCAACAAAATCAATCAGCTTTTTGTAGCTCCAGGAAATGCAGGGACAGATAAAATTGCCAAAAATATAAATATCAATCCAATCGATTTTACAGCAGTTAAAAATATTGTTTTAGAAAACAATATTAAAATGGTTGTAGTTGGTCCAGAAGCGCCTTTAGTAGAAGGTGTACACGACTTCTTTTTAGCTGATGATGATTTGAAAAGCATACCTGTAATTGGTCCTAAAAAAGATGGAGCTTTATTAGAAGGGTCAAAAGATTTTTCAAAGCAATTTATGCAAAAACATAATGTACCTACAGCAAAGTACCAATCATTTACAAAAGATAATTTAACTGATGGTTTTGCCTTTTTAGAAACATTAAAACCACCTTACGTGTTAAAAGCAGATGGTTTAGCAGCGGGTAAAGGGGTTTTAATTTTAAGCTCTTTAAAAGAAGCAAAAGCTGAATTAGAAGAAATGGTTTCTAATCAAAAATTTGGAGAAGCTTCATCTACAGTGGTTATCGAAGAATTTTTAAAAGGAATTGAGCTTTCTGTTTTTGTTTTAACGGATGGAAAAAACTATAAAATTTTACCATCAGCAAAAGATTACAAAAGAATTGGTGAAGGAGACACAGGTTTAAATACTGGTGGAATGGGCGCAATTTCTCCTGTACCTTTTGCAGATGAATCATTTTTAAATAAAGTAGAAGAATTGGTTGTAAAACCAACAATTGCAGGCTTACAAAAAGACGAAATTGATTATAGAGGTTTTATTTTTATTGGTTTAATGAATGATAATGGAAATCCTTCTGTGGTTGAGTATAATGTAAGAATGGGAGATCCTGAAACTGAGGTTGTATTGCCTAGAATTGAATCTGATTTATTTGATTTATTTGATGGTGTTGCAAATCAAACTTTAAATGAAAAATCATTTTCAGTAACAGATAAAACTGCAACAACAGTAATGTTAGTTTCTGGTGGATACCCTGAAGCTTATCTAAAAGGAAAAGAAATTACAGGTTTTAATAATGTAGATGAGTCTATCGTTTTTCATGCAGGTACCACAATTAAAGATCAAAAAGTTGTTACAAATGGTGGTAGAGTAATGGCTGTAACTTCTTTTGGGGATACAATTGAAGAAGCCTTAGAAAAAAGTTATAAAAGCATCGATAAAATACATTTCGATAAAATGAACTACAGAAAAGATATTGGTTTTGATTTAGTTTAAACCTAATATTTTTTAATTAGTTAGTATTCGTTTATTAGACAATTAAAAGAATTAACTATATTTTTATCTTGCTTTTTCTAATGTAAATGAAAACTCAGAACCTTCACCATAAACACTTTTTAGTAAAATGTTTTCATCGTGAGCTTCAACAATATGTTTAACTATAGAAAGACCTAGTCCAGAACCTCCTTGTTCTCTAGATCTACTTTGGTCTACTCTATAAAATCGTTCAAATAGTCTAGAGATGTGTTCTTTTTTTATGCCCTCCCCATTATCTACTACTTTAACAATAAACTTTTTTTCAGAATAATCATCAACACTAACAATGGTTTTTCCATTTGGTTTACCATATTTAATTGAGTTTACAATTAAGTTGATAAGTACTTGTTCAATTTTTTCGATATCACCTCTTACAAAAACAGGAAATTCATGTGTTTTATCAAAAACTAAAGTGATGTTTCTTTTTTTGGCTTTCATTTCGAATAAATCAAACACATTTTGAATGAGTTCTAAGATATTAAAAACTTCTATATTTAATTTTGTGCCTTCATTCTCTAATTTAGCAATCATATCTAAATCTTTAATTACGGCAACTAACCTTTCTACACCTTTATTGGCTCTTTCCAAATACTTCATTCGTATTTGTTTGTCATTTATAGCTCCTTCAATTAAAGTTAATATATAACCTTGAACTGTAAATAATGGCGTTTTTAATTCATGAGCAACATTACCTAAAAAATCTCTTCTAAAAGAATCTCTTTCCGTTAAACTTTCTATTTCTAGTCGTTTACCTTCAACAAATTTCTGCATACTTTTAGATAGTTTTTCAATATCTGTGGTTGCAGATTCTCTTTTCAAATCATTTACATTTAAAATAGAAACTTCTTGGTATAATTTTTTTAGCCTTCTGTAAATAAAGTGTTCAGCTCTATATTGAATAATAAAAAAAGATATTATAAATAATATTAATGATGAGATTAATATGGTTACAATACCTAGATGCTTACTAATTACAAAGTAAGATATTATAGATATGGCAACAGAAAGTAAAGTTAAATAAATAGCCGACCATAACGCATAAGAGTATGTTTTTTTTAGTTTCAAAAATTTTAAGTTTTAACTCTTAATAATATTTTTATTGCTCACCTTCTAGTAAAACAAACTTATACCCCACACCTTTTACGGTTTTAAAATGGTCATCGCCAATTTTTTCTCTCAGTTTACGAATATGTACATCTATAGTTCTACCACCAACAACAACTTCGTTTCCCCAAACTGTATCTAAAATAACTTCTCTTTTAAATACTTTTCCTGGTTTCGATGTTAAAAGTGAAAATAGTTCAAACTCTTTTCTTGGCAGTGCAATTTTTTTACCAGACTTATACACAACATATTCATCTCTATCTATAATAATATCGCCAAGTTTAAGAGAATCTTCACTTTCAGATTCAGTTTTAAGTCTTCTAAGTAAAGATTTAATCTTACTTACTAGAACTTTTGGTTTTATAGGTTTTGTAATATAGTCGTCTGCACCAGCTTCAAAACCTGCAACTTGAGAGTAATCCTCTCCTCTTGCAGTTAAAAAAGCAATAATTACATTTTCTAAAGATTTAATTTTTCTAATTTTTTCACAAGCTTCAATACCATCCATTTCTGGCATCATAATATCTAATAATATTAGGTGAGGCATATTCTTCTTTGCAGATTTAATAGCTTCTTGGCCGTTTTCTGCAGTAAAAATTTGATAGCCTTCGCTCTTAAGATTATAACCAATAATCTCGATGATATCTGGCTCATCATCAACTAATAAAATTTTAATATCGTTTTTATTCATAATTTTTTTGTCTGATAAAAATCAAAAATACTCATAATTCTAATATAATAACGGGTTCTTAACAATGATTTAATATTGTAATGAAATTGTTAATGTTAACAATTTAACGATTAGTTAATGGATCTTTACCTGAGTAAGTTAAGTTTTTTTCTAAATTTGTTTAATTAAATTCAAAATCAATTTACACATGAAAAAAAATTACTTTTTTGCCTTACTAATGCTTACTATAAGTTTGTCTGGTTTTGGCCAATCAATAATTATAACCTCAATTATTGATGGTAAAGCACCTTCAGATGGATGTTCAGGTAGCACGGGTTCTTCTAGCCCTAAAGCAATAGAATTATATGTTAGCGGTACCATCAATTTTGCTGGACACAAATTTGAGGCAGAAGCAAATGGGTCTTCTTCTGGAGAAAGTTGGAGTTCTGAAGATATATCTAGTTTAGGTACAAGAACAGATGAGTTTGTTTATATAGTGGTTTTGGGAGAAAGTACATTGTACGGAATGTATTCAGGGGCAACTGTAACTAATACTTATGTTGGTGGTCCTTCTTTTAACGGAAATGATGCAATTAGAATTACTGATGGAACAAATGTTTTAGATCAATTTGGTGATCCTTCAGATGTTTCTGGTAGCTCAGATCACGATAATTCTTGGGAATATGAAGATTCGTTTGCTACAAGAAAAAGCGGAAGTTCTTCAAATTCTGGTTCTTTCGATATTAATAATTGGGTTTTACCAGGTAGAAATTATTTAGATGATAAAACTAGTTGTGCTGAAATGCTAGCTGAAATTAATTTAGGTACATATTCTACCATAGCATCTACAACCCCTACAATTACAGTTTCTGGATCAACTTCTAGTTTTGATTATTTTGAAGGGTATGGACCGTCTGCAGAACAATCAGTTATTATTTCAGGAGAAAATTTAACTGATGATATAAATGTAACAGTTCCTGCAAATTTTGAAGTTTCATTAACTTCAGGAAGTGGTTTTAATAGTTCAGCTACCATTACTCAAACAGGAGGTGTAGCTTCTGCAACTGTATATATTAGGTTAGCAGCTGGGTTAAGTGTAAATACATATTCAGGAGATGCAATAGCTTCTTCTACTGGTGCAGTTAATAATTCTGGAACTTTAACAGGTATTGTGAGTCCAGCTGATCCACAGTTTTCATACACTGCTTATTTAGATGATTTTAACTACTTAATTAGTGATGGTACAACATCAGAAGAACAAAGTTTTACCGTTGAGGGTTTGTTTCTATTAGGAGATTTAAAAGTTACTGCTCCTTCAAATTTTGAAGTGTCATTAACTTCAGGTTCTGGTTATGATGCTTCTGTTAGTTTAGCTCATACTTCAGGAACTATTGCAGAAACTACAGTTTATATTCGTTTAAAAGCTGGTTTATCTGAAGGTAATTATACAGGTGATATTACTTTAACTTCTATAACTGTAGATGATAAAACTATTCCTGTAAATGGTAATGTTTATGGAGCAACTTCTAACAGTTTGGTGATAACTGGTGTTTATGATGGTCCTTTAACAGGTGGTACACCAAAAGGTGTTGAAATATATGTTTTAAAAGATATTGCAGATTTAAGTGTTTATGGTATTAGTTCTGTAACAAATGGTCAAGGTTCAACTGCTGGTAATGTGGAATTTTATTTTCCAGATGATGCAGTAACTGCAGGTGCTTTTATATATGTATCTACTGAAGAAACTAAGTTTAAGGAGTTTTTTGGGATGAATCCTACTTACACAACAGGAGTTATGGGAATAAATGGTGATGATGCAATTGAATTGTATGAAAATGGACAAATTATTGATGTTTATGGTGATGTTGATAACGATTTTTCAGGAGAAGCATATGATTATTTAGATGGTTGGGCTTATAGAAAATCTGGTACAAGTTTAGAGGGTACTACTTTTACATCAGCGAATTGGACATATAGTGGTGTTAATGGCTTAGAAGGAGGTACAAATAATGCAACTGCAACTAAACCCTTTCCTTTAGGTACATACAACGTAACAGCTTCAGTTTCTAAAAATCAAATAGAAGGTTTTGCAACATATCCAAACCCTATAACAAACAATAGATTTACGATAACTACAAATAGTACAGATAAAAAACAAGTAGCTATTTTTAATGTTATAGGTAAACAAGTATTATCTACTAGCTTTGCTGCTACTAAATCTAATATTGATGTTTCTTCAATAGCATCTGGTTTATACATTTTAAAAGTTACAGAAGGTACAAAAACAGCAACTTCTAAATTAGTAATTAAGTAAAAGTTAACTTTTAATATTAAGTATCTTACTTTAAAAGCTCCAAATTAATTTTTGGAGCTTTTTTATTTTTAGTATATTTAGCTTGAAAAGAATTAATAATTAGCTATGAATCTTACTTTTAAGTTAAATAATATCTTGTTTTTAGATATTGAAACAGTTCCTCAAGAAGAAAGTTGGGAAAATGTACCCCTATCAACTCAAGCGCTTTTTGCAAAGAAAACTCAATATCAACGTAAAGAAGAATTTACTGCTAAAGAGTTTTATGATAGAGCAGGTATTTGGGCTGAATTCGGCAAAATAATCTGTATTTCTGTTGGTTATTTTGTAGATGTAGAAAATGAGAAACAACTAAGAGTTACTTCTTTTTACGGTGATGATGAGCATAAAATTCTAACTGATTTTAAGGTTTTATTAGATAAACATTTTGCTAAAAAATCGAATATTTTATGCGCTCATAATGGTAAGGAATTCGATTTTCCGTTTATTGCCAGACGAATGATAGTACATCAAATTGAATTGCCTAAAAAACTCAATTTATTTGGTAAAAAGCCTTGGGAAGTAGCGCATTTAGATACTTTAGAATTATGGAAATTTGGCGATTACAAACATTATACATCTTTAAAATTACTCACCTCAATTTTAGGAATACCATCTCCAAAAGATGATATTGATGGCAGTGAAGTTGCTAAAGTATATTATCAAGAAAAAGATATTGAAAGAATAGTAAGGTATTGTGAAAAAGACACTGTTGCAGTAGCACAAATATTATTACGCTTCAATAATGAAGATTTAGTAAAAGATGAAAATATTGTTAGTGTAGATTAATCTTCTAACTTCATAGAAAGTTCTAACCAACGCTCTTCTTTTTGTTCTAAAGCATAAATAGTTTCTTGTAACTCTTCAGATTTTTTTTGAATATCATCCGCAGCAATCTCTACATTTACAAATTGTTGTTCTATGGTTTCTTTTCTTTTTTGTAAACGTTCTATTTCTGCTTCTAAAGCGCCAAACTCTCTTTTTTCGTTAAAACTCAAGCTGCTCTTTGTCGTTTTCTTTTCTACTTTTTTCACAACATGTTTTTCCTTTTCAACCTCTTTTTCTGTAGAATTATCATAAGCTCTAAAATCTGAATAATTACCAGGAAAGTTTTCTACAACTCCATCACCTCTAAAAACGAATAAAGCATCAACAATTTTATCCATAAAATAACGGTCGTGAGAAACCACCAATAAATTTCCAGGATAATCTAATAAAAAGTTTTCAAGTACATTTAAAGTAACAACATCTAAATCATTTGTAGGCTCATCTAGAATTAAAAAATTAGGATTTTGAATTAAAACAGCACACAAATACAAACGCTTTTGCTCACCACCTGAAAGTTTTTCTACAAAATCGTATTGTTTCTTTTTATCAAACAAAAAACGTTCTAAAAGTTGTGAGGCAGAAATTTTTCTTCCTTTTGATAAAGGAATGTATTCACCAAATTCTTTGATTACTTCAATAACTTTTTGGCCTTCTTTTACATTGATTCCTGCTTGCGTATAATAACCAAACTTAATAGTTTCACCAATAACCACTTTACCAGCATCAACAGGACTTTTTTGTGTTATAATATTTAAAAAAGAAGATTTCCCTGTTCCGTTTTTACCAATAATTCCTATGCGTTCTCCACGTTTAAAAACGTAATCGAAACCATCTAAAATTACTTTATCACCAAAAGATTTGTGTAATTTATGGAGTTCAAGAATTTTGCTACCTAAACGTTCCATATTTATTTCTAATTGAACAGAATGGTCTTTTCTACGTTGATGTGCTTTCTCTTTAATAGCATAAAAATCATCAGTTCTAGATTTCGATTTTGTAGTTCTTGCTTTTGGCTGTTTACGCATCCAGTCTAATTCTTTTTTAAACAGACTTTTGGCTTTGCTTAAATTGGTAGCTTCTAAAGCTAAACGTTCTTCTTTATTTTGAAGATAATAAGAGTAATTACCTTTGTATTTGTAGATTTTACCTTCGTCTAATTCTAAAATTTCATCACATACACGTTCTAGGAAATAACGATCGTGAGTAACCATAAAAAGGGTAATCTTTTCTTTTGCAAAAAATGATTCTAGCCATTCAATCATTTCTAAATCTAAATGATTTGTTGGCTCATCTAAAATTAATAAATCTGGTTTGCTAATTAAAACAATAGCAAGAGAAAGACGTTTTTTCTGTCCTCCAGAAAGCGATGAAATTTTCTGGGTTAAATCGTCTAATTTTAATTTAGATAAAATTTGTCTGTATTGTGTTTCAAAATCCCAGGCATTGTATTGATCCATTAAATCAAAAGCTGTTTGATAAGCTTCTGCTTCTTCTGGATTTTTTAATGCTTTTTCGTATTGATTAACAATAGAAAGAATTTTATTATCTGTAGCAAAAATGGTTTCTTCAATCGTTAAATCAGGATTTAAATCATCACTTTGTGCTAAATAAGCAATAGAAATATCTTTTCTGCTAACCACTTGGCCTTCATCAGCAGTATCTAAACCAGCAATAATATTTAGGATGGATGTTTTACCAGTTCCGTTTTTGGCAACAAATGCTATTTTTTGATCTTTACTAATTCCAAAAGAAATGTCTTGAAACAAAACACGTTCTCCATAAGATTTAGAAATATTTTCTACAGAAAGGTAATTCACGATTTTATTTTTTGCAAAGAAACAAAAAACCCAAGAGTTAACTTGGGTTTTTTAAATCATTTCAAATAAACATTAACTGGGGGACAAATGTTTTGTTTAATTTTTTATGTTGTGCAAGTAAATAACTAAGTTGGGGGATATAATTATTTATCTATTTGCACACTGTAAATTTAAGTGAAAAAAGTGTCTGTGTCAATCCCTATTTATGGTGAAATTTTTTCATCCCCAATTATGGGGATGCCTCTCCCTATAAATGGGGAGAGCGTTTATAATTCTTAAATAATTTAAGAGTTTTTTAGAAGAAAAAACAATTTTAGAATCTGTTAATTAGTGCTATCTTGCAGTAGTGTTTAAATAAAAAATAAAAGATGAAGATTATTGTCCCTATGGCTGGTATTGGCTCTCGTTTAAGACCTCATACTTTAACAGTTCCAAAACCGCTAACAGTAATAGCTGGTAAACCTATTGTACAAAGATTAGTAGAAGATATTGCATCTGTAATAGATGAGGAAATAGAAGAAATTGCATTTGTAATTGGTAGTAGAGCTAAAGGTTTTCCTGCAGATACAGAAGAAAAATTATTAAAAATTGCTGAAGAATTAGGTGCTAAGGGTTCTGTTTACGTACAAGAAGTTGCTTTAGGTACTGCACACGCTATTTATTGTGCAAAAGAATCTCTAAGCGGGCCTTGTGTGGTAGCTTATGCAGATACTTTATTTAAAGCAGATTTTAAATTAGATGTAAATGCAGATGGAGCAATTTGGGTTAGTCAAGTAGAAAATCCTAGTGCATTTGGAGTGGTTAAATTACAAGAAGGTGTAATTACAGACTTTACAGAAAAACCTAAAGAATTTGTGTCTGATTTAGCAATAATTGGTATTTATTATTTTAAAAGTGGAGAGAAAGTTTTAAAAGAAATTCAGCATTTAATAGATAATGATTTAAAAGAAAATGGCGAATATCAATTAACCAATGTTTTAGAATCTTTAAAACAACAAGGTGCTAAATTTATACCTGGAACTGTAAATGCTTGGATGGATTGTGGTAAAAAAGACCCTACTGTCGATACTAATAAACAAACACTTTCTTTTGAGCACGAAGCTGGTAATAATTTAGTTTCTGAGGATGTGGTTTTACAAAATTCAGAAATTATACAACCTTGTTTTATTGGCGAAAATGTAGTTTTAAGAGATTCTAAAATAGGACCTTATGTTTCTATTGGTGCTAATAGTTTGGTGAATAATTCTACGATTGTAAATTCTTTAATTCAAACAAATGTAGATATTTCTAATGCTAATTTAGATAATGCAATGATTGGTAATCATGCGAAATATAATGGCGAATTTACCTCTGTAAGCATTGGTGATTATACAGAGTTAACATAATATATGTATAGCAGAAAGAAAATAGATAAAAATAATAAGAGTCACTTTACTAAAATAAAGTTGTCTCTTTTGTCTTTGTTCTTTATGCTAATTTCTGTGAATGTTTTATCGCAAGATAGTATTCCTGAAAAAGAAGATTTAACAGAAGAAGCAGAATTAAAGTTTCAGCATTATTTTTTTAAAGCATTATCAGAAAAATCAATTGGTAATCATCAAAAAGCCATAGAAAATCTAGAAAATTGTAATCAGATTTTAACAAATGATGTAGCTGTTTTTTTTGAATTTTCTAAGAATTATTTATTGCTTAACAATACCTTATTAGCTAAAGAATATATTAATAGAGCCTTAGCTAAAGATGAAAATAACCTTTGGATGTTAAAGCATTTGGTTAAAATAAATCAAGAGGAAAAAAACTATACTGAAGCCATAGAAAATCAAAAGAAAATTATTGAGATAAATCCAAAAGAAAAAGAGTTTTTAGTAAGGCTTTATTTGTATGATAGACAATATCAAAAAGCATTCTCTTTAATGAATTCTTTAGAAAAGGATAATATGTTATCAGCTAGATTAAGAAGGATTAAATATACTCTAGAGAATACAAAATTAACCGAAAATAAAGTTGATAACCCTACAGATATTACAGGTTTAATTAATCAATTTAAAACGGATAAATCGTATAAAGTTTTAGAACAGATTTTGAATTTATCTGCGGATAAACCATCAGAATTATTAAAGTTTAGTGAAGAAGGTATTTTACTTTTCCCTGCACAACCTTTTGTGTATTTAATGAAAGCTAAGGCATTAAATTATCAGAAAAACTATAAAAATGCGTTATCTACTTTACAAAATGGTATCGATTTTGTAATAGAAGATAAAATGGAAGTAGATTTTTATAATGAATTTGCAAAAACCTATAAAGGTTTAGGCAATGTAAAAGAAGAAAATAAATACTTGCAAAAAGCAAATAAATTGAAGAGTTAATAATGAAGTTTATAAAATACATTCTCCTTTTTACAATAATATTTACGTCTTGTAAAATAACAAAAAATATGATTGATGCAACCGCAACAGCCAAAGATATTTCTGCAAGAAAAGTAGCAAAAAAACACATTGCTGCTAATTTTGATAAAAATACAATTGATGCAAAATTAAAGATGAATTTTGATAATGGTAAAACCACACAAAGTTTGTCTGTAAGTTTGAAAATGAAAAAGGACCAAGTAATTTGGTTAAAAGGAAGCAAGTTTATTACGGTTTTTAAAGCAGAAATTACACCAACATCAGTACGTTTTTATTCTTCTTTGCTTAAAAAATCTTTTGAAGGGGATTTTTCGATGATCAAAGAATTATTAGGTGTAGAAATTAATTTTGAACAGCTACAGAATTTGTTTTTAGGGCAATCTTTAATAGATGTTAGAACAGAAGATCAAGAAGTAGAAATTGTAAATAATAGGTATATTTTATCACCAGAAAAACAAGCAGCCTTGTTCGATATTTTCTTTAATATAAATCCTGCACATTTTAAATTAGACGAGCAAACGATTGTAAATGCAGAAAAAGATTTACGATTAGATGTAAAATACCCTTCTTATAATTTAATTAATGATGTTGTTTTTCCTTCAGGAATAAATATTAAAGCTAAGAATCCCAAATCGATTACAGTAATAGATTTAGAATATAAATCTGTGGTTTTTAATGAAGATGTAAATATGTCTTTTAGTGTACCTAAAGGTTATAAAAAGTTATCTTTTTAATGAAGTTTATAAAGTGTTATCTCCTTTTTTTATTCATTTTTTTGATGAATTTCTCTGCATTTAGTCAAACTAGAAAGCAGTTAGAAAATCAGCGAAAAAAATACAAATCTGAAATTGTAAAATTAAACAGATTGCTATTTAATGAAGTTAAAAAAGAGAAAAATGCATTAGAGGCTTTGAAAGATATCAATCAAAAAATTAATGTTCGTAATAAATTGATAAACACAATTAATTTAGAAGCTAAACTTTTAACGAATGAAATAAAAGGAAATGAGCGAAAAATTGCCAAACTTAATAAAGAACTAAAAGCTTTAAAAGCAGATTATGCAGAAATGATTTACAAGTCTTACAAAAGTAAATCACAACAAAGTAAACTAATGTTTTTATTGTCTTCTAAGAATTTTTACCAAGCTTACAAACGATTAGAATATACCAAACAATACACACAATTCAGAAAAAAACAAGGTGAAGAAATTCTTGTTCAAACTAATTTTATTAAAAAATTAAACGATTCTCTATTTTATCAAAAGAAAGTAAAAGACACTTTAATTTTGGTTGAAAAAAATCAAAAGCAAGAAATTGAGGGCGATAAAAAGAATCAAGAAAAATTAATTGCTCAAATTAAAAAGAAAGAAGGTAAGTATAAAAGAGAAATTCAAAAAAATGCTAAAGAAGAAAAAAAGCTTGCTGCAAGAATAGATAAAATTATTAAAGAAGAAATTGCCAAAGCCAATAGAATTGCAATGGCCAAAAATAAATCTAAAGACAAAAAAACGGTTCTTAAAAAAAGTAGCAATTTTATATTAAGTCCAGAAGCAAAAGCTTTAGCAAATAGATTTGAACAAAATAAGGGTAAGTTGCCTTGGCCTGTAAAAGAAGGTGTAGTTATTAGAAAGTTTGGTGTACAACCTCATCCTATTTTTCCAGGAATAACAATAAATAGTACTGGTTTGCATTTTGCAACATCGCAAGGCAGTGATGCTACAGCTATATTTAATGGAGAAGTATTAAATATTTTAGTGGGTTCTGGAGGAACAAAAAATGTTATGATAAGACACGGGAACTATATAACATCTTATAATAATTTAGAAAACTCATACGTTAAAAAAGGCGATAAAGTAAGCGTAGGTCAAAAAATTGGTAGAATTTTTACAGATAAGGTTTCTAAAAAAACAAAACTAGTTTTTGTCTTATTCAAAAACACAACACGATTAAATCCTGCTTCTTGGATTTTAAAAAGATAAAATTTTCTTAAAATAGTATTTGTGTCAATTTCACAATCTATTGAGTTAAACAATGGTTTTAATCATTCATACTTTTGATGTGAGTTAATAAAGTATTAACTTTTATATGAATCTTAAAAACATAGAAATGGAAAATTTAGATAGAAAGACAGTAGCAATTTTAGCTACAAATGGTTTTGAAGAAAGTGAATTAAGTGAGCCCAAAAAAGCCTTAGAAAAAGCGGGTGCAGATGTAGAAATTGTATCGCTAGAAAAAGGTGAAATAAAATCTTGGAATAATGGAGATTGGAGTAGAGCTTATAAAGTAGATAAAACGCTAAATGAAGTTACTCAGGCAGATTATAATGCGTTAGTGCTTCCTGGTGGAGTTATAAATCCAGATATTTTAAGAAGAGATAAAAACGCAATTAGTTTTATAAAGTCTTTTTTTGATAACCATAAACCAGTGGCAGCAATTTGTCATGCACCTTGGTTATTAGCAGAAGCAGATGTTTTACAAGGTAGAAATGTAACTTCTTTTAATTCAATTAAAACAGATATTATAAATGCTGGTGCAAACTGGACAGATGAAGAAGTTGTAGTAGATGCTGGTTTAGTTACTAGTAGAAACCCTAATGATTTACCTGCGTTTAACGATAAGTTAGTAGAAGAGGTTTACGAAGGGAAACACGAAGAACAAATGGCGTAATATTAAATTATAGTCAAAAAAAAAGTGCAATTTTTAATTGCACTTTTTTTTTGACTATAATTTTATTGATCTTTAAAGCGAATGTTTTTCTGAAGAATTACAGAATTCGGTATTGTAATTAATTCGCTTTCAGGTGTTCTTAGAGTAATAAAAAAAACACCAATATCTAAGATTTTTCCAGTAATATTATTATCTTTTTCTAGTACAGTAATCGTATCTCCTATTTTTACAGGGTAATTGATAAATAAGATTAAACCTGCTGTAATATTAGATAGAATAGACCATTGAGCAAAAAAGGCAATCCCTAAAATGGTTAAGAAAGAAGAAATGTAAATTAATAATTGTTTTTCATCTACTCCCCAAATAAAGGCAATTACAACGATTACAGTTGTATAAATTAATATAGAAACTATTTTGTTAGTAACAATTATTCTTGCTTGTTGAAAGCCAAATTTTAATTGAATTTTCTTTAAAGAATTTGTGATTAACAATCGAATAAAGAAGCCTAAAATTAGAACAATAATAGACTCTAAAATTTTAAAGTGATTTAAGAATTCCATTTTTTTTATATTTAACTAAATAAAGCTTTTAATTCTGTAGCATCATTTGCACTTAACTTACCTGCTAAAACTAAACTTAATTGTTTACGTCTTAAAGCGCCGTCAAAACGTTTTTTTTCTAAATCTGTTTCTGGTGTTAATCTTGGTATTTGAACAGGTTTACCCGTTTCATCAACAGCAACAAAAGTGTAAATACCTTCGTTAACTTTTGTTCTTTTACCAGATTGTCTGTCTTCGATCCAAACATCAACATAAACTTCCATAGACGATTTAAAGGCTCTAGAAACTTTTGCTTCTATTGTTACTACGCTACCAACTGGTACAGATTTATTAAAAGCCACGTGATTTACAGAAGCTGTAACTACAATTCTAGAAGAATGACGTCTAGCAGCAATACTACAAGCTCTATCCATTCTTGCTAAAAGTTCACCTCCAAAAAGATTGTCTAAATAATTAGTATCTCCAGGTAAAACTAAATCTGTAAGTACAGTTAAAGATGCGTTTGATGTCTTTGCTTCCATTCTATTAAATTTCTGCAAAGATATAAGGATAGTATTCTAAATAAAAGTTATTTTGATTCTAATAACCAAGCGTCTTTAGATACAGTCGCTTGTATTTTATATAGATTGTTTATGGCATCGTTTCTATCTGCATAACTATTAAAAACAACCTGAGTTAATCCCCATTTGTTAACGCCAATAATACTAGCATTATAACCTTGTTTTTTAAGTTGATTTACTTTTTTCTCAGCATTTTCTTTAATTTGAAAAGCACCAGCAACAACGTGATACGGTTTTGCAATTTCTTTTACCACATTTAATTCGATAGTTGGTAAAGGATTAGAAATTACAAAAGTTGCAGTTTGTATTTTTTTCTCTAAAGATTTTTGCTGATTAGCGAGTAAAGTCTCTTGTTTGTTTTGTTGATAAAAATTGTTAGCAGTTAAACCTAAAGTTAATAAAATTGCAGCAGTAGCAGCATATTTAATAAATGCAGGTATTCCTTTTCTTTCTTTTTTATCTACAACAGGTATTAGAGGCTTTACAATTTCTTGATGTCTTTTTACTATTGATGATGTAACTGTAGATAAGCCAAAAGATTCTGGTAAATAATTTACTTGTTTGCTTGGTTCAAAAATAATCTGATCATTTTCATTTAAAGATAATGATCCAATTGCACCAATTTCTAAAGCTTTAGATTGCAATTCATTTTGCCATCTAATTACAGATAAAGTAATTGCATTAGATGCTTTTTCAAAAGAAATGTTTTCTGAAGAAGCAATGTAATTTGCCAATAAACCATCACTCACTTTTAAATGACTATTAAACGTAATTTGTTTAGAAGGTGCATAAAAAGTATGCGTATTTTTATCTAAACTTGCGCCTATTTTATTGGTTACAAAACCTCCAAAATCAGGTACAATTACACAATCGTATCTGTAAAGTAAATCGTTTATATAGTTGGCTAAATTCATAAATACAAAAGTAGAATATTTATTTTATAAATTAAATTATTTCAAAAAAATATCAGTAAAAAATTATATATTGTATTTTAAATTGAGTTCTATTGAAAGAAGAAAAATTATTAGCCATTTTACGCTTGCAAAAAAGTAAAGCTATTGGAGATATTTTAGCAAAAAAACTAATTGTTAATGTAGGTGATGTTCAACAAGTTTTCGAAGAGAAAGTATCAATTTTAGAAAAAATAAATGGAATTGGTGCTCACTCCTTAAAGCATTTGTTTGACAAAGAAAGTTTAATACTTGCCGAAAAAGAACTCGATTATATTCTTAAAAACAATTATGAATACTCTTATTTTTTAGATAATGATTATCCTAAAAACCTTCAGAATTGTATCGATAGTCCTATTTTATTTTTTAAAGATGGTAACATTAACCTAGAAAACGAGAAAATTATTTCTGTTGTAGGTACAAGAAATATGAGTTCTTATGGTCGTGATTTTATCAATAATTTAATTGATGAATTAGCAGAATACAACCCTATTATTGTTAGTGGTTTTGCTTACGGCGTAGATATTTGTGCACACAAAGCAGCAATTAAAAATAATTTACAAACAATTGCAGTATTAGCTCATGGTTTTGAACAAATTTATCCTAAAGTACATAAAAAATACATTAATCAAGTAAATGAAAATGGTGGTTTTATTACCGAATTTTGGAGTGAAGAACAACCTTTAAGAGAAAATTTTTTAAAAAGAAATCGTATTGTTGCAGGTATTTCGAAAGCAACAATTATTATAGAAAGTGCAGCAAAAGGTGGTTCTTTAGTAACTGCAGATATTGCCAATTCTTATCATAGAGATGTTTTTGCAGTGCCTGGCAGAACAACAGATATTTATAGTAAAGGTTGCAACGATTTAATAAAGAACAACAAGGCTCATTTGCTAACTTCTGCATCAGATATTGTAAAAATGCTAAATTGGGACATTCAAGAACAACCTAAAATTATACAAAAACAGTTATTTGTAGACTTGAATGAAAATGAACAAAAAATTTATGATTTATTGTTCGAAAAAGGAGCTCAAGTTCTGGATGTTATTGCTTTAGAGTGTAATATTCCTGTTTTTAATTTATCATCAATTTTATTACAAATGGAATTAAAAGGCGTAACCAAACCTTTACCTGGCAAGATGTTTGAAATCGTCTGATTTAATCCCTATTTTTGTAAAATACCTCAGAAATTATGGCTGAAAATCAAAAATTAATATCAAAAAAAAAACCAACTTTTCCTATTAGCAAGCTATTGGCGGCTTTTTTAAAAAAGCATAATAGAAGTAGTAAAATTAGTATTTTATATAACGATTTGCTGCGTTTTCAAGGTTCAGTATCTGTTTTTGATAAAAATGATGAAGATACTCTTTGGGTAAGAACTTTTTATTCTGAATGGGATAGAGAAGAAATAGACAGAAGCTTAAAAAAGATTTATACCATTTTACACTCTGATGGAAATGATAACACCATTCCTTTCTTAAATATTGATGCCATTGACTTCTGTACGTTTGGTAATTCGAAACCATTCCGAATTAAAGTGCGTAATATTTTAAATGATAATTTCACTTATTTCTATGTAAAGCAAGCAGATGCTTCTCGTGTTTATGGTTTAGAGTTAGAGCATATTTTATCGCCTTACACCATAAATTATTTGGTATATAAAGATACTTTAATAGAAGAGCATATTTCAGGAATTCCGGGAGATGATTTTATAGAAAATATTTTACCAACCTGTTCTAGATCAGAAAAAGCACAAATTGCCAAAGAGTTTGTAAAATTTAAAGAGCGTTGTTTTATTAGGCTTTTAGGTGATATGCGTTCGTACAATTACGTAATTACACCAATTCATGATTTCGATAAAATTGTTTATAAAATTAGAGCTATAGATTTCGATCAACAATCGTTTGAAGGGAATTTAAAAGTATACAATTTACAGTTTTTAAAAGAAAACCAAAAAATGGTAGAAATGGTTAGTAAAAGACTGGAAAATAGTTCTATAAATCAATATAAAATAGAAGAGCGTTCTTACATTGCTAAAAGAATGATTAGTTCTCCAGATCGAATTCAGCACATTATTAGATGTATGAAACACGATTCCATATCTTTTCCTAAACATATAGAAAGATTAAAACAAGATTTAATAGATTATGTGGGTGATGTTGAGTTTAAAAAATGCAATAATATGGGCGAGGTTTTAGAAACCATCTTAATTTTTGTAAAACGAAATTATTTAGACATTAGCAGCAAAGAATTGTTTTAATCTCAAATTTTTTAGAACACAAAAAATGATAGAAAATAATATTTTACATTCAACAATAAAAGGAGAAGGCAAACCTTTATTAATTTTACACGGTTATTTTGGTATGTCTGATAATTGGAAAACATTGGGAAATCAGTTTTCAGAAGATTATCAAGTACATTTAATAGATCAAAGAAATCACGGACGCAGTTTTCATTCAGATGCTTTTAATTATGAACTTTTAGCCGAAGATTTATACAATTATATACAACATTATCAACTAGAAAATGTAAATATAGTTGGGCATTCTATGGGAGGTAAAACAGCAATGTTGTTTGCTGTAACGTATCCAGATTTGGTTGATAAATTAGTTATTGTAGATATATCACCTAAAGCCTACGAACCACATCATAATGCAATTTTAGCAGGTTTAAATTCTGTGGATTTTGCTGTTCAAAATTCAAGAAAATTAGTAGACGAACAATTGAGTAACTACATTCCAGAATTGGGTGTTCGTCAGTTTTTAATGAAAAATGTCTATTGGGTAGAAAAAGGCCAATTGGGTTTTAGATTTAATTTACAGTCCTTAACCGAAAATAATCCTGAAGTTGGTAAATCATTACCTCAAAATACCTCTTTTGATAAAGATACTTTGTTTTTAAAAGGTGAGAAGTCGGGTTATATAATTCCAGAAGAACAGTTAATTATCGATAACCATTTCCCTAATCATACAGTTACAGAAATTGCAAATGCAGGTCATTGGTTACATGCAGAAAATCCTAAAGATTTTTATGTTGCGGTTTGTAGTTTTTTAGGATAAAAATTAGGTTTAAAAAGGTTTTTATTGATAGAATAGTTGAATAATTTATGGTTTATGCCTTGTGTAAAATTTAAATAAACCAAGTTATGTAATAACTATTATCTTTGTGACTTCAAATTTTACCTTATGATGAAAAGATTTTTTCTTTTTCTGCTAATTACTTTATCTATAAATAGTTTTTCGCAAACACAAAAAGTATCTTTTAATTTAGATGCAGAAAGAAACTTATGGCAAAAATTCTCTTATGATTTAGGGAATATTGCAGGCGGAATGGGTTATGCATATTCAAGACCTTTATATTGGCAAAAACAACAATTTGCTAATTTGGGTTATGTAGCAGCAGGTACTTCAGCTTTTTATTTTATTGATGATAATGTAGATCGTTGGGCAGTAAAAAATAGAACAAACATACCAAATTGGTTAGTAAATTATGGTAATAATATTGGTGATCCAAATAATAATTATAGATTAACAGGAGCCATCTATTTAGCTGGTTTATTTAGTAAAAGTCCTAAATTAAGAAGAACAGGAGTTTTGTTAATTTCATCTGCATCAGCAGCAGGTTTATTACAGCAAGTATCAAAAAGAATTATTGGTAGAGCAAGACCAAGAATAGATGTTGGTAAAGCTACTTTCGATCCTTTTCATATAGATCGAGTTTATAATTACGACTCTTTTCCCTCAGGTCATGTAATGCTTGGTTTTACAAATGCATATGTAATTGCAAAGCAATTTAAAAGTCCGTGGATAAAAGCAGGTTTATATACCATTGGTTCTATTCCTGGTTTGAGTAGAATTTTAGATCGTTTTCATTGGATTTCTGATGTAGCTTTTTCTACAGCAATTAGTATTTTTATTGTTGAAGCTATTGATCGTTTTTTAGATACAAAGTATGATGATAAATACAATGAAATTAAAAAGGATAAAAAAGTAGCTTGGAATTTACAATTTGCACCCGGAACTTTAGGTGTAACTATGAACTTTTAGCAATTTTATCAAACTAAAAAATATTTGAAAAGTCAATAAAAAGATGGATATTCAAAACGCACAAGAACAAGTAGATAATTGGATTAAAAATCACGGAGTTCGTTATTTTAACGAATTAACAAATATGGCTCAATTAACAGAAGAAGTTGGTGAAGTTGCCAGAATTATTGCACGTAGATATGGTGAACAAAGCGAAAAAGAATCTGATAAAAATAAAGATTTAGGCGAGGAGTTAGCAGATGTTATGTTTGTTGTTTTATGCTTGGCAAACCAAACAGGTATTGATTTACAAGATGCTTTTGATAAGAAATTAGATATTAAAACAAAACGCGATCACAATCGTCATCATAATAACGAAAAGTTGAAATAATGAAATTTACAGATAAAATAAAACAACCAGAATTTTGGACTAACTTTTTAAAAGTAGCACTTCCTTTTTTTGTTGTAGTTACTTTAATTTCTTTATTTATGAATAGCTGGAGAGATATTTTTGCAGGCGATTTTGCTACAGTAGCAGAAACCAATTTTAACAACGGAAAATGGAAAAGTTTCTGGGGAATTAAAATTTTTATAAGTGTCTTTTATGGAATTTACATCACGAATAAAAATATGAAATAAAAAAAGCGACTTTTAAGTCGCTTTTTTTATGTTTTGAAATCAGAAATTAATTCAACTGAATTAAATCAATATCGCTTTCTTTTACTTTGGTATTTAGTTCTTTTACATCCTTGTTAAACAAAGCATATAATTTTGCCAATTCAAGATCAATTTCTTTTGTAATTTCATTTTTAAAAGCAATTGCTTGATTAGTTGGTGCGTAATTTCCAATACGAGTTAACGAATTTAAATGCCCCAATTTGTTGTTTAATCTAATAGGAAAATTTAAAGGATCTTGCCCACTTTTAGATTTTGTTTGATATAAAGTTTCTTCAACAACAGTCATATCTTTCACCAATTTATCAGCAAAATCAATTAACTCTTTATGTTTCTTTTTGTCTTTGATCGATTTCTTTAACAACCCAACTTGACTACGAACTTTCTTCACATTTTTTAATGCTTTATGAATTTCTGTCATTTTTTGGTTGATGTCGTTTATAAAATCAAACTGAGCTTTCATATCATTTTCAGAAGCTTCAGACATTGGGTTTTTTATGATTTTAAAATTCTTTGATTTTTTTATATCATTTACAGCCAACTCAACTTTATAAGTGCCTGGTAAAGCCATTGGTCCAGATAAAGAAGCCCACCATAAAATCATTCCTTTTACAGATTCTGCGCCATCATACATCATATTCCAGTTAAAAATATTGTTACCATCTTCAACTTTTAGTGTTCCTTCTTTCTTTTCTTTATCAGGTTTTGTCGAGAATTTTTTAACCAAATTATCATTTGCATCAAAAATAGAAATAGAAGCAACATCTTTTTCCTTTAATTCATTGATGTAATAATAAATATTTACACCTCCAGAATGGTTTGTACCTGCTGTTCTAGAAGTTCTTCCTCTACCACCAGATAAATTATAAGCATCTTTTGGTTTGTATAAAATAACATCTTCTTTTTCTGATGTGTTTAGTTGATGCAAAGGTGTTAAATCATCAATAATCCAAAGAGAACGCCCTTGAGTTGCTGCAATTAAATTATCATCTTTAATCGCTAAATCTGTGATGGGTACAATTGGTAAATTCTGTTTAAAAGATTGCCAGTTTTTACCATCATCAAAAGAAATATACATACCTCTTTCTGTACCTGCATACAATAAACCTTTGCGTTTTGGATCTGCTCTTAAAGCTCTTGTAAAATCTTCATTTGCAATTCCGTTTACAATTAATTCCCAAGATTTACCATAATTTTCTGTTTTGTAGATGTATGGTAAATAATCACCAGATTTGTATTTTGTACCTACAATATAAGCACCACCTTTTGTAAAAGGATCAATTTCTATGCAGTTAATCATCATCCATTCTGGCATTTTCTTAGGAGTGATATTATCCCAAGATTCACCATTATTTTTGGTAATATGTACTAAACCATCATCAGAACCTGTATAAATTAAACCCGGTTCTAAAGGCGATTCTGCCACAGCGAAAATAGTTCCATAATATTCTACACCAGTATTGTCTTTAGTAATTGGACCTCCAGAAGGGCCTAAAGTTTTAGGATCGTTTCTTGTTAAGTCTGGACTCATTAATTTCCAAGATTGACCCTCATCTTCTGTTGCGTGCAAATGATTAGAAGCTGCATACAATCTTTTCTTATTATTTGGCGAAAATAAAATCGGGAAATTCCACTGAAAACGATATTTAAAATCTTCAGCTCCATGACCCATTGGGTCATCTGGCCAAACATTTATAGCTCTAGTTTCGTTAGTTTTATGATTTACTCTCGTTAATAAACCACCATAACTACCACCATAAACAATATCATTATTTAAAGGATCTACAGCAATGTGTGCACTTTCTCCACCAGCAGTAGAAGACCAATCAGATTCAGTTATAAACCTGCCTCCAGTTCTATGAGAAATTCTTACAGTAGAATTGTCTTGTTGTGCAGCTAAAATTCTGTAAGGGAAATGATTATCTGTAGTAACCCTATAAAATTGAGCTGTTGGCTGATTGTTCATTGTGCTCCAATTTTCACCAGCATCAAAAGAAATTTGTGCCCCACCATCATCACCAATAATCATTCTTTGGTTGTCTTCTGGTGCAATCCATAAATCGTGATGATCTCCATGAGGAGCATTGTAAGTTTTATAAGTTTTTCCACCATCTGTAGATTTATGATAACGAACATTTAAAACATACAAAATATCTTCATCTTGCGTATCTGCATATAAACGTGTGTAATACCAAGCTCTTTGTCTTAATTTTCTTTCAGAATTGATTAGTCTCCAGGTTTTACCAGCATCAGTAGATTTATAAACGCCACCTTTTTTATTCTCGATTAAAGCATAGACGATATCAGAATTTACAGGTGAAACTGTAACACCTGCAATTCCCCAAATACCAGTAGGTAAACCTTTGTTTGTAGAAATATTGGTCCAAGTTTCACCTTCATCTGTACTTTTCCAGAGTGCAGAACCATCACCTCCAGAAGATAAACTGTAAGGAGTTCTTCTGATGTTCCATGTAGTTGCATATAAAATTCTTGGATTATTTGGGTCGATAATTAAATCGACAACTCCAGAATCTTCGTTAGAAAATAAAACTTTTCGCCAAGTTTCTCCTCCATCAGTAGTTTTGTAAACACCTCTTTCTTGAGTGGGTTTGTATAAATCGCCCATAACTCCTGCAAAAACAATATCAGAATTTTTTGGGTGAATACGCATTCTAGGAATGTGTCTAGAATTTTTTAAACCTATGTGTTTCCAAGTTTTTCCTGCGTTTTCAGATTTCCAAATTCCATCACCAGAAGAAACATTTCCACGAACGGTTTTTTCTCCCATTCCAACATACATTACATTATTATCAGACTCAGAAACGGCTACAGCACCTACAGAACCCCCAAAAAATCCGTCAGAAATATTTTGCCAGGTATTACCAGCGTCTGTAGTTTTCCATACTCCACCACCAGTTGCACCCATATAAAATAGATTTGCTTTACCAGAAACACCTGTTACTGCTGCACTTCTTCCTCCTCTAAATGGGCCAATATTTCGCCATTTTATTGCGCTAAAATATTCATCAGAAACTTTGGTAGATTTTTTTTGTGCATTAACTTTGGCATTTGCAGAAAAGAAGATGCAAATGGCCAGAAAAAGTACTTTTTTCATATTGGTTAGTTGTAATTTTAGTATAGAATTTAAAAATAAGAAATAAAATCAATTTTTAGAATGGACATATTGTTAAATGTTTTAGAAGAAAAAAAGATAGACCAAAAAATAACAATTTCTGGTTCTAAAAGCGAATCGAATAGGTTATTGATTTTACAAAATCTTTTTCCAGAACTTTCTATAGAAAATTTATCAGATTCTGATGATTCTGTACATATGCAACACGCACTTTCTACGGATGATGAATTGGTAAATATTGGTCATGCAGGTACTGCAATGCGTTTTTTAACTTCTTATTTTTCTGTAGCTAAAGGCAGAGAAACTGTGTTAACAGGTTCTGATAGAATGCAAAATAGACCTATAGAAATTTTGGTAAATGCTTTAAGAGATTTAGGCGCAAATATATCTTATGAAGCTAAAGAAGGATATCCGCCAATTAGAATTAAAGGAACTGAGATTACAACAGATAAAGTACAGATTAATGGTAATGTTAGTAGCCAATACATTTCATCATTACTATTAATTGCTTGTAAATTAGAAAATGGGTTAGAAATTGAATTAACAGGTAAAATAACTTCTATTCCTTATATTAAAATGACATTGAGTTTGCTTTCTCAAATAGGAATTGAAAGTAATTTTGAAGGGAATATCATTAAAGTTTATCCGAAGAAATCAATTGAAAAACAAACTATTGTTGTAGAGTCTGATTGGTCTTCTGCAAGTTATTTTTATTCCATTGTTGCTTTGGCAGAAATTGGATCAGAAATTCAATTATCAGCCTATAAAAAAGAAAGTTTGCAAGGCGATTCTTGCTTAGCAGAAATCTATAAACATTTTGGAGTAACAACCACTTTTGGAGATAATTTTATCACTCTAAAAAAAGAAACTGAAACTCAAAAAGAAGCTTTGGTTATTAACTTAAAAAATGCACCAGATATTGCACAAACTATTGTAGTTACTTGTTTTGCAGAGAGCATTTCCTGTAGCTTATCTGGTTTACATACTTTAAAAATTAAAGAAACAGATAGATTAGTAGCTTTGCACGATGAATTATCTAAATTAGGTGCAAATATTGCTGTAACCAACGAAACTTTAGAATTGGATATAACTTCTAGAATCCATAAAAACATTGCCATAAAAACGTATAACGATCATAGAATGGCTATGGCTTTTGCGCCTTTAGCTTTAAGAGTTCCTATTCAAATAAATAATGCTGAAGTAGTTACAAAATCTTACCAAAAATTTTGGGAAGACATGCAACAATTAGGTATTAAAATTGACGAACTTTAAAGATAAATAGCTAAACACTTGACAACGCCTGTTTTCATATCGTATATTTGCATCTTTTACAGCAAAATACATTTATGAAATTATCAAACTTCGATTTTGAACTGCCAGAAGAATTATTAGCAATTTATCCTGCAGAACATAGAGATGAGTCTCGTTTAATGGTCTTAAATAGAAAAGACCAAACTATAGAACATAAAACATTTAAAGACGTTATCAATTATTTTGATGAAGGCGATATTTTAATGTTAAACAACACCAAAGTTTTTCCTGCGAGAATGTTTGGGAATAAAGAAAAAACAGGAGCTAGAATTGAGGTTTTCTTATTAAGAGAACTAAATGCAGAAAATAGATTATGGGATGTTTTAGTAGATCCTGCAAGAAAAATTAGAATTGGTAACAAACTATTCTTTGGTGAAGACGATAGTTTAGTAGCTGAGGTTATAGACAACACAACATCTAGAGGTAGAACCTTACGTTTTTTGTTTGATGGTAGTTACGAAGCTTTTAGAGAAAAATTATTAGAACTTGGTGAAACACCTTTACCAAGAACTATAAAAAGAGAAGTTGAAGCTTCTGATGAAGAGCGTTACCAAACAATTTATGCAAAACACGAAGGTGCAGTTGCTGCACCAACAGCAGGTTTACACTTTTCTAAACACTTATTAAAACGTTTAGAAATTAAAGGAGTAGATTTTGCAGAAATGACATTGCATGTTGGTTTAGGTACTTTTAGTCCAGTAGAAGTAGAAGATTTATCGAAACATAAAATGGATTCTGAGCAAATTGTTATACCAGCTGCATCCGCAGATAAAATTAACAAAGCTAAAATAGAAAAAAGAAGAATTTGTGCTGTAGGTACAACTGTAATGAGAACTGTAGAATCTTCAGTATCATCTAACGCAGAATTAAATGCCTATGAAGGTTGGACAAATAAATTTATCTTTCCTCCTTACGATTTTAGTATTGCAAACACAATGATTACGAACTTTCACACACCAAAATCTACTTTAATGATGCAAGCAGCAGCATTTGCAGGTTATGATTTTTTAATGGAAGCTTATAAAGAAGCTATTAAAGAAGGTTATAAATTCTCTACTTACGGAGATGCAATGTTAATTATATAAAACATTTAAGAATTTTAAAATTCAAGCATTAAAACTGACAATTAGTAATTTAATTGTCAGTTTTTTTATTTTGGCGTTACCTAAAGGTCGTGCTTTTCATTATATCTTTTTTTTTCCTAAAGTCAAAAAAAGGATGCCATTACAATCACTAACGCAACCAAGTTTGTCAACAAAAAGAATACCTTCAAATTATTAGTGTATTTTTGCATTAATAACTTTAACACATTAAATTATTTAATCTATTGAATAAAAAGAAAGACATAAGAGCCTTAACCAAAGAACAGTTACGCGATTTTTTTGTAGAAAATGGCGATAAAGCTTTTCGTGGAAACCAAGTTTATGAATGGCTTTGGAACAAGTCTTTACATACTTTTGAAGATATGACTAACATTTCTAAACAAACCAGAGAAATGTTAGAAGAAAACTTTGTGATTAATCATATCAAAGTAGATTCTATGCAAAAAAGTAATGATGGTACCATAAAAAATGGTATTAAATTACACGATGGTTTAGTGGTTGAATCTGTTTTAATACCTACAGAAAAAAGAACAACAGCTTGTGTTTCTAGTCAAGTTGGGTGTAGTTTAGATTGTAAGTTTTGTGCAACTGCTCGTTTAAAAAGAATGCGTAATCTAAATCCTGATGAAATTTATGATCAGGTTGTTGTTATAGACAAACAAAGTAGATTATATCACAATAAAAAATTGACGAATATTGTTTTTATGGGAATGGGTGAGCCACTTATGAACTATAAAAATGTTTTGAAATCTATAGAAATGATAACATCTCCTGAAGGTTTAGGAATGTCATCAAAAAGAATAACAGTGTCTACTTCTGGTGTACCAAAAATGATTAAAAAAATGGCAGACGAAGAAGTAAAATTCAATTTAGCAGTTTCTTTGCACTCAGCAATAGATGAGGTTAGAACATCAATAATGCCCTTTAATACCAATTTCCCTTTAAAAGATTTAAAAGAATCTTTAGAATATTGGTATGAGAAAACCAAAAGAGCAATTACTTACGAATATGTAGTTTGGAATGGGATTAACGACAGAAAAGAAGACATTACAGCTTTAGTAGAATTCTGTAAATATGTGCCTTGTAAAGTGAATTTAATAGAGTATAACCCAATTGATGATGGCGAATTTCAACAAGCAAGTAATTCTGCCATAAATAACTATATTTCTAATTTAGAAATGCACGATATTACTGTAAATGTAAGAAGAAGTAGAGGTAAAGATATTGATGCAGCTTGTGGGCAATTGGCCAATAAAGCTTAATTTATTATTCATACATAAAACAAAAAAGAGATAATCAATATTTGATTATCTCTTTTTTTGTTTATCATATTTTACAGTTATTAACCTCTTCTTCTTTCTAATAATACAAACATCATTAAGGCTAACATAACTCTGTCATCATCATCATTATCTAACCCACCAATTTTAGATACTTTAAAGTTTTTACCTAATAAAGATTTTAATTTTGTAAGCTCAATTATCGTTTCTCCTTTAGTATTTTTTACAAGATAAGTTGGGTTAAAAAGATACCCAGTAAAAAAGCTTAATATAGGTATTTCACCAACTAAAGAGTCTAAAACTTTAATCCAAACATTTTTTTCGTTTATAACATATTGTTGTTTTTGATGCTGATCTATAATTTCATAGTGAGCATTCCACATCGATTTCCATCCTTTTCTCACAACCTTTCCAAATTCTTTACCTTTTTTATCATAGAAAGAATAGGCAGTAGAAAAATCTAGCCATTTGTCTGCTTTAATTTTATAATTTAATTCAGATTTTGTGTCGTTATTGTAAACACTGATGTCTTCTTTTAATTTAAACATTTTCTGACGTACATAAGCAATTGTATTTCCTTTACAATCTTTTGCAGTAAAGTCGTTGGCTAGCGTAGAAATATTAAATTCGAAAGTGATAGGAAATTGGATGTCTTGCACAGTAATTTTTTTAGTTTTTAATAATATAGGTTTAGTTTTGAAAGTGAAGTTTTTGTCGCATTCAAAACAATCAAATATATTTAATATTAAGCTGAAAAAGTTGTAAAAATGGAAATAAAACCGAATTAAATTTTAAAGGTTTGCGTTTTAAATCTAACCAATTTTACAGCCGAAATTTTCTTTTTATAATTTGTATTTTTGCGCAAGCTTACTGAAAAATAAATCAGCATAAAATGAAGCCAGTAGAACTTTTTAAACTACCTATTAAAAACGAGATGGAGCTCTTTGAAAAGAAATTCAAAGATGCAATGCTTTCTAAAGTTCCGCTTTTAAATAGAATTACTTATTATATAGTTCGTAGAAAAGGAAAACAAATGCGACCAATGTTTGTTTTTTTAGTAGCAAAAATGGTTTCTGATGGTGGTTTTGATGAAAGAACTTATAGAGGTGCATCTGTTGTAGAGCTAATTCACACAGCTACTTTAGTACACGATGATGTTGTAGATGATTCTAATAGACGTAGAGGTTTTTTTTCTGTAAATGCTTTATGGAAAAATAAAATTGCGGTTTTAGTGGGAGATTTTTTATTGTCTAAAGGTTTACTTTTATCCATAGATAATGAAGATTTCGATTTGTTAAAATTGATTTCTATTGCTGTTCGTGAAATGAGCGAAGGTGAGTTATTGCAAATTGAAAAAGCCAGAAAATTAGATATTACAGAAGATATTTATTTTGATATCATTCGTCAAAAAACAGCCACTTTAATTGCAGCTTGTTGTGGAATTGGAGCAGCTTCTGTAGGCGCAAAAAACGATGTTGTTCAGCAAATGCGAAAATTTGGAGAATATATTGGGATTGCTTTTCAAATAAAAGATGATTTATTCGATTATACAGATGATAAAATTGGCAAACCTACAGGTATAGATATTAAAGAACAAAAAATGACTTTGCCCTTAATTTATACTTTAAATAATTGCTCTAAAAAGGAAAAATCTTGGCTTATTAATTCTATAAAAAAACATAATAAAGACAAGAAAAGAGTAAAAGAAGTAATTAAGTTTGTAAAAGAAAATGGCGGAATTGAGTATACAGTTTCTAAAATGAATGATTACAGACAAAGAGCATTAAATATTTTAGAAACCTACCCAGCATCACCTTATAAAAAATCTTTACTACAAATGATTGATTATGTGGTTGAAAGAAAAATTTAATCTAGATTTATAACATAATTTTTAGGATGCTTAACAGCATATTTTAGTTTAAAGTTTTTAACTTCTTTTGATGGTAAATTTATTTTCCATTTTATTTCTCCAGTTTCTGTGTTTAAGACTCCTTTAGTAACATCTGTATTTAGTTCAATTTTTATTGTCTCAGACATTGAAATCGGAATTTGATCTAAAACAACAATATTAATTGCTTCATTCTTATTGTTTTTTACAGTGTAGTTCCACACTCTAGCTTCTTCTTTTTTATTACCAATAAATTGTCTAGTGGTAAAGTCTTTTTCTTTATTTCTAGCAATGGCTACATTTTTATCAACTCCTAAAGAAATTTCTAGTTCTTTTTTAGCAACTCTTGTGTCAATTAAAGTAGTACCAACAAAAGTATCTTCAAAATAAATATTGGCTTCAGCTTCTAATAAATTAAATTTTTCCCAATCTGTAATTTTTGCTACTAAAAATGCACTTTGTTCAGCTCTCGGAAAAGAATAATATTGATAATTACTAGTTATATTAAAAACCTTCATTGTTAAACTAAAGTTTTTGTTGCTAGTTTTAATAGAGTAAGGTTTTACCACTTCAAAATTCACTGTGGTTTGGTTAACTACTTGTTTGGTATTAATTGTGCTTACTTTCGTTCTTGCTTTTTCTTTTTTTATTGATGATGCTCCTCTAATAGAAAGACCAGCAACTGCTCCACTTAATGTTGTGCCAATTTTTCGATCATTTTTACGACTTCCTTTTCTGCTAGTTCCATAACCAACTACTACAATTTCATCTAGTTGATTGTAGTCTTCTTCAAGATTAACATTTATATAATTGCTATTAATAGCCATTTCTTTAGATTTAAAACCTAAATAGTTAATTAATAATGTACTATTTGTATCAGGTATTTCAAGAGAAAATTTACCATCAAAATCTGTAGTTGTTCCTATTGTTGTGCCTTTAATAGTAATAGTTGCACCAGGCAAAGGTTCTCCAGAACCACTAACAACACCAGTAACTTGATTAATGTTATTTTTATAATTAGGTGGGTTTGTACCATAATCTATAAAATACGGAATTACTTCTTTTACTTTGTTCGATTTTGTTGGGTTACCAGAAGAAAAACTTAGTTTAACATTGGTCCAATCTACTTTTGAATTTTGATATAAGTTAGCTTTGTAAACTAATTCTAAAGGAGCGTTTATATTTTTTACTCGAACATCGTAAGTTGGGTACCAACCAACATTATCTACATTATAACTTAAAATAAATTTTGTGTTTTTAGCTAGTTCAGATTTTAAACGGATTGTAATTTCACCAGAACCAAAATTCTTATTTGATGTAAAATCACTAATCTGCTTTTCTATTTTTGAAGCTTCTAAGTTTAACGTTTTTATTGCATTTTTTAGTTTAAACTCGGTTGTTTTTAATGCTTTAATTTTGCTTCCATAATAATTGGCAGCTTCTTTAAAAGTGGTAGCTGTAAGTGTTTGGTTTCCTCCAATAGTTTTGTTAGATTTTAAAAACACAACTTCTTCTTTAACAATTTCTAAATCAACATTTTTTGAGTTGATATTATTTTCAATTAATGATAATTGCGTTTTTAATTTCTGTAACTCAGGATTTTTTTTGATTTGTTTTAAGTAATCTTTCTGAAAATTTATAGCCTGAATTTCTATATCCTTAGCTTTTATTTGAATACTCTTGCTATCAATAAAAGGAGACAGATTCGTAAATTTTAAGGTGTTTTCACCTTTAGATAAAAAAACAGTTTTTTCTCTATTAACTTGTGCATTTTCAAGAAAAACTACAGCAGATTTTACTTCTGATTTTATAATTTTTTCTCTATTATTTTGCGCTTTAATAGCGATTGAAAACTGAATGCAAATAAGTAAAAAAACAACTTTTTTCATAACATATATATTTGATGGATGGTTTCTACATCAAAAATATATTTTTAATATACTAGTTAAAACTAGTATTGAGTAAGTGAGCTATTTTATTGGGTAAAAGAGAAGTTTGAGTTAGTTAAAGTTTCAATAACTCTTCTACAAAATCTCTTTGGTTAGATAATCTTGGTACTTTATGCTGCCCACCTAATTTGTCTTTTTTCTTTAGCCATTCATAAAACAAACCTTCTTTAGCTACGTGAATTTTTGGCATTGCTAAGGTCATTGAATTATAACGTTTTGCCTCGTAATCAGAATTAATAGATTTTAAAGCATTGTCTAGCATTTCAGTAAAGTAATTCATATTTTCAGGATGCTCATTAAACTCAATAATCCATTCATGCCCACCACTTTTTTTATCTTTCATAAAAATAGGACCTACAGTATAATCAGTAATAATGGCATTTGTTTTTTGGCAAGCTAATTTTAAAGCATCTTCTACGTTTTCAATATTAAGCTCTTCACCAAAAACATTAATATAATGCCTTGTACGTCCTGTAATTTTAATTCGATAAGGGTCTAAAGAAGTAAAACGAATGGTATCACCAATTAAATACCGCCATAAACCACTATTGGTTGTAATAATTAAAGCATAATCAATATCTTTTTTTACTTCAGAAATTGGTATCGTTTCAGAGTTCTCTCCTTTATATTGAGACATAGGTATAAATTCATAGAAAATTCCGTAATCTAACATCAACAATAAATCTTTAGAATCATTTCTGTCTTGAATCGCAAAAAATCCTTCAGAAGCATTGTAAGTTTCGTAATATTTAAAATCCTTTTTCGGAATCAATTTTTTATACTGTTCTAAATACGGATTAAAGTTTACGCCTCCATGAAAATATACTTCTAAATTTGGCCAAACCTCTAAAATATTATCTTTACCTGTTCTTTCTAAAACATTGTTTAAGAGCACTAACATCCAACTTGGTACACCAACTAAACTAGTAATATCTTCGTTTATGGTTTCTTCTATAATAGCATCCATTTTGGTTTCCCATTCAGCCATTAAAGCCACTTCTTGACTTGGAGCAGAACTGTAATCTGCCCAAAAAGGTAGGTTTTCGGTAATAATTGCAGACAAATCTCCAAAATAAGAATTGTTGTCTTTGTAAATCTCAGAACTACCACCCAATTTTAAACCTTTACCCGTAAAGAGTTGCGTTTCTTCGTTATTGTTAATGTATAAACACAACATATCTTTACCAGCTTTCATATGGCAATATTCTAAAGCTTCTTCACTTACAGGTATAAATTTACTTTTTGCATTTGTAGTTCCACTAGATTTTGCAAACCATTTTATATACGTTGGCCAAAATAAATTTTGCTCACCTTGCCTACATCTCTCAATTAAAGGTTCTATAGTTTCGTATTTCTGAATAGGTACGTTTTTTATAAAATCATTATAATTTTTGATGGATGAAAACTGGTGTATTTTACCAAATTCAGTTCTTTTTGCAGTAGCAACTAATTTTAAAAGTAGCTCATTTTGCACATCATTAGGATATTTTAAAAACAATTCAATTTGATGAATACGTTTTTTTAAAAACCAAGAAATTATAGAATTTACAATGGGGTAAGCCATAAATTAAGTTCGAATTTTTACGTAATTTTGTGAGAAGCTAAAAATACTAAATTTTGTTATGCAATATCAAGGAGTCTTAAAAAAAATGAAAACTGAAAATTCTACTGAAATTCAGTATTATTTAGATATGAAAACTGATTTTTTAAATATGAATCAGTTGTTAAACAAAGAAATAAAACTTTCATTTGTTACTTATGAGTGTTTAAACTGTCATTTAGAAAAGAAAATTTACAGACAAGGTTTTTGTAAATCTTGTTTTTTTGATGCTCCAAATGCTGGTGATTGGATTATGAGACCAGAATTAAGTAAAGCACATTTAGATATTGAAGATAGAGATTTGGTGTACGAAAAATCGGTGCAATTACAACCACATATTGTATATCTGGCAAATTCTAGCAACGTAAAAGTTGGTGTTACAAGAAAGCAACAAGTACCCACAAGATGGATAGATCAAGGAGCACATGAAGCTATTGAGATTGTAGAAGTACCCAATAGATATTTAGCAGGAATTACAGAAGTTGCTTTAAAAGAACATGTTGCTGATAAAACAAATTGGCGTAAAATGCTAAAGAACGATATTGAAGATGAAAATTTAGTTGAGTGGAGAGATAAGTTAAAAGCTTACATACCAGAAGAAGCTAAAGAATACTTCATAGAAAATAATTCTGAAACGAATATTAATTTTCCTGTTGTAAAATATCCAACCAAACCTAAAAGTTTAAATTTGATAAAAACGCCAAACTATACAGGAAAATTAGTAGGAATAAAAGGGCAGTATTTAATTTTTGATGACGAAACTGTTTTTAATGTAAGAGCTAATGAAGGTTTGGTGGTTTCTATAGAATTATAAAAGATGAAAAACAACCTATTAAAAGTAGCCCTAGCACAAATTTCACCAGTTTGGTTAGACAAAGAAAAGACAATCAAAAAAATTGAAAATTCAATTTTAGATGCTTCAAAAGAAAATTGTGAACTCATTGTTTTTGGTGAAGCTTTATTACCTGGTTATCCTTTTTGGTTAGCTTTAACTGATGGTGCAAAATGGGATTTAAAAGTAAATAAAGAAATCCACGCTCATTATGTTTGTAATTCGATTACTATAGAAAAAGGTGAATTAGATTCTGTTTGTAAATTGGCAAAAGAACACAATATTTCCATCTACTTAGGCATTATGGAACGTGCTCAAAATAGAGGAGGACATAGTATTTATGCAAGTTTAGTGTATATAAATCAAGGAGGAGAAATAAAATCTGTACATCGTAAATTACAACCTACTTATGATGAACGTTTAACTTGGGCTCCTGGAGATGGAAATGGTTTACAAGTTCACCCTCTAAAAGAATTTACAGTTGGTGGCTTAAATTGTTGGGAAAATTGGATGCCACTACCAAGAACTGCTTTGTATGGTTTAGGTGAAGATTTACATATTGCTGTTTGGCCTGGATCTGACCATAATACAAAAGACATTACACGTTTTATAGCCAGAGAATCTCGTTCTTTTGTGATTTCTGTTTCTAGTTTAATGGAAAAATCAGATTTTGCTGAAGATTTACCACATTATGATAAAATTATAAAAGATGCACCTGATGTTTTGGCAAATGGAGGTTCATGTATTGCATCACCAAATGGAGAATGGTTAATTGAACCAGTTTTACATAAAGAAGGTTTAATAATAGAAACGTTAGATTTTAATCGTGTTTTAGAAGAACGACAAAACTTTGATGCTGTTGGGCATTATTCTAGACCAGATGTAACTAAATTACACGTAAATAGAGAAAGACAAAGTACGGTTTCTTTTGATGATTAATTATGATTTTTGAACAAAAAGAAATACAATTACAACCTTGTAAAAGAGGTTTTCATTTAATTACAGCCATTGTTTTAAGAGAATTTCCTGAAGTTAAATCAATTCAAAAAGGAATTTTAAAAGTGTTTATAAAACACACTTCTGCTAGTTTAACCATTAACGAAGATGCAGACCCAACTGTTCGTGTAGACTTTGAAAGTCATTTTAATAAAATGGTTCCAGAAAATGCGCCTTATTATATTCATACTTACGAAGGTTCTGATGATATGCCTGCACATTTAAAAGCATCTTTATTGGGTAGTTCTGTAGAAATTCCGATAACCAATGGGAGATTAAATTTGGGTACTTGGCAAGGAATTTATTTATGTGAACATAGAAATTATGGAGGTTTTAGAAAATTGGTTTTAACTGCTTTTGGAGTTTAATTTTCTAGATAGTTTTCCTAAAGTACTTCATCCAAATAAAATGAAAAAAAAATTGTAAAACTTAGTGTAACTCTAAGAGTTTACCAACTGTTCTAAAATGCGCTCAACTCCGTAATTGTCATTACTTTTTGTAGCGTATTTGGCTAATTCTTTAATATCTTTATGTGCATTTTCCATTGCAAAACTAAAGTCTGCTTCTTGCATCATTTCTATATCATTATGGTAATCACCAAAAACCATCGTTTCTTCTTTGGTAACGTTTAATAGTTGTTGAACTTGTCTTAAAGCATTGCCTTTATTGGCTTTTTCATCAGAAATATCTAGCCAGTTTTTACCAGAAACTTTTAATAAAACTTCGTCTTTTAAATGTTTAATAGCTGGATAAATATAATCTTCTGATGAATCGAAATGATAAACTGCAATCTTAAATACATCTTTACTTTTTGCAATTTCCATTAAATCGTCAACTTGTTGATAGCTGTTGTAATATTCTTGAAAAAGGTTGATAAAACGTTCGTCTTTACTTTCTATAAAAGCAAAATCATCGCAACATAAAACCATATTAGAACGATCAATTTCTCTTAAAACAGGCACAAGATGCATCACTTTTTCTGGTTTTAAGAAATTAAAAAGCAAAACTTCATTTCCTTTTTTAGCAACTCCACCATTTTCTGCAATTACATGAATATCATCTCTAATTACTGCCAATTTATTTACAATACTATTGTATTGCCTTCCGCTGGCAGCACAAAAACGAATGTTCTTTTGCTGTAGTTTTGTAAAAAGCTCAAAAAAAAGTGGACTTACTTTGCCTTGTGAGTTTAGTAGTGTTCCATCCATATCAGAAACTACTAATTTTACTTTCGAAAAGTCTATCATTTTATCTTGTAGAATCTCTAATTACTATATCTGTTGTAATCACTTCTGTTACTACATCAGTATTTTTATTTTTTAATTTATCTATTAAAATCTGTGTAGCTTTAGAGCCCATTTGTTCTCCATGCTGACTTATCGTTGTCATTTTTGGGCTTGAGTGTCTTGATAAAATTCCGTTAGAAAAAGCAATAACAGCAACATCTTTAGGTATCTTTTTTCCGCTTTTTCTTAGCGCTTTCATAGTAGAAACTGCAACAGATTCTCCTGTTGTCATAACCGCATCTAAATCTATAGATTTTATAAATGGTTTAACTTCTTTACCGTATTTTTTATAATCTCTTTCATTAATATTTAGCACTAAACTTTCATCAAAAGGAAGTCCCATTTTTTCTAGACCTTTTTTGTAACCTAGAAAACGTTGTTTACCAATTTTATAATCGCTCATTGTAGAAATAAAAGCAATTCTCTTGTGTCCTTTTTTGTATAAAAACTCAACAGTAGTTGTAGCAGAATTAAAATCGTCTGTAATAATTTTATCGCAAGAAATCGATTGCGCTACTCTATCAAACATAACAATCGGAGTTCCGTTTTCAATAGATTCTTTAAAGTGATTAAAGTCGTTTTTAATTTCAGTTTCTTTTGCCATAGATAATAAAAAACCATCTATACTTCCGTTAGAAAGCATTTCTATAATTTCTACTTCTTTATCAAAAGATTGGTTAGAAATACACGTTATTACTTTGTAGCCGTTTTCTAATGCTGTTTTTTCTATACCTTTAAAAACTTGGGCAAAGAAATAGTTTAACATAGTTGGTATAATTACACCAATTGTTTTTGTACTTCTATTTTTTAAACTTAACGCATTAAAGTTAGGTTTGTAATTGTTTTCTTTAGCGTACTTCTGTATTTTCGCTTTGGTGCCTTCGCTAATTTCATAGCTGTCGTTCAATGCTTTAGATACTGTAGAAATAGAAACATTGAATTCTTTGGCAATATCTTTTATGGTTAGTTTTTTCATAAAATAAACTTAGCCACTAATATATAAAATTATTGTTCACCCACATTTTAAAAAAATATTAAATGTAATTTTTTTTCGAGGTTTTATTCACTATTTCATAAAATAAATATGATAAAACGATAATATACTCAAGTGCTACAAACCACAAATTTTCTTGCCAAGGATTATTTGCATATGCTTGGTAACTTAAAATGATAAATAAACTCCAAACCACAGAGAATTTATATTTCGTAAAAACGGATAAAATAATTGGCGTAGCTAAATACCAAGGATGAACTGTTGTTGAAGTAAAATAATAAAAACACAAGCTAAATAACATTACTGTAAATAACTGTTTTATGTCGCTGTTTTTTCTGAAAAATGTTAGGAAAAGTAAAAATAGAATGGTTAGAATTGGTGTGATTTTACCAATAATTGCAATTTCGTTATAACCTCTAAATAGGTAGCCAATTTCTCTAAAAATGTAATAAAAGCTGGCATTAAATTCAAATTTACCAAACCATAAACCTACAGACTTGGAGTAATTGGATAGTAATTCTGATGATAAAAAAGGAAGGAATAAAATGATAACTGTCAATATAATAATTAGATAAAAACCTAATAATTTCAAGACCTCACAGGTTTTAGAAACCTGTGAGGTCTTTTTTTGATTCACAAACCACTGAAAAAATAGAGGTAAAAACAATAATGGAATTAATTTTACAGAAATAGAGCAACCAATTAGTATTGCAGCCCAAATCCATTTTTGTTGATGTATTTGATACATTCCAAAAATAAAGAAGAATAACATTACTGGTTCAAAATGTAAATTCCCTGTCATTTCTATAATGATGAAAGGGTTTAAAACATACCAAAAAATATTTTTTATAGGTAGGTTTATCTTTTCTAATAGCTTTTTACCAAAATATAAAATCCCTAGATCAGCAAGAATAATTAATACTCTTAAAACGATAACAGATCCAAAAATACTTTTGCTAGAAAAAATGGCTGCAATTAAAAAACAAAGCTGATTTAAAGGTGGATAATTGGTATAATGACTACCATTTAATTCGCCCATTCCAGAATACAATTCAGCAGCTTCTGCAATTGGATAATTGTTTTGTTGAATAAAGGTTTCTGGTAATGATAAATACGGATTTAATCCTTCTAAAATCATTCTTCCATCCCAAATAAACCTGTAAAAATCTTGTGATAAATTCGGGATTGCAAACAAGAATATCAACCTAAAAATAATTGAAATACCAACTAAATTAGAAAATGATATTTTGTTGGTTTTCATCAACAGATAAAAACATCCGAAGAGAGAAAACCACAAGAGAACTAAAATATTAAATTGAGTTCTTTCTAAAAAATAGGCAAAGAAAAAATACAGGACAATACTGATAGCAATCAATATAATATGCTGATATTTTTTAAGAAAAGACACTAAGCTTTAGAAAATATCGACTTAAAGAAAACATAAGAAAAACCTACAAAAAGCATAAAATGGAAAGGGAATAGACCAAAATCACCTCCTTGATCTCCAACCACAAATGCGCTATACATACCAAATACAAAGTATAAAGATAGTAAGCCTTCTAAAATTACGTGTACAGAAGGTTTCTTTTTAATGTATTTATTGTTTTTCCAACCATCTTTTAAATTTTTAATGTTGAATTTTGGTGTTCTTACAAACTCACTTTTTTTACCAAAATGCCCTTCTAAAACTGCAATTGTATTGTGTAAAGAAAAACCCATTGCTATTGAGAAAAACGTAAAAAATGCGCCTATATATCTAATAAATCGTTTAAAGCCACCACCATAAATATTTTTATACATAAACCAATAACAAGTAAAAAATATAAGAGTGCTCACCACAAAAAAGCTCATTACATAAAAGTAAATTTTTAAATGAGCATATTCATTTTTAATGTATAGCATTGGTATACTTAAAATGGCAACTAATAAAATACACGTAAACATAGAGCTGTTTAGCAAATGCAGCATACTATGAATTTTGGTTTTAAAAGAAGAATTTTTATTGGTGATAATTCGTTTTATCATTTTCTGAAAATTCTCTGCACCACCTTTGTTCCATCTAAATTGCTGAGATCTTGCAGCGCTAATTACAACTGGTAATTCTGCTGGTGTTTCTACTTTTTCTAAATATTTAAACTTCCAGTTTTTTAATTGTGCTCTATAACTTAAATCTAAATCTTCTGTAAGTGTATCACCTTCCCAATTACCAGCATCGTAAATAGTTTCTTTACGCCAAATACCAGCTGTTCCATTAAAGTTAATGAAGTGTCCTTTGCTATTTCTACCTACTTGTTCTAAGGTAAAATGTGCATCTAAAGCAAAAGCCTGAATTTTAGTAAGCGTAGAATAATCTCTATTAATATGACCCCATCTTGTTTGTACAACTCCAATTTCTGGATTTTTAAAATAAGGTACAGTTTGCTTTAACCAATCTGTTTTTGGTAAAAAATCAGCATCAAAAATAGCAATATATTCACCTTTTGCAATTTCTAAACCTTCTTTTAATGCACCAGCTTTAAAACCTTTACGATTGCTTCTTCTAATATGTTGAATGTCTAAACCCTTTTTTTGAATATCAGCAACAAGTTTAGCAGTCATTTCTACAGATTCATCAGTAGAATCATCTAGAACTTGTATTTCTAATTTTTCTTTTGGATAATCAATTTTTGCAATATTTTTTAACAATCGTTCCATAACGTATAACTCGTTATAAACGGGTAATTGAATGGTTACAAATGGAATTTCTTCGGGATTATTAAAATCGAATTGAGTAGCGTTGTCTTCTTTATTTCTGTTTTTTAAATAGTTTACTAAAAGGTTTAGTTGCGCTATAGCGTACATAAAAATAAGCAACAAACTAATAGAGTAGATAATTATTATTATATATTCTAGAACCATTATTTAAAACTGTATTTAAAAATCCAACTTAAAATTTTAATTCCTGCAAAGATAGTACCTTTTACTGTACCTGAAACTTTTGAGACACCAATTCTGTTTCTATATTTTACAGGGATTTCTACATAGCTTAACTTTTGTTTTAAGACTTTTAGTTGCATTTCAACTGTCCAACCGTAAGTTTTATCGACCATATTAAGTGCTAATAGTTTATCATATTTTATGGCTCTAAAAGGACCTAGATCAGAAAATTTAGCACCAAAAAATTGTTTCATTAAAAATGTAGCTAACCAATTACCAAAAACTTGTTGAGGGGTCATTGAACCTTCTTCTCTAAGGTTTTTTACTCTAGCCCCCACTACAAAATCGATATTATCATTAATAATAGGCGCAACAATCTCTAATAATTGCTCAGGATAATCTGAATAATCGCCATCTAAAAAAACAATAATTTCTGGTTTTATTTTTTGTTTGCTGATGTAATCCATACCTTTTAAACAAGCATAACCATAGCCTTTTTTAGTTTCGGTTAAAACAGTTGCACCTGCTTTTTCTGCATTTAAAACAGTATTGTCTGCAGAATTGTTGTTTACAACAATAATTTCATCAACAATTTTAGGAATGTCTTTTATAACAGAACCTATAGAATCTTGCTCATTATAAGCAGGAATAATTACTTTTATAACTGGTTGCATTTATCTTAAGTCGTTTAGATTATTCTCTTTTCTAAAAGATGAAAAATCTGTCCATTCTTTTATTTTTTTGCCACCTTTAAATTTAGAAGCTTTTATAAGTTTGTTCTTTTTGTAAATCAAACAGTATCCGTTTTTTTTATTGTTTTTAAGTTGGCATTTATGATTTACGTTTCCTTTTTTATCATAAAACAACCACCAATCGTTTTGCGAACCCATTTTAAAATGGCCTTCTTTTTCAGGAATTGCGTTCACGCTGTAAAAGTACCAATATTTTACTTTTTTTCCATTTTTATAACGACCTTCTTCTCTTATGTTACCATTTTTGTAATAAAACTTCCAATAATCAACTTTTTTTTCATTAAAAAGCCAGCCTTCTTGTTTAAGGTTTCCGTTTTTAAAATATTCTTTTTGATAAGTTTTTTGAGCAGAAAATTTAAAATTGATCAATAAAATAAAAATGATATACCACGATTGCGCAAATTTCATTTCTTAATTTTTTTAATTCGTGATTTATGTAAAAAAGTATAATTTATAATTGAGCTATTATTTTTTGTTTATCAATTTCATTAAATCAACATCATTACCTAATAAAACATCAGTAGGATTTATTCTACCTTCTTCAGGGCCATTTTCTAATTTTAAAACCCCTCTTGGGCAAACAGCAGAACAAATTCCACAACCCACACAACTAGAACGAACAATATTTTCTCCTTTTTGTGCGTAAGCTCTAACATCAATTCCTTGTTCACAATAGGTAGAACAGTTACCACAAGAAATACATTGCCCACCATTTGTAGTAATTCTAAATCTTGATTTAAAACGTTGTACCATACCTAAATAAGCAGCTAATGGGCAGCCAAATCTACACCAAACTCTATTACCAAAAATAGGGTAGAAGCCAGTACCAATTACACCCGCAAACCAAGCACCAATTAAAAAACTATAGGTATCTTTTATCCATTGAGAGTTAATTCCTAGAAAAGAAGATGTTCCAGAAAAATAACAATACAGAGTAACTATTGTCATTAGTAAAGAGAATGCTAATACAGAATGAATTAACCATCTTTCTAATTTCCATGCATTCAAACTTTTATTTGAATGTTGTCTGTAAGGATCTCCTAAAGTTTCTGCTAAACCACCGCAACCACAAACCCAAGAACAATACCATCTTTTACCAAAGAAATATACCATAACAGGCACAATTACTAAGGTTAATACAATTCCCCAAACTAGAATAAAAATACCTATTCCTCCGCTTTTGGTTAAACTTTTTAAATTCCATTCAAAGAAAAAGTCATAATCTAAAGGAAAGGCATTTTTAAAATCGTAACCAGGCATATTTAAGCTGGTCATAATTTCTGGAATTAAAAATGCAAACACAATTTGAAAAAACAATACAGATGTTGTTCTAATAATTTGATATTTATTGTGCCTGTATTTTATGTACATTCTTACACCCATAACGAGCATAATTGTACAATACAAAAATCCATAAACAAACCATTGAGAAGCTGGGCCACCATTAAGAGCTTTACTAATAGGATCTAGAATAAAGGTCCAATTCACAACATAATCAGGTCTAAAATATAGTACTAAGTAAAAAACTACTAAATACACTAAAACTAACCAAGCAATCCAACCTCTGTTTGTAGATGATTCTAAGTAAATTCCATCATTTTTAATACCTGGTTTTCCTAAAAGAATCAAATTTGGCAGTATAAATAACAAAGCACCAATTATACCCAAACCAAAAGTTAAAAACCATAATAAACCTGAGTTTTCTTTTACAAAACCACTACCTGCTTTTTTAGCAATTTCATAGCTTAACGTATGTGGTTTTCCAAAGATTTTATATTGATATTGTTCTCCCTTTTTTGTCCAGTTTTTTTCTGAATTATATTTCGCAATTAATGCATCATAATAATTATTAGAAGCTTCAAAAGCATTTCTAGCTTGAGTAGAAAACTCAAAAATATTAAGATTTTTATCTACAATTGCTTTGGTTAATTCTTGTTTTATAATTTCACTTTTATACCCTTTTTCAGTAATATAAGTATCTAATTCTTGTTGCGTAAGTGAAAAATTACCGGTAAAAATAGATGCTGTAAAAATGAATAATCCTATTAAAAAGATTACTAAACCTGTATGTTTTATGAATTTCAAAATATTGTTTTTGTTTTTTAGTTGGATAAATTAGTTTCTTTTGATATTAAGCTCTTGCGAAAATTCGTTTCCAACTTTTCTTTTTTATTTTGATGTTTGTTTGATGTTCTTTATTGAATTTAGCCACAATATCAGCTTCATATAGCGTATAAAATTCAGGATCAAAATTGGCATCCTTTAGAAATTCTAAAACGTGTTCTATAGTCTGATTTTCATTTAGCCAACGATCAAAAATTTCGTGTCGCATTCGAATTCCAAAAGTATTTATCCCTAGAAATTGATGCGTATTTTTATCAAAAGAAATGGTAATGCAAATATTTTCTTTAGGATGTTGCCATTGAAAATAAGCTTCGTTTTCTTTCTTGTTTCTTTCACTAAAAACCCATCCATAGGTTTGGTATTCAATGTCTAAAAACTTAGCAGAATTAAACCAATGCCCAGGCTTATAAGCTGTTTTTTTATTACAAATAGTTTGGGCTAAAGTTTCTCCCATCATTCTTCCTGTGTACCAAACTGCCTCAATATTTCTTCTTTGACCAATAGCTTCATATTGTTCTGCACAATCACCAATTGCATAAACATCAGCAATATTAGTTTCTAAAAAACGATTGACTAAAACGCCTTTTTTAGTTTCAATTCCTGAATCTTTTATAAAATCGATATTTGGTGTTACACCAGCAGTTAAACCAACAACATTACAAGGAATTTCTTCGCCAGTTTCTTCAATAATTATCGATTTAACTTTCCCATTTTCATCAGATTTTATTTCTTTTAAATTGGTGCTTAAACGTAAATCTATATGATGTTCTTGAATGTGTTTGTTAATCATTTCAGATTCTTGAGCGGGTAAAACTCCGTTCCAAAAACTAGCTTCTCTTACTAAAAATGTAACAGGTATTTTTCTACTTCTTAGCATTTCTGCCAATTCAATACCTATTAATCCTCCACCAACAATTACAGCTCTTTTACAAACTTCATTATTAGGAGCAAATTTTTCTAAATTCTCTAAATCTTGCTTGTGATACATACCCAGAACACCATCTAAATCTTGACCTGGCCAACCAAATTTATTCGGTTTAGAACCAGTTGCAATAATTAATTTATCATAAGAAAGTGTAGAAGCATCTTTAAATTCTAAAGTTTTATCATCAGTATTAATTTTAGAAACAAAACCTTCTTTTAAGTTGATGTTATTTTTGTCCCAAAACCAATTTTCATAAGGTTGCGTATGTTCAAATTTCATATGCCCCATATAAATGTACATTAAAGCAGTTCTCGAAAAAAAGTATTTGGTTTCTGCAGAAATTATGGTAATTTTTTTATCAGAATTTTTTCTGATATGTCTTGCAGCAGTAACACCAGAAATTCCATTTCCAATAATAACAATGTGTTCCATAGTTTGATGATTGATTCTTGAATTTATGTCGAAGCTAAAGTTAATAACTTAATTGGGGAATCTAATTTAGAACCAATATAAATAATGAGTAATAATTGAAAACTGTAAGCATTCAAAAAATGATAAGACTGATGTTGTAATATTTATCGAAAACAAATTAAAATCAACCAAAATGAAAAATAGTAATTTCAAAATTTTAGTAGCTTTCTTTTTTCTTGTAAATTTTACAATAGTTGCTCAAGAAAATAATGAGTTAAATTCAGCAAAAACTAGTAATATTCAAACTTACACACCATCAAAATTATTAAACAAAGAACAATGGGATATTAAGTTTTTTAACAATCTATATACAGAAACTAAAGCCACAAATAATGGAATAAAAGCAGATAAATTAAGAGAAAATTACTTTACATCTACCATAGATGTTTTTACAGGAGTTTCTGATAATAACAGATTGAATATCGGTTTATTGTTAGAATACAGATCGAATACAAATAATGGTAAAAGTGCTACTTCTGTCTTTAATTTTGCTAGTGATGCTAATTCTAGAAATGGTTTGTCTTCTTTTGCACCAGCTTTAAAATGGCAGCCTATAAAAAGTATTGGTAATTTTTCGATACAAAGTGCTTTTCATATTCCTTTAATAGATAACGAAACTGATGCAAATGGTGTTTATTTAGATCAAACTGCTTATACTTTTCAGAATCGTTTTTTCTACGATTATACTTTACCAAGTGGTAATTGGCAATTATTTACAGAGTTAAATACAGAATATAATTTTGGTGATGATAACAGTTTTGCTAATAAAACAGTGGTTTTAGCACCAGGATTATTTATGAGTTATTTTCCGAGTGATAAATCTACAATTTTAGGTTTTGTACAACATTATCAACGTTTTGGAGATTTTACTCAAGATTTTTCTTCTGTAGGTTTTGGAGGTAAATATCAATTAACAGACACTTTAAACTTAGAAATTTTGTACAGTAAGTTTGTGAGAGGTAATGATACTGGCTTAGGACAAAGTTTTAACATTGGTTTAAGAGCATTGTTTTAGTAAAAAGAACTATTTTTAAGGGATTTATGAAAACAAAAAATCTCTTTTTAATAGCACTCGTCTTTTTGCAATTGTCTTGCACAAGTCAATCAAAAAAAATTAATGGATTAAGTTTTGTAGCATCAAGAGATTCTATAAACATTAATCATATAAAACCTGTTTTAAAAACGAAAGGTAATTATGTAGCTTTAATGCCTTACAGTTTTATTCGAAATATCGATATTCCTAAAGTGGAGTTTAATACCAACAGAGAATGGTTTGGCGAATCAGAAAATGGGCTGTTTCAATATGCTAAAGAGTTTCAAAAAGTTGATGTAAAAATTATGATAAAACCTCATTTATGGATGAGAAGAGGTGGTTTTACAGGCGATTTAAAAGCAAATTCAGAAGAAAATTGGATTATTTTAGAAAATTCTTACAGAGATTACATTTTAACGTATGCCAAAGCTGCCCAAAATATTAATGCAGAAATTCTTTGTATTGGTACAGAATTAGAAGAGTTTGTAATAAACAGACCAAAATACTGGCTACAATTAATTAAAGAAATTAGAGAAGTTTACAAAGGTAAACTTACATACGCAGCAAATTGGGACGAATATAAAAGATTGCCTTTTTGGCAACAATTAGATTTTATTGGTATTGATGCTTATTTTCCTTTGTCAGAAAAAAAATCACCAACTGTTGCTGATTTTGAAAATGGATGGAAAGTACATAAAGAAGAGATCAGAAGGGTTCAAGAAAAAAATAAGAAACCTGTTTTATTTACAGAGTTTGGTTATAGAAGTATAGATTTTACTGGCAGACGCCCTTGGGAATTTAATAGAATGCAAGGCAGTGTAAATTTAGAAGCACAAGCCAATGGCTTACAAGCAATACACAATCAATTTTGGAAAGAAGAATGGTTTGCTGGTGGTTTTGTGTGGAAGTGGTTTCATAGGCACGAAATGGTCGGTGGAGTAGAAAATAACAGATTTACACCACAAAATAAACCCGCAGAATCACTTTTAAGAGAATTATATAATAATTAATTTCATAAATATGATATATATCTTAAAATAAAATAGATATCAAATTTATATTTGCCACAGTAATATTAAATAGACCATTATGAAAAAAATTATTGTACCTGTAGATTTTTCTAGCCATTCTGAACACGCATTAAAAGCAGCAGCACTTCTTTCTAAAAAAACAGATGTAGTTATTTATGCATTACATATGTTAGATTTACAAGAAATTAGTTTATCTCAAAGCCCAGAATTTAGTCAGGAAAAAGCAGTATTTTTTTTAAAAATGGCAGAAAAAAAGTTTAAAGATTTTTTACAAAAAGACTTTTTAAATGAAGTAAATGTGGTGCCAGTTGTAAAACATTACAAAGTTTTTAGCGAAATAAATGAAATAGCAAAAGAGATAAATGCCGATTTAATTATTATGGGATCTCAAGGTGCAACCGGTCTTAAAGAATTTTTTACAGGTTCTAACACAGAAAAAGTAATAAGACACTCAGAAGTGCCAGTATTGGTTATTAAAAACGAATTGAACGATGTAGATTTTACAAATATTGTTTTTGCAACCGATTTTTCTGAAGAATCGATTCCTGCGTATAAGAAAATGCTAAAAACTTTAGAATTTTTAGATGCAAAAAAACACTTATTGTACGTAAATTTACCAAACGAAAACTTTAAAACTACCCCAGAAATGGATGCCTTAGCAAATAATTTTTTAATGAAAGCAGAAGGCAATATAGATAGGTTAATTAATGTTAATTACTTTAGTGCAAAATCTATAGAAGAAGGTATTTTAAGCTATTCTAACGCAGCAGGTGCAGATTTAATAACATTAATAACACATGGTAGAACAGGTTTGGCACATCTTTTTTCTGGTAGTATTTCAGAAGATGTTTCTAATCATGCCAACTTACCTATTATGACATTTAAAATGTAATATTTAATATGAAGTTAAACGCTATTCTTTTTATACTTATTAGTAGTTTGTTGTTTTTTTCTTGTTCAGAAGATAATGATATTACAACACCAAGAAATTTAGAAGAATATATAAATGCGAATACCAATAGAGAATTAGACGAAGTAATTGCTTGTGCTGCTAGTGAAGATAATAATACGAGTTTAACTAATATTTTTTATTATCCTATAGAAGGAGCAACAGAAATTAAATATTTTGAAACCGAAAGTACAGATGTAGATGAAAAAGATTTCTCTAATTATAGAAGAGAATTATTAACTTCTAGCGATGTTTTTGGCGGAAAATTAGAAAAATTTTCACGATCAGACTCAGAAGAAGCTTGGTGTATTGTTACTTTTTTAACGAATGGTAAATTGCATAAATCAAATCCTATTCGTTTAAAAAATGAAACGAGTTCTACAATTTGGGAAGAAGAAGTAACCATAGATCAAACAGAAAGTACTATGCCAAAATTCACTTGGTCTGAATTTGGTACTACAGATAATGCAATCTTTTTTCAAGTAATTTCTGATGAAGATGATGAATTTATTTCAGGCACTTACACTTACGATAACTACTTTCAATTTTACGATACAAGCAATGTAGTATTAAATATAAATACAGTAACTCCAGAAAATTTAGTTGTAGATAATACCTATAGTTTTACTTTAATGGCTGTAAGTGAAGATAATTGGGTAAATTTGGTAATACAAAACCAGTTTACGGCTCAATAATGACCTTGAGAATTATTCTCTTTTTTTTACTTTTTATCGAATTTTCTGCGGATGTTTTTTCACAAGAAAAACAAATTGTAGCTATAAAAATAGAAGGTGCAAAAAAAACTGATGTTCCTTTTTTAAAATCAATCTTAGCCACTAAAGAAGAGCAACAATTAGATTCAATTATACTTCAAAATGATATTGTTCTCCTAAAAAGATTACCAGCAATTAGTAATGCACATTATCGGGTGTTTACTGCAGATAAAAAAGGTTACAATGTTTCTATTCATATCGATGAAAATTATACAATACTACCAAACATAAACCTTTGGACAGCTACAAATAACCAGTTTTCGTATAAATTAGGTTTGTACGATTATAATTTTTTAGGCAAAAACATCACCTTTGGTGGTTTTTATCAAAATAATGGTTTCGATTCTTATGCTATAAATTTTAGAGCCCCAAATCTGTTTTCTAAAAAATGGGGTTTGGCTTTAAATCATCAAAACTGGAAAAGTGAAGAACCACTTTATTTTGGACAGCAATCTGCAAATTACCTTTATAATAATATTTCTTTTGAAGCTTTGGGTTTATATCAAATTAACCTAAAAAACGAGATTAATTTTGGCGTAAATTTATTTAAAGAAAAGTATCAATATTTATCTGGTGTCACAGATCCATCAATTCCTAAGCAATTAAATTTAAATAAAATGCTGTTTAAAATGGTGTATGCTTACAATAGTTTAGACTATTTTTATCAATATGTAAGTGGTTTTAAAAGTGTGTTGTATGCACAATTTGTGCTCACAGAAAACGATTTTCAGAATGATTTTTATATTTTTTGGAACGATTTCTTTTATTACAAAAGAATTGGAGATAAAGGTAATTGGGCAAATAGATTGCGATTAGGCTTGTCTTCTAATGAAAATACTCCTTTTGCACCTTTTGCTTTAGACAATAACTTAAATTTAAGAGGTGTAGGTATTTTGGTAGATAGAGGTACAGGTAGTTTTGTACTAAACTCAGAATACAGGCATACAGTTTACGATAAAAACTGGTTGGCAATTCAGACTAATATTTTTACAGATTTAGGAGCTTGGAGAACGCCCGGAGGTAAGTTAAATGACTTTTTTAAGAAAGAAATCATCAGAATTTATTCTGGGGTTGGCTTACGTTTTATCAGCAAAAAAATATACAATGCAACCTTTAGAATAGATTATGGTTTTAGTATTTTAAATCATACAGGGCAATCTAAAGGAGGTTTAGTTTTTGGTATTGGTCAATATTTTTAATAATTATTTAATATCAATTATTTTCGATTTACAAATAAGCAGTTAGTTTTGCTTAACTAAAAATTTACAATGAGAACATTTGCAATTGGCGATATTCATGGAGGTTTAAGAGCACTAACTCAAGTGTTAAATCAATTAGAACTCAAAGATGGAGATAAGGTTATTTTTATGGGAGATTATGTAGATGGTTGGAGCGAGTCTGCACAAGTTGTAGAAACTTTAATAGATTTATCTAAAATAATAGACTGCGTTTTTATAAAAGGAAACCATGATGTTTGGTGCGAAGATTGGCTTAAAAACGATACCGTAAATCCTTCTTGGTATATGCATGGAGGCAAAGAAACAATGGAGAGTTATAACGATTTTTCTATAGCAGAAAAAAATGAACACCTTACTTTTTTCGAAAATATGACGATGTATCATTTAGATGATGAAAATAGACTGTTTTTACATGCAGGTTTTACATCTATGCACGGTGTAGAAAAGGAACCATTTCAAAAAACATTTTGTTTAGATAGAACACTTTGGGAAATGACTTTGGCAATGGATCAAAAGATTGCAAAAGACACTTCGTTTTATCCTAAGAGATTGCAACATTATAAGGAAATTTATATTGGCCATACACCAACAACAAATTACGGAATTCCAACTCCTGTAAACATTGCCAATCTTTGGAATATAGATACTGGAGCTGCTTTTAAAGGAAAAATTACAGGAATAAATATAGATACAAAAGCTTATTTTCAAAGCGATAATTTGCCAGGATTATATCCTGATGAAAAAGGTAGAAATTAGTATCATTAATATAAAGATTTTTTTTTGTAGCTATTTCCTGCTTTCACTACTCGCTTTTTTGTGAAAAACAAAAAGAGCTCAAACAAGTCGTTCAATCAGGGCTAAACTTGTTTGCTAGCTTTTTACTTTACTAAAATAGAAGATTTATTCATAAAACAAAAGAGGCGTAAAATTTAATTTACGCCTCTTTTTATATTTTGTTATTACAGTTTACCAAGCACCAATAAAGTGACTTCCTTCTGCGTTTACTAACTCAGCACCTTTAGTTACAGTACCAGTTTCTGTATCAACTACATAAATATTTCCATTTTGGCCAACAGGAGCCTGTGTTAAGTAAATTTCATTACCATCTACAGCAAAACCTTGGTATTGGAATAAGTAAAAATCAGGATCATAAGGAATTGCATCAATTTTTACTGCTGTTTTAGCATTTAAATCTACTAAAGCAAAAAAGCCTTGAGCACCTGCAACACCATCTGCAGAACCTTCATGACGATAAGCTAATACAGCTTTACCATTTGCAGCCGGTCTCCAAGCAAGTATATAAGCACCTTGTACGCCTAATGCATCATCTAGGTTAAAATCATAAGAATTATCATATTCATTATTTGCATCAATTTTTAAAATATGAGAACCTTCTGGATCACTTTGGTTCGCTTGGTAAACACTTCCATTATATTCAAAAGCATTAATACTTCTGTATCCGTTTGTGTTTCCATGACCAACAGTAGATGTAATTACAGTTGGGTTTAATAAAGAAGGATAATCTAATACAATTGTTTTAGAACCTAAAATTTCGTAACCGCTATCGCTTTCTACAGTTGCAGGATTTACTTTGCTTAAACGTGCACCAATATATAATTTATTTCCTGCAGCATTTAAAGTAGGCATATCTATTCTAGAAATATAATAACCATTAGCTTCTTCTTCTGCACTTAATGCAACAACATGTTCTTGAAAATTATTAATTGCAGAATTTACCAAATCTAAAGTAACTACACCAATTGTAGCTTCTGTATGAGTGTAAACATCATCTGAAACATCATCTGGAGTTCCATTATCATTTACTTGGTGTTCTGTAGATACGTAAACAGCAGAACCTGTTTGGTCGCCATCAAATAATTTTATCCATCTTGGAGCAGTACCAACATAAGGAGCAATACTAATTTCTGTACCAGTTTGTGTAAAAGTTTGTCCGCCTTCTACAGTATATTTCGTATAGTTTCCACCAGTATCACCAGCATAAGAAATATTAAAAATTGTGTTACCATCTTCTGATGCTTGTAATCTAGCAGTTCTGTTAGAAGGTGCAATAAATCCGTTTTCAAAAGGATTTATAGATACAGATGGGTCTTTAGCATCTTCTTTACTTACAGCGTAAATTAAGGTTCCTCCATTACCATCTCCAGGATTATCTCCCATTTTTGCTCCTGCAATTGTAATCCATCTAGATTCAGAAATTGGATCTACAGGATCTACTGTTTCATTAATATCGTCATCGCTACAAGCTGTTAGTACACTTATACCAAGGGTAAGTATTGCTAAAGATTTTAGATTTAAAAAATTAAGTTTCATTTTGATTGTATTTTGAATGGTTAAAATTTATTTATTGTGTAATTTAATTTTAGGTAAAAAGCTCTACCTGGTTTTTGTACAGATAGATTATCATAAACAGGTTTGTCAAAAATGTTTTTTATATCGAAACTCGCTACTAGTTTCTTGTTTGGAAATGCATAACTAAGTCCTAAATCTTGTGACAATTGTGTAGGAACTTCAAAAAAATCATTACCAACAGTATTTGATCCTTGTGGAGTTAGGTATGAAAATTCATCTGTGAAATAGATTGAGTAAAATAGATTTAATCGAGAATTTTGTTGAATTAAGTTTTTAAAAGAATAGCGTAAACTACCATTCATAGTAAAGAAAGGAGTGTTTGGTACATCTATTTCTACACCGTTATTTTTAATCTTTAAATCGAAACGAGATATATTAAAGTTTAATCCGAAATTATTGTTGTAATTATAATTTAATTGTGCGTCAAATCCTTTAGATGTTCCACTACCTTGGTTTACATAGACGATTAATTCATCATCTACATTAAAAGAAGTTTCTATAGGTAAACCAATTCTGTCTTTAATATTTCTTGTAAATAAGTTTGTAGAAATCGTAAAATTATGATTGTTGAAGTTAAAATTACCAAACCTGAAACCTAAGTTATAATTGTTACTTTGCTCTGGATTTATAGTTGGGTTTGCTACAACATTGTCTCCATCATTACCAAAAACTTCTGTTTCATCAGGTAAACGAATTGCTTTTTCTGCTGATGCTAATAATGTAGTTTTAGGAGAAAGTTCATAAGAAAGCGCAAATCCATAGCCATTATGTTTTTTATTACTACTAATTATATCATCTACAATTTCATTAATCCCGTTAGAATTTGTGATTATTTCAGGATCAATACTAACAGTTTCCTGTTGATAATGTTTACCGAAAATATTTGCCTTTAATTTATCTTCAAAAGCAGTTAACTCATAAGTTAAAGAATAAATGTTTTTGTAAAGATTTCTAGTTCCTTTAAATGTGTTTTCTAATAAAGAAACTAAAACATCACTATCTGTTCTATCAGTGCCACTATACACGTGATTTACTAAAACCTTGTGATTATTATTAATTGCATAAGATAATCCTGTTCTAATAGAGGCAACTTTTCTCTCTATGGTAGCTAATGTAGGACCACCTTCTTGTTGAGAACCCCAAGTGTAATCAAAAATGTCTCCTCTAAAATCGATAGCTCTTTCTCCATTCCAACTATAAGCTGCAGCAACAGTATCATTAACAACACGATTTCTATTTCCATATAAACCGTTTATGTTTACATCTAATCCTTTTGTGATAAAGTTTTTCTTTTGATAAATTAAGTTGGCTACCAATGCATCAGATTCTAAAAATCGACCTTTATAAGGTGTAATGGTCATGAAAGCGCCGTGTTGCACTTCTTTATAATCATCAGAACCCGTTAAACCAATTAAAAATTGGTCTGCCCATTTAACATTTGTAAATCCTATTTGAGCCATACCCCCAGTAGATCTATAAGCATCATTAAACCTTTTTGCAGTAATTGGTGTTTGTACACCTCCTAAACCTGTGGTTACGATACTTCTACCAGAAACTTTGTAATTGTTATCAGAATAATTATGAAAGATTGAAGATTTTATAGTAAAACCAGATTCTTTAAATCGATATAATCCATTTACGTTTGCTTGCAGTGTATTAAAAGATCCGTAAGAAACAGAAGCGTTTAAATTAGTTTTTGCATCATTATTAAGAATAATATTAATTGCTCCTCCTAAAGCATCATCTGCTAAATGCCCAGGAACTACACCTTTATAAACTTCAATATTTTTAATCATTGAAGCAGGAATACTGTTTAGGTTAAAAGAAGAACCATACATAGAACTTGGAATTCCGTCTATAAATATTCGTACAGCATTACCAGATAAACCATTTAAACTATAATTAACATCAGAACCTAAACCTCCATTTTGTCTTATTTTAACACCAACTGTTGTGTTAAGTAATTCGTTAGTTTGAATGTTTCTAAGACTAGCTTCTTTTGTCTTTATAACATTTACTGCAAATCCTTGTGTTTCTTTTTTAGTTTCTTCTGTTTTAGAGGTAATTTTTACTTCATCTAACGCATTGTCTTTAAAATCTAAAGTAATATTAAGAACTTTCTTTTTTGAATTTAAAGTAACGTTGATGGTTTTTGGTACTGAATTTAAAGAATGGATTACGAAAGAATATTTGCCAAAAGGCACCTTTTTTAAATAAAACCCCCCATCAATATCACTACTGATTTCTTTGTAGAAATTAGCCCCTTTTACCATAATAAAAGCTCCGATTGCTGGCTCGTTATTATTAAATTTAATTTTTCCGTAAAAATCTCCTGTTTGACCAAAAGCAGTAAACGATAAAAAGAAAAATATGTAGATTCTTATAAAAGGCATTCGTTATTTTTTTGACAAATATACTTCTATTTGTAATTAGTCTAAATAAGATTAACTCTTTTATGGTATTTTTATTTAAATGAAGTTTTGGGGAATAAAATGCTTATTTTTAATTAATCTAATTAATAATATTTGAAAAAAACAACCTTATTTTTAATGATTCTATATAATGAATTTTTGGTTTTTTCTAATTTAAAGCTCGTTTTAGTGTTAAAATGGTATGTTTTTGGAAAAGAGTAGTGGGGTGTAATACTTTTTTTATCAGAAAAAATAAAATTACTTTCTACTTCTAAAACTTTCTATAATTACTGTAGATAAAATTAAACCACCCCCGATAAAGGTGTTAAAAGATGGAATTTCTTTCACAAAGAAATATGCCATGATAATTCCGAAAATTGGTTGTACACTGCTAATTATACTTGTTGTTGTTGCAGAAAAATGTTGCAAGGAATTCACCATTAAAGTATGACCAATTGCTGTAGTTAATAAAGCTACTAATAGTAAGAATGGAAGTTGATTGACAGTATTAGAAAAATCGCTAAAAAATAAAGTTGGTAATAGTAAAACAGTAACTACAATCATTTGATAGAACATTAGCATACTACCATTGTATTTTGTCACCTCTTTTTTTACCATTAAATTTCTTAGTGCATAAAAGAAGGCAGAAAGTATACCGAATAAAATCCCTTTTAATTTATTGTTTTCTAAAGAAAATTCTGGGACTAAGATATAGACTCCAATTAACACCAAAATTGCTAAAAAAATATGAACAACATTTATTTTTTGTTTGCTAAAAAAAGGTTCTAAAAAAGCAGTAATTACAGGAAAAGTATAAATAGACAACATACCTAATGCCACATTAGATAGTTTTAGTGCGTAAAAATAAGTTACCCAATGTGCACCCATTAAAAAACCACCTATTAAAAATGAAATTTTATCTTTTGTTGTTTTTATTTTAAAATCTACTTTTTTGTATTTGCAAAAAACAAACATTAAAATTGATGCTATAAAAGCTCTGCATAAAATAATGGCTTCTGCTGGCATAGCAATATATCTTCCTAAAACTCCAGAAGTACTTACAAATAGTGTTCCTAGAAGTAATATTGATAAATTTTTTGCGTGGGTATTTTGCATTTTCAAGTTTTGATTTAATTCAATCTATTAAAAAGATATTTTAAATCTTTTGTAAAATGGTTAGTGCGGTTTTTACGGTATCAATTTTTATAAAAGTTATCATTAAGCGTAAACCATTTTTGGTTTGTTTTTCTTTCATAACACAACTTTTAGGATTTTTTTGAACGTATTTTAACATTCTAGAAAATGCCTCTGTTTGGTAAAAATCACTTTGTTGATTCGCAACAAAATACCCAATCATTCTTTTTTGTTTTAAGATGATTTTTTCTAAACCAAGATCTTTTGCTAACCATTTTATTCTAACAGAATCTAATAAATCTTCAACTTTAGTTGGTATTTCTCCAAAACGATCTGTAATTTCAGATTCAAAAACTTGTAGTTCTTTTTCTTCTTTTAAAGTACCTAGTTTGTTATATAATGCTAATCTTTCTGTAATAGAATTGATATAATCATCAGGAAAAAGGATTTCAAAATCAGTATCAATTTGAACCTCTTTTACATATTCCTTTGGTTTTAACTTATCTGTAGGATACAGATCTGCAAATTCATTTTCTTTCAGTTCTTCAATAGCTTCTTGTAATATTTTTTGATAGGTATCAAAACCTATATCATTAATAAAACCACTTTGTTCACCACCTAATAAATCTCCAGCACCACGAATTTCTAAATCTTTCATGGCAATGTTAATTCCGCTTCCTAAATCAGAAAATAAAACCAAAGCTTCTATACGTTTTCTAGCATCATCTGTCATCATATGATAAGGAGGTGTTATAAAATAACAGAAGGCTTTTTTGTTAGATCTACCTACTCTTCCACGCATTTGATGCAAGTCAGACAATCCGAAGTTATTTGCGTTATTTATAAAAATTGTATTGGCATTTGGTACGTCTAAACCACTTTCTATAATGGTTGTTGATACTAATACATCAAAATCGCCAGCCATAAAACCGAGCATTAATTCCTCTAACTTTTTACCTTCCATTTGCCCATGACCAATTCCTATTTTTGCTGATGGAACTAATCTTTGTAATAGACCCGCAACTTCTTTAATGTTTTCGATTCTATTATGGATAAAGAAAACTTGACCTCCTCTAGAAACTTCGTAAGAAATTGCATCACGAATGGTTTCTTCAGAAAAACGAATTACATTACTTTCTATAGGATGTCTGTTTGGTGGTGGTGTTTTTATTACTGATAAATCTCTGGCAGCCATTAAACTAAATTGTAAAGTTCTCGGAATTGGAGTAGCAGTAAGCGTTAAGGTATCTACATTTTCTTTTAATGTTTTTAATTTGTCCTTAACAGCAACACCAAATTTTTGCTCTTCATCAATAATTAAAAGGCCTAAATCTTTAAATTTTATACGTTGATTAGTAAGTTGATGTGTACCTATAATAATATCAACTTCTCCATTATTTACACCATCAATAGCAGTAGTTTTTTGCTTGGCAGATCTAAAACGATTTAAATAATCTATTTTGATAGGAAAATCTTTTAGTCTTTCTGAAAAAGTTTTGTAATGCTGAAAAGCTAAAATTGTTGTTGGTACTAAAATGGCAACTTGTTTACCGTTATCAACGGCTTTGAAAGCAGCTCTTACAGCAACTTCAGTTTTTCCAAAACCAACATCACCACAAACCAATCTGTCCATAGGTTGTTCTTTTTCCATATCATTTTTTACATCCTGCGTAGCTGTAAATTGATCTGGAGTGTCTTCATACATAAAACTACCTTCTAACTCGTGTTGTATGTGTGTATCTGGACCAAAAGCAAAGCCTTTTTGTAGTTTTCTTTTGGCATACAACTGAATTAAATTAAACGCAATATGCTTAACTCTAGCTTTTGTTTTTTGTTTAATTTTTTTCCAAGCACCAGAACCTAGTTTGTATATTTTAGGTGCTTTACCATCTTTACCGTTAAATTTCGAAATTTTATGAAGCGAGTGTATACTTACATATAAAATGTCGCGTTCGCCATAAATTAATTTAATAGCTTCTTGTTTATTACCTTGAACATCAATTTTTTGTAAGCCACCAAATTTTCCAATTCCATGATCCATATGGGTTACATAATCACCAATTTCAAGTTTATTTAATTCTTGTAGTGTAATGGCTTGCTTTTTGGCATAGCCATTTTTTAATCGGAATTTATGATAACGTTCAAATATTTGATGATCTGTATAACAAACCAATCTGCTATCTACATCAACAAAACCTTGATATAAAGGAAAAACTACAGTTTCGTAATGGACTTTTTGTTCTGCATCATCAAAAATATCGTGAAAACGTTTTGCTTGTTGTTCGTTGGCGCAGAAAATATAATTGGTAAAACCTGCTTTATGATATTCTTCTAAATTATCAATTAATAAATTAAATTGTTTATTAAATGATGGTTGCGGTTGTGTGTTAAAAACAACATCAGATTTTTCATCAGAATTTGAACTTCCAAAATTTACCAGTGTAAAATCTTGCAATTGATTTTTGATGAAATTACCATCACAAAACAATTCAGAAGGTTTAGAATGATTAATTTCTTTAGATAATTCTTTAAAAGCATCTTCGGCTTTGGTAAAAAACTTATCCAATTTATTAGAAAGTAAATCTACATTTTTAGTAAAAATTACTGTTTTTGATGAAATGTATTTTAAAAAACTTTCTCTTTTTTCTTGTAATGCCTTGTTTTCTACATTTGGCATTATTGAAACTTTTTTTAGTTTTTCTTTAGATAATTGCGTTTCTACATCAAAAGTTCTGATGCTATCTATTTCATCACCAAAAAATTCTATTCTGTAAGGTTCATCATTAGAAAAGGAAAAAACATCTATAATTCCACCTCTTACAGAAAAATCTCCAGGCTCAGTAACAAAGTCTACACGTTTAAATTTATATTCGAATAAAACTTCGTTTACAAAATCGAGCGATAAGTTATCGCTAATACCAACTTTTAAGGTGTTTTTGTCTAGTTCTGTTTTTGTAACTACTTTCTCGAACAAAGCAGTTGGATAAGTTACAATTACAGCTGGTTTTTTACGAGAATTTATTCTGTTCAAAACCTCTGAACGCAATAATACATTGGCATTGTCAGTTTCTTCTATTTGATAAGGTCTTCTGTAAGAGCCAGGATAAAAGAGTACATTTTTATCACCTAAAAGTTGCTCTAAATCATTTAAATAATAGGCAGCTTCTTCTTTATCATTAAAGATTAAAAGATAAGGTTTGTCAGCACTTTTAAAAGTTTCAGATATAACAAAAGACAACGAAGAACCCACCAAATTCGTAATTTGAAAATGATTTTTGTCTTGTTGAAGGGCTGTAATAACCTGCGAAACATTCGCAGATTTTTGATATTGATTTACAATGTTCTGCTTACTCAACGTAATAAATTTTTACAAATGTAACTTTCTTAACCAAGAAAAAACAATGGATAAATATGTTTTATGCAATATTATAATATATTTGTAAGAAAAGAAGTTATGAATACGAATAAAACCCTCGGATTATGAAATTAAAAATTCTAATTCTTTTAATTTTCATGTTGATGATTAAAAGTAACATTAAGGCTCAAGACGCAAATAATAAATGGGCAATTGGTGTAGGAGCTGCAGGTTTGCTCTACTCTGCAAAAGATGGTTCTGCTGTAGGCTTTAGATATTCTGATCAGTTTCCAAGATTTACACTAGCAACTTATGCATTTACCAATATCACTTTATCCGCAGCAATATCAACATCTAGAAATGAAGGAAAGCAGTATACAACTTTTGATGGAGATATTAGATACGATTTTGGAACATCAGAAAATACGCTTTCTATTTATGCTTTATTAGGGGGTAGTTTAGTAGATACAAAAGATTATTTAGCTCCGTTTATTAATATTGGTGGAGGTGGAACTCTTTGGCTTACTGATAGATTTGGATTAAATGGACAAGCAATGTACAAGATAAATTACTATGGTTTACAAAGCCAAGGATCTCATATTTATGTTGGTGGTGCTATTGTTTATCGTTTTTCATTTTCTGGTTCAGGTGGTGGCTCTTCTGGTAGAAGTAGAGTTAGAAGAGATACAGGTAGAAAACGTATTTGGGAAATGGACCACTAGTGATTTAGATAGCTTTCTAATATTTTCTTCATTTTTTTACTGTTGATAAAACTATCAACCTGAATATCTATTTCAAATTTTGAATTTAGAATTGTTGTTGTTGGGTAACTTATTTTGCCTTTTATTGATGACAATTCTTTAGCTAATTGGTGTGTACCTGTTTTATTTCCTGTAGGTTTGTATGCAAATGTTTTGCCTAAAAAAGTGATGTCTTTTTTTTCTTCTCCATTTAATTTGATAAAATAAAAATGCTTATTTAATAGTGAAATAACTTCATTGTTTTTAAATGTAGTTTTTTTCATTCCTTCACAAATCTTACACCAATCTGTGTAGATGAAAATAAATAAAGGTCTAGGATTGTTTTCTTGCAGACGTTCAGTCTCAGAAAATGAATATTCTTTTAGTTTAATTTCTGTTTGTTGCGCATTTACTGCAAAACATCCGAAGAAAAGAATAAAAGTTAGAACTTTATTTATTTTCATCTACTTTAATTAAAAGATTGTGTAACGTAAACCTACAAAAGCTCTTATTCCTTGGTTTGAAGCATAAACATAACTGGGGTCAAAAGTTAAAGCATCTGGATCATTTGGGTCTACTTGTTTGTCAAAAGGATCAAAAGCTCTAGAAATACTATTTGCAGCGGGTGTAAAATTTAATAGGTTTTTTACTCCACCATAAACCTCAAAACTATTCGAAAACTTTTTAGACAATTGAATGTTTTGTATGCTATACCAAGGCGAATATTCGTCTCTTAAATCATTTGGGCCTAATAAGGGTAAACGCATTGGACCATATAAATTACCAGTATAATCTAGTTTTAAATCATTGTTAAAACGATAAGAAACAGACCAAACTCCACTAAAACTTTCCGTTAATAATTGTCTTGTTTTAATATTATTTTCAGTTACAGAAACATCCATTAAAGTAGTACCTACATTAAAAGATAAACCATTTGTAAAAAGTACATCAGCATTTAAAGAAACTCCTTTAGAGACTGAATATCCGTCTAAATTAGCGTAAATAATTTTGTTTACATCTGTTTCGTAGTCAGGTAAAATTCTGTTATCAAAATAGGTGTAAAAAGCACTTGCATCTAAGGTGATAAATGAATTCTCGGTATTTATCTTCTTCACAAAATTCAGATTCGCATTCCACGAAGTTTCTGGGTCTAAATCTCCATCAAACTCAACTTCTCTTGCACCTGTTAACGCAGCATGATCTTCTGTAAAAACGTTGGCAACTCTAAAGCCATTTCCAATACTTGCTCTAAAAATATTAGAATTATTTCTAGAATTCCATTTGTAATTTATTCTTGGCGAGAATATATTTCCGTGTAAACTATTATGATCCCATCTAACACCAAGTAACAATTTTTTGCGTTTGCTTAAACTAATTTCATCCTGTAAAAAAATACCTGGCAAATGAATTATAGAAGGTTTATTTGTAATTCCATCATCTTCGAAAGTGGCAAAAGTATTGTCGTCATAAGAAGTGTATCTGTAGGCTAGACCTAATAAAATATCGTGAGTTTCTTTAATTTGCTTGTTGTAAACCAATTGCCCAAACGCAATAAATTGTTCTGCATCGTAAGCATCTGTTCCATAAAAAGAATCTTGATAATGCCCATTTGTACTAAATTGAAAATTAATGTTTTTTGTGGTGGGTAATTGGTATGTACCAAATAATTCCCATCTGTTGGTGTAAATGCTTTCTCCGTATTTAATATCAGATCCTCTAAACTCACGTTCCCAATCTAATTCTCCTCCCCATCTGTCTTCATAAACATATCTACTAGCAATGGTAAAAACTTTATTGCTTTTTCGCTCAATATTAATTTTATTAAAAAGTGATATTCTGTTTTGAAGCGTTAAATCTGTAAAATTATCATCGTTATTATCAATTCTATTTTGAAAATTAAAATAATTTACACCTAATAATCCTTGAGCTTTTTCTGATAATTGATAACGTAAACCTAAATCTGTATTTACTTCTCCCCAAGAGCTTACAAAAGTGTCTGTGGTTAATTTTGGCGAATTTGATGGTTTTTTAGTGATGATATTTATAATTCCGCCAACAGCTTCAGAACCAAATAAAGTAGATGCAGGTCCTTTTACGACTTCGACTCTTTCTATTAAAGCTTGCGGAATTCCTGTTAAACCATACACTGTAGATAAACCACTTACAATTGGCATTCCATCAATTAAAACAAAAGTATAAGGGCCTTCTAAACCATTGATATGAATATCGCCAGTATTACAAACGTTACAATTTAATTGAGGTCTTACTCCGTTTACATTTTGCAACGATTCAAAAACTGAAGGCGTAGGGTTTTTCTTAAAAAAAGCTTCGCTATACACTTCTACAGGTACAGGACTTGCTGTTTTAGAAACCGGTCTTAACGTTCCAGAAATTACAATTTCATCCAAAGAATTATCATCTGATAAAGTGATATTTTTAACTAAATTTTCATTGTTTTTAATTGTAATTTTTAATGATTTTGATTGATAACCAATACTGCTAACAATTAAGATATATGTTCCTTTTTCTATGTTTTTTAATTCGTAAAACCCTTTTTCGTTAGATGAAGTTCCGGATTTAGTTTTCTTTAAATAAATGTTTGCAAACGGAATTTCATCTCCATTTGTAGCAGTAATTTTTCCTGATATTGTTTGACTAATAATATTATTCGCTACGATTAAAAAAAGTACGATTATTAAGTTCTTCATTTCTAAAATTTTAAGCAAATATAAAATAATTTTTAGACAAGTCTAAAAATTATTTTATATAAATCAAAAATGAGTATATTTGTAATCTAAATTAAGTTGATGTTTAGTCAGTCTGAAGAAAATTACATAAAAGCCATTTATCATTTAGAAACAATTTCTAATAAAGGAATTAGTACAAATGCCATTGCAAAAAAGTTAGAAACAAAGGCGTCTTCTGTAACAGATATGATTAAAAAATTATCAGAAAAAGAATTGGTTATTTATAAAAAATACCAAGGAGTTAAATTAACTTCATTTGGAAAAAAAATAGCAGCTAATATTGTTAGAAAACATCGACTTTGGGAAGTTTTTTTGGTAGATAAACTTAATTTTTCATGGGATGAAGTGCACGAAGTTGCAGAGCAATTAGAACATATTAAATCACCTAAATTAATTAATCAGTTAGATGCTTTATTGGGTTTCCCCACACATGATCCTCATGGAGATCCAATTCCGGATAAAGAAGGTAATTTAAATGTGATTGATAAAATTTTACTATCGTCTTTATTAAAAAACGATTCTGGAGTTTGTGTTGGTGTAGATGATTCATCTTCAGAATTTTTACAATTTTTAGATAAAAAGGGTATCACTTTAGGAAAACAAATAACAGTTTTAGAAAAAGAAGGTTATGACGATTCTTTATCGATTAAAATAGAAAACAAAAAGTTAACTATTTCTAACAAAATTGCCAATAATATATATATAAAAAAGTTATGAATACATTCGAACAATTAGTTGCTTTTGGAAAAGAACATCCAATTCAAGCAGCATTTTATGCCTCACTTTTTACTTGGGGATTAACAGCTTTAGGTGCTGCTTTAGTATTCTTTTTTAAGAAATTAAATAGAGCAGTTTTAGACGGAATGCTTGGTTTTACAGGTGGAGTTATGGTTGCAGCAAGTTTTTGGAGCTTGTTATCGCCAGCTATAGAAAATAGTCCTGGAGAAGGGTTTGTTAAAGTTATACCAGCTGCAATCGGTTTTGCACTAGGTGCTTTATCTCTTTTTGGAATGGATAAAATTTTACCTCATTTACATATCAATTTTAAAGAAAATGAGGCAGAAGGTGTAAAAACAGAATTACACAGATCTACGTTGTTGGTTTTGGCAATTACATTACATAATATTCCAGAAGGGTTAGCAGTAGGTGTGTTATTTGGGGCAGCATCAACATTAGTGGGGGTAGAACAAACAGAAATGATAATTGCAGCAATATCTTTAGCAATCGGAATTGGAATTCAGAATTTTCCAGAAGGTTTTGCTGTGGCAATGCCTTTAAGAAGACAAGGAGTTAGCAGATTTAAAAGTTTTTGGTATGGACAATTATCTGCAATTGTAGAGCCTATGGCAGCAGTTTTAGGAGCATTAGCAGTTTCATTCTTTACGCCAATTTTACCTTATGCATTAGCATTTGCTGCAGGAGCTATGATTTTTGTAGTTGTAGAAGAAGTAATACCAGAAACGCAAAGAGATAAATACACAGATATTGCAACACTTGGTTTTATAGGTGGTTTTATTGTAATGATGTCTTTGGATGTTGGTTTAGGTTAGAAAACTGTTCTAACTTTATTTTAAAGAAAAAATATTACGAAGTAAATCTATATTTTTTCTAAGGATGTTTGCTTTCCTTTTTTGGATATTGAATCTTAAATTTTGAACTTATTTGTGTAAATTCGTGCAATTCGTCTTTAAAAATAAATTGTGCAGCAAACTTCAACTTTTCAAGTATATAATGCTTCTGCAGGAAGCGGAAAAACCTTTACTTTAGTAAAAGAATATCTCAAGGTCTTACTAAATTCTGAGGATATTTTTACTTTTCAAAAAGTATTGGCAATAACGTTTACTAACAAAGCAGCCGGAGAAATGAAGGAGCGTGTTTTGTCTAATTTAGAAGATTTTTCTGAAGGTATAGAAAACGATCTTTTTAAAATTATTATTGATGAAGTTGCTGTTGATAAACCTACAATTCAAGCGAGAAGTAAAAAGATTTTAGATGTAATTCTTCAGAATTATTCCGCTTTTTCAATTACTACTATAGATAGTTTTACGCATAAAATAATAAAAAGTTTTGCTTATGATTTAGGATTGTCTTTGAATTTTGAAGTAGAAATGGATGTAGTTTCTTTATTAAATGAGGCTGTAGATGTTTTAATTTCTAAAATCGGAACAGATAGAAAACTGACGAAACTTTTAATTGATTATTCTTTAGATAAAACTGATGATGATAAATCTTGGGATATATCTAGAGATTTAAATGAGTTCTCAAAAGTTTTATTGAACGAAGATGATATTAAACATTTTAGAGGTCTTGCTGATAAAAAACTAGAAGATTTTACTGATTTAAAATCGAAACTTTTTTTACATCAAAAAGAGGTAAAAGCAGCACTATCAAAAGTAGGGCAAGATTGTTTGGCTTTATTGGACGAAAATGATTTAACTCAAAAAGACTTTCTGAGAGGAACAATTCCTAAGTTTTTTGCTGATGTAAGTTTAAAATCGGTAGATTTTAATTTTTTATCAAGAGCAGAAACTATAGAAAAAGCAATAGAAAATCATCAATATTATGCGAAATCAACTTCGGATGTAATTGCATCAACTATAGAGAATATTGTTCCAGAAATTATTGGTTTTTACAATCAAGCAAAAGAAATATACAGTCAGTTTTTAATGAATAAATTGGCTTTAAAAAACATAATTCCTTTAGCGGTTTTAAATAACATCAATCAAGAATTAGATAGTATAAAAGAAGAAAGTAATATCAGATTAAATGCTGAGTTTAATCAACTAATTTCTGATAATATTAAAGAACAACCTGCACCTTTTATTTACGAAAGAATTGGGCAACGTTTTCAACATTTTTTTATTGATGAAATGCAAGATACATCAGTCTTACAGTGGAGTAATTTAATTCCGTTAATAGACAATGCTTTAGCGCAAGAAAAGAGTAATTTGTTATTGGTTGGTGATGGAAAACAGGCAATTTATAGATGGAGAGGAGGAAAAGCAGAGCAGTTTATTGAGTTAGGTTCAGATGCAAAAAATCCTTTTCATATTAACAAAGAAATCAAAAGCTTAGAAACTAATTTTAGGAGCTATGCAGAGGTTATCAATTTTAACAATTCATTTTTTCAATTTACATCCAATTTTTTGCATAATGAATCTTATAAAAAAATATTTGTTGATGGTAATAAGCAATTAGAAAATGCTAAAAAAGGCGGATTTGTTTCACTTAATTTTCTTGAAAAAGAAGATCATAAAGATGATGAAAAAATAAAATATCCGAAGAAAGTTTTAGAAAAAATAAATCAATTAAAAGAAAGCTTTTCTTTAGATGAAATTTGTGTGTTAACACGAACAAAAAAAGACGGAATTGCTGTTGCAAATTACCTTTCAGAAAACGGAGTAGATATTGTTTCGTCAGAAACTTTGCTTTTACAAAATAGTATAAAAGTTACTTTTATTGTTGATGTTTTAAAACTGTTGCAAAACCCTAATGATGAAGAAACACGTTTCGAAATTTTGTGCTTTTTATATCAGCATTTACAAATCGAAAATCCGAAACATATTTTCTTTAAAGAATTTGCTAAATCAGAAAATCTAGAACTGTTTGAAGCTCTAAAAAAATACGGAATTTCTTTTGAAATATCTACTTTTAATCAATTGCCATTTTACGAAAAAATAGAAGAAATTATTAGAGGTTTTAACCTAGTAAATACTTCTGATGCTTATGTGCAATTTTTCTTAGATGTTGTTTTAGAGCAACAAAGAAAATCGATAGATGTTAATTCCTTTTTAGAATTCTGGGAACTAAAAAAAGAAAAGTTAAGCATTGTTGCATCAGAAAGTGCAAATGCAGTTCAAATTATGACGATTCATAAATCAAAAGGTTTAGAGTTTCCTATTGTAATTTTTCCTTGTGATGTAGATGTTTACAGGCAAATAAACCCTAAAGTTTGGTTAGATGAATTGCCCGATAATTATGGGGAATTCAAAGAATTATTGGTTGATTTCAATAAAAGTTTAGCGGAAGTAAGTGAGAAAGGAGAGCAAATTTACCATCATCAAAGACAAGAATTAGAGCTAGATAATTTTAATTTATTGTATGTTGCTTTAACAAGAGCTGTAGAGCAATTGCATATAATTACTGAGCGAAAAATATCAGCAAAAGGTGAGGTAAATACAAACTTTTATTCAGGTGTTTTAATTAATTATTTAAAAGAACAAAATCTTTGGAATGATGATGATTTAGAATACTCTTTTGGTAATGATATTAGAGTTAGTAGTATTCAAAAAGAAAATTCAGTTTCTCAAATTCACGAAAAATTTATTTCTACACCTTGGCAAGAACACAATGTAGTTTTGTTAGCGAGTTCATCTAAATTATGGGATACAAATCAAGGAGAAGCAATTGATTTTGGTAATTTGTTTCACGAAATTTTATCGAAAATCATCACTAAAAATGATGTTGAAAAAGTTGTGAATCAATATGTACAACAAGGAATAATTGATGATTTTGAATCAAAATCTTTAAAACTTAAAATTAATGAAGTTGTATATCATCCAGAAATAAATAAATATTTTTCTGAGGATGTAGTTACATATAATGAAAGAGAAATTGTAGATGTTGATAATCAAATTGTAATTCCAGACCGTTTGGTTTTTACAAATGATTTAGTTTCAATTATCGATTATAAAACCGGAAATAAGTCATCAGAACACAAGCAACAGATTTTAAAATATGAACAAGTTTTAAAATCAATGAATTTTAAGGTTGATAAAAAACTACTCATATATATTAATAAAGAAATTGATATTGTTGAGGTATAGTCAAAGAAAATAAACTTTGTATCTTTGTGTTTGTTAAATTCATAATAAATGTACGGAAAAATTAAAGATACTTTAAGTTTTGAGCTTCAAAATATAAAAGACGAAGGTTTATATAAGTCAGAAAGAATAATCACATCTTCTCAAGATGCAGTTATTAAAATTTCTACAGGAGAAGAGGTTATTAATTTTTGTGCCAATAATTATTTGGGGTTATCAAATCATCCAGAGGTTATTCAGGCTGCAAAAAATACTATGGATACTCACGGTTTTGGGATGTCTTCAGTGCGTTTTATTTGTGGTACACAAGATATTCACAAACAATTAGAACAAAAAGTTGCAGATTTCTACACAACAGAAGATACAATTTTATATGCAGCAGCTTTTGATGCGAATGGAGGTGTTTTTGAGCCATTATTAACAAAAGAAGATGCAATTATTTCTGATAGTTTAAATCACGCTTCTATTATAGATGGAGTTCGTTTGTGTAAAGCAGCTAGGTATCGTTACAATAATAATGATATGAATTCTCTAGAAGAGCAGTTAATTGAAGCTAATAAGCAAAATCATCGTTTTAAGATTATTGTTACAGATGGAGTTTTCTCAATGGATGGAATAGTGGCGAAATTAGATGAAATTTGTGATTTAGCAGATAAGTACGATGCTTTGGTTATGGTTGATGAATGCCATGCAACAGGTTTTATAGGTAAAACAGGTAGAGGAACTGTCGAGTTAAAAAATGTAATGGATAGAGTTGATATTGTTACTGGAACTTTAGGTAAAGCTTTAGGAGGAGCAATGGGAGGCTATACAACCGGAAAAAAAGAAATTATTGAAATTCTACGCCAAAGATCACGCCCTTATTTATTTTCTAATTCTTTAGCTCCTGCAATTGTAGGTGCTAGCTTAAAAGTATTCGATTTAATTTCTAATGACACTTCTTTAAGAGATAAACTTGAATGGAACACCAATTATTTTAGAACAGAAATGGAAAAAGTAGGTTTTGATTTAGTAGGAGCAGACTCAGCAATTGTGCCAGTTATGTTATATGATGCAAAGCTTTCTCAAGTTATGGCTAATAAATTATTAAAAGAAGGAATTTATGTAATTGGTTTCTTTTTTCCAGTAGTTCCAAAGGAAAAAGCAAGAATAAGAGTTCAGCTTTCAGCGGCTCATACTGTTCATCATTTAAATAAAGCTATTTCTGCTTTTACTAAGGTAGGTAAGGAATTAAAAGTTATTTAGAACTGATAAATACTTGCTGTTTTATTAATATTTTGTAGATTTGTCTTTGTAAATAAGTTTTAACAACTTACTTTTGCGTATAAAAATAAAGAACTTTTAATTTAAAAACTTGAAAATGAAACGATTAAAAATAGCTGTGATAGCTTTATTTGCGTTAGTTATGGTTAGCAACATTAACGCACAAGATGAAAACAACCCTTGGGCTGTTAGTTTTGGTGTGAATTCAGTTGATATGTATCATGGTACTGATTTTAGTAGTCAGTTTAATGATATGTTAAGTAACAAGGATTGGAATATTTTACCTTCAATCTCTAGAATTGCAGCAGATAAGTATATAGGGAAAGGATTTAGTATACAATTAGCTGGTTCTTTAAATAAAATTAAGTATCACCTTGAAGAAGATGACTCTGATTACCTTTTATGGTCTATTGGTGCTATGGCAAAATATGACTTAAATAACTTATTTGGTGATACAGGTTGGTTTGATCCTTATGTTGGTTTAGGAGGAGATTTTGTTGATAGTGGTTACAATGATACTTCTGAATTAATGGGGCATGGAGCTTTAGGTTTTAATGTTTGGTTCAACAATAACTTAGGTCTTAACTTTCAACACGGAAGTAAATTAGGTTTTGCTAAAAACGTAAGATCTCACTACCAAAATTCAATAAGTGTAATTGTTAAGTTTGGTGGAACTGATACTGATGGTGATGGTGTGTATGATAAAAATGATGCTTGTCCAGAAGTTGCTGGTTTAGAAGAATTCAATGGTTGTCCTGATGCTGATGGTGATGGTGTAAAAGATTCTGATGATGCTTGTCCTAACACGCCAGGTTTAGCTGCAATGAATGGTTGTCCTGATGCTGATGGTGATGGTGTTGCTGATAAAGATGATATGTGTCCTAATGCTAAAGGAACAAAAGCAAATAAAGGTTGTCCTGATGCTGATGGAGATGGTGTTGTAGGTGAAAATGATAAATGTCCTAATGTTGCAGGTCCTGCTGCTAATAACGGATGTCCTTGGCCAGATACTGATGGTGATGGTGTATTAGATAAAGATGATAAATGTGTAAATGAAGCTGGTGTTGCTTCTAACTCAGGTTGTCCTGCTCCACCTAAATCTTACAAAGAATTAATTGGTGAAGGTACTTTTAAAGCAATTTTGTTTAACACAAACAGAGCTAGTTTTAAATCAGGAGTTACTAAACAATTAGATGGTATGATTGGAGTTATGAATGAATTCGAAAAAGCTGAATTTGATATCAATGGTTATGCAGATAGTACAGGTACTGCAGCTTACAACTTAATGTTATCAGACAAAAGAGCAAATGCTGTTAAAAATTATTTTGTTAAAAAAGGAATTAACGAATCTAGATTAACTGCTAAAGGATTTGGTGAAGACAATCCAGTAGATTCTAATAGTACTAGAAAAGGTAGAGCTAATAATAGAAGAGTAGAAGTTAAAGTTAAGAACTAATCTTCTAATACAATAATATTAAAGCCTCATCAAATTGATGAGGCTTTTTTAGTTAAAAAAACTTTTTTAATTGCAATCAAAAAAGTAACTTTGCGCCTTGAAAAAGAGAGGGTAAATCCTATATAAAATAATAATAATTTAATTAGATACAAAAATGTCTACAACAACAGGTAAAGTTTCTCAAATTATTGGGCCAGTTATTGATGTTGAGTTCAATACTGAAAGCAATGAGCTTCCAAAAATTTATGACTCATTAGAAATTAAAAAAGCTGATGGCTCTATTTTAGTTTTAGAAGTTCAACAACATATTGGTGAGGATACTGTTAGAACTATTTCTATGGATGCTACTGATGGATTACAAAGAGGAGCTGAAGTAGTAGCTACTGGAAGTCCAATTCAAATGCCAATAGGAAACGATATTTATGGTCGTTTATTTAATGTTACTGGAGATGCAATTGATGGCTTAGGTAACTTAAGTAAAGATGGTAATAATGGATTGCCAATACATAGAGCTGCACCTAAATTTGAAGACTTATCTGTATCTACAGAAGTTTTATTTACAGGTATTAAAGTAATCGATTTAATTGAGCCTTACGCAAAAGGTGGTAAAATTGGATTATTTGGTGGTGCAGGAGTAGGTAAAACTGTATTAATTCAAGAGTTAATTAACAACATTGCAAAAGGACATGGTGGTTTATCTGTGTTTGCAGGAGTTGGAGAAAGAACTCGTGAAGGAAATGATTTACTAAGAGAGATGTTAGAATCTGGAATTATCAAATATGGTGATGATTTTATGCATTCTATGGAAGAAGGAGGATGGGATTTATCTAAAGTTGATAAATCTGGAATGAAAGATTCTAAAGCAACATTTGTTTTTGGTCAAATGAATGAACCACCTGGAGCACGTGCACGTGTTGCATTATCTGGTTTAACAATTGCAGAATACTTTAGAGATGGGGCAGGAGAAGCACAAGGTAAAGATGTACTTTTCTTCGTAGATAATATCTTTAGGTTTACACAAGCAGGTTCTGAGGTTTCTGCATTATTAGGTCGTATGCCTTCTGCAGTAGGTTACCAACCAACATTAGCAACTGAAATGGGGGCAATGCAAGAGCGTATTACATCTACTAAAAAAGGTTCTATTACATCTGTACAAGCGGTTTATGTACCTGCAGATGATTTAACAGATCCAGCACCAGCAACAACATTTGCTCACTTAGATGCTACAACAGTATTATCTCGTAAAATTGCTGAGTTAGGTATTTATCCTGCAGTAGATCCTTTAGATTCTACTTCAAGAATTTTAACTGCTGATATTTTAGGTGATGAACACTATGACTGTGCACAAAGAGTAAAAGAAATTTTACAACGTTATAAAGAATTACAAGATATCATCGCAATTTTAGGTATGGAAGAATTATCTGAAGAAGATAAATTAGTAGTTCACAGAGCTAGACGTGTACAACGTTTCTTATCTCAACCTTTTCACGTAGCTGAACAATTTACTGGTATACCAGGAGTTTTAGTTGATATTAAAGACACTATTAAAGGATTTAATATGATTATGGATGGTGAGTTAGATAAATATCCTGAAGCAGCATTTAACTTAAGAGGATCAATTCAAGATGCAATTGATGCTGGAGAAAAAATGTTAGCGGAGGCATAAATTAAGTTTTAAGTTTAAGATTTTTAGCAACTCGTATTTATCTAAAGATTAAAAACTAAAAACTAAAAACTAAAGAAATATGTTTTTAGAAATTGTTACACCAGAAGCTATTTTATTTTCATCAGAAGTTGATTCTTTATCAGTTCCTGGTTTAAATGGCGAGTTTCAAATGTTAAATAATCACGCACCAATAGTTTCTGTTTTAAAAGAAGGAACTATTTATATTCATATTCACTCTCAAATTAATTTAGAGTTAGATGATTTGCATGGTAAATTAATTCCAGACGAAGCAGATGATAAAATTTTAACATTAGCTATTAATTCTGGTACATTAGAATTAAATGATAATAAAGCTATAATTTTAGCCGATTAATTACTTAAAGTACAATTTTAAAAAAGCCTTGAAACAGAATAGTTTCAAGGCTTTTTTTATTTTATTATTTGTCATAAAAAAAACATCTTTAATTAAAGATGTTTTTTTAGCAATTTCCCCTTTTACGAAACATATTTACCTAAGTAAATATAACACTTCAAATATCATCTAATTAAAGATAGTAGTAAAGAGTGAAAACATTGATAATACTTGAGGAAAAACCCCTTTTTTTATATCTATTGATGTCTACCTCTAAAAAATATAGTATATTTTCACATTAATAACTTTAATTTATATAAAATGAAATCTCCAATTATAAAATTATGTTTCTTATTTGTATTTACACTTTTAATAGTTTCCTGTAACGCAGAAAAGTCAAATCCAGATAAAGAAGATCTATCTTGTTACTCTAATAATAAAAGACCAAGCCAAGCTATTACTTATAAAGAAATGGCAAGTATGTTTAATGAATATGATAATGGACAAAAAATATTATTAGATAAGTATATTACACAAAAATCTAAAGGAAAGGATACTGTAGCTACTGTTTCTGAATTTTTTAGTATTGATGAACTTAAACAATATATTGCTTATATAGAAAAAATATCTAGAGAGAAAGATATTAAATTAACTGGTGTTAAAATTTTTACAGCAGCATATCCTTCAGATTATAAAATAGAAGCTTATCAAAATAGGGTTTCTTTTATTTTAATGCCTACAACAAATATTGGTGATGATAAAAACGTTGCTTACGAACCATTAAAATCAACAAAAGGTAAACCTGTATCTATGCAAAGTGTTTTACATAAATATGCCGGTGAATCTACAAAAAAAGTGAATAGAGCCTCAATTTTATCTTTTAGATTTATGCAAGAAGATGATGATAGTTCTGCTCTTAATAGAGGTTCTATCGATCCTAAAACTGATTAATAATGTCTTTTGAACTTGCTGATATTTATAAATATTTTGAATATTTAACTTTAATTTTATCTGTTTTTTTTTACAATAAATTCAAAGGTTATTCCTTTTATAAGTTTTTTGTCCTTTTTTTATTTACTGGTGTAATATTCAATTTAATTGGTACTTATATTTTTAGTACAAAAAATTTATGGTTATTTAATATTTATACTTTTTTTGAGTTTAATATTTTTGCTTTAATATATTATCATTTAATAACTAATAAAAGAAATTTAAATACCATTAAAATATTAGTAATTATTTTTAATATACTCTATTTTATTAGTTTTTTTTTAAAAGAATTGCAATCATATTCAGTACCCTTCGAAGCTTTAATAAATAGTGTTTTTGTTATCATTTATTTTAACGAGTTATTGATGTCTGATAAAGTTTTAAATTATAAAAAATTATTACCCTTTTGGGTTTCTGTTGGTTATTTAATTTTTTATTTAACTACAATTCCATTTTTCACAATTGTTTATTTTAAATTTTTTAAAGCGGATTTTGGTGATGAATTACTCTATTCCATAATTATTTTACTTAATTTGTGTTTTATATATGGATTAATTAGATGCAAGAAGGAAATATAGTACTTATAATATCATCATTAATAATACTATTTATTGTAGTAGCACTGATAATATTGTTTACGGTTTTTCAAAAGAAAAAAACATTTTTATTAGAAAAACAAGAAGAAGACAAAAAACGTTTTGAAAGAGAAATTGCAGAAACTCAAATAGAAATTAGAGAAGAAACCCTAAGAAACATTAGCTGGGAGTTGCATGATAATATAGGTCAATTACTAACTTTGGCAAAAATACAGTTGCAAAATGCTACTGAAGAAAATATAGCAGAAGTAACTAAAACCATCTCTCAAGGATTAACAGAAGTACGATCTTTATCAAAATTGATTAACCCTGAAGCAATTAAGAATATAGAGCTTAAAGAAGCGATTCAATTAGAAATAAATCGCTTTAATCGTTTAAATTTTATAGCATCTACTTTAGAAATTAAAGGAAATGAAAAAGAGATTGACAAAAAATCTACCATTATCATTTTTAGAATTTTACAAGAATTTTTTTCAAATACTATAAAACATTCTAGAGCTTCTGAGTTAAAAGTAACTTTAGATTATTTACAAAGTAATTTATTAATAACAGCAAAAGATAATGGAGTTGGTTTTTCATCCGAAGGGAAAAAAGATGGTATAGGGTTGATAAATATTAAAAATAGAGCGCATTTAATTGGTGCTGAAGCCGTGTTTAAATCAGAAAAAAATAAAGGAACAACCTTGGAAATTAATTATAAATTATGACAAAATATTCGGTAGTTGTTGTAGATGACCACACATTATTATCGCAAGCCATACAAACAATGGTTAATACTTTTGAGAAATTTGAAGTGTTGTACACCTGTAAAAACGGACAAGAATTAGTTGAACAATTCACAAGTTCATCAGAAAATATACCAGATATAGTTTTAATGGATATTAATATGCCAATTTTAAATGGTATTGAAACAACAGAATGGATACATAAAAATCATTCAGAAGTTAACGTAATGGCGTTGTCTGTCGAAGATGATGATAAAACTGTTCTAAAAATGCTTAAAGCAGGCGCAATTGGTTATTTACTTAAAGATACAGAAAAAGCTGTTTTAGAAAAAGCATTGATAGAAATTGCCGAAAATGGCTTTTATCATTCTAAAAATGTAACTAATTTATTAATGAAATCTATTTCTGGTAATGCAGAAGAAGAAATAGTTCTAAAAGAAAAAGAGGTAATATTTTTAAAATTAGCTTGTACTGAATTAACCTACAAAGAAATTGCAGATAGAATGTGTTTAAGCCCCAAAACAATTGATGGCTATAGAAATTGCTTATTTATAAAACTAAATGTAAAAAACAGAGTGGGTTTAGTGATGTATGCTATTAAAAATAAGATATACACTCCATAAAAATATCGTAAATTTGCGATATGGAAGAAACAAACAGACAAAGAAAGATTGCAGGAGTTCTGCAAAAAGATTTGGTAGATGTATTGCAGAAAGCTGCACAAGATGGAATGAAGGGTGTTATTATATCTGTGTCTAAAGTACATGTAACTTCAGATTTAGGAGTTGCTAAGGTGTATTTAAGTATTTTTCCATCAGAAAAAAGAGACGAAATTGTAAAAGGAATACAATCAAATACCTTTTTTATTCGTCATGAAATGGCAAAAAGAACTAAAAATCAATTAAGAAGAATGCCAGAATTATTGTTTTTTGCTGATGATACTTTAGATTATTTAGAAGAGATTGATAAATCTTTAAAGGGCGAAGATGAAAACCCGATTAAAAATCCGGATGTTTTACCTAGACGTAAAAAAATATAAATTCAATATACTTCATTGAATTTTTCTCTATACATAGCTAAAAGATATTTATTTACAAAAACGAGTAATAATGCCATTAACATTATTACAATTATTGCGTCTTTTGGTGTAATAGTAGGCTCTTTGGCCTTATTTATAATTTTATCTGGTTTTTCTGGTTTGCGAACTTTTAGTTATAGTTTGCTAGATGCTTCAGATCCTGATATAAAAATTTCTGTTGTAAAGGGTAAATCTTTTTTTATTGATGATGCTATTCAGCAAGTTTTAGATAATAATACAGCAATAAAAGCAAGTTCTAAAATTATTGAAGAACGTGTTTTTTTGGAATATAAGGATAAGAATGAAATTGCTTATATAAAAGGTGTAGAAGAGAATTATGCACAAATTACAAATATAGATTCGTCTTTAAGTGTTGGTAATTGGTTAGAAAATGAATATCTAAAAACCGCAGTTATTGGTAGAACTATAGCTGCAAAGTTATCTTTAGGTGTAAGAAGTTTTGGAGAACCTTTATCTATAATGATACCAAAACCAGGTACAGGTTTTATAAATCCTACCAATGCATTTTACAAAACCAATGTTCAGATTGTAGGGTTATATACAGGTACAGAAGATTTTGAAAGTAAATTTGTATTTGTAAATTTAGAAGAAGCAAAACGACTTTTAAGGTTTAAAGAAAATCAAGTTACTGCAATTGAATTAAAACTAACAGATAATTTATTGGCAGATGAATTTGCAGAAGAGCTTCAACAAAAATTAGGAGATTCTTTTAAAGTACAAACCAAAGAACAGTTAAATGAAGTTTTTTATAAAGTGATAAATACAGAGAATTTTGTGTCTTATCTAATTTTTACATTGATAGTAATCATTGCGTTATTTAACGTAATTGGTGCAATAATAATGATGATTATTGATAAAAAACAAAACTTGAAAACCTTATTTAATTTAGGAACAACCATAAAAGAGATAAAACGAATATTTGTTTTACAAGGTTTTTTATTAACTATTACAGGAATGATTTTAGGATTATTAATAGGTGTAATAGCTGTTTTTATACAATTAAAGTTTGGCTTATTTATGATAACAGAAAACTTAGCTTATCCTGTAGAATTTAGGTTTTCTAACCTTTTAATAGTAATTTTTACAATTACAACACTTGGGTTTATAGCCGCTAAAATTGCAAGTAGTAGAATATCTAAAGAATTTGTAGAGAAGTAACTTATCTAATTTCTGGAATAATAGTATTCCCGAATTTCTCTTCTACTTCATTAAACGCATTAAAAACATCTCTAGGGTCATCTGAAGTAACCATCTTAGTTCTGTATTCTTTAAAATGCGGAATCCCTTTAAAATAGTTGGTATAGTGTCTTCTAGTTTCTACAACTCCTAAACGTTCACCTTTCCAATCAATAGCCATTTGTAAATGACGCCTTGCCATTTCTGTACGTTCACCAATTGTAGGTTTAGGTAAATATTCGCCAGTTTTAAAAAAGTGTTTTATTTCGTTAAAAAACCAAGGATAACCAATAGAAGCTCTACCAATCATACAGCCATCTAAACCATATTTATCTCGCATTTCCATTGCTCTTTCTGGTGATGTAACATCTCCATTTCCAAAAACAGGAATATGCATTCTTGGGTTGTTTTTTACTTGGGCAATAGGTTTCCAGTCAGCATCACCCTTATACATTTGTGCTCTTGTTCTTCCGTGAATTGAAATTGCCTTACAGCCAACATCTTGTAAGCGCTCTGCAACTTCTACAATTCGTATAGAATCGTGATCCCAGCCCAAACGTGTTTTTACTGTAATTGGTAAATTGGTGTGTTTAACCATAGCTTCTGTAAGCGAAACCATTAAGTCTATATCTTTTAAAATTCCAGCTCCTGCACCTTTGGATACTACTTTTTTAACAGGACAACCAAAATTGATGTCAATAATATCTGGATTCGATTTCTCTACAATTTCAATGGTTTTTAACATTGAATCTAAATTTGCACCAAAAATCTGAATTCCTACAGGTCTTTCTTTTTCGTAAATATCTAATTTGATAACACTTTTAGCTGCATCTCTAATTAATCCTTCAGAAGAGATAAACTCTGTGTACACAACATCTGCACCATTTTCTTTGCACAATGCTCTAAAAGGTGGGTCTGAAACATCTTCCATTGGTGCTAACAATAAAGGAAAATCGGGTAATTCTATGTTGTCTATTTTAATCATGCTGCAAATTTAGAGTTTCTAAATTAAAATTGAATTATTTTCTCAACTTCCTTATCACCTCTTTTAACGACAACTTTAGTAGTGCTTCCTTTTTCAAAGATAGATAAAGCTCGCATATAACTCATCATATTTGTAACTGTACTATCGCCTAGTTTTATGACAATATCGCCTTTTTTAAGTCCGGCTTTTTGTGCAGGTTTATCTTCAGAAACACCATCAATTCGCATTCCTTTTCCATCAAATAAATAATCTGGAATTACGCCTAAACCAACTTTAAAACGTGGTGTACTTTCGCTTTCGTTTTTGGTTTTTCTAAAGGTAAGTTTTCCATTATCATCTAAATCAGAAATGATATTGAAAATATAATCAGAAATTAAATGCATACCTTCATAATTCAGTTTTTCAGAATCATCACCTGGTTTATGATAATCTTCATGTTGCCCAGTAAAAAAGTGTAAAACAGGAATATCAGTCAAATAAAAACTTGTATGATCACTTGGTCCAACTCCAGATTCTTGCTGAATTAATTTAAAATTATCATTATGAGATTTTAATGTTTGTTTAAAAATTGGCGAAGTTCCTGTGCCATAAACTGCTAAAGAGGAATCTTTTTTCATACGTCCAACCATATCCATATTAATCATATAAGATACTTTTTTGGTGTCTATTGTTGGATTTTTTACAAAATAATTTGAGCCCAATAAGCCCATTTCTTCACCAGAAAATGCCATAAAAAGAAAATTATTATTAGTGTTTTTTGCTTTTAGTTTTGCAGCTAAATTCAATAAAACAGCTATTCCAGAAGCGTTATCATCTGCACCATTGTGTATGGCTTTTATAGAATCTCTATACAAAGAACCTTCTCCACCAAAACCCAAATGATCGTAATGAGCGCCTATAATTACTGTGTTTTCTGCCTTATTATCTAGAAAACCAATTACATTATTTCCTGTAATAGTTCCATCACCATTTACATTAAATTTTACTTCGTCATGCGGATTGGTTTTTGGCTTAAAGGTAAAAGGCTGTAAGTATTTTTGTGTTCCTTTTTCTTGTAAGCCTAATTCTGAAAAACGTTTAGAAATATATTCGGCTGCTTTTTTTTCACCTTCAGTTCCTGTTTGTCTTCCTTCTAAAGCATCCGAAGCTAAAAAAGTTACATCTTCTTTAATTCGGTTTTGTTGATTAATTTCTGGTTTACAAGAAACTAAAATGCTCAAAAAGATAAAAAATACAACGTTTTTCATAATGATAATATTATTTTAGCAAAGTTAATTAATAAATAAGAAAATGAGAATTCTTTCTTTACTAGTATTAGTGTCTTTGCTGTTTTCTTGCAAAAACGATAAAAAACCAAACGCAGAAAAATCGACAAAAGAAGTTGTAAAAGACTCTTTAATTTATCCAGAAGAAACACATTTTAAAAGTATAAGACAAGTTACTTTTGGTGGCGATAATGCTGAAGCTTATTGGAGTTTTGATGATAAGCAATTGGTATTTCAATCCAACTATAAAAATTGGAATGTTGGCTGTGATCAAATGTTTTTAATGAATGCTGATGAGAATTTTAAAGATAAAATGCCACCAATGATTTCTACTGGAAAAGGACGTACAACTTGTGCGTATTTTTTGCCAGATAACAAACATATTATTTATGCATCTACACATTTGGTCGATGATAATTGCCCCGAAGTTCCATTACGTAAAAACGGCAAGTATATTTGGCCTGTTTATGATAGTTTCGACATTTTTGTGGCAGATTTAGAAGGAAATATTGTAAAACAGTTGACCAATGAAAAAGGGTATGATGCAGAGCCTACAGTATCACCTAAAGGAGATAAAATTGTATTTACATCAACCAGAAGTGGCGATTTAGAATTGTACACAATGAATATAGATGGTTCTGATGTAAAACAAATTACTGACGAATTGGGGTATGATGGAGGTGCTTTTTTCTCTCCTGATGGAACTAAAATTATCTTCCGTTCTTCTAGACCAAAAACTCAAGAAGAAATTAAAGCTTACAAAGATTTATTAGCAGAAGGTTTAGTAGAACCAACAGAAATGGAGTTGTATATCTGTAATGCAGACGGTTCAGAATTACGTCAATTAACAGATTTAGGAAATGCCAATTGGAGTCCGTTTTTTCATCCTTCAGGAAAAAAGATTTTATTTTCATCAAACTTTGAAGCAGAAAAAGGTTTTCCTTTCAATTTATATTTAATTGATATTGATGGTAAAAATCTAGAAAGAGTTACACATGGAGAAACTTTTGATGCTTTTCCTGTGTTTTCTAACGATGGAAAAAAACTAGCTTTTTCATCAAATAGAAATAACGGAGGTGGTAGAGATACCAACTTGTTTATTGCAGAATGGCAAGACTAAATTTTTTATAAACACAAATTTTAAAAATTATGGGCGCAAAAGAAAACATATTAAAAGATATTCATTCGTTAATGACCGAAAAATTCACAAATCCAGAAGCAGCTTTTCAAAATTATGATAAAGACCAAGATGGAGCTTTAAATAAATCAGAAATTAAAGAGTTGCTAAAAGATGCTGGAGTTTCTGGGTTTTTAAGAGGTATTGTAGCAGGAGAAATGTTAAAAGGTTATGATAAGTCTGGTGACGAAACCATAAACTGGGAGGAGTTTAAAGTTGCAATTGCAGAGTTAGATAGAGATTATTAATCTAACCTAAAAATAGTTGTAAAAGTACAATGGTTTCATTGTGCTTTTTTTATTTGACAAGGTGTGTAAATAACATATCTTTGTCAGTTGAAAGTAGTTAGAAAACGAAGTATGAAGAACATTAGAAACTTTTGCATAATCGCACATATAGATCATGGTAAAAGTACATTAGCAGATAGATTGTTAGATTATACTGGCTCTGTAACAGAACGTGAAAAACAGAATCAGTTATTAGATAATATGGACTTAGAGCGAGAACGTGGAATTACCATAAAATCGCACGCCATTCAAATGGATTATGTTCATAATGGAGAGCCATTTATTTTAAATTTAATTGATACTCCAGGTCACGTAGATTTTTCTTACGAAGTTTCTAGATCTATTGCAGCCTGTGAAGGTGCTTTGTTAATTGTAGATGCTGCACAAAGTATACAAGCACAAACAATTTCTAACTTATACTTAGCTTTAGAGAACGATTTAGAGATAATTCCGGTTTTAAATAAAGTAGATTTACCTTCTGCAAATCCAGAAGAAGTAACAGACGATATTGTAGATTTATTAGGTTGCGATCCAGAAGAAGTAATCCATGCAAGTGGTAAAACAGGTTTTGGAGTTGATAATATTTTAGCTGCAATTATAGATAGAATTCCTGCTCCAAAAGGAGATCCAGATGCACCATTACAAGCCTTAATTTTCGATTCGGTTTACAATTCTTATAGAGGAATTGAGACTTATTTTAGAGTGATAAATGGAGAAATCAAAAAAGGCCAAGAAATAAAATTCATGGCTACAGGTAAAAATTATTTTGCAGATGAAGTTGGTACTTTAAAACTAGAACAAGTTGTAAAAAAATCTGTAAAAACTGGTGATGTTGGGTATTTAATTACAGGTATTAAAACTGCAAAAGAAGTAAAAGTTGGAGATACAATTACAGACGCTCACAAACCAACAACAGAAATTATTGATGGTTTTGAAGACGTAAAACCAATGGTTTTTGCAGGTATTTATCCTGTAGATACAGAAGATTATGAAGAGTTGCGTTATTCTATGGAAAAACTGCAATTAAATGATGCTTCTTTGGTATTTCAACCAGAAAGTTCTGCAGCTTTAGGTTTTGGATTTCGTTGTGGATTCTTAGGAATGTTACATATGGAAATTATTCAAGAACGTTTAGAGCGTGAGTTTAATATGACAGTGATTACAACTGTACCTAACGTTTCTTATCACGCTTACACAAAAAAGGAACCAGATGAGTTAATTATGTTGAATAACCCAACAGATTTACCAGATCCTTCTAGATTAGATAGAGTAGAGGAGCCTTTTATTAAAGCTTCTATTATTACAAAATCAGATTTTGTTGGTCAAGTAATGAGTTTGTGTATCGAAAAACGTGGACAAATTGTAAACCAAACCTATTTAACAACACAAAGAGTTGAGTTAATTTTCGAAATGCCTTTGGCAGAAATTGTTTTCGATTTTTACGATCGTTTAAAAACCGTTTCTAAAGGTTATGCATCTTTCGATTATCATCCAATTGGTATGAAAGAATCGAAATTAGTAAGAGTAGATATTTTATTAAATGCACAGCCAGTTGATGCACTTTCTGCATTATTACACGCAGATAATGCATATTCTATTGGTAAAAAAATTGTCGAAAAATTAAAAACTTTAATTCCTCGTCAACAATTTGATATTCCTATACAGGCAGCAATTGGAGCAAAAATTATAGCGCGTGAAACTACCAAAGCGTTGCGTAAAGATGTTACTGCAAAGTGTTATGGTGGAGATATTTCTAGAAAACGTAAGTTATTAGAAAAGCAGAAAAAAGGAAAGAAAAGAATGCGTCAGGTTGGTAATGTAGAAATTCCACAAGAAGCATTTATGGCTGTTTTAAAGTTAAATGATTAAGTTTTGAGAAAAATCCATTATAGAATTCTAGGGGGTATTATTTTATTAATTTGTGTTGCTTTAATGACAATTAGCAAATTAGAAAACGATGTTTTAGATTTTTTTACAGGAATGTTTACTGCTGTAGGATTTGGATTAACATTTGGTTTGTTTCCAGTTAAAAAGAATATATAACTAATAGTGTGTTTTAAATTATAAAAAAACCTTCCTAAGTAATTAAGAAGGTTTTTTTATTTGTAGCTATTTCCTGCTTTCCATTATATCTTTTTCTTTGTTCTCGATACAAATTTTTCGTTCCTCAAAATTTACTCGAACTGACATAAAAAGGATGCCATTTCAATCAGGGCTAGACTTGTTTGCTGGCTTTTTCCAAAGCTAATTTTCTAACCACTTTCTAAAATCAGAAGTGGTAGAAGAACTCGTCATTACTTTTTCTTTATGGTTTTTCATAGAAATCAGTAATCGGTTTTTAAAATGACTTTCTATATTTTCTATAAAATCGATATTTACAATTTCGCTTCTGTTAATTTTAAAGAACTTTTTAGGATTTAACTGCTGATGAATTGAACCTAAATTCTGAGAAATTGTATGTCGTTTTCCGTCTTTGTCATTTACCAAACAAAAATCGCCAGAAGCTGTAATTAAAGCAATATCAATAGTGTTTAATAATTGAATTCCGGTTGCTTTTTTAATTACAAATCGTTTTTTATAAGTAGTATTTTCTTCTTGTAAAGCAGATTTTAAAGCATCAATTGTATGATTGTTTAAAGTGTTATAATCTCCTTTTTTAAACAAAGCTTGGTATTTTAAAATGGCTTTGTTAAAATCATTTTGCGAATAAGGTTTTAAAATGTATGCAATTCCATTGGTGTTAAAAGCTTGAAATAAATAATCATCGTGAGCAGAACAGAAAATAATAGGAGTTTCAATTTTAACGGAATTAAACAAATCAAAAGACAAACCATCTAACAATTGAATATCAGATAAAATAAAATCGTACGAATTTTCTGCTAATAATTTTTTGCCATCAATAATAGAACGTGCCCAATCTTGAGAAATTTTTACATCAAAAAAAGCATCTAAACATTTTGTTAGTTTTTGATATGCAGGAATTTCGTCTTCTAAAATTAAAATTTTCATAGTTAACTTAATTATTGTCAGATTGAGTGCAGTTGAAAACGAAATAAAACCTCTCGACTGCGCTCAAACAGACAGTATTATTCACTTAAAGTTATTATCGGAATAAAAACTTCGAACTTAGCATCCATATTATGAATTTGAATTTTTTCATCCGAAAGTAATTTATATCGTGCTTTTAAATTGTCTAAACCTGTCCCAAAAGATTCATTAGTTGATTTTATTTTCGATTTAGAGTTGGTAATAATCAGCCAACCTTTATTGATTGTTATTGTGGTTTTAATAGCACTTGTTCCATCAGATTTATTGTGTTTAACTACATTTTCTAATAATGTTAATAAAGAACCTGTAGGTATAAATTTATCAACTAAAGAAATATTTTCTTCAATTTTAAACTCATAATCATCAGCAAATCTTGTTTGTATTAAAAAGATATAATTTTTTGCAAATTCAATTTCATTTGCAAGTTCCATAACTTCTGCATCTTTAGTTTTAATTAAATATCTGTAAATTAAAGACAAGCGATTAATATATTCTTTAGCTTTAATAGGATTTGTATCAATTAAAGAGTCTAACGTATTTAAATTATTGAATAAAAAATGAGGATCTATTTGAGAGCGCAATAATTTTAATTCATTTTCTTTTTGTTGTTTTTGAACTTCTAATAAATCTTGTTGACCTTCATAAAATTTTTTCATCAGTAAAACACCTAAAGGAAAACCAACCATATCAGTAGCATTGTACAAACCATTTTGCAAATAAGTAAAATAATTAGAAATGGTGCTCAAAGATCCTCCTGAAGTTAATCTACCAATCAAATTTTCTAAAGTACCAACAACAGTTAACAATATTAAACTAATGATAAAAAATTGTAAATAAGCTTTTTTATGAACTAAAAATGTAGGTACAATTTTTTGAATAAATACCAATATTAATACCGTTGATAAAAAGGCTGTTGATGGAAAATCTATTAAATATTCAATTAACTTATTCCCTTCTTTATAATAATCTATACAGCCTAAGAGAATAGTAACTCCGTAAATTAAGGCAAGAATTACCCAATCAGATTTATTTAATTTCGTATTCATAGTAAAACGAAGATATTAATTACTATCGTTAATTCTGTCTTCTTCGTCTGTATTTCTATTTCTGCTTGCTTTTTTCTTACCAAATTTAGAACCGAAACTATAAACAAATCTTAACTGAATATTTTGTCTAGAACCATTACTTTCTACTGAGGCAGTTCCATTTCCATAATCTATAGTTCCGTTAAAACCTCTATTTAACATTTTACTAAAACCAAGATTTACTTTTAATTTATCATCTAAAAACTTTTTACCAAAAGAAAAATCTAATTCAGCAAACCAATCTGCTTCAATTTGTCCTTCTAAAGCTCCTGTTCCGTAATTTCCACTCAATTCAAAATTAATATCCGCAGGTAATTGGTAACTAGCTTGTAGAAACCAAATTAAATTCCATTTGTTTAAATCTACACCATAAGTAGAAGATTGGTAATCTGTGTTGGTAACAATAACACCTGTGTAACCTTCTAAACCTTTTGTAAAGTTTACTGGTGCAAATAATCTAAAATTCCAGTTGGCATTATTTTCTACATTTACATCTTGCTGTCTTATCTGTGCAGTTTCGTTGTCTTGTTTTATTAATTGAAAAAGTACATCGTCTGTTTTACTATACCCTATTGTAAAAAATGGTTGTCCTTCGTAAGTTAAGTTAAATTGATAATTATTTGTGTAAGCAGGTGTTAAATTAGGATTTCCTTCGCCTGCAGAATATGGATCTAAATAAGTAGCAAAAGAGTTTAAGCTGCTGTAAGAAGGTCTTTGAATTCTGTAACTATAAGATAAACTAGCACCTAAAATATCATTAAATTTTCTGCTGATAGATGCACTTGGAAAAACTTTTTTAATTGGTCGTTTTTTTACTTCGGATGTTAAAATTCCGTTTTGTAAAAATGTTGATGTTCCATCTGTATTACTATCCTCATAACGTAATCCACCAGAAAAAGACCATTTACCAGAAGTAGCATTAATTTTAGAATACAAGGCAAAAATTGTTTCATCAATTACAAAACGACTACTTTCTTCATCATCTTTATCAAAATTACCATTTGTGTTTTGCGAAAAAGACTGCAAATCGTTGTCGGTTTTTACATCAGCAAAACGAGTACCAGCACTAATTTTTAAATTATCAGAAAATGTTTTTGAATAATCTGCTCTATATGTTTTTATAGAATAGGTACCATCTTGAATATATTTTCTATCTGTAAAATCAATTGTACTGCCTGCAACATCAGATAAAGTATTAGTGTTGTCATTAGAGAAATCTACATAATTAAAATCGATAACTAATTTGTCTGTATCCGTTTTGTATTCGTAATAAGGGTTGATGTTAAAGTTCTTTCTTTCTCTATCAAAACTATTTTCAGAAAATAAAGTATTTGTAGTATTTACATCAGAAATAATGGTTTCGCTTGCTGCTATTCTGGTTGAGTTTCTTGTATTAATTCTAGCTCCAATACCTATAGAATGTTTATCATTTATGTAATAATCTAAGCTACCACCAATTCTAAAATTATCAGGATCGTAAGGTTCTCTGGTAACTTGATCGTAAGTTTCATCGCCAACAGTTCTTACTAAGAATAAATCGTCTCTCCAAGTTGGTTGAGAATAACCAGCATTGGCTTGCCAGTTTAATTTGTTTTTATAGCTAGCAATAGAAAAACCAGAACCCCATTCAAAACCTTCGTCTTCACCAATCCAAGTATTTACACTTCCATGCGTACCTAATTTTACATTTTTCTTTAAAATAATATTAATGATTGCTCCAGAACCAGAAGCTTGGTATTCTGCACCAGGTTGTTCTACAACTTCAATTTTAGCAATATTATCTGCAGGAAAATCTCTTAATAAGGTTTCAACATCCATATATTCTGTAGTTTTTCCGTTGATTAATATTCGAACACCGCTATTACCTGCAATAGATATTCCGTTGTTTGTAACCAAAACACCAGGTACTTTTCGCATAACATCTTGTAAGTTGGTGTTAATCATTTCAGATTTTTCTAAATCTACAATTAGTTTTTCTGCAGTTTGTTTAATAATAGGTCTTTTACTTTTTACTACAACTTCGTTTAAGGTTTGTGTTTCTTCTTTTAAAGTGATGTTAAGTATTTTATCTGCATTTAAATCAAAAGCTTCTATTTTTTGAGTTGTAAAACCCAGCATCGAAATTTCCATTTTATAATTTCCAGCAGTTATTTTATCAAAAATATAGGTTCCATCATCATAAGAAACCGTTCCATTAGGTTTTGCATCTTCACCAGTTTTATATAAAACGATGTTTGCAAATGGTAGAGGTTGATTTTGTTCATCAACAATTTTACCAGAGATTTTGTGTTGTGAAAAGGTGGTTAAAATTCCGAAGAAAAAAAAGATGGTAATTTTTAAAGCTTTCATAAGGTTGATTTTTTAAATTGCTCTTCTAAATATTAATTGAGCTGTTGGTTGAAACTTGTTAAACTCGAACTTTTATAAACTGTTATTTTTAATTAACACTGTAAAATTGCTTGATTTGTTACAGTTTTAAAATGCAATTCTGATGAACTGGGTTAAAATTCCGATAAACAGATTTCTTTTTCTATTTAAACAAGACGCATAAAATCAATAAAAAGTTTCCTGCATAAAAAAAGCTTCGAAAAAATCGAAGCTTTATATTTAATATATTTTGTAAAATGTAGTTAATCTCTGCCACCCAGAACTTGCATTCCCCAATATAAAAGCATAGCTAAAGAACCTAAAGCAGCAACTAAATAAGTTCTAGCAGCCCATTTCAATGCATCTGTTGCACCAGCTAATTCCTGTTGCGAAACCATATTTTTGTTTCTTAACCAAGCTAAAGCTCTATTACTTGCATCATATTCTACAGGTAAAGTAACAAAACTAAAAACAGTTGCAATTGCCATTAAAGCTAAACCAGCAACAGCTACATAAAAACCTATACCAGAGTTGCCAGAAGCAGCACCTAAAATTAAACCTCCAATTACCATCCATTGAGAAAATTTAGAAGAAATACTAACTACAGGTACCAATTGAGATCTTAAAGATAACCATTGATAAGCTTTTGCGTGTTGCACTGCGTGCCCAACTTCATGAGCAGCAACAGCTGCAGCTGCAGCATTTCTTTGGTTGTAAACGGCTTCACTTAAGTTAACAGTTTTGTCTTTTGGATTATAATGATCTGTTAATCTACCAGGAGTAGAAATTACTTTTACATCAAAAATACCATTATCAGCTAACATTTTTGTGGCAATCTCTGCACCACTCATTCCGTTTCTTAAAGTAATTTGAGAGTATTTTTTAAATTTTTGTTTTAATTGATTGCTAACAAGCCAACTCACTAAAGAGATTACACCAATTAATATATAGAACTGCATCATAATTTTATTATGTTTTAAAAATTTATATCATTTTTGTTTGATAAATTTACAACATAAATTATTCCAATCTAAATTTTAGAGAAAAGAACTTTTATTGGCATAGATTTAATCGATAAAATTAAGAATTCATTAAGAATAGATGTCAATATGGCAAATAAACCAAACATTTTAATTGTTTATACAGGAGGTACCATTGGTATGATTAAAGATTATAATACAAATGCTTTAAAGGCTTTTGATTTTAGTCAGATAGTAGAAAAAATTCCAGAATTGCAACAATTAAATTGTAATATAGAAACAATTTCTTTTGATGAACCTATGGATTCTTCTAATATGAACACCTTATATTATAGAGAAATTGCAGAAACTATAGAAGATAATTACAAAAAGTTTGATGGTTTTGTAATTCTTACAGGTTCAGATACGATGTCTTATATATCTTCTGCGATAAGTTTTATGTTAGAAAACTTGCAAAAACCTATTATTTTTACAGGATCTCAACTACCAATTGGTGATTTACGAACAGATGCTAAAGAAAATTTAATTACCTCTATAGAAATTGCTTGTTGTCAAAAAAACAATAAACCAATTATTACTGAAGTTTGTTTGTATTTTGAATACAAGCTTTACAGAGCAAATAGAACTACAAAAATCAATGCAGAGCAGTTTGAAGCATTTACCTCTATGAATTATCCGCCTTTGGCAGAAAGTGGTGTTAATTTGAATTTTAATCAATATTATATTAGCAAACCATCAGCAAAAGAAAAGGAGCTTGTGGTTAGAAAGGAATTGGTGAATGGCATTGTTATTTTAAAACTGTTTCCAGGTATTACAAAAAAAGTTGTGCAGAGTATTTTAAATATTGATGATTTAAAAGGAATAATTATAGAAACTTATGGAGCAGGGAATGCACCAAACGAACTTTGGTTTTTAGAATTATTAAAAAAAGCCATCTCAAAAAATATAAGAATTGTTAATGTAACACAATGTTCTGGAGGTAGTGTTGTACAAGGTCATTATGAAACCAGTTTAATACTAAAAGAAATTGGTGTAATAAGTGGTAGAGATATAACCACAGAATCTGCAGTGGCTAAATTAATGTATCTTTTAAATGAAAATTTATCATTAAAAGAGTTTACAACCTATTTTGAAAAATCAATTAGGGGCGAAATTTCTAATGAATAACTAAATTTTTAGCAAAGTTTTTTGTGAACTCCATTTTTTTAGAAATAAAACGTGTTAAAAGCAAGAAATAGGTAAAAAAAATTTTTTTATGCATAACATTTTTTGTTACTTGGCAGTCTCTTAAACGAAAATAAACCTAATGTTAGCAAAAAATAGATAATTTGCTTTTTATTTTCTGTTTTTGAGATGAAAATTTATATCTTTAACCCGTTAACTATTAAAATTAATTTATAACTAAGATGAAAAAAGTAGTAAATGTCTTATCTGTAACAGGATTTATGTTTTTTGGAGCTGTACAATCCTCTTTTGCTCAAGAAGCAGCAACAGAATCACAAACGTTTCACCAAATATTAAAGCAAAACTTTATTGATGGTGGACCAGGATTTATGGGAATTGTATTAGTAGCTTTAATTTTAGGATTAGCTATTGCCATTGAAAGAATTATTTATTTAAATATGGCTACAACTAATACTAAAAAATTATTAGCAAATGTAGATGATGCCTTAAGTTCAGGTGGTGTAGAAGCAGCAAAAGAAGTTTGTAGAAATACAAAAGGACCTGTTGCATCTATTTTTTATCAAGGTTTAGATAGAGTTGATGAAGGTGTAGAAGAAGCAGAAAAAGCTGTTGTTTCTTACGGTGGAGTTCAAATGGGGCAATTAGAGAAAAACGTTTCTTGGATTTCTTTATTTATAGCATTAGCACCAATGTTAGGTTTCATGGGTACTGTAATTGGTATGATTGGAGCATTTAACGATATTGCTGTAGCAAATGATATTTCTCCAGCAGTAGTTGCAGGTGGTATTAAAGTAGCCTTATTAACAACAGTATTTGGTTTAATTGTGGCTATTATTCTTCAAATTTTTTATAATTACATCGTTGCAAAAATCGATAGTATTGTAAATAATATGGAAGACGCTTCTATCTCTTTGGTAGATTTATTAGTAAAGTATAAAAAATAATATTCAATATGAAAAGTAATAAAATTTTAAGTATTTTCATTGCTGCAATTGCTATAATTGGAGGTATCCTTTTCATAAGAATATTTATGGAAGATGCTGAAGTTATTGAAACAAATGTAGATGTTGCTAACAGCGTTGTTAGTCCACTTATCTATTATTCTACCTGGTTGTTTTTAGCAGGTGTAATAATTACAGTAGTTCTTTCTTTGGTTAGTTTAGTAAGAAATCCAGAGAACTTAAAGAAAACCTTAGGTGGTTTAGCTGTATTAGCTGTTCTTTTAGTTATTGCATATTTCTTATCAGATAGCAACGCAGTTTATGATGCAAATGGAATAGGTGTTTTACCTGGTGGTGAAGAAGGTTCTTCTACCAATCATTGGGTAGGTACTGGAATTTGGTATAGTGTTATATTAGGTGTAATCGCAGGTGGATTCTTTATTTGGGATTTATTAAAAGGATTAGTTAAATCATAATTTATGGCAAGAAGAGAAAATCCAGAAATTAATGCAGGTTCTATGGCAGACATTGCGTTTCTGTTGTTAATTTTCTTCTTAGTAACCACAACAATGAACGTAGATTCAGGTGTCTCTAAGAAGTTATCAGAAAAACCACCAGCAGATTATGTTCCGCCAGTAATTAAAGAGAAAAATATCTTTGAGGTAAATATTAATAGAAATAACGAACTTCTTGTAGAAGGAGAACGTATGGAAATTAAAGATATTAAAGACGCCGCTGTTAAGTTTATTGACAATGGTGGAGGAATTGGAAAACCTGGTGAAGATGGTTCTCCTGGTAAAGCATGTGACTATTGCCAAGGTGAAAGAAGCGATTCTTCTTCAGATCATCCTAACAAAGCCATTATTTCTGTTCAAAGTGATAGAGGTACAGGTTATGGAACTTATATTGAGGTTCAAAATGAGTTATTAAGAGCTTATAGCGAATTAAGAAATAGATTATCTAAACAACGTTATGGAATTACTTTCGACGAATTAGAAGAATCTTTTAAAGATGCTAAAAAGAGTTCAGAAGGTTTGAATCAAGTTGATGCATTAAGAAAAAAGGTAGAAGCAATTAAAACTGCTTATCCTCAAATTATTTCTGATGCTGAGCCAACCTCATAATTAATTTAAATTTAAAACAAAACTATGTCTAAATTTAGAAAAAAGAAGAAAGGGATTCCTGCTGTAAATACAGCAGCATTACCAGATATCGTTTTTATGTTATTATTCTTTTTCATGGTAACTACTACTATGAGAGAAACGAATCTAGTAATTGAAAATCCAAGATTACCAAGTGCTACTGAAATTAAAAAGTTAGAAGATAAAAGTTTGGTAAGTACTATCTATGTTGGTAAATCTAAAGATCCTAATAGAGATGGTGTTGGTTATAACAAGATTCAGTTAAATGATAAAATTTCTACTGCAGAGCAAGTACCTGCTTTTATTTTTAGTAAAAGAGATAAATTAGCAGAAGCTATGCATCCTTTTATGACAACTTCAATAAAAGCGGATAAAGAATCTAATGTAGGTACAATTATAGATATTAGATTAAAATTAAGAGATGTAAATGCTCTTAAAATTAACTATTCTTCTACAGCACCTGCTAATTAAGTAGTACAATATATTATAAAAAAAAGGGTTAATTCAATTGAATTAACCCTTTTTTATTTTACTTTAATAATTTTATATTATCGTATATTTATACTCTTATTCTTTATAATGAAAAACGCTATTTACTTAATTTTTATACTGTTTTTTAGTGCGAATCTTTTTGCTCAAAAAGATTCTTTACAATTGGGAGATCGTTATGCCGAAGATCAACTTTACACTTCTATATCTTATGCTCAGTTATTTAATCAACCAGAAACCATTAGTAGAAGTGGTTTTTCTTATGCTTTTTCTATTGGTTTTATTAAAGATATTACTTTAAATAAGAAGGGTAATGTTTCTTTCGCACTAGGTGTTGGTTATGGTTTTGATTTTTTTAATCATAATTTAAAGGTAGAAGAATTTAATAATGTTACAAGTTTTGGTGATGCAAGTTCATTAACCTCCAATTTATTTAAATCTCATAATTTAGAGGTTCCTTTAGAGTTAAGGTGGAGAACATCAACAGCGAATAAATACAGTTTTTGGAGGGTTTATGGTGGTGTAAAACTTCTATATAACCTTTCTAATAAATTTGAATTTGAAGAGAATTCAACTGTTTTTAACTATAATAATGTTAATTCTTATAATCAATTCCAATATGGATTAACACTCTCAGCAGGTTTTGACGAATTTAATATTAATGTTTTTTACAGTTTATCACCCATTTTTGAAAATGCAACTTTTAATGGAGAAGATGTAAATTCCGGAATACTTAAATTCGGACTTATATTTTATATATTATAGTATATAATTTAATACAATAGGAGTTATTAACCCTAAGAAAAAGCCAATATATACTTCTGTTCTGTTATGAGCTTTTAAATGTAATCTAGCACTTGCTAAAATTCCAGAAAGTATTATTAGTATAATTATTACCAAGATGTATGATTGTGAGTAATTAGTGCTTAAAACTAAAAAAAAACCTGTAGGTATACTTAAGGATAGCAAATGAATACTTGCTTTAATTTTAAAAAAGAAGAGTATATAAATAATTATTAATCCAATTGAAGTAGCATAAAATAATAGACTCAAGTCTCTTAAACTTGGTATGTTATTCATTGTATTACCTAGAAAATAAAAAAGAAAAATCATTAATGCAACAGGTAATTTTCTTTCTTTAATACTTTCTGTCTGAAAATTTTTAATGAATTTAAATTTCTTTAAGAGTACTAAAACCAAAAGCGGAATTAAATAAGAAGATATAAATATTAAGCTTAAAATACTAAATTTCTTATCGCTACTAAGGTTAATTGGTATTAAAAGAAAATACAACATAACACCTAAAGTAGGAATTACTATAGGATGTAATATGGTTGATATGAATTTGTGAAAACGCACTAGATTTCTTTACGTAAACGAGCTACAGGTAAATCTAATTGCTCACGATATTTAGCAACTGTTCTTCTTGCTATAGGGTAACCTTTTTCCTTTAAAATTTTAGATAACTTCTCATCCGTTAAAGGTTTCTTTTTGTTTTCTTCTGCTATTACTGTTTCTAATATCTTCTTTATTTCTTTAGTAGAAACATCTTCACCTTGGTCATTTTTCATAGATTCTGAGAAGAATTCCTTAATTAATTTAGTTCCGTAAGGTGTAGAAACGTATTTGCTGTTTGCAACTCTAGAAACGGTAGAAACATCCATATTAATTTTATCAGCAATATCTTTTAAAATCATTGGTTTTAACTTGCGTTCATCACCCGTTAAAAAATAATCATATTGATAATGCATAATTGTATTCATAGTTACTAAAAGCGTTTGCTGGCGCTGTTTAATAGCATCTATAAACCATTTTGCAGCATCTAATTTTTGTTTGATAAAAAACACAGCATCTTTTTGAGACTTACTTTTTGTATTCGATTCCTTATAACCTTTTAGCATATTATTATACTCTCTAGAAACGTGCAATTCTGGTGCGTTTCTTGAGTTTAAGGTTAAATCTAATTCTCCATCAGTAATTTTAATTGAAAAATCTGGTACAATTTGTTCTGCAATTTTATTATTACCAGCATAAGAACTACCAGGTTTCGGATTTAATTTAGATATTTCTTTATTTACTTCTTTTAATTCCTCTTCAGAAATATTAAACTTTTCTTGTAGTTTTTTGTAATGTTTTTTTACAAAATGATCGAAAGCATTTTCTAAAATATCTATTGATAAACTTCTAGTCTTATTACTGTTTTTTGCTTTTAATTGAATGATTAAGCATTCTTTTAAATCTCTTGCACCAACACCAATAGGATCTAAAGTATGAACTGCCTTTTTTAATACATAAATTACTTTTTCTTCGGTTGTGAAAATGTTTGCGGTAAACGCTAAATCATCAACTAAATCAATAATTTCTCTTCTAATGTAACCACTATCATCTATACTACCCACTAAAAATTCTGCAATTGCGCGTTCATCATCATCTAAACTATAAGTGTTTAATTGATTTTTTAAAGATTGATGAAAACTTGTTCCTGCAGCATAAGGCACATTTTTTTCTTCATCATCTGAGGAGTAATTATTGGCTTGCGTCTTATAATTAGGTATTTCATCATCGCTCAAATACTCATCAATATTAATGTCTTCTGCCTCTATTTTTTCTGTACCAGCATCATCATATTCGTTAGATAAATCTTCATCAAAATTATCAGATTCATCTTTACCAGTATCTAAAGCTGGGTTTTCTTCAATTTCTTGCTTTAAACGTTCTTCAAAAGCTTGTGTAGGCAATTGTATTAATTTCATCAACTGAATTTGTTGAGGAGATAATTTTTGAAGTAGTTTGTATTGTAAACTTTGTTTTAGCATAGAAACAAATATAAGGAATCGATTAAAATAAAATCGTCATTCTTTTTAGGAATGACGATTAGAATATTTAATTTTAAGATTTTATTAAAACTCTGCGTTTTGTGGAGTTCTAGGAAAAGGAATAACATCTCTAATATTACTCATTCCTGTGGTAAATTGTACTAATCTTTCAAAACCAAGACCAAAACCAGAATGAACTGCAGTACCATATTTACGTAAATCTAAATACCACCATAATTCTTGTTCTTCAATATCTAAAGCTTTCATTTTTTCAACTAAAACATCATATCGTTCTTCTCTTTGAGAACCACCAACAATTTCACCAATTCCTGGAAAAAGAACATCCATAGCTCTTACAGTTTTGCCATCATCATTTAAACGCATGTAAAATGCTTTGATATTTGCAGGATAATCAAACAAAATTACTGGACATTTAAAGTGTTTTTCTACTAAAAAACGTTCGTGTTCAGATTGTAAATCTGCTCCCCAATCTGTAATAGGAAACTGAAATTTTTTCTTTTTATTCGGTTTCGAATTTCTTAAAATATCAATAGCTTCTGTATAAGAAACACGTTTAAAATTATTTTTTACAACAAACTTAAGTTTTTCAAGTAAACTCATTTCGCTTCTTTGAGCTTGTGGTTTACTTTTTTCTTCTTGTGTTAATCGCTGATCTAAAAATGCTAAATCGTCTTTGCAGTTTTCTAAAACATCATTAATAACTGATTTTATAAAATCTTCGGCTAAATCCATATTACCATCTAAATCCATAAAAGCAACTTCTGGTTCTATCATCCAAAATTCTGCTAAATGACGAGTGGTATTCGAATTTTCTGCTCTAAAAGTTGGTCCAAAAGTGTAGGCTTTACCTAAAGACATTGCAAACGTTTCTGCTTCTAATTGTCCAGAAACTGTTAAATTGGTTTCTTTACCAAAAAAGTCTTTAGAATAATCTATTTTTCCATCTTCGGTTAAAGGAGCTTTATTGTCTTCGAAATTGGTAACTCTAAACATTTCTCCTGCGCCTTCTGCATCAGAACCAGTAATAATAGGTGTATTTACATAGTTAAAACCATTTTCTTGAAAATACTTATGCACCGCAAAAGATAATTTAGAACGCACACGCATAACTGCACTAAATGTATTAGTTCGCATACGTAAATGCGCATTCTCTCTTAAAAATTCGAAACTATGTTTTTTGGGCTGAATAGGGTATTCATCTGGATTAGAATCTCCTAAAATTTCAATTTCAGATACTTGTATTTCAACAGTTTGTCCTCTTCCTTGGCTTTCTACAACAGTACCATTAACAGCAATTGCTGCACCAGTGGTAATTCTTTTAAGTGTATTTTCGTCTGTGTTTTCAAAATCGATAACACATTGTATATTTTTTATAGTAGAACCATCATTTAAAGCTATAAATCTATTACTTCTAAATGTCCTAACCCAACCTTTTACGTGAACTTCTTGTAAAACTGTATCCGTTTTTAAAATTTCGGCAACGTTTTTCTCTGTCATATTTTACTATTCTTTGATTTTACTACAAAATTTACTGAAATGTAAAGATACTTTTTTTGAAATAAAATTAGTAAAGGTTTTTTCTTGAAATTTAAAAAAATCTAAAAAAAATCTATCTTTGATCATATTTATTTCACTATGAAAAAGACAATTACAAATAAAAATATTCTACAACAATTAAAAGCAGATTTAATTGGTAAAGATTCTTACAGAGGCATAACCTTAACCTATGCTTGGCTAGCCAATCAATTTGGGCATATTTCTTTAGGGTTCATTCCTTCTTTTTTACTGTATCATTTTTTTAAAATTGATGCTTTAAAAGCAGCAATCTATGTTTCTTTGGTTTGGTTACTTTTTGAGATTTATAATTTTTTAGGCCCTTTATTAAGTAAAAAGGAGTCAGATTCTGATGTACTATTTATTCCTAAAAAATCGAAATATACTTTTAAACCAAAATGGGGAAATGTTGCTTTTGACACTTTTACTGATGTTTGTTTTTTTACTCTTGGTGCTTTTTTGTTTTATTTATCTGTTGTAAATGAGGTGAATACATTTGTTTTAGTGTTATTGATTCTGTTAGGGATCTATTTACTTTTTGCAACTAGATATTGGTACATTACAAAAATGTATCAGTTTTATGCAAAGTTTCCTTTTCAGTTTCGATTAAGTCAATGGGATTTTAATATTAGTTCAGATAATAAATTAAAAGTAGAAAGCTTTTTAAATTCTCAAAAAGGAGATGGAAAGCATTTATTAATTTATGGTGATTTTGGAACAGGAAAAACAAGTTTAGGAGTAGGTATTTTAAACGAACTGAGCATTAAAAACGAAAGTAGTTTGTATGTAAATGCAATTAAAATTTTTAATTATTTTTTTGATAAAGATGATAATTTAGAAACTTATGAAATCTGGAACTGGAAAACCACAGATTTTTTAATGATTGATGATATAAATCCAAGTGAGCCAATACAAGACGAATTAATATCACCTATAAAATTACTAAGCTTTATTGATACTTTATTACCAGAAAATAAGATAAATAGAGCTTTACTAAAAACTAAAAATGTTATTTGGGTTTTAGGAAGTAAGAAATCTACAGAAAATGAAGCGCAAAATAAATGGAAACAGATGCTGCTTAAAATCGGTATTAATGAGAAGAAAATATCAGAAATAAATCTCGTATAATCGTAATTTATAAAATGTAATTATCGTAAGCAAAACTGATTAAATGCGGTAAGCTTTTTACATTAAATCGTTTGTATAATGGTATAATCCTTTTTTCTATTGCAGATTGGCTAACCCCTAATTTCGAAGCTATTTCCTTAAAAGCAAAACCCTTAGATGCTAACACTAGAGCTTCTTTTTCTTTTCTAGAAATACCTAATTCGTTAAATAATTGTTCGTTTAATGTGTCTTCGAACCCATTCTTTTCTGGTCCATAAGCTGCATATTGCATTACATTACCTAATTTTCTTGTATGGATTTTTTCAGAAATACCTATGACTTCTAGAATATTACCTTTAAAAGATTTGTAAACACCAACTCTAGAAAACAAAGGAATTACTTCTCCGTTTTTATGAATTTTTTCAACTTCTATGGTAAAACTGTATTTGTCTAGATCTTCCTTTTTTGTCTTTAAGAATTGTAAAGCTTTATCATTTAACTCATTAGAGAAGTTAAAGTGTCTTTTTGAAGAGCTGCTTACAATTTTTAATAAAGTAATTTCTTTGTCTTTGTAACCTAATAAATCTTCCCAACCAGAAGCATAAACCATTCTTTGTTTTTCAAAAGAATAAATATACACAGCCTGACCAAAAAAATGTGGTACTTTCTCTTTATATGTTGAGTATACAGGGTCATTTACATCAAAAGGAATGTCTGATACTCTTTCTCTTGTATATTTGCCAAAACTCTCTCTCATAATTACAAAATTAATAAAAACTGCGTGAAAACACAGTTGATTATTTCTTAAATGTATGATAAATTTGTAATGAAAAAGAATACTTGTTTAGAAACCAAAAATTGCTGTGAAAGAGAATTAAATTTTCTAAATAATTATAGTCCCCCCCCCCCCCCCCCCCCCCCACCGAATTAAATCTAGGAAATGTCTTTACTAAATTTTGTGTTTAGTAAAGATTTTTTTTTGCAATAAAGTTTCGAAATTATCTACTCATCTTTAGGAGGTATAATTTTCATTTTTGGTTCTTTAAATACTTTCTTATTGGCTATTTTCTTTTCGAAAGTTAATAATAAAGAAGGCAATAATAACAAATTAGAAACCATTGCTAAAAGTAAAGTGACTGATACCAAGCCTCCTAATGCAATTGTACCTCCAAAACTTGATAAAGTAAAGGTTAAGAAACCAAAAAACAATACAATTGAAGTGTAAAACATACTAACACCTGTTTCTCTTAAAGCAGCATAAACAGATGGTTTTATTCGCCATTTATTTGCGATTAATTCTTGTCTATATTTAGCTAAAAAGTGAATTGTATCATCTACCGAAATACCAAAAGCAATACTAAACACTAATATTGTAGAAGGTTTTATTGGAATATCGAAAAAGCCCATTAAACCTGCTGTTATTAATAAAGGTAAAATATTTGGTAGTAAAGAAATTAAAATCATTTGTGGAGATCTAAACATCCAAGCCATAAAAATTGCTATTAGAAAGATGGCTAATGATAAAGATAAAACTAGATTTGTAATTAAATAATTGGTTCCTTTTATAAAAACCAAAGCTTTACCTGTAAACGAAACTTCGTATTTATCGGATGAGAATTCTTTATCAACAACTGCTTTTAAGCGCTCTTGAATAACATCCATTTTATCTGTACCAATATCTTTCATGTAGGTTGTTATTCTTGCATAACGACCAGTAGAATCAACAAAATTATTTAACAAACCAGCATCGCTATTTGTGTTTTTTGTATACGAAAAAATATAGCTTTCTTCTTGTCTTGTTGGTAATTGATAATATTTTGGATTGCCTTTATAGTAAGCCTGTTTCGAGTATTTTACCAAGTTTACAACAGAAATAGGTTTTGATAATTCTGGAAAAGCTTCAATAGTTTCATTAATTTTATCCATCTTTTTTAAGGTAGATAATTTCATTACTCCTTTTTCTTTTTTGGTATCTATCAAAATTTCTAAAGGCATTATACCTCCAAACTCATTTTCAAAGAATTTAATGTCTTTATAAAAGCCCATACTTTTAGGCATATCTTCTATTAAACTACCAGAAACTCTAATTTTATAAACCCCAATAATACTTAAAACAATAAAAATAACGGTGGTAAAATAAACAGCAATTCTTTGTTCTCTTACCATTTTCTCCATCCAATTTACTACATTTTCTATCCACCTTCTTTCTAAATGGTTTAAATGTTTTTTCTTTGGATGAGGCATAAAGCTATAAATGATTGGTATAATCAATAAAGCTAGAATAAATATACTGATAATGTTTACAGATGCTAAAATTCCGAATTCACGAAGTAAATTACTTTTTACAAAAACAAAAGTTGCAAAACCAGATGCAGTTGTAATATTGGTCATTAAAGTAGCATTACCAATTTTAGAAATTACACGCTGTAAAGATTTTGCTTGATTACCGTGTTTTTTTATTTCTTGTTGATATTTATTAATTAAGAACACAGCATTAGGTACACCAATTACAATAATTAATGGCGGAATTAAAGCTGATAAAACCGTAATTTCATAGTTAAACCAACCAATAAAACCAAAAGCCCAAATAACCCCAATTAATACAACTAGAAGTGTAATAAAAGTAGCTCTAAAAGACCTGAAAAAGAAAAAGAATATAATAGCAGTAATTACTAAAGCTCCTAAAACAAATAATAAAATTTCGTCTTGAATGTTTTGAGCATTTAAGGTTCTAATATAAGGCATCCCAGAAATACGAACATCTACGTTATTTTCTTTTTCAAATTTTTCTACTATTGGTATTAAACTATCAAAAATAAAATTTCTACGTTTTGGCGTATTTATTATTTTTTTATTGATATAAATAGCAGTTTGTAATGTACCTGTTTCTTTATTAAAAAGTAAATTATCGTAAAAAGGAAGTTTTTCGAAAAGTTGTTTTTTTATTTCTAAGACTTCTTCAGATGATTCTGGCTCATCTTCATAAAGCGGTTCTAATACAAATTTTCTTTTATTTCTATCTGCTTTTAGTTCTTGAACATCTGCAATAGAAAGCGTAAAATCGATTTCTTCTAATTCATCAAACTGATCAACCAAACGATTCCAGTTATTGAATTTTTGAGGTGTGAAAACAGTAGAATCTTTTATACCAAGAATTACAAGGTTACCTTCTTCACCAAAAATCTCTAAAAATTTATTGTACTCTAAGTTAGCTTCGTGATTTTCTGGCAACAGATTAGCTTCTGTATGCGAAAATCGAATATTTTTCATTTGTGTTGCTAACAAGCCAGTAATGATAGCAATACCTAATAAAACCAAGTAGCGGTTTCTTAAAATTATACCCGCAACTATTGTCCAGAAATTCATTTAAAAAAAATTTGTGCAAAGGTAGTTAAAAAGTAGTGGGTAATAGAAACAAAAAAAGAGTGTTTTAAAACACTCTTTTTTTAAGGATTGAAACAGTTAAACTGTCATTATTTCTTTCTCTTTTACAGCGAGAATATCTTCAATGTTTTTAGTGTAAGCATTGGTTAGCTCTTGTACATCAGCTTCTGCATTTTTTTTCATATCATCAGAAATGTCTGTTTTTTTGATGTCGTTATTGGCATCTTTTCTTGCATTTCTAACACCTACTTTAGCGTGCTCTGCTTCGGCTTTAGCTTGTTTAGCTAAACCAACTCTTCGTTCTTCTGTTAATGGTGGTACATTAATCATAATAACATCACCATTATTCATAGGGTTTAAACCTAAGTTTGCAATCTGAATTGCTTTTTCTATAGGTTGTAACATGTTTTTTTCCCAAGGTTGTATGCTTAACGTTCTTGCATCTGGTGTATTAACGTTTGCAACTTGCCCTAAAGGTGTTTGAGAGCCATAGTAATCTACCATAACTGTACTTAACATTGCAGGTGTTGCTTTACCAGCTCTAATAGAACGTAATTCTTTTTCTAAATGCGCAATGGCATTATTCATTGCTTCTTTAGCAGTATCTAAAATAAATTCAATTTCTTCATCCATCTTTTTAAAATTTAAAGATTTTTTTATAAAACATCAACAACAGTACCAATTTTTTCTCCAGAAACTAATTTCATTAAGTTTCCTACTTTATTCATATCAAAAATAATAATTGGTAATTTATTCTCTTCACTTAATGTAAATGCAGTCATATCCATAACTTTTAATCCTTTTGTAATAACGTCTTTAAAAGAAATAGAATCAAATTTTACAGCATTTTTATCTTTTTCTGGGTCTGCATTATAAACACCATCAACTCTTGTACCTTTTAAAATAGCATCTGCATTAATTTCTATAGCTCTTAAAACAGCAGCTGTATCTGTAGTAAAATAAGGATTACCTGTACCTGCACCAAAAATAACAACACGTCCTTTTTCTAAATGACGAATAGCTTTTCTTTTAATATAAGGTTCTGCAACTTCTTTAATTTCTAAAGCGGTTTGTAAACGAGTATGTACATCTTGATCTTCTAAAGCACTTTGTAAAGCTAAACCATTTATACAAGTTGCTAACATACCCATATGATCTCCTTGTACGCGATCCATACCATTACTTGCACCTGCAACTCCTCTAAAAATATTTCCACCACCAATTACAATGGCAACTTGTATACCTTTTTCTACAACTTCTTTAATTTCTTTAGCATACTCTTCAAGACGTTTTGGATCTATTCCATATTGTCTATCGCCCATAAGAGCCTCACCACTTAATTTTAAAAGAATTCTTTTGTATTGCATTTTTGTTGATTTTTTGTATCTCTTTAAAGAGAATTTTAGTTAAGCAAAATTAAGTATTTTTTTTATTTATAAACGAATCACTGCTACAGTTTTAGTTTTTAATTCTTTACAGAAATTAAATGTGATTCGAAATTACTGAAATAGAAGTGTTTAAAGAGTTGTAAAATCAATTTAATTGATTAATTTTGCACTCGATTTTTTAAGAACTAGATTAAAGAGAAATGAATATTACAAAAGAGAACGTAGATGCATTAAATGCAGTTGTAAAAGTTGATATTGTTGCAGAAGATTATCAAGCAAAAGTAACAGAGGTTTTAACAGATTACCGTAAAAAAGCAGATATTCCTGGTTTTAGAAAAGGGCACGTACCTATGGGAATGGTTAAAAAGCAATATGGAAAATCTGTAATGATTGATGAAGTAAACAAACTTTTACAAGATTCTTTAAATAAATTTATAACAGAAGAAAAATTAGATATTTTAGGTAATCCTTTACCAAAAATTAAAGACGATTTTAATTGGGATGCAGAAACTTTTTCTTTTGAATTTGAATTAGGATTAGCTCCTGAATTTGAAATTGATTTATCAGCAAAAAATAAAATAAAGCAATATAATATTGTTGCTACTGATGAGTTATTAGAAGAAGAGGTAAAAAACATTCAAACTCGTTATGGAAAAATGAGTTCTTTAGATGAAGCTACTGAGCATTCTAATGTTACTGGTACTTTTGTTAACGAAGAAAAAGAAATCAATAAAAAAGGTACTTTTTTGGTTAACGATTTAAAAGGTAAGAAAAACGAAAAGAAATTAATTGGTACTAAAGTAGGTGATGTTGTTGAATTAGAGACTAAGAAATTATTCGAAGACGATCATAAACTACAACATCTTTTAGGAGTATCTCATGAAGAAATTCACGATTTAGATATCAAAGTAACTTTTACTGTAGAAGAGATTACAAAAACAGAACCAGCTGAATTAGACAAAGAATTATTCGATAAATTATTTGCTGATGGTAGCGTTTCTACAGTAACTGAATTAAAAGAAAAAATTAAAGAAGATGCTGAAAAGCAATTCGCACAACAAGGAGATCAATATTTATTAAATGCTGTACAAGAGTATTTAATAGAAAATACTAAATTCGATTTACCTGCTGAATTTTTACAAAAGTGGTTACAATCTGCTGGTGAAAAACAATTAACACCAGAAGAAGCAACAGAAGAGTATAAAAAATCTGAACAAGGTTTACGTTATCAATTAATTGAAGGTAAGCTTATGAAAGATAATGATATTAAATTGGATTATGCTGAATTGGTAGATTACGCAAAAGGATTTATCAGAACGCAAATGGCTCAGTTTGGTAACATGAATCCAGAAGAAAAAGAATTAGATGAAATTGCTGGTAGAATTTTACAAAACCAAGAAGAAGCGCAAAAGTTACAATCTCAATTAATTAGTCAAAAATTATTGACTTTCTTTAAAGAGAACATCAACTTTAAAACAAAAGAAGTTTCTTACGAAGAGTTTGTTAAAGAAGCATATAAGAAATAATTTTTAATAAGATTTTTTCATCTTTAGTAAAGTAGAGATGCCTTATAATAAAGCAAAACCTGAATTGAAAAATTCAGGTTTTTTTGCCTAAAAACTCTAACACAATATTAAGAGAATAGTTCTTATCTTTACAAATCAAATATTTTAAAAGAATCAAGAAATGAATTACGGAAAAGAGTTCGAAAAATATGCTACAAAACATCATGGAATTAGTAGTACTGCATATACCAAAATAACAAGTAGTTTAACACCATATATTATGGAAGAACGCCAAATGAATATTACTCAAATGGATGTTTTTTCTCGTTTAATGATGGATAGAATTATATTTCTAGGTACAGGTATTAACGATCAAGTTGCAAATATTATACAAGCACAATTGTTGTTTTTAGAAAGTGTAGATGCAAATAAAGATATTTCTATCTATATAAATTCACCAGGTGGTGGCGTTTATGCAGGTTTAGGTATTTACGATACTATGCAATTTATTAAGCCAGATGTTGCAACAATTTGTACAGGAATGGCAGCTTCTATGGGTGCAGTTTTAATGTGTGCAGGTGCAGCTGGTAAACGTTCTGCCTTACCACATTCTAGAATTATGATTCATCAACCTTTAGGTGGTGCTCAAGGTCAGGCTTCTGATATAGAGATTACTGCAAGAGAAATCTTAAAGTTAAAAGATGAATTGTATGCAATTATTGCAAATCATTCTGGACAAACTATAGAAAAAGTTCATAATGATTCTGATAGAGATTACTGGATGAAAGCTGATGAAGCTAAAGCATATGGTATGATCGATGAAATTTTAACAAGAAAGTAATAATATTATGTTGATGGTTTAAAGTTGTTTGGTGAAATTTTTCTCCCAACAACCAATAACTAAAAGCCAAAAACCAATTCAAATGTCGAAAGAAGAAAATTTAGAGTGTTCGTTTTGCGGACGTAAAAAAGCAGAAACAGATTTACTGATTGCTGGTATGGATGCTCATATATGTGATAAATGTATAGAGCAAGCACATGGCATTGTAGAAGAAGAAATTTCTGAATCTAAAACTAGTAGTTTATCTAAAGATTTAACCTTAAAAAAGCCAAGAGAAATTAAGGACTTTTTAGATCAATATATCATTGGTCAAAATGAAACTAAACGTGCAATGGCAGTTGCTGTTTACAATCATTACAAAAGGTTATTGCAAGATAAAAATACAGAAGATGAAGTAGAAATAGAAAAATCGAATATTGTTTTGGTTGGTGAAACAGGTACAGGTAAAACATTGGTAGCAAGAACAATTGCAAAAATGTTAAACGTGCCTTTTTCTATAGTAGATGCTACAGTATTAACACAAGCAGGTTATGTTGGTGAAGATGTAGAAAGTATTTTAAGTCGTCTTTTACAAGCCGCAGATTACGATGTAGAAAAAGCACAAAGAGGTATTGTTTTTATAGATGAGATAGACAAAATTGCCAGAAAAGGCGATAATCCATCCATAACAAGAGATGTTTCAGGAGAAGGTGTACAACAAGCTTTACTTAAATTATTAGAAGGCGCAGTTGTAAATGTAGCACCAAAAGGAGGTAGAAAACATCCTGAGCAAAAATTTATAGAAGTAGATACTAAAGATATTTTATTTATTGCTGGTGGTGCATTTTCTGGTATAGACAGATTAATCAGTAAGCGTTTAAACAGACAAGCAGTTGGTTTTGGAGCATCTTTAGAAGATGATAAAATCGATGAAGAAAACTTATTACAATACATTACACCTTTAGATTTAAAATCTTTTGGTTTAATCCCAGAAATTATTGGGCGTTTGCCAGTATTAAGTTATATGAATCCTTTAGATGCTAAAACATTACGTGCTATTTTAACAGAGCCTAAAAATTCAATTATTAAACAATATGCAAAATTGTTTATTATGGATGAAGTTGCCTTTACAATAGATGAAGAAGCATTAAATTATATAGTAGAAAAAGCAGTAGAATATAAATTAGGTGCAAGAGGATTACGTTCTTTATGCGAGGCTATTTTTACAGATGCAATGTTCGATTTACCAAGTTCTGATGACAAGGTTTTTAATGTAACCAAAGACTATGCAGAATCTAAATTGTCTAACAGCACTTTAAAGAAGTTAAGAGCAGCATCTTAATTTATTTTTGCGTTACCTTTCAGGTCAGGCTTTACACTATATCTTTTTTCTGAAAAAGAAAAAAGGATGTCGTTTCAATCCTTAACGCGTATTGCTAACTTTAAAGTGAAGTTCGCAAAAACAACAAAAAGAAATAAGGCTTTTTAATATACAAAAACCCTTCAGGTTTTTTAAAACCTGAAGGGTTTAAAATTAGAATTAAACTAATGATTTCCAGAAGTACTATAGACCGAGTTTTTGAAACTGCAAGAGTAGAAGAGGTTATAGGTGAATTTGTACAACTAAAAAAAGCAGGAAGTAATTTTAAAGGATTAAGCCCGTTTGTAGACGAAAAATCACCTTCTTTTATGGTATCTCCAGTAAAACAAATCTGGAAAGATTTTTCTACAGGTAAAGGTGGTAATGCCATTTCATTTTTAATGGAACACGAACATTATTCTTACCCAGAAGCCATAAAATGGTTAGCCAAAAAGTACAATATAGAAATTGAAGAAACTGAGCAAACATCAGAAGAAAAAGCTCAGATGAATGAAAGAGAAAGTATGTTTTTGGTATCTAGTTTTGCCAGAGATTATTTTCATAATACAATGCTGAATTCCAATTTGGGTAAGGCAATAGGTTTAAGTTATTTTAAAGAAAGAGGTTTTACAGACGAAACCATCAAAAAATTCGACCTAGGATATTGTATTGATGAATGGGATAATTTTACAAAAGCAGCTTTAGAAAAAGGTTACGATTTAAAATATTTAGCTTCTACAGGACTAACAATTGTAAAAGAAAACAAACAATTCGATCGTTTTAAAGGTCGTGTTATGTTTCCTATACACTCTATGTCTGGGCGTATTTTGGGTTTTGGTGGTCGTATTTTAACTTCCGATAAAAAAGCAGCAAAATACCTAAATTCACCTGAGAGCGATATTTATCATAAGAGTAAAATTCTTTACGGAATTTATCAAGCTAAAAAAGAAATCGCAAAACAAGACAATTGTTTTTTAGTAGAAGGCTATACAGATGTAATTTCATTTAATCAATCAGGTGTAGAGAATGTTGTAGCTTCTTCTGGTACAGCATTAACATCAGATCAAATACGCTTAGTAAACAGATTAACAAAAAATATTACCGTTCTTTTTGATGGAGATGCAGCAGGAATTAGAGCTTCTATTCGTGGAATAGATTTAATTCTTGAACAAGGAATGAACGTAAAAGTAGTTCAGTTTCCTGATGGAGAAGACCCTGATAGTTTTGCTAAAGCACATTCTAATGCAGAACTTAAAGAATATTTAGAAAATTCAGCTCAAGATTTTATCAACTTTAAAGTGTCTTTGCTTTTAAAAGATTCTAACAACGATCCTATAAAAAAAGCAAGTGTAATTCGAGATATAGTTACAAGTATTTCTAAAATTCCAGATTCTATTCAACGTGAAGTTTACATTCAAGAATGTTCAAGAATTATGGAAATTTCAGAACGTGTTTTATTTAGTGAATTGGCACAATTACTAAAGAAAAATTTACAAGAAAGAAGTAAAGCTAATAAACAGAAAACACAACAACAACATCGTAAACAACCTAGTAACCCTCAGCAAGACCCAAATGAGCCACCACCAGAATATTTTATGCAGCAAGAAAGTGCACAAATGGGCTTGGTTAAAGTTGCTGATTCTGTTTCTACTCAAAAAGTAGATCAATTAGCAATTTTAGAAAATGAAATTATTAGAATTTTACTTTTATTTGGTAATGAAGAAGTAGAGTTTACTGAAGAAGTTGTCAATGTAGATGAAAATGATAAAGAAACGATAGCTATTAGAAAATATCTAAATACAGTTTCAGCAGAAATTTATGTGCATTTGCACGATGATGAAATTGAATTTTCAAACACTACTTTTCAAGAAATTTATAACGAAATTATTCATCAATTAAATCAATTAGAAAAAGTAGATATAGATGGTTTAATCAATCATAAAAATACAGATATTGCAAATACAGTTACTTCTATTTTAATGGACGAAGAAAAGCATCAACTCAGTAATTGGGAAGGTCAAAATATTTTTGTAACTGGTGCTTTAGAGGTTTTAAAGAAAGCTGTAAACGATGCTGTTTTTAACTTAAGGAGAGTTTTAATCGGCGAAAAAATAGAAGAGTTAATGAAAGAAGCTACAGAAAATAGCGGTGTTAATATCGATTTAGAAACCATTAGAAACTATACAAATCTAAAAATGCGACTTTTTGAAAAACTAAATAGAGTAGTTTAGTCAACTTTTTTAACTTTTCTTAAAAATTAAATTTTCTTAATTGCGGAAAAACACACTTTTTGTTGATACAAGGCAAAATTTAAAATTTTAATTTCTTTTAACTGAATTGTAATTACTTGTATTTTAGCTGTTTATTTTGTTTTTTTGATTTTTGGTTTACTTTTTTTGATATTTTTTTTATAAAAAAGGGGGTTTTTCCTTTACATATGATTGTAGTCATTAATTTCTTTTTGTGTACATTTGTTATAGGAAAAAGAACAAAAAGACTATTATGAAAAAAGTATTACAAATTTTAAAGATCATTTTTATGTTCATCTCATTGCCGTTCGAAATTTCTAAGGGGTCGAAAAGAAGAGCGCAAGTAAGAATTAAAAAAATGATGATCGCAGCTAACTTACTTTAATAAGTAGCAAAAAAGAGTTTAAAAAAAATACCTTAACAATTAAGTTAAGGTATTTTTTTTGTGATATATATTCTAAAACTTCAACGCTTCTTGCAATTTATTTTATCTAAAAATGTGACCAAATTTAAAATATGCGTCTAAATATATAGACAACTTATTTAGATGAAAATTATAATATTATTTAAAATTATCATTCTTATGATTATGTTCCCGTTCGAAATTTCAAGAGGATCTAGAAGAAGAAACTTTAAAAAAATTAAAAAGCTTTTAACGGCGGCAAATTTACTTTAAGTTTTCTGGAATTTCGCAAACCGGTATAGGTTGCATTTTATGCTGATTAATGGTGTTTAATCTAATGTAAATTTTAAAAACTTCTTGTTCTCTACCTGTAAAATTATCTGCTGTTTTACCTTCATTTTGCATTTTCATTGCCCATTCTAATTCATCATAAGAAGCGCCAATTTGATCTTCATCAGTTCTACTATCACCAAATAAACCATCTGTAGGTTGTGCAACTTGTATAGAATTTGGTACACCAAAATAAGCAGCTAATTCATAAACTTCCGATTTCATTAAATCCGCAATCGGACTTAAATCCACACCTCCATCACCATATTTTGTGTAAAAACCTACACCAAAATCTTCTACTTTATTACCAGTTCCAGCAACTAAAGCACTATTAATTCCTGCTAAATAATACAAAGTAGTCATTCTAATTCTAGCCCTTGTGTTAGCTAAAGATAAATCTACTTTTGCAGTATCTTCTATGGTAGGTACAACATTTTTAAAATCTTCAAAAGTAGCAGTTAAATCAACTCTAACTTCACTTACGTTATCAAAACGCTTCTTTAATTGTGCAATATGTTCTTCTGCTCTAGAAACCTGACTTGCTGCTTGATGAATAGGCATTTCTACGCATAAAGTAGGTAAACCAGTTTTTGCACATAAAGTCGATGTTAAAGCAGAATCTATTCCTCCAGAAACTCCAACAACAAAACCTTTTACTCTTGCATTAATTGCGTAATCTTTTAACCAATCGATGATGTATTCAGCTACTTTTTCGGTATTCATTGATAAACTATTTTAGTATTTTTATCGTTCTTTAATTCAAAGACTAAGATACAAAGAATATGAGATTTTTATTTGCAGTTTTAATGGTTTTCTGTCTGTTTTTTTCTTGTTCTGATAAAAAACAACAACAAATTGATGTTTCTAAAGTAAAAGTTGATTTTTCTGTAAAGAGATATGATGTTGATTTTTATAACGCAACAACAGAAAGTTTATTAAAAGTAAAACAGAAGTATCCTTATTTATTTCCTGATGCATTTACAGATAGCTTGGCATTTGCTAAAATAAATGATAAAGAAGAACAAAAATTGTTTGCAGAAACACAAAAGATTTATGCTGATTTTAATGATGAAGAAAAACAATTTTCATCACTTTTTAAACATGTTAAATATTACAATCCGAAGTTTAAAGTACCTAATGTAGTTACACTTTTAAGCAACATAGATTATGAAAATAGAGTAATTTATGCAGATAGTTTAATGCTTGTTTCTTTGGATGTATATTTGGGAAAACAACATCAATTTTATGCAGATTACCCAAAATACATCAAAGAAAATAATACTAAAAAACATATAATTGTTGATGTTGCAAGTGCAATTATAGAACAGCAAGTACAGCCATCAAACAAAAGAAGATTTATTGATAAAATGATTTATGAAGGCAAAAAAATGTATTTGTTAGATTCGTATTTACCCGAAGTTTCTGATCAAGAGATAATGGGCTATTCAGAAGATAAGTTCAATTGGGCAATTGCAAATGAAGAACAAGTTTGGATGTACTTTATCGATAAAAAATTATTATTTAGTACAGACACAAAACTGAATCAAAGGTTTTTAGATAATGCTCCTTTTTCTAAATTTTATACAGATCAAGATAATTTATCACCAGGCAAAATAGGGGTTTGGTTAGGTTGGCAAATTGTTAATTCTTATATGCAACATAATGATGTATCTTTGCAAGAATTATTAAAAATGGATGAAGATGTAATCTTCACAAAATCTAAATACAAACCCAAAAGATAATGGCTGTTAAACATAATTCTGAAGTAAAATTTAAAATAGGTTTAGACGAAAATAAAGTTCCTGAAGCAATTTCTTGGACTGCAAAAGATGGTGGAATTGATAAAGAAACCTCTAAAGCAGTAATGATTTCTGTTTGGGATCACAAGAAAAAAGATACTTTACGTATGGATTTATGGACAAAAGATATGCCAGTTGATGAAATGAAACAGTTCTATCATCAAACATTAGTTTCTATGGCAGATACTTTTGAAAGAGCCACAGACGATCAAAAAATGAGTGCAACAATGCGTGATTTTTGCGATTACTTTGCAGAAAAATTAGAGCTTAAAAAATAAGCTTTTAACCTTTTTTTATTTGATTGATAATGTTTATATAATCTTCAGGATTATTTACAAAATCAAGTTCAGAAACATCGATTACTAAGGTGTTTAAATTTTGCTGTGTGCTTATAAAGCTTTTGTAACCATCGTGTATTTTTTGCAGATAAGAAGCTTCTATATTTTGCTCATAATCTCTACCTCGTTTTTTAATGTTTTCTAAAAGCCTGTCTGTATTTTGATATAAATACACATATAAATCTGGTTTTGTAATTTCTTTATACATTAAATCGAACATTTTTCTGTACAATAAATATTCGTCTTTATGTAAAGTGATTTGTGCAAAAATTAACGATTTAAAAATATAATAATCAGAAACCACAAAATTTTTAAACAAATCTAGTTGCGCTAAATCATCTGATAATTGTTGATAACGATCAGCCAAAAAACTCATCTCTAAAGGAAAAGCATAACGTTCTTTGTCTTCGTAAAATTTTGGTAAAAAAGGATTATCAGCAAAACGTTCTAAAACAATTTTTGCATTAAACTCATCAGACATCATTTTAGATAATGATGTTTTACCTGCGCCAATATTCCCTTCTATAGCAATGTAATTGTATTTTTCTGATATAGGAATTGGTCGTTTTAATTTTTCATTAACCAAAGAAATTTCAGAAGTATCATTACAATTTTGTAAACAAACAGCTATTTTTTGTTTTTCTATAGGATGAAGAATTGAACCCGCAATTTCTGATAGTGGAACCATCACAAATTTACGTTCTAACATTTTTGAATGAGGTACAATTAGCGTTTTAGAAAAGATGATTTCATCATCGAATAATAAAATATCAATATCTATATTTCTATCAGAATAACCAGTTGAACTGTTTCGTTCTCTGCCTAAATCACTTTCAATTTTTAAAAGAATTTGCATCAATTTTTCCGGTGGATGATAAGTAGTAACTTTTAAACAGATATTAAAAAAATCGTTACTATCAAAACCCCAAGAAGCTGTTTTGTAAACTGAAGAAATTTTAAGAATAGCACCTATTTTATCAGCAATTAAATTGATTGCTTTTTGTAGGTTTTCCAATTTGTTTCCTTGGTTTGTTCCTAAAGATAAATAAGTAATTCTTTGAATTTTCATAAGAAACACAAAGAAACGAAAAAGCATAAAAAAATCGCCAATTATCATTGGCGATTTTTCTTAAACTTATTAAGATACTGAAACGAGTTCAGTATAAAATTTAATCTTCTTTTCTTTCTCTAGGTTTACGATCATCACGTCTGTTATCACGTCCACGATTATCTCTACCTCTGTTGTCTCTTCCACGATTATTATCTCTAGGTGGTCTTTCTTTAAAACCTTCTGGTTTTGGTAAAATTGCCTTTCTAGAAACTTTTTCTTTACGTGTTCTTGGATCAATTCCGAAATATTTTACATCTAAAATATCACCTAAATTAACAACATCAGTAACATTGTCTGTACGTTCCCAAGCTAATTCACTAACGTGTAATAAAACTTCGTTTCCTGGAGCTTCTGTATATTCTACAACTGCACCAAAATCTAACATTTTAATTACTTTTACTTCGTAAACAGAACCTTTTTCTGGTTTAAAAAGCATTGATTCAATTTTTGCAATTACAGCATCCATACCTGCTGGTTTAGTTCCTAAAATTTCGATAATACCTTCTTCTGTTACTGGGTCTTCTGTAATTACAATTGTAGTTTCAGTTTCTTTTTGTAACTCTTGAATATGCTTACCACCTGGACCAATAAATGCACCAATCATATCATTAGGGATACGTCTAGTAATCATTTTTGGAGCGTGAGTTTTTACATCATTATTAGGTGTTTCTATTGTATCTGTTAACTTCTTTAAGATATGTAAACGACCATCTCTTGCTTGTTTTAATGCTTTTACTAAAATCTCGTAACTTAATCCTTTGATTTTAATATCCATTTGACAAGCTGTAATACCATCTGCAGTACCTGTAACTTTAAAGTCCATATCTCCTAAGTGATCTTCATCACCTAAAATATCAGATAAAACAGCATAGTTATCACCATCAGAAATTAATCCCATAGCAATACCAGAAACGGGTTTCTTTAATTGTACACCTGCATCCATTAAGGCCATTGTTCCAGAACAAACAGTTGCCATAGAAGAAGAACCATTAGATTCTAATACTTCACTTACAACTCTTACTGTATAAGGGCAATCTGCAGGAATCATTCCTTTTAATGCTCTTTGTGCTAAATTTCCATGACCAACTTCACGTCTAGAAGTTCCTCTTAAAGGACGAGCTTCACCAGTTGAAAAAGGAGGGAAGTTATAGTGTAAATAGAAGGTTTCTTCACCTTCGTAAGATGGCATATCTATTTGATTAGCTTCTCTACTTGTGCCTAAAGTAACTGTTGCTAAAGCTTGAGTTTCTCCACGTGTAAAGATTGATGAACCATGTGTAGATGGTAAGTAATCTACCTCACACCAAATTGGTCTAATATCTGTAGTTTTACGTCCGTCTAAACGTAAACCTTCATTTAAAGTTAAATCACGAATTGCAATTTTTTGAGCTTTTGCAACATATTTAGAAATTAATTTTCCGTATTCTGCTTGCTCTTCTTCAGAAAAAGAATTTACAACTTCTTCTTTAATTTCACTAAATGCTGCACTTCTTTCATGCTTTGCAGAACCTGCTTTTGCAATTTCGTAAGTTTTAGCATATACTAGTTCATGAATTTTAGCTGCTAAATCTTCATCAGAAGCTTCAGCAGCATATTCACGTGTTTCTTTTTTACCAAATGCTTCTGCTAAAGCAACTTGAGCAGCACATTGTACTTTAATAGCTTCGTGTGCAAATTTAATAGCTTCTGCCATTTCTTCTTCAGAACACTCGTCCATTTCACCTTCTACCATCATTACTGAATCTGCAGAAGCACCAATCATCATATCAATATCAGCTTCAGCTAATTGAGCTCTTGTTGGGTTAATTACAAACTCACCATTTACTCTACCAACTCTTACTTCAGAAATAGGAGTTTCGAATGGTAAATCTGATAATTGAATAGCAGCAGATGCAGCTAAACCAGCCATTGCATCTGGCATAACATCATCATCATGAGACATCATTTGAATCATAACCTGAGTTTCTGCGTGATAATCTTTTGGGAATAATGGACGTAAAACACGGTCTACTAAACGCATTGTTAATACTTCTCCATCACTTGGTCTTGCTTCTCTTTTAAAGAATCCTCCAGGATAACGTCCTGCAGCAGCAAATTTTTCTCTATAATCTACAGTTAAAGGTAAAAAGTCAACATCTGCTTGTGTGTAGTTAGAAACTACAGTACATAATAACATACATTTACCTGATTGTACAACAACTGAACCGTGAGCTTGTTTTGCTAATTTACCGGTTTCTAAAGAGATGGTTCTTCCATCTCCAAGGTCTATGACCTCTCTAAATACTTTTGGAATCATAAAAATGTTTAATTCTAATTTTTAATTTGTTTGTTGTTGTGTTGCAGTTGTTGTGTGTTTTTCCAATGGAAATTCAAAAGGGCTGTTAGTTCTTTTGAGTTTTTTATAAAATTCTGTTTGTTAGTCAGAATTTAATTTTGATGAGAAATTGCTAATACTATAATTCTAAATTTCTCAACTTCATTTCTTTACTTAAGAAATAAAAATAAAAAAAGAGGCACGTTTATAGAGCCTCTTTTTGTTAAGAAATTATTTTCTAATTCCTAATTCTTTAATTATTGCACGATATCTAGAGATATCTGTTTTCTTTAGATAATCTAATAAACTTCTACGTTTACCTACCATCATTACTAAAGAACGTTCAGTGTTAAAATCTTTACGATTTTTCTTTAAGTGCTCTGTTAAATGGTTGATTCTGTGCGTAAATAATGCAATTTGACCTTCTGAAGAACCAGTATCATTTTTTCCTTTACCGTGTTTTTCGAAGATTCCTTCTTTAATTTCTTTTGTTAAGTACATGCCAATATTCTTTAAATGATTTTTATGTATATCAATGAGTTTTTCATTGAGGGTGCAAATATAGAATTATTTTTTAAAAGAAAACCAATAAAAGTATCACTTTTATTGGTTTTCTATAACTTGTAAAGTTTTGATTTTCTAAGCTTTTACTTCTGATCTAATTGGTAAATTCTGAATTAAATCGATATATAAATTTACTTGTTTTTTTAAGTTTTTACGCTCGTAAATGGCATCTAAAAAACCGTGCTCTAAAACAAATTCAGATCTTTGAAAACCTTCTGGTAATTCTTTACCTGTAGTATCTTTTACAACTCTTGGACCTGCAAATGCAATTAATGCATTAGGTTCTGCAATATTAATATCGCCTAACATAGCATAAGAAGCTGTTGTACCACCAGTGGTTGGATCTGTACATAAAGAAATATAAGGTATTTTAACTTCTGCTAATTGTGCTAATTTTGCTGATGTTTTAACCAATTGCATTAAAGAAAGCGATGCTTCCATCATTCTTGCTCCACCAGATTTAGAAATCATTAAAAACGGAATTTTGTTTTCTATAGAGTAATTAATTGCACGTGCAATTTTTTCACCAACTACAGAACCCATAGAACCACCAATAAAAGCAAAATCCATAGCAGCAATAACAATATCTTTACCTAAAGATTTACCAACAGCTGTTCTTACAGCATCTTTTAATTTGGTTTTTTCTTGTGCAGCTTTTAATCTTTCTGGGTATTTTTTAGTGTCTTCGAATTTTAAAGGGTCTTTAGAAGTTAATTTTTCATTTAATTCTTCGAATTTGTTTTCATCAAAAAATAACTCGAAATATTCTTTACTTCCAATTCTTACATGATAACCATCTTCTGGACTCACATATAAGTTTTTCTTTAATTCTTCTGTATCTATAATTTTACCACTAGGCGTTTTATACCAAAGACCTTTGGGTGTGTCTTTCTTATCTTCTGTAGCAGTTTGTATTCCTTTATCAGTTCTTTTAAACCAAGCACTCATAGATTTGATTGTTTAAAATTATGTTTGTTTAAAACGTTTCTGCAAAAAAGAAACGGATTACAAATGTAAAAGATTTTTTATGAAGTATTTGTAGCAAACAAAAAAAAAGCATTTTGAAAGTATCAAAATGCTTTTTTAGTAATTTTATTTATAAAATTATAAAGTATCTACATTATTTAAATCAGCAAATGCTTGTTTTAAACGTGCTTTAAAAGTTTCTTCTCCTAAACGTAACCATTTTCTTGGATCGTAATACTTTTTGTTTGGTTGATCTGCTCCATCAGGATTACCAATCTGAGTTGCTAAATAATCTGCTTTACCTTGCATATAATCTCTAATTCCTTCTGTAAATGCAAATTGTAAGTCAGTATCAATATTCATTTTAATAACTCCATAACCAATAGCTTCTCTAATTTCTTCTATTGTAGAACCAGAACCACCATGGAATACAAAATCGATATGATTTTCTTCTACACCATATTTTTTAGTGATAAATTCTTGAGAATTTTTTAAGATTTTTGGTGTTAATTTTACGTTACCTGGTTTGTAAACTCCGTGTACATTACCAAATGCAGCTGCTATTGTAAATTGAGGAGAAACTTTCATTAACTCTTCGTAAGCATATGCTACTTCTTCTGGTTGTGTGTATAATTTAGAAGCATCTACATCAGAATTATCTACACCATCTTCTTCACCACCAGTAATACCTAATTCAATTTCTAAAGTCATACCCATTTTGCTCATTCTAGCTAAGTATGTTTTACAAATTTCCATATTTTCTTCTAAAGGCTCTTCAGATAAATCAATCATATGAGAACTATAAAGAGGCTTACCTGTTTCTTCGAAGTGTTTTTCTGAAGCATCTAATAAACCGTCTATCCAAGGTAATAATTTCTTAGCACAGTGATCTGTATGTAAAATTACAGGTACTCCATATGCTTCTGCTAATTCGTTTACGTGTTTTGCACCAGCAATACCACCAGCAATTGCAGCTTTTTGGTTTTCGTTAGATAAACCTTTACCTGCATTAAATTGTGCCCCTCCATTAGAAAACTGAATGATTACAGGCGAGTTTAATTCTTTAGCTGTTTCTAAAACACTATTAATTGTATTAGAACCAATTACATTAACTGCTGGTAAAGCAAATCCTTTTTCTTTAGCATAATTAAAAATTTCTTGAACTTCTTTTCCTGTTGCTACACCAGGTTTAATATTATGACTCATTTTTTCTATTTTTTAATTGAAATATTTACCAAAAATACTAAAAATTAGTATGTTTTTTTACAATTAGGGCGCATAAAATAACGAAAACGTTACCTTTTTTTAGAAAGGATAATTGATACCTATATTGTAAACGGCATCATTAAAAGTATAATTCTTAAACCATTTGTTATCATCTAAATAAGGTTCATAAGTTTTAAAACCAACATCGAAACGAATTATTAAGAAATTAAAATCTAATCTTGCGCCAAAACCAGAACCTACAGCAATATTTTTTAAAGAAGATAAACTATTGAATTTGGCTTCCTCTTCTACAAAATCAGAACTAGAAATATCCCAAATATTACCTGCATCAACAAAAATGGCCCCTTTTAACCTATTAATTACATCAAAACGATATTCTGCACTGGTTAAAAATTTAAAGCTACCAACATTGTATTCTAATCCAGAATTTCTACCTCCTGGTCCTAACTCATAGGTTTGCCAAGCTCTGATATCATTAGAACCACCAGCAAAATAACTTTTTGTGAAAGGAATATCAGAATTATCATAAGTAAAAATTGCACCTAAAAAAGTTCTAAAAGCAAAAACTGAGTTGCCTGTACCAAGTGTCCAGAACTTTTTATATTCTATATCCGTTTTAAAATATTCTGCTAAAGGAATGCTTAAAAAAGTTTTCTTATTATTGGTATTTGTCTTTTTTGATAATAGGCCAAAAATATTTCCAGAATTGGCAACTCTTACTCTAAAAAAGGAGAAATTATTGTCTTTAAAATCAGATTGATTATTATAGGTGTAATTATAAGCAATAGTAGGAATTAAAAAATCTGAAGTAATGATATTATATCGATCTAAAATATTTAAGGTATTATTAAATTCCTCTGGATTTGAATTTTGAAAAGAATTATCATTAGCAACAGCTTGCATAAAAGAAATTGCTTCTTCTGGTAAATCTAAAGTTCTATCAGTATTATTATAATTGAAATTATCAAAAGATTGTGCAACTTGGTTTAAGCTTTCGTATTCAGAATTATATATAGTAAAAAAACTACCAACATTTAAATTCTGAATGTATTGCATATTTAAAACTTCTAATTGTATAGTTTTCTTTGAATTATATTGCCACTTATAATCCGTAAGAAAAGTAAATGTTTGCCTGTCTAAACCAATATTTTTTTGAAAACTAGACCCCAAAGAAATTAATGTTCTTGGCGACATTTCTTTTGGTACTAATTTACTTAACCCAAAAGGGGCTAAAAATCTAGGTATTTCTACAGATGCATCTGCACCAATTTCCCAACCAGGCCCGTTATTAGAATTGAACCAAGAACCCAAAAGTGATAATTTTAATAATTCTGCACCTTTAAAAGTATTTCTGTTGGTAATAGAAAATTTACCAGAAACCCCTAAATTTCTAATATTAGAATGTGTTAACTCAGTTTCTACACCTAAAGTGTATTTTTCTAACGGAGCTAGTAAAATATCCATTTTAAGCTCATCATCTGTACCCGGAATTGTGGTAAACGAAATGTTGGTTGATTTAAAATTTTGAAGAGATTTTAAATGTGTTCTTGTTAAGTTGGTAAGTGTATCTTTATAAGTTTCTCCCGGTTTTAAAAATAAGGATTGCGATAAATATTTAGGATTATATCGTATTTTGCGATATGCAGAAAAATTGATGCCATTATAAGTTAAAGTATCTCTAAATGTTTTGTCTTTTCTTGTATATGAGTAATCTGTAATTACATTTACTTCTTTAATTGTATGTACTTTATAAGGTCTTTCTTTGTATTGGCCATCTTCATCAATTAAACGATTTGCTGAAATTATAAAATCTACATTTGTTTTAAAATCTGTTCTTGTAGAATCTACATAAAAGCCTAAGGCAGATTCTGTAAAATGATAAACACCCTTATTTCTGTATAATTTTACAACACTTGCAGCTTCTTTTCTAAAGGTTTGGTCTTTGTATTGATCGCCCATTTTTAAAAGGCTTTCTAAGTTTGAGTTTTTATAAATTGAATCTAATACAGGCGATTCTATTTTTATGTTAATCGTGTCTAAAGTTGTTGGTTTTCCTTTTTTAATATGATAACTAACAGTCGCTTTTTTGTGTGTAGAATCTCTTTTAATCTTAGCGTTTACAGAAGAGTTAAAATAGCCTTGCGTTTTATAATACGCCCATAAGTTATCCGCAGTTCTTCTTACTTTTAAATCACTAACAATTTCTGGAGCTTTATAATCTAAAAAAGATTCATTAAGATTTATAAATGAATTTGCGTAAGCAATACTTTGCTTTTCAGAAAAAATACTTTTCACAAAATTATAAGAACGCGGGTTTTCTTTCGCCCACTCACTTGGCGTTTTTGGCTTATCATGATTTCCTAAATTATGGATGTATAAACCTAAAGGTAAACCTAAAAAACGCGGATTTGGTTTCTGTAGAATGTATTTTTGTAAATCAGCACCTTGTGTTTTTACACTGTCTATAAAAATATCGTTTTTAATAAGCATATGTTCTCCTTCAATAACATGTTTTGTAGAATTACATGATATTAAAAAGAGGATGAATAAAAAATAGAACGAAAGTTTTTTCATTATTTTAGCAGTCCAAAGAATATCAAAAATAGTATTTTTCAACGTTATATTTCTATTTAGAACAAATTAATGAGCATCTCAAAAAATCAACTTAAAACTATAACAAGTTTATCTCAAAAAAAGTATCGACAAAAATACAATTTGTTTATTGCAGAAGGTGTTAAAGTTGTTAAAGAACTATTAAACTCTTCTTTTGAGGTTGATCTTTTATTTGCTACCGATGATTTTGAAACTACAATTTCTTCGGATAAAATTATTAGAATTTCTGATGTTGAATTGCAAAAAATCAGCAATTTAAAATCTCCGAATAAAGTTTTAGGTTTATTTAAGATTCCTGATGAAAAATCGCTTCAAAAAAATGGATTAACGATTGCTTTAGATAAAGTAAATGACCCTGGTAATTTAGGAACAATTATTCGTTTGTGTGATTGGTTTGGGGTAACACAATTAATCTGCTCTAAAGAAACTGTAGATTGTTACAATCAGAAAGTTGTGCAAGCAAGTATGGGATCTTTAACAAGAATTTCTATTAAATATTTAGATTTAGAAAACTATTTAAAAGAAATCAATTTGCCATCATTTATTGCTGATATGGATGGTGAAAATGTATACAAATCTGAATTGCCAAAAGAAGCTATTTTAATTATGGGTAATGAGGCAAATGGAGTATCTGATGCAATTAAAAAGTTGATAAATAATAAAATATCAATACCTAGATTTGGAGAAACTCAAGAAACTGAAAGCTTAAATGTGGCAACTGCAACTGCTATTTTGTTAAGTGAATTTAAGAGAAATGTTTAGTACTCAGTTTTTCAGTTAGCAGTAATCAGTAGCAATTTTTAGTGTATAAATTTCAGTGAGATTTTATCAAAATAAATCAAATTGAATTTTTAATAATTTATTATCACTAATAAACATAAAAACTTCTGTGTAAAAACTAATAATTATTCAAAAGCAAAATTCAAGAAAATACCACGAGTTCCCATAAAATTTATAGGAGCTGTCCAATTACTGTTAGGGTCATCATCGTATTTTATTTCATTGTTGATAGCGAAAACTCCACGAATAGAAGGTGAAAATTTAAAGTACGATAGGTAAATATCAATCCCAATTCCTGCTTCATACATAAAATTACTAGTTGTCATTCTAAACTGTCCAGATGAATTATCATCTTGATTGGCTTCGTTACTAGAAAAATTATGATCGTAAGAAACACCAGCCAATAAATAAGGACGAATGTTTTTGTACCTGTCTGTACTAAATTTAAAAACCACTGGAAAATGTAAATATGTAGAGCCAATTTCTCTAATACTATCTTGTGGGTTACCTGTAGAGTTTAAATGTTTAAAAATTATATTCTTAGAATTACTTACCAAACCTGGCTCTAAACGTATACTTAAATTTTTATGCAAGCGTAATTCTGCAATTAAACCTACGTTAAAACCATAAGTTGGTTCTACAGTAATGTCTGCATCAAAAACATCGCTATTTCTTAAATTTAGTTTAAAATCATTTTGATTCATTCCTAAATAAAAACCATAATGTATTTTTCGTTTATCGAAAGTTGGTAAGTTTTCTACACGCTCTCTTTGTGCAAAAAATGTTGCTGAGATCATCAGAAAAACGCTAAAAAGAATAATTTTTTTAATCATTTTTATTTGCTTGCAGTATAAATTGTGGCAACTCCAAAAGTTACTGGTGTATCTTTTGTATGTGTAAACCCATTTTTTCGTAAAATATTGTTGAAAGCTTCACCAAAAGGAAAAGAATTTGCAGATTCTGATAAATAAGAATAAGCAACTTTATCTTTAGAAAACAATTTACCAACAACTGGTAAAAATAGATTTGTGTATAATTTATAACCTTGTTTAAAAGGAAATTTAACTGGGTTAGACGTTTCTAAAATAACTAAAACTCCTGTTGGTTTTAAAACACGTGCAATTTCTTTTAACCCTTTATTTAAGTTTGCAAAATTACGCACACCAAAAGAAACTGTAATAGCATCGAAAGTATTATCATCAAATGGCATAGCTTCAGAATCGCCAACCATCATTTCTATTTTATCAGATAAATTCGCTTTGGCAATTTTTTGTTTACCAACCTCTAACATACCTGCAGAAATATCTAAACCAACAATTCTATAAGGATTTAAGTCTGCCATCATTAAAGCTAAATCTCCTGTACCTGTAGCAATATCTAAAATCTGTTTTGGATTGTTTTTACCAACAATTTCTACAACTTTTTTACGCCATTTTACATCTATTCCTAAAGAAATTACTCTGTTTAAACCATCGTAATTTTCAGAAATATTATCAAACATTTGGGCAACTTGTTCTTTTTTGCCTAGTTTAGAATCTTTGTATGGATTTATTTTTTCTGCTGACATTCTTATCCGTTAATAGCTACAACTTCGTTAATTTGATTAGGTAACATTTCTTTTAACAAAGTTTCAATTCCGTTTTTTAAAGTTGCAGTAGAAGATGGGCAACCACTACAAGCGCCTTGTAAAATTACACTAACCACTTTGTTTTGCTCATCATAAGAACGAAAAGCAATATTTCCTCCATCACCAGCAACAGCAGGTTTAATGTATTCCTCTAAAATATCTGCAATTTGTGCCGGTATACCTTCTAATGCTACTTTTGGAGCCGAATTTTCTGCTTTTGTTTCTGTTAATGTTTGATTTGGTAATTCTTTAATTATCGTTTTACCATCAACTAAATACTCACGGATAAAGCTTCTTACTTCTGCAAATACCTCATTCCATTCTACCATATCATATTTAGTAACTGAAATATAATTATCAGAAATAAAAACTTCTTTTACAAAAGGAAAATTGAAAATAGCTTGCGCTAAAGGTGATGATTTACTTGCTTCTTCTATATTTTTAAATTCAACATCAGTTTGAGTCAATGATTTGTTTGTGCCAAATTTCATTACTGCAGGGTTTGGTGTAACTTCTGCATAAACTTCTATTGCTTCTTTTTTGGTTGATGAGGTTTGTTCATTAACAACCACATTTCCGTCTGCAATATAAGCTTCAATTTGTTCTGCAACTTCATCTTGTACATCAATCCATTCTACAATATCAAAACGTTGTATTGCTATAAAATTGGCTGTGATAAATATCTTTTTTACAAAGGGTAAGTAGAATAATTGTTGTGCTAAAGGTGAGTTTTTAGCTTCGTCTATATTAGAAAATTCATAACTACCTCCGTTTATTAAAATTTTGGTACTATTAAATTTTAATATGGTGTTATTCGTAGTTTCTTGTATGGTAATTTTTGTCTCTTGCATAATCATAATTGTAAGTCGCAAAATTACGGCAAAAAACTGAAATGCAATAAAAAAGACCTTGTATGTTTTAGAATTATAAGGTCTTTTTTAAAAATGTCTTTTGTTACTACAAGCTTAATGAAACTGTTGCTGTAAAAACTCTATTATCTAAAGTTAAATCTGCGGCATTTACATCAAAACCAGAATAGAAATTATAGGCTGCAGTTCTATTACTATCACTGTATGCAAAATCTATTTTAAAATTCCCAAAATTATAACCACCACCTAAAGAATACCCTTTTAAATCATCAGATTCTAAAGCAGCTATATCTGGACTTTGCTCAAATTTATAACCACCTCTTAAACTAAATCTATCAAAACGCCATTCTGTACCAATATTAAAGTTGTGAGTGTTTTTATAATTGTCTTGAAAATCTTGATTTTCTGGTGAAAAATCAGCTCCTGAAAGCCTAATGTTTTTAAAGTTCTTATTGGTGTAATCGAAACTTAATAGCCCTTTTTTACCAAAAATTAGTGCGCCACTTGCTGTTAATTTACTTGGTGTTTTTAGTCTGTAAATAAAATTTTGGCTTGGAAAACCACCAAAGTCTGTGTTTCTGTAAACTGCATTATCATTATCATTTCTAACCACAATCTCTGTATCACCAAAATAACCATCATTATCAACAATATTAGTTTCTTCGATAATTTCTGTAAACCAAGTAGGTGTTTGGTAAGATAAACCAAATCTAAAACTTTGATTTGCTTTATAAATAAAACCTACATTTGCAGAGAAACCTGTTCCTGTAGAAAAGTTTTCTTGATATAGAAAAGCGTCTAATTCGTTACCATCTGCATCGCTATTCAATTCAGTTAAATCTGATTGCTGACTAAAATTTAAATCATAAAAATTAAGACCTAAACCTACGTGTAATTTATTTTGATGAACTGATGAAAAACCAACAGAAAATTCACTTAATTCACCTGTGTAACGATTATCGAAGCTTTGCCCATCTGCAATATTATAATTAAAAGCAGGATCATTATTATCTAAAGGAAATTCGCTGAATGTAGTTACGTCACTATTACCTGTTGCAATAAAGTTATCATTAAAATCTTTTGTAATTCTGTAGTTAAAACCTATTGCAAATTTTGTCCAATCACTTTTGTAAGCACTATCAAAAACTAATACAGCACCAACTTGCGATAAATTAATAAATTCATTTTGTGTTGTTGTAGAGTTGCCATAATAATTGGCATTAATATCTGAGCTTCTAGAGTTTAAAGTACCTGTTAATAGACTGTTATTAAAGACAGATAAACCTGCAGGATTTATATTTATTGATGAAATATCTCCACCTAATGCTCCAAAAGCACCACTCATTGCTGTAAAACGAGCAGTTCCGTTATTATCGTCTTGAGAGAATAAAAGTCCTAAATCTTGATAGCCTAAGGATTGCGAAAAAGACGTAAAAGTTACTGCGAACAAAGTCGCTATTGTAAAAAATCGTTTCATACTGTTTTGAATTTTTTTCTAAAGAATTTTATTTAATTACCTCTTCTAGAAGAAGAACTTCTGCTTGAACTACTAGAACTTCTAGATGAAGATGAAGAAGATCTGCTGCTACTGCTACTACTTCTTGTAGAAGAAGATGATCTAGAAGAACTTCTGCTAGTAGAAGTTCTTGCTCTACTGCTAGATGATGAATTTCTAGAAGGTGTGTAACTTCTGCTATTTCTACTTGATGCAGAAGATGATCTTCTAGTACTTGTATTACCATTTCTAGATGTAGTGCTTCTTCTAGTTGTTGTTGCACTTCTTGTTGGGCTAGTACTACGTCTAGTGGTTGTGCTTCTTCTTGTTGTAGAAGAGTTTCTTGTAGGAGAAGTTGCAATTCTATTTCTACTCGTTGTACTTGTAGATCTTCTACTTGTGGTGGTTGTATTTCTTTTACTCGTGCTAATTCTGTTATTAGAATTTATATTATTTCTTCTGCTATAAGTATTATTGTAAGCTGTTCTTCTACCATAATTATAGTTTCTGTAATTCCTATAATTTCTGTTATTAGGCCAAAAACGATTGTTATAAAAGTTGGTGTAAAAACCGCCATAAACACCCCAATTATTATGATAAGGATGCCAATAAGGGTTATATCTCCAATTTCTGTATCCCCAAAAACGATTATTCCAATAAGGGTCTCCATAATAATTCCAGCTATTAAATACCCAAGGATTATAACCATACCAATAAGGATCTGATATTAGATTTACACTAACAACAACATCATTATCTTCATAACCCCAAGGTTGGCTAGCATCATAATTTAAAGTCTCATCTATAGTTTCATCATCTACATAAACATCTTCAGAATTATAATCATCAACATCTGTAAATATTTCATTATTTTCTATAGTTTGTAAATTGTTTAAACTTTTGGTAAAGTAATTATCTTCATAATCTTGGTAGTCGTCTTCATTAACCACAATTACTTTTTGCTCTTGTTCTCTGGTTTGTGAAGCATCCCCATAAATACCATCATCGTTGTAAACGCTTTGGTACGTTCCGCAAGAAACTAACAAAACATTAGCTGTTACAAATAATACCAGTTGGTTTAGCTTTAAGTTCTTATAATGTAGTTTCATAATATTTTATTTTTTTAGAGTATCTATATTAATGAATTTTTGCTTTAAAAACCTATAAATTATAGTAGTTTTGTATCAGTTTTGTAAAAAAGATATATTTAACAAAAATTTCACTATAAAGATAACAATATTTGTGCCAAAGATTAAATTATGAGTAAGAAGTTAACGAAAAGAACAGAAGATTATTCTAAATGGTATAATGAATTAGTGGTTAAAGCTGATTTAGCAGAAAATTCTGCAGTAAGAGGTTGTATGGTAATTAAACCTTATGGTTTTGCTATTTGGGAAAAAATGCAAGCAGAACTAGATAGAATGTTTAAAGAAACGGGTCATGAGAATGCCTATTTTCCATTATTTGTTCCTAAAAGTTTATTTGAAGCCGAAGAAAAAAATGCAGAAGGTTTTGCTAAGGAATGTGCTGTAGTTACGCATTATCGTTTACAAAACGATCCTGATAATGAAGGTAAGTTAAGAGTAGACCCAGAAGCTAAATTAGAAGAAGAGTTAGTAGTTAGACCAACATCAGAAGCAATTATTTGGAATACTTATAAAGGATGGATTCAATCTTATAGAGATTTACCGCTTTTAATTAATCAATGGGCTAATGTTGTTCGATGGGAAATGAGAACTCGATTGTTTTTAAGAACCGCAGAATTTTTATGGCAAGAAGGTCATACTGCACACGCAACAAGAACTGAAGCAATTACAGAAGCAAAACAAATGCAAGATGTTTATGCTGAGTTTGCAGAAAATTTTATGGCAATGCCTGTTGTAAAAGGAGTAAAATCGGATAGTGAACGTTTTGCAGGTGCAGAAGATACTTATACTATTGAAGCTTTAATGCAAGATGGAAAAGCGTTACAAGCAGGTACATCTCATTTTTTAGGCCAGAATTTTGCTAAAGCCTTTGATGTGAAATATACTTCTAAAGAAGGTAAGCAAGAATACGTTTGGGCCACTTCTTGGGGAGTTTCTACACGTTTAATTGGTGGTTTAATAATGACACATTCAGATGATAATGGTTTAGTGCTACCTCCTAAATTGGCGCCAATACAAGTTGTTATTGTTCCTATATATAAGAATGATGAGCAATTGGATGCTATATCAGAAAAAGTAAATGTAATTGTAAAAGACTTAAGAAAGAAAGGTATTTCTGTTAAGTTTGATGATAGAGATACTTTTAGGCCAGGAGCAAAATTTGCAGAATACGAATTAAAAGGTGTGCCAGTAAGAATTGCTATTGGTAATCGTGATTTAGAAAATGGTACTTTAGAAATAGCTAGAAGAGATACTTTTGAAAAGCAAATTGTTTCTCAAGTTGATGTTGTTTCTTTTATTGAAAATCTGTTAGAGGAGATTCAAGAAAATTTATTTACAAAAGCAATAGATTATAGAAAAGAATACACAACTGTGGTTGATGATTTTAAAGAATTTAAAAAAGCAATTAAAAAAGGAGGTTTTGTTTCTGCTCATTGGGATGGAACAGAAGAAACTGAAGATAGAATAAAAGAATATACTAAAGCTACTATTAGATGTATACCTAATGATGCAATAGAAGAGGAAGGAGTTTGTGTTTTAACAGGAAATCCATCATCAAAAAGAGTACTTTTTGCTAAGGCATATTAATTTTAAAAAAAAATGCAATTTTTTTTAAAAAATGTTGCAAAAGTTAAAAAAGGTTGTATATTTGCACCCGCAATTGAGAGATAATTAATTGTTATGGTCCGTTCGTCTAGGGGTTAGGACGCCAGGTTTTCATCCTGGTAACACGGGTTCGATTCCCGTACGGACTACAAAAGTTTTAAAAAAAACGAAAATACAAAATTATGGCAAATCATAAGTCAGCATTAAAAAGAATTAGAAGTAACGAATCAAAAAGATTACGTAATAAATATCAGCATAAAACTACAAGAAATGCTGTTAGAGATTTACGTGCTGTTGAAGATAAAACAGAAGCTGAATCAAAATTAGGAAGTGTAATTTCTATGATTGATAAATTAGCTAAGAATAATATTATTCACAAGAATAAAGCTTCTAACTTAAAATCTAAATTAACGAAGCACGTTGCTGCTATCTAAGATTTTAATTTAAAAAAATAAAAAACTCTGAATTTCTATTCAGAGTTTTTTTTGTGCCTATTTTTTTTAAAAGTATTTTTTTTATTTAAAAATCGTAGTTCTTGTGAGCATCTAATCTTATAAAGATAAAGAGTAAGATAGTAAATCCCCATAAAGAAGAACCTCCATAACTAAAAAAGGGTAGAGGTATACCAACAGTAGGTAAAAGACCAATAACCATACCTATATTAACTATTACGTGAAAAAACAGAATAGAAGCTAACCCATAGCCATAAATTCTACCAAACTTGTTACTATGGGTTTCTGCCAAATAAATAATTCTATACAATAGTAGCATAAAAAGAATTATAACTAAACTGCTTCCTAGAAAGCCCCACTCTTCACCAACTGTGCTAAAAATGTAATCTGTGTGTTGTTCTGGTACAAAATCTCCTTGGGTTAAATCTCCTTTTAAAAATCCTTTTCCGTTAAAACCACCAGAACTAATTGTTAATTCTGATTGATAAGAGTTATAGCCAATCCCTTTATTATCTACTTTTTTACCTAATAAAATATCGAATCTATCTTTTTGATGGGCTGGTAAAAGATTTTTATAAATGTAACCTGTACCTAAAATAAAAATTCCAATAATTCCATAAACACTTACTATTTTAAACCAATTGAATCTAAAGAAACGTTTTCCTCCTCTATAGAATAAATACGCGACTAGTATTGTAATTAATAAAAATGAAATTATTACAACCCATTTAGATCCGAAGAAAATAGTTAAAATAAAAAGTATGATAAAACCAGAGCCTAAAAGGATGTAATTTAAAGTTAAACCTTCTCTATTAAGTACAAAGAAGAATGATAAATAAATAATTGCAGAACCTGCATCTGGTTGTAAAAAGATTAAAAATGCAGGAAAGAAGACAATTATAAATGCTTTTATCTGATTTTTAACTAGCTTAAAATTATACTGTCTATCACTCAATAATTTGGCTACAGCAAGTGCTGTGCAAGCTTTTGCAAATTCTGATGGTTGCAAACCCATAAAACCAAAATTAAACCAAGATTTAGCTCCGTTAATTTCTTTACCAAAAGGGAAAAGTAGAATTAAAGAGAATAGGGAAATTATATAAAGAATACTTGCGTATTTTTCATAAAACTTTGAGTTAAAAAAAAGAATTGCAATAACTAAAGGTGTACTTAATCCTATCCAAATAAGTTGTTTACCATATTTGGTGGTAAAATCAAAAATTTGATGATTGTCTTCTGTTTTAGATGCTGCATAAATATTTACCCATCCAAAACCAACTAGCGCAATGTATAGAAAAACTAGTATCCAGTCGATACCTGCAAAAATATTATTTCGTTCTTGACGCAATTTCTATAGGTTTTTGTAATTGAATATCATAAATTTCTTGCAGACTTTTATTCAACATATTTAATTCTCGATACTTGTTTTTTGCAGAGATTTCTCCGTTAATATATTTTTCTATCAATAGACTTGTAATTGGAGCTGCGATTGTAGAACCATAACCTCCATTTTCTACAAAAACGGCCAATGCAATTTTTGGGTTCTTTTTTGGAGCAAAAGCAACCAATATAGAATGATCTGCCAATTGTTTTTTTATACCTTCAATAATAACAAAGTTCTCGGCAGTTCCTGTTTTTCCACATATTTCAATTCCTTTTACTTGGCTCCATCTACCTGTCCCAGTTTTAAAAACTTCATGCATTGCTTCTATAACTGGTTCAAAATGTTCTTTATCTATTGTCGTTTTTTTAGGTTGTATGTATTTTGGGTTATCAATAAAACTAGAATCAATTTTTTTAACAATATGAGGTGTGTAAAAATATCCTCTATTGGCAATAGCAGCTGTAAAATTTGCTAGTTGAATAGGTGTTGTTAATATTTCTCCTTGCCCAATTGCATTCGAGATTATAGATGAACCATTCCATCTGTAATTTAATCTTCTATTATAATAATTACCATCTGGTATTAATCCTTTTTGGCCTGCAGGTAAATCGTAACCTAAGTAATTACCTAAACCAAAACTAGCTACGTGATTGTGCCAATTATTTACACCTTCTGTAGGGTTGTTATCTTTTTCTACAATCCTCTTATAAGTATTAGAAAAATAACTATTACAAGATTTAGCAATTGCTGTTTTTAATTTAAGAGGCGTACCGTAAATATCGCAATGACATTTCATAAATTCATTAGCTCTATTACCATATCTATAACCACCATAACAACTAAAACCTGTTTGTTGATTAATTACTTTTTCTTGTAAACCAATTAAAGCATTCATCATTTTAAATGGAGATCCAGGTGCATATGCTGCTAATAAACCTCTATCGTAACTTGGTTTACTGATAGTATCGTTAAATAATTTAACTGAGTTTTTAGAACGTTTTCTACCTACTAACATATTAGGGTCATAAGAAGGAGCAGTAACCAATGCTAAAATTTCGCCAGTTGAAGGCTCTATAGCTACGATTCCTCCACGTTTGCCTTTCATTAATTTTTGTGCATAAACTTGTAAATCGATATCAAGTGTAAGCATAAGGTCTTTTCCATTTTCTGGTAAAGTGTCGTAAATACCATCTTTAAAGGAACCTGTAACTTTGTTAAAACGATTTCTGTGGAGGTATTTTTTTCCTTTTCTTCCTCTTAATTCGTTTTCATATTGTCTTTCAATTCCGTCTTTACCTTCTAATTCTCCTTGCTGGTAGTAATCATTTTCTCTGGCTTTTTGCTCATTTACTTCACCAATATAACCTAAAACATTTGCAGCAGCTTTTATTGGGTAGTCTCTAATTATTCTTTTTTGGATATAAAAACCTCTGTATTTATGTAATTTTTCTTGTAAAAAAGCAAAGTCTTCTTTGGCCAATTGTTTTAGAAAAACAGATGGTAAATATGTAGCGTATTTTTCTGCTTTTTTAAATCGTTTTAAGAAATCTTCTTCATCAATATTTAAAAGTTTACAAAACTCTAATGTATCTAATTCTTTAACTTGGTTGGGTTGCACCATAACATCGTAAGAAAGCTGATTGGCAATTAATAACTTTCCATTTCTGTCATAAACATAACCACGCTCTGGATAATCGTACATAATTTTAACAGCAGCATTATGAATAGGGTCATAACTTTCGTGTTTAATTATTTGCAATTGAAACAGTCGTCCAATAAAAATTAACCCAATAAGGGTAATTAAAAAATAGAGTAAAAAACTTCTTTGCATTATTCGCTTTTAGTAAAAATATAAGTTCCTGTAAAATACAATAGTAACGTAAATACACTAGAATATAGTGTGTTTAAAAGTACATTACTGTAATTATAGAAGCTAAAGTTAGCTAAAGAAAAGTAGATTAAGTGATGAATAAAAGTTAAAGTTGTAACATAGTTAAAAATTTTACCAAAAGATTCTGATTTTAAACTAAAAAAAGGATAATCAGCCTCAACTTTCTTAAAAAACAATCGAATAAAAAATAGTCTTAAATAGGCAATACATAAAATTGAAAAAGCATGAATACCTCCAGAATCTGAAAAGAAATCGATAATAATCCCCAATAAAAAACTGGTAAATAGAAATGTAAATCTATTTTCTTTTAAAGGATATAAAAATACAAAAACAATGTATATGTAAGGATTTATATAGCCTAAGAATAAAATATTATTCAACACAAAAACCTGCAAAAAAAGCAGGAAGAAAAATAATATTGCCATACTAAATGGTTTATTCATTTTGTGTTTCTAAATTTTTTATTTCTTGTTTATCTAAATTTTTAATAATCTGTACATAGCCAAGATTACTCATGTCATTAAAAAGTAGTACGTCTACTTTATTATCTGCTGTATTTCCTTTATTTACTTTTGATATTGTACCTATTAAAATTCCTTCTGGAAAAATGGTAGATTTACCTCCTGTTTCAATTGTATCTCCAATTTTTAAAGGTGCTTGTCTTGGTATATCAGAAAGTTGAACGGTATTGTACTCTACACCATTCCAACTTAAAGTACCAAAATAACTACTGTTTTTTAAACGAGCATTTATCTTACTATTTCTATTTAATATGGATTGTACTCTAGCGTAGCCATTAGAAGTATTGTCTGTAATGCCAATAATTCCTTTGCTATTTACAACAGCCATTTCTTTAGTAATTCCTTGGGTTTCTCCTTTGTTAATAGTTAAAAAATTAAACGCTTTAGAATAATTATTGTTGATAATTTTTGCAGTAGTATACGTGTATTTTTGATGATATTTAACAGAGTCTACCACAGTTGAATCTGAATTATAAATTACTGAAGAGTTTTTTTCTAATAAGTTTTTTAAACGTGTGTTTTCTTCGGCTAAACTTTTATTTTCCGATTTTAAACTCCAATATTCAGAAATATTTGAAGCTTTTGAATATAAGCCACCAGTTACAGAATTTGCAGAATTTACAAACTTACTTTTATGAAAATTAAGATTATTAAAAGTTAATGCAAGTGAAATAAGTGCTAACAATAAAAAAAACAGAAAATTTTTAAATTTCTGTAAAAAAAAGATAATTTGTTGCATTGTTAAAACTTAAAAATGCTAATTCATTAAAACGTTCTTGTATTTGCTAAGTTCTTTTAAAGCAATTCCTGTTCCACGAACAACAGCTCTTAAAGGGTCTTCTGTTACATAAACAGGTAAATCTGTTTTACGAGATAAACGCTTGTCTAAACCTCTTAACATAGAACCACCACCAGCTAAATAAATACCAGTATTATAAATATCTGCAGCTAATTCTGGTGGAGTTTTAGATAAAGTTTCCATTACAGCATCTTCGATTCTTAAGATAGATTTGTCTAAAGCTTTTGCAATTTCTCTAAAAGATACTTTTACTTGTTTAGGTTTTCCGCTTAATAAATCTCTACCTTGAACTAACATTTCATCTGGCGGAGTTTCTAAATCTTCAGTTGCTGCACCAATTGTTATTTTAATCTTTTCTGCTGTAGTTTCACCAACGTGTAAGTTATGTTGCGTACGCATATAGTACATAATATCACTGGTAAATAAATCTCCAGCAACTTTTACAGATTGGTCGCAAACAATACCACCTAAAGCAATAACTGCTATTTCTGTTGTACCACCACCTATATCAATAATCATATTACCTTTTGGTTCCATAATATCAATACCAACACCAATTGCAGCAGCCATTGGTTCGTAAATTAAATAAATTTCTTTGGCATTCATATGTTTGGCAGAATCACGTACTGCACGTTTTTCTACCTCTGTAATTCCAGAAGGTATACAGATTACCATTCTTAAGGCTGGTGGAAATATTTTTTTCTTTATTGATGGAATCTGCTTAACAAATTCTTTAATCATTTCTTCAGATGCCTGGAAATCTGCAATTACACCGTCTTTTAAAGGACGAATAGTTTTAATATTTTCATGGGTTTTTCCTTGCATTAAATTAGCTTCTTGACCAATTGCAATAATTTTGCCTGTAATTCTATTTCTTGCAACTATAGAAGGGCTATCAATAACCACTTTTCCATTATGAATTATTAAAGTATTTGCGGTTCCTAAATCGATCGCAATATCTTCTGTCATAAAATCAAAAAAACCCATAAAATATTTATCTTATTTTTAACTGTGTAATCTTACAAATTTAATAAAATAAATCTGTAAAACTGTTAATTTCTTAATGTTTAAAATGTCTAGTTCCTGTCATAACCATAGATATATTATTAGCATTACAATAATCTATACTCAACTGATCTTTTATAGAGCCACCTGGTTGAATTACACTTGTAATTCCTGCTTTATCTGCAATTTCTACACAATCAGGAAAAGGGAAAAAAGCATCACTGGCCATAACAGCTCCTTTTAAATCGAAACCAAAACTAGTTGCTTTTTCAATAGCTTGTCTTAAGGCATCAACTCTACTTGTTTGTCCTGTTCCACTTGCTAATAATTGATTATTTTTTGTAAATACAATGGTATTCGATTTTGTATGCTTACAAATTTTTGATGCAAATAATAAATCTTTAATTTCGCTATCCGTTGGTTTTGTGTCGGTAACATAAGTTAAATCCTCTAAAGTATCAGTTTTAGAATCTTTATCTTGTACTAATAAACCATTTAATGCTGTTCTAACATTTTGAACAGGTAATTCTGTGGTTTTCTGAATTAAAATAACTCTATTTTTCTTTCCTTTTAAGGTTGTTAAAGCTTCATCAGAATAACTTGGTGCAATCACTACTTCACAAAATAATTTATGAATTTCTGCTGCAGTTTCTGCGTCAATTTCTTTATTAGCTATTAAAACTCCTCCAAAAGCAGAAACAGGATCTCCTGCTAAAGCATCTACATATGCTTGTTTAATTGTAGCTCTTTGTGCAAACCCACAAGCGTTATTGTGTTTTAAAACTGCAAAAGTTGGGTCTTCTCCAACAAATTCATTCATTAAATTTACAGCTGCATCAACATCTAAAAGATTGTTGTAGCTTAATTCTTTACCATGTAATTTATCGAACATTGCTTCTAAATCACCAAAGAAATATCCTTTTTGATGTGGGTTTTCTCCATATCTTAAAGTTTTAGAAGTGGTTTCGCTTGCTTTAAAAACTACTTCATCTTCATTAAAATAATTAAAAATTGCAGTATCGTAATGCGAAGAAATATTAAAAGATTTTGCAGCAAATGTTTTTCTTTGTTCTAAAGAAGTTTCACCATTATTTTCTGATATAATTGATAAAAACTCATCATATTGTTCCATAGAAGAAACTGTAAATGTGTCTTTAAAGTTTTTTGCTGATGCTCTAATTAAAGAAATACCACCAATATCAATTTTCTCTACAATATCTTGTTCTGGCGCACCAGAAGCTACTGTTTTTTCAAAAGGATATAAATCTACAATTACTAAATCTAATTGCGGAATTTCATATTCCTGCATTTCTGCAACATCGCCTACGTGATCTTGTCTGTTTAAAATTCCTCCAAAAACTTTTGGATGTAAAGTTTTTACTCTACCTCCTAAAATAGAAGGATAAGAAGTTACATCTTCTACAGGAACTACATCTATACCCAATTCTTTAATGAATTTTTCAGTACCACCAGTAGAATAAATTGTTACTCCTAATTCGTTTAATTTTTGTACAATTGGTGCTAAACCATCTTTATGAAATACAGAAATTAATGCAGATTTAATCGTTTTTGAAGTGCTCATTTGTTGTTGTATTGTTAAGCACGCAAAACTAAACAAACCTTAAAGAAAACACAATAAAAGATAGTAACAAAATAGGGTAGTAATTAACAATTTGTTAAAGTCTAAAATTTACTCGGCATTATCTAAAAAATCTCTTAACCAATCTCTGAACTGGTATATTAAAGATTGTTTTTCTGATGTGTAATTAGTTGATGAATTTTGTGAAGAAAAAGCAGCAGTAGTGTTTTGGTTTTTCATTTTAATAGTTTGATTGTTACGAATTTGAATTATATTCATCAAATTTAAGTAAAATGAAAATAAAAATCAAAGAAATTAAAGAATCTTTGATAATTTTTCACAAACATACTCTAAAAGCTCCTCATCTTTTACAGAAAATGTATTTGCAGTATGAGAATCAATATCAATTTGACCAATATTTTCTCCGTTTACAAAAATAGGAATCACAATTTCAGATTTAACTTTCCAACCACAAGAAATGTAATTGTCTTGTGCAGAAACATCTTGTACAACAAAGTTTTCATTACTAACTGCAACTTGTCCACAGATTCCTTTTCCAAAAGGTATTATTGTGTGCTCAGTTTCTTCCCCTGTATATTGAGCTAATTTAAGCTCGTTTTTATCACCATTTTTAAAATAAAAACCTACCCAATCATAATAAGAAACTTCACCTTCTAAAAAATTACAAATGGTTTGTAATTTCTTTTCTATAGTTGATGTAGATGTAATTATCTTATCGATTTCTTGTTTTAAAAATGGTACGTTCATAATGTTGTAAAATTGTCTGCAAAAATAAATTAAAATTTTTCATTATTTAATATTTCTTATTTTATTTAGTGATTTGAAATCAGTTTAACAAAATTTTAAATTTACTTATTGTATTTTTGCACATAGAAATGAAAAAAATAATCATTAAAATAACCTCAATAGTTTTAGCACTCTTAGTGTTATTTTCTACATTGTCTTTTACTGTAGCAAAACATTATTGTGGAGATTTTTTAGTTGATGTTTCTTTTACAGGAGAAGCAGAGGCTTGTGGAATGGAAATGTCCAACGTTTCTGAAGCAAAAATGAAAAGCTGTTGTAAAGATGAAGTGCATAAAGTAGAAGGGCAAGATGAATTGCAGTTTCAGAAAATAGATAATTTCTCTTTTGAAAAGCAACAATTTTTAGCTGCTTATTTTTTATCGTTTAAAAAATTATTAGTAAAAAATGCATCTAAAAACATTTTTTATAAAGATTTTTCTCCTCCAGATATTCCTACAGATTATCAGGTATTATACCAAGTTTTTTTAATTTGATTTTATAGCTAAGAGTTTTCTGACAGTCTTATCTGTTGTAAACTCTTTGAAATGTAGTTTCTGTAAAAAACAGAAATTCAGAATTGATTTGTCCTTTTTTAAGGATAAAATAGGCAATATCACATAAATAAAATCAATAAAAATGAAAAAATATATCATAAATAGCTTTTTACTGTTTATGCCCATTTTAATCTTTTCTCAAAATACTTTTAAAGGAATGATTATGGATAAAAACAACCCTAAAGACAATTTGGGTGTAGAAGGGGCAACAGTACATTGGCTTAATACAAACGTTAGTGCAATAACCAATAATAAAGGCTGGTTTACTATCAATTATAAAAAAGAATATTCAAAATTAGTAATTAGTTATTTGGGCTTTAAAACCGATACAATTACAATTAAAAGTTTAAAGCCAATTCATCATTTTTTAACTGCAGAAAGTGATCTAGAAGAAATTACCATTAAAAGTAAACGAAATGCGGTTCAGAAGTCGTTTTTATCAACCACAAATATGTTTACTGTTAATTCTGCTGAATTGCTAAAAGCAGCTTGCTGTAATTTAGCTGAAAGTTTTGAAACAAATCCGTCTATCGATTTAAGTTTTTCTGATGCTTTAACAGGCACAAAACAGATTCAAATGTTGGGCTTAACAAGTCCGTATTTGTTAATTACACAAGAAAACATACCATCTGTAAGAGGAGCTAGTCAGGTTTTTGGACTAACTTTTACTCCAGGAACTTGGGTAGAAAGTATACAAATTACCAAAGGTGCTGGTTCTGTAGTTAATGGTTTTGAGAGTATTTCTGGGCAAATAAATGCAGAATTGGTAAAACCATTTACAGACAATAGATTCTTTTTGAATGCTTATAGTTCAATAAATGGAAGGTTAGAATTAAATACACATTTTAATCAGAAAATTTCTGAAAAATGGCGAACAGGTTTTTACATTCACGGAAATTATAGAGGTGAAAAATTTGATAAGAATAACGATAATTTTTTAGATATGCCTTTGTCTAACCAGATTAATGTTATGAATAGATGGCAATTTACAGATGCAGAAAAAGGTTGGGTAAGTTTTATAAATGTTCGTTTTTTAAATGATGAAAAACAGACTGGAGAAATTAGTTTTAACCCAGATTTAGATAAAGGAACTACAAGTGCTTGGGGAAGTGAAATTGATACCAAACGTTTTGACACATCAGCAAAAGTTGGGTATGTTTTTCCAGAAATACCTTTTCAGAGTATTGGTTTTCAAATGGCATATAGTAACCATCAGCAAGATTCTTATTTTGGGTTAAATGTTTATGATATACAGCATCAAAGTGTGTATTCAAATATTATTTTTAATTCAATTATTGGTGATACTAGAAACAAATTTAAAACAGGTTTAAGCTTTACTTATGATCAATTTGATGAGCTAGTAAACACCACAAATTATGAAAGAAACGAAAATTCGTTAGGTGCTTTTTTTGAATATGCTTTCGATAATTTAGAAGATTTTAGTTTAACTGCAGGTTTACGAATAGATACACATAATTTATTAGGTACTTTTATTACACCAAGATTGCATTTACGCTACGTGCCTTGGGAAAAAGGAGTTTTTAGAGCCTCTGTGGGTAGAGGAAAAAGAAGTGCTAATATTTTCGCAGAAAATCAGCAGTTATTTGCAAGTGCAAGACAGATTAATATTGATGATGTTGGTGGTAATATCTATGGATTAAACCCAGAAATTGCTTGGAATTATGGAGTTTCTTATTTGCAGAAATTTAATTTATTCGATAATAAAGGTGATATTACTTTCGATTTTTATCAAACAAAATTTGATAACCAAGTAATTGTGGATTGGGAAAATCCGCAAGAAATTTCTTTTTATAATTTAGATGGTAAAAGTATTGCGAATAGTTTTCAAGTAGAAGTAAATTATGCATTAGCAAAAAACTTTAATTTAAGAACAGCTTATAAATATTTTGATATTTCTTCGGATTATAAATCTGGTAATTTGCAAAAACCGATTCAACCAAAAGATCGTTTTTTTGCCAACCTTTCTTATGAAACTGAATTGACAGAAAAAGACGCACAGTGGAGGTTTGATGTTACTTTTAATAACATTGGTAAGCAGCGTTTGCCTGATACAAGTTCAAACCCTTTAGTGTATCAATTACCAGTAAATTCAGAGCCATATCAATTATTAAACTCACAGATTACAAAAGTATTCAGTAGTAAATTTGAAGTTTATTTTGGGGGTGAAAATCTTACAAATGTTCAACAAAATAACCCTATTTTAGCTAGCGATGATCCTTTTGGAACTAATTTTGATACAACAATTGTGTATGCACCTATTTTCGGGCGATCAATTTATGCTGGTTTACGATTTAAAATAAAGTAATTAAGTAATAATAACATTAATTAAAATATAATAAAAATGAAAAAAATAATCTTAGTATTCAGTTTGTTTTTGATTGGCTTTTCAGTTCAATCTCAAGAAGTAATAAAGAATAAAAATGCAAAAATATCTTTTAAAGTTGATGGTATTTGCGGAATGTGTAAAAAGCGAATTGAAACTGCAGCATTAAAAACAAAGGGAGTAAAGTTTGCAGTTTGGAGTGTAGAAACACATCAACTAAATTTGATTATGGATGAACGTAAATCTGATGTTGCTGCAGTTCAAAAAAATATTTTAGCAGTTGGTCATGATGTTTTATTAGAAGAAGATAAAAAATTAGAAGCAACAACAGAAGCTTATAATTCTGTGCATCCTTGTTGTAAATACAGAGAAGATGAAATTGTTAAAGAGCACAGTGGTGAGTTAAAAAAGCAGAAAAAAAAGAATTAAAAAATTAACCCTTCCAGGTTTTAAAAACCTGAAAGGGTTAATTGAAAGTAATCAATAAAAAAATCCGATAGAAATAAATCTATCGGATTTTTTATTTAAGATTTCTCCATAAAGTCGAAATGACATTGAAGAAGTTTTTTATCAAAGATAAAAAGATTAGAACAAGTTTTTACACTTGCCTGTCAGTGCTACTGACTACATCATTCCTGGCATTCCACCACCCATTGGAGGCATTCCACCACCTGCTGGTGCATCTTCTTTAATATCAACTAAAGCACATTCAGTAGTTAAAATCATACCAGCAACAGAAGCAGCATTCTCTAAAGCAACTCTTGTTACTTTTTTAGGATCGATAATACCAGCTTCTAACATATCTACATATGTTTCAGTTTTAGCATCGTAACCAAAGTCTTTTTTACCTTCTAAAACTTTGTTGATAACCACAGAGCCTTCTCCACCAGCATTTTCTACGATAGTTCTTAATGGCGATTCAATTGCTTTGTTTACAATTTGTACACCTGTAGTTTCATCTAAATTATCTGTAGCTAAAGATTCTAAAACTTTTTTAGCTCTAACTAAAGCAACTCCACCACCAGCAACAATTCCTTCTTCTACAGCAGCTCTTGTTGCGTGTAAAGCATCATCTACTCTGTCTTTCTTTTCTTTCATTTCTACTTCAGAAGCAGCACCAACATATAAAACTGCAACACCACCAGCTAATTTAGCTAAACGTTCTTGTAGTTTTTCTTTATCGTAATCTGAAGTAGTAGTTTCTATTTGCGCTTTAATTTGGTTTACTCTTGCCTTAATTGCTTCTACATCACCAGACCCATTTACAATTGTAGTGTTGTCTTTATCAATTGTAATTCCTTCTGCAGTACCTAATAAATCTAAAGTTGCATTTTCTAAAGAAAAACCTCTTTCTTCAGAAATTACTGTTCCGCCAGTTAAAATTGCGATATCTTCTAACATTGCTTTTCTTCTGTCTCCAAAACCAGGCGCTTTTACAGCAGCAATTTTCAATCCACCTCTTAATTTGTTCACTACTAAAGTAGCTAATGCTTGTCCATCTACATCTTCAGCAATAATTAATAAAGGTCTACCAGATTGAGAAACTGGTTCTAAGATTGGTAAAATTTCTTGTAAGTTAGAAATCTTCTTATCAAATAATAAAACATAAGGATTTTCTAAATCTGCGATCATTTTATCTGCATCAGTAACAAAATATGGAGATAAATAACCTCTATCAAATTGCATACCTTCTACAACATCTACGTAAGTATCTGTACCTTTTGCTTCTTCTACAGTAATTACACCTTCTTTACCAACTTTATCGAAAGCAGTTGCAATTAAATCTCCAATAACAGAATCGTTATTAGCAGAAATTGATGCTACTTGTTGAATTTTATCAGAAGAATTACCAACTTTTTGAGTTTGTTTTTCTAAATCTGCAACAATTGCTTCTACGGCTTTGTCAATTCCACGTTTTAAATCCATAGGGTTTGCACCTGCAGCAACGTTTTTTAAACCTTCTTTTACAATTGCTTGTGCTAAAACAGTAGCAGTTGTTGTTCCATCACCAGCTAAATCGTTGGTTTTAGAAGCAACTTCTTTTACCATTTGAGCTCCCATATTTTCAAGCTCGTTTTCTAATTCTACTTCTTTTGCTACAGAAACACCATCTTTAGTTACTGTTGGTGCTCCAAAAGATTTAGAAATAATTACATTTCTTCCTTTAGGTCCTAAAGTTACTTTTACTGCATTTGCTAACGCATCAACTCCGCGTTTTAAGCCATCTCTTGCTTCAATATCAAATTTTATATCTTTTGCCATTGTTTATATTTTTTGCTTTTAGCTGTTAGCTCTTCGCTATTGGCTAAAATAGTTTACATTAATTTTTTATTTTTTTTGCTAAAGGCAAGAAGCCAAAAGCAAATAGCTCTAATTATATAATTGCTAGAATATCAGATTCACGCATCATTAAATAATCTTTACCTTCTAATTTTAAATCAGTTCCACCATATTTACCATATAAAACAGTATCACCAACTTTTACGGTTAAAGGCTCATCAACTTTACCATTACCAACTGCAACTACAGTTCCTTTTTGCGGTTTCTCTTTTGCATTATCTGGAATTATTAATCCAGAAGCTGTTTTTGTTTCTGCTGGAGCAGGCTCTACAAGAACTCTGTCTGCTAAAGGTTTAATGTTTAAACTCATTGTATATAAATTTTTAATTAATTAAATTATTATTAACGCTTAAAGAATTGTCAGAAATTATGCCATCAGTATAAAACTGACAATTTTACTTTGATTGATTTTATCCTTAGAATTTATGCAAAAAAAAATGCCAACGTGTCATTTACGTTGGCATTTAAATATTTTAAAATTGATAGTTAGTTAATACTATCATTAGTTGCTGGTGCATTATTTTCTGCAGGAACTGTAGTTTCTATACCATCTAAAGTATTATCTAAATTCATATCGTTAGAATTAGCTCTAGGAATTGCAACGTTAGATAATAAGATTAAAACGAACATAGCAATTGCTAACGTCCAAGTAGTTCTGTCTAAAAAGTTATTTGTGTTTTGTACACCTCCTAAAGATTGTGCACCTCCACCACCAAAAGAAGAAGATAAGCCTCCACCTTTAGGATTTTGAACCATTACTATTAAAATTAAAGCTACTGCTACAATTAAAATTACGATTAAAAATGCTGTATAACTCATTATTTATGTTTTTGTAAAATTTGTACTCTTTTTATTTGGTCTGCAAAGAAACCACTTTTTTCTGGATATTTCAAACTTAAAATTCGGTAAGCTTGAATTGCGTTTTCATACTTCTTTTGTTCTAAATAAACTTTGGCTAAAGTCTCTGTCATTAAAGAAGAATCTTGTGTGTTTTTTGAAACTGAAATAGAAACTTTTTTGTCTTTAGAAAGCGGTTCTATTTTAGGATTACTTTGTATAAATTTTTCTATAATCTTAACTTTCTTTGAGACCTTTTTAGGTGATGATTCTGCTCTAACTACTGGTTTTTTTGTTGATAATTGCAACCATTGATTAAAAGAATGATTTTCTGAAGTGCTAAATGCAATTGGTTTTCCTATTTCTAGTTTTTCTTCTGTTTCTTGTACAGGTTCTACAACAGTCTCTTCTATTGGTTTTTTAGTAGTTTCAACCTCTATTTCTTCTGATATTGTTTCTATTGATGTTGATTCTTCTTGTTTTATTTCTTCAGGAACCTCTTCTTTAGTTGATGTTACTTCTGGTTCTACATCTTCAGATTTAAATGAAGTTTCATCAGAAATTTTATCAATAATTTGTTGGTGAATTTCTTCGTTAGGATTTGTGAATTTTTTAGAAGTAATAAAATCAAACAAAACAGTTCTGTCTGTTGTATAAGCTGCAGTAATTTTTAATTCGTTATTATATTTAAAACTATCTTGATTTTTTAATCCTTTTAAATATAATGCTCTTGCTGATTGAAAATATGGATATGCATCAACAGTAGACTTTAACTCAACAGTTTCTAATTGCTGAATTTTTTGTTTTTCAGTTAAAACTTCTATGAATGTGTTTTTGTTCAAAATGCTATTTTTTTATTCCAACTTCCAATTCCATTCATTATTACCATTTAGCAACTGAAGCATTAAAAATATCTTGCGTAATTCTTTCTACTATTTCATCTAAAGCGGTTTCTAAAACACTACCAGTTAATTGAGAATTTGCATCAAAATCAGAATAAAAAGAAAAGGTTTTTTCGAAATCGTCTTTTTCTTCTAACTTATTTTCAAAACGAACATTTACTGTAACTGTTAATCTGTTTTGTGCAGCAGTTTGGTCTGATGTTCCACTCATTGGTGTGACTCTAAAACCTGTAATTTCTCCGCTAAAATGTAAATCGCCATTTTTGTTTGTAAGTGTTAAATTAGTTTGACGAGTAAATAAATCTTGCAAATCATTAGTAAAACGCTGCGTTAAAACTGGTTCTACTAAAGGTGCTTGATTTGGAAAAAAATCGATTTGAATTGTTTTTGCATCACCTGTATTACCACCTGTAAAAGAGTAAGCACCACAACCAATTAGTGTTGTAATTATTATTAATGATAAAATTATTTTTTTCATAATTCTAAAAATTATTTGCAATTGAACGATTAAAAATATCTTGCGTTATTCTTTCTAATATTTCATCTAAGGCATTGTCTAAGATATTGTCAGTTAATTGAGAATTTGCTGCAAAATCTGAATAATAAGAAAATGCTTTTTCAAAACTTTTCTTATTTTCTAATTTATTTGTAAAACGCACATTTATTGTAATGGTTAATCTATTTTGGGCAGCAATTTGATTAGCAGTTCCGCTGATTGGTGTTATTCTATAATTCGTGATTTCTCCACTAAAATATAAATCTCCGTTAGAATTTGATTGTGTTAACCTCGTTTGGTTTATAAATAATTTAAGAAGATCATTTGTGAAGCGTTGCGAAAGATTTGGTTCTACTAAGGGCGCTTGATTAGGGAAAAAATCAATTTGAATTGTTTTTGCATTCCCAATATCTCCACCTGTAAATGAATAAGTTTTACAGCTAATTAGAGCACTAATTATTATTAATGATAAAATTATTTTTTTCATATTAAATTTAGAATTCTATAAATCGTACTGTTTTATTTTTCTGTACAAAGTTCTTTCGGAAATGCCCAATTCTTTTGCAGCCAATTTACGTTTATTGTTGTTTTTTTCTAAAGACTTTTTAATCATCTCAATTTCTTTGTCTTGTAAAGATAGAGATTCGTCTTCTTCAATGGTCTCAATAAAATCATAATCTTTTTCTGCAGATGATTCTTGTGGAATATTTAAAACTTCGATATCTAAATCTTCTAAATCTTTATTATCATAGATTTTTTCTAAAAGACGATGATTTTCTTCTTGTACTTCATCAACATTGCCATTTTTCATTAAATCTAATGTCAATTTCTTTAAATCGTTGATGTCATTACGCATATCAAACAAAATCTTATACATAATATCACGTTCTGTAGAAAAATCATTTTCTTTTTTACCACCTACAATTGCAGGTAAATTACCAGAGTTATTAGGTAAATATTGTTGTAATTTTATGGCAGATATTGTTCTTTCTTCTTCAATTACAGAAATTTGTTCGGCTAAGTTTTTTAACTGACGAATGTTACCAGGAAAACGATAGTTTAATAAAACATTTACCGCACTTTCATCTAATCTAATAGAGGGCATTCTATATTTTTGAGCAAAATCTGATGCGAATTTTCTAAATAATAAATGAATATCTTCATTTCGTTCTCTTAGAGCTGGTAAGTTAATTTCTACAGTGCTTAATCTGTAATACAAATCTTCTCTAAATTTTTCTTTCTGAATTGCACTTTGCATATTTACGTTAGTAGCTGCAACAATTCTAACATTTGTTTTTAATACTTTAGATGAACCTACTTTAATAAATTCGCCATTTTCTAAAACACGTAACAAACGCACTTGTGTTGTTAAAGGTAGTTCACCAACTTCATCTAAAAAAATAGTTCCACCATCTGCAACTTCAAAATAACCTTTTCTGTCTTGTGTAGCTCCTGTAAAAGCACCTTTTTCGTGACCAAAAAGTTCACTGTCAATTGTGCCTTCAGGAATTGCACCACAGTTTACAGCAATATATTTTGCGTGTTTTCTATGTGATAAAGAATGTATTATTTTAGGAATACTTTCTTTACCAACACCACTCTCTCCAGTTACTAAAACAGAAATATCAGTAGGTGCAACTCTAACTGCTTTTTCTAAAGCTCTGTTTAATTGAATATCGTTTCCAATAATTCCAAAACGTTGTTTTAATGCTTGTAAGTTTTCCATTTTCTTTTTAGTTGCAAAGCAGCAAAGTAAAGTACAGTAACAAAGTCAAGACTTAAACTAACTTTGGGACTTTGTTACTTTAAAACTTTGTAACTCTTTTTAATTATTATCAGAATACCCAACAGCAGTTCCTTTTAGAGTTGCTGAGGTACAATCTTCTACTTTTACGTTTACAAAATCACCTAATTTATAATGTTCTTTAGGAAAAACAATTACAGTATTTTGTGTGTTTCTTCCTTTCCATTCGTTTGGGTTTTTCTTAGAAGTTCCTTCAATTAAAACTTCCTCAATTTTTCCTAAATGGGCTTGTGTTCTATATAATGCGTGTTTTTGTTGTAAATCGATAACTTCTGTTAAACGACGTTTTTTCACATCCGCAGGTACATCATCATCCATTTTTTTACCAGCGAGTGTTCCTGGTCTTTCAGAATAAGCAAACATAAATCCAAAGTCGTATTTTACATATTCCATTAAATCTAAAGTGTCTTTATGGTCTTGTTCTGTTTCTCCACAAAAACCAACAATCATATCTTGTGATAAAGCCATTTCTGGAATTATCTTGTAAATATTATCAACCAACTCCATATATTCTTCACGAGTATGTTGTCTGTTCATCGCTTTTAACATTGCATTACTTCCACTTTGTACTGGTAAGTGAATGTATTTACAAATGTTTTTGTGTTTTGCCATAGTGTGAATAACATCTAAACTCATATCTTGAGGATTAGATGTAGAAAATCGAAAACGTGTTTTTGGGAATTGAGTAGCACACATATCTAATAATTGTGCAAAATCTACAGCAGTTGCTTGAGCCATTTCTGTAGCTTTCTTGAAATCCTTTTTTAAACCACCACCAAACCAAAGAAAACTATCTACATTTTGACCTAAAAGCGTTATTTCTTTAAAATTTTTATCAACCATAGATTGAATTTCTTCTAAAATACTTTTTGGATCACGACTTCTTTCTCGTCCGCGAGTAAAAGGAACTACACAAAAAGTACACATATTATCACAACCTCTGGTTATTGATACAAAAGCAGAAACTCCGTTAGAATTTAAACGAACAGGGGAAATGTCTCCATAAGTTTCTTCTTTAGATAAAATAACGTTTACAGCATCTCTACCTTCGTTAACTTCTTCTAATAAATTTGGTAAATCTTTATAAGCATCAGGACCTACAACTAAATCAACAATTTTTTCTTCTTCTAAGAACTTTTCTTTTAAACGCTCTGCCATACAGCCTAAAACGCCTACTTTCATTGTTTTGTTAGATTCTTGTTTTACTCTATTATATTTCTGTAATCTTTTACGTACAGTAGTTTCGGCTTTTTCACGAATAGAACAAGTGTTTACTAAAACTAAATCTGCTTCTTCTAAAACCTGAGTAGTGTTGTAACCTTGTTTGTCTAAGATTGCAGCAACAATTTCGCTATCATTCATATTCATTTGACAACCATAGCTTTCAATGAATAATTTCTTAGAATTTTCTTTTTTATTTTCTGTAACAAGCGCTTTGCCTTGTATTCTCTCGTCGATAATTTTTTCTACTTGTTCCATCTCTCAATTTAACATTTGAAGGTGGGCAAAGATACAACCAAATTTATATTTTAATGACAAATTGGCAGAAAAAATATTATTGTAAATCTGTTAATTATTTATCGAAAAGTGATGAAAAAATTTTTTTTAACAAAAAACTGACTACTTTTGCAGTCAGAAAAGCTACGTTTTTAAAGCGTTTTAGTGATAAAAGAAAGATAAATGGCAAAGAATTTAGTAATAGTTGAGTCACCTGCAAAAGCAAAAACCATCGAAAAATTTCTTGGAAAAGATTTTCAAGTAGAATCGAGTTATGGTCATATTGCAGACTTACCATCCAAAGAATTAGGTATAGATGTAGAAGGCGATTTTAGTCCTAAGTATATCATATCCACAGATAAAAAACCTGTAGTTAAAAAATTAAAAACTTTAGCAAAGAAAGCAGAAACTGTTTGGTTAGCAAGTGATGAGGATCGTGAAGGAGAGGCAATTGCTTGGCATTTAAAAGAGCAATTAGATTTAAAAGACGAAAACACAAAACGTATTGTTTTTCACGAGATTACGAAAAAAGCGATTTTAAAAGCTGTAGAGAATCCTAGAGATATAGACTATGATATGGTTAACGCTCAACAAGCGCGTAGAGTTTTAGATCGTCTTGTGGGTTATGAATTATCGCCAGTTTTATGGCGTAAAGTAAAAGGAGGCTTATCTGCAGGTAGAGTGCAATCTGTTGCTGTTCGTTTAATTGTAGAAAGAGAAAGAAGCATTTTAGACTTTAAAGCAGAAACACATTATAAAGTAGTTGCAGAATTTACGAATGATGAAGGTAAAAAGTTTAAAGCTACAATCCCTAAGAATTTCGATTCTAAAAAAGTAGCAGAAGATTTCTTAAAATCTTGTGCAAATGCTGATTTTTCTATTGCAGATTTAACTAAAAAACCTGCAAAAAAATCGCCAGCAGCTCCATTTACAACATCAACATTACAGCAAGAAGCTTCTCGTAAGTTAGGTTTTGCAGTAGGTAGAACAATGCAAGTTGCACAACGTTTGTATGAAGCAGGTTTAATAACCTATATGAGAACAGATAGTGTAAATTTATCTGTAGATGCAAGAGATGCTGCTGAAGAAGAAATCACCAATTATTATGGTGCAGAATATAGCAAACAACGTGTTTTTAAGTCGAAAGCAAAAGGTGCTCAAGAAGCGCACGAAGCCATTAGACCTACAAATATGAAAATGCACGCTATTGATACTGAATATGATCAAAATAGATTATATGATTTAATTTGGAAAAGAACTTTAGCTTCTCAAATGAGTGATGCTCAGTTAGAAAGAACAAATGTAAAGATAGAGAATTCTGAAAATGAAAAAATCTTTACTGCTAATGGAGAAATGATAAAGTTTGATGGTTTCTTAAAAGTGTATTTAGAAGGAACTGATAATGAAGAAGAAGAACAAGCAGGAATGTTGCCGAACTTAAAAGTTGGTGAAAATTTAAACTACGCTTTTATTAATGCTACACAGCGTTTTACAAGTCCTCCTTACAGATTTACAGAAGCATCTTTAGTAAAGCAATTAGAAGAATTAGGTATCGGACGTCCATCTACTTATGCGCCAACAATTTCTACAGTTCAGAGAAGAGGTTATATAGAAAAAGGGCAGAATGAAGGTGTAGAAAGAAATTATGAGCAAATGATTTTGGTTGATGGAACTGTAAAAAGTCAGCAATTGACAGAAAAAACAGGTTCAGATAAAAATAAATTAGTACCAACTGATATTGGTAATATTGTAAATGATTTTTTAGTTGCTAATTTTTCTAACATTTTAGATTTTGGATTTACTGCAAAAGTTGAAAATTCTTTTGATGATATTTCTGAAGGTGATGAAGATTGGATAGAAATGATAAAAAGTTTCTATATTAAGTTTCACGATAATGTAGAAGATGTAAAAGAAAATGCAGAAAGAGAATCTGGAGAACGTATTTTAGGAAAACATCCACAGAGTGGAAAAACAGTTTTAGTACGTTTAGGTAAATTTGGACCAATTGCTCAAATTGGTGCTCCAGAAGACGAAGAAAAACAGTTTGCAAGCTTAAATAAAGATCAGCATTTAGGTACAATTACATTAGAAGAAGCATTAGAATTATTCTTGCTTCCAAAAACTTTAGGAACTTACGAAGGTGAAGAGGTTATTGTTTCTAATGGACGATTTGGGCCATACATTCGTTTTGGAAAAATGTTTGTTTCTTTAGACAAAGGCGAAAACCCAATGGAAGTTGATTTGCCAAGAGCTGAAGATTTAATTAGAGCCAAGCAAAAGGCGGATGCACCTATTTATCATTACGAAGATTTACCAGTACAAAAAGGTGTAGGACGTTTTGGACCATTTATTAAATGGAACAATATGTTTATCAACGTAAATAAAAAATACGATTTTGATAATCTTTCTGATGATGATATTGTTGAATTGATTGAAGTTAAAAAACAGAAAGAAATAGACAAAGTTATCCATAATTGGGAAGATGTTGGTATTCGCGTAGAAAAAGCGAGATGGGGTCGTTTTAATGTTTTAAAAGGTAAAATAAAGATAGAGTTACCTAAAACAACAGAAATCGAAAAGCTATCTAAAGAAGAGGCTGTAAAAATGATTGAGGCTAAAACACCAAAGAAAAAAGTAGCAAAGAAAAAAGTAACAAAAAGAAAAACTACCAAAAAGAAATAAGATTTTTTATATCTTGCATACACAATAGAAATTGATGAATAAAGAATTCTTGTCCCCTGTTAAAGAAACTGCTTTAGCACATTTAGTATTACACTCGCCATTTTGCTTAGGAAATCGAATTAAAATCTATACAGAACAAGAAGGTTTTCCTGATTTAGATGATGTTAAACTAGCTATACTTGGTGTAGAAGAAGATCGAAATTCTGAAAACAATTTTGGATGTGGAGATAATTTACATTTCATCCGAAGAAAATTATACGAACTTTTTCCTGGAAATTGGACTGCAGAAATTGCAGATTTAGGAAATGTTTTAAAGGGAGAAGCTGTTTCTGATACTTATTTTGCGGTTTCAGAAATTATTACATCGCTTTTAAAAAAGGATATTATACCTATAATAATTGGTGGAGGTCAAGATCTTACTTATGTAAATTATAGAGCTTACGATGCTTTAGAGCAATCAGTAAATATTACTGCTGTAGATAGTCGTTTTGATATGGGAAGTTTAGAAGATGAACTAACCTCACAATCTTACTTGAGTAAAATTATTATGCAGAAGCCTAATAATTTGTTTAATTATAGTAATGTTGGGTATCAAACGTATTTTAATTCTCAAGGAGAAATTGATTTATTCGATTCACTCTTTTTTGATACCTGTAGATTGGGTAAAGCCAAAGAATTAGAAAATATAGAGCCTGCTTTTAGAAATGCAGATATTGTTTCTATAGATATTGGTGCAGTTAGGCAAAGTGATGCTCCTGCTAATAATAATGCATCTCCAAATGGTTTTTATGGCGAAGAAATTTGTGCTATAACAAGATATGCAGGTATTAGCGATAAAGTTTCATCATTTGGTATTTACGAGTACAATTCTAAGTACGATAATAATCATCAAACAGCAAGTTTAATTGCACAGATGATTTGGTATTTTGTTGAAGGTGTTAATTTTAGGGTAAAAGATTATCCTTTTTCTGGTAAAGAGAACTATCAAAAATTTACCGTAATTTTGGAAGACGATGATCCTTTAGTGTTTTATAAAAGCAATAAAACAGGCAGATGGTGGATTGAGATTAATATTTTATCAGATAATAAATACAAAAGACATGCGTTAATACCATGTACTTACAACGATTACATAGATGCAACCAAGCAAATTATACCAGAAAGATGGTATAAAGCAATGCAGAAAATGATGTGATTTAAGAATTTAATAAAAATGAATACGTTAAAATGTAATTTCAACATTGTATTTTAGCAAAAAAAATAATAGGTTTACGAACTTTTAGTAAAGACAAAAATAAAATATGAAAAAAGCAGCAATATTTGCACTTTTAATAACCGTTTTTTACAGTTGTGGTTCTAATGATAGAGGAGAATTAGTAGGGGTTAAGGCAAAGAAAAAGTGGTTTTCAGAAAAACCTTATGGAATGTCCTTAATTCCAGGAGGTTCTTTTACAATGGGTAAGCAAGATCAAGATATTTTAGGTACTTTAAATACACCTACAAAAACGGTAACAGTTAGGCCTTATTATATGGATGAAACTGAAATTACAAACAAAGAGTATAAAGAGTTTGTATTTTGGGTAAGAGATTCTATAGTAAGAACAAAGTTAGCAGAACAAGCTGAATTTGCTTCTTTAGGAGCTACTCCAAATGCAAATGGTAATAACCGTACTTCTGGTATTCAGAGTTATGCTTATAAAGCTGCAGATACTACAGATTCTAATGCGTATCAAAAATATATGAATGAGAACTATTGGAGTTTTGATACAATTAAGCCTTTAAATTGGGATGAAGAAATAGTTTGGGTTAAAGAAGATTTTCCAGATGTAGATTACGTAGAAGTAATGGATTCAGTTTATATTAGTAAAGAAGAAGCTGTAGATGGTGTTAGAACTTTTAATACAAAGCTTTTAAATTATCAGTATTCTTGGTTTGATAGAGACAATGCAGCTAGAAAAGGTGGTAGTAGAAAAGATTTTGTACAAACAGAAGTTTTAAATATATATCCAGATACAACAGTTTGGGTTAGAGATTTTAATTATTCATACAACGATCCTATGCACCAAGATTATTTTTATCACCAATCTTATGGAGATTATCCTGTTGTTGGTGTAAGTTGGGGGCAAGCAAATGCTTTTTGTAACTGGAGAACTAAAAAGAAAAACGATTATTTAAGAGAGAAAAAAGGTTCTACTTTAGTTCCTGATTTTAGATTACCAACAGAAGCTGAGTGGGAATACGCAGCAAGGGGTGGTTTAGAATTTGCAACATATCCTTGGGGAACTGGAAGTACTACAAGCGATAGAGGTTGTTTCTTAGCAAACTTTAAACCTGTTAGAGGTAATTATGCTGTAGATGGAGCTTTGTACACTGTAGAAGCAGAATCTTACAACGCAAATGATTACGGTTTGTATAATATGGCTGGTAACGTTTCTGAATGGACAAATACAGCTTATAATTTATCTTCTTACTATATGGCTTCTACAATGAACCCGAATGTAGAAGATAGAAAAAATAAAAGAAAAATTGTTAGAGGAGGTTCTTGGAAAGATGTTGCATATTATTTAGAAGTTGCTTCTAGAGACTACGAATATGCAGATACAGCAAGAAGCTATATAGGTTTTAGAACAGTACAAAACTATATTGGTACAACAAATCAATAAAAAATTAGTTAGAAAAAGAATAAGTAAATCAAATAACAAACACACAAAACAATGGCACAATCAAGAAGTTATAAAAAAACAATGAATTTCGTTTACGGAATGGGAGCTGCAGTAGTAATTATTGGAGCATTATTTAAAATACAACACATATCAATAGGTCCTTTAACTGGTGGTTTAATGCTTACAATAGGTTTAATTGTTGAAGCAGGAGTATTTGCAGTATCTGCATTTGATGCGCCAGAAGAAGAATTTGATTGGTCTAAAGTTTATCCTGAATTAGGAGAAGATAGTTTTAAAGCTGAAAAAGAAGAAAAAGTAGGAGCAGAGGGTTTATTATCTCAAAAATTAGATAATCTTTTAAAAGAAGCAAAAATAGATGCTACTTTAATGTCTAGTTTAGGTAACAGTATGAAAAATTTTCAAAATGCTGCAGAAGGTTTATCATCTGCATCAGAATCTGTTGCATCAACCAATAAATATAATGAGCAAGTTTCTTTAGCAGCTGTTCAAATGGAATCTTTAAATAGCTTATACAAAGTACAAGTAGAAAATACATCTAAACAAGCATCTTTAAATTCAGAAGTAGTAGAAAACACACAGAAATTAAAAGATCAAATGGATTCTTTGGCAAAAAACCTATCTTCTTTAAACGGAGTATATGGTAATATGTTATCTGCAATGTCTAGCAAATAATTAGTTAATTTAAATGTATAACATAAAAAAAACTAATTAAGCTATGGCTGGAGGAAAAATGTCTGCAAGACAAAAGATGATAAACCTTATGTATCTTGTATTTATTGCAATGTTAGCAATGAATATGAGTAAAGAGGTATTATCTGCTTTTGGTGTGATGAATGAGAAACTTACAGAAAATAATGTTTCTACAACAGAAAAAAATAATGAAGCTTATGCTAATTTAGCAACTAAAGCTTCTGAACAAAGTGCAAAGTTTGGTGAGTTAAATAAGCAAGCTGTTCAAATTAAAGGATATTCGAATGAGTTTTATTCTTATTTAGGTGAGTTAAAATCTAAAATGACTGCTGATCTAGAAGATAAAAAAGATTATGAAAAAATGGATAAGACTGCGTTCTTAGACGTTTACTTTTTTAAAGGTGATGGTTATACTCCAGAGGGTCAAGAATTTTTGAGTAAAATAGACAGTTATAGAACTAATGTAATTAATGTTTTAGGTGAGAATAGCAAATTTACACCTACTATAAAAGATAGATTTTCTACTGAGCCAGTTGTAAATAGTAAAACAGGAAACACAGTAGAATGGTTAAAAGCAAGATATGAAGGTTTTCCATTAGTAGCTTCTTTAACTAGTTTAACTCAAATGCAAGCTGATATTAAAAATACAGAAGCAGATATTGTTAGTTCTTTATTAGGTGGTAAAATGGAAGAAGCTCTATCTTTAAATAATTATAAAGGTATTGTTGCATTAGATAAAAATGCATATTTCGCTGGTGAAAAAGTAACAGGTAAAATTGTTTTAGGACGTTATGATGCCACTATGATTCCTGATAACGTTACTTTAAATGGTAGCGATTATAAAAACATTCAGTCTGGGCAAGTAATAATAGATATGCCAGCAGGTAATGTTGGTAATCATGATATAAAAGGGAAAATTACATTTACACAAAATGGAGAGCCTGTAGAAGTGCCATTCGAGAGTTCTTATTCTGTAATTCCAGAACCTAGTAATGCAGTTGTTTCTGCAGATAAAATGAATGTAGTTTATAGAGGTTTAAGTAACCCTATTTCTGTTTCATTACCAGGTGTTGGAGATAATAATTTAAATGTTTCGGCTTCTGGAGGATCATTATCTGGTAGTAGAGGTAAATATGTTTTAAAACCAGGAGGTGGTAAAATTGCAACAATAAACGTAAGTGCAAAATTAAGTAGTGGTAAAACTGTAAATTCTAAAGCAACTTTTAGAATTAAAGATATACCAGCAGCAATGGGTTCTGTTCGTGGTCAATATGGTACAGTAAGAATGCCGAAGTCAGGTTTATCTAGAACACCAATTGCAGCAGGTTTACCCGATTTCGAATTCGATTTAACGATAAAAGTTCAAAGTTTTAAAATAAAAGTTCCTGGTCAATTAACAATTATTGTTAACGGAACTACTTTAAGTGCAGCTGCTAAAAAAGTTTTAGCAAAAGCTAAAAGAGGAGATCAAATTAATATTTACGATATTAAAGCTACAGCTAATGGTGTGCCAATTAAAAAGGTATTACCAGTAAATATAGAGCTTACTAATTAGGATAAAAGATTAAATTATGTATAAAAAAGGTTTCATATTATTTTTAGCCCTTATAACTTCGGGTTTAGTAAGTGCGCAAGCAGGTTTACTAAATGCTAAAGATCCTGAAGACATAGGTAAAAAAAATGAGCAACAAATACTTGCAGACAATGATGGACCAATACCTTATGGTTATGTAGATGATAGAGATGTAATGTGGTCTAAAGTAGTTTGGGAATTTATAGATTTAAATCAAAAAATAAATTTACCTTATTATTTTCCAATAGATACTACAAACATTTCTCCAGATAGAAGATCTTTGTTCGATACTCTTGTAAAAGGAATTAGACAAGGTAAAATTAAAGATGCTTATACAGATTCTTTTTTTACATCTAAAATTACTCAAGATGAGATAGAGTCTCGTTTGGTAAATGTTCGTGAAGAAAATGGATATTCAGATACATATAATTTAGGCGCAGAAGATATTGGAGGTTATATGATAAAAGGTATGTGGTATTTTGATAAACGTCAAGGTGAAATGAAATACAGATTACTAGCATTAGCACCAATGGGTAAAGATGTACAAACAATTGGAGTAGAAGGTGTAGAAGACGAAACTTTATTCGAGTTATTTTGGGTATTTTTTCCATCTGCAAGAGAGGTTTTACATGATGCTAAAGTTTTCAATCCTATGAATGCTTCTCATCCAATATCTTATGATCATTTATTAAATGCAAGAAGATTTAGTGGTGTAATCGTAAAAGAAGAAAACATTTACGGTAACAGATCAATCTCAGATTATGTTAGAGGTAACTCTTTATTCCAGCTTTTAGAGGCAGATAAAATTAAAGAAGATATCAGAAACAAAGAAATTGATATGTGGAATTATTAATTTTACACATACATAAAATTATATAAAAACGTTTGCGCAAGTAAACGTTTTTTTTTTTTTTGAAGCTATTTCAGCTTTACGCACTCGCTTTTTTTAACATATAACTTCATAAAATATAGTACCTACCATCAACATTTTTTATTTTAATTATAAGCTACTAAAACCAAAATAAAAAAGAGCTCAAACAATTGCTACAATCTGGGCTAAACCTATCTATAAACTCATAGAAAACTAGTAAAATAATTAAAACTTAAGTACTTTTACAATGTGAAAGTAGATTATATAATTGTTGGTTTAGGTTTAGCAGGTTTGGCATTTGTAGAAGAATTATTAGCTGCAAATAAAACATTTATGGTGTTCGAAGACGACTCGCAAACATCATCTTTAGTTGCAGGAGGTGTTTATAATCCTGTTATTTTAAAAAGATTTACACCAGTTTGGAACGCCAAAGAGCAATTAGAAGTAGCCTTACCATTTTATGAACGCTTAGAACAGAAGTTCAATAGCAAGTTCGATAAAAAAATAGAAACTAAAAAAGTTTTTAAATCCATAGAAGACCAAAATAATTGGTTTGAAGCTGCAGATAAACCTTTACTTGTAGATTATTTAGATCCAAAAATAGAAGCTAAAAAGAGAGCAGGAATAATTGCCGATTTTGGTTTTGGAAATGTAAATAAAACAGGTAGAATCGATACTAAAAAATTAGTAGATATCTATAGAGTATATTTAAAGTTAGCACATAAAATCCGTTTCGAAGAATTTGAACATCAGCAAATAAAATTCAAAGAAAATGGGGTAGAATACAAAGATATTACAGCAAATAAAATTGTTTTTTGCGAAGGTTATGGAATGACAAATAATCTTTTCTTTAACTATTTGCCTTTAAACGAAGTAAAAGGTGAATTAATCACTATTTACGCACAAGATTTAAAAATCGATTTTTTATTAAAATCAACACTTTTTATTTTTCCTTTAGGAGATAATTATTACAAAGTAGGTGCCACTTTTAACTGGACAGATAAAACTTCAAATCCATCAGAAGAAGGTAGAGCAGAGTTAATAGAAAAATTAAAAAAAGTAATTACCGTTCCTTACGAAATTATAGACCAAACAGCAGGTGTAAGACCAACTGTAAGAGACAGAAGACCTTTGGTAGGTAAACACCCTGCATATCCTAATTTGGCAATTTTAAATGGTTTAGGAACAAGAGGAGTTATGATAGCACCAACAGTTGCCAAACAATTGTTTAATCATTTAGAAACTGGTAAAGAGTTAGATTCAGAAATAGCAATAAGTAGGTTTCAGTAACAATAATGCTTTTAAACTTAGAAAAATATTTCATAAATTAAAAAAAGAAAAAGCAACCTAATTACTATGAAAAAGATTGCTTTAAAAGGGGGATTCAGTAAGTTTTTTATTTTCTTGAACCAAAGAAAGTATTTTTTTATAAAGTAGTTATAGGTATCCATACCCTAAATTGATTTTTTCTTAATTAAATAGGTGTTTATTTTTTTGAACCCATTTGTAAAGTGAACCAGATTTCTGACTCAAGTTAAGTTTGGTAATAATTTTACTACGATGTTTTTCTATAGTTCTAGGAGATGAAAATAATATATGACCAATTTCTTTACTAGTTTTGTGTTGAGAAATCAATTTTAAAATTCGTTTTTCAGCTAAGGTTAATTTTTTTAAAATAGAATTATTTTCATCTGTAAAACCTATATAATCTTTAACATTTTTGCTAAAATAAGGAATGCCATTTTTAACAGAATTAATACAGGTTTCTATCTCTTCTAAAGCAAATTCTTTTAGTAAATAGCCATATATATTTAGTTTTTTAGCTTTTAAATATAAGTCGATCTCTTTATGAAGTGTAATTAAAATAATTTTAGTGCAAAAATTGTTTTTTTTACATTCTTCTGCAATTTCAATTCCTGTTAAATTAGGCATTTCTACATCTAAAATGGCAATATCGGGTTTGTATTTAAAAATAAAATTTAGAGCAGATTGTCCATCAGAAGCAAAACCAATTACATTCATTTTTTTTTCAATTAACAAATCATTTAAACCTTTAATAAGTATAGGATGATCGTCTGCTATAAAAATAGATTGTTTCATTTTAAAGGAAATAATATTTTAATAACGGTTCCTTTATTCTTTGAACAACTGAATTTTAAAGAACCTTTTAAAAAATCAACTCGCTGATTTAGTGTTTTTAAACCTAAACTTTTATCTTCATTTAATTTTTCTACATAATTAAATCCAATTCCATTATCTTGAATTATAATGTATATATGATGATTTTCTATAAGTTTTAAAGTTACTCTTGCAGAATTTGCTTTTGCGTGCTTAATAATATTAGAAAGGCATTCTTGCACTACTCTAAAAAGATTAACTTTTTGCTCTACATTTAAAAGGTTGTCGATATTATCTATATCTCCAAAAATAAACGTTTGGCTATTTTTGTCAAGTTTACGCATAAGATTATCTAAAGCACTTGTTATTCCAATACCTTTTAATTGAAAAGGATACAATACTCTAGCAATACTTCTCATTTCTTCTATTGCATCATTAATTAATTTTTCAATAGATGTATCATTAATAGATACTATTTTGTTCTTTATCAACAATAAACTATGCCCCAATCCATCATGTAAATCTTTAGAAATTCTTTTTCTTTGTTCTTCTTGTGCTAATAATAGTTTTTGAGAAAAACGATCCTGCATCTTTTTCTCTTTAAGAAAGATGAGTCGATTCCAATATAAATATATTATTATTAATAAAAGAATTGTAAAGATAATTATACTAATTAATAGCTGTTTTTTCGTTTTATTGTTTTTTTTTAATAGCAGTATTTTATCATTCTTTAATTGTTCTTCTTTTTCTTTTTTTGATAAAGTTTGATAATAATTAACAACACTTATTTTATTAATATTGGCAATAGAATCTTTTATTTGTGCATAAGATTGATAGTGTTTTAAAGCATTTTTTGAATCATTTTTACTTACATAAATATCAAAAATTAATTTATTTAATTCTTTTTTAGCATCTAAATCACCTTTTTTTTCAATTTCAGCTAGTGTTTTTTTTGCTAATTCTAATGCTTTTTGGGGTTTATTGTTTTTAAAGAGATAAAAGCTTTTTGTTTTATTAAAAAAGTCGATACTAATAACATTAGCTTTATTTACTTTAATTTCTGAAGCAGCATAATTTAAATATGTTTTGGCATTTTCTAAAGTGCCATATTGTAAATAATATTGTGCAATTGCAGTTATATAATAAGGTATAAAACCATCATTAGATTTACTGTTTTTTTTGTGGATTAAAGCTTTATCTAAATTTTCTTTATATTTTTCTATATTGTCAATTTCTCTATAATTTATAGCTAAATTGTAGTAATTAGAAGTTAAGCCAATGGTATATTTTAAAAATATTTTTTTTTCAATAATATCTAAAAGTTTTTCTATTGCTATTTCGTTTAAGCCAATTTTACTATAGATAGAGGTAATTGCTGTTTTAATAAAAAATGTATATGCTAAGTCATTTAAATTTTCATAATACATAGAAGCTATTTCGTAATTTTTTATAGCCTCTATAAAATTATTTGATTTAACTAAAATTTGTCCTTTTAAGAAAATAGCATCAGCTTTATAAATTGAATCTTTTCTTGTATTACCATAGTTTTTTATAGAAATATCGCAATTATTAAAGGCTTTATCAAAATTATCTTTATCGTAATATGCTCTTGCTTTTTTTTGATAAATTCCACCTAAAAGATAAGTGTCTTTAATTTTCTTTTTATGAGTTATAAGTTTATTCAGCAAAAGAATTGCAAAATCGGGGTCATTAAACTCAACTTCTATTCTTGAGCATAATTTTAAAATTTTAGCAGTAGCAATACTGTGTTTATTTTGCTTAAATGCAAGATTTATATATTGCAATGTAAAATCTTTAAAAGACTTAACATTTTTTGTTACATTAATTAAACTATCTAAAGTCTTTAATTTTAAATTTTTAGTAGTGGTAGATACACTATTTTTATTTACAGAAAAGATTTGGTACGATAAAAATAAACATAGATAAAATGCTTTAATTGGCTTCATTAAGGTAGGGGTTTAATAGACAAAGACTCAAAGGTCGCTAAAAAAAACATCAAAATACAGGGTATTCACACCCTAATAATTATTTTCAATAATTATATCAACTATTTATTTTCATAGCTAACAAACATATTTATCCAAAGAATTCTAGACAAACGTAAGTTAATTGGAGCCAAAACAAATAAGGCTATGATTACAGAAATAAAAGATTGTAATAAATTAAAATCAAAAAAGAGTTTTGTAATTACAAAAACAGCAATAGAAATAGCAACTGTAATTCCGTAATTTACATACATTGCTCCGTAAAAAAACGAAGGTTCCATCATGTATTTTAAATTACAATGCGAACAATTGTCATGTAATTTTGTGATTTTTTTCGGATTAAAAGTAAAAGAATATTTAAAGAATTCTCCCTCATGACATTTAGGGCATTTTCCATTTACTATACTAAATAATTTTGTCCCTTTTTTAAACATCATAACTTTAAATTTTATCTACTTTTGCAAAGGTAAATTTTTTACCACTTTAATTAAGTAACAATTATTACATTTCATGCTAAACGTTCATAATTTAACAGTTTCTTTTATGGGAACTGATTTGTTTTCTGGTATCACTTTTAAATTAAATAAAGGAGATAGAATTGGTCTGATAGGTAAAAACGGAGCAGGTAAATCGACTTTACTAAAAGTGCTTTCTAAAGATATTGAAAGTAGTGGAGGAACAATGGCGTTTGATAAAGATGTGCAAATTGGCTTTTTAAGACAAGATATCGATTTTGTAGAAGGAAGAACCATTTTAGAAGAAGCTTACCAAGCCTTTGAAGAAATTAAAGAAATAGAGTTAAAACTCGATGAGATTAACAATCAATTAGCTACAAGAACAGATTACGAAAGCGAAGCTTACACACAGTTAATTCACGATTTAACAGACAATACAGAACGTTACGAACTTCTTGGAGGTTACAATTATCAAGGAGATACAGAAAAGATATTACAAGGTTTGGGTTTTCAAAGAGAAGATTTTGATAAACTAACAGATACTTTTTCTGGGGGATGGAGAATGCGAATTGAGTTGGCAAAACTACTTTTACAGAATAATGATATTCTGTTATTAGATGAGCCAACAAACCACTTAGATATCGAATCTATTATTTGGTTAGAGAACTTTTTAAAAGGTTATTCTGGTGCAATTGTACTGGTTTCTCATGATAAAATGTTTTTAGATAACGTAACCAACAGAACAATTGAAATCTCTTTAGGGCAAATTTACGATTACAAAAAACCGTATTCTCAGTTCTTGTTATTAAGAGCAGAAATTAAAGAGAAACAATTACAAGCTCAGAAAAATCAAGAGAAAGAAATAAAGCAAAAGCAACATTTAATCAATAAATTTAAAGCAAAAGCCAGCAAAGCATCTATGGCTCAATCTTTAATGAAACAACTAGATAAAGTTGAGTTGATTGAAGTAGACCAAGATGATAATGCAGCAATGAATGTGCGTTTTGCTATTTCTAAAGAACCTGGTAAAATTATTGTTGAAGCAGAAGATCTATACAAAAGCTATGGTGATAAACACGTTTTAGAAGGCGTAGATTTATTGATAGAAAGAAATTCTAAAATTGCTTTTGTGGGGCAAAATGGACAAGGAAAATCGACCTTAGCTAAAATGATGGTGGGCGAGATTCCTTTTGAAGGTCATTTAAAACTTGGTCATAATGTAGAAGTTGGGTATTTTGCTCAAAATCAATCAGAATATTTACCGCCAGAAAAAACAGTATTAGAAATTATGGAAGATGCTGCAACAGACTCTAACAGAATGCGAGTTAGAGATATGTTAGGTTCTTTCTTATTTGGTGGAGATGCTGTAGATAAAAAAGCAAAAGTACTTTCTGGAGGAGAAAGAAATAGGTTAGCTTTATGTAAATTATTATTACAGCCATTTAATGTTTTAATAATGGATGAGCCAACAAACCACCTAGATATTGCTTCTAAAACGGTTTTAAAAGAAGCATTAAACAATTTTAATGGTACTTTAATCGTAGTTTCTCATGATAGAGAGTTCTTACAAGGTTTAACCAGTACTGTTTACGGATTTAAAGACAAAGAAATAAAAGAATATTTAGGTGATATTGATTATTTCTTAGAGCAACACAAAATGGAAAATTTACGTGAAGCTGAAAAGAAAACCGTTGTTAAAGTAGAAAAAGATACTTCTAAAAACGAAGCTTATCAATTAAGTAGAGAGCAAGAAAAAGAGTTGAAAAAGCTAAATAACAAGCTTTCTAAAATAGAAACTGAAATCGCTGATCTAGAAGCAGAAGTTGAGAAACTAGATTTAGAACTAGCAAAAAATTACGATGAAGTTTCTGCAAGGCCTAATTTCTTTAAAAACTACAAAGCTAAAAAAGCTAAAGTAGATACTTTAATGGAAGATTGGGAAAAAGTAGAAGGACAGATTTCTAATTTTTCTTAACAATTGCTTGTAAGTTCGTCTTAGTAAATTAAAAAATGGATTTTGATAAACTTTATACTTCTGAAAATCAAAAAATAGATTTGCCAATTTTAGAAGAAAAAAATGTTGAACTTTTTATAAAAAGAGAAGACTTAATTCATCCTTTTGTTTCTGGTAATAAATTTAGAAAATTAAAATATAATATTCAAGAAGCCAAAAATCAAAATAAAGATGTATTGCTAACTTTTGGTGGCGCGTTTTCTAATCATATTGTTGCAACTGCAGTTGCTGGTAATTTAAGTGGTTTTAAAACAATTGGTGTTATTAGAGGTGATGAATTAGCGAAAGATTTAGAAAAAACTTTAGCTACAAATTCAACTTTAAGAGAAGCACATAAAAACGGAATGACTTTTGAGTTTGTTTCAAGAGCAAGTTATAGAGATAAATCGAAAGAGGAATTTATAAATCAGCTAAAAGAAAAATTCGGCGATTTTTATCTGATTCCTGAAGGTGGTACCAACGAATTTGCTGTAAAAGGTTGTGAAGAAATTTTAACAAAAGATGATGCGAATTTCGATTATATTTGCTCTGCTGTAGGAACAGGAGGTACAATTTCTGGTTTGATAAATGCTTCTGAAAAGCATCAAAAAATTATTGGTTTTCCTGCCTTAAAAGGTGATTTTTTAGTTGATGAAATTAAACAATTTGTCAAAAAAAGGAATTGGAATTTACAAACTAATTATCATTTTGGAGGTTATGCAAAATATAATGAAGCTTTAATTGAGTTCATCAGCAATTTTAAAAAAGAAACGGATGTTTTGTTAGATCCTATTTATACAGGTAAAATGCTTTTCGGAATTTTAGATTTGGTTGATAAAAATCAGTTCATAGAAAACACTAAAATTTTAGCCATTCATACAGGAGGAATTCAAGGAATAGAAGGTTTTAATCAAAAATTAAAGAGAAAAGGACAACAAATAATACAATAAATATGAAATTAAGGGTTTTAGTTTTTTTATGTTCAATTTTATTTTTAGCCAGTTGTGGTTCTAAAAAGAAAGTAGTTAATAAAAAAAATCCTGGAGTTGTAATTGTTGAGCCAAAACCTATTGAGTTACCTTCTGTAAACCAAAAAGAACTTACCCAAAAATTAAAAAAGAAAAACCCAAGTCTAAATAAATATACTTTGGCTTATATTCGAAAATATGCGCCAATTGCAGTAAAAGAAATGCACGAATATAAAATACCTGCAAGTATTACTTTGGCTCAAGGAATTTTAGAATCGGGAAGAGGTAGAAGTGAATTGGCTTTAAAATCTAACAATCATTTTGGTATTAAATGTCATACAGGTTGGACAGGCGAACGCGTATATCATGATGATGATGAAAAAGGCGAATGTTTTAGAAAATATGTGTATCCAGAAACTTCTTACAACGATCATTCTTTGTTTTTAACGCAAAGAAGACGTTATGCTTTTTTGTTCGATTATAATATAAAAAACTATAAAAAATGGGCTTATGGTTTAAGAAAAGCGGGTTATGCTACTGATAAAAAGTATCCTGCCAAACTTTTAAAAATCATTAAAGACTATAAATTATATGAGTTTGATGATGTTAAAAAAGGGAAATACACCAAAGAAATTAAAAAATTAAACGAAGGTAAAACCTTTAAAAAACCTATTGTAATTAAAAAGAGTAAAGAGAATATGTATCAAGTTAGAAAAGGTGATACTTTATATTCAATCAGCAGAAAATTCGGAATTACTGTAGATTTTTTAAAGAAACTTAATGGTTTAAATGATAACACTATTTCTATTGGTCAGCAACTTTTAGTGAAATAAAAAAGCCTGTAAAATTAAATTTACAGACTTTAAACAAACCCACTAACAACATTTACCAAGTGTAATTTTTCAACTTAGCTTGTCTTTTTATCGCTTTAATCATAACATTATTTAGAACATCTTTTTGAGTTCCTTCTTTTTGCTTTTTTGCGATAAAACTTCTTCTTTTTGCATCTAATTCTTTAATTTTTTCTTGAATTTCTGTTCTTTCTTTTGCTTTTTGTTTTACATAATTTTTTATTTCTGCTTCAGATTTATTTTGTAAAAATTTTGGTAAATTCTTCTTTTCTATAGTTTTATAATCTATTTTTTCTTTTTTATCAGCATCTACTAAATCCCAATTCGAATTTTCATACAATCTAGAACTTTTACTTATTGCTCTTTTTACAACAACAACTTCATCCATTTCTAAAGCATTATTATCTTGTTCTTTTTGATTTGAAAATTTAGTATAACCATCATTACCATAATAAATATAAGTGGCATTTAATCTTTTATTTAAAATGATAATTTCATCATCATAAGGTGTAATTATATGCACTACTTTTTTATCTTGATTAATGGTTAAATAATCTCCACCACCCAAATCTGCACCATCTTTCCACATTCCAGAAATTCCATTAGAATAATTACCACAGAAAATAGTATTGATAACAACATCCTTTTCTTTAGCATCTGTAATTGCATCTTTATAATTAATTTTTCCTTGTGTAAAAGGTTCGTTACCAGCAATAAATAATAACTTTAAATCATTTTTATTTTTACCCCAAGAAAGTTCTTTTAAAGAGGTTGCAATTACTTGACCACAAAATTCATTTCCACCATCTGTGGTTAGTGAAAATAGTTTTTCAGAAATCTCATCTAAATCGTTACTAAATGGTAACACTTGTCTAATAAATCCTTCTCTAGAAGGTAAATTTGAGTTTCCATATTCATATAGTGCAATTTCTAAATTCGGTTTTTGCATTCCGTATTTTGCGTAAGAAAGTTCGTTTACAATTTCCCAAAGTTGTGCTTTTGCTTGATTGATTAAACCATCCATACTATTGCTAGTATCTAATAAAAGCGCCACTTTTATAGTCTGGTTTTTTGTTGTTTCTTCTTCTGTGGATGGATTAGCAAAACTAAAATTGGCTGCTAAAACAAATAAAATTGAGGTTACTTTTAATACAATAGATTTCATAATTGATGTTTTTTTGAGATTTATATTTTGATTAAAAGTTTGGTGTTTTTGTTGATGTTATTTTATCTGGAATTTTACATAAATAGATGATGTAATTTTTATCTTTTTAAATTCTACAGCTTCATTTTTAAAGTTTGCAGTTTTACTCAATGATGCATAACCACGAGTTTGCTGAATGTAATTTACATTTACAAAATTGGGCTGAATACCATTATTTATTTCATTTATAATTATTGGTTTTCCTGTTTGTTCACCAATTGCAGTTAATAAATAATCTGCTTTTACTTTAGCAGTTTTTATGGCTTTAATTCTATTTTTTTTCTTTAAGTTTATTAAATCTGAATGAGTAGCTTTTGTAATATTAACATCAGAAATTTTCATTTTTTTAAAGTTCTCAAAAAGTAATTTTAGCTTGTTTGCACCATTTACTTTTAGTGTGTAATTAGCAACTGATAAAACTTCTTCTGTCCACCAACCCGTTTTTGCGAGTACAGCATTAACATCAGAAATAGAAAGGTTTTTTTCTGGGATACCAACTTTCTTTAAAACCATTTTTAATTCATTTTCTAAATATTCAATATTTAGTTTTTTGCCTTTTTCATTTCTTTCTTTTATACAGATGTCTAAATAAATTTCGTTAGGTACAATTTCAGTTTCTGCAACACCAGTTACTTCTATATATGGTTTTTGAACTTGTGTTTGTGCAAAAAATGTAATTGTAAAAAGACAACAGATTAGGAAACTAATTTTTTTCATTGTAAAGAGTTTTATTTGTTTAATTCTCTTCAATATTAATACCATCTTTTTTCTAAATAAATCCAGAATGAGTAAAATGGTTATTTTAATGAGTGAACAAGACTATAAAATTAGTAAACCCTGTTTTTTTACTGTTTTTATAAGCTATAATTGATTTTTCCGATTTTTTTGGATGCCAATTTGTGTATATGTTTACAAAGAATTTAAAACGATTTACTATGAAATATCAAATTACAATACCAAAACCTTGTCACGAAGATTGGAGTAAAATGACAGCTACAGAAAAAGGTAAGTTTTGTAAAAGTTGTAGTAAAGAAGTTGTTGATTTTACAAATTTATCAAACTCAGAAATTGCTAAAAAACTAGGAAATAAAGAGAATCTTTGTAGTCGTTTTAAAAACAATCAATTGAATACAGAATTAGACGTAATACAAAAAAATAATTTATCGAAAGTTGCTGCAGGTTTGGCTTTAATTTCTACAATTGCAGGTTCAGAACCTGTTTTTGCACAATCCAAAAAAGAAAAAATTGAAGTTTTAAGTATTAGATTGGGTAAAGCATTTGTTGAGAATGATTCAATTGAGAAAGAAGTTATTATTAAAGGTAAAGTGAAAGATTCTTTTGATGTTTTACCTGGAGCCAATATTGTATTAAAAGGAACAGGAATTGGAACACAAACAGATTTCGATGGAAATTTTTCTATCAAAATACCCAATAAAAAGGCAAAGTCAACTATATTAGTTATCTCTTATTTGGGGTATGAAACACAAGAAATTGATGTTTTATCAATCAAAAAACCTTTAATAATCGAAATGAAAGAGAATAATGAGCTTTTAGGTGAAGTTGTAACAGTTGTAACAGTTGGAATGGTAACCATAAAAAGACCAAATATTTTTAAAAGAATTGGTAATCTTTTTAGAAAAAAAGAAAACAGAAGATATTAAATGTTAAAACACATACACATATTATTTGCTTTTATTTTATTCAGTTTTGCAACTGTCTTTAGTCAAGAAAATATTATAACTCAAAAAGGAGTGGAGTTTTCTGTGAGAATTACAATTGTAGATGATAGTAATAATGAAAAAATAAAAAATGCTGAAGTTTCTGTAAACGGAATTAATTATAATTACCCAGATATTAGTGGTAGGTATATTGTAAAGGCTAGAGTTGGTGATGAACTTAGAGTTTCTCATCCAGATTTTGAAACTATTTATTATACAATAAAATCTAGTGAAGATATTAAGGTTCTTGTAGAAAATTCTGGAAATATTAGAAATGGGAAATCAAAATTTTTAAGTAAAACTAGCAATCAAGATTTGTATTTACAGCACTTAGATTCTGTTAAGTTTTATAAAGAAAAAGACATAGAAAAAAGTTTAACTTTTATAGAAAAAGCTTTAGAAAACAAGCAAATTAAACAAAGAAATGCAGCTACTTATAAATTACTTGCTGATGTTTATTTGTATTGGAAACAATACGATTTAGCCGTTTATAACTACAAATTATCGCATCAAATTAAAGAAGATTTAGCTACTAAAATCGCTTTAGCAAAAGCACAGTTTTTACAGAAAGAATATACAGACAGCGAAAAAACATATCTAGAAATTATACCAGAAAAACTGAGTAATTACGAAAGAATTCTGGTTTATGAAGGTTTAGGTGATGTGAGTTTTGCTCAAAAAAAATGGAGTTTTTCCAAAACTAATTATCAAAGAGCATTAGAAATTGCGAAAGAAAATTTAGTAACTCCTAAAATTACAGATGTAAGTTCTAAAATCGCTGATGTTTTAGCTGCACAAGGAAAAGTAAATGAAGCCGAAAATCAATTTATAAATTCTTTAAATTTTGCGAAAAAAGAAAATCCTGAAAGAGCGTTAGAAGAAGAAGAAAAAGTAGCAGATTTTTATAACTCTAATCAACGTTTTGACGAAGAAATTGCGCTTCGTAAAAAAAGTTTACAGAAGGCAGAAAGTAATACTTCTTCTAAAAAACTATCTAAAGAAAAAGATTCAATTACTTCGCAAAAAATAAATTATAAAATTGGGAATGCTTACCTCTTAAAAGAGGATTATGAAAGTGCAATTCCGTTTTTAGAAAAGAGTATAAATGATGCAAAAGAGAAAAAAGATATTGTGGTTGCTAAAGATGCTACAAGAAAAATTTCTGAGGTTTTTGCCAGTTTAGGTGATAACGAAAAAGCACTTAAAAACTACAAAGAATATGTTGCTTTGGTAGATTCTTTATATGTTAGAAAAGAACAAGAAATTCAGCAAATAAAACGTTTTTCTAAGAAAATTGCAGACAATCAGAATCGAATTGCAAGTTTAGAAAAGGATAAAGAATTAGCCCAAAGCAAAATCAGTTTGGCTTATATAGATCAAAAATTATCAGAAGAAAGTAATCAAAGACAACGTTTAATTATTTACTCTTTAATTGGTGGTTTTTTATTGATGAGTTTGTTGGCTTATTTTATGTTTAGAAATAACAAACAGCAAAAATTAGCGAACAATTTATTGGCTTTAAAATCAATGCGATCTCAAATGAATCCGCATTTTATTTTTAATGCTTTAAACTCTGTAAATAGCTTTATTGCTGTAAATGACGAACGAAATGCAAACCGATATTTAAGCGAGTTTTCAGTTTTAATGCGTTCGGTTTTAGAAAATTCTGATGAAGATTTTATTCCGTTAAACAAAGAAATTGAATTGCTAGAATTGTATGTAAAACTAGAACATAATCGCTTTAAAGACAAGTTTGATTACAGAATTACTGTTGATGAAACTATTGATTTAGAACAATTTTCAATTCCGCCAATGTTATTGCAGCCTTATATAGAAAACGCAATTTGGCACGGATTACGTTATAAAAAAGAGAAAGGGAATTTAGAAATAGCAATCCATAAAAAAGATGATGAAACTGTTTCAATTTCTATTATTGATGATGGAATTGGACGAAAAAAATCGCAGGAACTGAAAACAAAAAATCAGCTGAAACAAAAATCTAAAGGAATGAGCACGATAAAAAATAGAATTGCTATTCTAAATGATATGTACAAAGAACGAATTGCTGTAAATGTTTCTGATGCTTTACAAAATGGAGAAGGAACAAAAGTGGAGTTGCTTTTAAAATGTAAATAGGTTAGATGTCTGAAGTTGGATGCTAGATGAAACTAAAGTTAATTTATATAGTAAAAAGTGATAACTCAAAAAATTGTAAAAACCTATGAAATCTTTTTCAAAAATTGACTAAAAAAATGTATCAGTAGAGTAACACCATACACCAAACACCAAACATCTAACACCCAACAAAAATAATAATGAAATTAAAAGCCATTATAGTCGAAGACGAACAGATTAGCAGAGAAATTTTACGCAATTATTTAAGTAAATATTGCCCAAATGTTTCTTTATTGGGTGAAGCAGAAAATATTGATGAAGCTTATGAACTGATACAAAAACACGAATTAGATTTAGTGTTTTTAGATGTAGAAATGCCTTTTGGTAATGCGTTTGATTTGTTAGAAAAAGTAGCAAACAGAACTTTCGAAACGGTTTTTGTAACGGCTTACGATCATTATGCAATAGAGGCTTTAAACAATCACGCTAGTTATTATTTACTTAAACCAATTTCTATTGATGAGTTAATAAAAGCTGTAAATATTGTAACTGAAATTAAGGAAAAAGAAAATAAATTACAGCATCAAATATTAGCACCAAAAACGAATTCTGCAAAAGGTAAAATTACCATTCCGCAACAAGATGGTTTTGAAGTTTTAAATATTGATGATATTGTTTTTTGCAAAGCAGATGATAATTACACAGAAATCCATTTGGCAAATTCTAAGAAATTAGTTAGTAAAACCTTAAAATATTTTGAAGAAGCTTTAACAGAATATACGTTTGCCAGAATTCATAAGTCGTATTTGGTAAATGTAAATGCAATTACAAAATACAAAAAAGGAAAAGGAGGAAGTGTCATTGTTTCTAATGGAAAAGAAATTTTGGTTTCTGCTTCACAAAAAAGTAATTTGCTGTCTTATTTTAAATAAAAAAAATCCCATCTTATTCTTCCCAAAGGGTAGAGAAAGTAAAATCAAAATTATTGGAATTAATTTGATTTTTCATTAAATTTCTATTGAGGTATTTTTTTAATTTTTACATTTACTGCTAAACTAAAAGCCAAAAGAATATGCCTATCATAAAATCAGTAAGAGGAAATCATCCACAAATACCAGAAGATTGTTATATCGCAGAAAACGCTACTATTTTAGGCGAAGTTTCTTTAGGTTCAGATTGTTCTATATGGTTTAATGCTGTAATTAGAGGAGATGTACATTTTATTAAAATTGGTAATAAAGTTAATATTCAAGATGGAGCAGTAATACACGCAACTTATCAAAAATCGCCTACCACAATTGGTAATAATGTTTCTATTGGGCATAATGCAATTGTGCACGGTTGTACAATTCACGATAATGTTTTAGTAGGTATGGGTTCAATTATTATGGATGATTGCATTATAGAATCGAATTCTATAATTGCAGCAGGTGCAGTAGTTACTAAAAACACAAAAGTAGAAAGTGGTAGTATTTATGCAGGTGTACCCGCTAAAAAAGTAAAAGACATTTCAGAAGAATTAATTTCTGGAGAAATTGATAGAATAGCCAATAATTATTTAAAGTATTCGAGTTGGTTTAAAGAGTAGTAATCAGTCTTAATTTTACGAAAGAAAATATCAAGCTAAGAAAAGAGATCTAAAAACTTTTTTGGGTAAGTAAAGATTAGTATGTTGATTTAAGAGCATAAAAAAAAGCCCAATTCCCTCGAAAGGAAATTGAGCCATATATAAACCAATCAACCAAATCAGTTACTTTTATTTTTCTCTAGCCATTCTTCTCTCTTTCATATCTTTTTTATTCTTTTTCCCTTTCATTTTTCTGCCTTTGTTCATTTTTTCAAATTTTGCAAATTGTTCATCATTTAAGATTTTTTTCATATTGCTTTTAAATGCAATTTGAGCGTCTAAACGTTTGCTTTGCATTGCATACATTTCATCAGCTGTTGGCTTAGTATCACTTTTTCTAGCCTCTTTTCTTTTTTCCATTCCTGCTTTTCTTTCTTCTGCTTGAGCTTTAATCAAAGGTTTAATTTGATTTTGTTGCTTGTCAGATAAATCTAAAGCTAAAGTCATTCTCTTAACGGCTAAATCTGTATGTTGTTCAACAGTCATTTGTGCTTTTTTATATCCTCTTTTTTTCTGTGCTTGTGTTGTTAAAGTAAAAACGAATACTAAAACGAATATGCCTATTAATTTTTTCATAATATAAATTGTTTTTTTGTTACGCTTCTTTGACATCAAAAAAATTAAAAGGTTTAAATTTGTTATATTATTTAACAGCTGTTTAACAAATTACTCTTATGAAAAAACTACTTGTTTTAATATATTTTTTATCCTTTTTAGTAAATGCGCAAGAGATTGTAAAAGTAGATTTAAGTAGTCCAAAATCAACAGTTTATACGCATATATATTTTTTGCAAAACGATTCTTATGAGCCAAAAAAAGCCGCAAAAACTATCTTAGGTTTACCCGAAAAAAAAGCAATAGAAAAAGCAATAAAAATTAAAAAAGTTTTAGATGGTAAGGGTTTATTTATCGATTTTAATAGACTACCAACAAACGCTAATTATAAAGATACTTTAGATTATAACTCAAAAGAAAGGTATGTTTTGTTTCCCCAAAGAATGCCAAGTATCTATGTAGAAAAGGTAGAAAATAGTTGGTATTATTCTTCAGAAACTGTAGCAAGTATAGATAGAATTTACAAAGAAGTTTTTCCTTGGTATGTAAATAAATTTCAAGATTTTATTCCCAATTCTGGTTATACTAAAGTATTAGGTGTAGAACTATGGCAGTTTGCAGCGGTAATTATTATGTTCATTTTAGCTATTTTAATCTTTATAATTTTTAAGAAGATTACTTATACTATTTTACAAAAACTACAACATTATATAACCAAAAGTAATTCTAGTTTAGCCATAAATACTGTATTAAAAAAATTAGCACATCCTATAAGTTTGTTAGTTGCTGTAAAATTTATTGATAACATTTTCCCGTCTTTACAATTTTCTTTAACTGTAAATAAATGGGTGTTTTTAGCTATAAATATTGCAGAAACAGTATTTTGGATTTACGTTTTCTTAAAACTGGTTAAGGTTATTATGAAAATTTATGAAGAGTTTACCTCAAAAACAGACAATAGATTAGATGATCAATTAGTGCCAATTTTAAATAATTTACTAACAGGCGTTGTTTTAATTTTTGGTTTCTTTAAAGTCTTACAATTATTTGGTGTAGATACAACAACCATTTTAGCAGGTGCCACTATTGGTGGTTTGGCTTTTGCGTTAGCATCTCAAGACACTGTAAAAAACTTTATAGGTACTGTGGCCATATTTTTAGATAAACCTTTTCATATTGATGATTGGATTTCTGCAGGAGAAGTTACAGGTACTGTAGAAGAAGTTGGTTTTAGATCAACAAGAGTAAGAGCAGCAGACACCACAGTTTATCAAATACCAAATAGCAAATTAGCAGAAATGGTAATTAATAATAGTGGTTTACGTTTGTATAGACGTTACAACACAAATTTAGGTTTGCGTTATGACACACCACCAGAATTAATTGAGGCTTTTGTAAACGGAGTTCGTATTATTATTAAAGAACATCCAGAAACAAAATCTGATTCTTATAATGTTGAGTTTACTGGTTTTGGAGATTCTGCTTTATTAGTAATGATGAATGTGTATTTTAAAAGTTTAGCTTGGGGTACAGAACAATCTTCTAAACACAGATTGCACATGGCTATATTAAAATTAGCTGCAGAATTGGGTGTTGAATTTGCTTTTCCTTCTACAACTGTTACTATAGAGCAATTTCCAGATAAAAGTAATTTGTCTCCAAAATACAACACAGATAAAGAAAAAATAAAAAAGTCTTTAGATAAAGTTTTGGAGAATTTTAGAAATGATACTCCTCCAGAAAATACGCCAGAAAGCTAATGAAACGTTTCTTTAAATTTATTTTTCGTTTTTTTTTATTATTGATAATAGCCTGTGTAGTTTTCTTTTTTTGGGCTTCATCATCTACATTAAAGGAAAGTGAATATGAAAAGTTAACTGAAATAAATGTAGATTATCAAACAGAAAATGATTCCGTTTTTAGTATTGTAACGTATAATATTGGGTATTTAAGCGGAATGACAAATAATTTGCCAGTTGCAAAACCCAAGTCTCTTTTTGATGCTAATTTGCAAAAAGTTTTATCAGAAATAAAAAGGATAAACCCAGATATTATTGCTTTTCAAGAAATAGATTATGATGCTTCTCGTTCTTATAATATAAATCAAGAAGAAGAAATAGCCAATTTGGGGTATGGTTTTAGAGCAAAGGCTGTTAATTGGGATAAACGTTATTTACCTTTTCCATATTGGCCCATTTCTATGCATTTTGGTAAAGTAGTTTCTGGACAATCTGTTATTAGTAAATATCCTTTAAAAGATCAACAGAGATTTGTTTTACAAAGAGTTGCAGATGCACCATTTCATAGAAATGCTTTTTATTTAGAGCGTTTGGCGCAAATTGTAAAAGTTACTTTAAACAAACGAGAAGTAGTTTTAATAAATGTTCATTTAGAGGCTTTTGATAAAGGTACTAGAGTTAAACAATTTGATGAGGTTTTAAAATTATTCAATCAATATAAAGAGAAATATCCTACAATTTTATTGGGCGATTTTAATTCTGAAGCCAGAGATAAAGATGCAATTATTCAAAAAATGTTTGCATTAAAAGATGTTGGTAATGCTGCTTTTAACAAATCTGCAATAGAAAACACCTTCAATTCTAAAGCACCTTTTAAAAGAATCGATTATATTTTTTACACTAAAAACTCAATAGAATATATTTCAGGAAAAGTGTTAAATGAATTTGAGCAAGCTTCAGATCATTTGCCTGTTTTTATGGAGTTTAAATTGAAGGATTAAGTTTATAAATAAAAAAAAACATCAAAATTAATTGATGCTTTTTTTTATTTATATGGTTTAATTTACCATCAATCAAACTAAAAAAAGTTTGTTTTTTTAAAGCATAACTCTCCAACCATAAGGGTCTTCAGATTTATTCGTTTGTATGTCTGTAATTAATTTCTTTAATTGAGCAGCATAAGGGTTTTCTAATTCGGGTAAATCAAAATCATTATCATTGTAACCAAAACCAGAAATTGGCGATATTACAGCAGCAGTTCCTGCACCAAACATTTCTTTTAAACTTCCGTCTTTAGCAGCTTCTACAACTTCACCAACAGAAATTTTTCTAATTTCGGTATCTATACCATTATCTTCTGCAATCTGTAAAATACTTTTACGTGTAATTCCATCAAGAATTCTATCACTTGTTGGGCTGGTAATTAAAGTATCGTTAATTCTTACAAAAATATTCATAGCACCAGCTTCTTCTATAAATTGGTGCGAGTTATCATCTGTCCAAATTACTTGATTGTAACCTTTATCGATTGCCAATTGTGTTGGGTAAAATTGCGCAGCATAATTACCTCCAGCTTTTGCATAACCAACGCCACCATTTGCAGCACGTGCATATTTTTCTTCAATTAAAACTTTTACTTTTCCAGCAAAATAAGGTCCAGAAGGTGCAGAACAAATAATAAATTTATAAGCGTCTGCAGGCGATGCATGAAAACCAGTTCCAGATGCAAACATAAAAGGTCTTATGTATAAAGAACTTCCGTCGTTTGTTGGTATCCAATCACTATCAACTTCTAATAACGCTTTTAATCCGTCCATAAAAATATCTTCAGGAATTTGCGGAATTACTAAACGCTCAGCAGATTTATTTAAACGCTTACAGTTCTCTAAAGGTCTAAAAAGCATCACATTTTCATCAGTATCTTTATAGGCTTTCATACCTTCAAAAATAGACTGTCCATAATGAAAAATCTTTGCAGAAGGATCTAAAGTAATTGGTGCAAAAGGCACAATTTTAGGTTCTTGCCATTTGCCATTTACAAAATCGCAAGTTAACATATGATCAGAATATACACTTCCAAAAGGTAAATTATCAAAATCTACAGAAGCTATCTTCGAACTTTTAACACGTTGAATTTCTATACTTGATGTCATTTTTTGTTGATTATGTAAAAGCAAATGTACGCAATTTATTTATTCAAAACTCATAAGTAAATTCACATTTCTTATTAAATTTAGTACTTTTGTGATGAATCCGTAAAAATAATATAAGATGAAAAATTTGATAAAATTCTGTGCAGTATTTCTTTTAGTATTTACAGCTTGTAAAAATGGGAAAGAAGAAAAAACTACAGAAGTTAAAGAAGAAAAATTAGCAATGAATTTCGATTCTTTTGGTGATAAAATTACTTCGGATAAAGCAATGTCTTCGGATGAAATGCTGGCAAAATTTAATACATTAAGTGTTGGTGATACTGTAAACGTAAAATTTGCATCTAAAATAAACGAGGTTTGTTCTAAAAAAGGATGTTGGATGAAATTACCTGTTGGTGAAACTGAAACTATGGTACGTTTTAAAGATTATGGTTTTTTTATGCCTTTAGATTCTAAAGACAGAGAAGTTATTGTAGAAGGTAAAGCATTTTTAAAAGAAACTTCTGTAGATGAATTAAAACATTATGCAGAAGATGCTGGTAAATCTGAAGAAGAAATAGCAAAAATTACAGCACCTAAAAAAGAATTTGCTTTTGAAGCAAATGGTGTTTTAATGAAAAAATAATGAAGCATTCACTTTGTTTTTTACTGTTTTTATTTACTTTATCTTGTTCTCAAAAAAAACAAGACAAAATAGTAATTACAGAAAATAAAGAATACAAGCAGTCAGAAATGGCTGCTTTAATGCTTAAAATGTATGCCGTAAATTTAGAAAACAAAAAGTTAATTTTAGAAGGTAAATCTCCTGAAAAATTTAACCAAGAATTTTTAAATATTCATACAGCAAAACTTACAGATTCTACAGATAGAAATGCAGCATTTAAAGGTTTTTCTGACTTTTATTTAAAGAATTATGAAATGCTTTTTGAGTCGTCAAAAGACTCTTTAAAGATAAACTATAACAATACAATTAATAGCTGTATTGCTTGTCATAAAACAACTTGTATTGGCCCAATTCCTAAGATAAAAAAACTATTGATTAAAGAATAGTGAAGAGAGAAATTATAATAACTTCTGATGGATCAACATCCATACATTTACCAGATTGGAATGAACAATACCATTCTAAACATGGAGCTATACAAGAAGCGTATCACGTTTTTATAAATGCAGGTTTAGAGCATTTTTATGATGATTTTATTACTAATTCTGATAAAAAAGAGGATGAAATTTCAATTTTAGAAATAGGTTTTGGTACAGGTTTAAATACTTTTATTACTTTTTTAGAAGGTAAAAAAAAGAGTTTAAAAGTTAATTATGTGGGTGTAGAAGCTTATCCTGTTTTAGATGATGAAATTGAAAAACTGAATTATGTTTCAGAATTAAAAGTAAAAGAATATCAACCAGAATTTGATAAAATACATTCAGTTTCTTGGGATAAGAGACATCAGATTTCTGATACATTTAAGCTCACAAAAAGAAAGCAATTCTTTGAGCATATAGAAGATGAAAATAAAATTGATCTTATTTATTTTGATGCTTTTGGTGCAACAAATCAACCAGAATTATGGACAGAGGCTATTTTCTTAAAAATGTTTAAAGCATTAAAAAAAGAAGGAATCTTAACTACATATTCTGCAAAAGGAAGCGTTAGAAGAGCAATGCAAGCTGTTGGTTTTACTGTAGAAAGGTTAGCAGGTCCTCCAGGGAAAAGAGAAATGCTAAGAGCAACGAAAAAGTAGTTAGCAGTTTATAAAAAATAGAATTCAATAAAAGAGTTCTATCATTTTTAGATTATAAAATTGTATTAAGAACTTTTAAAAATTAATAAGAAATAATTCACATATAAATGGAATTCAAAAGAAAATTTGGAAGACAAAAAAAATCAAAACCTACAAAAGGGCTTTTTTTAATTTTATTATTAGCACTCGCTTTGTTTTTATGGTTTAATGCAGAATCACTTATAAAATCTTTATTCTAATTATTTGGCAATAGAAAAAATTATTTTAGGTATCGATCCAGGAACAACAATAATGGGTTTTGGCATTATAAAAGTTGTTGGTAAAAAGATGGAATTTATTCAAATGAATGAATTGATCTTAAAAAAATACGATGACCATTACCTAAAATTAAAACTCATTTTTGAAAGAACTGTAGAGTTAATAGATACATATCATCCAGATGAAATTGCTATTGAAGCCCCTTTTTTTGGTAAAAATGTACAATCTATGTTAAAGTTGGGTAGAGCACAAGGTGTTGCTATGGCTGCAGGTTTATCTAGAGAAGTACCAATTACAGAGTATTTGCCAAAGAAAATTAAAATGGCAATTACAGGAAATGGAAGTGCAAGTAAAGAACAAGTGGCTCTAATGCTAAAATCGCTTTTAAATTTAAAAACTTTACCAAAAAATTTAGATGCTACAGATGGTTTAGCAGCTGCAGTTTGCCATTATTATAATTCTGGTAAAGTTGTAGGTGGTAAGAATTATACAGGTTGGGCAAGTTTTGTGAAACAGAATGAGAAGCGTGTAAAAAAGTAAGCAGTAACAGCTTTTAGTAGTATTTAAAAAAATATTTGTTGTATCAATGAAAAAAAATGAAGTTTCCAAATCTATAACAAAAGAGAATTTAAAAGTAGTTAAGCTTATAAATTATATGATTAATAACCCAAGTAAGTTTGGAGCAAATTAACTGTAAACTGTTACTGAAAACTGAACACTATTTTGGCAGGAATCTACATTCACATACCATTTTGCAAACAAGCTTGTTACTATTGCGACTTTCATTTTTCTACCTCATTAAAAAAGAAAAATGAGTTAATTTCTTGTTTAATTAAAGAGATTGAAATCAGAAAAGAAGAACTAGGTAATGCAATTATAGAAACCATTTATTTTGGTGGTGGAACTCCGAGTTTGTTATCAACTAAAGAAATTGAATTGTTGGTAAACGCTGTTTATCAAAATCATAATGTTGTAGAAAATCCAGAGATTACGCTAGAAGCTAATCCAGATGATTTATCCGAAGAAAAAATAATTGAGCTATCAAAATCACCAATAAATAGATTAAGTATTGGTGTACAATCTTTTTTTGAAAAGGATTTAAAGTTAATGAATAGAGCTCATAATGCCAATGAAGCAAAAAAATGTTTGCAAATTGCAAATCAATATTTTAACAATATTTCTGTAGATTTAATTTACGGAATTCCAGATTGTACAAATGAGCAGTGGCAAGAAAATATAGCAACTGTTTTGGCTTTTAATATTCCACATATTTCTAGTTATGCTTTAACTGTCGAAGAAAAAACGCCTTTAGCAAGTTTTATTAAAAAAGGAATTATTAAAAATGTAGATGATGAAAAAGCCCAAGAACAATTTAATATCTTAATTGATGAATTAGACAAAGCAAATTTTGTACATTATGAAACATCAAATTTTGGTAAAGAAGGCTTTTTTAGTAAGAATAATTCTGCTTATTGGTTGGGTAAACCTTATTTAGGTATTGGTCCATCAGCACATTCTTTTAGCGGAAATCAACGTAGTTGGAATGTTAGAAATAACTCGAAATATATTAAAACAGTTCATAAAAACGAATTGCCAATAGAAAGAGAAATTTTGTCTAAAACTGACAGATATAATGAATATATTATGACTGGATTAAGAACAATTTGGGGAGTTTCTTTATCAAAAATAAAAAATGATTTTGGTGCTCATTTTGTTGAGTATTTAGAAAATCAATCAAAAAAATATATACAGCAAGAATTATTGTATCTTGAAAACCAAATTTTAAAAACCACAAAAAAAGGCAAGTTTTTATCAGACGGAATTGCATCTGATTTATTTATGCTGCATTAAAAAAGCATTTGTAAATTAGCAATTTAAAATTTGTCTTTAACTAGTTTTAAACATATTTAGAAGCCAGTAGAAAGTAAATAATTATAACTTAAAATACTGAAATCAGTTCAGCATAAATGAAAGCAACAGTAGAATACAACTCAAGAAAAATAATAGTAGATATTTCTAATCCTATAGATATTTCAATTCCAATTGATTCATCAAAAAAAAATGTAAATGCTTGGTATACAGATGGACCAAAGATTTCTGCAGAAACCCAAGAAGGTTATGAAATTAGTGTTGTAAATGGTGCAGTTGTAAACTTTAACAGTATTCATTTTAATCCACATTCGCACATTACACATACAGAATGTGTAGGTCATATTACCAAAGAAGTACATTCTGTAAATAAAAATTTAAAATATTTTATTTTTTTGGCAGAGGTTGTAACGATTGCTCCTTTGTTTCATAATGGAGATTTTTTAATTGGTGTAAAACAATTAAAAACAGCTTTAAAAAATAAAAAACGAGATGCTATTGTAATTCGTACGCTACCCAATTTAGAAGATAAAAAAAGTATGGAATACTCGAACACTAATCCTACCTATTTGTCAGAAAAAGCGGCCATTTATTTGCGAGAAAAAGGCATAAAACATTTGTTAATAGATTTACCTTCCGTAGATAAAGAAAAGGATGATGGTAAACTATTATCGCACAATGCTTTTTGGAATACTGCTGGAGAAATTAGAATGGATGCAACTATTACAGAATTTATTTATGTGCCAAATGATGTAGAAGATGGTGAGTATTTATTAAATTTGATGATTGCACCTTTTGAGAATGATGCCACACCAAGTAAACCTGTTTTGTATGAAATTTTAAAATAATAACATTTTTTATTTTTTTGATGAAAACAGTTATAAAAAATGCTAGGCTGATGTTAGTGTTTTTCTGTTCACTCTATATATATGTGTTTATGGAGTTTTCAGAAAGAGTAAATAACACAATTATAATGTTAGCAAAAAGTAGCTCAAGTAGAGCTTTTGGGGCTTATATAGCAATTAATATTGCTAAATATGTTGCTTTTTTATTTTGCATAATTTCATTAATTTTTCTGATAAAACTAATCATTGTTAAAAAGGAAAATTAAAACCACTTTTTACGTTTAAAATACCAAACAGCAGCAGCAGTTACCAGAACCATAATTCCCAGTAAAATAAAGTAACCATATTTGTATTTTAATTCTGGGATGTTTTCAAAATTCATTCCGTAAATACCAGCTAAAAAAGTAAGCGGAATAAATATTACAGAAAAGATAGTTAAGGTTTTCATGACTTCATTTAATCTGTGACCTTGAATACTAAAAATTAAGTTTATTTTACTTTCTAATTCTTGCAATTCAAAATCAATATTCGAAGTTAAATTATTCGTTTGCTCTTTTAATTCGCTAAAATATTTGATATCAAAATTATCAATTTCTATTTTTTCGAGTTTAATAATAGTATCTCTTAAACTTAAAGTTGCTTTTTTAAAATTAAATAATTCTTGCTTTCTTTTTTCTACTGCAGCAGTAAATTCTGGAGTTGGTTTTATTTGAGTAGAGTTTAATTTGTCTGCACTTAACGCTGCATTTTTTTGATACGTTTCTTGGTAATTGTCTACAATAGATTCTAAAATTAAAAACAATAAATAATCCGTTTTTTTCTTTCTAACAATACCTTTATTCGCTTCTAAACGCTCACGAATCCAATCAAAATAATCGCCTTCTTTTTCTTGAATACTCCATAAATAACTAGAAGAAACTATAAAAAGCATTTGTTCAGATTCTAAAGTTTCACTTTTTGTAATTAAAACACGTGTAGAAACAAAAACCAAATCATCTAATAAAATAACTTTATTAGAATGCTCTTCATCCATAAATAATTTTATCAAAAAATCATCTAATTTATTATTGTTTACAATGGTCTTAAAAATCTCAGAAAATTTATGTCCGTAAGTATTTACCCATTCTGTAGAAGGTATTTTGTTTGATAAAATAATATCAGAAATAGCATCATATTTATTCTTTTGATAATTATTTTCAGAATAACTAATCAATGATGTCTGTTTTAAAAATTCCTTCTCCATTATAAAATTAATTGTAGATTTGGTTTTATAAAGATACTTTTTTAAAACCAAAACTAAAATGCATATCGTACAATTAAGAGATTTTTGTATGGCCAAAAAAGGCGTAACAGAACATTTTCCTTTTGATGATGTTACGCTTGTTTTTAAAGTGATGAATAAAATGTTTGCATTGGTTGGTTTAAACCATTGGGAAAATGGAGAACAGAAAATCAATTTAAAATGTAATCCTGATAAATCAGAAGAATTACGTTCGGTTTACGAAGGTATTTACCCAGGTTTTCATATGAACAAAAAACATTGGAATACTATAAAAATTAATACAGCTGATGTTTCTGATGATTTGGTTTTTAAATTAATCAATCATTCTTATGATTTGGTTGTACAGGGTTTAACTAAAAAAGCGAAAACGGAATTAGCGAATTTGTAAGATGAAAAAAGCCGAACTTAGAAAAATATACAAACAAAAAAGGCAAAATTTATCTTCGGATGAAATTCGTCAACTTCAAGAAAGTATCTACAATCAGATTTATGATTTAGATATTACTAACATTAATACGATTCATATTTTTCTAACTTTAGAAAAGTTTCAAGAGATAGATACAAAACCTATTATTGATTATTTTAGAAATCAAAATAAAAAAATAGTAGTTTCTAAAAGTAATTTTACAAACAATACGTTAACTCATTTTTATCTTGAAAAAGACACTCAAATAGAACTCAACAAATACGGAATTCCAGAACCTAAAAATGCAAAACCAGTTTCAGAAACAGCATTAGATTTGGTTTTTGTACCGCTTTTAATTTCTGATATACAAAATTATAGAATTGGTTATGGAAAAGGTTTTTACGATCGTTTTTTAACCAATTGTAGAAAAGATGTAAAAAAAATCGGTCTAAATTTCTTTAAACCGATTTCTAAAATCGAAGATCTTAATGCCTTTGATATTGCTTTGGATCAGGTTTTTTATCCAAAAGAATCTAATTAAATACTAACTTAAACTTATATTAAAGTATACTTATGTGTATTCTTAATTTTATATATTAATACATATATGTATTAATAAATTTGTTTTTTTGTATTTATATGTATACTTTTATTGAAATTTATATACTTATATGTATAGTTTTTTATAAAATGAGAAACAAAAATAAACTACTCATAGCACAATTGGATGAAAAATTAATCCTTTTTAAAGAAGCAGAAAAGATTTTGGTTCCTTCAAAAGGTTGGATTAATACTATTAGAACTTCTCTTAATATGACAAGAGAACAATTAGGAATGAAATTAAATTTGACCAAAGGCGGAATTCAAAAAATTGAAGAACGAGAAGCTACAGGTCAAATAACATTAAATAAATTAAAAGATGCAGGTAGGGCCTTAAATATGAAATTTATTTATGGATTTGTTCCTGAAGATGGTACCATTGAAAATTTAATTAATTTAAAGGCAGAAAAGTTAGCACGTAAAATTGTTTTGAGAACAAATCAAAATATGAAATTAGAAGATCAAGCGATCAGTGAAAAGAAAATTGAAGAATCTATAAATGATTTGGCAGATGAATTAAAAAGGGAAATGAGCAAATCGTTATGGGATTAGATTTAAATTATAATGAAGGACAAACTCCTTTAGATGAAGAAGAAAAAGAGGGTCTTAAAATAAAATCGATTACTACACAAAGAGAACACAACGAATTTGAACAATTAAATATAGAAAAAGCTGTAGAATGGATTATAAAAACAAATTCAAAACCTGAAAATATATTAACTGAAAAGTTTATAAAAAATTTGCATAAAAAGATGTATGCTGATGTTTGGAAATGGGCAGGTGAATTTCGTAAAACTGATAAGAATATTGGAATAAAATGGACATTAATAGCAATTGAATTAAAAAATTTGTTTGACGACACTAAATTTTGGATAGAAAATAAAACTTTTTCACCTGATGAAATTGCAATAAGATTTAAACATAGAATCGTATCTATTCACTGTTTTCCGAATGGAAATGGAAGGCATTCAAGACTAATGGCTGATATTATTATGGAATCCATTTTTGCTAAAGAAATTTTTAGTTGGCATAAGTCGAATATGGTGAAAGCAGATGAAACAAGGAAAAAATATATTATAGCATTGAGAACCGCAGATAATGGAGATATAATGCCTTTATTATCATTTGCTAAAAACTAATTAAGTTAACGTTTGTCAGTTTGAGCTTGTCGAAGACTATTATTTATTCTTTGACAAGCTCAGAAAGACATTCTAAATTTTAATTGTATTCAGATATTACAAGTTTAATTAGGATTTCTAATGACAACTACAACTAGGTGTCATAAAACTATTAGTATGCATATTTAAAGGAACTCCTTGATTGTATCCGTCCATTTCAAAATAGAATTTGCTTCTTTTGTTGTCGTAATTTCCAATTTCGTTCATGGTATCTACATCATATAAACGTCCATTTACCATTGTGTAAATTACTGAATTCGAGTTTTTAATGTCTTCTAAAGGATTATTTTCTAGAATAATTAAATCTGCTAATTTTCCTTTTTCTAAAGAACCAATTTCATCTGCAACACCAATATAATTTGCACCATTTATAGTGGCTGCTTTTAAAGCTTCGTGATTGCTTAAACCACCTTGTTGTAGCATCCATAATTCCCAATGAGCACCTAAACCTTGTAATTGTCCATGTGCACCCAAATTAACTTTTACACCTTGTTTTGCTAAAGCAGTTACGGTTTCAGAAGTTAAAACATGTCCGTTTTTATATTCTTCTTCAGGTATTTTAATTCTGTGTCTAGAACGTGAATCAACTACATATCTAGGTGTGTATTTTAATAAGGTTTTATTTTCCCAAACATTAGTTTTTTGATACCATTCCATTTCTCCATTCATACCTCCATAATTTACAATTAGAGTTGGTGTGTAGCCAGTTTCACTATTTTTCCAGAGTGATATAACATCTTTATATACTGGTGCAACAGGTATATTATGTTCAATTCCTGTATGCCCATCAAAAATCATAGACATATTTGAGTAAAAATTAGAACCACCTTCTGGTACCACATTTACACCTAATTCTCTGGCTGCTTGCATAATTTGCTGACGCTGTTCTCTTCTTGGCTGATTGTAACTTTTAATCGATTTTGCACCAAAAGCTTTGGTTCTTGCAACTGCAAAACGTGCATCATCTAAATTGTTTACAACTGCTTTAAAATCGCCTTCTGCTCCATATAAAATAAAACCAGTAGAAAACATTCTAGGACCAACTAAATCGCCACTTCTTTGCAACTCTTCTAAGGTAAATGCAGCTGCAGTATGTACAGAAGGATCGTGAGAAGTGGTAACTCCGAAAGCTAAATTTGCATAAAATTGCCAGTGTTTTTGTGTGCTTAATCCGTTTCTAAAAGCACCAACGTGAGCATGAACATCTACAATTCCTGGCATAATGGTTTTACCTAACATTTTGTATACCTTAGCATCAGAAGGAATATCAATATCATTAGTTTTACCAATTTTTTCAATCTTATTTTTATGGATGATGATAGTTCCATCTTCAATCACTTGATTGCCATTCATTGTAATAATTCTTGCATTTTTAAAAGCGATTCTACCTTCTGGAACATCCGATTTTTTAGTTAGATTTATTATAATACTAGGTACATCAGTTGCTGCTAAATTTGTTTTTGCAAAAGGATCTGTTGTATTATTTACCACTGATTTCGATGAATATTCATCACCCAATGTCCAAAATACTTTTGAGTTGTCTTTTGCCCAATGCAAATTGATTCCTGCATTTTTAGACAAACTTTCTACGTTAAAAGAATTGGTGTTGTTATCTAAGTTGATTTCACTTCCGTTTTTTACAAAAGGAGCAACATACAATTTATGCAAATGAATAAAAGCAATAAATTTATTATCGTTACTTGGTACTAATCTGTTGGCTAATTTTGATGAAAAATGACTTCTTTCTTCTTTTCCATTTAAATCGACACTTTTTAAATTCTTGGTTAAACCACCAAAAAACGAACCTCCAGTTTGAAAGAAAATACGTTTATCATCTGCAGAAAAACTTGGGAATTCTCCACTTTTAGAAATCAATTTTGCGTCAGTTCCATCTGCATTTGCTAAGTAAATTCCTGTTTTTTTGGTGTAATCAAAACCTTGGTCTCCATTTCCAGATTCTTTTCTGTACACAATTTTAGAATCATCACTATTAAAAGCAGGTGTTCTGTAAATCCCTTTTTCTTGTGTGATTTTTACCAAGTTGGTTCCATCTAAATTTATTTGGTAAATGTTTCCTAATTCTTCGTCATTCCAAGTTACAAATAATACCGAATTTCCATCCGAAGAAAAATGTGGTTCAGCTTCAAAATCAGATAAAGTTGTAATTCTTGTTGGTTTTCCATCTGGTAGCACCTTTTTGTAAATATGACCTAAAGCCGTAAAAACTATCGTTTTTTCATCAGGAGAAGTTTGCACATTTTTAATCATTTTTGATATGAAATTTTCTTCAAAAACCTTTCTTTTTACACTGTGTGTTTTTGCTAATTTAATTTCTTGATCAACTTGAAATGGAATATTCTGAATCTGCTTTGTATCAATATTTATTCGATTAATTTTACCTTGTGCCCAAATAATTATGTCTTTGCTATCTGGCATCCAAGCAAAATGCGGATATACACCAAATACAGCCCAAGCCTCACTTTGGTCTTTACTTAAGTTCTCGTAAATAGGCCATTCTTTACCCGTTTCTAATTCGTGAATGTATAAAACTGATTTTGTTCTTACACGTTTTACAAATGCCAATAATTTACCATCTTTAGAAACAACAGGTCTTGCTGCACCTCCAGGACCACCAGTAATTTGTTCAGTTTCTCCAGTTTCAAAATTGTAACGTTTAATTACATAAATCTGTTTGTTAGGATCTTTATTGTACTGAAAAAATCCTCCAGGATACATATCTTCTGCATAATATAAATACTTTCCATCTGGCGAAATTGATGGGTCATTTACATCTTGTTGATCGTTTTTTCTTTTGGTTAATTGCAAACCAGCAGCTCCAGAAAGTGGATATTGCCACATTTCTCCTGCACCAACAGAACGTTGCGAAGTATAGTGTTTTCTGGCCACTAAAGATTTTCCATCTGGTGTCCAAACAGCATTATTTAACAATCTATATTTTTCTTTGGTAATCGATTTTGCATCACTACCATTAGCTTTCATCACCCAAATATTATTACCACCTTCAGCATCGCTTGTAAACGAAATATATTTTCCATTAGGGCTAAATCTAGGTTGTACTTCATAAGCCAAACCAGAACGTAAAATAGTAGTTGTACCTCCAGAAATTGGCATTTTATAAATGTCACCTAACAAATCGAAAATAATGGTTTTTCCATCAGGAGAAACGTCCAGATTCATCCAAGTTCCTTCTGTTGTACTGAGTTGAAAAGAATTGTATCTCCAATCTTCATGCGGATTATTTACATCCCATTTTTTAGGTTTTTCTTGCGAATTGATTTGTATCGAAAACGCCAAGCATAGCAGCAGTAATATATTTTTAGACATAATTGATCTTGATTAAAAATTATACTTTATAAATGTAAGGTTTTTATTCTTGCTACGAATTCAAGAATTAATTATTTTAATGAAATTTAATATGCATTTAGTAATGACTAATTTATTGCAAATCAGTACTCATAAATAATAAATTAGGATTAGGACAAATCATTTTCCAATACTCTAGTTCACTTTCTAAAACAACACCAGGAAAATCATTTTTATAGTTTAATAATGAGAGAATTACTTGAAAATGTAAATGAGGAACCCACTCACCATTTTCGTCATAATTTCCTAAATCACCAATTTTTTCTCCAGTTTTTATTTCATCATTCAAATTAAGTTTTAGAATACTTTCTTCGGATAAATGTCCATATAAAGTATAAAATTCAACTTCTTGAAACTGATGTTTTAGAATGATAAATCCGCCATAACCTTTTACATCTTTTTGATGAACCGCACATACAATTTTGCCATCTAAAATGGCATGAACAGTAGTTTTTTCTGGTAACCAAAAATCAACACCCAAATGAATGTTTCTTTTTTCTGATGAATTTTCTGCATTGTAAATATCAGAAGTGTATAAAGCACGTTTTTCTAAATAACCACCAGCAATTATTTTCTTCGGATTTTGATTTTGAATTGCCAATAATTGAGCTTCAAAATAAGTAGGATTATTGAATTCGGCTTCCGTTTTTACTGTGGAATTGTTAATGCTTAAATCAATAGAGTAAAGTGCTGTTTTTTGAATTGTTGGGAATAATTTTTTTAAAGAAAATTGTTGGTTTTTAGCCCAATTGATAAAATTTTGATAGCGTTGTTTTTCATCCATAATCAAAAATAGAATATTCTCATTACAATTTATAAAATCCTTTTTTATTATTTGTAATTTTGTGTAAAAGCAAATACATGATAGTACAAGGAAACATTGTCGATATTCAGAATAAAACTATTTTTAAAGGAGAAGTTGAGGTTAAAAATGATAAAATTATTGCTATTCGTGAATCTAATCACGATATAGAAACCTACATTTTACCAGGTTTTATTGATGCTCATATTCACATAGAAAGCTCAATGTTAGTACCTTCTGAGTTTGCTAAAATTGCAGTTGTACATGGAACTGTAGCTACAGTTTCAGATCCGCATGAAATTGCCAATGTTTTAGGAGTAAAAGGTGTTGATTTTATGATTGAAAACGGAAAAAAAGTTCCGTTAAAATTCAATTTTGGAGCACCAAGTTGTGTGCCAGCTACTTCTTTTGAAAGTGCAGGAGCCATTATTAATGCTGATGACATCAAAAAAATGATGGAAAATTCAGACATTAAATATTTGGCAGAAATGATGAACTATCCAGGCGTTTTGTTTGACGATGAGGAAGTTTTAGCAAAGATTCAACATGCAAAAAATAACAACAAACCAATTGATGGTCATGCACCAGGTTTAAGAGGTGATGATGCTACAAAATATATTGCTGCAGGCATTTCTACAGATCACGAATGTTTTTCTTTTGATGAAGCCAAAGAGAAACTAGAAAAAGGAATGAAAGTAATTATTAGAGAAGGTTCTGCTGCTAAAAACTTTGAAGCTTTAATCAATCTTTTGCCAGATAATTATGAGCATATGATGTTTTGCTCAGATGATAAACATCCTGATGATTTGTTGTTAGGCCATATAAATCAACTGTGTGAAAGAGCTGTAGCTAAAGGAATTGACGTTTTTAAAGTGTTGCAAGCAGCTTGTATCAATCCTGTAAAACATTATAGTTTGGATGTTGGTTTATTACAAAAAGATGATTTTGCTGATTTTATTGTGGTTGATAGTCTAGAGAAATTCAACGTTTTAGAAACCTATATTAGTGGTGAATTAGTTGCCAAAAACGGAAACTCATTTGTAAATGATGTTGACTTTGAAGTTTTGAATAATTTTAATACAGACAAAAAGAACGTAGAAGATTTTAAATTTGAATCTTCATCAGCAAAAATTAAAGTAATTGAAGCTTTAGATGGTGAGTTAGTAACCAATAAAATAGAAGTAAAATCTTTAATAGAAAATGGTAATTTAGTTTCGAATACTGAGACTGATATTTTAAAAATGATGGTTGTAAATCGTTATAAAAATGCTGAACCATCAATAGCATTTATCAAAAATTTTGGATTAAAAGAAGGGGCAATTGCAAGTTCTGTTGGGCACGATTCTCATAATATAATTGCAATAGGAGTTTCTGATGAGATGATTTGCAAAGCAGTAAATTTAATTATCGAAAATAGAGGTGGAGTTTGTGCTGTAACATCATCCAAAGAAAAAATAGTTTCATTACCTGTTGCAGGAATTATGTCTGATAAACCAGCCAAAGAAATTGGTGAAGCCTATGCAGAATTAGATAAAATGGCTAAAGAAATGGGCAGCCAATTAAGGGCACCTTATATGAGTTTGTCTTTTATGGCGCTGTTGGTTATTCCGTCTTTAAAACTATCTGATAAAGGTTTGTTTGATGGAACAAGTTTTCAATTTACATCATTAGAAATTGACTAAAACTTAAATCTTATTTATTTTCTTTACCAAATTTTCTGATAAATTAAGTAGCCATCTCACTTGCTCAAAAACCAACTGCGTTTCATGTAATGCAACTTTCATTTCATTAGAAATAGGTATCCCTTTTTCTATTTCTTGGTCTCTGGTAGATGATAAATTTTTAAAATGATTTTCGTAGTTTTTTTTGGCAATTTTTAAGCCTTTTGCATCTAGAGAATTGTTGGTTTCTATGTTGTTCGTTTTATCAATAACACTTTCTAAATTGGTTAAAATATGTTTTACATAAATTTCAAATTGTTCTGGTGCTATACCAGTTTCATTACTTCTAATGTACATTCCTAAAGAAGTAAGAGAAGATAAAAATGTATTGCTTATAGAAACCAAATCGTAAATAATTGCGCTATTTTCTTGTTTAGATTTTGGTTCTTGTATTAACCTTTGATATGCAGCATTTAAATTACCAACTTTTAAAAAAGCATCTTTTCTAGCCAATCGATAACTAACTGAGGTTTCTCCTTTTTTATGATAATATGTATTAATTTCTTTTAAAAATGATGAAAAACTTTTTGTAGAATCTTTTAAGTAATCTTTTATATTCTTGGCTTCCCAAGCTGGCCAAAATAAGTAGTTACCTGCAATTGCTAAAGAAGCACCAATTAAAGTGTCGTAAACTCTAAACTGAATAACTTCTAAAATATTAGGATAAATTAAAGCATACATAAAAATAACATAAAGTGTTATAAATGCAGCACCATTTCTATAATTTTGTTTTACCAAAGAAAAACCAACTATTAAAGATGTTAAAGCAATTAATGCATAAATAATTGTGTTTTGTGTAATTAAAACAATGGCAACACCAACAAAAGCACCTATAATTGTACCTATAACCCTGTTTTTAGTTCGTTCTTTTGTTAAACTATAACTAGGTCTCATAATTACGATGATGGTCAGTAAAATCCAATAAGATTGTTGTAATTCAATAAAACTACCAATTATAAAACCGATTAATGTGGTAAGTGTTAATCGTAAAGAATGTCTAAAAATGGGCGATTTTATACTAAAATTTCCTTTTAATTTTTTAAAATCATAATCATGTGGAGTTATAAATTTTTCGGCATTTTTTATGCCTCTAATTTTATCATTTTTAGAATAATTACTTAATATTCTAACAATATCTACAAGATTCTGAATTTGTTTTTCTTGGTAAGTTTTATAATTTAATAACAGAATAACATCTTCTCTAGATTCGGGTAAACCAACCTGAAGTTCAAATAACTCAATCTGATTTTCTATTTTTTTAAGAAGGATATCAAAATTGGTGTTAAAAGAAAGTTTTTCTTCCTTTAAAATAACTTTAGAAATATGGTGTAATCTTTCAGAAATTTCGAAAATTAAAACTTTAAATTCATCTATTTTCTCTGGATGATTGTTAAACAATTCATCGAACTTATCATAATTAATAGGATTAGAAATTGCCAACTCATAGATTTCTATAATTTTAGAAAATATTAATTGCTGACGTCTAATTCTATTGCTAAAACCAGCATTAGATCTTTTTTCTAATATTACTTCTCTTATTGTTTCGTGTAATTCGTTTATTTCTATTTGAAGTTTAAAACTGGTTTCTAAGAGTAAAGCTCTATCGTTTTTTTCAACTAATAATTCACCTCTTAATTTTATAAAATTGGCAGTTTTTTCTAATAAGTTAACAAATAAGAAATCGGTTTGAACTTGAGGAAAAATCAATTGTGTTGCTATGGTTAAAAATAAATACCAAAGACCACCAAATACAATAAATAAAGAATGCTGAAAAACAGAAATCTCTACACTATCGTAAGCAAAGGCTAGAACCAAGGCTAATAAACCCGCTAAAGAAATTAATGAAGCTCTAAAACCAAAAACAGAAATATAGGAAACAGAAAAAACTAAAATTATTAATAATGGAATTATTATAGGCAAATAATCGCTAAAATAACCGATAAGTAATGTAATTGTAAAAGCTAAAAAAATAGAGGCTAAAATACCGTAAAACTTATGTTTTAAACTACCACTTGTATCTGCAGGTGCACTTAATATAGCACCAAGTGCAATACTAAAACCAATATCCATACTATTAAAAAAATAGATAGATATAAAAACAGGAATTGCCATTGCCAATGCAACTAAAACCCCTTTTATAAATTGGATACTTTTAATATGTCTTATAAAAGCTTTAATCATACTTAAATTTATACTGCAAATTTAAGAAGTATTTTTGCGAGAACTTATTTACTTAAGTTATTTAAAACAAAAACTTTTTAATTCCTTTTTTTCAACTCAATAAATAAAAGTGTTTGTTTACTTTTGCTTTTAGAATAAAATGAATTTATGAGCTTACAACAAGATTTAGAAAAGAGAAGTGGTAACCAATGCGAACTGTGTTCAGCAACAAATAATTTATCTATTTACGAAGTTAAACCAGTTTCTACTGGTGGTTTTGATGGTAGTATTTTGGCTTGTGAAACTTGTATAACTCAAATAGAAAATCCTGAGGAAGTAGATGTAAATCATTGGCGTTGTTTAAATGATGCTATGTGGAGTGAATTTACGCCTGTAAAAGTTACAGTTTGGCGAATGTTACATCGTTTAAAAAACGAAGGTTGGCCACAAGACTTATTAGGAATGATGTATTTAGAAGATGATGAAATTCGTTTTGCAAAAGAAACAGGAGATCATTTATCAGAAAGCGAAAAGATAATTCATAGAGATGCTAATGGTGCAATTTTACAATCAGGAGATTCTGTTGTATTGATAAAAGACTTAAAAGTAAAAGGTTCTAGTATGGTTGCAAAACAAGGTACAGCTGTTCGTAGAATTTCTTTAGACCACGAAAATGCAAAATATATTGAGGGTAAAGTAGGTGCTACACAAATAGTTATTGTAACTGACTATGTAAAAAAGATGGCAGAAAAGGAATAATATATTTCTTATTAAATATTTTAAAAGGCTTGTAATTTGTTGAATTACAAGCCTTTTTTATTTGGGTAAAAATCTGTAATCGAATTAAAATAGTATTATTTTTAAACTAAAAAATTAGTTTAAACTAGTTTTTTAGTTATATTTGTTTTATTGAACTAAAAGATTAGTTAAAAAATATGCAAAAGCAATTAACAAAAGCAGAAGAACAGATTATGCAAGTTTTATGGAATTTAGAAGCATCTTCTGTAAAAGAAATCATAGAAAAATTACCAGAGCCCAAACCAGCTTACAATACAGTTTCTACCATTATTAGAATTTTAGAAACCAAAGAATTTGTTGGGCATAAACCAGAAGGAAGAGGCTATACTTATTACCCTTTAATTGATAAAGAAACGTATAGTAACCAAAGTTTACACAAATTAATGAATGGTTATTTTAATGGTTCTTTTAAAAGTTTGGTATCGTTTTTTGTAAAAGAAAACAATATGGATGTTACTGAGCTAGAATCTATTTTAAAAGAGATAAATAAGAAATAGTTTTCCTACACTTTCAGTTCGAGTGAATTTTGAAGAATGAAAAATTTGTGTCGAGAACTTTTTTGAACTAATAAATAGCTTCTCGATATAATTTTATTTCGATTACCATCTCAATAAAATCACTCGAAGTGACAAAATAAAAAGTATAAAAAATAAAAAGTATAAAAAATAAAAACCTAATGATTAATTACATCCTTCAAGTTATTTTATTCCAAGTTTTGTTCTTAGCTATTTATGACTTCTTTTTAAGCAAAGAAACTTTTTTCACAAAGAATAGATGGTATTTATTAAGTACACCAATATTGTCTTTTTTAATTCCGTTGATAAAAATACCAACCTTTAGAAAAGCTGTTCCACAAGAATTTTTTATACAATTACCAGAAATTGTTTTAAATCCAGATAAAGTAATTAAAGAAAGTATAACAACTGATAATTTTACAGAATCTATAAATTATATTAATATTTTATTTTGGATTGGAGTTACATTATGTACTTTTTTATTTCTAATAAAACTCGTTAAGATTATCAACTTTATTAAAAAATACGGAGTTCAAAAATTATCTGATTTTAGTTTGATAATGATTCCTAATGAAACCAAAGCCTTTTCATTTTTCAATTATATTTTTTTAGGAGCTGCCATTAAAGAAACCAATAGAGATAAGATAATTAAACACGAAATTGTACATAGCCAACAAAAACATTCTTTAGATTTATTGTTGTTCGAATTCTTAAAAATTGTAATGTGGTTTAATCCTATGATTTATGTTTATCAAAAGAGAATCACTTTAATTCACGAATATATTTCTGATGCAGAAGTTAGTAAATCCGAAAACAAAGAAAGCTATATTAATAATTTACTATCCAACTTTTTTCAGGTTGAAAACATAATGTTTATCAATCAATTTTATAAACCCACTTTCATTAAAAAAAGAATTACTATGATGACTAAAAAACAATCCAAAAAAATGAACCAATTAAAGTATTTAGTATTGATTCCTGTATTAGCAAGTATGCTTTTTTATACTTCTTGTTCTGATGAAAGTTCAACTGAAATAATAGAAAATAAACTGGAACTTCAAAAAATGTATTTTTCATTTAAAGATGGTGAAATTAAAACATCTGAGTCTAAAGATAAATACTCTTATTTTGATATTTATGTTGGTGTTACAGTTCCTTCAGATTTCAAAAAAACAAATCTTGAATCGCTGTCAACAGAAGAAAGAACTGAATTTGATACAATGTTTAAAGGTGAAAAAGAAAGAGGATCTGATTTAAGTCAAGATGATCATCAACTTTATCAAACGAAAACAGGTAGAAAGGTATTAATTCACCTTTATAATCCAGATGATTATAAAAAAGGTTCCACAGATTCTAAAACTGAAACAGAAGAAGTTTCATTTATGGTAATAGACAAAGTACCTACTTTTCCTGGTTGTGAAGAAGGAGATAGAAAGTGTTTTTCTTTAATGGTTCAAAAACATTTTACTAAAAACTTTGATTCAGAAATGCCAAAAACATTAGGTTTAGCACCAGGTAGAAAAAGAGTTTTTATCGCTTTTAAAATTGATAAAGAAGGAGATGTTGTTGATGTAAAAGTAAGAGCACCACATGAAGAAATTAAAAATGAAGTTTTAAATGTGATGAATTCTTTACCTAAAATGACTCCAGGAGAACACCAAGGAAAAAATATAACAGTAAAATATTCAATACCTTTTACCATATTTATAGAATAAACGATTTATGAAAAAGAAGATTTTATTTATATTAATATTTGCGATTGTAAAAGTTGAAGCTCAAACTTCAACTTTTTCTGTTGCAGATAGTTTGTTTGCCAAAGGCAGATATAAATTGGCGTTAAAAGAATTAGATAATAAGGAAGCTTCCTTTTTATCAAACTATAAAAAAGCGGTTATTTATGAGTCTATAGATAATTATAAAAAAGCAGCTTTTTATTTAGAACAAGCCATAACTTTTAATGATAATGAAAAAGCAAAATTAAAGTTGGCTAAAAATTATAGGGCTTTAAAGCAATCAAAAAAAGCCATACCTATTTATGAAGAAATATTAGCCAAAGACTCTTTGAATTTGGTGTTAAAATATCAATTGGGTAAACTTTATCTCATTAACAAAAAGCCGAAAAAAGCAGTAGCTACTTTTAAATATTTGGTTAAAAACGATTTCGAAAATGCGAATTATTCTTATCATTTAGGGTTGTCTTATGCTTTAAATGGCCAAAGAGATCCTATGATTAATAGTTTTATAGATACATATCAAAAAGATTCTACACACATTAAAGCAATTTCTAGATTGGCTAAAAGTTTTCATAAATTAAAAGATTTAGACTCTACTCAGCTATTTGTAAATAAAGGTTTGGCAATTTCGCCCAACGATTTAGACTTAAATAAATTAAAAATAAATCAATTTTTTAGAGATAAAAAGTACAAAGAAAGTATACCATTTTTATTAAATATAGATTCACTTTATACTAAAGAAACCTATGGCACATCACTTTTAGGTAAAGCGTATTATAATATTGATAGTTTAGATAAAGCTAAAAAATATTTTACCAAATTAAAATTTAAAGACAGAGAAAATTTTAAAGCACATACATATTTAGGGCATATCGATTTTAAGCAAGAGAAATATAATTCAGCAAGAATGAATTATATAATGGCTACTTTTATTGGAAAAGAAAAAAGAGATGAAGAATATTATGGAATGGCAAGAGTGTTTTATGAATTAAAAAAACCAAAACAAGCTATAAATGCATATCAAAATGCTTATAAAGAAAACCCAAGAAATTACAGAGCTTTGTATCAATTAGCCAAACTTTCTGATGATTATTACAAGGATAAAAAGATAGCTTACAAGCATTATATAAAATATATAGAAACTTTTTATGATACTGATGAAGGGATGTCTGCTTTTGTTAGAAATAGGATAAAAGAGATTAAAAAGGAGTATTTTTTAAGAGGAGAAACTTTAAATTAAAAGTCATTAAAATTTAGTAATTTTACGCTTTATAAGAAAACTATAAATGCGCGTTTTTTCTTTTTTAATTTTGATGATTTTTTGCACTTCGTGCGATAAATTCTCTTTCTCTAAAAACAAGAATGTACAAGTTATAGATACTATTGTAGATTTTACTTCTGTAGATACTTTTCCGTCTTTTAAAGATTGCGATTCTTTTATTGATAAAATAAAAAAACAAGATTGTTTTAGAAATACAATACATCAAAAAATAGGAGAGGAGTTACAAAAACATACTTTTTCTATTAAAGATTCTATTGATACTACTGTTTTGGTAGATTTAATTATCAACGTAAAAGGAGAAATAGTTTTTGACGGATTACAGTCAAGTCAAGTAAATGCAGAATTACCAGAATTAGAAAATGTAATTCGTAGTTCTATTGATAGTTTACCAACTGTTTTACCTGCTGTAAAAAGAGGAATTCCTGTTACTACAAAATATCAATTGCCAATTAGAATTAAATTATAGACACAAAAAAACTCAAACGTTTTAAAGTTTGAGTTTGTATTTTACTGTTTAAAAAAAGTTTAATTCAACATTTTCCAAAGTTTGTCTTTTAATTCTTGTAACCCAGATTGCGCAACAGAAGATATAAACAGAGCTTCTATACCTTTTGGTAAATCAGCTTTTATTTCTGCTTTTAGTTCATCATCTAACATATCTGTTTTAGAAATGGCTAGCAATCTATCTTTGTCTAATAACTCAGGATTGTGTTTTTTAAGCTCATTTAACAAGATTTCATATTCTTTATTAATATCATCAGAATCTGCAGGAATCAAGAATAACAACGCAGAATTACGCTCTATATGACGTAAAAAACGATGTCCTAAACCTTTACCTTCTGCAGCACCTTCTATAATACCAGGAATATCTGCCATTACAAAAGTTTGATGATTTCTATGTTCTACAATACCTAAGTTTGGTTTTAAGGTTGTAAAAGCATAATCTGCAATTTTTGGTTTTGCAGCAGTTATAACAGACAATAAAGTAGATTTACCCGCATTTGGGAAACCAACTAATCCAACATCTGCTAATAATTTTAATTCAATTCTAAACCAACCTTCTGCACCATCCATACCAGGTTGTGCATATCTAGGAGTTTGATTAGTAGATGATTTAAAATTCCAGTTTCCAAGTCCGCCTTTTCCACCACGTAATAAAATAACTTCTTTTTTGTCTTCAGTAATTTCTACAATTACTTCATCAGTATCAGCATCTTTAATAATTGTTCCTAGAGGTACATCAACATAAATGTCTTCACCATCTGCACCAGAACTTCTACTTTTACTTCCTGCTCCACCACCTTCTGCTCTAAAATGACGTTTAAATTTTAGGTGAAATAAAGTCCACATATTTTTATCTCCACGTAAAATTATGTGTCCTCCACGTCCTCCATCACCACCATCAGGACCACCTTTGGTTATATATTTTTCTCTGTGTAAATGAGCAGAACCTTGTCCACCTTTACCAGAAGAAGCATATATTTTTATGTAATCTACAAAGTTTCCTTCTGTCATTTTTAGTATTTGAGCGTGTGTTTTGTAAATGTATGATTACTTTTTTATAAAGTATCAAATACTTCTGCAATTCTTTTGGTAATATCTTCTATAGAACCAACACCATTAATTCCATAGTATTTGTTTTGGGCATCAAAATAGTCTTTTAGAATAGCCGTTTTTGTGTTGTATTCGTTAAAACGATTTCTAATTTTAGATTCATCAGTATCATCAGTTCTACCACTTGTTTTTCCTCTTTCTAACAAGCGCGTTACTAACACATCTTCTGGTACTTCTAAAGCAACCATTGCATTAATTTGTTCTCCTTTATCACCTAAAAAGGCATCTAAAGCTTCTGCCTGAGATTGTGTTCTAGGAAAACCATCAAAAATAAAACCATTGGCATCTGCATTTTTTTCTACTTCTGCTTTTAGCATATTTATGGTAACTTCATCTGGTACTAAATCGCCTTCATCCATATATTTTTTGGCTAGTAAACCTAATTCAGTAGCGTTTTTAATATTGAAACGAAAAACATCTCCTGTAGAAATGTGTACTAAATTGTACATTTCTTTTAAGAAGTTTGCTTGTGTTCCTTTTCCTGCTCCTGGAGGGCCAAATAATACGATGTTTTTCATTTTGGGTTTTGGTGTTAATTGATATATTTCTGGATAATTTCTTCCTATTCCATTGTAATCTAATCCATATCCAACAATAAATTTGTCTTCAATACTTTTACCTATATAATCTATTGGTAATTCTTTTCTAAACACATCTGGTTTAAAAAATAATGATACTATTTTTAATTTTTTAACATCTAAGTTTTTAAAGATATTATAAATTTCTTGAAGGGTATTTCCTGTATCAATAATATCTTCTAATATAATAACAGTTCTACCTGTTAAATCTTCATTAATACCCACTAAATGTTTTACTGTATCTGTTGTTGATGTACCTTGGTAAGAGGCTAATTTTACAAAAGATACTTCGCAATTGCCATTAAACTCTCTAATAAAATCTGCAGCGAATAAAAAGCAACCGTTTAAAATACCTACAAAAATAGGTACTTCGTTTTTAGGTAAATCTTCTTTTACTTGTTCTGCTAAATGTTTTACTATAGCACTTAATTCATCTTTTTTGATGAAAGGTTTAAAGTATAAATCTTGAAGTTGTAAAATACTCATAAGGAATGCAAATATAATAGCTATATATTAAAGAAAAAACCGTTTTTAATCTGATTTACAGAGTTTAAAAACGGTTTCTCTTATTTAAAATAAAACTATTTGTTTTTTTCTTCTTTTTTTGTTGTGTCGTACATAATTGGTGTTGCCACAAATAATGATGAATACGTACCTACTGCTACACCTACAATTAGTGCAAACATAAATCCTTTAATAGAATCACCACCAAATAAGAAGATCGCTAACATTACTAATAATGTTGTTAAAGATGTATTTATGGTTCTTCCTAAAGTAGAACTTAAGGCTTTGTCTACAACTTCGCTATATTTCCAGTTGGTATGTGTACCAGCAAATTCTCTAATTCTATCGAAAATAACCACGGTATCATTCAGAGAGTAACCAACTACGGTTAGTATGGCTGCAATAAATGATTGCCCAATTTCCATATCAAAAGGCATAAAACTGTAAGTGATAGAGAAAACACCTAATACAATTAATACATCATGGAATACTGCTAATACAGCACCAATAGAGAAAGATACTTTTCTAAAACGTAATAAAATGTATAAGAAAACTACTAATAAAGATCCGAAAACGGCATATAAAGCTGATGTTTTAATATCATCTGCAATAGTTGGTTCTACTTTAATAGAGCTCATTACACCTGCACCTTCTTTTTCAAAACCTGGTTTAAAGTTTTCGTAAGTAGTATCGCCTAAATAAGATTTTAAACCTGTGTATAAAGCATTTTGAACAACATCATCAATTTCTTGACCTTCTTCTTCAATTTTATAAACAGTTGTTATTTTTAATTGATTTGCTTGTCCGTAAGTTTTTACTTCTGGTGCTGTACCAAAAGCATCTTTTAAAGTACTTGCAACTTCTGTAGCACTCATATCTTGATCGAAACGAACAACATAAGAACGACCTCCTTTAAAGTCAACTCCTTGTTTTAAGCCAATTTGCCAAATAGAAACTAATCCTGCAAGAATAATTGCTCCAGAAATGATATAGGCAATCTTACGTTTCTTTAAGAACTCTACATTTATGTTTTGGAACCATCCTTTAGAAATAGATGTATTAAAAGTTAATATACTTCCTTTATTAACAGCACCATCAATTAAAATACGTGTAATAAATACAGCTGTAAAGAAAGATGTTAAAATACCAATCATTAATGTTAATGCAAAACCTTTAATTGGTCCTGTACCAAAAACATATAAGATAATACCTGTTAAGAATGTAGTAATGTTAGCATCTATAATTGCAGATAAAGCTCCTTTAAAACTAAAACCTTCTTCTACAGATTGTTTTAAACCTTTCTTTTTAAATAAACCTTCTTTAATTCTTTCGAAAATAATTACGTTGGCATCTACAGACATACCTATTGTTAAGATAATACCAGCAATACCAGGTAAAGTTAATACAGCTCCAAAAGAAGCTAAGATTCCGAAGATAAATAAAATGTTTACAATTAAGGCGATATCAGAATATAAACCTGCTTTACCATAATATAAAATCATCCAAAGTAAAACTAAAACGATAGCTAAACCAAAAGAGATAAAACTTGCATCGATTGCTTCTTGTCCTAAAGATGGTCCAACTACTTGTGCTTGAATCATTCTTGCAGCAGCAGGTAATTTACCAGCTTTTAATACAGTTGCAATATCTTCTGCTTCTGCAACTGTCATTGTTCCTCCAGAAATAGATGTTCTACCACCAGTAATTGCTCCAGGAACAGATGGTGCAGTATACACATAATCATCTAAAACAACAGCTACAAAACCACCAGTATTATCACCAGTTAATTTAGCCCATTGTTTAGATCCAGAAGTATTCATTGTCATAGAAACCTCTGGTTTGTTTAATTGGTCAAATACTTGACCTGCATCTAAAATTACATCACCTTCAATATTTGCAACATCATTTCTATTTCCTTTAATAGCGTATAAAGCAATTATTTCTGATGTATCATCATTACTTGTGTTCGATTTATAATCCCATAAGAATTTAGCATATTTTACTTCTTTTGGCAATAAAGCTCTAATTTCTTTTTTAGATAATAAATCGTTAACAGTAGCTGTATCTAATACTTTTGCATAAGCTACTACAGAACTTACTTGTTGTTGAGACTGCGCAAAGTTTGGCATTAAGTAGGTAAATAAATTCTTCTGAACATTTGTAGAATCTGATTCTTCACCTAATAAATCATCAATTTCATCTTTTTTAGTAGTGTCTTTTTCTACTTCTAAAACAGAATCATCTTTTAATAATTCTGCAACTTTTGCATTTGCAGAAAAGAAAAAGTTTTGTACTTCTACATTAGAATGTACTTCCCAAAACTGTAATTCAGCTTTACTTGTAATTAATTTAGATACACGATCTATATCTTTAGCACCAGGTAATTCTATTTGAATTCTACCAGAGTTACCAATTCTTTGAATTTTAGGAGAAGCAACTCCAAATTTATCAATTCTACTTCTTAAAACTTCTAAAGTTGTAACTATAGAACCGTTAATTTCTTCTTGTAATGTTTCTTTTACGGTTGCATTATCTTCATCAAAAGAAATCTTTTCGCTTAAAGCTTTTGTACCAAAAATAGAAGGATCACTTAATTTAGTAGTACCTGCAATTTTTTCAAATTCTTCGAAAAATAAATCTAAATAATTAGAATTACTGTTCTTTAATCTTAAGTCTGCAGCTTCTAATGCATTGTTAAATACTTCATTTTTAGAATCGTTAGCTAAGCTTTTTAATACTTCTTTTACAGATACTTGTAAAATTGCATTAATACCACCTTTTAAATCAAGACCAAGATTCATTTCTTTGTCTTTAACATCGTTATAAGAATATTCTGCTATTCCTAAATCGATAATATCTTTGTTAGCAACACTGTCTAGATATTTTCTTTCGTAAGCTGCTTTTTGTCTTGCATCATCACCTTCTACAGTTTTATTGTTAGCATAAGTTACTGCATCATCTTCTACTTTATTAGCTAAAAAAGTGAATGATAATTGATACAAACTCACTAATCCGAAAAGAATAGCGAATATTTTAATTAGTCCTTTATTTTGCATTTTATATGTTTTTAGTCAAAAATTTTTAAAACGAGCAAATATAGATAACTTCTCGAACTTTTTGACATTTAATTATGTTTATTGATTTGTTTTCAGATGATTGAGAAGATGTTCAATTCTGAGGGTAGATATTAAAAAAAATATCTACCTAAATAATTTTATACGAACTGATAAAATGGACCAGCTCTAACCTCTGGAATGTTGTGAGATGTACTGTTTTTTACAATAAATAATCTTTTATAAAATCTAGATTTAGATTTAAAAACAGTGTTGGCTTCAATAGATAATATTTTTATTGATGAAGCATAGTTTTGAGTATTTGTATATCTATCTGAATCGTATTTGATTTCTAGTATAGAATTACCATCAAAATTTGATGTATTTGAGTCTTTTTCTAACTCGTAAACATCAAAATTAAAGTTTGATGTTTTTTCTGATGGGGCCTTATTTTCATCAGTATTGTTAGATGAACTTTTTATAGCGATTTTTTCTTTTTTAGAAAGCGCATCTTTAATATGAGAAACGTGATCTGCACTGTAATAAAAAATCTTTAAAGTGCCATTTGTAGATTCTTTAATTTGAATATTTGAAGCACCAGCTGTAGTTAGTCGATTTTTTAAATCGGCAATGGTATATGCTATTTCTTTAGCATCAATTTTAGAATTATTAAACTCTAAAACAATTTCTTGATTAGGTACAGGAATATTTTCTTGGAAAGTGCCAAGAAATGTAAATAAAACTAAAAGTGCACTAAAGTACCATTTTGGGTTCATGCGCCAAATATATAAAAAAAGATTGCTTTTTGTAGAAGTAAAAAACTTCAATTTTAGGAATACAGCCTTTTTTGCTAAAAGGTTACAAAAAAGAGGCTAAAAGAATATAAAAAACCCTGAATTTATTCTATTTCTGATAAAAACCACCCAATATAATCTAAAGCTTTATTGATTTGATAATCAGTAATAAGGAAAAGGATGTCTCTTATTCGTTTTTAAGAATTAAAGTAATGCCAATTCTAATTTGACTGTAAGAAACTTCTTCGTTAAGTTTCTCGTAAATAGGTTTTAATTCTTGTTTTCGATTTAATTGATTAAAAACAATTCTAACTTTATCTATAATTTCTTCGGATACATATTTTTCTAAATTGATGTCTTTTCCTTCTGAGTAAAGTTGAGATAAATGCGAAAAAATTGTGGTTACAGATAACTCTCTTTTTTCTGCAATTTCTTTCGGGTTTAAACCTTGTTTGTAAAGATCGAATGTTTTTTGTGTTGTAGGTGTTTTACGAGGTTTAGCTACATTATTAAACTCACGTATTACATTCATAAAATCATCTCCATATTTTTCCATTTTGCTCATTCCAACCCCAGAAATCGCTAAAAATTCATTTTCGGTAGTAGGTTGTTCACTAGCCATTAATTTTAATGTTTTATCATTAAAAACAATGTAAGCTGGCATATTTTCTTCTTTAGCTATTGAATGTCTCAATTTTTTGAGCGCCGTAAATAAATCGTTATTTACATCACCCAAAACAGTAGTTTTTACTATTTTTTGTTTCTTCTTTTTATCATTAGGGCTTATAGGCGTTGTTAGTCGAATCTTTTTTTGGCCTTTTAAAACTTGCCAACCAATGGGTGTAATTTTTAAAGCAGAATTTTCAGCATACATAATTTCTATTAAACCTTGGTTTGCCATTTGAATTACATAATCTCTCCAATCGAAAAAAGAAATTTCTTTTCCTATTCCATAAGTTTTTAGATTAAAATATTGATTGGAATGAATATCTGCGTTATTGCTACCTCTCAAAACATTTATTAGCATTGTAATTCCATCTTTTTCTTTCATTCTTGCAATTCCAGAAAGCGCTTTTTGTGATAAAATTGTACCGTCAAAATCTTTAGGTGGATTTTCGCAAACATCACAATTGCCACAATTTTCAGTAAGATGTTCTCCAAAATAAGATAATAATATTTTCCTTCTACAAGATTTGGCTTCTGCAAATTGAAGCATTCTATTCAGCTTTTCTTTTTGCATGGCAGTATTTGCGCCATCATCTGCAAATTGGCTATACAATACAAAATCTCTCATATTATAGTAAAGCATCGTTTCTGATGGTAATCCATCTCTTCCTGCTCTTCCTATTTCTTGATAATATCCTTCGAGATTTTTAGGTAAGTTGTAATGAATTACAAAGCGAACGTTAGATTTGTCTATACCCATACCAAAAGCAATCGTTGCTACAATTATTTTTGTTTCATCATTTATAAAATCTGTTTGTGTTTTTTCTCTTTCTTCATTGCTCATTCCTGCGTGATAAAAGGCTACATTATGGCCTTCACCTTGCAGGTAATTAGCTACTTCTTCTGTGTTTTTTCTGCTTAAACAATAAATAATGCCACTTTCATTTTTCCTTCTTTTAATAAAGGTGATAATTTCTTGTAGTTTTTTCTTTTTAGTGACTTGACCTCTTACTTCAATACTTAAGTTTTTTCTATCAAAAGAAGAGATAAATAATTTTGAGTTTCTTAGACCTAATTGCGCTTCTATATCTTTTCTGGCAGATTTATCTGCAGTAGCAGTTAACGCCATAAAAGGTACATTTGGTAAAGAGTTTCTAAATATTTTTAGTTGTGTGTATTCTGGTCTAAAATCGTGACCCCACATACTCACACAATGTGCTTCATCAATAGCAACTAATTTTATGTTTAATTGTTTTAGCCAAGAATTACTTACTGTAATTAGTTTTTCTGGAGATAAATATAAAAGCTGTAATTCGCCATTAATTGCTTTATTGATAACATTGTTTTCTTCTTCAACAGAAATAGAACTGTTAAAAAAGTCTGCTTTAATTCCGTTTGATTTTAATGCCTGAACTTGATCTTTCATTAAAGAAATTAAAGGAGAAACTACAATTGTTATTCCGTTAAAAATTAAAGCAGGAATTTGAAAACACATCGATTTTCCTCCACCAGTTGGCATCAATACAAAACTATCTTTACCTTCTAAGGTTCTGTTGATAATTTCTTCTTGTAAGGGACGAAAATTATCATAACCGAATACGTTTTTTAAAATAGTGTTTGTTTGGTTTGTCATTTTTTTAGCAATTATTTTACAAAAATACGTAGTTTAAATAGCTAAATAAAAAATAGATTTATATTAATGATTTATCTAAAAAAGAGAATCTAATTTTTAAATAAAAGCAATAAAAAAATCCAGCTCAAAAAAGCTGGATTTTAGATAAGTCAATAAAAAAAGACTTTATATTATAGTTCTAATAAACCATTTGTTTTAGAAACACCTGCAGCAGATTCTTCTAAATGTGCTTTTTCAGCATCACTTAAATTAATTTCTACAATACTTTCTATACCATTTTTACCTAAAACAACAGGAACTCCAATACATAAATCAGATAAACCATATTCGCCATCTAATAAAGTAGAACAAGGGTAAATTTTCTTTTGGTCGCAAGCAATTGCTTGTACTAAACCAGAAACTGCAGCACCTGGAGCATACCAAGCAGAAGTGCCTAATAAACCAGTTAGAGTAGCACCACCAACTTTAGTGTCTTGTAAAACTTGCTCTAATCTTTCTTCTGAAATAAATTCTGAAACAGGAACAGAGTTACGAGTAGCCAATCTAGTTAAAGGTACCATTCCTTTGTCAGAATGTCCACCAATAACCATTCCATCAACATCAGAAATAGGAGCACCTAATGCTTCTGCTAATCTGTATTTAAAACGAGCAGAATCTAAAGCACCACCCATACCAATAATTCTGTTTTTTGGTAATCCTGTAGTTTTATGCACTAAATATGTCATAGTATCCATTGGGTTAGAAACCACAATAATAATAGTGTTTGGAGAGTGTTCTATTAAACTAGAAGAAACAGTTTTTACGATTCCTGCATTAATTCCAATTAATTCTTCACGAGTCATACCTGGTTTTCTAGGAATACCAGAAGTAATTACACAAACATCAGAATTTGCAGTTTTAGAATAATCACTTGTACTTCCTGTAATTTTAGTATCAAAACCGTTAAGAGAAGCAGTTTGCATTAAATCCATTGCTTTACCTTCTGCAAAACCTTCTTTAATGTCTAAGATTACAACTTCAGAAGCGAAATCTTTAATTGCAATATATTCTGCACAACTTGCACCTACTGCACCTGCACCAACAACTGTAACTTTCATATAAATATTTTTAAAATTTGTTAAATAGTTCTCACACAAAAATACAATATTCTGAATGTATTATCGTGATTTATGTCATAAAAAAAGATATCAAATTTATTGGTTAATCCTATAAATTGGAAAGAATAATCTGGTTTTATGTTTAAAAGTTGTATCGATTGTATGGAATGTTGTATGAATTGTAAATAATAACTTCATTATTTTTCTATATTTGTGAAACAACATTTAATAACTTATAAATAAAAAAATTATGAAAAAAATTAAAATTATTCAAACAATGCTTGTGCTCTTTGTAGCTTTTACATTTACTAACTGTGAAGAAGATGGAGAAATACAATTTATTGTAATAGATGAATTTGAAAGTAATGCTTTGGTTACAGGTTTAAACACTGCAACTTCATTTGAAACGTCTAACTCTATTAACATTCAAGATTTATTAGATAATGCAAGCGAATTTGTTGAAGCAGAAATTGAGAAAGTTACTTTAACTTTAGCAGATGATTATTCTGGAGAAGCTATAACAGGAAATTTTGATTTAACAGTAGGTAATATTAATATAAATGAATCACTAACTTTAACAAAGGGAGAAGGCGTAGAAGTTATTATACCTACAAACGCATCAAGTATTTTATCAGTAATTAATTCTGGTGTTTTTCCTTATGTAATTAAGGCTGATTTTACCCAAACACCTGCAGATGATAGCTTCACTATCAATCTAAAATTTAAAGTTAAAGCTACTGTGCAATAAAATGCAATAACTTTTCTATAATTAACTAAACTATAAACTATATGAAAAAAGTATTTTTATTTTTATTTACTGCATTTACGTTAACTTCATATTCACAAATTGAATTAGAATCTATTTTAGAAGGTGGTGTTGCAGATGCAAGAACTTTATTACAAGGATACGTAGAGCCTTTTCCTACAGGTTTTGGAAACGGAATTAATGGAGGTTGGTATACTACTGCAAAAACGCATAAGTTATTGGGTATTGATATTGCTGTAATTGCTAATGGTGCTTCTGTACCATCTTCAGCAGAAACTTTTACTTTTAATAATGCAGATTATTCTAACATTAAATTAGAAGATTCAAGTATTTCTTCTGCAGAAATACCAACTTTATTCGGGTCTCAAAAGCTAGATGATAGGCCATTATTAACATTTACTGATGATACAGGGAATTCTATTTCTACTTCATCTTTACCAGGTTCAGGTTTAAAAGAATCTATTGGGTTCAATGTTGTTCCTTCTGCAATGTTACAAGCTGGCATTGGTTTATTTAAAAATACCGATTTAATAATTAGATATATTCCAGAGCAAAACGATACAGATTATCAATTTTCAACATTTGGTTTTGGTATTAAACACGATTTAAAACAATGGATACCTTTCGTTAAACGTTTACCTTTTGATGTATCTGCTTTGGTTGGATGGAACGATGTAAAGTCTAAATTCTTTTTAGACCCAGAAGATGAACCATCTCAAGCATTAGAGTTTAATACAAAGACTTTTATTTTTCAAGTTTTGGCATCTAAAAAACTCTCTATTTTTACTATTTATGGTGGTGTGGGTACAACAAATTATAAAACAGATGTAAATATGTTAGGTTCGTACACAACGTCTGCTTCTAATACTACATACACAGATCCAATTAGTTTAAAATATGACGGTAGTTCTATGAGGGCTAATTTAGGTTTAAGTATAAAATTACTATTCTTAAATATTGCAGCAGAATATGCAGTACAAGAATACGATGTGTTTTCTGTAAGAGCAGGATTCAGTATTAGGTAAAAAAATATAAAATTAGAATATAAAAAAAAGGTATAAAAATAATTTTTTACACCTTTTTTTTATTTATTATAATCTAAAGTATTAAGCATCAATATTCGCATACTTTGCATTTCTTTCAATAAAATCTCTACGAGGAGGAACTTCATCTCCCATTAGCATAGAAAATACTCTATCTGCTTCTGTTTGATTGTCAATAACTACTTTACGCAAAGTTCTAAATTCAGGATTCATTGTAGTGTCCCAAAGTTGTTCTGCGTTCATCTCTCCAAGACCTTTATATCTTTGAATGTTAACACCACCACCTAATTTTTGAGCAATTAAGTCACGTTGATTGTCATCCCAAGCATATTCTCTTTTCTGACCTTTTTTAACTAAATATAAAGGAGGTGTAGCAATATAAATATAACCTTGCTCAACCATTTCTCTCATATATCTAAAGAAGAATGTTAAAATTAAAGTAGCAATGTGCGAACCATCAACATCGGCATCACACATAATAACAACTTTATGATAACGTACTTTTGATAAGTTTAAAGCTCTTGGGTCTTCTTCTGTACCAATAGAAACCCCTAAAGCCGTAAACATATTTTTAATCTCTTCGTTTTCAAAAACTTTATGTTGCATTGCTTTTTCAACATTCAAGATTTTTCCACGAAGTGGAAGTATAGCTTGAAAATTACGATCTCTACCTTGTTTTGCTGTTCCACCTGCAGAGTCTCCCTCAACTAAGAATATTTCACATTGAGCAGGATCTGTTTCTGAACAGTCAGATAATTTACCAGGTAAACCACCAATAGACATTACTGTTTTACGTTGCACCATTTCTCGTGCTTTACGTGCAGCGTGTCTTGCAGTTGCAGCTAAAATTACTTTCTGTACAATGGTTTTAGCATCTGCAGGGTTTTCTTCTAAATAATCAGATAACATTTCTGAAACTGCTTGAGAAACGGCAGAAGTAACTTCTCTATTTCCTAGTTTCGTTTTTGTTTGTCCTTCAAATTGAGGTTCAGAAACTTTTACAGAAACAATTGCTGTTAAACCTTCTCTAAAATCATCACCAGCAATATCAAATTTTACATTTTTAAGTAATCCAGATTCATCAGCATACTTTTTTAAAGTACCTGTTAAACCACGTCTAAAACCCGATAAATGTGTACCACCTTCATGAGTATTAATATTATTTACATAAGAATGTAAATTTTCTGCATAAGAAGTGTTGTAAACCATAGCAACTTCTACTGGAATTCCGTTTTTTTCGCCTTCCATAGAAATTACGTTCGCAATTAACTGCTCGCGTGTAGAATCTAAATACTGAATAAATTCTGGCAATCCTTTATCAGAATGAAAAGTCTCAGAAATAAAGTTTCCTTCATCATCTGTGTTTCTTTTGTCAGTTAAAGTAATAGTAATTCCTTTATTTAAATACGCTAATTCACGCATTCTTGTTGCTAGAGTTTCATAATTGTACTCTGTAGACTGCTGAAAAATAGATTTATCTGGTAAAAAAGTAACAATTGTACCTGTAAAATCAGTTTCTCCAATAGTTTTTACTGGGTATAACGTTTTACCTTTTTCGTATTCTTGTTGCCAAACTTTACCTTCTTTATGAACTGTAGCTGTTAAATGATCTGATAATGCATTAACACAACTTACACCAACACCATGCAAACCACCAGAAACTTTATAAGAATCTTTATCAAATTTACCACCTGCACCAATTTTTGTCATTACAACTTGTAATGCAGAAACACCTTCTTTTTTGTGTAAACCTACAGGAATTCCACGTCCATTATCTTTGGTAGTAATTGAGTTGTTTTCGTTAATTGTAACTTCAATAGTATCACAATAACCACCCATTGCTTCATCAATAGAGTTATCTACAACTTCATACACTAAATGATGTAAACCACGTACTCCAACATCACCAATATACATTGATGGACGCATTCTTACGTGTTCCATACCTTCTAATGCCTGAATACTGGAGGCATCATAATTATGCTTTTTTTCTTCGCTCATTATCTGTCTAAAATTTTCTATTATTTGATTGTTAGTTGTAAAAAATACAACCTATCAAATATAAGGAAAAACAGAAGTTCTAAAAGTTTTTTGTTGATAAAATTGATAATTGTTGATAACTCTAAAAATGGCTTAAATCAGCTAAAAAGTGCCTTAAATTAAATATTTGTATTTTTTTATGATTCGTAAATCCGAAGAAAATTAAAAGTTCTTTAATCTTACAGTTTTAAGTTTTTAAAGTTGATAAATTACGTCTATCAAGCGCTTTTATTCTTTTATTTATTGCTGATGAAAAAACTTCTTTAGATATGATTATTGTCACGTTTTAAAAAGAAAGTAACCTATAATTTTGTCCTATAATTAAAACAGAAAGATGAAAATAATTACTAAATGTTTGTTGATAATCGTACTTTTTTCTTCAATCATTTCAAGCGGACAAGAAAAAGAAAAATTTAAACCAGTTATAAAATGGAATGTAAGAGCCCAAATCTGGTTGCGTTATTCTGATTTAAATGAAGGTTCTACAATTAATGGCGAACCAACAAGTAGCTATACAGATGTTTCTTTAAGACGTTTAAGAATTCCTTTAACAGCTCAAATTACTCCGAAATTATATTTCTATTCAATTTTTGGTGGTAATAACTACAATTATAAATCTAGCAATTTCCCTTTTAGAGTATTAGATATGTATGCTGAGTATGCATTTAGTAAAAAATTCGAAGTTGGTTTTGGTAAATCTGGTTGGCAAGGTTTAAATAGATGGAATGTACGTTCTAATAAAACATTAATGGGTTTAGATTCTCCTGTTTTTGCCTTAAATACGGTAAATAAAAACGATGATATTGGTAGAGTTTTAGGAGTTTGGTTTAAAGGGCAAGTGGGTAAAATAGATTATAGACTGTCTCTTGGAAATCCTATTTTGGTAACAAGTATACCAACTGGTAAAGTAGATTTTGCAAATAATAGACCAAGAATAAAAACTTCTTCTTACGTTAAATATCAATTTTTTGAACACGAATCAAATAAATCTGCCTATCAAACAGGTACCTATGTTCAAGCTAAAAAAGTATTTAATATAGGAGCAGGTTTTCAGTTTCAAGAAAAAGCAATGAGCGATGGAGATGCTTTGTTGGCAGAAACTAATTTATATGATATGAAACATTGGGCTGTAGATTCATTTTTAAACTTACCTTTAAATAATGGAGGTGCAATTACAGCTTATGCAGGTTACTATGATTATGATTTTGGTAAAGATTATATGAGAAATGTGGGTGCAAATAACCCAACAACTGGTGGTGGAACAGATTATAATGGAGCAGGAGTTGCTTTTCCTATGATTGGTACAGGTACAACTTTTTATACCCAATTTGGTTATGCTTTTAAGAAAACAAAAGTCTTTGATTATCCTATGGTAATTCAGCCAAATATTGCCATTCAAAGTTCTGATTGGGATGCTTTAAATGAAAGAATGGTTGTCTATGATTTTACAGTAAACTTTTTAATGAACGGAACTCACGGAAATAAATTGAGTTTAGGATATCAACATCGTCCTATTTTTGATGCAGCAACAATGGAACAAAAAAAATATAAAGGTATGGCTGTTTTACAATATCAAATTTCTTTGAAATAGAGATAATTTAAAATAGAATACATAAAAAAAAATCCTGCTTTTCGCAGAATTTTTTTTTATGTATTAAAATGAAGTAATAAATTATTTTATCTCATAATTTTCACATTCATTTCTTCTACTTTTTTGTCTGATAAAATGGATGGCGCATTAAATAATAAGTCTTCAGATGTTCCTGTTTTAGGGAAAGCCATCACTTCTCTAATAGAAGTTTTCTTTTCTAAAATCATCATTAATCTGTCTACACCCCAAGCAATTCCTCCATGAGGAGGTGCTCCATATTGAAACGCTTTGTACATCGTTCCAACACTTTTTATCATTTCTTCTTTATTGTAACCCATATTTTTATAGGTTGCTTCTAAAATTTCTGCTTTGTGTGCACGTACAGAACCACCACCAATTTCGTAACCATTTAAGATTAAATCGTATTGTTGAGCGATAATTGTTCCAATTTCTTCACCTTCACCATTCATATGTTTTTCTAAATCATATACAGCTGGCATAGAAAAAGGATTGTGTGTAAACGTCCATCTGCCTTCATCCGTTTTTTCGAACATTGGAAAATCTACCACCCAAGCAGGTCTTAATTCCTTTGGATTTATCAACTTTAAAATTCGTCCCATTTCTTGACGAACAGCATCTAAAGCTTTGTTTGCAGTAGCATAATCAGCAGCAGAGAAAAATACAATATCACCAATTTGAGCATCTGTAGCTTTTATGATATTTGCAGCAATTTCTTCTCCTAAAAACTTAATAATTGGCGATTGTAAATCGTTTTCATTTACAATAATGTAAGCCAAACCACCTAAGCCATTTTGTTGTGCAATTGCAGTCAAGTTTTCAATCTGACCTTTAGACATACGTTTGTTGCCTTGCTCTTCCGCAGAAACTTTAATACATTTTACAATTCCACCTTCATCAATAGGTTTACTAAAAACCTGGAAAGTAGTGTCTTTTACAATTTCTGTAATGTCTTGCATTTCTAAACCATAACGTAAATCTGGTCTATCACAACCATATTTATCCATAGCTTCTTTGTAAGTAATCACTTCAAAAGGACGTAAAATCCATTTTTTACCATAGATTTTTTTCACTATTTCATTAAACATTTTGGTGTTTAAATCTATAATTTGTTGCATACTTGCGTATGCCATTTCTATATCTAATTGTGTAAATTCTGGTTGTCTGTCTCCTCTAGAATCTTCATCTCTAAAACAACGTGCAATTTGGAAATACTTTTCAAATCCACCAACCATCAACATTTGCTTAAATTGTTGAGGTGCTTGTGGTAAAGTGTAAAAAGAACCTGCTTGTTTTCTTGTTGGTACAATAAATTCTCTTGCACCTTCGTCTGTACCTGCAGTTAAAATCGGAGTTTCTATTTCTAAGAATTCTTCTTCATCCAAGATATCACGAAGTAATTTAATTACTTTATGTCTGTTTACAATTGCCTTGCGAACTTCATCATTTCTGTGATCTAAAAACTTGTATTGAAAACGAACATTTTCATTCGTTTTCATTGCTCTTTTTATTTCAAAAGGCAATGTTTTTGAAAGATTTAGTATTTCTAATTCTGATGTTTCTAGTTCAATTTTTCCAGTTCTTAAACCAGTATTATAATCATCTTCTCTTCTCTGAACAACAACACCAGTAACCATAATTACAGTTTCTGGTTTTAGTTTTACCAATTCATCTAAATTTGGGAAAGTTTCTCTACTTAAACGCACTTGAAAAACTTGATAACTAGAATCACGTAAATCGATAAAAATTAATTCTCCATGATCTCTAACACTAGAAACCCAACCAGATAATGTTACTTCTGTATTGATAGCGTCATCAGATAATTCTGATATTTTATGGCTTCTGTAGTTGTCCTTGATTATTATGGGAGTTTGTTGCAACTCTTCCTCGTTTTTAGCAGCTGGCTGTTGGCTTTTAGTCCTTGGCTTTTCGCTAACTGCTAAAGGCGAATTGATAAGGGCTGAATTTTCGCTAACAGCATTAAGAATCTCTTCACGAATCACTTTTCCTGAAGCTCCTTTACCAATAATTTTAATCACTTTTCCAACTAAAATTCCGGCTTTACCTTGATTTCCATTTTTGATGTCGTTGGCAATTGCTTCGTTTTCGTTAATTACTTTTTGTACAGCATCCTTAATTTTATCTTCAGAAATGGTGTTCTGTTCAAAGTACTTATTGTAATCGAAAGTTCTGTCTTTTAAATATCTAGTAATTCCATTTTGTACTAAAACAGACGTAATTTTATCTGCTTTAAATAATTGGAAAATTTCAATTAACTGATTTACATTATGAATATTTGCATATTCATCTGCACCAATATTGTTTACCAAAGTTTTAGCAACAAAAGACGGGTCTTTTATCACATTATTAATAGCAATAAAAGTTTCAGAACGCAATGAATCCGCAGTAAAAAACTTAGCATCTTGTGGTAAAACTCCACCTTTTATCAAAATAGATTCAACTGCAAAAGGCAAAGAACTAACATCAACATCTATACTTTCAACAACATTTTTAATACTTACAAAAGGTAAATCTGGCTCAGAAATAAATCTATAATCAGCTTCAAACTCTTTTTTACGCATTGTTTTGGTTTGCTTTAAATCTGCATCAAACAATACAGTGGTTTGGTCTGGTCTAAATTCTTTATGCTCAATATAATAATTTAATTGTTTTTCAACTTCTTCTTTTAAAGCTTCTATCATAAACTTAAAAGAGTTCAAGTTTTTGATTTCTGTTCTAGGATTTAAATTATAACTGTGTTTTTTTCTAAGTGATACAGAAACATCCGATTTAAATTCACCTTTCTCCAAATTTGCTTCGGATATTTTTAAATTCTGCACAATTCTTTGAATGTATTGTGCGTACGTTGAAGCATCCTCAATATGTCTGATACAAGGTTCAGTTACAATCTCAATTAATGGCACTCCAGCTTTGTTAAAATCGACTAGAGAAACTTTCTTTTCGTGCATTAATTTTGCAGCATCTTCCTCAATATGAACTTGTGTTAAATTCACTGTAAATTGAGAACCATCATTTCTAAAACAAGAAACTTGTCCATCAGGAATTACAGGATTATGAAACTGTGTAATCTGTATGTTTTTTGGATTATCTGGATATTCATAATGTTTACGATCCCAAGAAATCACTTCATTTTCAAAAGTAGATTTTACAGCTTTACCAAAATAAATTGCTTTAGTAATTGCTTCTTTGTTAATAGAAGGTAAAACACCCATTTGCCCTGTGCAAACAGAACAAATATTTGTATTTGGATGTGCAGATTCTGTATTTGCACAAGAACAAAAAAGCTTCGTTTTTGTATTTAAACGTACGTGTGTTTCTAAACCAATTACAAGTTCTAAATCGTATTTTTTTAGTAAATTATTTAATTTCTCTAGCTCCATTATATCAAATCATTTAAGAAATTAGCGAATTGTAAAACCAAGGCATCATTGTTTTTTGCTGCAGAAATTTGCAAACCTGTTGCAGTTCCTTTAGGTATTGTTAAGGTTGGTAATTGCCCTAAACTAAAACCAACTGTATAAGCATCAGATAAGTACATTGCTAAAGGGTCGTTTAAGCTGTCTCCGATTTTTGGAGGTGTATTTGGTGTTACTGGCGATAAAATAATATCTACTTCTTTAAAGTCTTTTTCAAAATTATCAGCAATTTGATCTCTTAAGTTTAAACCTTTTAAGTAAATTTCATCAGAAAAACCTTGAGATAATACTTGATTACCACCAACAATTCTTCTTTTAGATTCTTCAGAAAAATTTTCTGAACGTGTAATTGCGTAAGTGTCTTTTAAATTATCTCCTTCAATTCTTGCTCCGTAATTTGTACCATCTAATCTTGATAAATTAGAAGCAGTTTCAGCCATTGCCAAAGTATAATAAGTAGAAACTAAAGTATCAGATTCAAAGAAATCTAATTCTTTAACTTCAATTCCTTTTGCTTTTATTTTTTCTATGGATGCTAAAAAGTCTGTTTTTACTTGGGTATCAATAGCATCACTTTCTATAAAGTTTTTAAAATAACCAACGGTTTTTATTTCATCAGTACTTAAAATAGTTTCTTCGGATATTTTTGAAGATTGATAAGTAGTTTGATCTTTAACATCTTTACCACTCATTACATTTAAAACGATTCTAATATCTTCAATTGATTTTGCAATTGGCCCAACACAATCTGTAGAAGATGCATATGCCATAATTCCAAAACGCGAAATTCTACCATAAGTTGGTTTTAATCCGAAGACATTATTGTAACCTGCTGGCTGACGAATAGAACCACCTGTATCTCCACCAATAGAAAAAACGGTGTAATCTTTGGCAACATTTACAGCAGAACCACCACTTGAACCTCCTGAAACTAAATCAGAATTAATGGCATTTTTTACGGCACCAAAAATGGTGTTTTCAGAGGATGATCCGTGACCAAAACTATCGCAATTTTCTTTTACTAAAGGAATTGCTCCTGCATCTAATAATTTCTGAATTGCTGTAGCTGTATAAGCCGATTTATAATTTTTAAGTAAATCAGAACTTGCAGTTGTGTAAGTTCCTTGTACCATATAAACATCTTTAATTCCGAAAGGTATTCCTTCTAAAAGTCCGATTTCTTGTCCGCTTTCAATTTTAGCATCAACTTTTGCTGCCAATTCTAAAGCCATTTTATCTAACAAGGAATTTACAGAATTGTAAGCGTTGGATTTTAATAAATCTAACCTGTCTTGTACTAGTTTTGTACAAGTAAATTCTTTGGCCATCAATTGCTGATGGATTTTGTGTATTTGCGATTTCATATTTATTCTTCAATCACTTTAGAAACAACTAAATAGCCGTTTTTTTCTTTAGGGAAATTTTCAATGATAATTTTTTTCTCTTCATTTGGGCTGTCAATTACAACATCCTCTCTTAAATCATCTATAGAAACAGCATTATTATGATTATTCTTAAAAGAATTGTTATTCGTTGAATTGGCATTTTTAATTACCTCAAATAATTTATTTACAGCTTCAGATGGCTGAGCTCCTTTAATACTAGACAATATGTCTACTGTCATAATTTTACTCATCTTAATATTGCTTTTAATTAAAAAGTAAAGCCTTCCGAAATTGGAAGGCTTTATTTATATATTTTTAAACAACAACCTTCCAATCCTAAAAATTAGGATTATTAAAATTAGTATTGTTGTTATTATTCATAATCATTATTAATTGGTGGCAAATATATACAGAATTGTTTTGTCTGCCACGTTAATTAATTAGTTTTTAAAAGAAAACACCAATAATTTAAAAGATAAATCATTGGTGTAGACATTAATTCAGTAAATTCAAATCAAACACGTTGTTTGGAGGTACAAATTAAAGGTTTTTGTTTGGTATTATAAATAGAATTGGATTAACCTGTTATAATATGGAGTTAAAATTATAAATAACATATACAAGTGTAAGAACGAAATCGATTTATTAAAATTTTCTTTTAAAAAGTCTAATTAAGAGAAAAAAAGATAAAATAAAATTTGTGCAAAAAGAAATAGCGCTTTACATTTGTAACTCAGTATGAAGAATATAATAAACAATACTTGGTGGTGGAACTCTCTTATCTAATAAGTGAGAACTAAACCTATATAAATAAAATATAAAAAAGGCTTATCTCACGATAAGCCTTTTTTGTTGCTGAATTTATTTCAGCATTATAAATTAAAAAGACTCTGAATCTAATTCAGCCTAAAAATGAAAAAAATACAGTTTAAAACCATTCACAAAACTAAAATTGCAGATACTATAACTCCTGTAGGTTTGTATTTACGTTTTAGAGATAAATATGCAAATACACTTTTACTAGAAAGTTCAGATTATCATAGTAAAGACGAAAGTTTTACGTTTATCGCTATTGAGCCTGTGATTTCTATAAAAGCAGAAAATCATCATTTAAGTTTTTCTCATAGAGGGATTGAGCTAGAAAACCAAAAAATTGGCAGAAACTTTAATACTATTTTCGAGAATTATAGCAAATCAATAGTTTTAGATTGCCCAGCAGAATTAAAATCATTCAATGGTTTGTATGGTTATACAACTTATGATTCTGTTCAGTATTTCGAAAATATTGAATTATCTGTAACAGATGCTCCTTCTGCGATTCCTTTATTACAATATAGTTTTTACAGGTTTATTATCGCCATTAATCATTTTAATGATGAAATGACATTGATAGAAAATATAGAAGAAGGTACTGAATCTCGCATAAAAGAAATTCAAACTATTATCGATGCACAAACCTTTAATACTCAAAAATTTGAAATTGTTGGTGATGAAACATCAAATGTAAAAGGAGAAGAATTTATTGATTATGTAAGAAAAGCAAAATCTCATTGTAAAAGAGGTGATGTTTTTCAACTCGTTTTATCACGCCAATTTCAACAAAAATTTAAAGGAGATGAATTTAATGTGTATAGAGCATTACGTTCTATAAATCCATCTCCATATTTGTTCTTTTTCGATTACGGTTCTTTTAAATTAATGGGTTCATCACCAGAAGCTCAAATTAAAATTGCTGCAGGTAAAGCAACGATCAATCCAATTGCAGGTACTTTTAGAAGAACTGGAGATATGGCTAAAGATATTCAGTTAGGTAAAAAATTATCCGCAGATAAAAAGGAAACTGCAGAACACGTAATGTTAGTAGATTTAGCACGAAACGATTTAAGTAAACACGCAGATAATGTAGAAGTTGAGGTGTTTAAAGAAGTGCAATATTTTAGCCACGTTATTCATTTGGTATCAACAGTTTCTGGTCAGTTAAAAGGAAACCCAATAGAAATTGTGGGCGATACTTTTCCTGCAGGTACTTTAAGTGGCGCACCAAAATACAAGGCAATGCAGTTAATAGATACATACGAAAATCAATCTCGTGGATTTTATGGTGGAGCAGTAGGAATTATAGGTTTAGATGGTTCTGTAAATTTAGCCATTGCAATTCGTAGTTTTGTAAGTAAAAACAAAACTTTGTATTACCAAGCAGGAGCAGGAATCGTTATCCATTCTGATGAAGAAAAAGAATTACAAGAAGTAAATAATAAATTAGCAGCGTTAAAAAAAGCGTTGATTTTAGCAGAGAATATTTAAAAAAAATGCTTTTGGCTATTTGCAGTTAGCTTTTTGCTAATTGCCAAGAGCCAAAAGCCAAAAGCTTTTTAAAATGAAGATTTTAATATTAGATAATTACGATTCGTTTACCTATAACTTAGTACACATGGTAGAAAAAATTACTGGAAATTTTCCAGCGGTTTTTAGAAATGATGAAATCAGTGTTGCAGATGTTGGAAATTACGATATCATTATGTTATCTCCAGGACCTGGAATTCCTGATGAAGCAGGTATTTTAAAAGAAGTAATTAAAACCTATGCAGGTATAAAACCTATTTTTGGAGTTTGTTTGGGTTTACAAGCCATTACAGAAGTTTTTGGTGGAACAATTATTAATTTAGATGATGTTTTTCACGGAGTTGCAACAGAAATGAGAGTTATAAATAAAGAAGCTGAAATTTTTAAAGATGTTCCAGAAACATTTTTAGCAGCACGTTATCATTCTTGGGCAGCAACAGATGTAGGTTTTCCAACAGAATTAGTAGTAACAGCTAGAGATGAAGATGGATTAATTCAAGCAATTGAACATAAACGTTTTAATATTTCTGCGGTTCAATTTCATCCAGAATCTATTTTAACAGATGTTGGTGAGCAATTGGTTACTAATTTTATCAATGCAAATTCGTAATGAAAGCAATTTTAAATAGATTATATAACCACGAAAGATTGTCTAAATCTGAAGCAAAACAAATCTTAAAAGATATTGCTGCTGAGAAATATAATGATGCGCATTTGGCTTCTTTTATGACCGTTTTTATGATGCGTCCAATTACTGCGGAAGAACTTTCAGGATTTAGAGATGCGTTAAAAGAATTGGCAATTAAAGTAGATTTTTCTGATTATAATACCATAGATATTGTAGGTACAGGTGGCGATGGAAAAGATACATTTAACATCTCAACATTAACATCTTTTATTGTTGCAGGTACAGGACAAAAAGTTGCTAAACACGGTAATTATTCTGTGTCTTCTCAGTCTGGTTCTTCTGATATGTTAGAAAGTTTTGGTTACCAATTTACCAATGATGAAAATGTTTTAAAAGAACATTTAGAAAAAGCGAACATTTGTTTTTTACATGCGCCAAAATTTCATCCAGCAATGAAAGCTGTTGGACCAACTAGAAAAGCATTGGCATTAAAAACGTTCTTTAATATGTTAGGACCTTTAGTAAACCCAAGTTCGCCTAAAAACCATATGTTAGGTACTTTTAATTTAGAAGTTGCACGTTTGTATAATTACATTTTACAAGAAGAAGAAAACATAAATTATGGTATTATTCACGCTTTAGATGGTTATGATGAAATTTCGTTGACAAGCGGATTTAAAATCTTTACTAAAAAAGGTGAACAATTGATAAATCCTGAAGATTTAGGTCAAAAGAGATTGCAACAATCAGATATTTTTGGAGGAAATTCTGTTGCAGATGCAGCAAAGATTTTTAAATCAATTTTAGAAGGAAATGGAACTGAAGCACAAAATAATGTTGTTTTAACAAATGCTGCTTTTGCGCTAACAATTGTTGATGAAACTAAGTCTTTTGAAAACGCGTTTGAAGAAGCTAAAGAATCACTTTTTGGTTTAAAAGCAAAACAAACATTAGAAAAATTAGTAAGTATTTAAGATGACAAAAAAGAAAAACAATTTAATTCTTATTATTCCAGGGTTTCTTTTGATGGGAACTGCTGTAGGAATTCAAACCAAAGATCTTTTTAAACAGATGATTATTGGTTTAATTGTTGGAGTTATTGTTTACTTTTTTTTGAAAAACAGAAATAATAAAATTAAAAATAAATAAAAATGTTCTCGATACAATTTTCTCATAAAATCGAAAATCACTCGAACTGACAAACGGACTGTCACATCGAGTGAATTTGTGAAGAATGAACAAATTTGTATCGAGATGTTATTTAAAATTGAATGACTATACTAGATAAAATAATCGCATTTAAAAAGAAGGAAATTGCTAAGATTAAAGCAGAAGTTCCTGTAAAGAAATTAGTAGAAAGTCCTAATTTTGATAGAACACCTTTTTCATTAAAAAAGGCTTTATTAGAAGTTGGTTCAACAGGTATAATTGCCGAGTTTAAACGTCAATCTCCATCCAAAGGAATCATCAATGATAAAGCAACTATTGCAGAAGTTACCAATGGATATTTAGATGCAAATGTAGCTGCACAATCTATCTTAACAGATACTTCTTTTTTTGGTGGAACTATGGCAGATTTAATGGAGGCAAGAACAATCAATCAACAAAAACCAATTCTAAGAAAAGATTTTGTGGTAGATGGTTTTCAAATAGTAGAAGCAAAAGCAATTGGTGCAGATGTAATTTTATTAATTGCTTCTTGTTTAACAGCTACAGAGTTAAAAAACTACGGGAATTTGGCTACAGATTTGGGTTTAAGTGTTTTGTATGAAGTACACACGCAAGAAGATTTAGATAAAATTAATGATTTAGATAACAAGATTATCGGAATCAATAATAGAAACTTAAAAACTTTTGAAGTGGATTTAGAACACTCAATTAAATTGGCAAATCAAATTCCTGATACTTGTATTAAAGTTTCTGAAAGCGGAATTTCTGATCCAAAAATCATTACAGGATTAAAAGAGTTTGGTTTTCAAGGTTTTTTAATTGGTGAGAATTTTATGAAAGAAGAAAATCCTGGAGAAGCTTGTCAAGAGTTTATCAGTCAAATTAGATAATATGAAACTGAAGGTTTGTGGAATGAAATACGTAGAAAATATTCAGCAAGTTGCTGACTTAAATCCTGATTATCTGGGATTTATTTTCTATGAAAAATCCAAAAGAAATTTTGAAGGCATTATTCCAGAATTTTCAAATTCAATTCAAAAAACTGGAGTTTTTGTTAACGAGTATATAGAGATTGTAATTTCTTTAGTAGAAGAATATAGATTAGATGCCATTCAATTGCATGGAGATGAATCTGTAGATTATATTGTTAATTTAAAAAAGCAATTAGCAGATAATAGAGCTTTGTTTATTGAAGAAAATAAGCAAATTAAAAAGAAGAAAAATCAACATTATATTTCTAAGAATGAAGTAGAAATTATTAAAGTTTTCGGAATTAAAGATGAATTTAATTTTGATGTTTTACAACCTTATTTAGATGTAGTAGATTTCTTTTTGTTTGATACTAAAGGAAAAGAAAGAGGAGGAAATGGAACAAAATTTGATTGGTCTGTTCTAGAAAAATATCCTTTTGATAAACCTTTCTTTTTAAGTGGAGGAATTGGTTTAGAAGATGTTGATCAAGTTAAAGAAATATTCAATTCAGAATTGCCAATTTACGCTTTAGATATAAATAGTAAATTTGAAGTTGAACCAGGTAGAAAGAAAATAGAAGAGTTACAAGAGTTTAAAAAAAGATTAAATGTGTAATTGTGTTCATGTTGATATGTATAAGAAACACAAACCAACATTTACACGATTAAACGAATAAACAATTACACAACATTAAGATATGAAATCACAATTTCAGCCAGACAAAAACGGATATTTTGGGCAATTTGGTGGCGCATTTATTCCAGAATTATTGTATCCAAATGTAAAAGAGTTAGAAGATAATTATATTCAAATTATCGAATCTGATGAATTTCAAAAAGAATACAAAGCTTTATTAAAAGATTATGTTGGTAGGCCAACACCTTTATATTTAGCCAAACGTTTATCAGAAAAATATGGAGCTCATATTTATTTAAAACGTGAAGATTTATGCCATACAGGGGCGCATAAAGTAAATAATACCATAGGTCAGGTTTTAATTGCTAAGAAATTAGGGAAAACTAAAATTATTGCAGAAACAGGTGCTGGGCAACATGGAGTTGCAACTGCAACAGTTTGTGCTTTAATGGGCTTAGATTGTACCGTTTTTATGGGCGAAAAAGATATTGTTCGTCAAGCACCAAATGTTGCCAGAATGAAAATGTTAGGGGCTAAAGTTGTGCCTGCAACATCTGGTTCTAAAACTTTAAAAGACGCTACAAATGAGGCTATTCGTTATTGGATTCAGAATCCAGAAACGTTTTATTTAATTGGTTCTGTTGTTGGTCCACATCCACATCCAGATATGGTTGCCAGATTACAAGCTGTGATATCCGAAGAAATAAAATGGCAATTAAAAGAAAAAACGGGTAAAGAAACTCCAGATACAATTATTGCATGTGTTGGTGGTGGTTCTAATGCAGCAGGAGCTTTTTATCATTATATGGAGGATGAAAATGTTGAGTTAATTGCTGTAGAAGCTGCTGGTTTAGGTGTAAATTCAGGTGAAAGTGCCGCAACTTCTCAATTAGGTGAAGTCGGAATTATACACGGTTCTAAAACCATTTTAATGCAAGATGAATATGGGCAAATTGTAGAGCCTTATTCAATTTCTGCTGGTTTAGATTATCCAGGAGTTGGTCCTTTACATGCTTATTTATACGAAAGCAAAAGAGCCAATTTTATGAACGCAACAGATAAAGAAGCTTTAACAGCTGCTTATGAGTTAACTAAAATTGAAGGAATTATTCCTGCTTTAGAAACTGCACATGCATTGGCTGTTTTACCTAAAATTAAATTTAAAAAAGACCAAGTGGTTGTTGTAAATTTATCGGGTAGAGGAGATAAAGATTTAGAAACGTATATTAAACATTTAGAAGATTAGCAACGTCTTTCCGAACAAAGTGAAGGAATCTGCTAATTAATTATGAGATTGCTTCATACCTCGTAATGACAGAATGAAACAAAAATTATGAATTCAATTCAAGAATTATTTCAACAAAAAGATAAAAATTTATTATCAATATACTTTACTTGTGGTTACCCAAATTTAAATGATACTACACAGGTAATTTCGGCATTAGAAACTAGTGGTGTAGATTTTATAGAAGTTGGTTTGCCTTATTCAGATCCTTTAGCGGATGGGCCAACAATACAAGATAGTAGTCAAAAAGCATTGCAAAACGGAATTAATTTAGACTTGGTTTTTGAGCAATTAATGACGATTAAAGTAACCAATAAAACACCTTTAGTTTTAATGGGATATTTAAATCAGATGCTAAAATATGGCGAAGATAAATTCTGTCAAAAAGTTGTAGATTGTGGTATAGATACGTTAATTCTACCAGATTTACCAATGGTAGAATTCGAAAATCATTATCAAAAATTATTCGATAAATATGGATTAACCAACGTGTTTTTAATTACTCCTCATACATCCGAAGAAAGAATTAAAAAGATAGACTCCTATACTAAAGCTTTTATTTATGTTGTGGCTTCTGCTTCGATTACTGGTGCTAAAGGAGAAATTTCTAGCCAACAAATAGCTTATTTCGAAAGAATTAAAGCAATGAATTTAAAAAGTAAACTAATTGTTGGTTTTGGTATTTCTGATAAACAGACATTTAACACAGCTTGTAATTATGCAAATGGTGCAATTATAGGTTCTGCTTTTATTAAAAATTTAGGAAAAAATGGAGTTGCTTCTATTAATGATTTTATAAAACCGATAATTAGTTAAATAAAACTTAAAACAGTCTTAAACAATTTTCGAAACTTAAGAATCAGTCTTAATAAAGTCTAACTTAGTTGTTTTAAATTCAAATAAAATGACTAAAAAAACTATTCTATTCTTTGCAGTTCTCTGCAATTTAACTTTTTTAAACGCCCAGAATTCTTGGGTAAGAACGCCCACAATTAGTCCAGATGCTTCAAAAATAGCATTTGGTTTTGATGGTGATGTTTGGGTATTAGATAACAACACTAATCAACCTAAAAGATTAACAATTCATCAAGCTTATGAAAGTAATCCTATTTGGAATTCTAAAAGCAACGAAATTATTTTTATGTCCAATAGAAAAGGAAGTAGAAATATTTTTAAAACTGATTTAAATGGAGGTGTTCCCAACCAATTAACCTATTACCCTACTACAGATACACCAAGTCAATGGATGGCAAATGGTGATATTCTTTTTTCTAGTAACCGAATTTTTAAGGGTACAGAAAGAGAGTCATCAATATACAAGATTAATCAAAATGGAGAAACTCCAACTCGATTTATAACTGCTTTAGGAAGTCAAGCTTCTGTTTCGCCAAATGGTAATTTTGTAGCTTTTGTAAAAGGAACTTGTAGAATTTCTAGAGAAGATTATAATGGTCCTGCTCAAAGAGATATTTGGATTTATAATTTAAAAACAAAAGAATATCATCAAATTACAACCAGTAAAAAGAACGATCATACGCCACTTTGGGATGCAAATAACAATTTATATTATATAGGTTCAGAAAGTGGTAGGTATAATATTTATAAAACATCTTTAAGTACAAATGGTGCTAAATCTGGTACAGAAACTCAATTAACACATTTAAAAGTTAATGGAGTTTTATCTTTTTCTGTGAGTAACAATGGTACAATTGTTTACAATAGCGGAATTGAAGTTTTTAAAATTCAGAATGGAAAATCTAGTAAAGTAAACTTAGATTTAGCTACAGATAATAGATTCGAATTAGAAGAAACTAAAACCGTTTCAGACGGAATTAGAGATTTAAGTGTTTCTCCAAACGGTAAATTAATCGCTTTAAGTATTAATGGAGAAATTTTTGTAAAAGAAAACAACAAAGACAAAACAAAAGCAAATAATGTAAGTAATCATCCTTTTAGAGATGATAATCCTTTTTGGATTGATGATAATACTTTAGGGTTTTTATCAGACAGAAGTGGGCAAAACGAATTGTATAAAGTTGTTTCTACGGATGAAAACGTGACTTTAAGCAGAAGTTTAAAAACAAAAGTTACTCAGCTAACTAATAGTAAAATTGATGTTTTTGAGCCATTATTATCGCCAAACAGAAAGAAATTAGCTTACAGAATTGGTAGAGGTCAATTGGTTATTGCTGATGTAAATGATGCAAAATTAGACAAGCCAAAAAGTTATTCAGATACTTGGGCATCTGCCAATGATCTTTCTTGGAGTCCAGACAGTAAATATATTGCTTACTCGCAATCTGACTTAGATTTTGATAGTGAAATTTATATACAATCTATAGAAAATCCATCAAAAAAGATGAATATTTCTATGCATCCAAGATCAGATTCTAGACCAGTTTGGAGTCCAGATGGTAAAAAACTTTCTTTTGTTTCGAATAGAGCAGGAGATAGAGGAGGCATCAATTATGATACTTGGATGGTTTGGTTACAAAAATCTGACTGGGAAAAAACAAGAGCTGATTATAAAGAAGGCGATTATTATCAACCAAAAGAAGAAAAAAAGAACGATAAAAAAGAGGTTGTTGTAAAAATTGATGAAGATAAAATTTACGATAGATTAGTACAATTAACAAGTTGGGCTGGTAACGAATATGGTGCACTATTTAGTGCAGATAGTAAAAGTATTTACATTTCTGCAACTAATCCTGCAACTAGAAAAAACGGATATTATAAAGTTGATTTATTAGGTGGTACTCCTAAAGAAGTAAAAGGTGTAAATTATGTTGGTGGCAATAGTTTAAACAAAGGCACTTTGTATTATTCTTCTAGAGGAAAATTAAAATCTTTAAACTTAAAGACTGATAAAGTTTCATCTTTTTCTCACTCAGCAACTTATACAGTTGATAATTATAAATTAAACGAGCAAGTTTTTTATGAGGGAGTAAGAGCAATAACTGCTGGTTTTTACGATCCTCAATATCATGGTTATAATTGGGATAAGATTGTAAAAAGATATACGCCTTGGGTTTTATCTGCAGCTACTAAACAAGATTATACTTTTATGTATAATAATATGTTAGGTCAGTTAAATGCAAGCCATATGGGGTATAGAGGTAGCAGCCCAGAAGAAGTTTCTAGTGATAAAGTTGGTCTTTTAGGTTTAGCAGTTTTTAATGTAAATAATGGTGTAAAAATCGATTATATATTACCAAATTCAGCTGCAACAAAAACCAATGTTTCCTTAAATACTGGTGATGTAATTACTGCTGTAAATGGAAAGCAAATTAGTAAAAACACAAATTTTTACAGTGTTTTAAGAAATACTTCTGGTGATGAAATTCTTTTAACTTTAGCTGATAAAAAAGAGGTAGTTGTAAGAACAGAATCTACAAGAACTATTAGTCGTTTACGTTACGAAGAATGGATAAATTCTCGTAAAAAATTGGTTGATGAATATTCTAATGGACAATTAGGTTACATTCATATTCAAGGAATGAACTTACCAAGTTTTGAGCGTTTTGAACGTGAATTAAAAGCAAGTGGTTATGGTAAAAAAGGAATTGTAATTGATGTTAGAAATAATGGTGGTGGTTGGACCACTGATCGTTTATTAGCTGTTTTAACTTACCAACAACATGCATATACAGTACCTAGAGATGCAACTGATAATCTTCAGAAAAACAATTTAAAGTATAAAGAAAATTATCCTTTTAATGAGAGAGCAGTTTTATCTGTGAATACTAAACCTTTAGTGGCATTATCTAACCAAAGTAGTTATTCTAATGCAGAGATTTTTGCACACGCATTTAAGAGCTTAAAATTAGGTAAATTAGTAGGTCAGCCAACATTCGGTGCAGTAATTTCTACGGGGAGTCACCGTTTGCAAGACGGTTCAATTAGAATGCCATATAGAGCTTGGTATGTAAAAGAATCTGGATTAAATATGGAACATGGACCAGCTGTACCAGATGTTTTGGTAGAAAATAAACCAGGTTGGAAAGCAAGAAATGAAGATGATCAACTAAAAAAAGCTGTTGAGGTTTTATTACAAGATCTTAAATAATTTAACTAAACTATAAAAAAAAAAGAGTTGATATAATACATTGTTATATCAACTCTTTTTTTTTTGACTTAAATATTTTTTAATTAATGGTTAAAAGTTTTACATCGAATATAACAACTTTACCTGCAAAAGATGAATAAACATAATATGGGTAGCCAATTTTAGAAGGTATTATTAAAGTAGCTTCACCACCTTCTTTTAAATAAGTTATACCTTCAGAAAAACCTGTAATTAATCCATTTAGATTAAAATTTGTTCCATCAGCAGTGCTTTCATCAAAAACAACACCATCTGTAGTATAGCCTTTGTAATACACAGTTACATTTGATGTAGTTGTTGGTGAAACACCAACTCCTTCTTCTTTAAGAATGTAGTATAACCCAGAATCACTTTTTTCAGGATTTAAGTTGTTTTCAGTAATATAATCTTGAATTTCAATTTCGTTTAAAGCATCATAATCAATTGGTTCTTCTATGGGTGTTTCAGAATTTAAACAAGAACTAAATGCTAATACAATAATAAGTGTTGATAAATATGATTTCATAATTAAATATTACTCTGTTTTTTCTGTTTCTGTTAGAGTTTCCGCTTTTACTTCCGTTTCTTTTTCAGTTTCTTTCAAAGTATAAACATTTTCTCCGTTTAAATAGGTAGCAACAGCTTTTGTCTTTGGTATTTCATTGCCATCAATACTCATGAGATCTTGATTTAGTATTACAAAATCTGCAAATTTACCCACTTCAATAGTTCCTTTTTCTTGCTCTTCAAAATTGGCATGTGCAGCCCAAATTGTCATCCCTTTTAAAGTTTGACTTCTTGTTAAAGCATTACCCATTTGGAATCCTTCTTCTGGAAAACCTTCTAAATCTTTACGATGTCTGGCAGCATAAAAGGTTAAAAATGGATTTACTTTTTCTACAGGAAAATCTGTACCCAAAGCTATTTTACCATACCGGTTTAATAAATTTCTATAAGCATAAGCTCCAATCATTCTTTCTTTACCCAATCTTTCTTCTGCCCAATACATATCTGATGTTGCATGAGTTGGTTGTACAGAAGGTATAATGTTATTAAAACTTCTAAAATCTTTACTAGATACTATTTGTGCGTGTTCAATTCGCCACCGTCTGTCTTCTTGATCTTTTAAAGCTTCTTTATAGGTCTTTAACATCCAGGTATTTGCAGAATCGCCAATAGCGTGTGTGTTCATTTGAAACTCTGAAGCAGCAATTTGTTTGGCAATTTCTCTATATCTTTCTGGCGGATAAATTAATGCTCCAAAATGATTTTCTCTATCAGAATAAGGTTCACGCAAAGCAGCACCTCTAGAGCCTAAAGCACCATCACCATAAACTTTAAAAGAGCGTACATTTAATCTGTCTGTTTTGTAAATTCCTTGTTTAATATAGTAATCGATTTGTGTTTGTTTATCACCAGAAACCATCGCGTAAATTCGCATTTTTAATTGATTTTTCTTTTGTAAATCATCAATTAAATCGATTATGTTTTTATCTAAACCAGCATCGTCTACTGTAGTTAAACCGTAAGAAAAACAGATTTTTTGAGCATCTAAAAGTGCATCAATAGATTCTTGTCTTGTTGGTTCAGGTATTTTTATAAAATCCATAGCAGCATCAATCAAAACACCTGTCATTTCTCCGTTTTTGGTTATGATTTCTCCTCCAGTTACAGGCGTATTTTTATTTATACCAGCCAAATTAATTGCTGCTTGATTTATTAATAACGCATGGCCATCTATTCTTGTAATTGCAACAGGTGTAGATGGGAATAAAGCATCTAATTTTTCCTTTGTAGGGAACTCTTTTACTTCCCAATCATTTTGATCCCAACCACGACCAGTGATGAAACTTGCATTTTTTTCTTTTTGATACGCTACCAGTGTATCTAAAATAGCATCGTAACTTTTAGTACCTTCTAAATTTGCTTTTTGCTTTTGCAAGCCCATTCTATAAAAATGGCAATGAGCATCAATTATACCTGGTATAATTGCCTTTTCATTAGCATTAACAGTATCTAATGCAATATAGTTGTCTAGAATTTCTTCATCTGTGCCAATTGCAACGAATTTACCGTCTTTAACAGCGAAGGCTTCTTTTTTTTGAAAAAAGTCATTAATAGTATAGGTGGTAGAATTATAGACAATTAGATCTACTTTTTCTTTACCACAAGAAAATAAAAAGAGAGATATTATAAAAATAAGGATACTTCTTTTCATAAATAATTAGTGAATATACACAAAATATATTCCATACATCAATAGAAATTGAAGGGGAATTCTTATGATTGCTAATTTCTTTGAACCTATGGCAGGTCTTTTTTTGTTTGCATCCCAAATATGAATGGGTAATAATAAAACGAGTAAAATAAAAATACCTAATGATGCATATTTTACTGTTGATGTAAAGTAGAGTCCTAATCCTAAAATAAACTCAACGAACCCAACAATATAATTCACTAAATTTTTAGGAAATAATTCCGGAATAAAGTGCTTGAAGATGTTGGGTTTTATGATGTGCATAATTCCTGCAAAGCAGAAAAGGATGCTATAAAATATTTTTAATATTAGAACAATAGTTTTCAATAAGTTTTAGGGTTTTAGGGGTGAATTTGAATATAAATATTTATCCATTAGATAAACAATACTAGCCATAGATGCACTACCTAAAACTAGTTCACGTTTATTAACTTTATCAAAAGTATCTCTGCTTGTATGATGATAATCGAAATAACGTTGCGAATCTGGTCTGTAACCTACTAAAGTTACATTTTCGCCTTTTAATGGGCTAATATCTGCACCAGAACCACCTTTGTCTAAATCGTGTAAACCATAAGGAGATAGTAATTTTTTCCAACTTTGTAATAACTTTGTATTTACACTATTCGCATCTATAGAAAAACCTCTAGGTGTATGTCCACCAGCATCAGATTCTAATCCTCCAATATGATTTTCTTTATGTAAAGTAGCTAATTCAGCATATTTTTTAGCACCTCTTGTACCATTTTCTTCGTTCATAAAAAATACAATTCTAATGGTGTTTTTTGGTTTAATGTTGTTCTTTTTAAACAAATAGGCAACTTCTAAAGATTGTACAATACCTGTACCATCATCATGAGCACCTTCACCTAAATCCCAAGAATCTAGATGACCACCAACAACAAAAATATTTTCTGGTGTTTCTGCACCTTTAATTTCACCAACTACATTAAAAGAAGGTGCATCTGGTAACGTTTTACAACTTTGTTTAAAGTAGAATTTTAAATTAGGATTTTTTTGTAAATCGTCACTTAAAATATTGGCAGCTTTACTACTAATAGCAGCTGTTGGTATGTGTTTTTCTGTTGGTAAATCTCCATAACTCATTGTCCCTGTATGCGGATAATCATCAATAGAATTAGTCATAGAACGTACAATTACACCTTTTGCACCAAACTCACCACAAATTGCAGCACCTCTTACTCGTTGATCTACACAACCTCCATAAGCTTTAAAAGTGTTAATTAATGTATCATCGAAAGGGCGATTAAAAAAAACAATTTTGCCTTCCATTTTACTGCCTAAAGCTTTGGCTTCTTCTAAACTTTTTACCTCAATAACTTCTGCTAAAACTCCAGAATTTGGAGTTGCAACAGAAAAACCTAAAGCGCAAATTGGTACATTTTTCTGAATTCCGTTTGTAGTGTAAGTGGCTACTTCTTTTTCACCACGAACCCAATGAGGTACCATTACAGGTTGCAACCATACAGAATCTAAACCTACTTCTTTCATTAATTTTTCTCCCCATTCAACAGCTTTTTGGGCTTCTGGAGAGCCTGATAATCTACCACCAATATTTGTTGTTAAATCTCTTAACCATTCATAAGATTTACCTTCTGTTAAAGCAGAATTAAATATGGTTTTAATATGAGTAGAATCTGTTTTTTCTGCTTTAGAAAGTAACTTAGGATTCTCTTTTTTATCAGTTTTCTGATTACAAGAAAAAATTAAAAAAGAAAGGGATAATAAAATTATAATTTTTTTCATGTGATGTGAATTTAAGCAGGAATTAAGTTTCCTTTAATAATTTTCTAGACTCTTGATAGATGTATCTGTATTTTCGTTGATTTACTTCTATCATGTTGTTTATTTCAGTAATTATTTCATCTAAAACAATTTTAGCATCGTTTTTTTTCTCTCTTCTAATTAGAAATTTAGAAAGTTCTAATCTTTCTGGGTAATTAGAATACCTTTTGTCAATTTTTCTAAATTGATGTTCTGCTTCTTCAAAATCGCCACATTTTTCTAATGAAATAGCGTAAATATAAATAGAACTTCTAAACGATTTGTCTAAGTCTATTTTATTTGCGTAAGCTTTTACTTTGTTATAATCCTTTAATTCAAAATAGCATTTTACAGCTTTATTTAATGTATGAGGATTGTTTTTGTAATTCCCCTCTAAAGCTTTTTCATAATAAGGTATTGCTAATGCAAAATCTTTATTATCTCTATGAGCATCTCCTAAATCAATTAGATTTTGATAGGTTTCAGAAAAACTTAATCTTTTTTCTAATTCTTTAATCTTTTTTGTAGGATTTAGGGCGGTATCTACAGCATCTGTTAAGTTTCTTAAATTAGATCCATTTAAAATGTGCATAAATAGATAAACTATAGAACCAATTACAGGTACAAAAAAGATAACAAAATACCAATAAGTCTCGTTTCTACTTTTATAAACGTGAAAAATACAAAAAGCCTGAAAAGCGATTATAATGTAATAAAGCATAGGGCGTAAATATAAGAAAAATGTAATTTTAACTTATACCTTTTTTAGAATACTTATTAATCTTTAATAAATGTAAAATTAAAAATCGAACTTGTAAGTTACACCTCCTAATACTTGAAAACCTTGTACGTTAAAGTTAGCAAAACGTTGATAGTCTGAGTTTAGAATATTGTTAAATCTTAAGAAAGCCGAAAATTTATCGTTAAAATGATAACCGCCATTAAGGTTTACATCTACAAAAGCATCTAAAGTTTGTATGGCACTAACTGCTGATGGAGAAGTTGATTCATATATAACGTCTTTTCTATCGCCTATATAAAAAATGTTTGTGGTTGCATACCATTTATTGTTATTGTATTTACCAATAAAAGCAGCCTGAATTGTTGGTAAATTCCAAGCTTCAAACTGAGAAGTCATTGTATAATTATCAAACTGAACATTGGTAGAAAGTGTAATTCTTTTGGTTAAATCGTATTCTAATTCAGCTAAAAAAGATGTTGTTTTAACATCATCATAAACCAAATTAAAAGAATTACCATATTCAAAACCTTGTAAAACAACACCATTTATAAAGTTATTGGTACCATCAGATTTTGAATTATTTCTGATAAACAAAGCCTTGTCTTGCTCTTCTTTATAACTTGCTGATATGTTAAAACTCAAATCGTTATTAATTACCCCATTAAAACCTAAAAAAGCATTGTACTTTTCTGCTGTTTGAGTTATAAATAAAGTAGGTGAAACATAAGGATTCTCTTCTGTAAATTTCTTGTAAGTGTTGGTTTTAAAATCACCAAAAACACCTACATAAGCATTCAGTGTTTCTGATATAATCGATTTTTGAATCTTAACATCTGGATAAACTAAAACATTATTTACATTATTTTCAGCATCAAATGAGCCAAAAAGTTTTGCCCCTAATTTTATAGAGAATCCACTGAAAGTGGTATTGTATTCTGGATTTACTTTAGCTGTAAAAATGGAATATTTTAAAGCTGTATCACTTGTGTAATTGCTTTTAAACTCGCCATTTAATAATTCTAAAGAAGTTTTTAATTGTAAATTATTTAGACTTCTGCTAATAAAATCGATAGGCAAGTCAAAATTTGTATTTAGGTTGATAAAAAACTCACTGCTATTATAATCGTCCATAAAATAAGACAAAGACAAAACACTTTTATCAATATAAGAATCTAAGAAATCTATTTCTCCTGTTGCATTAAAAAATTTATACGCTTGGTTTTCTTCTATATTTTGAATGGTGCTTGGAGCAAAAGAATTTTCTTGTAAACCATACCAATTGTAATTATTTAATTCTGTGTTTAAAATAAATTTCCAATCGAAATAACGTTCTTCTTGTTCGTAAGAAACACTTGCTAAAAGGTTAGAAAAATCACTGTCTAAATCTGTGTTTTCTATGTTTGCTAAAGAAGCTTGGTATTTTAAAGAAACACCAATTTCGCTTTCAAAACGAGTGTAGTTATGCAAATACGCTTCAAAATAAGGAGATGTAAAATTACCAAAACCAGCAGCTATATAATTGTCGTAAATGCGTTCTTTTACACCTACATCTATCCCTTTTACAACACCACTTTTAGGAATAAAAGTGGAAGCAACAGGAGCAGAAAAAATATTATAGGTTAGTTTTTTCTTTTTGCTTTTGTCTGATAGTTTTATAACAGGATTTTTATGAATCTTGTTAGCATCTGCAATTTCTGGATTGTAAGTAGTTATTACTTCTACAACCTCAGTTTTTACAGTATCTTTTGCAACAACAGGTTTTGTTTGTTGCGCTTTTGTGCCTATTAATGCAAAGAAAATTAAAAATATGATTAAGCCTTTTTTCATTAATTTTTATTTTGTGGAGTTATAGAATTATTGGTTTTGGCTTCGTTTTCTTTTATTTTATCGAGTTCTATTTGAGCTTCTTTTACAATATCCTCAAACTGCGTAAAGTTTTTAATTACGTTTTCTAAGATAAATGTTGCTTGGTAAGCATCTTTTAAGCTGTAATAATTTTTAGCCATTATTACATAACTTTTTACTCCCCAATATTTATAAGCAGAATAATTTGCAATTAATTCTTGCACAACTTTGGTAGATGCTTCAAACTCGTTTTCTAAATTTTTAAAGTAGGCATTGTAATACAAGGTTTCTGCTTTTAATTCTCCTGTTGCTTCTTGCTCTACAACACTATAATATTCTTGCGCTTTTTGTAAATCTAGATTTAAGAAAGATGCTCTTGCAATAATAATTTTTGCATCTAACTCTAAACTATCATCTAATTTGTCTTTTTTCAATATTTTTTCGGCGTATTCTATTGCTAAAAAATAAGACTCTGTTTTTGAATACACTTTCATTAAATTACTTTGAGCAAACAAAATATTTTCTGAAACATAAGCCTCAAGTTCTAATCTTTCTAATAAAGGAATTGCCTCATTAAGATTTTCTTTTTGTAAATATATTTGAGATAATTTAGCCAAAACATCTTCGCTAAATTCACTTTGGCCAGCTTCTAAAACAACTTTGTATTTATCTGCTGCTTGATTAAATAAGCCTTCTTTAAACAAAATATCTGCTAAGTAATAATTCGCTTTTAAACTGTTTTTACCATCTGGGAAATTTCTTAAATATTTTTTTAGACTTAAAATACTTCCATCATTTTTACCCTCAAAGTATTTACGTTCTGCAATTGCAAAAGTTGAGTTTTCTAATTCATTATCAGAAACATTTACAAATCGTAAAGTTTTAGTCCAAGCAACATATCCATCTAAATTATCTTCATCTACATAAATGTTTTTAGCATTTCTTACAGCCTCTAAAGCATCCGAAGAATTTGGGAATTTACTCACCATCAATTTAAACTTTTCTAAAGCTTTTCTATTCTGATTTTCATTGTAATACAATAAACCTTGACGCACTAAAGCTCTTGGTAAAAAAGCACTTTTTGGGTGTTTTGCCAACAAACGATCGTAAGCTTGGTGCGCTTTTCTGTTGTCTTTTATTTTAGTGTATGTATTTGCTAATTGATATAAAGCATCATCTTTTAAAGTAGAATTACTATACTCATTTACAACCTTAGTTAAAGCATCAATCTTTGCATCATTTTGGTTTTGAAAACCATAACTCATACCAATTTGATATTGTGCATAATCTGCTTCAGCACCATTTTTATCAACCACAGTTTTGTAATTGCTAATGGCACTTGAGTAGTTACTTAAGGCAAAATAACTATCACCTAAACGTATAAATGCGTCATCAATTAAAACTTCATCATCAACTTTAGTTTTAGAAAAACGATTAAAAGCATTAATTGCATTTTCGTATTCTTTCAGTTTAAAATATGTATAACCAATATTATAATCTATCAAAGAAAATTCTTCTTTGTTTATTGATGTTAAATTATTTTTTGCTGATTTAAATTTGGCTAAAGCTTCTATATAATTTTCTAAACGATACAAAGTTTCTGCTTCCCAATAATTTGCTTTTTGAGAAATTTCTGCATCATTTGCACTTTTAGCAGTTGCAAAATATGGTAGAGATTGTTGTAATTTCTTTTGATTGAACAACTGAATACCTCTGTATAAAGAAACTTCTGAAGTTAGAATTAAATTTTCTTGCGATTTTTTCTTTTTTAAATAATCTAAAGCACCTTGATAATCTTGTTGATGTATAAATGACGAAACTACCAATTCATTAATTTCGTTATAAGAAGTTGAGTTTGGGTACTTTTTTAGATAATTCTGTAAAACATCAGAAACGTTTTCAAAAGGATTACCTTCTTCGTAACTCAATTTAGCATAATTTAAAGCAGCATCTTGCTGAATTTTAGTGCTAAATGTCATTTCGCTTGCAGTTTTAAATGCATTTAAAGCTTCATTTTTCTTATCAATATTTAAGTAACATTCAGCTAAATGATAGTAAGCATTTTGTGATACTTCATTTTTTTGAGTAATGATTTTATTAAAATAACTAATGGCATTTTCAAAATCATTTTGTTTAAAATACGCATAACCTAATTGATAATAATCTGTGTTATTCCATTTACGAGCTTTGCCTTTATACGCTTTTAAATAAGGTATTGCTTCTTCGTATTTTTGTAAATTAAAATAACTTTCACCTACAATTTTAGAAATTTCAGAAATGTCTTTTCTTTTGGCTGTTTTTAAAAGTTCTGGGCCCACTTTTACACAACGATCAAATTGCCCAGCTTTAAAACTGATGTCTAATAAATAATAAGAAATTTCTGATTTATAAGATTTGTTATCAGCAATTTCTTTTAAGGTAGATTCTGCAATGCCATAATCTTCTTGTTTATATGCAATGTAGCCATAATAATATCTAGAATCATTACCATATTTAGCATCGTTTATTAACGGTAAAAAACGATCTTTAGCTAAAGTTAATCTATTCGCAACTAAATAACCATAACCCATTTTAAAATTTAATTCCTTTCTGTTATCCTCAGAAATTAAATCCATATTTACTTTTTGATACCATTTTAAAGCGTGCGCCGCTTTTTTATTGGCAAAGTAGTAATTACCTACATTAAAAAATGCTTTGTTCTTTTTATTGCTTGTTGGGTTTTCATCAACAAAAGTTAAAACTTTATCATCTGCATTGGTTTGGTTTAATTTTACAGCACACATTGCATCATAATAAGAAGCGTCTGCTTTTAAACTAGAACTTTCTTTGGCATTTGTTTGTACTTTTTCGAAGTTTTTTTGAGCAGCAGCATATGCTTTATTATTATAAAGTTTAAGTGCATTGTTAAAGTCTGTAATTACACTTGCCTCTGCAATAGATTGTTGTGAAAAAGCAACAAAAGTTGATAGTAAGAAAGTAAATGATAAAATAGATTTTATACTAAAACTAAATTTCATACAATTGTTTTTGTTATAACCTAATTAACGAACATTTTTTTAATTTGTTGGATGAAAGCTAAAAAAATATTCAAAATAATTTATTACAAAAATAAGAATTATTGAATTTTAGTATGCTAAAATCATAAGAAACTAATAAGTTTGTAAAAACGACTATTTTTATGGAAAAACCAGTTTTACAATTAGAAAATGCAGACATCTATCAAAGAGATAATTTGGTGTTATCTAACGTGAATTTAAAGATTCAAAAAGGAGGCTTTTACTATTTAATTGGTAAAACAGGAAGTGGAAAAAGTAGTTTGATGAAAACGCTTTATGGAGATTTAAAACTGCAAAAAGGAACTGGTTCTATTGTAGATTTTGATTTAAGAAACCTAAAGGATAAAGAAATTCCGTTTTTAAGAAGAAAAATAGGAATTGTTTTTCAAGATTTTAAATTATTAAGTGATAGAACTGTTTTCGGGAATTTAGAATTTGTTTTAAAGGCAACTGGCTGGAAAAATAAAGAAGAAATTAAAGCCAAAATAAATGAAGTTTTAGAGAAAGTTGGTATGCAATCTAAATATTACAAAAACACTTTTGAACTTTCTGGAGGTGAACAGCAAAGAATAGCCATTGCAAGAGCTTTGTTAAACGACCCAGAATTAATTTTAGCAGATGAGCCTACAGGAAATTTAGATCCAAAAACATCGTTAGAAGTTATGGGGCTTTTAAATGAAATTCATAAAAGCGGAAAAACCATTTTAATGGCAACTCACGATTATCAATTAATTGTAAAGTTTAAACACAACACCTTAAAAGTAGAAGCAGGAGAACTGTTTGAAGTTGTGCAACAAGCAACAGTTTAAAATATTTATTTTATTGGATAAGAAAAAAATTTTTGTAGCAGTTACTAATGATATTTCCACAGATTATAGAGTGCATAAAATTTGCAGCTATTTAATCAGTAAAAAATTTCAGATAGATGTTTATGGAAGAGTTTTGCCAAATACAATTAATGTAAATAGAGATTATAAAATTATTAGAAAAAAGCATTTTTTTAATAATGAAGCTTGGTTTTATGCTGAGTTTAATATTCGTTTGTTTTTTTATCTTTTATTTAAAAAGTACGATTATATCCTTGCAAATGATTTAGATACTTTGCCAGCTTGTTTTTTTGTTAGTAAGTTAAAAAATATAGAGTTAGTATATGATAGTCACGAATTATTTTCTGAAAGTGTAGAATTACAAGGTAGGAAATTCGTAAAAGGGTTTTGGCGAAAGTTAGAAGATTTTTTTTTGCCAAGAATTAAGAAATCCTATACAGTAAGTCAATCTATTGTTAATTTTTATAATGATAAGTATCAAAATAAAATGGGATTAATTAGAAATATTCCATTAAAAAAAGATGTTTTAAAAGTTGAAGAAGTAAGTTTCCCTACTAAAAATAAAACCATTTTGTATCAAGGAGTTTTAAATCCTGGCAGAGGAATAAAACCAATGATAAAAGCCTTGAAATATATTGAAGATTTAGATTTAATTATTATTGGTTATGGTAAGGTAGAAGAAGAATTAAAAAAATTTGTGATAAAACATCAGCTGAATAATAGGGTTTATTTTTTAGGGAGAGTAGATAGAGATAAATTATTCAATTATACAAAACAAGCAACTTTAGGAATGGTTTTAGAAGAACCAGTAGGCTTAAGTTTTCAGTTTTCTTTACCTAACAAATTGTTCGATTATATACATGCAGGAATTCCTATTATTGCTGGTCGTTTACCTGAAATTTCAAGAATTATAAGTGATTTTAAAGTTGGTGTGTTGGTTGATGATTATCAGCCAGAAACAATAGCTAAAACAATTCACAATCTTTTAGAAGATAAAGCGTTATTATCTAAAATTAAAGAAAATCAGCTAAAAGCAAAAAAAGTTTTATGTTGGGAAATTGAAAGTAAAAAATTAGATAAATTTTTTAAATAATATCATTTTATCAATCCAAAAATATCCATAATTGTACCTGTTTTAAACAACCTTAATGGGTTGAAAAAAACAATTAAAAGCATTAAAAACCAAAGCTTTAAAGATTTTGAAGTTTGGGTTATTGATGGTAATTCTAATGATGAAACTCAAGAGTATTTGAATGGTTTGAATTCTCCATTTTTTTTTCATTCTGAGGTAGATAAAGGAATTTATGATGCAATGAATAAAGGAATTTCTTTATCTAAAGGTGAATGGCTTTATTTTATGGGAGCAGAAGATATTTTTTTTGATGATAACACTTTAAATGAAGTTTTTAGAAAAATCAATTTAGAAAATTGCCTTTTAGTTTCAGGTAGAATTAGTTATCAAGGAGTTGTAAATCCTTTTGTATACAGTAAGAATAAAATAATAAAAAACCCTAGTTGGTCTGCTTTAATGTGGTTGAGAAATGGATTGCATCATCAAGGAACTTTCTATAAAAAAATCTTGTTTATTGATGAAAAATACCCTTTAAAATTTAAAACGTTATCAGATTATTGGTTTAATTTATATTTATTTAAAAGAAAAGCGAAGTGTAAGGTTATTCATAAAACAATTGCAAAGTGTACTTCAGATGGGGTTTCTAAAAACGGAAAGTGGGAACTGTATAAGGAGGAAATTAATTTGAAAACTGAATTAAGCTCAAGGTACTTTGTTCCTTTTTTTTATTTTATAGCTCTATCCAAATTTTTATCAAGAAAAATTGTAAATGATTAAAAGAAAAGAAATAGCAGCTCTTATAGTTGATAGATTAAACAAAGAGAAGCAATATTTAAAAAGCAATTTTAAAAAGACAAAATGTGAAATTGGTTTTTTTTATATTGATGATCTCTTGCCTAAGGATATTGTTCTAGAAATTTATAGAAACTTCCCAAAATTATCTGAAACTAAACAACGTAAGAACCTTAGGGAAAATAAGTATATTGCTTACCAAATGAACAAATATAATGCGCTTTTAGAAGAAGTTATTTATTCATTTCAAGATGCTACAGTTTTAAAAATTATTTCTGAAATATGTGAAATTAAAAATATACTACCAGATGAAGATTTATATGCTGGAGGTTTATCTTTAATGACAAAAAATAATTTTTTAAGTCCACATCTAGATAATTCTCATAATAAAGATAGAGAGTTATGGCGAGTTTTAAATCTTTTATATTATGTAAGCCCAGATTGGAAATTAGAAAATGGTGGAAATTTAGAATTGTGGAATAACGGAGTAAAAAATAAACCATTAGAAATTGAAAGTAGGTTTAACAGGTTAGTTGTTATGTCAACACATCAAAATTCTTGGCATTCTGTAAATAAAGTTTTGGTTGATGATGTTAGGTGTTGTGTTTCTAATTATTATTTCTCGGAGAAACCCTTATTATATGAAGATAATTTTCATATAACAACTTTTAGAGGTAGGCCTAAAGAAACAGTTAAAGATCTGTTTTTAAAGATTGATAATAATTTACGAAGCTCTATTCGAAAGTTTTTTAAAAAAGGCATTAGAGAAAATCCACACCAATATAAAAAATAAAAAACCCACTCCTCAGTGAGGAGTGGGAAAATTGCTATGAAAAAGAATGATAAGATTACTCTTATCACTTATTAAGACGTTTCTTTTTTAAAAAAATTACAATCAATATTAATTTTAACACTTTTTTAATAATACTGACTAAAATATAAGGCTAAAAACGGTTCCTTCATTTTCTATACTGTTCACTAAAATTTTACCTTTATGCAACAGCATTATTTGTTTACAAAGACTTAAACCAATTCCACTACCTGTCGATTTACTTGTAAAAAATGGCACAAAAATATTTTCCAAAATTTCTTTGGGTATTCCTGATCCGTTATCAAAAACTTTAATAATTGTATTATGGTTTTTGGTTTGAGAAGCTGTAACTTTAATTAAAGGATTTTGTTGTTTTTGGCAAGCATCTTTGGCGTTTAAGATTAAATTAATCAATACTTGTTCTATTAAATGAACATCGATATCTAATTGTATTCTTTTAGAAGAAACTGAAAATTGAATATCAATATTTTTAGCTTTTATTGATGGCGCCATTAACAATTCAATATTATTAAAAAGCTCAGAAACTTGTGTTTTTTGAAGATTTAAGTTGGTTACTTTACTTAAACTTCTGTAGGTTTTTGCAAATTTTAATAAACCCTGACTCCTATTTTTTATCGTTTTAATACCAGCATTTAAATCTTCTACTTCTAAAGAATTTTCATTAGGATTTTCAATATTTAATTCTAGATTTCTTTGTAAAGTATCTGCTAAAGAAGAAATAGGCGCAATCGAATTCATTATTTCATGTGTCATTACACTTAATAATTTTTTCCAAGCTTCAGATTCGTTTTTATTTAAAGTATTGTCAATATTTTGAAGCACAACTAATTTAAAAGAATCATCTTTAATCTGAAATATGGTATCAGAAATTAAAACTTTTAAACGTTCATTTTGTAAGGCAATTGTAATAGAATTTGGTTCTCTGTTATACGTTTCGAAAATAATATTAAAAAGCTCTGGTTTTCTGCTTTCAACAAAACGAATGTTTTTAAATGATGGAAAATCGATAATTTCTTTAAACATATCATTTAGCCATAAAACATCGCCATTTTCTAAATTGTATGCGATAATTCCAACATCAATCATTTCTAAAATCTTTTGTAGGTAGATGTATTGTGTTTCGTTTTTAATGTTTATTTCTTTGATAGTTCTATTCACTTCATTAAAACCATTATATAAAAACCGAATGTCTTTAGGGCCTCTATCTTCTGGAAACCATCTAGAGAAATCTCTGTATTTTACAGATTCAAAAAAATCATCAATAGCAGAAAAACGTCTTTTTATAAATTGATATAAGTTTACAATGGCAATTATTAAACCAAAACTAAGTAAGATTATATACGTAATTTGATCTTTATAGCTAAAATAAATGAGTCCCAGAATTAATGCAATAAGTATAAAAATTCTGAAGAATAGTTTTAAAATGTATCCTTTATAATTCATACTTTTCTAATCTTCTATAAAGTGCAGCTCTAGTAATACCTAGTTCTTTGGCAGATTTAGAAATGTTTCCATTGTGTTTTTCTAAAACAGTTAGAATTGCATTTTTTTCTAAATCATCTAAATTTAGTGTTTCTGGAATATTGTTTTCTACTGTTCTTTCTATGGATGAAAAAACCAAATCTTCTGCATTTAAAACATTTCCATCAGTCATAATTACAGCTCTTTCTAAAATGTATTGCAGTTCCCTAACATTACCAGGAAAGTTATGTTTTTTTAGTTTTTTAGTAAAATCAGCATCAAACTCAAAAGTGCTTTTATTGTATTTTTCTTCATACAAATTCACAAAATATTTTGCTAGTAAAATAATGTCAGTTCCTCTATCTCTAAGTGGAGGTATTGTAATATCTAAAGTATTAATTCTATAAATTAAATCTTTACGAAACTTCTTTTCATCAGCTAAAACACTAGGATTTTCGTTGGTGGCACAAATTAAACGAATATCTATAGCAACAGGATTATTAGAACCTAAAGGGGTTACTTGCCTGTTTTGTAAAACCGTTAATAAACGCACTTGCTGACCCAAAGAAATATTACCAATTTCATCTAAAAATAAAGTTCCTCCATTTGCAGCTTCAAAACGTCCTTTTCTATCTTCATTTGCTCCTGTAAATGCTCCTTTTTTGTAACCAAATAATTCGCTTTCGAACAAGGTTGATGTTAATGCACCAACATCTACTTTAATAAAAGGTTGGTTTTTTCTATTAGAGTTTTCGTGTAAAGCTCTTGCAATTAAATCTTTTCCTGTTCCGTTTTCACCTAAAATTAAAACGTTTGCATCTGTTGGGCCAACTTTTTTTAGTTTGATAAAAACATCTTTCATTACAGCGCTTTCGCCAATTATAGGAATGCTGTTTGAAGAAAAATTATCTTTCGGTTTTTTTTCTGATTTTAAAATGGATTTTATTGTATGAATAATTTTCTCATTCTTCCAAGGTTTTATTAAAAAGTCAGATGCACCTTCTTTTAAACCTTTAACAGCTAAGTCAATATCAGCATAAGCAGTCATTAAAACTACAGCAATATTTGGGTTAAATTGTTTTATTTTATTTAACCAATAAATACCTTCATTACCCGTATTTACTAATCCGTTAAAATTCATATCTAAAATTATCAAATCGAACTTTTTACTTTCAATTTGAAAATTGATATTATTCGGATTTTTCTCAACTACAATTTCTGCAACTAATGGTTTTAGCAAAAGTCTGATTGCTGTTAACACATCAAAATCGTCATCAATTACCAATATTTTTGCTCTCTTTAAAACCATATTTACAATATTACAATTTTATACTCAAGATTTTAAATTGATGAAAGAAAATTATTAAGATGATTTTTTTGTATCAAAACCGAACAGAAAGTGTATCAAAACCGAACACTTTTATTTTTGATGTAAATATTAAAATACTGATAATCAGTAGTTTTTATTTTTGGCATCATCTTGTCTATGTAGAAAGAGAAATAAATAAGTAAAAATGGACATCAAAATAGAAAAAAAGAAACTTTCAACTTCAAAACTGCTAATGATTGGTGGTGTTACACTTCTATTATTGCTGATAATTTATGTGATTTACGCAACTTCTGGTGGCGCAAAACTTTCTGTAAATAAAGAACGAATTGCAATTAATACCGTAAAAAATGGAGTTTTTCAAGAAAATATACCTGTAAGCGGAATTGTATTGCCCATAACAACTATTTATTTAGATGCTGTAGAAGGTGGTAGAGTAGAAGAGAAGTTTGTAGAAGATGGCGCAATTATGAAAAAAGGACAGCCTATTTTAAAACTTGCAAATACAGATTTAGAATTGAGTTTAATAAACCAAGAAACATCTGTTTATAATTTATTAACGCAAATGCAAATTTCACAGAATGCTGCAAGACAGAATACAATTAATAGATTAAATCAATTTACAGATGTAGAAAATAATTTAATTGAAGCCAAACGTTTGTACGATTTGAATTCTAAATTATATGAAAAAGGTGCAATTGGACGTCAAGATTATGAATCTTCAGTAAACAATTACAACTACCAAAAGCAAAGAATGAAATTGACAAATGAGATTTTACAAGAAGATTCTATTGCTACAAAGCAAGAAATTCAGCAAGCAAAAAACTCGTATCAAAGAACGCAAAACGCTTTAAAATTAATGCGAAAAAAAGTAGAAGATTTAGTTGTTAGAGCCCCAATTGACGGACAATTAACTTCTTTAGATGCAGAAATTGGTCAATCTAAAAATAAAGGAGAACGTTTAGGGCAAATTGATGTGGTAACAGGCTATAAAGTAAGGGTAGATATTGATGAACATTATATTTCTAGAATTTATACAGGACAAACAGGAGCTTTTAATCTAAATAACAAACAATATACTTTGGTCATAAAAAAGATATTTACACAAGTTACAAATGGTCGTTTTCAAGTAGATATGGTTTTTGAAAACGAAGTGCCAAAAGGAATTAGAAGAGGTCAGAATTTACAAATTAGAGTGGCTTTAAGTGCAGAAAAAGAGGCAATGTTAATTCCTGTTGGAGGGTTTTTTCAAAAAACAGGTGGTAATTGGATCTTTAAATTATCTGATGATGGTGCTTCTGCTTACAAAGTTGATATTCAATTAGGAAGTCAAAACACAAAATATTACGAAGTTATTAGCGGATTAAATATAGGCGATAAAGTAATAACATCTAGCTACGATTCTTACAACGAAATAGAACAAATTATTTTGAAGTAGTTAGACTGTAGACTTTAGATGAGAGGAAATAGAATAAAGAAATAACATAAAAGACGTAAAAATAAATTACAATTAAAAAACCAAAGCTAATAGCGAAAAGCGAATAGCATAAAGCCAAAAATAATGATAGAAATTAACAATTTAGAGAAATTTTATAGAACAGATGAAGTACAAACTATTGCGTTAAATAAGTTGTCTTTTGAAGTAAAAAAAGGAGAGTTTGTTGCAATTATGGGGCCTTCAGGTTGTGGGAAATCAACTTTATTAAACATTTTAGGTTTGTTAGATGATCCTGATGCAGGTAGTTTTAAATTTAATGGAGAAGAGGTTGCTGGTTATAATGAAAGAAAACGAGCACAGTTAAGAAAACACAATGTTGGTTTTGTTTTTCAGAGCTTTAATTTGATAGATGAATTAACCGTTTTCGAAAATGTAGAACTGCCTTTAATTTATACAGGTGTTAAAACATCAGAAAGAAAAAAACGAGTGGAAGAGGTTTTAGAAAAAATGCAGATTATGCATAGACGTAATCATTTTCCGCAACAATTATCTGGTGGTCAGCAACAAAGAGTTGCAGTTGCAAGAGCAGTTGTAAATAATCCTAAATTAATTTTAGCAGATGAGCCAACAGGTAATTTAGATAGTACAAATGGTAACGAAGTTATGGATTTGTTAATCGATTTAAATGAGGCTGGCACTACAATTATTATGGTAACTCACAGTGAACACGATGCAAAATATAGCCATAGAATTATTAGAATGTTAGATGGCCAAAAAGTAACAGAGAATATTTTAGTGTAAGTGTTATTGCCTAAAATTAAATTCAATTATTCTTAAAAAACAAACCAATAAAAACTGAGTAAATGTTTAAAAATTATATAAAAATAGCATTTAGAAATATAATGAATCACAAGGTGTTTTCATTTATAAATGTTATTGGTTTAACAATTGGTTTTAGTGCTTCTTTTATAATAGGTTTAATGGTGTATTACGATTATACTTTTGATGATTTTCATAAAGATGGAGACCGAATTTATAGAGTAGTTACCGATTTTAAATCGCCAGAAGGTGAGTTTTTTAATTCAGGAGTAACCTTAGCATTAAAAGGTGCTATACAAGATAATTCTAATTTTGATGTAGTTAGTGAGTTTTATTTAGAAAGACCAATGAAGGTTAATAATAGAACAGAAGATTTAGAATTTAAATTACCCAAAGATGTAATCTATGCAGATGAAAATTATTTTAAAATTTTTGATTATAAATTTATTGTAGGTAATAATATTAAAACACTACAAAACCCTAATGAAGTAATATTAACAGAAGAACGCGCATCAAAATATTTCCCAAATACAGCAGTTTCTGAAATTATAGGTAAAACCTTGGTGTATAATGATTCTATTAACGCAAAAGTTACTGGAATTGTTGAGAGTTTTAAAAACAGAACAGATATTATTTTCCAAGAATTTATTTCTCATCCAACTTTGTTGCAAACACGATTACGTGGAAATATAATTGGTAAAAGATGGAATAACACCAATTCTAACTCTCAATTGTATGTAAAGTTGAGTGCTAATGCAAACAAAGCATCAGTAAAAAATGATCTTAAAGAAATTGCTATAGAACATAGAGATGAAGATGATATAAAGTATGGAGAAGAAAGAATATTTAATCTTCAACCTTTAAATGATATTCATTTTAATGATAACTATGGAATTTATAATTGGTCTGCAGGTAGAGCAAGTAAAGCATTATTAAAAAACTTGGTATTTGTAGCTGTTTTTTTATTGCTATTAGGTTGTATTAATTTTATCAATTTAAATACAGCTCAAGCTGCACAACGTGCCAAAGAAATTGGTATTCGAAAAACCTTAGGGAGCTCTAGAAACCAGTTAATAAGTCAGTTTATGGGAGAAACATTTTTGTTGGTTTTGGTTGCTGCACTTTTGTCTTTAATACTTTCTAAATGGTTAATAATTGTATTTTCAGATTTTGTACCTGTAGGTTTAAGTTTCGAATTGTTTACAGTACCAATTGTTGCTATAAGTATAATTGTGTTATTAGTTTTAGTAACTTTTTTATCTGGCTTTTATCCAGCTATGGTTTTATCAAAAATTAATACAATTTCAGTTTTAAAAAATCATTTAGGAGTAGGAGATAAAAAGGTGCGTTTAAGAAAGTTTTTAACTGTATTTCAGTTTACAATTGCCCAAGTTTTTATTATAGCTACTCTTTTAGTAGGCAAACAGATTAATTTTTTACTAAATAAAGATATGGGTTTCAAAAAAGATGCTATTGTATCTGTTTACAAACCTTTAGAAGAACAAAGTTTTGAGAAAATTAAACTGTATTCAGAAAAATTAGCTTCAATTCCAAATATAAAAGAAATTAGTCTTGGAGGTCATCCACCTGCATCTCAAAGTAGTAATAGAACTGATATGAGAAGAATGATTGACAATCAAGAAGTGTATGGAGAAATACAATTACTAGCTGGTGATACCAACTATTTAAATCTTTTTGAAATTGATTTACTTGCTGGTCGTGTACAAAGAAATGATACTATAAAAGAATTGGTAATAAACGAAGCTGCAAGAAAATTTTTTAGATTTAAGTCTGCAGAAGATGCTATTGGTAAGTCTTTACTTTATGATAAAGAAAACTTGCAAATTGTTGGTGTTATTGGAGATTTTCATCAACGTTCTTTAAAGTCTGATATTAAACCGCTCACTTTACATGGAGATTGGTATAGAGGTCAATGGTCTTATTTTCAGGCTGTGCACATCTCATTGCAAAGCAATTCTACAGAAAATTTAAAAAATAGTCTTTCAAAAATTGAAAATGTTTATAAAGAAGTATATCCTAATACAAATATGCGACTAGAGTTTTTAGATGAAACCATTGCTAAATTTTACAAAAGAGAACAAAAAGTATCAAAACTATTAAACTGGGCAACAGGGTTATCAATATTAATAAGTTGTTTGGGGTTATTAGGGCTAGTAATTTATACCACCAACAGAAGAGTTAAAGAAATTGGAGTTCGTAAAGTACTGGGGGCATCTTTATTTCAAATTAACGCATTATTATGTAGAGAGTTTTTAAGCTTGGTATTAATTGCTTTTGCACTAGCTGCACCAATTGCTTGGTATGGCACATATAATTGGCTTCAAAATTTTGCTTACAAAACCAATATTAGCTTCTGGGTATTTGTTGTTAGTGCTTTTGCTATGATAGTATTTGCCTTAATTATTATAAGTGCAAAAACCTTACAAGCTGCAAATGCTAATCCTGTTAATTCATTACGATCAGAATAACTAAAATCAGAAAAAATAAAACGTAAAAATTATGTTTAAAAATTATATAAAAATTGCCTTTAGAAATCTTTTAAAGAATAAGGTGTATTCGTTAATTAATATTTTAGGTTTAGCTATTGGTATTACAGCAACTGTTATGATTGGTTTGTGGATTAATGATGAACTGAATTACAACGATTTTTTTGAAGATAAAGAAACTATTGCTCAAATATTTCAAAACCAAACAAACAACGGAAAAACAGAAACTGGCCCCTCTATTCCTAGACCATTAGAGTTTGCAATTAGAAAAGATTATGCAGACAATTTTAAACATATAGTAATGTCTTCTTGGACACAAAGTAGATATTTAAAATATGGAGATATTAACATCAATATTAATGGGAATTTTATGCAAGAAGATGCACCAGAAATGTTGAGTTTAGAAATTATATCTGGTGTTAAAAACGGAATTGATGATCAAAAATCGATTATGATTTCTGAATCTATAGCAAAATCTTTATTTAAGGACCAAAATCCTATTGGAAAAATTATTAAAGTAAATAATACAGCAGATTTATTAGTAAGTGCCGTTTATAAAGACATTCCTATTAATAATGATTTTTATGAGACTAAATTTATTGGTTCTTGGGATTTTTATGTATCAGAAAGGCCTTGGATTCAGAACGCCAAAACATCTTGGGGTAATAATTCTTTTCAACTATTTGTGCAAATAAATGAAAACACAACAATGGATGCAGTTACAGCAAAAATTATTGATGTAAAAAAAAGAATGGCTCCAGATGAAGTAGAGTTTAACCCTCAAATGTTTTTATTTCCAATGAAAGATTGGTACTTACGTTCAAATTTTGAAAATGGTATACAAGTTGGTGGGCGAATAGAAAATGTTTGGTTATTTGGTATTATAGGAGTTTTTGTCTTGTTGCTGGCTTGTATCAATTTTATAAATTTAAGTACTGCTAGATCAGAAAAAAGAGCGATTGAAGTTGGTATTAGAAAATCTATTGGATCTAAAAGAAGTCAATTAATTGCTCAGTTTTTAAGCGAATCATTTTTAATAGTTTTACTATCATTTATTTTGGCTATTGGGTTGGTTTTGTTGTTTTTAAATGGTTTTAATAATTTGGCAAGTAAAGAAATAATTTTTCCTTGGTCAGATTTTCAATTTTGGGGAGTTTCTTTTCTCTTTATAATTATTATATCATTTTTAGCAGGTAGTTACCCTGCATTGTATTTATCATCTTTTAATCCTGTAACTGTTTTAAAAGGAACTTTTAAAACAGGAAGATATGCAGCATTACCAAGAAAAATATTAGTAGTTACTCAATTTACAGTTTCTGTTGCCTTAATTATTGGAACTATGGTTGTAATGAATCAAATAGATTTTGCAAAAAATAGACCAGCAGGTTACAATAAAGAAGGTTTAGTACAAATACCAGTAATGAGTTCTGAGTTTTTAGGCAAGTCAGATGTAATGCGTAATCAATTTATTGCTTCTGGTGCAGTTACAGAAATGGCAACCACATCTAGCCCAACAACTAGTGTTTGGTCTAATAGTGGTGGTTATACTTGGGAAGGAAAACCACCAGGATTTCAAGAAAATTTTGCCTATACACACGTTTCTTACGAATTTGTAGAAGCATTGGGGTTAAAAATTATTGACGGAAGAGGTTTTTCAAGAAAATTTGCTTCAGATTCTACAGCTATAATTTTAAATAAAACTGCTGTAGATTATATGGGAATTAAAGATCCAGTAGGAAAATATTTAAGAGATCCAGATACTGATGAACCAAACCCGCCTTTAAAAATTATTGGGGTTATTGATGATATGATAATGCAATCTCCTTACAGTCCAGTAAAGCAATCTATTTATGCATTTGATATTAATGATGGAGCTGCTTATTTTAATTTAAGGTTAAACCCAAACAAAAGTATTGCTGATAATTTAGCGATTATTAAAAAAACTTTTAAAGCAAATTTTCCTAGTTTGCCTTTTGAATATCAATTTGTTGATGAAGAATATGGACGAAAATTTAGATCAGAAGAAAGAATCGCTAACCTTTCTAAAGTATTTACTTTATTAGCAATTTTTATTAGTTGTTTAGGTTTATTTGGTTTGGCTTCTTTTGTTGCAGAACAACGTACAAAAGAAATAGGTATACGTAAAACATTAGGTGCTTCTGTAAGTCAATTATGGGTTCTGTTGTCTAAAGATTTTTTAAAATTGGTTGTAATTTCTTTACTAATTGGTTCTCCAATTGCATATTTAATGATGAATCAATGGCTACAAAAATTTACTTATAGAACCAATATTTCTTGGTCGGTTTTTGCAATTGCGTGTGTAGGTGCATTAATAATAACTTTAATTACAGTGAGTTATCAAGCAATAAAATCTGCAACATCAAATCCTGTAGATTCTTTAAAAACAGAATAAGTTACAATTTATGTTCATCAAAAATTAATTTGTTCTGATGAAAATTAGAACAGCTTAAAAGTATTAAAAATGATAAAAAGAAGTTTCGTTTATGTAATTGCATTTGCTTTTAGTATTTCTATGTTTTGCCAAAATCCGGAAGAAAAAAAATATACGCTAGAAGAATGTTTACAAATCGCTTTAGAAAATAATTTAAGTTTAAAATCATCTAAAAATACAGCTATAACTGCTAAAATTAATCACAAACAATCTAAAGCAAATTTATTACCAAATGTAAATGCTAATTATAATTTAGGGATAAATAATGGTAGAAGTATAGATCCGTTTACCAATGATTTTATCAATCAACAGTTAACGTTTTCTAACGCAAATTTAAGTTTAAATACTACTGTTTTTAATGGTTTTCGGTTGTTAAATACATTAAAACAACAAAAACTAAATGCAAAAGCAGCATCTTTAGAAGTAGAACAAGAAAAGCAAAATTTAATTCTTTCAGTAACATTAGCCTACTTGCAAGTATTAAATAATAAAGATTTATTAGCGTTAAATAAACAGCGTTTAATAACTACGGATAAACAACTAAAAATTCAAAAAGATTTGTATGATGAAGGTAGAGAGAATCCTGCTGATTATACAGACTTATTGGGCCAGAAATCTTCGGATGAAACCAATATTTTATCAGCTGAAATTGCGTTGAATAATGCCAAATTGAATTTGAGAAACCTCCTAAATTTAAACTCAAATGTTGATGTTTCTGCTGATGATTTTTTGTTCAGTTTAGATAAATATCAATTTACATCAGAAAAAGTTTATAAGGATGCCTTATTAAACTTAGCAACTTTTAAAGCCAATGAATTGAGGTTGGCATCTGCCAAAAAAGGAGTAAGTGTCGCTAAAGCACAATACATACCAGAAATTTCGTTGTTTGGGCAGTTAAATACCAATTATTCTAGTGCAGCAGAAACCTTTACAGAAATAGGAACAACTATTGCAGAAACAGGAGATTTTGTGTCAATCAATAATCAAAACATACAAGTCTTAACTAATCAAAAACTTTACAATGCTCAGCAAATTAATTATTTAGATCAGTTTGATAATAATTTTAATTCTGTAATTGGTATTTCTGTAAGTGTGCCAATTTTTAACGGTTTTAGAGCAAAAAATAATGTCGCTTTAGAAAAAGTGAATGTACAAGAGTCGTTAATTGCATTAGAGCAAACGCAATTCGAAATTAAAAATGCCATTCAACAAGTCCATTTTGATATGGAAGCTGCTTTTGCCAGATATCAAAGTTTAAAAAAGCAAGTAACAGCTTTTCAAAAATCGTTTGAAATTAACGAAACTAGATTTAATAACGGAGTTTCTAATTTCCTGGCTTACATCACTAGTAAAAATAATTTAGAAAATGCAAAAATTAATGTGTCTATTGCTAAATACGATTATTTTTTAAGAGTAAAAGTATTGGAGTATTATAGAGGGCATTCGATGTAGGATAACAGAAAGTGTTACTTAACCCACAGGGAAAAGTAAAAATAGTTGTTTTAGAAAAAGATTCTGAAACAACTAAAGATAATTATGTTAGTATTGTGAAAGAAAAAAATGTTAGAGATACGTAGCAAAAGAATGCGAAGAAGGAGAGGGAGTTAAATAAAATTCACTTCTTAATGAATAATACACCTCAATTAGATTATTTAATTGAGGTTTTTTATTTGCTTTTGTAGTTATCTTTTATTCGTTTTTAATTAAGTCTTAAAACCTAATTTAAGCATAGTGTTTTTATATATGTTGGTTCTTTTTACTAAAATTAATAATTAGATTTTTAAGCGTTTAACTTTAGTTGTGTTCCTTTAATCGACAGTAAAAAAAGTGTCATCTATTTTCAACTTCATGAACTTTATTTAGCTTTAACTTTGTTGTTGAACTGGTAAATAATAATTTATTATTCTAAAAATTAAATAAAACATTTTTTAAAAGATTTTATCATCTTTTAAAGATTAACATTATAATTTGTATCTTACTATGAAAAGATCTTTAAAAAAACAAAATCGTATGAATCCCTCACTAAACTCTCTTTTGAGATACGCCTTTTTCTTATTATTGTTAAATAGTTGTGGTTTTGATGAACCTGTTGTAGACGATGATGATATAGTCATCGAAGATCCTGGTACAGTACTATCTATTCCAGATGGGTTTGATTTTAGTACTTATCATGATGTTAAAATTAATATAGTTGATGATGGAAATTATGCAAAGTATGATATTTATGCATATTCGGATGAATTGTATGATGCTGGTACTGAGACTTTCGAAAATGAATCAGGAGAAATAGTAACAGAAACTGTTTATAAATCTGATGTTTTAGATAGATTAATTTTCTCTGGTGTAGCCAAAAATGGTACTTTACAGCAAACTATAAACTTACCTAAGTTCTATGATAAAGTTTATATCCGAAGAAATGAGAGTTTACAATTTACTGCAAGCATTGAGGATATTGTAAATCAAGAAGTAAATTTTAATGCAGCTGAATCGAAAAAATCCATAAAGTCAAGTGGATTAAAAAGTACAACAGACTATTTATATAGCGTTAATGGATCAGGGCAATTGTTTCAGGTAGATCCTTTAACAGGATTACTTACTGATTTATCTAAAATGCCAATGGGTAGTTATACATGTGCAATTGACCAAGAAAATAAGTTGTTATATTCTATTGGTAGATCAAATCCTTATCCTTTAATGAAATATTCAATTGAAAAAGATATATGGGAAACTGTTGCAAATCTTGGTATAGGAGGTCCTAGATTAGACTATAATGCCAACGACGGTTTGCTTTATTTTTCTACTAAAGCTAAACTATACACCTTTAATCCTGCTACTGGAGAAAAGTTAAATACTTGGAATATTGAAGGTCTTGACAGTACATCAGGAGGAGATTTAGCTTTCGCTGATGATGGTACCCTATATTTATGTACTTTTTCTGGATTATATCTATTAGAGTTAGATGCTAATAACGTATTCCAAAGCACTAGAATAAGTGCAGACAGCTTGCCTTTTCAACCAACTTCTATGACTTTTGATTCAAACCAAGAATTATGGTTAGCAAATAGCGCTTCAAGTAGTAATTTAATTGTTATGGATACACAAACAGGTGGTTGGCAATATAAATATGGTCCAGATGCAAATAATGGTTCTGATTTTGGAAGAACAATTAATGATTTGACTACATTTCGAGTAATCTCTGAAAATGTAAATGATACAGATACAGATGGGGATGGTATTCCTGATATAGATGATGCGTACCCAGAAGATAAAGAGGTTGCATTTGAATATTTTACACCAAGTAAATATGGTCAGGGTACAATTTCTTTTGAAGATTTATGGCCTACAACTGGAGATTACGATTTTAATGATGCAGCTTTGAGTTATCAAGCAGTTGCTAAATTAAATTCAGATAATATGGCAGTTCAGTTAGATTTTACGTGTAATATTAAAGCTAATGGTGCTGGCTTTACTAATGGAATTGGCTTTCAAATTGATGGATTGTTACCTACTGAAATCGAAAGTGTAACTGGTTCTGTATTTACGCAAAACTTTATCACTCTAAATCAAAATGGAACTGAAGCAGATCAAGAGAAAGCGGTAATTATTCTTGCTGATGATGTAGATAATATTTTAAATGAAACTAAGATAACAATAAGATTTACACAACCAATTAGCACAGAAAAGTTAGGTGTTGCTCCTTTTAATCCTTTCTTAATTGTAAATATGGTTAGGGAAAAAGAAATACATTTGCCATATATGAGTCCAACAAGTTTAGGTAACAATAGTACAACTTTTAACGGCACAAATAAAGATGAAGACGGTAATTATATATCAGATAATGGATATCCTTGGGCTATAAGTATTATTCACGATTTTAAGGTTCCAAAAGAAAAAGTGGCAATTACTGATGCATATAACTTCTTTAGTTTATGGGCAGAATCAGGAGGGTTGAATTATGTTAATTGGTACACAGATAGTTCAGGTAATAGAAATAAAGATCTGATTGATCAATAGACTACTAAAAAATAAAACTAGATTTATAAAAAAAGATTTTGAAGAATAATTCTTCAAAATCTTTTTGTTTTTCAGTAAGAATTCTGTTAGATAAATTTCATACTAAATCCTTTTAGTAACTTATTTACAGAGATAAAAGGGGGAAATGCCGAGAGTTAAATAATTGTTTTTTAGATTTTCAATTACCTATTTAGAAAAGTTATTTTGTAATGAAATCAATAATTACATTGGGTTTTGGTTTTGTAAAAGTTGAATGAAAATTGAATGTGTTTTAAAATGATTAACTAGATGTTGATTAATTTATGATTAATGTTTGTATTTGAATGTTTAAGCGTTCGAAATTATGGCAACAATAAAATGTCAACTTCAAATTAAGTTAGATATCGGGCCTATTTATTTTGATTTGTCTTTTTGGTATAGATAAAATATATAAGCTTAAAACTTGGTTTAAAATAATTCCCAGTTTCTAATTGGCATTTTACATTTTTTGTAGATTATCTTCGGGTAAGAAAGATAGAATTTATCATAGTATAAGATCATTAGAAGGGTAAAAGAGTTTTTTTGTGTTTTCTAATTTTTTCTATTAGATTAGTGCGCAAATAATAGTATTAGTTTCAAGAAGAAAATCAAAAAAAAGACACTGAGCTCATACCAGTTGTTTTCTGAAGGTTTTAAGGTGTTTTCTGATGTGTTAATTTGGTTAGTTCCATTTTATTTTAGAAGTCTTTTAAAATAACTCTTTCAGCTTCTTTTGTAAGTGGAGTATAGATGTTTTTTTATCTTTCCAAGCTTATTTGTCTACAAGAATTTATAATTAGATGTGATAAACTAATTTGGGTAGCTGAATTCCAGAAAATGATTATAGTAGTACCTGTAAATTCGTTTAAATTTTCAGTAGGTTTTATTTTAAAGTCTTTTAAACTAGTCGTCTATAAAGAGGTGTATTCGCTTTTAACGAACTGCCTCAGTCTCTAGGAACTTGTATTTGTGTTTTTCCTAAAGTGGTCTTGATCGTTTATGCTTATAGCTATAGCTTGAATCTAGATTGTTACTTTTTTGATGCTTACCGTAGTCTTTACATATGCATCTAACTTGCCTATTGTGCTGGGTTTGTTTTAGTAACTATGTCTCAAATCTGGGTTTTTGAAGTTATTTTATAGAACTATTAGGTTCTTAGACTATCTTAAAATTATTAAAAAAAAGTCCTCGTTTTATAAATTTTCTGATTTTATAATAAATATGTGTCAGTAAATTTAGTGATTAATTTAAATGCAAAGTTATTTTGAAATTTTTCGTTAGGGAGCAATTTAAATATTGCTATAGAAAAATTTCAAAATAACTTTACTAACACACTTTATGGTTTGGTGTCAAATAATTATTCACTATAAATATTACTAGAATTTCTATAACTACCGATGTTTTTATACCAATCTTCATAGTCAAGTCCTTCACTTAAAACCCAAGTAATAAAATTTAAATGAGCAGTATCAATACTTGCATTTTCAATAGGATATTCAAATTTACTTGGAAAATTAATTGCCCAAGGTAAATTATCTACTGATTTATAATATTTGCCAATATTAGGATTACTATCATCGGCAGATACACCAAAAATAGAAGTGTCTGCTAAATCACTTGGTGCATAATTTGCTAAGTGCACTTCTTTACCTCTTTCTTTATTAATGATGATAAATGGATTGTAAGGTGCTAACCCAAAAACGTCTTGATTTACAGGTGTTGTTAATTTAATATTTACCTTTAAAGTATCTGCAGCTTGATATGTTTGGTCTTGTCTTGTATTCGCAAACCCGTGTTGTTTGGCATTATCAAACACAATAATAGTTGCATTACTTTGGTTGGCTTCTGTACCATTTGCATTGTTTTGTATATAACCTTCTGTGTATTCTGTTCCTGTAACCGATTCAATTAAAGAAGAATTTATATCATCTATTGTAAATCCAAAACCATTTTCATAACTAGCACCAATGGCTCTTACAATAAATTTACCTTCTAAGGCAACTACATTATTATCTGCATTGGTAATTCTATTAAAATTATAGTCAATAATTAGGTCGTTAAAGTCATAGTCTCCAGTAGATGGCCATAAATCTTCATAAGCTAAAGAACCAAAGTTGGTGCTGTTAGGATAGTAATTGTTAAATGCACGTTCAGGATCTTCTGGGTAATCATCGAAACTATCATATACTCCATCATTATCTGTATCTACAGGGTCTGGGTTAGATATCTGAACGTTTTCAATTTCAATATTTTCCATTGGATTGGCTGATGCATAAAAAACAGCATCGTTAAAATCATTATCTCCACCTGGTCTTATCAAGTCTTCAAAACCAATTAAAATAACATCTCTTTCTTGATCTAAAAGTAATACAGAATGTTGGCGATGTTCGATATTTTCTTCTGGGTTTAATTCTAAATTCGAATATAATAAACCTCCACCTTCTGTAACTTCTTGTCCATTCCAACCATTTCTCATTAATACCCAACCTACAACTGTATTTTTTTCAAAAGTTCCTAAGTAAACTTTATCTCCAGAACGTAAACCACCTCCAGAATACTTGAAAGATACATTAGGGAAAATTACATTACATTCTGTAATATCTGCTGGAGTTTTGGGTGGAAAATCTCTATCGTATGTATAGTATGCGAGTGAATTTCTGTAACCAGCTCCTTCTGAAACAAAGGTAACCCAAATATCAGCTCTGTCTAAAACTACTAAATTTTGCTCGTTTACACCTGTTAAGTATTCAGGATGGTACTTAGGTACTGGTCTGTTCTCTGGTAGAGCTGCGTTAACATCATATAAAAAATTACGACTAACATAATCTCTTTCTTTTTCTAAATAATTTGGTACACCATTACCATCATAGCCACCTATATAATTTATCTTAATATTTGCATTAAATTTGTTTTGAAGGGTATTTTCTACTTTATCGTATAGTATTTTATTTTTAGAATTTACTATTGACTTACTAGTATCCTCTCCACCAAACGTATAATATACATTCCCGTTTTCTATAGGTACTTTTACTTCAGGAATAAAACCAATAAAATCTGTTTTTAAAACAACTTCAGTCATATCTGCTTCAAAATCATAATCAAAACTTAATTCTCCTTGGCTATTGGTAACTCCATTTGTAATTTCTATTCCGCTTTCATCTTCTAAGTTGGTCCAAACACTCACTTTAACATTAGCAACAGGATTGTTTGAATTATCTTTAGTAAAGATGCTTATTTTGGTTTTGTTAGAATTACTCCAATCAAAACTAGCATTCGCTTTTAAATTGTTAATTGTAGTAGTTTCAGGAGTTAAATCATCTTCTTCAGGGAATTTATTATTACAAGAACTTAAAATTAAAAGAATCATTACTAATGAAATTGAGGGAAAATTTTTCATAATCTTATTTTTTTTATGATTGTTATTCGAAGGTTAAAGTTATACTACAAAACTATAAAATATTAGTTTCTATTTTATTAAATTGAGATTATTGAATATTTGATCGCGTTTAAAAGTAAGAAAGTGTAGACAACAGGTATTTTGCTAAAATTACTATTTCACCATTATAAAACACTTTACAACATGTTTATTATACTACACGTTTTTAATTTAAAAATCTCGTTATATTTTATATTGCCAAAAGTCTACTAAATTTTATGTAAAAAATTGCTATTTAATAATTTTAACAAATATAATTGCAAATTACATCAATAAAAACCTTTCTATCAAAGGGTTTGGTAAGGTAATAGTTCATACCTAATTCTAAACATTCTTCTCTTTCATCATCTAAAGAGTTAGCTGTTAAAGCTATAATGGGTGTTGTTAACTCCATTTTTTTTCTAATGATTTCTGTAGCTTGAAATCCGTTTAAATTAGGCATTTTTAAATCCATTAAAATTAAATCGTATGCGTTATTTTTTAAAAAGTTTACAGCCTGTTCTCCATCAGATGCCTCAGAAACGATTACGCCAAAATCAATTAAAATAACATTAACTACCATTCTGTTCATTATGTTATCATCTACCACAAGAACTTTTTTACCTTTTAAAACTATATTGCTTTTATCTGTCATCTGTGGTTTTAATTATACCTTAAAAAAATGAATAAATACAACTATGTGTCACTATTTTATATACTATAAGTTTTATAAAATTATCATTTTGTAATTGATAAAAAAAATAATTTGTGTTTTTTTAGATTAATGGTTTTGTTTTTCAAAAAAAATATTATCTTTATAATAATGTTCCCCAATTAGTTAAATTATGATAGTTACTACATTAAAAGGCTGGCATATTGCTCTAGTTATTTATTGCCTTGAATTTAAAACATAAACCAATATTAATTTTGTTGATAGCTTCCAGAATAAAAAAATACATCTAGAGATCAATTTTCTTTTTTAAAGGTCACTAAAGTTTCTAAAAAAAGTTGAAATATGTGATGTTTTTCAAATTTGAATATTAGTTTTTCATCAATATATTTCTGCGAGTCTCAATATTATTTTACAAATATTTTATTTAAAAAGAAGTAAGTTACCTTTAAAATATAAATGCTATATTTATAGTGTAAACAAATAAAAAAGTTACTATTATGAATTTATCCCCAAATTCAAGCAATTCCAGCAGTTCAAACATCAAGTTTTATAATCTTCAAGATGTAGAAACAATGTGTCGAGGCAATAAAGAATCAATCTTAAAAATGGTTGAAGTTTTTATTGATCAAATTCCAAAATTTATCAATGAACTCAACACAGCTTTTTCAGATAATGACCTCCTAAAAATAAAAAATGAAGTTCATAAAATTAAACCAACTGTTCATTTTTTTGGTGCTTTTAAGTTAAAAGAACAACTTTTAGTAATCGATGGAAAAACGGTAAACGAATTAGGTGAAATCGATTTAAAGCATATTATTAAAAATATCAATTTTTATGCTAGCGAGGTTATTAATGAGTTGAAGACCGACTATAAAATAAATTAAAAATGAAGAAAACTATATTAATTTTAGATGATGAAGTAAGTATTTGTATGTTATTGCAAAACTTTTTATCCCAAGATTATGATGTAATTACTAAAAACAACCCACTAGAAGCTTTAGAGTGGCTTGATAGTACTATACCAGATCTTATTATTTGTGATATTCAAATGCCAGAGATGGATGGTTATGGTTTTTTAACTAAAGTTCGTCAGCGAGGTTTTACCAAACATACACCAGTTGTAATGCTATCTGGTAGATCTGAAAGTAAAGAACGTATTAAGTGTTATAGATTAGGTGCCCAAGATTACTTAACAAAGCCATTTAACCCAGAAGAACTTGAAGAACTGGTAAAAAAGAACCTTTACCCAATTCATTATGCAATTGAGTGGTAACCATTAATATTAAAGTTATAAACTAATTCGCATTTTATGGGCGCAAAACTTAACATTTTATATATTGGCAATATTAAGAACTATTTTAGCCAAGCGGAAGATTACAATTGTTCAATTGTAACTCTAAAAAATAGTTTAGAAGCTACCAGATATTTAGAAACTAATAAGAATATCGACGGAATAATATGTGATTATTATTTGCCAGGAAATACAGGTTTTTTTCTCTATAAATGGTTGCGAGCACAAAGTGAATATGATTCAACGCCTTTTATTATACTTTGTAAAGAGTTTAATGCTGAGATTTATAAGTCAGCATTCAAAAAGCATATAGATGATTTTTACGTACCCTCTGTAACCCAATCTAAAGATGTTTTAAGTAGGTTAACTTATTTATGTGCAAATAAAAAGCCAGAACCTCCTCAGAAGGCATCTAAAATTGTTGAATCAGCAAACTATAAAATGCCACTGTCTAAACGTTTGTTCGATATTTTTGTAGCTTCATCTGTACTTCTTTTAGCATCTCCATTTTTGTTATTAATTATATTAGCAATAAGACTAGAATCGAAAGGTAAGGTGTATTATATATCCAAAAGAGTTGGTAGAAAAACTTTTGATTTTTATAAATTAAGATCAATGCGAACAGGTTCTGACGAATTGTTAAAAAAATTAGCAGCAGAAAAAAATCAGTACAAAAAAGAAGAGGTAAAAACAGAAAATAGTTCGTTAGACATTCCGTGTCCAAAATGTAGTAAACTACCAGAGGGAGAAACTTGCTCTCCTATAATGTATATTGATACTCATCAAATATGTGATTATTGGTTTAATGTTCAAAAAAGAGAGGCTTCTAAAAACGATTCAACTTTTGTGAAAATTGTTGATGACCCAAGAATTACCAAAGTAGGTAAATTTATTAGAAATACTAGTATTGACGAATTACCACAGTTAATTAATGTTTTAAAAGGAGATATGTCTATTGTAGGTAATAGACCATTACCAGTGTATGAAGCAGAAGTGCTAACAGGAGATGATTTATCGAAAAGATTTTTAGCACCTCCAGGAATAACTGGTTTATGGCAAGTAGAATTAAGAGGTAAAGGAGGTAAAATGTCTGAAGAAGAAAGAATGAGGCTAGATAACGAATATGCAGAACAGTTTGAAGGTGATAATTATTCTTTTTGGTATGATATTAAGTTGATATTAAGAACTGTACCTGCATTGTTTCAATCAGATACTGTATAATTAAAGAAGTGTATAGAATGAGTAAAATTTTTAAAATTGTATCTATTGTAGGTTTAATTCTTTTACAATTTAGTAATTTAAATGCTCAAACATTTAATGACTCTAAAGATATTAAAATAGGCAATATTAGATCTGAATTTCCGCCTCTTGAGGTAGTTATAGATTCTGTAATTAAAAAAAGTGGTATGGTTAATTTTAGAAAAAGTCATATTGGTGTTATGGAGTCTACATTAGCATCAGAGCAAATTTATTGGACAAGAAATTTTGGTATTCAAGGAGATGTATTATATGGTAATCTAAGTACTTTTGCTACTGATAACGATGGTGTTTCAAGTACAGCCGCATTAACTACAAGAAGACAAGTGAATTATAGTTTTGGGGTTTATTTGAAATTTCCAATTTTTGATTTTTTAAATAGAAAAAATCAAATAAAACTTGCAGAATTAGAAATTGATGAAGCAAGAAGTATGGCAGAATTTCAAAAACAAGAAATTAGGCAAACAGTAATTCGTATGTATCAAAATATGCTCTTAAAAAGAAATGTACTAAAAATTAGAGCTAAAAGTTTGGCAGATGCTAAAGTAAATAAACAAATGGTAGAAAAAGAATTCAGAAACGGTGTTGTAGCTGTATCAGAATATGTAAGAATAAACAATATAACATCAAATATAGAGGCAGAATATGAAAAAGCATTGTCTGAATTTATAACCGTAAAAAAAATGTTAGAAGACATGGCGGGTTTTGTATTTGGTTTAACTAATTAAAATTTTAAAGATGACAATAGTCGATTTTATTCGCTTAATCTTAAAACATATAGTATTATTAATTACGGTACCTATTTTACTAGGTGTATTGGTAATTTTACTAACGATGAAACCGTCTTTTGAGTATTCATCAGAAACACTGTTATATACTGGTTTGGCTACAGGTTCTTCTATTGAAATGGATAAAACCTTTAATTATCAAGCTACAAATTCTGCTTTTGATAACTTAATTAATATAATAAAGTCTAGAGAAACTCAAGAAGAAGTAGCGATTCGATTACTGGCTTTACATTTAATGCTACCAGAGGCAAACCCGAAATATATATCAGAAGATTTATTTAAAAAATTTCAAAAAAAAATACCAAAACGCTTATACAATTATGTTGCTAAAGAAGATGTTAGTTCTGATATTCAAAAGAATATCATTGGAATTGATGACAAACTTTTTCCTGATCAAATAGATCGAAACAAGTACGAAAAAACTGTTGAAAATTTAACAGCTTTAATGAAGAGTAGTAATGATAACTATGTATATGAACTTTTAAATTACGATGAAGACGATCATTATTCTTTAAAGGCAATTTCTAGTTTAAGTGCGCAAAGAATAAATAGTAGCGATTTAATTAAATTAAGTTACACTGTAAACGATCCAGGCATATGTCAGCAAACTCTTGCTATATATAATACTGTTTGTATTAAAAATTACAAAAATATAAAAGAAAATAGATCTGATGCTGTTGTAAAATATTTTCAAAACGAATTAAAAAAGGCAAGAGTTGAGTTAAAAAATGCTGAGGATAAGCTTCTTGAATTTAATAAATCTTCTAAAATCATAAATTATTATGAGCAAAGTAAAGCTGTTGCTGTTGTTAAAGAAGATATGGATGTTGATTATAAAAAGAATATTGCAGAATTAGCTGGTTTAAATGCAGGAATAAGACGTCTAGAAAAAAAATTAGAGATACAAGAAATTATTCAAGAAAAAAACAACCTTATACTCGATAAAAAGAAACAATTAGGAGACTTAAACTATCGACTAGCATTAATAAAAGCTGAAAATCAATCGAGCTATAGCTCAGAAAGTTCTAATAAAATAACACAACTAGAAAATGAAACACAAAAACTGAATGAAGAAATAAAACAAGGTATAGATCAATTATATTCATATCAAAATTCAATTGATGGTTTACCCGTTTCTAAGTTGTTACCAGATTGGATGAATAACGTTGTGGAGTCTGAAAACCTAAAAGCTAAATTAAGTGTTCTAAAAAAACAAAATAACGATTTTGAAGAAACCTATGCAAGATATGCACCTGCTGGCGCGAATATGAAACGTTTAGAAAGAGAAATTTCAGTAGCAGAACAAGGCTATTTAGAAATTCTTCATGGTTTAAATTTAGCAAAACTAAAACTGCAAGACAGTGAACTATCATCAGATTTAAAGCCTATAGATGTACCATATTATCCTGTATCTCCAAACCCTACAAAAAGAGCTATTTTAATTATTGCAGCAGCATTTTTAGGGGGTATTTTAACGCTAGGAATAATTTTTGTGATGGAATATTTTGATGATTCGCTTAAAAACTCTCACATTGCTAGCAAAAAAATTGGTTTTCTTTCTTTAGGAATGGTACCTAAAATAGTCATAGACCCAGGTAGTTATAATTTAAATTTTATAAAAAATAGATTAATAGAAATTGTAACACAAAATATATTTCAATTTTTTGGTTCTGAAGAAAATACCAATAAAACTAAAATTATTGTAGTATTTAGTACTCAAAAATTAGAAGGTAAAACAGTTACGGCTGGTAATATTGCAAAAACCTTTAAAAAAGAAGGTAAAAAAGTGTTATTACTCAACTATAAGCAAGAGCAAATTACAGCTAAAGAACAAGGTAAATCGCCAATTTTAAATAAAATATTAGGGTATCCAGATCCAAGAATAGCTGTTGATGATGCTTTTTTAGCAGATGTTTCTAACTACCTATCACCATCAGAACATGATTATTATGATTTAAATAATGATTTCTTTAATGCTAAAAATCATATAGATATTTTGAATGGTATTAATATCAGATTAAAAAACAATTTAGATTTTATTATAATTGAAATACCAGCTATTATTTATTCTAATTACCCAACTGAATTAATGGTGAATGCAGATTTAAATATATTAGTCTGTAGAGCAAACAGAACATGGTCTACAGCAGATAAATCTGCAATAAGAAACTTAAAAGAAGCTTGTGGAGAAAAAATTAATATAATTGTAAATGGTGTAAATATTAACGAAGTAGAATCTATGCTTGGAGATTTGCCAAGAAGAAGATCAAAATTCAGAAAAAAAATAAAAGCGTTATTCAAGTTTCAATTTCTTTCAAAAAACCAAATCTGAACTCAGGCCAATGAAAATGTTGAAAAAAATAATTAAAGAAGATAATTTTTTATCTCTGGCAGGTAACGTAGTTATTGCACTTTTAGGTATTAGTGGCTTTGCGCTATTAGCTAGAACTTTATCTATAGATGTTTTTGGAGAATGGGTTCTTTTTATAACAGGTGGTTCTTTTGTAGAAATGTTTCGATTTGGTATTACAAATACTGGTTTAATTCGTTTTTTATCGGGTGCAGACAAATCTTCTAGAAACAAACTAATAGGTTCTAATGCGCTAATTGGTTTAGGAGCAACCCTATTTATAGCAGTAATTTTAGTATTTTGTAATGTTGTTTTTAAAGACACAATTAGTAATTCAGGATATAATCTGTTTTTCAAATGGTATCCTATTTTAGCTTTTTTAAACCTTCCTTGGAATAATGCTTTGGTAGTTTTACAAGCCGATAGAAAGTATGGAAAAATATTAATTGTAAAATCAATAAATAGTGGATTATTTTTTTTAACCATTTTAGTGAATTTCTTTTTCCTAAATATGTCATTAAACGAACTCGTAATTGCACTATTAATCATTAATGCATTCACATCTTTTATAACTATAATTTTAGGTTGGGATGGCACTAAATTAATTACTAAAGCAACATCAGCTACAAATAAAACATTATTAGATTTTGGTAAATTTACTACGTTTACACTCATCGGAAGTAACTTATTAAGAAGTGCAGATACTTTAATTTTAAGTTTAAGCCCTTTAGGTAACGAAGCAGTTGCACTATATAGTATTCCTTTAAAATTAACAGAATTACAGCAAATTCCTCTACGTAGTTTTGTGGCAACAGCATTCCCTAAAATGTCTAAAGCTAGTGTACAAGGTAGGGTAAATGAGGTTAAAGAATTATTTTATACCTATTCAGGTGCTTTAACCTATCTGTTTGTATTAATGAGCATTTGTACTTTTGTATTTGCAGAATTTTTAGTGTTGATTTTATCAGGGGAACAGTATTTAAAAGTAGATCCTGTTACTGGTTTTAATGTAGTAAATATTGTAAGAGTCTTTTCCATTTATGGTCTTTTATTACCTATAGATAGAATGACAGGTATTGGATTAGACAGTATAAATAAACCGAATATTAATGCTATTAAAGTATTTGTTATGGTTGCCGCAAACGTTATTGGAGATTTCATAGCCATTTTTGTTTTTGAGTCCTTGATATTTGTAGCGGTTGCTTCGATAATTTTTACTTTAATTGGCATTTGGATGGGGATGTATTTCTTAAACAAAGAACTCTCTTTGTCATACAAAGAAATATTTATTAGTGGAATAGAATTCTATAAAAACTTAAAAGATAAAATATTAAAGAATCGATTTGCCTAAAGATTTTGTTTAAATAATTTTTTTTGAATACAAATAACCAACATATAAATCCTTTTGAAAAAATACCAGGTTCAGCTGCATTAGCAAATCCTAAGATTATTGTCTTATTTTTTGCTGGTATTTTATTTGTTGCATTAGTTCTTGCAAAACTAAAAATGGTAGGTGTAGGTATTTTTTTAGCACTTGTGTTTGGCGCTGTGTATTTAAATTTATTATTTAAAAATCCAATTTTAGGCTTTTATACAGCTATCGGACTTAACTTTGTAATACTTGGTATAGGCAGATATATTAAAGGATTACCATTGGGTTTTGCTATTGATGGAATTATGATTATTACATATTTAGCCCTTATTTTTTCTAGATTTAGAGAACGGGTAGATTGGGCTCCAGCAAACAAAACCATTACAAAATTAGCGGGTATTTGGTTACTGTATTGTATATTACAAATTGCAAACCCTGAAGCAAGAATGATTGAGCCTTGGATTGCTGGTAGGGGTGTAGGTTTCTATTTTTTCTTCTTTTTAATTTTAACTTTTATGTTAATTAATACACATAAAAAGTTAGATACCTTTTTATATGTATGGGGTTGTTTTTCTATTCTTGCAACATTTAAGGGGTTTGTTCAAATGGCTTTTGGTGTAGATTATGCTGAACAGGCTTGGTTAGATAATGGTGGTGCTGAAACTCACTTACTTTTTGGCAAGCTTAGGGTGTTTTCTTTTTTTAGTGATGCAGGTCAATTTGGTGGTAATCAGGGTTATGCTGGAGTTGTATTTATGATTTATTCAATGTCAAAAAAAGGAATTCAAAAAGTATTCTTTATCACAGTTAGCATTTTAGGTTTTTACGGAATGATGATTTCTGGAACAAGGGGTTCTATTGCAGTACCTTTTGCAGGACTGATGACCTTTTTTGTATTGAGAAAAAATATAAAAGTTTTGAGTGCTGGAGTTATTTTTGTAGCCCTTATTTTTATTTTTTTTAAGTATACCATGATTGGTAATGGAGTTTATCAAATAAGAAGAATGAGAACAGGGTTTGATCCTAATAATCCTTCTTTATTGGTTAGAAAAGCAAATCAGGCAAAATTAAAAGTATATTTAGCATCTAGACCTTTAGGTGGAGGAATTGGGCATGCAGGAGATAAAGCACAACGATTTTTACCTCACGCATACTTATCGAATGTAGCTACTGATAGTTGGTATGTTATGATTTGGGCAGAGATGGGCATAATTGGTTTAGTGTTTCACCTAGGTGTGCTTTTTTTTACAATCGGTATGGCTTCTTATAAAGTAATGTTTAAAATTAGAGATCCAATAACAAAAATAAAAATGAGTGCACTCATTTCTGGAATGGCAGGTGTTATGTTGGCTTCTTATGGTAATGCCATATTAGGTGGTATGCCAACAGCATTATTGTTTTATGGCTCCATGGCAATAATGTCTACACCAGAAACTTTTGAAAATAAATTAGTTACAGAATAAAAATCAATCTAACAATCCTCTAAAAATAATTATTATGAATTATAGAAACATAAAAGATTTAAACAATATCATACTTAAAAGACTAAGTATAATTCCACGTGATTTCGATTTAATTGTTGGTGTACCAAGAAGTGGTATGTTGCCAGCAAATCTTTTGTCACTATATTTAAATAGACCTTATACAGATATTGATTCCTTTTTAAATGGTCATATATACAAAGCAGGAGCAAGAAGTCAGTTTTTTGAAGAAGGAGCATATAAAAAGGTATTAGTTATAGATGATAGTATTGCTTCTGGTTCTGCAATGATAGAATGTAAAGAGAAATTAAAACATCTTGAAGACAAATTCGATTTAAAATATTGTGCAATATTTATTATTCCTGGAAAAGAAAAAATGGTAGATTATTTCTTTGAAGTTGTTCCTTTACCAAGATATTTTCAATGGAATGTTTTAAACCATACTACTTTAGAAAAAGCGTGTTTTGATATTGATGGTGTTTTATGCGAAGATCCATCACCAGAACAAAATGATGATGGAGAAAAATACATCGATTTTATTTTAAATGCACCACCATTATTTATTCCTGGGGCTAAAATCGGTACTATAGTTACTTCGCGTTTAGAAAAATATAGAAAAGAAACTGAAACTTGGCTGGCAGCTCAAAATATTAAATATAATGATTTAATTATGTTAGATTTACCTGATATGGCTGCAAGGCAAAAAGCAAACAATCACGGAGGCCATAAGGCGAAAGCTTATATGTCTAAACCTTATGTACTGTTTATTGAGAGCGAGTTAAACCAAGCATTAGAAATTAATAGAATTTCAAAAAAACCAGTATTATGTACTGCTAATTTTGAAATGATATTTGAATCGGAATCCTTTATGTATAACCTTAAAAGTGGAAAACACTTACCATTTTTAAGAGAATTTGGTTTAAAAGTTCGTAATAAATTAAGAAAATTAAAAAAATAAAGAGCAATAGTTATTTCATTTTCTAACTAACCATTTACCATTTTACTATGCTAGCACTTAATATTATACAAATCATTTTGCTAACTCTTTTAGGTTTAGCAACCCTCTATATTTTTATATTTTCGGTAGCCAGTCTTTTTTACAAGCAAAAAATATATTCTGATAACGGAAATCTAAAAAAAATGGCAGTTTTAGTGCCTGGTTATAAAGAAGATGGTGTAATTGTAGAAGTAGCCAATCTGGCATTACAGCAAGATTATCCTTCAGATTTATATGATGTTGTAATTATTGCAGATTCTTTTCAAAAAGAAACGTTAGCTACCTTAAAAACTTTGCCTATAAAGTTGATTGAAGTTAGTTTTGAAAAAAGCACAAAGTCAAAAGCATTAAATAAAGCGATGGCTCAACTTGAGGCAGATTACGATATTGCTGTAGTTTTAGATGCAGACAATGTTATGGCTTCTGATTTTTTAAAAAAAATTAATGCAGTTTTTGAACAAGATTTTATAGCAGTTCAAGGCCATAGAACTGCTAAAAATGTGAATAATTCTTGGGCTATTTTAGATGCCATTAGCGAAGAAATTAACAATAATATTTTTAGAAAAGGACATAGAGTATTGGGACTTTCGTCGGCAATTATTGGTTCTGGTATGGCATTTCGTTATCAGTATTTTAAATCATTAATGGCTACAGTTACTGCTATTGGTGGTTTTGATAAAGAAATTGAATTAAAAATGCTAAAAGAAGGGCGTAAAATCGTGTATTTAGATGATGCAGTTGTCTATGATGAAAAAATACAAAAATCTGAAGTATTTGGCAATCAGAGGCGTAGGTGGTTGTCTGCACAGTTCCATTATTTTAGAAAAGATATTTTATCAGCCATAAAACATTTAATTTTAAAAGGAAATGTAGATTATTTTGATAAAGCTATTCAGTTTGTGCAACCTCCAAGAATCTTGTTGCTTGGTGCTGTAAAATTATTTACTATTGGTTTTCTTATAGCAAACTATGTTTTGAAAAATGATATTATTTACTCGAAGTATTGGATTATTTTGGCATCAGCTTGTATATTATCATTTATTTTTTCTGTACCTAAATCTTTTTATAATTTAAAAACTTTAAATGCTTTAGCAAGTTTACCAAAAGGAATGTTTATGATGTTGTTGTCATTATTAAAAATAAAAGGAGCTAATAAAACATTTATTCATACACAACACACTTCAAGCTCAGAAGAAATAAATCAAAAAAAATAATAGCAAATATTTTAAAATCCCCCAATGAAAAATAAAAAGCTAGAAAAATTAGAGGCCATACGTGGATTTTCCGCAATTTATGTGGTGCTTTTTCATATGCTACCTCAAAAAATAGATGTTTTCGGAATTAACATCGGATTTTTATTCCGTTTTGGTTCTGAAGCAGTAATTATGTTTTTTATTTTAAGTGGATTTGTAATAAAATATACTTGGGAAAAAAATCCTGACAAATCATTTAAAACTTATTTTTTAAAAAGGTTTATACGTATTTATATTCCGCTTTTATTCATTTTTTTATCTGCTTACCTTTTTAAGTGTTACTCAGAAGGCACATTAGTAGACCCTGAATTTAAAACTCTTTTAGGGAATTTGTTGATGCTTCAAGATGTAATTTCTTTAAAACCAAATGTAATTTCGGCTACATATTTAGGAAATGGAGTGCTTTGGTCACTTTCTTACGAATGGTGGTTTTATATGCTTTTCTTTCTGTTATCAGATCGAGTAAAACCACCTAAACTAAATGTGTATGTAAATGCGATAACGCTAATAGCAACAATTTCATATTTATTTTATCCTTTTATTTTGAATAGAGTAATTATGTACTTTGCAATTTGGTGGATTGGAGTGAGATTTGCTGATACCTACTTAAAAGGTGAAATTTACACATTTAAATCAATAAAAAAATACGCCTATTTCTTGCTCCTTATATTATGTCTTTTGGGGCTGAATCTGTACATCAATTTTAAGTATACAAAAATTTATGATTACCCTCTAGTAGCATTTCCTTTTGTAGAATTAAGGCATTTTATGTTTGCCTTTATTGCAATGTTTGCTGGAGTTGTATGGAACAAATTAAATTGGTTTGGTTTTGATAAAATATTTGGAATTTTTAAGTATTTAGCACCTTTTTCTTATGTGATTTATATTTCTCATCATTACTTAGTTGTAGAGGCATCATACTTAAATTTTATCGATAATAAGATTGTTGAATATTCATTATATCTTCTTTTAATGCTACTCTTTTCGTATATTGTAGAAGTGGTTGTTTACCCTAAAATTAAAAAAAGAATAATGAGTTATTATACAATTAACTCTTAAAATAGTGCATTATGAAAATAGGTATTGAAGCTCAAAGAATTTTCCGTAAGAAAAAACATGGTATGGATATGGTTGCGCTAGAATTGATTAAAAATCTTCAGCTTATAGACCATAAAAATGAGTATTATATTTTTGTAAAACCAGATGAAGATAGCTCGGTTCTAAAAGAAACAACCAATTTTAAAATTATAGAATTAAATGGAGGTCCTTACCCAACTTGGGAGCAGATAGCCTTACCAAAGGCTGCAAAAAAATATGGTTGTGATGTACTACATTGTACAAGTAATACAGCGCCTTTTTTTACAAATATTCCCTTAATAACCATTTTGCATGATATCATTTATATGGAAAGTAGTTATTTAAAAATACTAACTAGTAGTGCTAGTACTTATCAAAAATTTGGAAATATTTATAGAAAGCTAGTTGTGCCAAAAGTTGTAAAAAAGAGTCATAAAGTAATTACAGTTTCTCATTTTGAGAAAAATAGAATTGGAGATTTTTTTGGAATAAAAGGCAACCAAAAACTAGATGCAATTTACAATGGTGTTAGCGAGCATTTTAAACCGATAACCGATCAGAAAGAGTTGAAAAGAGTTAAAGAAAAATACCAATTGCCAGATCAATTTTTCTTTTTCTTAGGGAATACAGATCCTAAAAAAAATACTAAAGGAACTCTACAAGCATTTTCTGATTTTTTAAAAGATTCAGGTACAGCTCATAAATTAGTTATGCTAGATTATGATCAAACAGAATTGAAAAAACTTTTAAATGAAATTAATAACCCATCACTTATTAATAATATTTTATTAACAGGTTATGTTGTAAATACCGATTTACCAGCTATTTATGCGCAATGCGATGTATTTTTATATCCATCACTGAGAGAAAGTTTTGGTATACCAATGTTAGAAGCTATGTCTTGTAATGTGCCTGTAATAACTTCAAGTACTTCGTCTATGCCAGAGGTTGCAGGAGATGCAGCTCATATTATAGATCCATTTAAACCAGAAGAAATTACACAAGGAATCATTAAGATAGTAAATGATAAAAATTATAGCGCCTCTCTTTGTGAAAAAGGGTTAACTCGTAGTAAACAGTTTTCTTGGCATAATATGGCTAGAGAATATTTAAAACTCTATGCGTTAATTGATGTTAATAATTCTAAAAAATAAAGATATGATTAAAGGTAAAGACATCATTGTACTTGGTATACAAGCTTGGGATATTGAAATAGGTAGCAATTGTAAAAACATAGCTGCAGAATTTGCTAAAAATAATCGTGTTTTATACGTAAATCCACCAATGACTAGATCTGTTATGAGTAGTCAAAAAGATAAAGAAACGATTCAAAAAAGAATTAGAATTAAAAATGGAGAAGAAGATGATTTAGTTAAAATTGATGATAATTTATGGAATTTATATCCCAAATCTTTGGTAGAGTCTATCAATTCTATTCCTGTGCATTTTTTATTTAAGCTATTAAATAAAAGAAATGCAACAATTTATACAAACGATATAAAGAATGCAATTTCTAGAATGAATTTTAATGATGTAATACTTTTTAATGATAGCTCAATGTTTTTAGGTTTACACTTAAAGGAGTTGTTAAAACCTAAAGTGTATGCTTATTATATGAGAGATTATTTGGTAAAAGTGCCTTATTGGCAAAAACATGGAGAGCGCATAGAACCATTGGTAGTTCAAAAAGCAGATGTGGTGTTAACAAACTCAGAATTTTTTGAAGATTTCTGTAGAAATTACAATTCACACAGTTATATGGTTGGCCAAGGATGCGATGTTTCGCATTTTAGTGATGAGGATGACAGCATAAAAATACCAGATGAATTTAAAGAAATTCCATCGCCTGTTATAGGTTATGTAGGTTCTTTAACAAGTTTACGGCTAGATATAAAATTACTAGAATTTATAGCTGAAGAAAGAAAAGAATGGAGTATTGTTTTAGTTGGTCCAGAAGATGATAATTTTAAAAAATCTAATCTACACAATATGTCTAATGTGTATTTTTTAGGACGAAAAGATGCCTCTCAGTTACCCAATTATGTTAAAGGATTTGATATTGCCACAAATCCGCAGTTAATAAATAACCTAACTATAGGTAATTACCCAAGAAAAATTGATGAGTATTTAGCTATGGGAAAACCTATTATTGCTACACAAACTAAAGCAATGCAAATGTTTAAAGAAAACGTGTATTTAGGTGAAACTAAAGAAGATTATGTAGTTTTAATAGAAAAGGCTTTGGCAGAAAATTCACAAAATCTGATAGATAAAAGAATAGAATTTGCAAAAAGCCATACTTGGGTAAACAACGTAAAAACCATTTATGAATCAATTATTAAGGCAACCAAAGACAATATTCAATGGGATTAAAAGAAAAAATAAAATCGAATGAGCGTATAAAAAAATTGGTGCATTGGTCAATTCTCATTCCAAAGCAAACCAGACCACGATTATGGATCAAGTGGTTTGTAAATCCTTTTTACCATAAAAAAGGAAAAGGGGCTATTGTAAGGCCAAGAACAAGGATGGATGTGGTTCCATGGAATAAATTTGAGATGGGCGAAGATTCTACCATAGAAGATTTTTCAGCTATAAATAATGGCGTTGGCTCAGTAATTATTGGTGATAGAACCAAAATAGGCTTAAGTAACACTATTATTGGTCCAGTAAGAATTGGTAACGATATTAGACTTGCACAAAATATAACTCTCTCAGGATTAAATCATAATTATGAAGATGTAAACTTACCTATTCATGTACAAGGTGTGTCAACTTCGCCTATTGTTATTGAAGATGATTCTTGGCTTGGTGCAAATGTAGTTGTGGTTGCGGGAGTTACCATTGGTAAACATTCTATAATAGCAGCAGGTAGTATTGTAACCAAAAATATACCTCCTTACTCAGTAGCCGTAGGTAATCCTGCAAGAGTTTTAAAACAATATAACCATCAAACTAAAGTTTGGGAAAAAGTAAAATAATATGGAAGTTTTAGAAATTATTTTTTGGGTATTATTATTCATTATAGTGTACACCTATGTTGGCTATGGAATTCTTTTATATGCAATTGTTAAAATCAGAAGGATGTTTAACATCGGGCAAAAAAAAGCCATCGATACAACTTATGAGCCAGAAGTAACCTTGTTTATTGCTGCTTACAATGAAAAGGATTATGTAGAAGCAAAAATGAAAAATTCATTAGAATTAGAATATCCTAAAGAAAAATTAAACATTATTTGGGTTACAGATGGTTCAGATGATGGTACACCAGACTTATTAAAAGGATATCCTAACACAGCTGTTCATCATTTAGATGCAAGAAATGGTAAAATTGGTGCTATGAATCGTGGTATGGAATTCGTAAAAACACCCATTGTTATTTTTAGTGATGCCAACACAAACTTGGGCAAACAATCTATAAGGCGAATTGTTAATTTATTTAGTTACCCAAAAGTAGGTTGTGTTTCTGGTGAAAAAAGAATCGTTGATAAAGAAAGTGATGTAGCTTCTGGAGCAGGAGAAGGCTTGTATTGGAAATATGAATCTACCTTAAAAAAATGGGATGCAGAATTATACTCAGTAGTAGGTGCTGCAGGAGAATTGTTTGCCATTAGAACGGAGTTGTACAGACACGTAGAAAAAGATACGATTCTCGATGATTTTATCATTTCCTTACGTGTTGCGCAAGATGGCTACACCATTCAATATGATCCGGATGCGTATGCCATAGAAACTGCATCTGCTAATGTTAAAGAAGAATTGAAGCGTAAAATAAGAATATCAGCAGGTGGTATTCAATCTATTGTAAGATTACGTTCTTTATTAAATGTTTTTAAATATGGTACATTGTCTTTTCAATATATTTCTCATCGCGTTTTACGTTGGAGTTTAACACCTTTATGTTTAATTGCGTTAATACCGGTTTTGTCAATATTGGCTATCCAAGACGGTTTATTTACCTTATCAATTTACCCCATATTTTTTTGGTTACAAGTGCTGTTTTATGCAGCTGCGTTGTTAGGTTGGTTTTTAGAGAATAGAGAAACTAGAATCAAGCTACTATTTGTACCATATTATTTTTTTATTATGAATTTATCTGTTGTATTAGGTTTTTTTAGATATCTAAAAAATTCGCAATCAGTAAATTGGGAAAGATCAAAAAGAGCAGCTTAAATTATATAAATTCTAAAAATAAAATATTATCAATTATGGATAGAAGAAAAGCTATAGGAGGTATTTTGGGAATTATAGGTATTAGTTTTGCCTCCTTTAAAGGGATAGGTTTTTTTTATGGTACCTCTAACAGAGGAAAACTAAAAGATTATAAAAATTTATTAGCAGAATTAGTAGATGTTATTATTCCGACTACAGATACTCCTGGAGCAAAAGAAGCTAAGGTGCACGACTATATCATCGATTTTATGGAATATTGCTCATCAAATAAAGAGTTTAATCGTTTTTTTAATGGATTAAATGATTTGCAAGAAACTGCCTTAAGTGACTATAATACTTCCTTTGAAGAGTGTACAATAACACAAAAAACCATAATGCTCAAAAATCTAGATACTGGTAATGATGCAAACAGTTTATTAACTAAAATTGATACTAAAATAAGAGGTAGATCTTTTTTTAATATACTTAAAACACTAACAGTAGAAGGGTATTGTACTTCAGAAATAGGAGCAACACAGATGTTGGCATACGATCCTGCTCCAGGAAAATACATAGCAATAACAGAATTACAACCTAACCAAAAAGCTTGGGCAACAAGATAATATCATGATGAAAACACAAACTAACAGAAATACTTTTGATGCTATTGTTGTTGGGTCTGGAATTAGTGGAGGCTGGGCAGCTAAAGAGCTTACAGAAGGTGGACTAAAAACATTGGTTTTAGAACGTGGTGCAGATAAAGAATTTAAAACATCTTCTAATAATCCTTGGGATTTTAAATATAGAAACCATTTAACAAAAGAAGAATTAAAAGAAAGACCAGTTCAAAGCAGTCATTGTGATGCTGGAAATAAAGATTTTTACGTAAATGATAAAGAACATCCATACATTCAAGAAAAACCATTTAAATGGATAAGAGGCTATCAAGTTGGTGGTCGATCTTTAACTTGGGGGCGTTTAAGTTATCGATTGGCAGATATCGATTTTAAAGCGAATAAAATAGATGGTCATGGTGTAGATTGGCCAATTAGATATGCAGATTTAGAAAAATGGTACGATTATGTAGAAGAGTATGTTGGTGTCAGTGGTAGTTTAGAAGGATTAGAACACGTTCCAGATGGAGTTTTTCTACCACCTATACCAATGAATGCTGTAGAAAAACATCTCAAAGAAAGTGTTAGCAAAAAATATACAGATCGTGTAATTATAAACGGTAGAGTAGCAAATCTAACGCAATACAAAAAGGGTAGAGGTAGATGTATGTATCGTAATTTATGTAGTAGAGGTTGTCCTTATTCAGGTTACTTTAATAGTAATACATCAACTCTTGTAGATGCCAACAATTCAGGAAAGCTAACTTTAAGAGAAAATTCAATTGTAAAAGAAGTTCTTTATGATAAAGATTCAGCAAAAGCAGTAGGAGTTACCATAATAGATACTGTTACCAAAAAGGAGATGAATTATTATGCCAGAATTATTTTCTTAAATGCTTCAACAATAGGCACAGCTTCTATTTTGTTAAATTCTGTTTCAGAAACTTTTCCAAATGGTTTAGGAAATTCTAGTCTTCAAATAGGTCATAATTTAATGGACCATATCGTAAATGAAGGTACTTATGGAACCTTTAATGGTTTATTAGATAAATATTATAAAGGCAGATCGCCAGGCACAATTTACATCCCTAGATTTCAAAATTTAGGATACGATACTCAAACCAATGATTTTGTAAGAGGGTATGGAATTCAAGGAAAAGGAGAAAGAGAAAATTGGCAATCAAAACCCACAACTGGTTTTGGAGCCGAATTAAAAACGCAATTAGAAACTCCTGGAAAATGGAAAATTTCATTAGGAGGTAGAGGAGAAGTACTACCTTATTATGAAAATAAAATTTCTTTGGATAAAAATAATTTAGATCAATGGGGTTTACCTCTAGTAAAAGTGCATTTTGAATATGGAGCCAATGAAAAAGCAATGATGGAACATATGACTCAGGCTAGTGAAGAAATGTTAAGAAAAGCAGGTTTCGAAAATGTAGGAAGTTATAGAACAAGTCCAGATCCAGGATCTGCTGTGCATGAAATGGGAACTGCAAGAATGGGAAATGATCCTAAAACATCAGTTTTGAATAAACATAATCAAATGCATGATGTTAAAAATGTATTTATTACTGACGGAAGTTGTATGACTTCATCAGCATGTCAAAATCCATCTTTAACCTATATGGCACTTACAGCAAGAGCTTGTAGCTATGCAATTGAGCAATTTAAATCAAATATTTTATGAGAAAATTAAAAGCATTAATTGCTATTTTAGGGTTGTTCTTTTTGGGTTTCGCAGTGTTTTACTTAATAAAACAACCTTCGTATAGCCTTCAAACAGAAGGCACATTATATATTGTTAATAAAGTAAGTAAAAGTGTTACTGTTTTTGATTTATTTAAAGGTAAGGAACTAGAAGAACTACCAATGGCTGTAGAACCTCATGAAGCTGCTTTTGTTAAAAGCATTAATAAAATAGTGGTTACTAATTATGGTTTGTCCAGTAAAAATGACAATAATATTTCTGTTATTGATCCAAAAAGTAATGAAATTATCCATGAAATATCACTTGGTAAAAGCTCAAAACCTCATGGTATTATTCCGCTTCAAGAATCAAATAAAGTGGCTGTTGTTACAGATGTTGGCAGTCATTTATCTATCGTAAATATAGAAACGGGTAAGCTAGAAAAGCAAATAGCAACGCAACAAGAATTCAGTCATTTATTAGTTCAACATCCTAAAAAACCACTAATATATGTGTCAAATATTAACTCAGGGTCTGTAAGTGTTATTGATATTCATTTAGATTCAGTTGTAAAAATTATTCCATTTACTAATAAAGTAGAAGGTATTGATATTTCTATTGATGGTTCTGAACTTTGGGTAACCAATATTAAAGAAAATATAATTACGATTATTAATACTGAAACTTATGAAACGCTAGCAACCATACCAACAGGAAAAGAACCTTTACGCTTAAAATTTTCGAATGATGGTAAGTACTGTTTAGTTTCTAATTCTACTGATGGGACTATTTCTGTTTATAACAGTAAAACCAAAAAACAAATTTCTACCATACAAATACCAGGTAAAAAAAATATCTTAGAAAAAATACTGTACCATACACCACGTCCTGTAGGTATATTAATGCATCCAAATGGATTGTATGCGTTTGTATCAAATTTTACTGGGGGTAGAGTAGAGGTTGTAGATATGAAAAATTTTACAATTATAAGCAGTATTAAAGCTGGCCAAATGCCAGATGGCTTGGCAATAATTAATTAAATTTGCGAGCTTAAGAAAAAAAAATACTAAGAAAAAAAATGAAGCGTATAAAATATTTAATACTATTTTTTGGTTTATTATTTATAGTATTAAGAATTTCTATTCTTATTTTTCGATTACCATCTTATACCATAAGTACAAATGGTAAATTGTATATTATAAGTAAGTTAAGTGAATCTGTTCAGGTTTTTAACTTATCAACAGGTAAAGAAATTACAGATATACCTTTAGATATGCTATCTCATGAAGCGGTTTCAACTACAGATGATAAAAATATTGTACTTACAAATTATGGTTCAGATATTGATTTTGATGTTAAAATAATCGATACAGAGTTAAAGAAGGTTAAAAAAAGAATAGATTTAAAAGGCAATATTAAAATTAATGGTATAGTTCAGTATCCAGAAGATAATAAAGTTGCTGTTGTAGACTATGTTAACAATCAATTATTAGTGCTAAATATTGAAACCGAGCAGATAGAAAAAGCTATAGCAACAAACCAGAAAAAGAGTCATCTGGCAGTACTTCATCCTAAGAAAGCAATTGCTTATACAACCAATATAAATTCTGGTTCTGTAAGTGTTGTCGACATAAATACAAATAAAGTTATCAAAATTATTTCTTGTGGTATTGGTAGAAAAGGAATTGACATTACACCTGATGGTTCTGAAATATGGGTTACAAACACAAAGGAAAATATAATTACAGTTATAAACACTAAAACTAATCTCATAACAGATACCATTACCTCTGGCAACGAATCATTAAAACTAAAGTTTTCCATTGATGGTAAATATTGTTTAGTAGCAAATTCTACAGATGGTACTATAGATATATTTAATCAACAATCTAAAAAGTTAATTAAAACTATTACGTTGCACGGTAAAACAACAATCTTAGAAAAAGTACTTTATCATACGCCACGACCAGTAAACATATTAATGCATCCTAATGGATTATATGCATTTGTATCTAACTCTAATGCCAATAAAATAGAAGTGATTGATATGAAGTCTTTTAAAGTTGTAAGTACTATTGGTACAGATGATGTACCAGATGCTTTAGTTTTTATTCAATAGCTATAATAAGATTTAGGAAAAAGGTTAATAACAACAACTTTGTTATTGTAACTAAAAGTAAAGATAATCCATAATTACTAAATAGATTAAAAAATAAAACCCTGTAAATTAAATATTTACAGGGTTTTTTGTGGAGACGCCGAGAATCGAACTCGGGTCCAAACAAGTAGCCAAAAAGCTTTCTACATATTTAGTTCTTATTTGATTTTCGTTTAAAAGCTGATTAAGAACAACCCACTTTTAACTTATCTTTTTTAGTTTCGAAAACTTACCAAAGCTTTAAGTTTTCTATGTTTATTTTTACGATGCCCAAAAATGAAACGCCATAAACCAAGGCTTTTCGTGGACATAAAGCTTGCTCACCTTGTGAGCCTAGGCTAATCCTACTATGATTCGGATTAAGCAGCTAAAGCGTAGTTATCTTCGCCGTTTAAAAAGTTGAAATTAGGTTTAACGAGTGTTATTTCATAACTCGATATGCTTACCAATTCACTGACCTTGCTGTCAAAACCAGTCGTCCCCAAAATGTCAAAGAAATATTTTATATAAAATAAAATACGGTTTGCAAAAGTATAAAAAATACAATTGCTAATCTCTTTAAAATCTAATATCTTCGAACAAATATTGTACCATCTTATGCTGATCTGTTTTCTATTGAAAATATTTAAGTTATCAGCATTTTAAAAATCATTAAAAATGAAGTTTGGCATTATCAATGAACGTAAAAACCCACCAGATAGAAGAGTGGTATTTTCACCAGAAAAATTACAAGAATTTAAAAATCAGTTTTCTGCAGCTTCTATAAAAGTAGAAAGTTCTCCTATTCGTGTTTTTTCTGATGAAGCTTATCGAAAATCGGGTTTTGAAATCACAGAAAATATGTCAGATTGCGATGTTTTACTTGGTGTAAAAGAAGTGCCAATTGATGCTTTAATCCCGAATAAAAAATATTTTTTCTTTAGTCATACTATCAAAAAACAACCTTATAATAGAAATTTATTAAAGGCAATTTTAGATAAAAATATAGAATTGTTCGATCACGAAACTATTGTAAAAGAAAACGGAATGCGTTTAATTGGTTTTGGACGTTATGCAGGAATAGTTGGTGCTTACAATGGTTTTAGAGCTATTGGTTTAAAAAATAAAACCTTTAGTTTACCAAAAGCAGAAACTTTAGACTCTCAAAAAGAATTGATAGCTGAGCTTGGTAATATTAAATTACCTAATAAATTTAAAATCTTGTTAACAGGTAATGGAAAAGTTGCTTACGGAGCCAAAGAAATGTTAGATGCAATAAATATAAAAGAGGTTTCTGTTGATGAATATCTAAATAAAACATTTAATGAACCTGTGTATTGTTTGGCAGATGTTTTAGATTATAACAAGCGCAAAGATGGTGAAGTTGTCGATAATTTTGATTTTTACAATCATCCAGAGAATTACGAATCTGATTTTATGCGTTTTGCAGAAGTAACCAATTTCTTTATTGCTGGGCATTTTTATGGTAATGGAGCACCTTATTTATTTACTAGAGAAGATGCAAAATCAGATAAATTTAATATAAAATTTGTAGCAGATATTTCTTGTGATGTTGATGGTCCTGTAGCATCAACTTTAAGAGCATCAACAATTGCAGATCCCATTTATTGTTACAATCCAAAGACAGAAAAAGAAGTAGATTTTACAGATGATAACGCAATTGTAGTAATGGCTGTAGATAATTTACCTTGCGAATTGCCAAAAGACGCAAGCGAAGGTTTTGGAGAAATGTTTCTGAAAAATGTAATTCCTGCTTTTTTTAATGATGATAAAGATGGAGTTTTATCTAGAGCAAAAATGACAGAAAACGGAAAACTTACAGCACGTTTTTCTTACTTACAAGATTTTGTAGATGGAAAAGAGTAGTTCACTATTTGTTTTTTTTTAGTAAGCAACCTCTTTTTTACTATATTATTTATTAATAGAAATAGCTCAATATAAATGTTATCAACGCAACAAGAAGAATTAATAAAATTGGCAAAAATGAAAATGCCATTTGGAAAATTTAAAGGTAGATATTTAATAGATTTACCAGAACATTATGTAGTTTGGTATCATAATAAAGGTTTTCCAAAAGGTAAATTAGGGCAACAATTAGAGTTGGTTTATGAATTAAAGTTAAATGGTTTAGAAGATATTCTTAGAAAAATTCAACAAGATTTTCTTTAAATTAATGTATTTATAAAAAAAGTATATATTTACTTTTAATCTAACAAATTACGCTCATTATATTATGATATTAAATTATGTTTATTTTGGTGTTTCCATTTTAGGAATTTTCCTGTTTTTCTTCATTTTTAAAAAAATATTCAAAAAATTACAAACCAAATTAGATAAGCTAGATAGAAATGTACTCTTTAAAAATAAAGAAGTTGCAAAACTCTTTCGTTTTATTACACCTAGAAGAGAAAAACATATTCTAAAATTTGCAACCAGAACTATAAGAATTGGTATTAGCATCTTGTTTTTAGTACTTTATTTACCATTTGTTTTTAAATTTATTCCAGAAACTAAAGAAATTGCAGACAAAGTTTTCTCTTATGTTTTAATGCCTGTAAATTTTGTTGTTGATGGTTTTTTAGATTTTATACCTGGATTATTTTTTATATTAGTGATTGTTTTTGCTACTAAATATTTATTAAAATTTTTAAAATATTTAACTGGCGAGTTAGAAAGAGAAGCAGTTCGTTTAGAAGGTTTTCATGCAGATTGGGCAAAACCAACCTTTAATTTAATTAGAATTGTAATTATAGCTTTTGCAGCAGTTGTCTGTTTTCCATACATTCCTGGTTCTGGTTCAGATGCTTTTAAAGGTGTTTCTATATTTTTTGGAGTACTATTTTCTTTAGGATCTACAGCAGCAATTTCTAATATTGTAGCTGGTGTTGTTATTACTTATATGCGTCCTTTTAAAGTGGGTGATAGAGTAGAAATAGGCAATACTGTTGGCGATGTTACAGAAAGAAGCTTGTTAGTAACAAGAGTTAAAACCATTAAAAATTTAGATGTTACTGTACCCAATTCAACCATTTTAGGAAATCATATTATCAATTTCAGCAAAAATGCTGCAGAAGATGTTGGAGTTATTTTACATACTTCTGTTACTATTGGTTATGATGTGCCAAGTGGAGATGTTATACAAGCCTTAGTAAAAGGAGCTAAAAACACGCAAATGATTTTAGACAAGCCAGAACCTTTTGTTTTGGTAAAAAGTTTAGATGATTTTTACATTAATTACGAAATCAATTGTCATACTAAAAACCCAGAAAAATCAGCACTAATTTATTCATTTTTACACGAAAGTATAAAGAATGAATTACACAATGCTGGTATAGAAATATTGTCTCCACATTACAGTGCAATTCGTGACGGAAATGTACTTACTGTTCCACCAGAAAATGTACCAAAAGATTATGTAAAACCTGGCTTTAAAGTAGGTGGTTTTAACATTGGAGGATAATTCTAATATTATAATTTAACAACTAACTTTTCAATTAATAAAATCGTTGCTATACCTAAACTATAAGCAACTAAATCTGGAATAGAAAAAGAAGTGCCTAATATAAGTTTAAGAATATTTCTATATTCTAAAGGATAAAAATTTTGAAGATTTGTCAATTGTAAAAATTCAATTAGATAAGCAATTAACAAAACAAAAAAAGCTACTTTATAAGCTGATATTTTTATGAAGCTTTTAATAAAAGTATATAATAGCATTACAGACAAATAATCTCCAAATGTATGCCTTATAAACCCTGTAGCATACTTTGCAATTAAGATTTCTGATACAAATAGACTTATAAAAATCACGAAATATTTTGCATTAAATTTCATTATCATTTATTTTAAAAAAGAGCAAAGCTATTTACTTTAAAGTCTAAAACTTTGCTCAAATCAACTAACAACTAACTAACATTTTTTTCTTCTGATATTTTATTTATTTCAAGTTTGCAAAGCCAAATCCAAGTTTGCATTAGAGTAAAAAAAGCAGTTATAAAGAAAATGCAAACAAATGTTTGAAAGTTTGAAATGATTATAAAATATGAACAAATTCCAAAAATTACGATGGTATAGTATGGAAAAAATCTTTTAAAAATTTCAGGATTACTCATCTTATTTCTAACTGAATAATATAAAATTAGAATGCTAAAAAAAACAGTAAACGAACATATTATAAAGATTGGTATTATTGATAGAAAAACATAAGGTATAATTCTTATAACAGTGTTGTAATCTTCAAATAGAACTTGTATCCAAAAAATTATTGCTGATAAAATTGATGCTTTCACCAATAATTTAGGAATTTTATTTGAACTTTCCATCTACTTTATTTTTAGATTATCAAACACCATTTCTTGCCAAGAATTGTTTTCTAATTCGCTTACATAGTTTCTATGTTTTTCATTTATTTTATAATTTTTAATTTTATTCTTTTCAATATAATCTTTCAATAAAAATGCGTTATTGTTTGATAAATTAATGAGGTATTTTAAATCAATTACTTCTGCATTATTAATGTTGTAATATGTTATTATTTTATCCCAATTTACTGTGGATGAAATTATAAATATCATAAATGCAATTTGTATGTTTTTTCTAACTAAGTACCATAAATTTTTAATATTAGTTACTTTAAAATACGTTGTAATTAGACCAATTGCAGTTAATAACAAGAAAAATAAAACTCCAATTCTTTTGTAGGTTAACCCAAATGAAAAAATATACTCTATGTTTTTTATTGCTGTGATTAGAATCATTATAAGGTTTAGAGAAATCCATATAAATGTTAACACTTTTAAGTTTTTATTGTCTTTTATAAAGTTTAAATTTCCTCTAAAAAAATATAGAATAACTATAATTGCTAATAAGTTAGAGATAATTAAAGCATTTACTCCTGTATGTACTTGTTCAGATAGTTCTGGAGCAGACATTTTATGAATTTCAAAAAGATATAATGCATCAGTAATTAAAAAAAGTACAATTAAAAGATTTAAAGTGCTTAATAATATAATACCCATTTGTTTTTCACCTTTAAGTTTTTTTGGTGATGTGTATTTTAGTTTTTCTTTAAGTAGATTATTACCAGTTTTTAAGTCAGTAGATGTTACTGGTTCTATTTGAATGGGATTTGTAATATTATAGAACAAATAGTATCCTAAACCTGTTAAAACAAGCCATTGAAAATTAATAAAACTAAAATCTATTTTTCTTATTAATTCATCAAATTTTGGATTTCCATTTCTATATAAACTGATGAAAATTATAGCTATTATTAAAGGTATACCAACAATTTTAAACCAATATGCATAATCTGTTTTTTTTCTTTTTACTGGTTTTTTTTCGTTATTTATTTTTTCAAAATGTAAAGTAAAAACGGCAACAGTTGCTGTATATATTCCATTTATCCAATTTATATAAACTGATGATTTATGTTCAGAAATGCTGCCAATAAGCGTAAAAAAAGCGATTATATTAGCTATTATTGTTAGGTTAGAATTGTAAAGAAATATGGTAATTCCTGTAATATAATATCCTATTGCATTTAATCGTATTGTATTTTTATGAAAAGATTTAGGGTTATTTATTACCAATACTGCTATTGATAATACTGTAAATAGAAATAAATTTAACCCAAAATTTTGCTGATAAAAAAGTAAGCTAAAAAATATAGCTCCTAATAAAATTACTAGTTTCATCCATTTTTTAGATGTTTCTTGTTTTTGAATGTCGATTTCCATAGTTATTGAGTTTGTAGTATTTGTTGTTTATTAAAAATAGCCTCTCGTATTTCTTGAAAAGAAAAGTGTAAAAGATTCTTATAATTAAAATGATGAAAGGTGTTGCAGCTTTTACCTAAATTGTATGATTTTATATAGTATTTGTAATAATCAGGCAATATTAATGTGCCAATTAAAAGCACTCCAATTAAATAGAGACTTCGTTTTCCATTACCAAAACAGACATATTGTAACGCAATTTCATCTTCTACTTTAGTTCCATAACCAGTTATTAAATGATAACAATCGTGTCTTTCAACTTTCGGTAACAACTCAAAATTGTTTACAACTAACAGTTTTCCTAAATAATAGCCAAAACTCTCCTTAGAATAGGTAAGTAGTTCGTCTGCACTTATATCCCAAGGTTTTTTGTTTTTAAACTTGATATAAATTCTTTGAGAATGCTCAAACAACCAATAAATAAATTTCTTTCTCATTTTTAATACTTAAAGTACTTTGTTTTTCAAAGTAAGTGGATAAAAAAATATTCTATTTGTTTTTAATTAGTTTTTCAAGAGCATCAATATGTTTTTTAAACTCCTTTTTGCCTAATTCTGTTGCAATGTATTTTGTGTTGGGTTTTCTACCAATAAATTGTTTTTCAACCTTAATAAAATCTACCTTTTCAAGAGCTTTAGTATGGCTAGCTAAATTACCATCTGTTGCACCCAACAATTCTTTTAATGTATTAAAATCGGCATACTCATTTACCATTAAAACAGACATTATGCCTAATCTAATTCTATGATCGAATGCTTTATTAATATTTAAGATGATGTTTTTCAAAAACCTATTTTTAAGTTGCTAAATTACATCTATTTTCTATCGTACTTGTAGTACATAGATGCTCCGTAAATAATATGCATAAACCCAAAACCAATCACCCAAAACCAAAAGCCATAACTAGGAAAAACAGCACAAAGCAAACCTAAAATAATTTGAGTGTAACCTAAATATTTAACATCACCTAAAGTATATTTTGATGCATTTAGTAACGCTAAACCATAAAACAAAAGCATTAAAGCTCCAGTTTGCCCATATTTTTGTTGGTTTAAAATAATGAGTATATAAATTCCACCAGCTAATAAAGGTACAATAAAGCTTGTTAATAGTCTTCTTGTTAAAGAGTCCCATATTTTTTCATCGTTCTTTTTTGCTTTTTTTGTAGTTAAAAAAATGGCTGTTCCCACACTTAAAATCCCTACAATAAGTATGTCTAAAATAAGAAAGTTAAAAATTTCACTTTCTATTACAATGTATTCATTACCATCTAAGGTGTAAAACCAATAAGCAAAAGTGGCACCAATTAAGGCATAAAAACCTGCTAAAATACCAGACAAACCACTTAATGAAATAAATCTTGATGATTTATTCATTAAAGTTTTAATTTCTGATATGTCTTTTAAATAATTTTCTGAACTCATTTTTAAAGAACTTTGAATTGCAAAGTAAATAATTATTTTTTACATCAGCAATAAAAATGATAAATAATTATTTTACTAATTTTTTACAACCAATCCATAAGTAATATGACCAATTCCTAATATTAATAATGCAGAGTACCAATAATTAGGAATCAAGAAACAGATTAAGGCTAAAAACAAAGAAACACCAGCTAAAATAAAAAGATTTTTGCTCTTCTTGAGTTTTAAAAAGGGTAGTGTTATTCCATATAATAACAAGAAAATTGGTGCTAAATAATCACTATAATTAAAGAATATTAGATAAGCAAGCACAAAGAAAATAACAATAAAACTAATCAGAAATTTCCATAAAATAGTTTTTGTTCTGGAATTCCATAATTTATAATCTAATTTTTTAGACTTTGCTTTTCCGTTAAAAAATAGTGTTAAAGAAGAGAAAATAAATGTTGCAAAAAGTATTGTGATAATAAGAACTTCTATAATTTGAGGAGATAAAGCACCCATAGGATTTTCATCAACTAAAAAACTCATTAATAATTTTTTTATTAAAAAAGCAGCAACCAAAAAATAGATTCCTATTAAAATACTTGAATAACCACGTAAAGAAAAATTTGGCTGAATATGATCTTGTTTCTCCATAAAATATTTAAATTGGGCAAATATACAACAAAATGAAACCTGCAGAAGCATACATTCTTAATCAGCCAGAACCTTTTAAATCGATGTTAATGCATTTGCAGATTTTAATTGAAGGTACTTTTCCAGATGTAGATTTACAATTTAAATGGAAAATTCCTTTTTATTATTTAAATGATAAACCTTTTTGTTATTTAAACCCGTCTAAAAAGAAAGGTTATGTAGATGTTGTTTTTTGGGTTTCTGCGCATTTAACAAAGTATAATGAGTACCTTATTTCAGAGAACAGAAAGGTAGTAAAATCGTTAAGATATTTTAAGTTAGAAGATATTAATGAAGAAATTCTACTAACGGTTTTAGATGAAGCTCATCAACTAAAAGACAAAGGTTTTTATAAAAGAAGTTAAAAGTTGTGTCCCTCAGAGTGAAATTTCTTTTTTTAGAAATTTTGTGCTGAATGCTTTTAGATCTTATCTAACTTTAACCTTAAAATGCAAAGCATCTTCTTTATTGATGTACAATACCAAATCTGTATTTCTCTTCGGATTTTTGATAACCAAAGTAGATATTTCATTCTCTGTTTTTACAATAGGTTTTAATGCATATTTAGTACCTTTTAATGTATAAAAAATAAGTGCAGTTGTATCTAAGTTTTTAAATTTTAATAAAATGTCTTCTGATGATTTTAGATTGATAATTCCTGTTTTTGGTAAAATTAAATCGGCTTTTAAACTCAAAAAAGTCTGACTGTAAATTGGCTGATTATAAAACTCCTGAATACTCATTCTGCCAAAATGTAACACCCAAAGTTGATCTTCTGGAAAATGGGTTTTAAAAATTTTATCTTTAGGCATATTAAAAAAGTAGTTGTTAAATTTTCTAATCCATTTGCCATTATATTCGTAACCTGCAGCCCAAGTTGCATCTAATATTATCCAATTACCATTAATTTTTACAGTATTCCAAGCGTGATTTGTGGAGTTTTGTACTTTGCCAATTTTTCTGGCATCACTTCTAACATTTCCTTTTATTACTTGAGATTCAATGTTTAGTAAATCGCATATTTTTTTAAAAGATTGTGCATATTCTTCACAAACCCCCATTTTTGTTCTAAAAGCTGTATTTACCAATTGGTCTTTAATAGCTTGTAGTTTTTGTACTTTTTCTTCTTCGGATTTATATCTAAATTGATATTTTCTTTGTCTAGGATTATAGTATTCTTTTAAATTATATCTGATGTTCTTTGTCAGCCAAAAAAAAGCAGCCCTAACTTTATCAACATCTGAAGAAAAATCATTTTCAATTTTATGGGCTAAATCATCAACTTTAGAAAATCTTGGGTATTCTAGAACTTTTGCATCAACTTTTTCAAAATTTTGAGAAAAAGTAGCAGTAGAAATTAAAAGAAAAAAGAAAAGTTGTTTCATTATAGAGTATTAAACAACTTAAGAAATCAAATATTGTGCCTTTTCTGCAAGGTTGCTTTAAAAGCTTCTTGGTTTTCTATTTTTAAGAATAAATACCTACAAGGTTTTTGGAAACCTTGCAGGATATATGTTTAGTTTTATGGAATTGAGTGAGCGCGTTAAGGATTGAGCGGTTTGTTTGAGCTCTTTTTTCTTTTCAGAAAAAAAGCGAGTAGCGAAAGCCTGTTAAAACGCCCAAAAATTATTTTAAAATAGAATGTAATTATAAACTATTTATTGTTTTACGTATGGCAACCAAATTACTTAATAGACTTTCTAATTTGTCTAAATGTAACATATTTGCACCATCAGATTTTGCATTTGCAGGGTCAAAATGGGTTTCTATAAATAAACCATCTACATTATTTACAACTCCTGCTCTTGCAATTGTTTCAATCATTTCTGGTCTACCACCTGTAACTCCAACTGTTTGATTTGGTTGTTGTAAAGAATGGGTTACATCTAAAACAGTTGGTGCAAATTCGCGCATTTCTGGTATTCCTCTAAAATCTACAATCATATCTTGGTAGCCAAACATTGTACCTCTATCAGTAATCCAAGCTTTGTTAGAGCCTGCATCTTTTACTTTTTGTACTGCGTGTTTCATTGCAGCAGGACTCATAAATTGTCCTTTTTTTAAGTTGACAACTTTACCCGTTTTTGCAGCAGCAACTACCAAATCTGTTTGGCGAACTAAAAAAGCAGGAATCTGTAAAACATCTACATATTCTGCAGCCTTTGCAGCATCAGAAACTTCGTGAATATCTGTAACTGTTGGCACATTAAACGTTTCTGAAACTTTGCGTAAAATCTTTAATGCTTTTTCATCTCCAATACCTGTAAAACTATCAATTCTACTTCTGTTTGCTTTTTTAAAACTTCCTTTAAAAATGTAAGGAATGGCTAATTTATCAGTAATTGTAATTACTTTTTCGGCGATTCTTAATGCCATTTCTTCGCCTTCAATGGCACAAGGACCACAAAGCAAAAAGAAATTATTAGCACTTGTATGTTTTATATTCGGAATTTCGGATAGTATCATTTGTAAAATTTTACACAAAAATAAGCATTTAAATTAGTTATATTTATGCTTTAAAATTTTAGAAATATTATGACGAAAGTATTTAAAATAGTAGTGGTATCAGGATTGTTTTTATTGGGTAGCTGTAAAGTTGCAGTTAAAGGAAATGATGGTAAAGATGGAGTAGATGGAGCATCAGCAGAAAAAACGGGTACTATTAAAAAGGAAGTTTTACCATTTTTTATTGATTCTGTAACCGTAAAAAAACACTTGTATACTTTAGCTTCTGATGATATGGAAGGTAGAAAATCAGGAACAGCAGGTATTGAAAAAGCAGCTAAATATATAGAAAACGAGTATAAGAAAATAGGCTTAACTACTTTTGAAGGTTTAGATTCTTACAGACAAACTTTTAATTTTACACCAAGAAGAAGTAAAGAAGAAATTACAAGTGCAAACATTATTGGTGTTTTAGAAGGTAAAAGCAAAAAGGATGAATATGTTATTATTTCTGCTCATTATGACCATTTAGGAATCCGAAAAAAGGAGGGCGAATTAGATAGCATTTATAATGGCGCAAATGATGATGCTTCTGGTGTAACTGGCGTTTTAGCTTTGGCAGAATATTTTAAGAAAGTAGGTAATGAAAGAACTATTGTTTTTGCTGCATTTACTGCAGAAGAAATGGGCTTAGTAGGTTCTACTCAATTTGGTAAAGGAATTGATGCTAGTAAATTTGTAGCTGGTATTAATTTAGAAATGATTGGTAAAATACCAAGTTTTGGTCCTAATACAGCTTGGTTAACTGGTTTTGAGCGTTCTGATTTTGGTAAAATTGTTCAAAAGAATTTAGAGGGTTCAGGCTACCAATTATTTCCAGATCCGTATAAAAAGTTTAATTTATTTTTTAGATCAGATAATGCTTCTTTAGCAAGATTGGGTGTGCCTTCTCATACATTTTCTACAACTGCCATTGATGTAGATAAAGATTATCATAAAGCCTCTGATGAAGCAGAAACTTTAAATATGACAATTATTACCCAAACCATACAAGCAGTTGCAAAAGGAACAGAAAGTATAATTAATGGTAAAGATACACCAACAAGAGTGGTGTTAGAAGAGAAGAAAAAATAGGTTTAATGAAGTATATTAAGTTTCTTTTTTTGTTTTTATTGATGAGTTGCTCATCATCTAAAGTGATATCAGATTACGATGCTGAAATCAATTTTAATAATTTTAAAACTTATAATTTTTTCGAAGATATTGGTAAAGGATTAAACGAGTTTGATGTAAAAAGAGTTGTATCAACTTTACATACAGAACTCAATAAAAAAGGATTAGCACAAAATGATAATCCTGATTTTTATATTAATGTAATTGCCAATTATTCAGAAGCTCAAAATAGGAATACTATAGGAATTGGCATTGGTTCTGGAAATAGAAATGGAGGTTTTGGAGTTTCTGGAGGAATACCAATAGGAGGTAAGAAATTAAATGAAGAATTTATAATTGAGTTTGTAAATGCCAAAACTAATGAAATTATTTGGGAAGGAGTTTTAAATTCGACAATTAAAGAGCAAAGAACACCAGAAGAAAAAGAGAGTCATTTTACTGATATTATCAATAAAATATTAGACAAATATCCGCCTAAAGGTTAAAACATAAGATTGTTGAAACTCAAAAAAAATCCTCTAAAAATTAATTTAGAGGATTTTTTATAATGTATACTTTTTTCTTTTTTAGAATTGATATCTAACTGACAAAGCAACGTTAGAATTTAGTCCATCTAAACCACCAGCAATTCCAATTTCTGGTCTATAATCAATAGATAAAAGTATTGGCACATCAAAATCATATTCAAGGCCAATAACTCCAGAACCATAAATACCTGTTCCGTTTGCAGAAATAATTCCACCACCAAAACCTGCATACCAATTAAATTGCTCTTCTAAATTCCAAACCCATTCGTACAAACCAGTGGCTTTAAAATTAGAGAATTCGTTAGCCAAACCTAAATCAATTTCTAATCTATTGTTGCTACCCAAAGCTTTTTGATAAGAAATTTCTCCACCAACTCCATCTCCGCCACCAAAACGTAAACCAATAGCATTGTCAGAAATACTTTGTGCGTTTACAGAAATTATACCTACTAATAGTAAACCGAATGTTAAAATGATTTTTTTCATATTGTTAGTCTATATTTTAAAATTATTAATGGTACAAATCTAAATGTATTCGTTTTACTTTTTTAACTCATATGGATAAGATATTGTTAAAATCGATAAATACTAATTCTCAATTTTTAAACGAACACCTTCTGAATGACTACTAAATTCAGGAGCATACATAGATTGTATGGTAGAAATTCCGTTACTAAAATTACCAGCGTTGTTCACTCTAACATCATATTCAAAAACATAAACTCCTTTTGGTAGTCTATCAAAAAAGAAATTGGTGGCAGCATCTTTTGTACTTTGGTAATAGCCTAAATTATCTTGCCATTTGTATTTAGAAAGTACGTTTATAGGTTCTATACCAGAAGCTCTCAAATCCTTTAAATGAATAAATTCCATATCTCTGTCTGATCTTAATTCAATTCGTACTGTAATTAAATCGCCAACTTTTACGGTTGTACTTTCTGTAATTTCTTTTAGTTCTTTACCAGTATCAGAATTTACTTTTAAAAATAATTTTTTGTTGATTTTTAAAGGAGTTTCTGCGGATGTAATTTTGTCTAAATCCTCAAAATACTGCCAATATAAACCACCCCAAGCAATACCATTATCTTTTTTACTGATGGTAACATTTGCCATTTCTGATTTAATTTCATCAGTATTCCAAGAAGTTTTAAAATAACCAGTTCCAGCTTCAACTTTTACGTCATCCAACTTTGTTGGCTCTATTTTTTGATTTCCGATTTTTACATCAACTAATTCAGTAGAATAAATCCAATTGCTACCATTTAAAAGAATTGCATATACAGCTTCTGTAGTTGCTTTAGTGGTTTTCCATCTGTTGGTTTGCTTGTTTTTTAACAACCAAATTTTTAAATTATCGATTGTTTTTTGCTTGTCCTGATGAAGATCAGGATCTAAAATTTCAAAAAAAGTTTCAATTAATAAAGCTTGGGTTTCTACAGGCGCTTGATAATAGTAATAACCAGCAGTATTATTTTTCCAATACATACCCAATTCATCAGAAATAATAGCGTTTTCTTTTAATGATTTTAAAATTTTATTGGTTATTGTTTTTTCATTATTTCTAAATAGTGATAAAGCAATTTGTCCTTTTGCATATAAATTATAGTCTTTCCAATAGGTAATTGTTTGTTTTTGATAGTAATCAAAAGCCGTTTTAAGATTATCATCCATAGAAATATCAACATAAAAACTACGCATATATAAATATTGAATGGTAAAATAATTCAAGTTATTGTTTGATAAATAATCTTTGTATCCTCTTTCTCCTTTCTTGTTTGTTTTTGCTTTTTGTTTTACTTCTTCAGCTTTGTCTAAGAGTTTTTTATATTGTTCAGCTATTTCACCATCTAAAAAATTAACAGCATTTTTTATCATATTTTCTGTTGATGAATTAAAACCTGTAACGCCCAATTTTTGTAAATGCCCAAAACCTGTTGCAATATGTTGAGTTATAAAATTACTTTCGTACTTACTACCTTTAAACCAAGGAAATCCACCAGAATTCATTTGAATGTCTTCTAATTTTCGAATCGCTTTTTCTTGTTCATTTTTCATTTTATTTAAATCGAACAACAATGCAATTCTCTTTTTTTGCTCAGTTTCTGATTGTGCATCTCTTAACCAAGGTGTTTCTTGAATAATTAAAGATTTTAATTCTTGATTCTTTTCTAAGTTTGATAAAAGAGCATCCGAAGATTTCCAAGCATTAAAAACTTCTTGAATTTTAGGATTAGAATTTGCTACAAAACTCGCTAAAGTATTTGCATAATATCTAGAAAAAGTTTGCTCAGCACATTCATAAGGATACTCCATTAAATAAGGCAAACTTTGAATGGCATACCAAACAGGATTTGAAGTAATCTCTAAAGTTAACTTATGATTTTTTAAGGTTGTTGAGTTGTGGTTCTTCAACTTGTCTAACGTAAATGTTTTTGTTTGATTAGAACGAACCCACATAGGAATTGTTTCTGTAACTAACATTCTGTTCGATAAAACTGGTAATACGTTTTGTTCTCCATCAGAAAAATCGCCAGCTTTTGCTACTATTTTATATTGTACAGCTTGTATGTTTTCTGCTATTACTAATTGCCAAGAAACGTTGGTGTTGCCATCTTTGTCTACTATAAAATTTTTGTTTGTATTCGTGTTTTGTAATTCTGTATTAATTTCTTTTCCAGAAATAGCATTCGTTAAAATTAATTTTGCAAAACCACTTAATTGGTTATTTGTTAAGTTGGTAATTTTTGCACTTAAAGTAATAGTATCTTTTTCTCTTAAAAAACGAGGTGCATTTGGTACAACCATTAATTCTTTTTGGGTAACAGTTTGCAAAGTTTTTGTTGCCGATTTTACATTTTTAGTATGCGCCAGTAATTGTAATTTCCATTTGGTTAATGCTTCTGGCATTGTAAAAGAAAAACTTACTTTTCCGTTTTTATCTGTTTTTAACTGCGGATAAAAGAAAGCGGTTTCTTTAAAGTTTTTACGTGTTTTAACTTGATTTAATGCTTTATCTAATTTTGCTTGTCCTTCTTTTGTAGAAATAATTACAACTCCATTTGCAGCTCTAGAACCATAAATTGAAGTTGCTGCAGCATCTTTTAGAACATTAATTTCTGAAATTTCACTTTCATTTATATCTAAAGACTCAACAATAACACCATCAACAATATATAGTGGAGCATTATTGTTATTTAGTGAACTTGCACCTCTAAGAATTATACTTGTATTATTATCGGTTGTGTTAGTGCCAGCAGCTCTACCACTAAAAGCATTAATTTCATCTAAAATGGTTTCTTGTTCTATGTCATCTCTGCTAATTACAGAAACAGCACCAGTTACAGATTTCTTTTTTTGAGAGCCATAACCAACCACAACTATTTCATCTAAATCTTCTAAGTTTTCTGCTAATGCTACATTTAGAATAGAAAAATCTGCTGTTTTTATTTCTATGGATTGATAACCTAAATAATTAAAACTTAAAACATCTCCTTTTTTAGATTTTATACTGTATTTACCATCAAAGTTGGTAATTGCTACTTTTTGAGTGCCTTTTACTAAGATGTTTGCACCAGCTATAGGTTGCTTATTTTTATCGGTAATTTTACCCTGAATAGTACCATTAAATTTTCCAGATTTTACAAAAGTAGATTCTTGATTTTCCTTTTCGAACTTAAGCGCTATTTTGTTTAAATACTGTTGATTAACCCATTTATTATTTCTAAAACTAAAGCCAAACCAATTGTAAGTTGTGTTTTTTATTGATGGGTAATTATAATAATTCCTTTGATTATTTTTTATGTAAAAATTTGAGTTTCCAAAACTTTTATATGCGCTGCTAGAGCTATAAGAATAATAATTTGGTTTATTTGGTCTTGGGTTAAAATTCCAATTATGGGTTTTAAATTCATCTAAAGAAGCATCATACATAGAGGCTAAAACTTCTGCAGCAATAGCATCATTTTTATCATCTTTTATGGTAAAGCTCCAAGTTTCTTCTTGGCCAGGTTGTAATTTATCTCTAAAGATGTTGGTTGCAATTTTTAAGTTATTTTTAATAGGATCAGGAACATTTATTAATAAAGTTCCGCTTTTAAAATAGTTGTAATTTACAAAGTGATATTTAATGGCAAAACCGCCAATATCTTCTTTATATATTGGTATTTGAATTGTTTTTGTGTTATTGTTTAGTTTGATGAGTTTTGTATCTACAATTTTATGATTTTTCTCTATTTGAACAACTACTGTAATGTCTTTAGAGGCAGAACCAATTTGTAGTTCAACATTATCATTAATCCTATAATTCGCTTTAATATTGCTGATTGTGAATAATTGATGATCTGAAACTTTTTCGTCTTTTGATGAAAAAAGCGTGATTATTTTTTCGTCTTTAACTTCTTTACCAAATTTATCTTTACTTTCTAAAATAATTAGGTATTTACCAGAAATCCAATTTTTAGTGTTTTTTAAAATGTGCCCTTTTGAGGTTTCAGTATCAAATTTTTCACTATACACAAGTTGACCTTTTTTCCAGTTTTTTGCATCATTTTCATCATTTAAATAAGAATCGTTTGGAAATAAAGTTCTAAACGTAGTTTCAGAAATATCTTGATAATCTGGTGCAGCCCAAGGTCTTTTTCTTAACGGATTTTTAGGTGCTTGTAATTTGTATATTTTAAGAGTTCCTTTGGCAGCAACAAATTCATCATTTAAATTTTTTGTATCAATTTTTAAAATGGTTTTTTTTTCGTTTTTGTCAATTTTGGCATCCACAGAAATAGAAGCGATTAAAGAATGATAGCCAACTTTAATAATTGAAGTCGCTGAACGACTTTCGCCATTAACATCTGTAACATCAGCAGTTATTTCGTAGCTAAAAATTGGTAAACTTTCTTTAGAAACACTTTCATCAGGCAAAGCCTTAAATTCGATTGAAAAATTACCTAAATGATCTGTAATACTTTCTCCATTGGTAATTTCTTGAGAACTTGAATACGAATTTGGATTTCGCCAATAATACCAACTAGGGTATTGTACTTTTCTAAAAACTCTATAAACTACTTTTGCATCTGTAATATTTGCACCAGAAAAAGCCTTTGCAAATCCATTTACAGTTACAGAATCATTAATTTTATAACTTTCAGTTACTGGTTTAAAATTAGTTTCAAATTTTGGTCTTTTGTATTCTTCAACAGAAATTTGTTTATAATTATTATCAAAATAAACATTTTTACTATCATAGAACTTGCTATCATATTCAATACTTTCATCGACTTCTATTTCAAATTCACCTGTTAAACCATTGTTAGGTAGTGTAAATTGGCCAGCTACAGAACCAAATTCATTTAACTTTAAATTTAGTTCTTTAATAATTTGATTATTTACATCTGATAAGGTAATTTCTACATATTCATTTTTTAAAACTGTTGATGTTTCACCTTGTTTTTTAATTGCAATTACTTTAAAATATACAGTTTGTCCAGGTCTGTAAATACTTCTATCAGTAAAAATAAAAGGCTTTATGGTTATTTCATCATCTGTTTCTGTAATCGTTTTATTAGTTTGATTTCTAAAATAATAACTGCCAAAAATTGCAGCATCATTTTTGGTTTTTACAGAAATATCTACATTATTAGAATAGTTTTTACCTTGAAAAGACGCAAATCCGTTTTTATCTGTAATTAGTTTTTTGTGAAAATATTGCCCACTAGTTCTTTGCTTATTCTGAAGATCTAATACTGCATTTTCTATTGGTTTTCCTGTGTTTCTATCAACTACTTGAAAATTGTACTTTCCATCAAAAGTATTTTCTATTAAAGTTAAGTTGGTAACTTGAATAATAGACGTTCCGTAAATTAAGTTTTCATCTAAATTTTCGTTTTCAGAAGCCACAATTAAAAACATTCCGTTTGTGAATTTCGGAACAATTATTTCTGTTGAATGGGCTAAATAATCGTCTTCATTTCTTAATTGATGTTGCCAAGTTTTATGTTTGTCGAGCTTTTCTAAAAAAGCTTTTCTATCTTCTATTTTATAAGTTTTATTAAAAATTTCTTGTTGTTTTTTGTTGATTTTATAACTCGTAAAAAAAAGCTTTTCTATGTTTTTATAAATAACTAAAACTCTAGAATTTTTATTTATAGGAATGTATTTTTCTGATTGAATAGAAAGTGTTTTTGCCTTAATTTTCTTTTTTAATATGATACATTTTTCTGCACCAAAACTATCAGGAAATTTATTGATAATGCTATTGCAAATTTTTAAAGCTTCGTTATTCTGAGAATTTTTTTTATAGATTTTAGCAATTTCAAAAGCATACAAACTACTAGCTTTATGGTTTTTAATTTTTTCTTGTGATAGTTTTAAAGTCTCAAGTAAAATATTCTCTTTATCATTAAAATTAGAATTTTGAGAGATAAAGTTTAAACGATCAATATCAATATTTGCTAATGCTTCTTTTTGATTTGAATTTATATGTAATTTAATTAATTTTTGATACGTTTTTAAGGCGTTTAACTGTAATGATAAACTGTCTTTAGAATCTATTTTTAAACTTTTGAATATACTTACATCGCTTAAAAAATCAGGTTTATCAATTATAAATTTATATGCTGGTCTTGTAATTGAATTTTCTGATGTTTTATAGAAATTAAGAGCATTTTGTGCTAAAAAATCGAATAGAGTAGGTGTGTACTTTTTTGTTGTTTTTTGAATATGAAGGATATCAGAAAAAGCTTCTATTTCTATTTTTTGAAGTGCTTTTTCATCACCTAAAGAAACATTAAAATAGCCATTAATTTCTTTGAATAAGGTGTCTAAATCCCAAGTTCTAAAATCATCAGTATTTATTTTATGACTCGTTTTTGTTCGGTTGTAAAATTTATATCTATTTTGATTATAATATTGCCAATATAAATTAGCTAAAATGTTTTCTAAGATATTTTTAGTTGGAAAATTACTGCTAGCAATTTGCTTTTTAAAACTATTAATTATTTTTAGCTGAGCATCTTCTTCTAAAGTTAATGCAAACTTACTTTTATAAAAAAGCGATTTTATAATTTGAGGAGAATTGTTCTCTTTTTCTGCTTTTGTATATATTTCTTCTACAATTTTTAATGCTGATTTTGGCAAATCTTCTACTTCAAATTTTTCAACTTGTAGCCAGAGATTGTCATAATTATTTTGAGCAGTAGAAATTGTAGAGAATAATATGAGCATTAATAGAGTTGTTATAATTTTTTTCATAATCAATAGATTTAGTCTTGTAAAGCACGTATAAATCATTTAGTAAAACAATTTAAAATTAGTGTAGTTGTATTTTGAGTTCGTAAAACTAATTTTTAGTTGAGTTTAGTTCTAAAGATAATTAATATTGGGTAAGCTTTTGTATTTTTACTTTTTTATAATTTTTAGATATGAACATTCATTTTATTGCAATTGGAGGCAGTGCAATGCACAATTTAGCAATTGCTTTACACCAAAAAGGATACCAAGTTTTTGGTAGTGATGATACTATACACGATCCATCAAAATCTAGATTAGAAAAATATGGATTATTACCAAATGAATTTGGATGGTTTCCTGAAAAAATAACTACAGATTTAGATGTAATTATTTTAGGAATGCACGCAAAAATAGATAATCCTGAGTTACTGAAAGCTCAAGAGTTAGGATTAAAAATATATTCTTATCCTGAGTTTTTATATGAGCAATCTAAAGATAAAACCAGAGTTGTAATTGGTGGTTCTCATGGTAAAACTACTATAACTTCTATGATTTTACACGTGTTAAATTATCACGAAAAAGAAGTAGATTATATGGTTGGTGCACAATTAGAAGGTTTTGAAACTATGGTGCATTTAACTAAAGAAAATGATTTTATTGTTTTAGAAGGTGATGAATATTTGAGTTCGCCAATTGATATGCGACCTAAATTTCATTTATACAAACCAAATATTGCACTTTTAAGCGGAATTGCTTGGGATCATATTAATGTTTTTCCAACTTTTAAAAATTATAAAGAACAGTTTTCAATTTTTACAGATTCTATGGTAAATGGTGGAAGTATGGTGTATAATAGTGAGGACAAAAATGTAGCTGAAATTGTAGAATCTTCTGAGAATCATATTAAAAAATATCCTTACGAAACTCCAAGTCATTTTATAGAAAACGGAATTACATATTTAGAAACATCAGAAGGAAATTTACCTCTAGAAGTTTTCGGAAAACATAATTTACAAAATTTAGCAGGCGCCAAATGGATTTGTCAACATATGGGAATTGATGAAGATGATTTCTATGAAGCTATTGCTAGTTTTGCTGGAGCCAGTAAACGTTTAGAAAAGATAGCAGAAAGTAATTCTACTGTAATTTTTAAAGATTTTGCACATAGCCCAAGTAAAGTTGCTGCAACTACCAAAGCTGTAAAAGAACAATATTCAGAAAGAACAGTTTTAGCTTGTTTAGAATTGCATACGTATTCTAGTTTAAATGCCGAATTTCTGTCAGAATACAAAGGAGCATTAGATTTTGCAGATAAAGCTGTTGTATTTTATTCTCCACATGCAGTTAAGATTAAACAATTAGATGAAGTTACAAAGGATCAAATAGCAAATGCTTTTCAAAGAGACGATCTGGTTATTTATACCAATCCTGCTGAATTTAAAGAATTTTTATTTAGTCAGAATTTGGACAAATCAGCAGTTGTTTTAATGAGTTCTGGAAATTATGGAAGTTTAGATTTTGAAGAAGTTAAACGTTTGGTTTAGGTTTTTTTAGGCCGAATTGATTTAGTTTTTCATTCAACCAAATTTTATCGGTTCCCCTTTTTAAAATCCATTTTCTATGCACTTTGCTCGAAAATGATTTTATAATAAAATCTACTCTTGCTTTAATAAATAATTTTTTTGATAATTTTTTATTGAACTTTTCTCTATAAGAATCATCTAATATTGATTTACGAAAAGTTTTTATATAAGACGATGTTTCTTGATTTTTAATGTAATCTAAAGAGTTTATTTCGTTAAAAACGGTAAAACATATGCTTAAAAAACAATTGATAGGATTGAATAATTTGTTGAATTGAACAAAAGCTTTTTTTGTATTTGTTTTTTTTGATAACAGTAAAACATCGTATGCATTTCTTAAAGAGATGTCTTTATATAAATAGCCTTTATCATTAATTTGTTTTGCTAATATTGATAAATTTAATTGATTTTCAACGATTTGTTTGTTACGCTCTTAGTGATTAATGGTTAAGCATTGTGCAACAAAAAAAAGCGTTTCTTTATAAGTCATTATTGAATAATTTATGCACAATAGCAATCATTTTATTATTATCTGAATAGGTTAATTGATAACAATTTAAAGTAGCAAACCAATCTAAAAAAACTTGAGCATTTTCTGTTTTAGGTGATAACCAAGAATCTGGAATCAATTGCTGAAAAGCATCAATTTTAGAAATTTTTGTACACGTTAGTTCACTATCTTTTTCATATTTAATAAAAATCAAATCGTTACAAGGTAAATGTGCAAAATAATTTGTGTTATTTGGTTTTAAGTATCTTACCACCTTGTTTAACCTAATTAGATTGTATTCTTTACCATTTTTTAATTCTGGGTAAATTGGCAATAAAGTATCTAAACTGTTTTTTTTGATAGAGATTGCAGCAGGAAAACTATAAACTTCCTGTTTTTTTACATCAACAGGAACAAAATCATCTGCTAAGCAAGTAAAACCATTAGCTTGTAAAAGTGCTAATGAAGTACTTTTTCCATTACCAGAATCGCCTAAAAAAAGCATTGATTTTTTTCCATTACTTACAGCTGATGCGTGAAAAACGCCGAGCCATTCATTTTCTTCCTTTTGATGAATTCTTTGGATAAATTCCATAGAAAACTTACCCTGAAAATAATGCACATTTTGATGGCTCCAAGAACCAATGTATGTATTGTTTACATATAGAAATATAAAGTTATTATTGATGAAAATTTCGAATTCATTATCAAAATGATTATTTTGTTCAATAACAAGATGTTCAAATTTATGATGTATTAAAGATAATTCTGTTTCACTTAAAAATGAAATTTTAAAAACAACATTATTTACTTTATAGAATTTTATAAATTCATATTTTTTTGGTTTTTCTATATCTCTGTAATCGTTAATGATTTCATTCGGGTGTTCATTTTTCGATTCATTTAATTCCTGATTTAAATTGATGATAAAATCTGCAGCTTTATCCACAGGTACATCCAGTTTTTTTGATAATGAAATTGCTATTTCTTTAACCGAAATTCCTTTATCTAACCGTTTTAAAACATCCGCAGTTGTATTTTCTAAGACTAAATATTCATTTCTGTCTTCGAACCAAGTAATAGTTTTATCCTCAACTTTTTTATAAAGTGTTTTCATAGAATCTAATATCGCTAAAAATACTTATTTTAAATTGATATCAATAAAAAACGTCTCAAAATATTTGAGGCGTTTAAAAGGTTTTTTTTTATTAAAATCAAGTTCCAGGATCTGCTGGAGCAGAGAATACTTGTGCTTTCTGTAGGTTTAAAATCATATAAGTGCTTAGCACATTTAAAGTTGCATATTTTCCCTTATTTCCTGTTTTTTAAAGAAATCTATTAATTATTTTAAAATTTAATTTTTTCTCCAAAAGAAAGGAGTAAAAAGTATTAAAACTGTAAACAATTCTAACCTACCAATTAACATTAAAAAAGAGCAAAACCATTTTGCAGAAGAGGAAAGGTGTGCAAAACTATCTACAGGACTTACAGAACCAACTGCAGGGCCAATGTTACCTAATGAAGATGCCGCTGCACCTAAAGCAGATAGAAAATCTAATCCGAAGAACGTTAAAATTACAGATGAGATTATAAAAATTAACATATAGATTATGAAAAATGAAAGTATGTTAAAAACAATGTTTTTACTTACAGATTTACCATCATACCTAACAGGAATAATTGCATTTGGGTGTAACGCTTTTTTAAATTCTAAAAAACTATTTTTTAACATTACAATATGTCTTACTACTTTAACACCACCACTTGTAGAGCCTGCAGAACCACCTGTAAAAAATAAAGCAAAGAAAATACCAGTTGCAAAGAAACTCCACATTGTAAAATCTGCAGTTACAAAACCTGTTGTAGTTACTACAGAAGTTACCATAAAAAGTGCGTGTCTTATAGCGCTTTCTGCTTCTCCATAAACTTTAGGATGTGCAATTGTTGTTTGTAAATTTGGGTCTTGAAAAAAGTAAATTATTATAACGATGATAGACGATACTCCAATTATACCAAATAAATAATATTTAAATTCTTCACTTTGAAAAACTTTTTGAATTTTACCTTTTAAAGCAAAGTAAGTAAGTACAAAGTTTGTACCTGCCACTAACATAAAAAAGATAATAATGTATTGTACAAAAGGTAAGTTATTGTAAAAAGCTACACTGTTATTTTTAGTAGAAAAACCACCTGTACTAACTGTTGCCATTGCGTGATTAATGGCGTCAAACCAAGTCATACCAGCAACTTTTAAAAGAAAAAATTGAGCAAAGGTTAATACTACGTAAATTAAGTATAATCGTTTTGCGGTATCTGTAATTCTTGGGTGTAATTTATCTGCAGATGGACCAGGAGCTTCAGCTAAAAAAAGCTGCATACCACCAATACCTAATAAAGGTAAAATGGCAATGGTAAGTACAATTATACCCATTCCTCCAATCCAATGTGTGGCAGATCTCCAGAAAAGAATTCCTTTTGGCATTGCTTCAATATCCGTTAAAATAGAAGAACCAGTTGTAGAATAACCAGAAATGGTTTCGAAAAAAGCATCAGAAATATGGGGTATAGCACCAGAGAGTAAATAAGGTAACATTCCTGTAATGGAGAGAATTAACCATCCTAGTGTTACGATCAAATAACCTTCTTTTTTTTGAATGTTCTTGTTCTTAGTTTTGTTAAAGAAAAATAATAAAAGACCTATAAAAGTGGTGATTACACCGGCATTTAATATTCCCCAGGCTTCATCTTCAGCAGAAAAAAAACTAAAAGGAAAAGCGATAAACATAAAAAAACCGTTTAATATGGCTGTTATGCCTAAAAAACGATAGATTATTTTTAAGTTTAAGTTCCCCATATTTTATTTAAAAAATCTTTCTACTGTAGTAATCGCCTCAGGCAAACAGAACACAATAACTTTATCGCCAGTTTGTATTTGCATATCACCAAAAGGCATTAAAGCTTTACCATCTCTAATAACTCCGCCAAAAACGGCTTCTCTAGGAAAACGCAAATCTTTAATCTGTTTTTCAGTTACTTTGGCTTTTGGCTGTACTTCATATTCAAAAACCTCAGCATCTATATTATGTAAGTTGGCTAATTCTAAAATTTCACCTTTTCTGATATGTTTAAAAATATTACTGGCTGCAATTAGTTTTTTGTTGATGAGTGATTGAATTCCAATAGTTTGTGAAATATCGATATAATCCATATTTTCTACCAATGCAATTGTCTTTTTTACACCTTTAGATTTGGCTACCAAACAAGACATTATATTAGTTTCAGAATTACCAGTTACAGCAATAAAAGCATCAGTTTCTCTAATATTTTCTTCTTCTAATAATTCTAAATCTCTACCATCACCATTTATTACTAAAGTGCTGCAAAGTGTTTCAGCTAGAGATTCTGCTTTTTCTCTATTTTTTTCTATTAACTTAACTTTAAAGTTGTCTTCACATAGATTTCTAGCAGTTTTTTCGCCAATACTACTTCCACCTAAAATCATAACGTTTTTAATCTGGAATTGAGTTTTACCAATAATAGGATACAAATCTGCCATACTATAATTAGGTACAGAAAAATAAACTTGATCGTCTATTTGATAAACTGTATCTCCTCTAGGAATTATAGTTTGAGAAACATTCTCTCTTTTTATAGCAATAGTTGTAAAATCTACACTAGAAAATTTTTGGTTTGCTTCCATAACCGTTAAATCTACCAATGGCGATTTATAGGTTAAGGTAGTTCCCATAACATTAAATAATCCGCTTTCAAACTCAACTGTATCATTAAAAGAAGATTGATTTAGCAGCATTTTAATTTCATTAGCCGCCAACTCTTGAGGAGAAATCATAAAATCCAATCCGAATTTAGAAAAATCGACCTCACATTCATTTAAAAACTCAGGGTTATCTATTCTTGCAATTGTTTTTTTAACACCCAAAGATTTACCAATTACAGAAATTGTAAAATTTGTGTTTTGGCTATCTGTAACAGCAATTAACAAATCTGCAGAAGCAATACCAACCTCTTTTAATAATTTAATAGAAGTGGCATCACCTTTTTTAGTGATAACATCTAAATGATTATTAAGGTAATCTAACTTATCACCATCAAAATCGATAATGTAAGTGTCTTGAGATTCGTAAGAAAGAAGCTTGGCTAAATGAAATCCAACATCTCCAGCACCAGCTATAATGATCTTCATATTTAAAAAATAGAATATAGTGTGCAAAGATATGAAGAGTTTTATTGGAAATACAAATTATTAATTTTTTAGGTTGATAAAAAATATGCTTTTATGATAATTATCTTCTTTTTGAAAGAATAGAAATTTTAATTTTACTGATAAATTAATTTTTAAGACTCAAATTTTGCTAATAAAACAAAAAAAATTGCTCATAATCTTTAAATATGTTTTTTTTATTTTGTTGATGTATGCATGTCAAACAAAAGAAAAATATAAAGAGATTGATACCCATAAAAATGTATTTCTTACTGGTAAGGTAATTCCTGATAGTCATTTTTTAGGAGATCAAAAATGTAAAGAATGTCATGAAAATGAATTTAAAGATTGGCAAGGTTCTCATCATGATAAAGCTATGCAAATTGCAGATAGTGCTTCTATTTTGGCAAATTTTAATAATCAAAAATTTACGAGCCAAGGAGTTACTTCTACATTTTATAAAAAAGGGAAAGATTTTTATGTAAATACGGATGGTCCTGATGGTAAAAATCACGATTATAAAATCGTTTATACTTTTGGGGTTACACCTTTGCAACAATATATAGTTCAGTTTCCAGATGGGCATTATCAATGTTTAAGAACTGCTTGGGATTCTGTAAAAAACAAATGGTTCGATTTATATCCAGATTTTAAAGTGGTGCATTCAGAGTGGTTGCATTGGTCTAGAGGTGGTTTAAATTGGAACAATATGTGTGCAGATTGCCACTCAACCAATGTTCGTAAAAATTACGATGTAAAAACACATAGCTACAACACAAAATATGCAGTTATAAATGTGAATTGCGAAGCCTGCCATGGACCTGGACAACAGCATATAACAGATGTAGAAAAGTTAGGTAACAATTATGCAGCTACAGGTAGTTTCCAAATGACGAAAGAAACAGCGCCAAAAGAATTGGTAGATCAATGTGCGCGTTGTCATATGCGTAGAGAACAGTTTTCTAAAGATTTTAATTTTGAAGGTTCTTTGTTAGATCATTATTATCCGCAATTATTACAAGATCGAATTTACGAAGCAGATGGTCAGATTTTAGATGAGGTTTATGTTTATGGTTCTTTTACACAAAGTAAAATGTATCAAAATGATGTTACTTGTACCAATTGCCATAATCCACATTCTTTAAAACTAAAGTTCGATGGCAATGAATTGTGTGCACAATGTCATATACCCGAAAAATATGATACTCCAAAACATCATTTTCATCAACCCAATACAGCATCATCTAAATGTATTAATTGCCATATGACAGGTAAATATTATATGGGTAACGATTTTAGACGCGATCATAGTTTTAGAATACCAAGACCAGATTTAAGTGTAAAGTATGGAACTCCAAATGCTTGTTCTGGTTGTCATAAAGACAAAGATGATGTTTGGGCAGCAGCAAGTTTTACAAAGTTATTTGGAGCTGTAGATTCTATACATTATTCAGAAAAACTAGCACCAGGAATTACCATGGAACCTAATGGACATTTGGGTTTAATAGAGTTGATGAACGAAAAGCATCAACCAGAAATCGTAAGAGCATCCGCAGCAAAAGCATTATCGAATTACGATGTTGATGGTTTTATAGATGAGTTTACAAAACTCTTAAACGATGAATCAGCAATTGTTAGAGGTGCAAGTGTTGATGTTTTAAGTTTGATAAATAATACGGATTATACATCTTATTTTTTACCACTTTTAGAAGACCCGAAAAGAAGTATTAGAATTAAAGCATTTTTTGGTTTAGGTACTTTGGATGAAGCTCAGGTTCCAAAAGCATACCAAGAAAGTTATCAAAAGGTAAAAGATGAATTCTGGACACACGTTAAAGCAAATTCAGATTTTGTAGGTACAAGAGTTAAAAAAGGAGATTATTATATTAAACAAGGCAAACTTTTTGAGGCTATAGAAAGTTATGAAAGCGCACTTTCTATAGATAATATTAACAATCAAATACGTATAAATTTAGCCACATTATATTACAATACACAACAATTTGATAAAGCAGAAACTACCTATAAAAAGATTATTGAATTAGAGCCAGAATACGGGCCTGTTTATTATTCAATAGCGCTTTTGTATGCTGAGCTTAATAGAGTAGATGATGCCATTAGTCAGCTAAACAAAGCCCGAAAAATAATGCCAAATAACATTAGAGTGTATTATAATTTAGGTTTGTTGTACGATAAAAAGCAAAAGTATAAACAAGCTGAAAAAACAATTATTGCAGGTTTAAAAGTAGATAATACTAACGAAAGTTTGTTGTATGTGTTGGCTTATATTTATGCAAAATCCGAGCAAAAAGACAAAGCAAAAAACATTGCACAAAGGTTAATTGAACTATACCCAAATAACCAACAATACAGAACTTTTATAAGTCAATTATAGTTTCTTTTGGTTTTTTGTACTTTTATAGAAACTGTTTTATGGAAAAGTTAACAATAAAAAACTGGGCTTTAGATGATAGACCTCGCGAAAAATTACTAGCAAAAGGAAAAACGGTATTGTCTGACGCAGAATTGATTGCAATTTTAATTGGTTCTGGTAATAGAAACGAAAGTGCTGTAGCTTTATCTAAACGAATTTTAAAATCTGTTGAGGGTAATATCAATGCATTGGCAAAATTATCCGTAGAAAAATTAACCGAGTTTAAAGGTATAGGAGAAGCAAAAGCTATTGCAATTATTACAGCTTTAGAATTGGGTAAAAGAAGGCAATTAGAAACCGCTTTAGAAAAACCCAAAATTACTTGTAGTAAAGATGTTTTTAATTTGATGCAACCTATTATTGGCGATTTTGAACATGAAGAATTTTGGGTGCTTTTTTTAAGTAATTCTAATAAAGTTATTGCAAAATCTCAGGTAAGTAAAGGAGGTTTAACTGCTACAATTGTAGATGTTAGGTTGTTATTTAAAAGAGCTTTAGAGTTGGCTTGTGTGGGGTTAATTGTTTGCCATAATCATCCTTCAGGTAAATTACAGCCAAGTAGTGCAGATAAAAACATTACACAAAAAATAAAAGAAGCAGGGGTTACTTTAGATATAAAATTGTTAGATCATTTAATAATTACTCAAAAAGCGTATTTTAGCTTTGCAGATGAAGGGATTTTGTAATTACATAAAATTCATAAATCAAAATTCGTAACTCATTTAATGATATTAGTTTATACACATACAATAACACCAAGAATTCGCTATATTTTTAAGCATATTCTTACCAGAACCTTATTGATTTCGGTAGATTTCACAACTAAAATCGAAGAATTTGTTGCGCATAATGGTCCTAAATTATCGTATACCAAAACTCCATTAGGTGCCGAATTTTTTATTAAAAGCAACGATTTGTTGTTTGAGCAAGGTTTAAATGATGTAGAAATAATGATGAACAAATGGGAAGAAGTTCCTTGTTTTTTTGCAACCAATGCAAAGTCATCTATTCCTTTTGATATTTTTGCGGCAAGTTTTTACCTAATTACTCGTTACGAAGAATATTTACCACACGTTAAAGATGTTCACGGACGTTATACAGCAGAACAGAGTTTAGCGTTTAAAAAAGGGTTTTTAGAAAAACCAGTTGTAGATATTTGGGCATACAAATTTTTAAAATCATTAAAAGAAAAATTCCCAGATTACGTTTATAAAACTAGAGCCTACAACTTTATTTCTACTGTAGATATTGATAATGCCTTTGCTTACAAACACAAAAGTTTAGTAAGAAGTGTTGGTGGTTTTGTAAACGACTTATTTCATTTTAAATTACTGAATGTTTGGACCCGTTTTGCAGTTACGTTTAATATAAAAAGCGATCCTTTTAATACTTTTCCTAAACTCTTAAGGTTTAAAAAAGATTATAATGTAAAAACAATTTTCTTTTTCTTAATTGGCGATTATTCTACTTTTGATACCAATGTTTCTGCCTCTAAAGAAAAATACAGATTGCTTATTAAAGAAATGGTAGATTATGCAAAAGTAGGTCTGCATCCTTCTTATTTTTCGATGCAAGATGCAGCCAAATTAAAGAAAGAAAAAGAAAGGTTAGAGAGCATTACTAATACACCAGTTAAAAGTTCTAGGCAACATTATTTACGTTTTAGTCTGCCAGAAACTTATCAAAATTTAATCGATTTAGAAATAGAAGAAGATTATTCTATGGGATATGCCAGTAATGTAGGTTTTAGAGCAAGTACTTGCACTCCTTTTTATTTTTACGATTTAGATTTTGAGATTCAAACACCATTAAAAATCTTTCCTTTTGCTGTTATGGATACCACTTTAAACGATTATATGAAACTAACTCCAAAACAATCTTTAGGTAGAATAAGAGATTTAAAAAATGAAGTAAAAGCAGTAAACGGAACTTTTATCACGCTGTTTCATAACGAAAGTTTAAGCGATTATATTCGTTGGAAAGGTTGGAAACGTTTGTACGAATCGATGCTTAAAATTGCCACTTCTTAAATGATAACGTACATTAAAAGAAAGGATTTAGAAGACGATAAATACGATGCTTGTATAGAAAATTCCTTGCAAAGTAGAATTTATGCTTTGTCTTGGTATTTAGATATTGTTGCAGACCATTGGGATGTTTTAGTTTTAGATGATTACAAAGCTGTAATGCCAATACCTTGGAAACAAAAATATCTTTTAAAATATGTAACTCAGCCACTTTTTTGTCAGCAATTGGGCGTTTTTTCTTCTAAAATAATATCTAAAAATCAGCTGGAAACTTTTTTTAAAAAAGTGTCATCAAGATTTGTAAAAGTTTCTTTGTGTTTAAATCCTTCTAATTATTTTGATGATGATTCTAATACCCGAAAAAATTATATTTTAAATTTAAATTCTGATTATCAAAGTTTATTAGCAAGTTTTTCTAGAACCAGAAGGCAAAGAGTAAAACTAGGAATAAAAAATAATTTAAAAGTTAAACCAGTTGTTATTGATAAATTGATTGAAATTCAAAAAAGAAATTATAATTATGATGGTTTTTCTGAAACTATTATTTTAGAAATTTCTGATTCTTCAACAGATTCTGACAGGGTTGAAGTATTAGGAGTTTATAAAGAAAATGAACTTTTAGGTGGAGGATTGTTTGTAAAACATCAAGAAAGAATTATTTATCTTTTTTCATCTTTTACGAATAATGGAAGAAAATATCAAGCAGCTAGTTTTTTAATAAATTATATTATAGAGCAAAATCAGCAACAAAATAAAGTTTTAGATTTTGAAGGGGGTAATATTAAAAGTATTGGTGATTTTTTTAGAAGTTTTGGTGCAGAGAAAGAAACTTTAACTATGTTTTCTAGAAAGTTATTTAAGCTTTAGAAATCATAAAATTTTTATATGTTTCAGGTACTTTTTTATTAAAAACTATTTCTGATAAATCTTCAGAATACAGTTCTTTTTGTTTGATTACTTTACAAGGGTTACCAACTGCAATAGAATTATCAGGAATATCTTTATTTACTAAAGAATTCGCGCCAATAATTACATTATTACCAATTATTACTTCTGGTAAAACTGTGCTATTTGCACCAATCCAAACATTATTGCCTATTTCTATAGGTTTTCCTGAAGTATGTTCTCTTAAATTATTAGACTTATGATTAGATGAAATAATATGAACTCCAGGCCCAAGTTCTATGTTAGAGCCAAATATAATTCCGTTGTTTGCTTGTATATAATTGTTTAAATTATCTCCAGGATCACAAAGAATACCTTTCGTAATATTTTCTGGTGATACTACTTTAGAAGTAAAATGAACAGGCCATTTTACTTTAGGATTTAACCGAAATAATTTCTGCGGAATTAAATAATGAAAAAACAAAATGTAATAACGTTGATACCCATATTTTGGGCGATAATATTCTGGGTATAACCAGTTAATTATCCAACCAAAAAAGAAAAAATCTAGTTTTTTAAACATTTATTTTATCATATTTTAAATGATTAAAGAAGTAATATAACATTATATAATAACCTATTCCACCAAATAAAGATAATATAATTACAGTATATAGTATGTTATTATATAATGTGCCATAATATATAGCAACTACATTAATTAAAAATAAATAACAATTAAACATTAAACCAATTAAATTTTTATTTAAAACTATTATTAAGCTACTAATCGGATTAAATGAACTTTTTGCTAAAATTAAAAACGATAAAATTAAAATAAAAGAATTTAAATCCTTCCATTGATTTTCAAAATATAGGTTTAAAATATATATGCCTAAAGTATTTATTATGAGTAAAAACGAAAGCATAATTATTAAATTTGAAATAACAATTTTTTTCGTTATGGAAAATAATTCATCATTTTTTTTAACAACCAGTTCTGACGATTCTCTAAAATATACTTGAGATATTGAGGAAGAAATTAAGAACAAAGGAGTTGCTAATATTTTAATACTAAAGAAGTAAACTCCAGCTTTTTCAGCGCCAAAAAAAGTAAGGATTAATATAGGCATTAAATTATTAGCAAAACTATTAATGATATTAGATGGTAATAAAAATTTAATTAGAGTGTTGTTTGATTTAAAACCTTTCTTTACTTCCTTAAAATTTATGGACTTAATATGCTTATTATTAATGTAAAAATTATAAGATAGTAATACTAGTTGAGAAATCAAAAGACCAATAATTAAACCTAGAATATTGTAAAAAGCATAAAGAATATATTGAAATAGGACATTAAAAATTGCTGCAAAAATTTTCGAGTTAGATAAAATGGAAAACTTTTTTTGAAAAGTAAAAAGACTTTGATGAGTTAAGTTATACGTTATAACTACTGAGCCTACAAGAGATAGAAGAAATATAATTGAATTAAGTCTTTCAAAAATAATAAGTTTTGAAAAAAGATGTAATAGTATAAATAGAAAAATGATAATAATTGGAATAATTATTAAAATAAAATTGAACCAATTTGTACTTTCTTCTTTAGTGTTTGATGTTATAATACAATTATCTAATTGTAAAGTTCCAATTATTGAAGCTATGCTAGTAATGCTAATAAAAAAACCTAAATATCCATAAGCCTCTTCACCATAGAGTTTTGCAAGATAAATACCTACTAATACAGCAATGATTTGAGCAATAATAGTTCCTCTAAACATTATAACGATGTTTTTGTAGAAAAAAGATATTGGCTTTTTGTTTACTTTAGCAGTCAATTTTTTTTTTTCAAAAATACATAAAAATGCTTTAGGGCTTTAAGCGGTAGTTAACTATTGAATAATTTATGAAAACTATAGATAGAAATAAAATAAAACACATCTTTTTCGATTTAGATCATACATTATGGGATTTCGAAAAAAACTCAGAATTAGCACTCCAGAAAGTATTTAAAAAGCAAAATATAAGTTTAAATTTAGATACTTTTTTAGAAGTTTACAAACCTATTAATTTAGAATTCTGGCGATTATTTAGAAGCGATAAAGTTACCAAAAGTGAGTTAAGATATGGCAGACTAAAGAAAACTTTCGATGCTTTAAATTATACTATTTCAGATGATGTAATAGATACAATAGGCATAGAATATATTGAGTTTTTACCACATTTTAATTATTTGTTCGATGGTACTTTCGAAATTTTAGACTATTTAAAAGACAAATACAAACTGCATATTATTACCAATGGTTTTCAAGAAGTGCAACTTAAAAAAATGGAAAGTTCTAAAATTATTCATTATTTTGATGCGATTATAACTTCAGAATCTGTTGGTGTTAAAAAACCAAATTCAGAAGTTTTTACATATTCTTTGAACTTAGCGAATGCAAAAAGCGAAAACTCTTTAATGATTGGCGATAGTGTAGAAGCAGATATTTTGGGTGCATTAAATGTAGGCATGCAAGCTTTGCATTGTAATTTCGATAATGTAGATATTAAGAGCCAAAACTTTAAAAGTGTTACTTCTTTATTAGAAATAAAACAATATTTGTAACTTTAACCACGTTATCATTTAGATATTACGTTTTTAGAACCTCCCCCTTACTATTTATGAAAATACCAAAATTAATATACTTTTTACTAAGTTTTTTCATCTTTACTTCTTGTGCAGAAAGTTTAGATTTTGATCAGTTAGAAGATTATTTAGCAAAACCTGTTTTTACAGCATCCTTAACTTATTTTAACGTACAACCTTTTCAATTTTTTGACGAAAATGGAGTACAACAAAATAGTAGAGAAGATATTACAGATTTTATTGTTTTCGAGAATTCATTTTTTCGAGAAAATGTCGTTAAAATTGTTTTTAATGCAGAATTTAAAAATGAATTTGATAGAGCTGTAAGAATAGAAGTAGATTTTTTAAATGAGAATAATATTGCAATTTATTCTTTTGCTCCGATAATTGTTGAAGGTGGAGATACAATTCCACCACCTTACGAAGAAGAAATTATTATAGCCTCAAGTCTTAATGTTTTAAGTGCAACTAAAGTTAGATTTAGAGCTTTTTTAGAAGATACTGGTACTCAAATGAACCCTTTAGATACAAGTGAGTTTGAGTTTAGATCTTCTGTAACTTTATTTGTAGAGACCGATCTTTAATATGAAGAAAATTATATTCCTTTTATTTATTGTTTGGTTACAAAAAACTGTTGCCCAAAATAGACAGATTTTATACAATTTTGCAGAATTGCCCCAAACACAATTATTAAATCCTGCCGCAGAAACCAATTATAAGTTTTATGTTGGTATTCCTTTATTATCTGGTTTTTCTACGGATGTTGGTTCTACAGGCTTAGTATTAACAGATTTATTTGCTAAAGATAATATAGACATAAATGATAAAATTTCGGCAGCTTTTAGCAAATTATCCACAGAAGATTTTGTAAAAATAAACACACAAATAGAGGTTTTTAGTGGTGGTTATCGTTTAAATGATAAAATAAATTTCAGTTTTGGTTTTTACGAAGAGGTTGATGGTATTGGGTATTTTGCAAAAGATGTGTACGATCTTTATAGCGAAGGTAATAGTGCACATTTAAATCGAAGTTTTAGTGTATCGAAAATTCGCTACAAATTAGATGTTTTGGGAGTTTTGCACTTTGGAGTATCAAAAAAAATAGACGAAAAATTAACGATTGGTGGTAGATTTAAAATTTATTCATCAGCATTAAATGTAGAATCAAATAACAATACAGGAACCTTTACCACAATAGAAGGAGAAAATAATTTATACACGCATTATTTTAATAATTTAAATGCTAATTTTAGAACTTCTGGTCTTGTAAATGCAGAAACAAATAAATACAATAGAGATGCAGCTGAATATGTGAAAAACACTTTTTTAGCTGGTAATTTAGGTTTGGGTTTCGATGCTGGTTTTACTTATAGGGTTTCTCCACAACTAGAGTTTTCTGGTAGTATTCTAGATGTAGGATTTATATCTCATTCTAAAAATGTAAAAACCACAATTGTTAATGGCGATTTTGTTTTTGAAGGGATAAACTTTCTTTTTGGTGAAGATAACATCAATTACTGGAATGAAATTGATGAACGTTTTGATGAAGAATTACCAAGAGAAGATAATCAAGAAACCTATATTTCTTGGAGACCAACTAAAATAAATGCAGCTGTAAAATACAGTTTTGGTGAAAAAAGGAGTAAGGTTTGTTATGATAATCGTTACAAAGATTTTTATACTGATGCAATAGGGGTACAGCTTTTTAGTGTTTTTAGACCTCTAAGACCACAGTTGGCACTTACAGCTTTTTATGAAAAATCTTTATCAAATAAAATACATACTAAATTTACATATACTATAGATGATATTTCTTTTGCCAATCTTGGTGCAGGTCTTTCTATGCAATTTGGTAAAGTTAATTTTTATGGAATGTTCGATAATATTTTGTCTTACAAAAACCTCTCATCAGCAAATAGTGTATCTTTACAACTAGGTATAAATTTAATATTTAATTAAAAATGATAAAAAAAATAAGCTTTACGGTTCTTTTATTTATAAGTATTTCTATTTATAGTCAAGATTATAATTTTGACAAATATCAATATATTATTGTTGATGTAAAGTTCGAAAATTTAAAAGGAGTAGATCAATATCAAACCAGTTCATTAACCAAATTCTTATTGAAGAAAAAAGGGTTTAAGGTGTTTTTAAGTAATGAGACAATTCCTACAGAAATTAGTAAAGATAGATGTTTGGCATTGTTTGCAACCGTTAAAGATGCTTCTAATATGCTTTCTACAAAAAGTTATATAGAAATTAAAGATTGTACAAATAAAGTGGTTTATGAATCTCAGGTTGGTAGAAGTAAGCTAAAGGAATTCAAAAAAAGTCATCAAGATGCCATAAGAAAGGCTTATGAAACTATGGAAGATTTTGAATACACGTATAATCAAGATTTGGTATTATCTCCTAAAGTTAATCAACCAGCTCATCATCCTGTAAAAGAAGGATCAAAGACAGTAAAAGTTGTTCCTAAAGTTGTAAAAACACCTAAGGTAGAAAAAACAATTAAAGTTGAAAAACCAGCGAAACCAGAAGTTGTAAAAGCTTCAAAACCAGCTCCAGTATTATACGCGCAACCAAAAAACAACGGATTTCAATTGGTTAATATGAAACCAGAAGTTGTTTTTATCATCTTAAAAACCAATAAAAGTGATGTTTTTATCATTAAAGGTAAAGACGGTACACTTACTAAAAAAGGCAATAATTGGGTAGCTGAATATTATAAAAACGATCAATTAGTTAAAGAGGAATACTTGGTTAAATTCTAATAATTATATTTAGTTTTCCATCTATTTTTTAAAGTTTCTCGAAACTGATTTTCTCTAGAATTGTTACCTGGTTCGTAAATTTTTGTTCCAGAAATTTCATCAGGTAAAAATTCTTGAGCTACAAAGTTATTTGGATAATCGTGCGAATATTTATAGTTTTTACCATAATCCAAATCCTTCATTAACTTAGTTGGCGCATTTCTTAAATGTAGAGGGATAGATAAATCACCTGTATTTTTTACCAAATTTAAAGCATGATCTATTGCAAGATAAGATGCATTACTTTTTGGTGAATTTGCCAAATAAACTGCACACTGACTCAGAATTATTCTAGATTCAGGATTACCAATTACAGAAACCGCCTGAAACGTATTTGTTGCTAAAATTAATGCAGTTGGGTTAGCATTACCAATATCTTCGGATGCGGAAATAAGTAATCTTCTTGCTATAAATTTTACATCTTCACCACCTTCAATCATTCTTGCCAACCAATAAAGAGCACCATTAGGATCACTACCTCTTATCGATTTTATAAATGCAGAAATAATATCATAATGTTGCTCACCAGTTTTATCATATCTAACTGTGTTTTTCTGAATTTTTTCTAAAACTAATTCGTTTGTAATTTCAATTTCCTCATCACTAGAAACTAGCAGTTCAAAAATATTTAATAGTTTTCTGGCATCACCACCAGAAACTTGTAAAAGAGCATCAGTTTCTTTAAGTGTAATTTTTTTGGTCGATAAAAGTGTGTCTTTTTCTATTGCTCTATGCAATAAAGCAACCAAATCATTTTTATCAAAAGAATTTAAAATATAAACTTGACAACGTGAAAGTAGGGCAGGGATTACTTCAAAACTTGGGTTTTCTGTGGTTGCACCAATTAAAGTAACCCAACCTTTTTCTACAGCTCCTAAAAGTGAATCTTGTTGAGATTTACTAAATCTATGTATTTCATCAATAAATAAAATAGGATTTTTAGCAGTAAATAATCCACCACTTTTTTTCGCTTTTTCTATAACTTCTCTTACATCTTTAACGCCAGAACTTATAGCGCTTAAAGTGTAAAATGGTCTGTTAGACTCTTTAGCAATAATATTTGCGAGTGTTGTTTTTCCAATTCCAGGAGGTCCCCAAAGAATTAAAGAAGGTATAATTCCTTGTTTAATTAAATTGGTTAAAACACCGTTTTTACCAACCAAATGCTGCTGACTTATATAATCATCTAACGTTTTTGGTCTAATTCTTTCTGCCAAAGGTTCATTCATTCAGTAAAAATAATAAAGATTTCTGACAGAATTTGCAAAATTAGTATTTGGTTAGATTATTGTTATTTTTATTTTGATGAATGAAGAGAATCAACTTAAAATATCGAAATCAATTTTTATAGTACCAATTGTATTTGTAGTTTCAATTTGGGTTATTTATTGGATAGAAATACAATTTGATTTCAACTTTAATAAATATGGAGTATTTCCTAGAACTTTAGACGGTTTTAAAGGTGTTTTCTTTACGCATTTCATCCATAGTAATACTAGTCATCTTTTTAATAATTCGATTCCTTTATTTGTGCTTTTAAGTAGTCTTTTTTATTTTTATAAAGATGTTGCTTTTAAGGTTTTATTATTAGGCGGTTTTTTCTCCGGATTTTTAACTTGGTGTATTGCAAGAGAATCTTATCATATAGGGGCAAGCGGAATTGTTTATTTGCTGTTTAGTTTTGTTTTTTTTAGTGGAATGATAAAAAAGCATTTTAGATTGGTAGCACTTTCTTTAATTATCATTTTTCTTTATGGCAGTATGATTTGGTATGTTTTACCAATTAAAGAAGGGATGTCTTGGGAAGGACATTTATCTAGTTTTTTGGTTGGATTAATATTTGCTTTTATATTTAAAAACAAAGGAATTGTAAAAAAAGAACATCAATTTACAGAAACAGAATTCGATACAATGTTCGATGAAAATGGAAATTTTGTTCCGCCAGTTTTAGAAGAAGAAAACGAAAGCTCAGAAGTAGAGTAGAAGCAATAAAAAAAAGGACATCTTAATAGATGCCCTTTTTTTATTAATTATAAATTCGGTTGAGGTGTCATCCTTAAATAAGGTTTAACCTCTTTATGTCCTTTAGGAAACATTTCTGGAATTTGGGCATTGGTTACTGCAGGAGAAATTACACAATCTTCACCATTTTTCCAGTTTGCAGGTGTTGCTACTTTATGATAAGCTGTTAATTGTAAAGAATCAATTACTCTTAGTAATTCTTCGAAATTTCTACCTGTAGAAGCAGGGTACACAATTATTAACTTCACTTTTTTATCAGGATCAATGATAAACACAGATCTAACTGTTAAATTATTATCTGCATTTGGATGAATCATATCATATAAAGTAGATACTTTTTTATCTTCATCTGCTATAATAGGAAAATCTACTTCTGTGTTTTGTGTTTCGTTGATGTCTTTGATCCAACCTTGATGAGAAGAAACTCCATCTACACTCAATGCAATGGTTTTTACGTTTCTTTTTTCAAATTCTGATTTGTATTTGGCAACTGTACCCAATTCTGTTGTACAAACAGGTGTGTAATCTGCTGGGTGTGAAAATAAAATTCCCCAACTATCCCCTAACCATTCGTGAAAATTTATTTCTCCTAAAGAAGACTGTGCTGTAAAATTTGGTGCAATATCACCTAATCTAATAACGCTCATAATTTTTATTTTTTAAGATTAAAATCTAGTATAAAACTACAACTTATTCAATCACTTAATCAATTTTAAGCGCTAAATAGCTGTTAAAAAATAAATATACGAATGCAAATGATTATATATAAATAGCTCTTTTTTGCTTATTGTAATCTTTGTCTTACAGTTTCGTATAAGAAAGCACCACAAGCTACAGATACATTTAAAGAAGCTATTTCACCTAAAAGAGGTAGTTTGGCTTTGTAATCTACCATTTTTAATATTGACGGATTTACACCTCTGTGTTCAGAACCCATAACAATAGCTATGGGCTGCTTGAAATCAATATCAAAAATAGAATCTTCTGTTTTTTCGGTTGCTGCTACAGTTTTAATTTCTGATGCTTGTAATAGAAATAATGCATCTTTTATATGATCTACTTTACAAATTGGCATTTTAAAAGCGGCACCTGCAGAAGTTTTTATAGTTTCTGCGTTTACTGGTGCACTACCATTTTTTTGGATAATAATTCCATTAACACCTGTGCATTCTGCAGTTCTAATAATTGCACCAAAGTTACGAACATCAGATAGTTGATCTAATAATAAAAATAATGGAGTTTCTCCTTTATCTAAAGTAGATTCTATAAGTTTTTCTAAATCATAAAATTCTACTGGAGAAATTTGTGCAACTGCGCCTTGATGATTGCTGTTTTTAGATAAACGATTAAGCTTTTCAACAGGAACTGTACTCGTTGCAATCTTATTTTGTTTGATGAGTTTATCTAATTCGTAATAAAGATTTCCTCTTAAACCTTTTTGTAAATACACTTTATTTATAGTAGAGCCACTTTCTATAGCTTCTATTATGGCTCTAATACCAAATATGTTTGTAGTTTCTGTAGTCATATTGCAAATGTAAGGTATTATATAATAAAAAAACCACCTCTTTTTGAGGTGGTTTTTAAAATTATTAATATAACAATAGATTATGGGCAAACTACTGTCGTTGTATAAATAACACCTGCAGGAGGTGTTATTGTGTAAGTGTTATCGCCTACACTATATACTTCATTTCCAGAACCATCAAATATCGTATAATATATTTCATTATCATAATCTCCAGACACAAATGTTACTGTCATCTCATAACCGACAGGTGCTGAAAAATTCTCTAATTTATAACCAGCATCATCATTAGTTAAAGCCATTACAACTGGTGGTAAATCAACAGCTCCATCAAAAGTAATTTGTAATTCAGCTCCATTCCAATTATCTTTATAAGTATCGTTCATTTCTACACTCCAATCACATAGTTGTAAAACATCAACATTTTGAGTAGAAGTTTCAGAGGTTTTACCATTTATTGTTACTTCATAAACAGAAATTGTTGCCAAACCAATTTGGTTATAGTTCACATTAATTTTGTGTGTAGCACCTTCAATAACTTGCATTTCTGCACCAGTAACTTCCCATACAAAAGTCGATCCAGATCTTGGTGATACAGAAAATTCTATAACTTCATCTAAATTTACTAGTGTAGGTCCAGTAAAGTCAAATATTTTTGCAACTATTTTGTCAGCATCAGTTCCCAAGTCATCGTCATCATTACAAGCAACTAACATAACTAAACTTAATGCTAAAATTGCTAATGATTTTATATTTAAAAATTTATTAATCTTCATAATTTATATATTTTATTTATTTTATTATCTCCAACCACCAGTTGAATAATCTTCACCAGCTACACCTGTAGTTCCTCCAAATGTGTATATTTCGAAACCTCCAGATTGTAATACTTCACCAGGAACAGGGAAATGTAATGGAGTACCAGCTTGTAATAAATCTTTACCTCTCATTTCGAAGAATGCTAATCCCATACCAGAATTCATTAATTCAATAATTCTTTCATAGTGTATTGCATCTTCTATTTCAGTTGCAGTTGCTCCAATAGCAGGTAAATTACCTCTTAAAGATCTGCTACCTGCGTTAATTGTGGCTGCTGCACCAGCTAAATCACCTGTTCTTAATTGAGCTTCTGCTTTATATAAGTCATTTTCTGCTTTTAACATTTCTGGTGTTGCACCTGTCCAGGTAGATCCATGTGCTTGAGCGTCAAATCTTGAATGTCTATAAGTAGAGTAGTGGTAAACCCCTCTTGAAGCAATAAAATCTTGACTTGTTAAATATTCAAAATCTGAAGCTAATCTACTATCATCACTTGAACTTTCTGGGTAAACGCCTGAAGCTTCAGTAAAATAATCAGGTGTATTAGGGTCTAACATATTAATAACTCTCATGTCAGTTCTACCCCAACCTGGATAAATTTGATAGTAAACCCATTCTGTATACCAAGTATTCCAACCATCAGAAGCAACGTTTAAATCATAAGTTAACCCTTTGTTAGTGTAAGATAGTACTTTAGCCCAATCTACAGCAGCTCTTTGTGTTGCATTTCTTGGCATATTTACCATTAATCTCGCAGCAAAAGTGTTTAAAAATTGTGCCCATTGAGCACTAGTTAAAGTTTGCCCGTTTATAAATGTACTAGTAATTTCAAAACTATTACTTTCAGCAATTGCAATTGCTAAGTCTATTTTTTCTAGGCAATAAGTTAATGCTTCTTGTGGAGTTACAGACTCCCCTTCGTTTAAAGGTCCTGTTTCATCTTTTAACCATACTTGATCAAAAACTAAAGCTACAGCACCCATAGTTGCTGCTTGAGAAAATCTTGTTATAGATTCTGTTCTTCTAGGTGAGGGGTCATCTGGAAAATCACCATCAGCTATAGTTTTAGCCATTAAAGCATTAATATCATTAATGTTATTGTATAAAGAGTTAAAATAAGTAGTAGTTGCTATTGCATTACCATAAGTAGTTTCATTATTCCATGCAACTCTTGGTTCGCTAGAAGTATCTCTCATTCCTTGGTTACCCCAAGAACAAGTTCCTGCATCAGCCATACCGACTAAGGCTAAACCTGGTCCGTTGTATGAATTTACAGTATTATACCAATTCTGAAAAAAGGTATTTGCAGCTACGTAAGTAGCTAGTTCTTCAGAAGTAGGATTTTCTGTATAATCAACTGCTACGTCTGTGCTTAAATCTTCACAACTTGCAAAAACAATTGTGAAAACTAGCATTATATATAAATTTATTTTTTTCATTTTTCTAAAAATTTAAAATTTTAATGTTACTGATAATGTATAAGATGTACTTACAGGATATACACCATAGTCTACTGCATAATATTGGAAAGTATCTCCATCATAAAGCTGTACTTCAGGATCCCAACCAGAGTAATCTGTAAATGTTAATAGATTATTACCTGTTAAACCAATTCTTAAAGAATTAAAGAAACCGTTAGCAACATTTTTTAATTTATCACTATCTAATGTGTAAAAAATTGAAGCTTCTCTTAATTTTACAAAACTAGCATCTTCTACCCAAAAACCATTATTTTGATTTACATCATATAAACTTTGATAATAATTTACTGTTTTTTGCTCACCAGCAGCTTTTCCACTTTGGTCAATCATAGCATGTCTATTATCTCTAGTTAACCATTGACCATTTCTATTATATAGGTCTCCTCCTTGTTTCCAGTCCCAAAGCATATAGAAATCAAAACCTTTATAAGATATCGTGTTTCTTAAACCGATGTTAAAGTCTGCAGTAGAATTACCAACATCTCCTACCCAAGTAGAACCATCTGCATTTTCTTTTAAAATTGCACTTTCATATACAGTACCAATAGTAGAAGCTTCTACAACAACACCATCTGCGTTAACTACATAATCGCTAATAGCCATTCCTGTAGGTAATTGAGTAGCCATTTGATCTAAACTTCTTACAAAATCTCTACCATACATAGTACCAAATTCTACACCTTCTTCTAATCTAAAAATTTCACCGTCAGTTGGCCCTTCTATTCTAGGGCTAATATTTAATTGAGTTACCTCATTAGTTGTTGTAGAGAATACTACACCAGTATTCCATTTAAAATCTGCAGTGTTAATGATTTTTGCATCTAAAACAAGTTCTATAGTATTGAATTCTACAGTACCAATATTTTGGAATTGATCTGAACCTGCACTAGATGGTGCAAATAAATCTACTAGCATAAATTGATCCTCAGTTTTTGCATTAGAGTAGACACCCTCAAAAGAAAATCTATCTAAAAAGTCAACATTTAAACCAAATTCTTTTTCTGTTGTTGTAGATGGTCTTAAATCTGGGTTACCAACTGTTTGAGACGTAGAAGGTATACCATTACTAATATTTCTTCTAGTGTATTGCCAATCGTATTGAGGTCTTTGACCTGCTGTACCATAGGCAGCGTGTACTTTTAATTCTTGAATACCAGGAATATCTACATCTTTAGAGATACGGTAAGCAGCAGATGCTCTAAAATAGTCATTTGTTCTGTGGTTTTCACCAAATAATGAAGACTGGTCAATACGATACATACCATCAAAAATATATCTGTCTTTATAATCGATTCCTAAAATAGCAAAGTAATTGTTTGTTACAGCATTTTCTTCATTAGAACTGATAAAAGTATCTGTGTAGTTGTCTAAAGATATTGTTCTACCACCTGCAACAGCATTGATACCTTGTGCAGAATTCCATTCGTAATCAGAATTCTCTAATAAATAACTTAGTTTACCTGTAAGTGTTAAATCTTCACCAAAGTTTTCTCTAAAATTAAGTGTTGTTTGTAATTTCTGAGAAGTATTTCTGTAAGAATCTGTATAATAATTACCTGTTGAGTAAGTTGCAAATAAATCGGCTCTTGTTCCTCCACCTGTATAAGTAGTTGTTGGAGTGTAATCTTTAAATCTACTATCTACAGATTCAATAGCATACTCCACATCCAAATTTAACCAATCTGTAAATTTAATGTTTGTTAATAGTGCACTAGAAAATTTAACATCGTTTCTGTTTTCAGGATTTGCATATAATGGATATAATGGATTTGTAACTGTAGAAGCCCAAGTGTTAGGGGCGTATAAATACGGTTGACCATCAGGGTTAGGGGCATTTAAATTTACATCTGGATCCATTACAGAAACAGCAAAGAAAACACCAGTTCCACCCCCGGGAGTGTTGTCAAAAGAACGTACAAAATGGTTTCTAGAACTAATTTTTAACCATTCATTAACTTTAAATTCTCCATTAAGTCTTACTCCATTTCTTTCATAACCACCTGTATTCTTTAAAATACCTGCTACATTGTTTTTTTCAATAGATAAAAATAAATTTGAACTTTCTGTTGCTGTAGATACTGAAGCATACAAGTTTTTGTTGATACCAGAGTCGAAGAATTGGTCTTGGTTGTTGTAATAAACTCCATAAGGATTATCAGCAATTCTGTCATCTTCTTCTAATCTAGCACCTGAAACATTTTGGTAATTAGAACCATTATAGTTACTTGGGTAAGTTACACCCGCATACTTAGTGTAAACACCTTGTGCACTTTGCCAATCTGAAGCTAACTGATAGTGGTGAGAGTTATTTAACTCAATAAAACTATTAAGTTTTGAAATACCTACTTCACTTTTTAAAGTAACTTGCATTTTACCAACTTTACCTTTTTTAGTGGTAATTACAATTACACCATTACCTGCTCTAGAACCATATAATGCAGAAGCAGAAGCTCCTTTTACAACTTCGTAAGATGCAATATCATCTGAGTTAATATCCTGTAATCCGTTTTCAACAATAACACCATCTACAATTACTAAAGGAGATTGGCTACCAAAAATGTTTGTAGCACCTCTTAATTGAATTGTTGCTCCTTGACCAGGTTGACCAAAGTTTGTTACAGTAACCCCAGCTACTTTTCCTTGTAATGCATTAGCTGCAGAAGTAGTAGGAATGTTCTCTAAATCTTTTTCACTAATTTTATTTACAGTTACAGATAATTTCTTTCTGCTAGTTGCACCTGCAACCCCTGTAATTACAATTTCATCTAAAATTTCACCACCCTCTGTAAGAGTAACATTAATAGTGCTTTTAGATCCAACTGTTTTTTCAACAGATTCATAACCAAGGTAACTAAAAACTAAAACATCACCTGTGTTAGCTTTAATAGTATACTTACCGTCAAAATCTGTATCAGTACCTTTATTGGTACCTTTAATTAAAATACTTACTCCTGGTAAAGCACCTGAATCATCAGAAACAGTTCCAGAAACAGTTTTTTCTTGCGCAAAAGAAATTTGCACCACTAACGCTAAAAAAAGCGTTAAAATTCCATTAAACTTTGTCTTCATTTGTATAATTATTTGAATTAATTAGTGCCAAAAGTCTTAAATTAAACTTAAAAAAACAATTATTTAACAAAAAAAAACCAAGAGTTTGTTAATTAATGTTAATATATCAATAAAGTTCTGTTAATAATGTCAAATTTATTTTTTAACTAATTATAATATTGTTTTTCTGTTTTTTTTAGTTTTTTTCTATCAATTTGATGAGTTATTTTAAAATAAAAAAGCACTTCTATAGAAGTGCTTTTAATTAATTTTTATGAGGTTTTAATTTATATCCCACCATAGTTTTGTATGGTTTGTATCTGGTCCTTGTTCGGCAACTGCAGTTGCATAATTTTCTGCATTATTGTCTTGTATAGAGGTGTCATATCCGTGTCTTACTGGTATTCTTTGATCAGTGGCATAGATTGATGGAGTTAGTGTTGGTGCATCAAGTCTTCTCCATTCTGCCCAAGCTTCTGGTCCATTTAAAAATAAAGCTACCCATTTTTCGTATGCAATGTCTGTAATAGTAGAACTTGTATGTGATGCTACATAGTCTGTAATATCTGCAGTGTCAACTTCCCATTGTTCCATAGATGCTTCTATACCTTCTTGAAATAATGAAGCTGTAGTGCCGCTTCCAAAATTCCAGGTCGGGAATCTTAATGAAACTTCTGCTAATGAAAATTTAACTTGAGCATAAGTAAACATTGGTATTTGATATGTTTGGTCATCAATTACAGTACCTGAGATAAATGAATAATCAGGAACATTACCATTTACCTTTCCATTTGGGCCGCCTACATATTTTTCATCTATGTCTCCAGGGAAAGCTGGACTTGAAGTTGAACCAGTTCTTGAAGGTTGTGAATATTTAAATATTCTAGGGTCTAATTCCGAACGTAACTCTTCCATTAAAGTTTCTGACATTATATAATCTTCTCTGCTTTCAAATCTATCTTCCCAAGGATTATCACTATTATCATCAGAGCCAAATGTAAATACAACATTGTTAGCATTAGAAGAAATTACTTTTCCTGATGCTATTGCAGATTCAAAATTTGTTTTTGCTAAATCAGCATCTACATCAGATACTCTTAATGCTAGTACTAATTTTAAAGTATTAGCAAAAGTTGCCCATTTATCCATATCTCCACTAAACATAACATCTCCTGAAGGTCCTGCACCTGAATTAATTCTTCCTAGTGCGTCATTTAATTCATCAAAAATATAATTATATAAGAATTCTTGAGAATCAAATTTTGGCTGTGTTCCTTGTACTCCTTGAAAAGCTTCTGTCCAAGGTAAATAACCCCATCTGTCTGTCATATAATTCAAGAAATAGGCTCTTAAGATTTTAGAAACAGCAATTTGATTATCATTATTTCCATAAGCTCCAACAGATTCAGCTTGCTCAGGATCTTCATTTACTTCAATAATTTTGTTTAAATTTTGAATTGGTCCAACGTACCAACTATCATAAGAAAATTGTGTTGTTTGATATCTAGATGGTCCTGGGTATTGGCCTTCTGTAATATGTTGTACATAGCATATGCCTGTTACATCTGTAATTAAGGAAGGTACAGAAGATTGTGCGGATGTTAATAATTGAGAGGTAATTGGAGCTGTTGGTCCATTAGGATTGTCATTTATATCGCCAAAGTCAACTGTGTCACAAGAATTGAAAATGGTTAGAGAAAATATAAATAGTGTTAATATTTTTATTGTTTTTTTCATTTTATTAATTTTTAAAATGTTAATTTTAGGTTTAAACCTATGTTTCTTGTACTTGGTAAAGTGCCATTTTCAGCCCAGTTGTAGCCAGATCTTTTTTCTAACTCAGATGGATCTACCCAAGGTAGATCTGAATAAATTAGCCAAACATTGTTAGCAAAAACACTAATAGAAGCTGAATCTAATTTGAATTTTTCTGCTATTGATTTGTCAAAATTATAATTTAGTCTGATTGTTCTCAATTTTGCATAAGAGGCATCATATAAGTTGTTTTCATATACTAATCCAATGTTACCTAATCCATACCAGCTTTGAGCATCATAGTACGTGTCTACAACTGTACCATCTGATATTGGATTTCCTTCTGCATCTGTACCTGTTTGTAAAACCCCAACTATATGTACTCCACCTCCATCTGCAACAGCATCTCTTTTTGGGTTTCCTTTATCGTTTAAACCTGCTGTTTCTGGAGAAAGACCAGAGTGTATATAGTATCTGTCTGTTCTTGAGTAATATTGACCTCCAACTTGAAAATCAAACCCAAGGCTTAGGTTAAAGTTTTTGTAAGTAAAGTTTGTTGTTAAACCTCCTGTAAAGTCAGGTAATAGTGAACCAAGTTTTTTGTTGTTTTGTAGGGCGTAAGAATAACTACCATTACTTTCGTTAATTATTCGGTTTCCATTTTCATCTAATGCAAAACCAGTACCGTAAAATAAGCCCCATTCTTCACCAACTCTTTCTTGCAGTCTCATGCTAGTAGTATAGGTGCTTAAATCTCTTGCTTGTATGTCTCCATAAATTGCATCTACAGTTTTACTTAAAGTTGCAAAATTTACACCCAATTCAAAGGTAAAGTCTTCTTTTTTTATTACATCTCCAAAAATACCTATTTCAACACCTTTAGATGTAGTTTGTCCTGCGTTAACGTAAGTATTTGAGTATCCAGTAGCGCCGTCTAAGTCTACACTTACTGGTATTTCTTTGTCTTTTCTATTAAAATATGTAAAGTCTAATGAAATTCTATTATTAAATAAATTTAATTCTGTACCAATTTCCATTTCTTCTCTTAATCCTCCTGTTAGTTCAGAGTTAGCTTGTGTGTCATCTACCAGCATTGTTCCTTCGCCTTGATATAAAGGATCAGAAACATCGTAAACAGCAGAGATTTGATAAACAGTTGGAAATAATGGAGAAGTAGAAATACCTACTCTTGCTTTTGCGAAAGTTAATATATCATTTTTGGGTATTATTTTGTGGGCTAAGAAACTACCAGAAACTCCGTAAGTGTCTACTCTGTTGTTATCTGGGTTTGCAGTTGATCTCCAGTCAAATCTATATGAGCCATCTAAATAAGCTAAATCTTTATAGCCTAATGAGACTTTTGTAAATAGTCCTCTTGATTTCCATTCAGAAGTATATGAAGTTGTGGTAACAGCATCTTTAGAACCTGCTAAGTTGTAAAAATCAGGAATAGTTAATCCTCCTGAAGTATCAGAATCTATACTTCTAAAAAAATAATCTGTTGTTTCTGCACCAATATTAGCAGTTATATCAATGTTGCCATTTAAATATTCGTCTGTATATGTTAACATACCAAAAACTTCATTTCTTTTTCTTCTAGATGTGTATTCTGTGTAAAAAGGTGTTACTAGTTGACTTTTGGTTGTACCTCTATCATCACTAAAATATGAGTTAAAAGTGCTACGTCCTTCAACCAAAACACTTAACTTATCGTTAAAGGTATATGTTCCTCCAATTTTTCCAAAGAAAGATGTTTTGTCATCATTTCTTATGTTTTCATAAGATTCAAAATAAGGCATATCCCAATATAGAGGTGCAGTATCTCTTACGCCTTTTATATTCCAAGAATATACTTGTCCATTAAGTTCGTATTCTCTTAATTTGCTAAAATCTAATTGTCTTTGCCACCATTGGTTAAAGTTCGAGCCTAAATTACCATAGTTTTGGTCTGGATTATTTAAACGTCCTCTGCTTTCGTAATTTAAATTACCAAAAATTTCAAATTTGTCGCTTATTTTATAACTTGTATTAATTAAAGCTCTTGTTGTTTCTTGTTTTGAGTTAGGTACAACACCTTCTTGATCTATATAAGTAAGAGATGTTCTAATACTATAATCTTCGTCTGCTTTAGAAAAAGAAAAAGTAGTATTGTTTGTGATTCCTGTAGAAAAAAAATGGTCTACATCATTAGGTGTAGGGCTCCAAGCTCTAAGTTGTCCAAATTCTGGGCTATCTTCAATCCAAGAATCCCAATGACGTACTAGAGTACCATCTAATTTAGGTCCCCAGCTTTCATCAGCATAATATTCTACTATTTTTTGACCATCAAATGCAGCCCAAGAAACAGGGTCTATTGTAGGGTCGTATGAAAATGTATTGAAGGTTTGAGAGTATCCACCACCATATTCATTTTGATATTCTGGTAAATTAGTTACAGTATTAAATGATGTAGCGTGGTTAATTTGAAACGTAGCTTTACCTTTTTCTCCTTTTTTAGTTGTAATTACTACAACACCATTTACTCCATCTGGTCCATAAAGAGCTGTTGCAGAACCACCTTTTAAAACAGACATAGAAGCAACATTGTCTGGGTTAATATCTGTTATATCTGTTATTCTAATACCATCTACAACATAAAGTACATTGTCTTCACCACGAAGCTTAATTTCCGAAGTTCCAAAAGTAGAACTATTATTACCAACTATTTGTACACCAGATATTTTACCAGCTATAGAATTAGAAATATCCATTTCACGGGCTTTACCAATTGCATCACCTTTTACGGTTTGCTGAGCGTAACCTATGGATTTCTTTTCTCTTTTAATACCATAGGCAGTAACTACAATTTCTTCTAGTACACTAGAGTCTTCAATCATTGTAACATTAATAATGGAAGAGCTGCCTATAGTCTTTTCAATAGTTTTGTAGCCAACATAACTAAAACTCAAGATATCTCCTGGTTTAGCTATAATAGTAAATTTACCATCAAAATCTGTTTCAGTACCCTTTCCGGTTCCTTTTATAGAAACACTTACGCTAGGTAAGGGACCAGTTTCTTCAGATACTGTTCCAGAAACTGTTTTTTCTTGTGCAAGTATTTTTGTGTGCACAACTAACACTAGTAATAGTGTTAAAATTTCTTTAAACGTTGTTTTCATTATTTATTTAATTTGAATTAGTTAAGTCAAATATGAAAAAATAAAATAAACTAACAATAAAAAATTATGAAAAAAATGTTAAAAATGTTAAAATGGTAAAAATAATTAGTTAAAAATAAGTAAATGATAATTTAAATTTAAAAAAATGTCTTCCAATTGACATTTAGTTGAGGATTCTTTAATTTAAAACTGTCATTTAAACTATTACCAATTACTGTGTTTAAGTTAAATATGGAATTGTTTTTTTTAAATCGATATCCTAACCCTAAACCTAATAATTTATTATCTTTTAGAATTCCATAGTCTGTGATACTATAAAAGTATGAAGTGTTTGAGTTGAGGTGTCTTAATTCTAAATTAAAATAGGAGTAACTATTTGTAAAAATACTTTGTTCGTTAAAACCTCTTAGTGAATTAGATCCTCCGATTCTAAAAATTTCGTTATCTAAATAAGTAGTAGAGTTTAAATGTCCTGAAACGTTTTTTACAAAGAAACTGTTCCGTCTGTTTATGTCCCAAATATAAGAGGTAGATGCTTCTATCTTAAATTGATTAGTGTTTGTATTGTTGTGCTTTCTTGTTCCAAAAGTCGGATTAATTTCTAGTGAAAACTTGTTGTTAAAGAAATAATCATTTTTAGGGATATTATAACTGAATTGTAATCCAAAGAAGTTGTTGTTAAATGTTGCTACATTGTTGTTTATTGATTCTTCTAAATTATCGGATGATTCAGAGTTATATGTTGCAGCAATTTTAATTTTAGAGTTGATGTTATAAGATAATTTTGAATCAAATTTGGTGTTTAGAAAAGTTGAATCTTGTTTGTAAATTGATAATGATACAAATGGTGTAAATTTAGAATTGAAAATATAAGGTGTTTCTGAACTAAGTGTAAATTCTTCTCTCTCATTGCCAATGCGATTCCAAAATAGCTCAAATTTTTCACCAGTGTTTAAAATGTTATTTAGTTTGAGGTCTAGGTTTCCATTAAATAAAACACCACCATCTTCTTTTGATGCAAAATTTACAATACCATCAAAACTGTTATTTTGCAATTTTTTAAGATACATATATATTAAGGTAGAATCTTTTGTAAATAATACTTCAGGCGATTTTATTTCTTCTATAAAATCTAGGTTTTTTGAGTAGTCAGAAATTTGTTTTATTTTTTTTGATTAAAAACAGTGTTTGGTTTTATGTTAAAATAATTTTTTAAATATGATTTTGGGAAATCTTCATACCCTTTAATAATTATTTTGTTAATGATTCTTTTTTTAGATTGATAAATATTCAAATCTGCATATAGAATATTTTTTTTTATTACAACATCTTTTAATCGAACTTTCGAAAAGGATTTGCCTTGCTTTTCTAGGTTCATAGAAATATTAGAAAGTGAAGTCTCTAATTCATTTATAGAGATTGAAATTTTTTTATCAATAATTTCAATATTACTTAATGTAAGATCTGTAATATGAGATGTATTTAAAATAGCTTGTGTAATTTTGTTTTTTAAAGAAATGTAAACAGAATAGTTAGATTTTTCTTTTTTGATACTATCTATAGTGTTTGTGAAGTATCCAATGTTTTTCAAATAATTAGAAATTCTATTTACTTCATTAATAATTGAAACAGAATCATTATGTTTTTTTTGATATTCTATTTTTTCAATTACAGATTGCTCGCTTTTTTTTAGAGAAGTAATTTTGAGTGATAAATCTTGTGCCAAAGTTGTATTCACTAATAATAAAGCAAAAATAGTTAGTAAGTATGTGGTTGGGTTTCTTTTCAATCTGAATTAAATATGTGATTCAAATGTAATTTAAAATCATAAAAAACTACGAATAAAAAATGATTAACAAAAAATAACTCACTGATATTTGAATAATTAGAAATTAATCGTACATTTGCGCACTCTTAAAAAAGAGCAAAGTTTAATTATAAACGAAAAACAGTAATTATTTAGTATGCCAACTATTCAACAATTAGTTCGTAAAGGAAGAACCAAAATAACTAAGAAGAGTAAATCGGCTGCTTTGTCGTCTTGTCCTCAAAGACGTGGAGTTTGTACTCGTGTTTATACTACAACACCAAAGAAACCTAATTCAGCAATGCGTAAAGTTGCTAGAGTTAGATTAACAAATGGTAATGAGATAAATGCATACATTCCAGGTGAAGGACATAACTTACAAGAGCACTCGATAGTATTAGTTAGAGGTGGAAGGGTAAAAGATTTACCAGGTGTTAAATATCACGTGGTACGTGGAGCATTAGATACAGCAGGTGTTGAGGGAAGAACTCAACGTAGGTCTAAGTATGGTGCAAAACGCCCAAAAAAGTAAAATTAGTAACTTTTTTAATGTAAAGACATGAGAAAAAGAGCAGCAAAAAAAAGAGTCTTATTACCAGATCCAAAGTTTAATGATCAGTTAGTAACGCGTTTTGTGAATAACTTGATGTGGAGTGGTAAGAAGTCAGTAGCGTTTAAGGTATTTTATGATGCAATGGATATCGTAGAAGAAAGAAAAGGTGAAGGAGAAGAAAAAACAGCCTTAGAAATTTGGAAAGAAGGTTTATCTAATGTAATGCCTCACGTAGAAGTAAGATCTCGTAGAGTAGGTGGTGCAACATTTCAAATTCCAATGCAAATTAGACCAGATAGAAAAGTGTCTATGGCAATTAAATGGATGATTTTGTATACTCGTAAGAGAAACGAAAAAACTATGGCACAGCGTTTAGCTGCTGAGATTTTAGCTGCGGCTAAGGAAGAAGGAGCTGCTGTTAAGAAAAGAGTAGATACACATAAAATGGCAGAAGCCAATAAAGCATTCTCACACTTTAGATTTTAATAATAATGGCTAGAAATTTAAAATTTACTCGTAATATTGGAATTGCAGCACATATTGATGCTGGTAAAACTACAACTACAGAACGTATTTTGTATTATACAGGTGTTTCTCATAAAATTGGAGAAGTTCATGATGGTGCAGCAACTATGGACTGGATGGAGCAAGAGCAAGAAAGAGGTATTACAATTACTTCTGCTGCTACAACTTGTACGTGGGAATTTCCAATTGAAAATGGAGCAAAAACACCAGATACTAAAGGATATCACTTTAATATAATTGATACTCCTGGTCACGTTGATTTTACTGTAGAAGTAAATAGATCTTTACGTGTATTAGATGGTTTAGTTTTCTTATTTTCAGCTGTTGATGGTGTAGAGCCACAATCTGAAACTAACTGGAGACTTGCAGATAACTATAAAGTGCCAAGAATTGGTTTTGTTAACAAAATGGATCGTCAAGGTTCAGACTTTTTAGGTGTTTGTCAACAAGTAAAAGATATGTTAAAATCAAACGCGGTGCCAATCGTTTTAAACATTGGTGACGAAGATGAGTTTAAAGGTGTTATTGATTTAGTAAAGAATCGTGCTATTGTATGGCATGATGAAACTCAAGGAGCAACATTCGATGTTATCGATATTCCTGAGGATATGAAAGAAGAGGCTCGTAAGTATCGTGCACTTTTAATTGAAGAAGTAGCAAGTTATGATGAGAATCTTTTAGAAAAATTTATGGAAGATGAAGATTCAATTACAGAAGAAGAAGTGCATGCCGCACTTAGAGCTGCTGTAATGGATATGGCTATCATTCCTATGATTTGTGGGTCTGCGTTTAAAAATAAAGGTGTTCAGTTCTTATTAGATGCTGTTTGTCGTTATTTACCATCTCCTACAGATAAAGAAGGCATTGTGGGTACAAATCCTGATACTGGTTTAGAAGAATTACGTAAGCCTGATGTAAAGGAGCCTTTTGCTGCTTTAGCTTTTAAAATTGCAACTGATCCTTTTGTAGGCCGTTTAGCATTTTTTAGAGCTTACTCAGGTCGTTTAGATGCAGGTTCTTATGTGTTAAACAATCGTTCAGCTAAAAAAGAACGTATTTCTCGTATTTATCAAATGCACGCTAACAAGCAAAATGCAATTGATTATATCGAAGCTGGAGATATTGGTGCTGCTGTAGGTTTTAAATCTATTAAAACAGGAGATACTTTAACTGATGAAAAGCATCCAATTGTATTAGAGTCTATGGATTTCCCAGATCCAGTAATTGGTATTGCTGTTGAGCCTAAAACGAAAGCAGATGTTGATAGATTAGGTATTGGTTTAGGTAAATTAGCAGAAGAAGATCCTACTTTTACAGTTCGTTCTGACGAAGCTTCTGGACAAACTATTATCTCTGGAATGGGAGAATTACATTTAGATGTAATTGTAGATCGTTTAAAGCGTGAATTTAAAGTTGAAGTTAACCAAGGTCAACCTCAAGTAGAATATAAAGAAGCTATTACAGCTGCTGCAGATCATAGAGAAGTTTATAAGAAACAATCTGGTGGTCGTGGTAAATTTGCTGATATTGTATTTACAATGGAGCCAGCAGATGAAGGTGTTCAAGGTTTACAATTTGAGTCTATTATTAAAGGTGGTAACGTTCCTAGAGAATTTGTGCCTTCTGTAGAGAAAGGATTCAAAGAAGCAATGAAGAATGGTCCTTTAGCTGGATACGAAATGGATTCAATGAAAGTAACTTTAAAAGATGGTTCTTTCCACGCAGTGGATTCTGATCAATTATCTTTTGAGTTAGCTGCAAAATTAGGTTATAAAGCTGCTGCAAAAGCTGCTAAAGCTAAAATTATGGAGCCTTTGATGAAGTTAGAAGTTTTAACTCCTGAGGAGAATATGGGAGATATTGTTGGAGATTTAAATAGAAGAAGAGGACAAGTTAACGATATGAGTGATCGTAATGGGTCTAAAGTTGTAAAAGCATTAGTACCGTTATCAGAAATGTTCGGTTATGTTACTGCTTTAAGAACTATGTCTTCTGGTAGAGCAACTTCTACAATGGAATTTTCACATTATGCTGAAACTCCTTCAAATGTATCTGAAGAAGTAATCGCAAAATCTAAAGGTTAATCGACTAAATAATATAAGATGAGTCAAAAAATTAGAATAAAATTAAAGTCTTACGATTATAATTTAGTAGATAAATCTGCTGAGAAAATCGTAAAGACAGTAAAAAGTACAGGTGCTGTTGTAAACGGACCAATACCTTTACCAACACATAAAAAGATTTTTACAGTTTTACGTTCTCCACACGTAAACAAAAAATCTAGAGAGCAATTTCAATTAGCTGCTTACAAAAGATTGTTAGACATTTATAGTTCTTCTTCGAAAACTATTGATGCTTTAATGAAGCTTGAGTTACCAAGTGGTGTTGAAGTTGAGATTAAAGTTTAAGTATTAGAATATTAACTTTCGGTTTAATTTTGTTAAACCGAAAGTTTTTTATACTTTTGCAACCCGAAATACAGTAGGGTACACTATTTTTTGATGTAAAAAATCAATAATAGTCACATGTCCAGAGCGTTTCGCGAAGGAAAAACGGAAAAACAAAATCAGCGTTGAATTTGTTTGCGCTGTTTTTTTTTAAGTGGAATTTGATGGATTAAGAGTGAAACAATTGTTTCAAAACAAATAATTATTAATAATAGACGCGCTGGATAAATATCTATCGTCTAAAATTTTAACTAAATGTCTGGGTTAATAGGTAGAAAAATTGGAATGACCAGCTTATTCGACGAAAATGGGAAGAATATTCCTTGTACAGTAATCGAAGCGGGTCCTTGCGTTGTTACCCAAGTCAGAACCGAAGAGGTTGACGGATACAATGCGTTGCAACTTGGTTTCGATGACAAAAAGGCGAAGAGTTCTAACAAAGCGTTAGATGGTCACTTTAAAAAAGCTGGCACCACTGCTAAGAAAAAAGTCGTTGAATTCCAAGGGTTTGAAGAGGAGTATAAATTAGGAGATGCTATTACAGTAGATCATTTTGAAGAAGGCGAATTCGTTGATGTATCAGGTTTGTCTAAAGGTAAAGGTTTTCAAGGTGTTGTAAAACGTCACGGTTTTGGTGGAGTTGGTCAAGCAACTCACGGTCAGCATAACCGTTTAAGAGCTCCTGGTTCAATTGGTGCTGCTTCTTATCCTGCAAGAGTATTCAAAGGAATGCGTATGGCAGGTAGAATGGGTGGAGAAAAAGTGAAAGTACAAAACTTAAAGGTATTAAAAGTAGTTGCTGAAAAGAACTTACTTGTTGTTAAAGGAGCTATTCCTGGACACAAAAATGCTTTTGTAACTATTCAGAAATAATGGAATTAGCAGTTTTAGATATTACAGGAAAAGATACAGGTAGAAAGGTTGAGCTTTCTAATGATGTATTTGGTATTGAGCCTAATGATCATGCAATTTATTTAGATGTTAAACAATACTTGGCTAACCAACGTCAGGGAACTCATAAATCTAAAGAAAGAGCAGAAATAACTGGTTCTACAAGAAAGATTAAAAAACAAAAAGGAACTGGTACTGCAAGAGCAGGTTCTATCAAGTCTGGTGTTTTTAGAGGTGGAGGTCGTATGTTCGGGCCAAGACCAAGAAATTATTCTTTTAAATTGAATAAGAATTTAAAGCGTTTAGCACGTAAGTCTGCTTTAAGTATTCAAGCAAATGATAAGAATTTAGTAGTAATCGAAGATTTAAATTTTGAGACTCCAAAGACTAAGAACTTTGTAGATGTTTTAAAAGCATTAGAATTAGATACTAAAAAATCTTTATTTGTTTTAGGTAATGATAATGCAAATGTGTATTTATCATCACGTAATTTAAAAAATTCTAAAGTAGTAAAAGCTTCAGAAATTAATACTTATGGTGTTTTAAATGCTAATAAAGTTGTTATTACTGAAAGTTCTTTAGAAGGAATTAACTCAAATTTAAGCAAATAGGGATATGAGTATTTTAATTAAACCTATTATTACGGAAAAAGCTACAAACGATAGTGAATTATATAATCGTTATACATTTGTAGTAGATAAAAAAGCTAATAAAATAGAAATTAAAGATGCTGTTGAAGCAACTTATGGAGTTTCTATATCAAGCGTAAAAACTTTAAATTATCCTATTCAAAGAAATACTAAGTTTACTAAAAAAGGTTTAGTAACTGGTGTTAAGAGTGGATATAAAAAAGCGATTGTGCAGTTAGCAGAAGGAGAAAGTATTGATTTTTATAACAATCTTTAAGAAAAGACAGAATGTCAGTTAGAAAATTAAAACCAATAACACCAGGTCAGCGTTTTAGAGTTGTAAATGGGTTCGACACCATAACAACTGATAAGCCGGAAAAGTCATTATTGGCACCGAAAAAAAGATCTGGAGGTCGAAACAATCAAGGTAGAATGACAACTCGTAATATTGGAGGAGGTCATAAACAAAGATATCGTATTATCGATTTTAAAAGAGATAAGAATGATATGCCTGCAACGGTTAAAACTATAGAGTACGATCCGAATCGTACTGCATTTATTGCTTTACTTAGTTATGCTGATGGTGAAAAACGTTATGTAATTGCTCAGAACGGTTTAAAAGTAGGTCAGACTATTGTATCAGGTAGTGGTGTTTCTCCAGAAATTGGAAATGCTATGCCTTTAAGTGAAATTCCTTTAGGAACTACAATTTCTTGTATAGAATTACACCCAGGTCAAGGAGCTGTTATGGCTCGTTCTGCTGGTTCTTTTGCTCAATTAATGGCAAGAGATGGTAAATATGCAACAGTTAAGTTACCTTCTGGTGAAACAAGATTAATTCTTTTAACTTGTTCTGCTACTATAGGAGTTGTATCTAACTCAGATCATCAATTATTAGTATCTGGTAAAGCAGGTAGAAGAAGATGGTTAGGTAGAAGACCAAGAGTTAACGCTGTAAGAATGAATCCAGTCGATCACCCAATGGGTGGTGGTGAAGGACGTTCTTCTGGAGGTCATCCAAGATCTAGAAATGGTATTCCTGCTAAAGGATTTAAAACTAGGTCTAAGACTAAAGCTAGTAATAAGTATATTATAGAACGTAGAAAGAAATAATAAGTTATGGCAAGATCATTAAAAAAAGGACCTTACGTTCACTATAAGTTAGAGAAAAAAGTGTTAGCTAATGTAGAAGCTGGTAACAAAACTGTAATCAAAACTTGGTCTAGAGCAAGTATGATTACTCCAGATTTTGTAGGACAAACTATTGCTGTTCATAATGGACGTCAGTTTGTACCAGTATATGTTACAGAAAACATGGTAGGGCATAAATTAGGCGAATTTTCACCAACTCGTTCTTTTAGAGGACACGCTGGTGCAAAAAATAAAGGAAAAAAATAGTAGGAAATGGGAGTTCGTAAAAAAAATATGGCAGATCAGTTAAAAGCAGATAGAAAGCAACGTGCTTTCGCTAAGCTTACTAACTGTCCTACATCACCAAGAAAAATGCGTTTAGTAGCAGATCAAGTAAGAGGAGTAGAAGTTGAAAAAGCTTTACAAATCTTAAAGTTTAGCCCTAAAGAAGCATCTATTAATTTAGAAAAATTGTTATTGTCTGCAATTGCAAACTGGCAAGCTAAAAATGAAGATGCAACTATAGAAGACGCAGGTTTATATGTGAAATCTATTTGTGTAGATAGCGCAGGAATGTTAAAAAGATTAAGACCAGCTCCACAAGGTCGTGCTCATAGAATTCGTAAGCGTTCTAATCACGTTACTTTAGAGTTAGGTAGCAAAAATTTAAGTAATTAATCAAAGTAGAAATGGGACAAAAAACTAATCCAATAGGAAATCGTTTAGGAATCATCAGAGGTTGGGAATCTAACTGGTATGGTGGAAATGACTACGGAGATAAAATTGCTGAAGATGATAAGATAAGAAAGTATATTAATGCTAGGTTATCTAAAGCAAGTGTTTCTAGAGTAATTATAGAGCGTACACTTAAACTTGTAACCGTTACTATCACTACTGCACGTCCAGGTATCATTATTGGTAAAGGAGGTCAAGAGGTAGACAAGTTAAAAGAAGAGCTTAAGAAAATTACTGGTAAAGAAGTTCAAATTAATATTTTTGAAATTAAACGTCCAGAATTAGATGCAAAATTAGTTGCAACTAGTGTAGCACGTCAAATTGAAAATAGAATTTCTTATAAGAGAGCTATCAAAATGGCTATTCAAGCAACAATGAGAATGAATGCTGAAGGGATTAAAATCCAAATTTCAGGTCGTTTAAATGGTGCAGAGATGGCGCGTTCAGAACATTTTAAAGAAGGTAGAATTCCTCTATCTACTTTTAGAGCTGATATTGATTATGCACTTGTAGAGGCTCATACTACTTATGGAAGATTAGGTATAAAAGTATGGATCATGAAGGGTGAAGTTTATGGTAAAAGAGAATTATCTCCATTAGTTGGCTTGTCTAAAAAGCAAGGTGGTAAAGGTGGTGACAGATCTAAACGTGGACCTCGTAGAAGAAAATAATTTTTAAAATTAGAAATTAAAAATGTTACAGCCAAAAAGAGTAAAATACCGTAAGGTACAGAAAGGCAAGGGAAATATGTCTGGTAATTCTCAAAGAGGAAATCAACTTTCTAATGGGATGTTTGGTATTAAATCCATAGATCAGAACTTATTAACTTCTCGTCAGATAGAGGCAGCTCGTATTGCAGCAACTCGTCATATGAAAAGAGAAGGTCAATTATGGATTAAAATATTTCCAGATAAACCTATTACCAAAAAACCTTTAGAGGTACGTATGGGTAAGGGTAAAGGAGCACCAGATCATTTTGTTGCAGTTATTAAGCCAGGTAGAATTTTGTTTGAAGTTGGTGGTGTACCAATGCACGTAGCAAAAGAAGCTTTACGTTTAGCAGCTCAGAAACTTCCAGTAAAAACGAAGTTTGTAATAGCAAGAGATTTTGATATTAACGCATAATTCTAAATAAAATGAAACAATCAGAAATTAAAGAATTATCTACAGCAGATCTTAATGAGAAGTTGGGAGCGTTGCAAAAGAATTATACCGATCTTAAGATGGCTCACGCAATAACTCCAATGGAGAACCCATTGCAATTGAGAAGCTTAAGAAGAACTGTAGCAAGAATTGCAACAGAATTAACAAAAAGAGAATTACAATAATTCTATAGTCAGTTTTAAAGATGGAAAAAAGAAATCTTAGAAAAGAGAGAATTGGTGTTGTTTCTAGTAGCAAAATGGAGAAATCTATTGTTGTATCTGAAACTAAAAGAGTTAAGCACCCAATGTACGGTAAATTCGTTTTAAAAACGAAAAAGTATGTTGCACACGACGAACAGAATGATTGCAACGAAGGAGATACTGTAAGGATAATGGAAACTAGACCTATGAGTAAATCTAAACGTTGGAGATTAGTAGAAATCCTAGAAAGAGCTAAATAATATGTTACAGACAGAATCAAGATTAAAAGTAGCAGATAATACTGGAGCTAAAGAAGTTTTAGTAATTAGAGTTTTAGGAGGAACAAAAAAACGTTACGCAAGTATTGGAGACAAAATTGTTGTATCAGTAAAAGCTGCAACTCCTAACGGAACTGTAAAAAAAGGTCAAGTATCTAGAGCAGTTGTTGTAAGAACAAAAAAAGAAGTTAGACGTAAAGATGGATCATACATTAGATTTGATGATAATGCTTGTGTACTTTTAAATCCTACTGAGGAAATGAGAGGAACACGTGTATTTGGTCCTGTAGCTCGTGAACTTCGTGAGAAACAATTCATGAAAATAGTATCATTAGCACCTGAAGTGCTTTAAATCGTTATATAAGATGAAGAAGTTCAAATTAAAATCAGGAGATACTGTAAAAGTAATTGCAGGAGACAACAAAGGATCTGAAGGTAAAGTTTTACAAATTATCAAGGATAAAGATAGAGTATTAGTAGAAGGTGTAAACTTAGTATCTAAGCATACAAAACCTAGTGCTCAAAATCCTCAAGGTGGTATTGTAAAAAAAGAAGCATCTTTACACATCTCTAACGTTATGTTAGTAGAAGAAGGTGTTGCTGTAAGAGTTGGTTATAATGTTGATGGAGATACTAAAACTAGAATCTCTAAAAAAACTAAAAAATAGTAGTAATCATGAGTTACGTACCAAGATTAAAAGCAGAATACAAAGAAAGAGTTATGAAAACTCTTACTGAAGAATTCAGTTATAAGAATGTAATGCAAGTGCCTAAATTAGAAAAGATTGTTGTTTCTAAAGGAGTTGGTGCTGCTATTGCAGATAAGAAATTAATAGATTATGCTGTAGAAGAATTGACTAAAATTACTGGTCAAAAAGCAATTTCTACGATGTCTAAAAAAGATGTTGCATCATTTAAATTACGTAAAGGAATGCCAATTGGTGTAAAAGTTACGTTAAGAGGTGATAAAATGTACGAATTTTTAGATAGATTAGTTACTGCATCTTTACCACGTGTTAGAGATTTTAACGGTATAAAAGCTAATGGATTTGATGGGAGAGGTAATTACAATTTAGGTATTACTGAACAAATCATCTACCCAGAAATAAATATTGACCAAGTTAAGAAAATTAACGGTATGGATATTACATTTGTAACATCTGCAAATACTGATAAGGAAGCAAAGTCATTATTAGGAGAATTAGGTTTACCATTCAAAAAAAATTAAGAAATGGCTAAAGAATCAATGAAAGCTCGCGAACGTAAAAGAGCAAAAACAGTTGCAAAATATGCAGAAAAGAGAAAAGCTTTAAAAGAAGCTGGAGACTATGAAGCATTGCAAAAATTACCAAAAAATGCATCACCAGTAAGAATGCATAATAGATGTAAGTTAACTGGCCGTCCAAAGGGATATATGAGACAATTTGGTATATCTCGTGTAACGTTTCGTGAAATGGCAAATCAAGGATTAATACCAGGTGTTAAAAAAGCAAGTTGGTAGAAATTTTAAATAAAGCTTAAAAATAAAAATAGAATGTGTATCTTTGCACGCTCTATTTTTTTTGAGTATAAGAATTTTAACTGATTATAGGTTCATTTATCACAGTGAAATCTGTAGCATAAATAGAGGTAATTGAAAACCGTAATCGCAATTTTATATTAATATGTATACAGATCCAATCGCGGATTTTCTTACAAGAGTAAGAAATGCAATCGCAGCAGGACACAGAGTAGTAGAAGTGCCAGCTTCTAATTTGAAGAAGGCAATGACTAAAATTTTGTTCGATCAAGGGTATATTTTAAGTTACCAGTTCAATGACAATAAGGTGCAAGGAACTATTAAGATAGCTTTAAAATATGACAGAGACACAAAAGAGTCAGTAATTAGAAAAATTCAACGAATCAGTACACCAGGTTTACGTAAGTATGTTGGTTCTGCAGAGATGCCAAGAGTTTTAAACGGACTTGGAATTGCTATTGTTTCTACATCTAAAGGTGTAATGACAAACAAAAAAGCACGTCAAGAAAATGTTGGAGGAGAAGTTTTATGTTACGTTTATTAAATCTTGAAAGATGAGTAGAATTGGAAAAAACCCAGTTAGCATCACACAAGGTGTAGATGTAAACATTAAAGAAAACGTAATCACTGTTAAAGGGAAATTAGGCGAGTTATCTCAAACTATTTCTAACGGAATTTCAGTGAAAATAGAAGATGCAACTATCACTTTAGAGAGAGCATCAGAAAGTAAAGACCATAAAGCACAACATGGTTTAATGAGAGCTTTAATCGCTAATATGATTGAAGGTGTTTCTAAAGGATGGACTAAAGAATTAGAATTGGTTGGTGTAGGTTATAGAGCCTCTAATCAAGGACAAAAATTAGATTTAGCTTTAGGTTTCTCTCATAATATTGTTTTAAACTTAGCTCCAGAAGTAAAAGTTGAAACTGTATCAGAGAAAGGGAAAAACCCAATCATTAAATTATCTTCATTTGACAAACAATTAGTAGGTCAAGTTGCTGCAAAGATTCGTTCTTTCAGAGCTCCAGAGCCATATAAAGGTAAAGGTGTGAAGTTTGTTGGTGAAGTATTAAGAAGAAAAGCAGGTAAATCTGCATAAGATATAGCACTATGGCATTATCAAAATTACAGAGAAGAGCTAGAATTAAGCGTAGAATTAGAAAGATTATTTCTGGTACAGCTACTAAACCAAGATTATCGGTTTATAGAAGTAACAAAGAAATTTACGCTCAATTAATAGATGATGTAAACGGAGTAACATTAGCTTCAGTTTCATCAAGAGATATAAAAGCAGCTACTAAAGCTGAGGCAGCAACTGCAGTTGGTAAAACAATAGCAGAAAAAGCTGTTAAAGCAGGAGTAGAAACAGTTGCTTTCGATAGAAATGGTTATTTATACCATGGTAGAGTTAAAGTATTAGCAGACGCTGCAAGAGAAGCTGGTTTAAAATTTTAAGAAATTATGCAAGGTTATAAAAACGTAGAAAGAGTTAAGCCAAGTGGATTAGAGCTTGTAGATAGATTAGTTGGTGTACAACGTGTAACTAAAGTAACAAAGGGTGGTAGAGCATTTGGTTTCTCTGCTATTGTTGTTGTTGGCGATGGTAATGGTGTTGTTGGTCACGGATTAGGAAAATCTAAAGATGTTTCTTCTGCTATTGCAAAAGCAGTAGAAGATGCTAAGAAAAATTTAGTAAGAATACCAATTTTAGAAGGTACTTTACCTCACGAACAAAAAGGTAAATTTGGTGGAGCAAAAGTATTCATCAAACCTGCTTCTCCTGGTACAGGGGTTATTGCTGGTGGTGCAGTTCGTGCAGTATTAGAATCTGTAGGTGTACATGATGTATTATCTAAATCACAAGGATCTTCTAACCCTCACAATGCAGTAAAAGCAACTTTTGATGCTTTATTACAATTACGTAGTGCTGCTGCAATTGCGAAACAAAGAGGTGTTTCTTTAGAAAAAGTATTTAACGGATAAATCTAAGAACGATGGCAAAAATTAAAGTTACACAAGTAAAAAGTCAAATCGGGCGTCTTAAGAATCAAAAGAGAACTTTAGAGGCATTAGGTTTACGTAGATTAAACCAGACAGTTGAGCATGAGGCAACTCCATCAATTGTTGGTATGGTAAATAAAGTTTCACATTTAGTTTCTGTAGAGGAATTAAAATAAGATATTTAAAATGAGTAGTTTACACAACTTAACACCAGCAGAAGGATCTGTTAAAAAAGAGAAAAGAATCGCACGTGGTGAGGGTTCTGGTCATGGAGGTACTTCTACAAGAGGTCACAAAGGGGCAAAATCTCGTTCAGGTTATTCTAGAAAAATCGGTTTTGAAGGTGGGCAAATGCCACTTCAAAGACGTGTTCCTAAATTTGGTTTTACGAACATTAACCGTAAAGAATATCAAGGTATCAACTTAGATAAGTTACAAGCTTTAGTTGATAGTGGTAAGATAACTGATACAGTAGATTTAGATATTTTAATTGCTAATAGATTAGCAGGAAAAAACGACCTAATTAAAATTTTAGGTGGTGGAGAATTAAAAGCTAAATTAAACATAACTGTACATAAATATACAGCATCAGCAAAGGCAGCTATTGAAGCAGCTGGAGGAGAAGCTGTAACTTTATAAGATTCCGTAAATGATGAATTTAATTAATAGATTAAAAGAGATTTTTAGTATTGAAGAATTAAAAAACAAAATTCTTCTAACTATCGGTTTAATTGCTGTATATCGTTTTATGGCATCTGTTCCTTTACCTGGAATCGATCCATTGCAATTAGCAGCTTTAAAAGATAGTACTTCAGGTGGTCTTTTAGGATTATTGAATGCATTTACAGGAGGGGCATTTGCTAGAGCGTCTGTTATGGCACTTGGTATTATGCCTTATATTTCTGCATCTATTGTGGTTCAGTTAATGGGAATTGCGGTTCCTTACTTACAGAAACTACAAAAAGATGGAGAAAGTGGACGTAAGAAAATTACACAAATAACGAGATGGTTAACTATTGGTATTACATTGGTGCAAGCACCAACGTATATTACTGCTATTAAAACTCAATTTGGTTTAGGCCCAGAAGCATTTTTAGTACCAGGAGTTACTTTTTGGGTATCATCAATTATTATCCTTACAGCAGGTACAATTTTTGCTATGTGGTTAGGAGAGCGTATTACAGATAAAGGAGTTGGTAATGGTATTTCATTATTAATTACTGTTGGTATTATCGCTAACTTTCCTGCAGCATTTTTACAAGAATTTGTTGCTAAAACAACAAATGCTGGTGCAGGAGGTATTATGATGATTTTAATTGAAATCATAGTTTGGTTTGTAGTAATTTTATTATCTGTATTATTGGTTACTGCTGTTCGTAAGATTGCAGTACAATATGCCAGAAGAACAGTTGCAGGAAATATTCAAAATGTTGCAGGTTCAAGAGATTATATTCCTTTGAAATTAAATGCAGCAGGTGTTATGCCAATTATTTTTGCACAAGCAATTATGTTTTTACCAGTTGCTTTAGCTCAAAAATTTCCATTTATGGCAAGTTTACAAGATATAAATGGATTGGGTTATAACATTATTTTTGCTTTATTAATTATCATTTTTAGTTATTTCTATACAGCTATTACTATTCCAACGAATAAAATGGCAGATGATTTAAAAAGAAGTGGTGGTTTTATACCAGGAATTAGACCAGGTAAAGACACTGCAGATAGATTAGATTCTGTATTATCTAGAATTACATTCCCAGGATCTATATTTTTAGCTGCACTATCTATTTTACCAGCAGTTGTAGTTCAGTTTGGTGTACAACAGAGTTGGGCAATGTTTTATGGTGGTACATCATTAATCATTATGGTTGGTGTTGCAATTGATACCTTACAACAAATAAATTCATATTTATTAAATCGTCATTATGATGGTTTAATGAAACCAGGAAATAGTAACAGAAAATCGAATAAGTAAAATGGCTAAACAACCCGCAATTCAACAAGATGGAACAATTACAGAAGCATTATCTAATGCAATGTTTCGTGTAGAGTTAGAAAACGGACATATTGTAACGGCTCACATTTCAGGTAAGATGCGTATGCATTATATCAAATTATTACCAGGTGATAAGGTAAAATTAGAAATGAGTCCTTATGATTTAACAAAAGCAAGAATTACTTACAGATACTAAAAAAATATACAGATGAAAGTTAGAGCATCAGTTAAAAAAAGAAGTGCCGACTGCAAAATAGTACGCAGAAAAGGTAGATTATATGTGATTAATAAACAAAATCCTAGATTTAAACAAAGACAAGGGTAATGGCAAGAATAGCAGGTATTGATATTCCAAAGAATAAAAGAGGAGTTATTGCTTTAACTTACATCTTTGGTATAGGAAACAGTAGAGCTAAAGAAGTTTTAGCTAACGCAAAAGTTGATGAAAGTATTAAAGTTCAAGATTGGACTGATGATCAAATCGCAGCAATTAGAGAGCAAGTAGGTACTTTTACCATAGAAGGTGAATTACGTTCAGAAGTTCAAATAAACATCAAACGTTTGATGGATATTGGATGTCAGAGAGGAATCCGTCATAGAATGGGATTACCTTTAAGAGGTCAAAGAACAAAAAACAACTCTCGTACTAGAAAAGGTAAGAGAAAAACTGTTGCTAACAAGAAAAAATAAGTTAGTGATTAACCTAGTTATGGTTTAGTGTGCCGTATTTAATAATACAATTTACTAAACATAATAACTAAACATTTAATATTATGGCAAAAGCAAGTGCAAAAAAACGTAAAGTAATAATTGATGCAATAGGTGAGGCTCACGTAACAGCATCTTTTAATAACATCATTATTTCTTTAACAAATAAAAGAGGAGACGTAATTTCTTGGTCGTCTGCAGGTAAAATGGGTTTTAGAGGTTCTAAAAAGAATACTCCTTATGCAGCTCAATTAGCAGCAGAAGACTGTGCAGGTGTTGCAAAAGAAGCAGGTTTACGTAAAGTAAAAGTTTATGTAAAAGGACCTGGAAATGGTAGAGAATCTGCTATTAGATCTTTACACAATGCAGGTATCGAAGTAACAGAAATTATTGATGTTACTCCAATTCCTCATAATGGATGTCGTCCACCTAAAAGAAGAAGAGTATAATTTGAATTTTATTCAAATTGGATGCTGAACTAGTTTCAGCATCTTCTTATTACATTAAATATTATATTTTAACTTGATAGGATAAAGATTAGCGAAGGATAAGCCTTAATTCATAATCCCTATCTATAACACAAAAGAAATGGCAAGATATACAGGACCAAAAACTAAAATTGCTCGTAAATTTGGTGAAGCAATTTTTGGAGAAGACAAAAACTTCGAAAAAAGAAACTTTCCTCCAGGACAGCATGGAAATGCAAGAAGAAGAGGAAAAAAATCTGAATATGCAACTCAATTAATGGAGAAGCAGAAAGCTAAATATACTTATGGTATTTTAGAGCGTCAATTCAGTAACTTATTTAAAAAAGCATCAGCTTCTCAAGGAATTACTGGTGAGATTTTATTACAATTATGTGAATCTCGTTTAGATAACGTTGTTTACAGAATGGGTGTTTCTAACTCTAGAAGTGGAGCTCGTCAATTAGTATCTCACAGACACATCACTGTTAACGGAGAAATCGTTAACATACCTTCTTATAGTTTAAAAGATGGTGATGTAGTTGCTGTAAGAGAAAAATCTAAATCTTTAGTAGCTATCGAAGATGCATTAGCATCTAACAGTACTGTTTACGAATGGTTAACTTGGAATAATGATACTAAATCTGGAACTTTTGTAAAAGCACCAGAAAGATTACAGATTCCTGAAAACATCAAAGAACAATTAATAGTAGAATTATATTCTAAATAATAATTTAATCATATTGGTATTTAGCCAAAGGGTTAGTTCGTATTTCTTCACACTTACAAACCGCGCAACTAAATAACAATTAAAACGAAGAAACAAATGGCAATTTTAAATTTTCAGAAACCAGATAAAGTAATTATGATTGAATCTACCGATTTTACAGGTAGATTTGAATTCAGGCCATTAGAACCAGGTTTTGGTTTAACTGTGGGTAATGCTTTAAGAAGAGTTTTATTATCTTCTTTAGAAGGTTTTGCAATTACATCATTAAGAGTAGATGGTGTAGAGCATGAGTTTTCTACAGTTCCAGGAATCGTAGAAGATGTTACAGAAATTATCTTAAACTTAAAACAAGTTCGTTTTAAGAAACAAATAGACGAAACTGATAGAGAAACTGTATCTGTTTCAGTATCTGGTCAAGAGCAGTTTACTGCTGGAGATTTACAGAAATTTATTTCTGGTTTTCAAGTATTAAACCCAGATTTAGTTATTTGTAATATGGATAAATCTGTAAAATTAAATGCAGAAATTACCATAGAAAAAGGTAGAGGATTTGTACCTGCAGAAGAAAATAAAAAAGCTTCGGCACCAATTGGTACAATCTTTACAGATTCTATCTACACACCAATTAAGAATGTAAAATATGCAATCGAAAATTATCGTGTAGAGCAAAAAACGGATTATGAAAAATTAGTTTTCGATATCGATACTGATGGATCAATTAATCCTAAAGACGCATTAACAGAAGCAGCAAAAATATTAATTCACCACTTTATGTTATTCTCTGATGAGCGTATCACTTTAGAGGCTGATGAAATTGCACAAACTGAAACATATGATGAAGAATCATTACATATGCGTCAATTATTAAAAACTAGATTAATCGATATGGATTTATCTGTTAGAGCTTTAAATTGTTTAAAAGCTGCAGAAGTAGATACATTAGGAGATTTAGTTTCTTTTAACAAAAGCGATTTAATGAAGTTTAGAAACTTTGGTAAAAAATCATTAACAGAACTAGAAGAATTAGTTATTGTTAAAGGATTAAGTTTCGGAATGGATTTAACAAAATACAAATTAGATAGAGATTAACCTTTCATATTTTGCTCCTCAAAAAGGGTAGATGCAAGATGAAAGCATAAAACAAACGTCACAATGAGACACGGAAAAAAACACAATCATTTAGGTAGAAAAACAGCGCACAGAAAAGCGATGTTAGCTAATATGGCTTGTTCTTTAATAGAACACAAACGTATTAACACTACAGTAGCAAAAGCAAAAGCATTAAGAGTTTTTGTAGAGCCATTAATTACAAAGTCTAAGTCAGATACAACTCACAATAGACGTGTTGTATTCTCTTATCTACGTGATAAATATGCAGTAACTGAACTTTTTAGAGAAGTTTCTGTAAAAGTTGCAGACAGACCAGGAGGTTATGTTCGTATTATTAAATTAGGAAACCGTCAAGGAGATAACGCTCCAATGGCAATGGTAGAATTAGTTGATTATAACGAAATCTATAATCCTAAAGGTAAACAAGCTAAGAAATCTACTCGTAGAAGTAGAAGAGGAGGTTCTAAAACAGAAGCTACTGCTCAAGTAGAAGAAACTTCAACTGAACAAAAATCAGAAGAATAAAAAATGAAAATTTTTTAGTTTAAATATTTTAAAAAGGGATAAGCATTTATGTTTATCCCTTTTTTATTGTCAACAAAAACTAATAACTCTTTGACTTTAAAAAAGACGATAATTCTTATTTTTGCAAAGTCAGAAAAATTATCACAACAAGAATGAAATATCAACAAAGAAAGAAAGCACTAGTATTATTAGCAGACGGAACAATTTTTTACGGTAAGTCTGTTGGAATAGAAGGGACTTCTACAGGAGAAATCTGTTTTAATACAGGTATGACAGGTTATCAAGAAATATTTACAGATCCATCTTATTTTGGTCAACTAATGGTTGCTACTAATGCACATATTGGTAATTATGGAGTAAATAACGAAGAAGTAGAATCGGATGGAATTAAAATTGCCGGTTTAATTTGTAGAAACTTTAGTTTTACACATTCTAGAGTAGATTCTAATGGTAATTTAAAAGATTGGTTTACAAAACATAATTTAGTAGCCATTTCTGATGTAGATACAAGAGCTTTGGTTTCTTACATTAGAGATAATGGTGCAATGAACGCAATAATTTCTACAGATGTAGATAATATTGATGCTCTTAAAAAGCAATTAGCTGCTGTACCAAGTATGGAAGGTCTAGAATTAGCATCTAAAGTATCTACTACTGAACCATATTTTATTGGTGATGAAAATGCGGATATTAAAATATCTGCTTTAGACATTGGTATCAAAAAAAATATATTAAGAAATTTAGCTAAAAGAGGTGCGTATATAAAAGTGTTTCCTTATAATTCAAGTTTTTCTGAATTAGAAGCATTTAATCCTGATGGTTATTTTATTTCTAACGGACCTGGAGATCCAGAACCATTGGTAGAAGCACAAGCTGTAGCCAAAGAAATTATAGAAAGAGATTTACCACTGTTTGGTATTTGTTTAGGACATCAAGTAATTGCACTATCGCAAGAAATTTCTACCTATAAAATGCACAATGGGCATAGAGGAATAAATCATCCTGTAAAGAATTTATTAACTGGTAAAGGAGAAATTACTTCTCAAAACCATGGTTTTGCTATTAATAGAGAAGAAACTGAAGCAAATGAAAATGTAGAAATTACTCATGTTCATTTAAACGATCATACAGTAGCAGGTATTCGAATTAAAGATAAGAATGCGTTTTCAGTACAATATCATCCAGAAGCAAGTCCTGGACCACACGATTCAGAATATTTATTCGATCAATTTATAGCTAATATTAAAGCATCAAAAAAAGTTTTATCGTAACATTTACGTTGATGGTCTAATGTTAAGTGTTATTTATCTATATTATATTGGTCGAAACAAAGATTTGAACTATATTTGAACCGTGGTTGAGAAATCACATTCTTTTTCATAGCAATTTTCCCACTCAGTTTTCTGAGTGGGTTTTTTATTTTAATAATAGTAATCGTTTTCGTAATTAATCAAATACATATAATAATAAACTTATTACATTTTCGTAAATTAGCACAGTAATAAAAGATTAAATTAATTAAACAAACATCATAAAAATGAGCATTATTATTAGCGTTCACGCACGTCAAATTTTTGATTCAAGAGGTAACCCAACTGTAGAAGTAGATGTAACTACTGAAAATGGGATTTTAGGTAGAGCAGCAGTACCATCTGGAGCATCTACAGGAGAACATGAAGCAGTAGAATTAAGAGATGGAGGAAAAGATTATATGGGTAAAGGAGTCTTAAAAGCTGTAGATAATGTAAATAGCATTATTGCAGAAGAACTTTTAGGAGTTTCTGTTTTTGAACAAAATGCTATCGATAAATTAATGATAGATTTAGATGGTACACCAAATAAATCTAAATTAGGAGCTAACGCAATTTTAGGTGTTTCTTTAGCAGTAGCTAAAGCTGCAGCAAATGAGTTAGGTATGCCATTATATAGATACGTTGGTGGTGTTTCTGCTAATACATTACCTGTACCAATGATGAACATTATTAATGGTGGTTCTCATTCAGATGCTCCAATTGCATTTCAAGAATTTATGGTAATGCCAGTAAAAGCTGAAACTTTTTCTGAAGCTATGAAAATGGGTTCTGAAATTTTCCATAACTTAAAGAAAGTTTTACACGATAGAGATTTATCTACAGCTGTAGGAGACGAAGGTGGTTTTGCGCCAACTTTAGAAGGTACAGAAGATGCTATCGAAACAATTGCTTTAGCTGTTAAAAATGCAGGTTATTCATTTGGTGACGAAGTTAAAATCGCTTTAGATTGTGCTGCTGCAGAATTTTATGTTGATGGAGCTTACGATTATACAAAATTTGAAGGAAGTAAAGGTGTTGTAAGAACTAGCCAAGAACAAGCAGATTATTTAGCTGAATTAGCTGGTAAATATCCTATTATTTCTATTGAAGATGGTATGGATGAAAACGATTGGGAAGGTTGGAAATATTTAACTGATAAAATCGGAGATAAAGTACAATTAGTTGGTGATGATTTATTTGTTACTAATGTAGAACGTTTATCTAGAGGTATCGAAAACGGAATTGCAAATTCAATTTTAATTAAAGTAAACCAAATTGGTTCTTTAACAGAAACAATTGCTGCTGTAAATATGGCTAAAAATGCTGGTTTTACATCTGTAATGTCTCATAGATCTGGTGAAACTGAAGATAATACAATTGCAGATTTAGCTGTTGCATTAAACTGTGGACAGATTAAAACTGGTTCTGCTTCTCGTTCTGATAGAATGGCGAAATACAACCAATTATTAAGAATTGAAGAAGAATTAGCAGAAACTGCTTATTTTCCAAAAGAAAATGCATTCAAAATATAACTAAGATTTTATTCTTAAAAATTAAAAACCTTACTTTTTAGTAAGGTTTTTTAATTTTTAGTTAAATTTGCTTAATCGATTAACCTTATTTGTTAATATCAAAAATCTATATAGTTACTATTTAAAAATCCTTAATAATTTGGTATATTCGCAAAAACAAAAATCATTACTAAATGTCAGAAACTGCTAAATTACAAATAGCCGATAATACTTACGAATTTCCTTTAGTGAAAGGAACAGAAAATGAAGTTGCAATTAATATTAAAACTTTAAGAGCAGCAACAAATGGAGTTATTACAATAGATCCAGGTTACAAAAACACAGGTTCATGTGAAAGTGCTATTACTTTTTTAGATGGTGAAAAAGGTATTTTAAGATATAGAGGATACGCAATTGAAGAATTAGCTGAAAAAGCAGATTTTTTAGAAGTGGCTTATGCTCTAATTTTTGGAGACTTACCAAATAAAGAACAATTAGCTAAATTTCATGCAGATATTAGAGAACATTCTCTAGTTGATGATGATGTTAGAAAGATTTTAGAAGCATTCCCAAAAAATGCGCATCCAATGGGTGTTTTATCTTCATTAACAAGTGCTTTAACTGCATTTAATCCTGTTTCTGTGAATATAGAATCTAGAGAAGATATGTACAAGGCTATTGTTAGAATTATGGGTAAATTCCCAGTTTTAGTAGGTTGGACAATGCGTAAGAGCAAAGGGATGCATTTAAATTATGGTAAAAAATCTTTAGGTTACGTTGAAAACATTATGTATTTGATGTTTAAACAGCCAAATGAGGATTTTAAAATGAATCCTATCATAAAAAATGCATTAGATAAATTATTAATATTACATGCAGATCATGAACAAAACTGTTCTACATCTACAGTAAGAATTGTAGGTTCTTCTCATGCAGGTTTATTCGCCTCTTTATCAGCAGGTATTTCTGCACTTTGGGGGCCATTACATGGTGGTGCAAACCAAGCCGTATTAGAAATGTTAGAAGCCATTAAGGCAGATGGTGGAGATACAAAAAAATACATGGCAAAAGCTAAAGACAAAAACGATCCTTTTCGTTTAATGGGCTTTGGTCATAGAGTTTATAAAAATTTCGATCCTAGAGCAAAAATCATTAAATCTGCTGCAGATGAAGTTTTAAACGATTTAGGTGTAGATGATCCTATTTTAGATATCGCAAGAAGTTTAGAGCAAGAAGCTTTAAATGATCCTTATTTTGTTGATAGAAAATTATATCCTAATGTAGATTTCTATTCAGGTATTATTTACAGAGCTATGGGGATTCCTGTAGAAATGTTTACAGTAATGTTTGCTTTAGGCCGTTTACCAGGTTGGATTGCACAATGGAAAGAAATGCGTCTTAAAAAAGAACCAATTGGTAGACCACGTCAAGTTTATACTGGTGCAAATGAAAGACCTTTCGTAGAATGCGAAAACAGATAATAGTTAATATTATTTTTTAAATAAAAATTAAAAGCTTCATAATTCATTTATGAAGCTTTTTTTATAGATTTGAATTATGATAAAACTAAATGTAAATAACGAAACATCAAGATTAAGAGCTGTTGTTTTAGGTACTGCAGAAAGTAATGGAGGTATTCCAAAGGTTGAAGATTGTTACGATCCTAAAAGTATTGAACACGTTTTGGCTGGCACATATCCTAAAGAAGAGGATATGGTTAAGGAAATGGAATCTGTTGCTCAAGTTTTAGAAAAATATGATGTAAAAGTATATAGACCAGAGGTTATTGAAAATTATAACCAAATATTTTCTAGAGATATTGCATTTGTAATAGAAGATAAATTTATTGAGGCAAACATACTTCCTGATAGAGAAAGAGAATATAAGGCAATAAATAATGTTATTTCTCAAATAAACCCAGAGAATGTAATTGTACTACCAGAAGAATGTCATGTAGAAGGTGGAGATGTAATGCCTTGGAACGATTACATTTTTGTTGGGACTTATACAGGTGATGATTATCCTGATTATATAACAGCTCGTACAAATAAAGCAGCAGTTTTAGAACTTCAGAAATTATTTCCTAATAAAACTGTAAAATCTTTCGAGTTAAGAAAATCTAATACAATTGCTAAAGATAATGCACTACATTTAGATTGTTGTTTTCAGCCAATTGGTAAAGACAAAGCTATACTTCATAAAAATGGTTTTTTAGTTGATGAAGAATATGAATGGTTATTAAATTTCTTCGGAAAAGATAATGTTTTTGAAATTACGAAAGACGAAATGTATCATATGAATAGTAATGTGTTTTCTATTTCTGAAGAAGTAATTATATCCGAGAAAAATTTTACTAGATTAAATACTTGGTTAAGAGCACAAGGTTTTACGGTAGAAGAAGTCCATTATTCTGAAATTGCCAAACAAGAAGGTTTATTACGATGTTCTACAATGCCATTAATTAGAGACTAATTAAATTACCTAAGTTTTTTACCATTTAGATTTATCAACAGCCATAGTGTGGTTGGCAATAAGAACACATTTCCCATTATTTTCGGCATAGGTTCTCATAAAATGATAGATTACAGGTTTGGCATCTACAGTTTTTTGAACAACTGTAAACCCGTTTACAACACCAGTTTTATCAAAAATTATTGTGGTAACATTTTCAGTTGTTCTAGCATAAGAGTATTTAACTTTATTCTTTACATATCTTTTAGCTCTATTTATAACAGCCTTTTTATCATCAATAGTTTTGGCATTATTATGCACCCAAACAAAATCTTTAGATAAGTTGGTTTTAAAAAAATCAACATTAGAGTTCATTTGCGCTTTTTCCCAAGCTAAATCAATTTGTTTTAAATTTTTATCGCTTAAACAACTTTCTTGCGCCGATAATGAGTTGAATGAAATCAAACAAAATAAGTATATAATTTTTTGAATTTTCATACTGATATTTAAGTGTTTAGTTTGATGATATAATAATACGTACAAGTTAAATTTTTATAAGTTCAGAAGCAAGTAAAATTATTTTAAAGTGATAAATTTATGTCATAAAAAAGCCTAATTTTACCTTTTTAATAAAATATATATGCAACAAACTACAAATACTATCTTAATGGTTCGTCCTGTAAATTTTAGGATGAATGAACAAACTGCTGTAAATAATTATTATCAAGAAGAAATTGATTTAAAAAGTGCTGAAATTAATAAACAAGCGCAAAAGGAGTTTGATGATTATGTAGATACTTTAAGAAGTTTTGGTGTAAATGTAGTTGTGGTTTCTGATAACAAAGATTTTGATACTCCAGATTCTATTTTTCCTAATAATTGGATTTCTTTTCACGCAGATGGTACAGTTGCTATTTACCCAATGTTTGCAGAAAATAGACGTTTAGAAAGAAGGGAAGATGTTTTAGAAGAATTAGAAAAACAAGGTTTTTTTATTGATAATATTGTTGATTATACCAGTGCAGAAGAAGATAATTTATTTTTAGAAGGCACAGGAAGTATGATTTTAGACAGAGAAAATAAAAAAGCATATTGTGCTTTATCACCAAGAGCAGACGAAGAATTATTTATAGAATTCTGTGAAGATTTTGAATATACACCTGTTGTTTTTATAGCAAATCAAACTGTTAATAATACAAGAGAAGCAATTTATCATACCAATGTAATGATGTGTGTTGCAGAAACTTTTGCTGTGGTTTGTTTGTCTTCTATAGATGATAAAAAAGAACGTAAAAATCTTCTTAAACATTTAAAAGAAGATAAAAAGCAAGTTATTGATATTACAGAAGAACAAGTAACTCATTTTGCCGGAAATATGTTACAAGTAAGAGGTAAAGAAGACGAACGCTTTTTGGTAATGAGCCAAGCTGCAAACAATTGTTTAACAGATAGCCAAAGAGCAAAAATAAATAACCATTGTAAAATTATTTCGAGCTCATTGCATACCATAGAAACCTGTGGTGGTGGAAGTGCACGTTGTATGATGGCCGAAGTTTTTTTACCTAAAGAGAAAAAATAAAAATGAACTTATTGCTACTTGCAGTTGCACCGGTAATGATTGTGGTTGTTTTTATTTATCTAAAGGATAAATATGAAAAAGAACCCATTCACTTTTTGATAAAAAACTTTTTGTTGGGTGCAATTGTTAGTGTTTTTGTAACCTTACTTTTAGGAGCTGTAGCAAGTGCAATTTTTCCTGTAACAGATTATACAAATATTTTTCAGCAGTTTATAAAAGCATTTTTTGTAGTTGCTTTGGTAGAAGAGTTTTCTAAATATATTATCGTTAGGTTTTATGCACAGAAAAATAAAGAGTTTAACGAACCTTTTGATGGTATTGTTTATGCAGTTATGATTTCTATGGGTTTTGCAGCCTTAGAAAATATTTTGTATGTATATCAATTTGGTTTAGCTACAGGTATTTTAAGAGCTTTTACAGCTGTACCTGCTCACGCAACTTTTGGTATTTTAATGGGCTATTTTATGGGGAAAGTCAAATTCTCAGATAATCCTATAAAACTAAATTTATTTGGATTAATGATTGCTACCCTTTTTCACGGAGCTTATGATTTCTTTTTGTTTATCAACTTTATACCAGGTACAATTATTGGTGCAATTCTCTCCTTACTTATTGGTATATTTTTGGCAAATAAGGCCATAAAAAAACATCAATTAAGCTCTCATTTTAAGTAGCATTTAATTGATGTTTTAAGAATGTAAATTATTTTGTTTTTATTTTAGAGCCTCATCTACAATTTTTCCTGATGATGAATTTGGAGCTTCAATTTTAAGCAGATTTGCTATAGTTGGTGCAATGTCTGTAATGTTATAACGTTTTTTAGATACACCTTGTTTTATTCCATTTCCATAAAATATAATAGGTACGTGTGTGTCGTAAGAATAACCAGAGCCGTGAGAAGTACCTGTTCTTCCACTTGCTAAAGTTCCTGGAAAAGGAATCATTAAAACATCACCAGAAAACTTTTGATTATAACCATTTTGTAAAGAGTTCATAATTCCTTCAGAAAAATGAGTAGTCTGTAATGTTTTTGCAGTTACAGCTTTATAAATACCTTCAAAATTTACAATTTCTTCAACAATTTTATCAGCAACTTTATTTTTATCTAAACCTAGAGATTCAATTTTCTTTTTATCAAAAAATATTTGATAGTTAGATACGTTTTCAATCAACTCTTTTGAGTTAAAATATTTTTGAGTAATCGATAAAATATCATCTCTAAATTGTTTGGTATCTAAATAATGAGCAGGGATTTTTAGAGATTGCAAATAAGCAGGTACGTTAACCACAGCGTGATCTGCTGTTAGAAAAATTGTGTATTTATCTTTACCAACTTGCTGATCTAAAAACGAAAATAAATCTGCTAAATCTTTATCTAAACGCAAATAAGTATCTTCAATTTCTTTTGATGCCGGTCCAAATTGATGCCCAACATAATCTGTAGAAGAAAAACTAATTGCTAAAAAATCGGTATAATTACTTTTACCTAAATTCTCTCCAACAATTGCAGCTTTTGCAAAATCGGTAGTGAAAGAATTACCATTAGGTATTGCTTTTAAAATATCTAAATTTCCATTTTTTTCTTTTATTGTTGGTATATCATGAGGAAAAGCTGTAGTTGTTTCTCCTTTAAATTTTCTTTCAAAAATATTATCATCAACAATACTATTTGTATAAGTATCAATATCATAAAGGGTTTCCCAAGGAGTTTCTACATAACTTTCGGCTTTATCTGTATTGTTAAAGTCTACTACCCATTTTGGCAGTTCGTCAATATAAAAAGAAGAAGAAATAAAATCACCCTTATCTTTACCATAATACCAATAAGCAGCATCTGCTGTATGCCCAGCAGGTAGAATAGAAGATCTGTCTTTAATGGCAACCCCAATTGTTTTACCATTCATATTCTGTGCTAGTTTTAGTTGATCTGTTACAGTAGTACTATACATTCTATGTGGCGATTTTCTACCATCATTACTATCATTACCAATAGTATTATAGTTTGCATCATCTACACAATAAATAGATTTTTTTAAAAACTTGTCATACCAATTATTACTAATTATTCCGTGATTAGAAGGTGTAGTACCTGTATAGATCGAAGTATGACCAACTGCTGTATAGGTAGGTATTAAGTTATAATGAGCATTTTCTAAAGAAAACCCATTGTTTAATAATCTTTTAAATCCATTTTCTGAATACCTATCATAAAATCTAGTTAAATAATCATAGCGCATTTGGTCTACCACAATACCAACCACTAATTTTGGTTTAGGTTGTGTGTGTGTTGTCTCGTTAGATTTACATCCAAAGAAAAAAAGCAACGATAACGATAAAAGGAATATATTTTTTTTCATAAAAAAGGTTACAATATTTATAAATGCAAAATTAATTAATTTTTATTTTGAATGGCGTAATTTTATATTGTCTAAATGTTATTTATTAATTTAGCATAAAATTTAATCTGTGAATTATATAGAGCATATTGGTAAATATTTTATAATGCTAAAGCAGGTTTTTAAAAGACCCCAAAAAGCAAGGATATTTTACGACTCATTAATGAAAGAAATAGAAGAATTAGGTCTAAAATCTTTAGGTATAATTATGTTTATTTCATTTTTTATTGGTGGTGTAATTGCCTTACAAACCGCTTTAAATATAGATAGTGCTTTTATACCAAAATCATTAATTGGTTTTGCTACAAAAAGATCTATTATACTTGAGTTTGCACCTACTTTTTGTTCAATTATTTTAGCAGGTAAAGTAGGTTCTTATATTACATCTAGTATTGGTACTATGAGAGTTACAGAGCAAATAGATGCTTTAGATGTTATGGGGATAAACTCTTTAAATCACTTAGTATTACCAAAAGTTATTGCTACAGTTTGCTTTTATCCGTTTCTAATTTTATTAGGTATGATGTTAGGAATTTTTGGAGGATGGATTGCAGGAGTACTTTCTGATTTATTTAGTGGTGTAGATTATATAGAGGGTTTACAAACAGAATTTAAACCCTTTTTAATTTATTATGCCATTATAAAAACGTTAGTTTTTGCTTTTTTAATTGCAACTGTACCTTCTTATCACGGTTATTATGTTAAAGGAGGTTCTATTGCTGTAGGTAAAGCTAGTACACAATCTGTAGTCTGGACAACTATTTTAATAGTGATTGCAAATTATCTTTTAACTCAAATGCTGCTTACATAAATGATAGAAGTTAAAAATTTACATAAAGGTTTTGGTGATGTTAAAGTTTTAAAAGGTATTACAACTACTTTTGAAGCCGGTAAAACCAGTTTAATCATTGGGCAAAGTGGTTCTGGAAAAACGGTTTTTTTAAAATCATTAATCGGTTTACATGAACCAGAAGAAGGAACTATTTCTTTTGATGGTAGAATAAATACAGAATTTACTATAGAAGCCAAAAGGCAATGGAGGCAAGAAATAGGAATGGTTTTTCAAGGAAGTGCATTATTCGATTCGCAAACTGTTGAAGAAAATGTGATGTTTCCTCTAAAAATGTTTACTAAAAAACCTTTGGATGAAATGTTAGACCGAGTAAATTTTGTTTTAAAGAGAGTTAATTTAGAAGATTCTAATAAAAAATTTCCTGGTGAACTTTCTGGAGGTATGCAAAAACGAGTTGCCATTGCAAGAGCAATTGTAATGAATCCTAAATACTTGTTTTGTGATGAGCCAAACTCTGGTTTAGATCCACAAACCGCTATTGTTATCGATAATTTAATTCAAGAAATTACAGATGAATATAAAATTACAACTGTAATTAATACTCATGATATGAATTCTGTGATGGAAATTGGAGAAAAAATACTTTTTCTTAGAAATGGTAAAAAAGCTTGGGAAGGTAGCAGTGAAGAGATATTTAAAACTGATAATGAAGCAGTTGTAAGTTTTGTGTATTCTTCTAATTTATTTAAAAAAGTAAGAGAAGCATATTTAAATGAAAAAAGTTAAAAAAAATATTTGTTTTTCTTAAAATAACTTATATATTTGCAGCCGCTAAAAAGGAAAAATAATTGACCTGGTAGCTCAGTTGGTAGAGCATCTCCCTTTTAAGGAGAGGGTCCTGGGTTCGAGCCCCAGCCCGGTCACAAAAATCAAAAAAACTCTGTAATATTTTTACAGAGTTTTTTGCTTTTATAAAATTATTCAATCTTTTTAAGCTTATAATCGATAAGATATATCTTAAATAACTACAAAACTCTCTTTTTTTGTATCTTTCCATCATTGTTAGTAAAGTTTATGGAAGAAGATATTAAAAAAAGTAATATACAGCCAACTGAAACACCTGAAGAAAAATCAGAAAGCTCAAAACAAAATGTTCAAAAAGATGCTTTAGGTCTTTTTGAAAGTATTAAAAAGTTTTTAATAGAACTTTTTGACTTTAGGCATGATACAGATCATGAAGCAACTATTGAGGCTATCAAAGCAGATATACCTTTTAAAGGTGCAACTGCTTGGATTTTAATTTTTGCAGTATTTGTGGCTTCTATAGGTTTAAATGCAGACTCTACAGCAGTAGTAATTGGAGCCATGTTAATATCGCCATTAATGGGGCCAATTTTAGGAATTGGTATGTCCTTTGCATTAAATGATATCATTACCTTTAAAAAGTCTTTAATTAATTTAGGGACTATGATTGGGTTAAGTTTATTTGCCTCTTTCTTATTCTTTTATTTTTTTCCATTAAGTGAAGATAATTCAGAACTCTTAGGTAGAGTTAGTCCAGATATTCGAGATGTTTTAATTGCTTTTTTTGGAGGATTAGCTTTAATGGTGGCTAGAACAAAAAAAGGAACAATAGCTTCTGTAATTTTTGGTGTAGCCATTGCAACTGCTTTAATGCCTCCTTTATGTACGGCTGGTTATGGTTTGGCAAAAGGCAATTTTGCGTACTTTTTTGGTGCAATGTATTTATTTACCATTAACACCATATTTATTGCATTAGCTACGTTTTTAGTATTAAAATTATTACGTTTTCCAATGCATAAATATGCAAATGCTGCAAAAAGAAAACGTTATGCTACTATAGCAACCGTTGTTGGGGTTGCAGTAATGATACCTGCTATTTTTACTTTTATAAAGGTTTTTAACGAAAGTCAGATAGATTTACAAGTAACTAATTTTATCAATAGCGAAATAAAAGAGATTGAAAGTTTTCAACTAATTGGAGATCCTGAGGTTGATATTGCTAAGAAAGAAATAAAATTAAGTTTCTTTAACGAGGTAACTGATGGCGAACGAAACTTATTAAGCAATCACTTAAAAAATCAAGAGTACCATAAAATCAAAGATTTTCAATTAAAAATAAAAGGTAGCGATACTAAAAGCTTTGAATTGATTACAACTGCTTATAAAGAGAAAAGAGAAGAATTACAACAAAGTAAAAATATAATTGCTGGTTTACAAAAGCAAATTGCAGAATTGCAAGAAACTATTTCTACTTTAAATAATAGAATTGAACAAGATGCCTTAAATAAAAATCAAGATGTAATAACTTTTAGTACTATTGCCAAAGATGCAAAAATTAGATATTCAGATATTCAATCTATAGGTTTTGCAAACGTATTATCGTCAAAAGATTTTATTAAGGTAGATACGATACCTCTAGCAACTGTAAAGTGGAATATGAGTTTGCCAGACAGCATTATATCGCCTAAAGAAAGAGAGCTAAGAAGTTGGCTTCAATCAGAAATGAAACTAGATACTTTATACATTAAAAGAGAATAAGATAAATTTATTTTAACAATTCTATTTCTACATTCTGATTGAATAAATATACTTTTTTGTTACTCATATTTAAACATTCAAATCTTGTACGTCGTTTATTACCACGTTTATAAACTGTGTTTTTAAAAGAGAATAAACTACCTGTAGGAATTTCAAATATAAAATGTTTGCCAATTTCTGATTTGTTTTCTCTTAATGCTAAAGATAAATTTACATCAGAATCTGTGCTGGCTTTTGGGTTTTTTAAATAGTTTGCCAAATGCGATAGCATTGTAATAGGGTAAATATCTGGAGTTATAAAAGGCAGCATTAAATGCTGAAAAACTGTTTTCCACTCTTTTCCATGAGGTTGAACTCTTCCGAATTTTTGATGAGTTACATGATGTGCAATTTCGTGTACTAACGTTAATAAAAATTGATATTTATTTAGATTATTATTCACCGTAATTTGAAATTTACCATTGGGTAATTTTCTAAAATCGCCATGTTTTGTTTGACGTTGATTTACGATAATTAAATCAAAAGAATGTTTATCAATTAAAAATTGAACAAAAGGAATTGCTTTTTGAGGTATGTAATTTTGATAGCTATTACTCAATTTAAAATGAATTTCTTTTATGGTGTTGAATTAGAAACTTGTAAAACCTTACCATTGTAAAATTGATTGCCAGTTAAAGAAAAATCAAAAATATATTTGGCCATTTCTTTGGCAGAAAGTGGAGCTTTATAATCTGGAAAAGCTTCTGCTAACATTTCAGTTTGCACAGCACCTAAAGCCAAAACATTAAAAGCAATTTGTTGCTCTTTGTATTCTTCTGCTAATAATTCTGATAACGTAATTACAGCACCTTTTGCTGATGAATAAGCTGCTAAACCAGGAAATTTCATACTTCCTTGAATTCCGCCCATAGAACTTATAGTAACCACATGGCTTCCTTTTTGTAAAAAAGGAATCAAATTTTTGGTGATTTCTGCAACTCCAAAAACGTTCACTTTATACACTTCTAAAAAATCATCCGAAGATAATTCTGTAAAAGGTTTATTGATTAATTTTCCGGCATTATTGATTAAAATATCAACTTGTTTCCAGTATTTTTTAATGAAACTAGAAACTTTTTCTAAATCAGAATTATCAGAAATATCAACAGAAAGCACTTTAATATTTTTATGATTCACTATTTCTAATGGTTTTGTATTTCTAGAAAGTGCTAAAACATTATGGTTGTTATTTGCAAATAATTTTGCCAATTCAAAACCAATTCCTCTACTTGTACCAGTAATTACTACGTTTTTCATTTAAAATTGAAATATTTAAAGGAGCAATCTACTCAAATTTTCATACATTTAAGAATTAAAATCAAACAAATGAAGAAAACAATTTTACTTTTTATAGCATTTATTTTTATGCAAAATAGTATAGCGCAAACTACCTATATTTTATGTGGTAAATTGATTGATACGAAGTCTGGAAACATCAGTGCTAAAAAAACAATTTTAGTAAAAGAAAATAAAATTATTGATGTTAAAGATGGCTATATAATGCCAAAATCTGGTAATTTAATTGATTTAAGAGATAAAGTGGTAATGCCAGGTTTAATTGATTTTCATGTTCATATAGAACAAGAATTTACGGCAAGAACAAGAATAGAAAGTTATATACTAAATGAAGCAGATGTTGCTTTTAATTCTGTCGGTTTTGCAAAAACAACTTTGTTAAACGGATTTACAACTGTTAGAGATTTAGGAGGTACAGGTGTAAATATTTCTGTTAGAAATGCCATAAATAATGGTAAAATTCCTGGCCCAAGAGTTTTTACGGCTGGTAAATCTTTGGCAACAACTGGTGGTCATGCAGATCCTACAAATGGGAGTAGTAGAAGGTTAATTGGTAATCCTGGACCAAAAGAGGGTGTTGTGAATTCTGTAGAAGATGCAAAAAAAGCAGTAAGACAACGTTATAAAAATGGGGCAGATTGTATAAAAATAACAGCTACAGGTGGTGTTTTAAGTGTTGCTAAATCTGGTGATAATCCGCAATTTACGGTAGAAGAAATTAAAGCAATTTGTGATACAGCTAAAGATTATGGTATGCATGTTGCAGCACACGCACATGGAGATGAAGGTATGCAAAGAGCCATAATTGGTGGTGTAAAAACTATAGAACATGGAACTTATATGAGTGATGAAACTATGGAATTAATGAAAAAGCATGACGCTTATTTAGTGCCAACAATTACTGCAGGTAAAGAAGTAGAAGAAAAAGCCAAAATAGAAGGTTTTTATCCAGATATCGTAGTTCCTAAAGCGTTAGCTGTTGGTCCTCAAATTCAAGGAACTTTTGCAAAAGCTTATAAAAAAGGAGTAGGAATTGCATTCGGAACTGATGCAGGTGTTTTTGCTCATGGAAATAATGGAAAAGAATTTGGGTTTATGGTAGAAGCAGGTATGCCAGCAATTGAAACTATTCAATCTGCAACTATAACTAATGCTAAGTTGTTAAATATGCAAAATGAAATTGGACAAATTGAAAAAGGTTTTTTTGCTGATATTATTGCTGTAAATGATGATCCTATTAAAGATATTTCAACTATGGAAAACGTTGTTTTTGTAATGAAAAATGGTGTTGTTTATAAGAAATAAAAAGATTTAAGCAATTTCACCTCTGTGAGGTTTTAAGGCATCTCTGTAAATTTTCATATCTTTTTCATCAACAGTAATAAAAGCAGAAAATAACATTGGGTTCTTTTCTTGAATATCAATTTCGTGAAAAGTTAAGTTTTCAATGGTTGCAAATTCGTTTAAATGTATGGTGTGATGTTTTGCGGTTTCTGCAGCATCAGGACCTCTAAAATCCCACAGTAATTTTATTTTTCTATTCAATTTTCTTGTTTTTTATGATTGATAAAAATGAATAATTCTCCGCTTTCAAAAGTGATTTTTACTTCGTCTTTAATAGCTTTATTTCTAGTTCCAATTCTTTCGCCAAATTGTAAATCTTCGTTATTTAATGAATATTGTAAACCTTTGGTAGTTATTTTTTTTGTGATTGGTAAAGGTAGTAAAGAGATAATTTTATTTTTACAACCTGTAATTTCTGTAATTTTATCTGCTAAAAAAAAGTAACTATATTCATCAAAAAAAGTAAGCTTTAATTTCTTTTTCCATTGAATGGCTGTGTGCAAATTTCCTAAGAAATGATCTTGCTCTTTACCACTTGCACCAAAAATGTCAATGTGTAAAAAACCTTTGTCAGCAAGTATTTTAAGTATTTTATCGAAATCGGTATAATTTTGATCTGGGGTATAAATTATTTCAATATCATTTGGTAAATTTGGTAAAGAATCAAAATCGCCACTAATAAAATCGGGTTTAATTTTTTGTTCTTTTAAATATTGATAAGCGCCATCAGTGGCACAAACAATATCATATTTAGATAATTTTGGAAGCCTTTTTGGAGGCTCTCCATTTAAAAGTAAAAAGACTTTTTTTTGTTTCATCAACCACAAAAATACAAACAAAAAAGCATCATTTCTATATTTAGAGATGATGCTTTAATTAATAATAAAATTGAACTATTTTTTGATTTTAATTTCTAAAGCAGGATACTTCTCATTTAGCTTTAATAAATCCTTTTGTTTATCTTTAAGGTGATTATCAAAAAAAGAAATTACTGTTTCATTTATAATTTTATAAGCTTCGTTTTTATTTATTGTGCCTGATTCATTTAAAGTTGGAATGTTAAACATTAAAGGAATATCCATAAAACTTGCATGACCAGAATTCTTTATTTTTACGTCATAAAAAACGGCTGTATTTCCATTTCTATATGCAAAAATGTTGAAGTTTGGATGTGGGGGAGTCCATTCTGAAGAAATATTTAAAAATGGTTTTGTAAGGGATTTTTCAATCATTTCTCCCCATTGTACGCCATCTAAATTTACACCAGCAGAAATTCTTTCATCATCTAAAATTGCTTGCCCTGCAGAAGAACCACCTTGAGAATGCCCAAAAACACCAATTTTTGAAAGATTTAGATGATTTTCTAAAAAAGAATTTATGTTCCAAGTTTCTAAAGCATCTATAACTGAAACAAAATCTTTAGACCAATTTCTAGTTATTTCTGCAGCTATATAGTTTTTTAAAACGTCTCTAGATACAGCTAATTTTTCTTCTTCAGTTTTAGCATTGTTGTAATTTTGTGTTCCATTCCAAGCCAATTCAGCCATTTTTTGATTACTAATATATTTTTGATCATACTCTTGATGGTAGAGTTTTAGGCTTCCATCAGGAAATAAAGTTCCAGTACTTTCGTAGGTGTGATTTATGTTTAAAACAATATAGCCATGACTTACAATTTCTTCTATTATTGCATAATAGCCAGAAGCTTTAGAGTAAGAACCGTGAGAAAAAATAAGAATTGGAAATTTTTCATTTACAATTTTTGGACTAGAATATGTATTAGTTTCAACAGAATTTAAATAGTTAAAAGTACTGTTTGGTAAACCATATTTTGCAGCAAAACTAAATCGATCTCCATCATTTAAATAAGGTTCTTTTTCTTCATTTTTAATATTTGCAGGATACCAAACTTTTATCATTAACTCCCTTTTATCATCTATATTTTCTGTAATTATTTCATCTCTATCTGTTTTTAGAAGAATGTATTGTGAACCAACTTTATAATTTCCAGTGGTTTTTGGTAAATCAAAAACTGGCAAAACATTAGGCAGTATAAAACCGATAATTAATAAGAATAATAAACCAATTATTTTTATCGTTTTTAAAAACCATTTTCCTTTTAAAAGAGAAAGTTCTTTATAAGAATAAATTGTAACAATGAGCAATAAAATATAAATAGGAATCATTTGCCATCTGAAACCTTCAAAAATTAGATGAGCTGCAAGCAAACCTAAAATTATTGGCAATTCTATTTTTTTGTTTGTTTTGTTTTTTCTGATAGAAAAATAAAAAATTGAAGCTATAGAAAGGATTAGTAAAATGATTTCAAAAGTTCTCATACTTTATAGTTTTAAAAGTTGAAACAAAAAAAATACAATACTTAACAATATCCAAAAAAATGGAATGGACAAAGAATAGACAGTTGATTTAGGTTGTTTGAAATCAGGCATTTATAATAAATGTGGTTAAATCTTCTTTAGCAGATAAATTTAGTTTTTTTCTTAAGCGATATCTTGCTTTGTTAACACTATCAGGATTTATATTTAATAATTTACTAATCTCTTTTGATGTTAAATTTAATCGTAAAAAAGCTGCTAATTTTAATTCGTTTGATGTTAGTTTTGGCGCTATTTTAAAAAGAGTTTCGTTAAAATTAGGATGCAATTTTTCGAAATTAGAGAAAAAAGAATCTAAGTTTTCTTGACTATTATTGTTTATAATTTTAACTAAATCATCTTTTAATGAAATTTTCAACTTACTATTTAAAATCTCTAAATTCTTTATTTTTTCTTCTTTTTGTTTTTTTTCTAATCGCATAAAATTATCTAATTTTCTATGAAATCTTAAGTGTCTTCTTTTAGTATTTTTAATTCTAGTTCTGTAAGGTATAGCAATGTATAAGAAAATAAACAATGCCAAAATACCTATAAATAGGATGCAGAAAATGAACCAAGTATCTGTATTTATTTTAAAATCCAAATTATTTAATAATTGTTTTTATGATTTTTTAAATGGATTGTAAATTTATAATAATTTAAAAAAGGATTAGTTTTATCTTTGTAATAAATTTTTAGACCTTGAATACAGATCAATTTTTAGTAAAATCGGCATTAAAATATATTGATAAAACTTCTTTTACTTGGCAAACACCAAGTAATATTGCATTGGTAAAATATTGGGGAAAAAGCAATCCGCAAATTCCTAAAAATGCTTCTATAAGTTTTACATTAAACAATTGCCATACAATTACTAAAATTGATTTTCAGAAAAAAGAAAAATCAGCAATTGTAGATTTCGATTTATTTTTTGAAGGAAAACCAAAAGAAGAGTTTAAACCAAAAATTGCAGAATTTTTTAAAAGAATTCAAGAATATTGCCCATATATTTTTGAGTATAAAATGATAATTAATTCAGAAAATTCTTTTCCACATTCAAGCGGAATTGCATCTTCCGCAAGCGGATTAAGTGCTATTGCAAGATGTTTAATGAGTTTGGAACAAGAAATCAATCCAAATTTATCATCAGAATTTATCAACAAAAAAGCTTCTTTTTTAGCAAGATTGGGTTCTGGTTCTGCAAGCAGAAGTATAGAAGGGCCTTTGGTTGTTTGGGGAAATCACCCAGAAATAGAAGGGAGTTCAGATTTATTTGGTGTGCAGTTTCCTTATAAAGTTCATCCAATTTTCGAAAATTATCAAGATGCCATTTTATTGGTTGATAAAGGAGAAAAACAAGTTTCGAGTACAGTTGGGCATAATTTAATGCATAATCATCCGTATGCAGAAAGTCGTTTTTTACAAGCCAATGAAAACTTGGGTAAGATGTCTAAAATTCTTCAAGAAGGTGATATTAAAAATTTTGTCAATTTAGTAGAAAGTGAAGCTTTAACCTTGCATGCAATGATGTTAACTAGCAATCCGTATTTTATTTTGATGAAACCAAATACTTTAGAAATCATCAATAAAATTTGGGAATATCGTCAAGAAAAAAATAGTAATATCTGTTTTACTTTAGATGCAGGAGCAAATGTGCACGTTTTATATCCTGAAAATGAAAAAGAAAGTGTGAATCAATTTATTGAAAATGAGCTTTCTAAATTCTGTCAGAAAAATCAGTATATTTGTGATACTGTTGGTTTTGGAGCAAAAGAAATCTAAAATTTTAGCAAGTAAATTAATTATAATATGAAAAGTTCGGCTTTAGTTTTAGGTGTAATTGTTATTTTTTTAATGTCTTCTTTTACAAAGCAAGAAACTGTTTGGTTAGATAAAAATTTAAAAGAAACAAGCCAAACGAAAGCTGTTTACTATAAAATAGGTAAAAAGTCTAATGGAATAGTTACTTTTTATTACAAGAACAAATCAACCTTTAGAGAAACTTTTTTTGTTGATGGTAAATTGGATGGTAAATTCAATGAATATTACGATTCTGGAAACTTAAAAGTTGACGGAAAATATAAAAATGGTGCCAAAGATGGCAATTGGAAAAGCTATTATAAAAACGGAAAAATAAAATCGAAAGGAAGATATAAGGATGGTGAGAAAGTAGGGATTTGGAAATTTTTCTACAAAAATGATTGATAACCTTACATTTATATATTAATTCGTATTTTTGTACTCAAACAGAAAAAGAAAATGAGAGGACCTTTATTTTATGCTAAAATTCTACTTTTTGGAGAATATGGAATTATTAAAGATTCTAAAGGTTTAGCAATACCATATAATACTTACAGAGGTGCTTTAAAAACTTCAGATAATTTAGAAGGTGTTTCTCAAAAATCAAATGCTAGTTTACATCAATTTTACAGCTATATTTCTAATTTAAATTCAGATTTAGTTTCTTTTAATTTAAATGAGTTTAAAACGGATTTAGAAAACGGCATGTATTTCGACTCTTCTATTCCACAAGGTTATGGAGTTGGTAGTTCTGGAGCTTTAGTAGCTTCTATTTACGATAAATATGCGAATGATAAAATTACAGTTTTAGAGAATTTAACAAGAGAAAAGTTGTTAAAATTAAAAGCTGTTTTTTCTTTAATGGAATCTTTTTTTCACGGAAATAGTTCTGGCTTAGATCCTTTAAATTCTTATTTAAGTTTACCAATTTTAATCAATTCTAAAGAAAATATAGAACCTGCTGGCATTCCGTCTCAAAAAGAAGGAAAAGGAGCTGTTTTCTTATTAGATTCTGAACAAGCAGGAGAAACTGAGCCAATGGTTAACATTTTTATGAATAAGATGAAAAACGAAGGTTTTAGAAAAATGTTAAGCGAAGAGTTTGCTATACATACAGATGCTTGTATCGAAGATTTTTTACAAGGCAATGTAAAATCTTTGTTTAGCAATGTAAAAAGCTTGTCTAAAGTAGTGCTAAAAAACTTTAAACCAATGATTCCTGATGCTTTTCATAAAGTGTGGGCAAAAGGTATCAGCACAAACGATTATTACTTAAAACTTTGTGGTTCTGGTGGTGGAGGTTACATTTTAGGTTTTACTCAAGATTATGAAAAAGCACAAAAAAGTCTAGAAAATTATAAATTAGAATTGGTTTATAGATTCTAAATTAATAAATATGAGTTCTTCAAAAACGAAGACTTTTTTAAAAAAAATATTCAGCTTATTATCTGTTATAAGAGGTTATAATATTTTAGTATTGATTTTTGCGCAATACTTAGCGTCTATTTTTATATTTTCGTCAGAACACTCAGCAGCTTCTGTTTTTTTTGATTTACACTTATTTTATATAGTAATAGCAACTGTTTGTGTGGTGGCTTCTGGTTATATTATCAACAATTTTTATGATAGTCAAGTAGATCGAATTAATAGACCCTTAAAATCGGGTTTAGATAATTATATTAAACAAGAAACTAAATTATCGCTGTATTTTACCTTAAATTTTATAGGTTTTGTATTTGGCTTTTTAGTTTCTTGGAAAGCCGCTTTATTTTTTGCTATTTATATTTTTGCTATTTGGTTTTATTCGCACAATTTAAAGAAACATCCTTTTAGAGGTTTGTTATCTGCAACAATACTTACAATTTTACCTTTTTTTGCCATTTTTGTATATTATAAAAATTTCTCAAAAATTATTTTTGTTCATGCTGTTTTCTTGTTTTTGGTGATAATGCTCAGAGAATTAATTAAAGAATTAGAGAATTTGACAGGTGCAATTGCTAATAATTACAAGACTTTTACAGTTTCTTATGGAGAGAAAACTACAAAGAAATTATGTTTTGCACTTCTATTTTTAACTATATTTCCAGTTGTTATTTTATTCAGTTATCCTGAGTTAAGTTATATGAAGTATTATTTTTATTTGGCTTTAATAACTTTAATTTTTGTTGGCTTTTATCTATCAAAATCAACAAAAAGAAGTCAATATCGATTTTTACATAACACACTAAAGTTATTGCTTCTTGTTGGGGTTTTTAGTTTGGTTTTTATTGATACTTCTTTAATCATTGAAAAAGTGATAGATAAATTGAATTAAACTTAACTTTTTTTAATTTTATAAGTAAACCAAAGTCATAAAATTGGTTTTACCATTATTATTAGGATTTTAGGTTTCGAGAAATTCTTTATCTACCTTTGCCAAAATTTTTAAAAATGAATTCAAATAAAAACTCGTCGCGAAGACGACAAGAGGGAAAAAAAAGTACTCCTCTAAACAGAAAAAGTACTAAAAAAGAGTACAAAAAGATAAAACCTACTCAAAAAACTGATGAAACTTCAGGTGTACGTCTTAATAAATACATTGCAAATTCTGGTATTTGTTCGCGTAGAGAAGCAGATACTTATATAGAACATGGTAGTGTTGAGGTAAACGGAAAATTAGTAACAGAAATGGGTTATAAAGTGCAACCTAACGATGTTGTTCGTTTTGATGGTACAGCAATTTCACCAGAACAAAAGAAATATATTTTACTAAATAAGCCAAAGAATTACATTACTACTATGGATGACGATCGTGGTCGTAAAACTGTAATGGAGTTAATTGCAAATGCATCTAAAGAAAGAATTTATCCTGTAGGTAGATTAGATAGAAATACAACGGGTTTGTTGTTGTTTACAAATGATGGTGATTTAGCAAAAAAGTTAACGCATCCTAAACACAATGTTCGTAAACTTTATCACGCTTCTCTAGACAGAAAATTAGATTTAAAAGATCTAGAAAAACTTAGAGGAGAAGTAATTATAGAAGGCAGAAAAGTATTTATTGATGCTGTTTCTTATGTAAATGGAGAACCAAAAACAGAAATTGGTATAGAAATTCATTCTGGTAGAAACAGAATTGTTCGTAAAATATTTGAGCACGTTGGTTATAAAGTAAATAAATTAGATAGAGTTATTTTTGCTGAATTAACGAAGAAAAATTTACCAAGAGGTAGATGGAGAGAACTTACAAATTTAGAGGTTACAAATCTCCAAATAATGAAATAATATTTGAAATCCAGCTTTTTAGCTGGATTTTTTTTATATTTAAGTGTGTGTAAAAGTACTAATTATGAAAAAAGAATTGTTATTAATACAAAAGCATTTGGGTGATATTGATAAAGTAAATTTAAAAATATCAAAAGCTAATGTTGGTTGGCATTTAGATCATACTTTAAAAGTTATAAATAGTGTTTCAGATTTTTTAATTAAATCAGAGCCTAAAGAGTATAAGAAAACGTTTCACCTTTTAAGAAGCATAACATTTGCTGTAGGAGCTTTTCCAAGAGGTAAGGCAAAAGCACCTAAAAAAGTACTACCGCCAAAAAATATTTTAAAAGAAGATATAGAACATCAATTAAAATTAGCCTATGAAAATATAAAGTTGATAAAAGAATTGGAGGATCATAAAAATTTTATGCATCCAATATTTAAGCAATTAAACAAACAGCAAACTTTTAAATTCTTAAAAATACACACCAACCATCATTTAAAAATTGTAAAAAGTATTTTAAAATAAAGTTTAAGTACAAAAAAACCCAAACAAAAATGTTTGGGTTTTAAGTGGTACCTCCAGGAATCGAACCAGGGACACAAGGATTTTCAGTCCTTTGCTCTACCAACTGAGCTAAGGTACCATTGCCTTAGCGGATGCAAATATAATATGTTTTTTTACATCTCCTACAAAAAAATGAAAAAAATCTATTGTATTTTTGAAATTCTATAAAAAACAAAAATGAACCTGATTATTGATGTTGGTAATACCCGAGTAAAAGTTGCTGTTTTTGAGCAAGATAAAATTGTTGAATTACTAGTTTTTAATAAAAATAGAATTATATCCGAAGTAAAAAAAATATTAAAAAAATATCAAATTGATGATGCAATTATGTCTTCTGTATCTTCAATTTCATCAAAAAAGATAGAAAAGCTTCGAGAATTAGTGTCAATAACACTTGTTTCATCTACTATTACAACTCCTTTTAAAAATTTGTATAGCACTCCAAAAACTTTAGGAGTAGATAGAATTGCATTGGTTTTTGGAGCAGTAATTAAATATCCGAATAAAAATACGCTAGTAATTGATGCTGGTACTTGTATTACTTTCGATTTTGTAAATAAAGAAAAAGAATATTTAGGAGGTGCAATTTCGCCAGGTGTAGAAATGAGATATAAATCATTACACCAACTTACTGCTAAATTACCACTATTAGAAAAGAAAAAACCTGAAAATTTTATTGGCAATAGTACAAAAGAAAGTATTAATTCTGGAGTTGTAAATGGTGTAATTCAAGAAATTGAGGGTGTAATACAGCAATACAAAAAGAAATATTTAGATTTAACAGTGGTTTTAACAGGTGGGGACACAAATTTCTTGTCAAAACAATTAAAAAGTAGCATATTTGCCAATCAAAATTTTCTCCTTGAAGGATTAAATGAAATATTGATTTTTAACAAAAACAAATGATTAGAAACATTGTAGTAGTTGTTTTACTATTCACTTCTTTGGCTTTTATGGGGCAAAGATCAAGTTCTTCCCCTTATTCTTATTTTGGTATTGGTGATGAATTTACGGCCAATACAGTAGAGCAAAGTTCAATGGGAGGTATTGGTGTTGCTTTTAGCCATTACAAATATTTAAATTTTACAAATCCTGCTGCTTATGGAAATTTAAGATATACCACTTATGGTTTTGGTTTACTAAATAACGATTTAACAATAAAGACTGGAGATGATAAGCAAAGCAGTACATCAACTAGCTTATCTTATATAGCTTTGGCTTTTCCAATTGGTAAAAGTGCTGGTTTTTCTTTTGGATTACAACCTATTTCTACAGTTGGTTATTCTTTATCTAATAGTTCTCAAGATGCTGATGGTAATACTACAGAAATTTCTTTGTTCGAAGGTAATGGAGGGGTAAATAGATTTCATGCCGCGTTTGGTATTAAAGTCTACAAAGGTTTATCTTTAGGTATAGAAGGAGATTATAATTTTGGGAATATAGAAAATAGTATTACCAATCAAATTGCTGATGTTTCTTTAGCAACAAAATATAGAGAAAAAACTGAAATTGATGGACTCTCTTTAAAAATCGGAGCACAATACGAACACAAATTAAAAAATAATTTAATTGTAAATGCAGGTGCAAGTGTAAAATTGGGTAATGATATAGATGTTAAAGGAGAAAGCTTAACTTATAGTTTAACACTTACCAATACAGGTGGTGAGTTTGTAAGAGATACTCTTGCAGATCAAAATGGCGATAAACTAACTGCTATTGATGGTGCTTTTAAATTACCAATTAATACTATAATTGGTGTTGGTGTAGGAGAATTAGATAAATGGTATGCAGGTGTAGAATATGAAAATCAAGATGCAATTACTACATCTGGTTTGTTAGCAAATACAAATGGTGCTTACAGATATGGTAGTTCTAATAGAATTTCTTTAGGAGGTTTTTACTTACCAAAAATTAATTCAATTTCTAGCTATTGGAATAGAGTAACTTATAGAGCAGGATTTAGTTATAAAAATACAGGTTTATTGGTAGATGGTTCTGGTAATAATTCAAATTTTACAGATATTAAAGACTTTGGCATATCTTTTGGTCTAGGTATACCATTGAAACAATTATCAACAGTAAATATGGGATTTGAGTTTGGTAAAAGAGGAACTACAGATAATAATTTAATAGAAGAAAATTATTTTAATTTTAGATTAAGTTTATCTTTGACAGATAATTGGTTCGTAAAAAGAAAAATAGATTAACAAAAAATAACAAAAAATGAAGAAAATTACGTTTTTATTAGCTGTTACAGCATTTTTGGTTACAGCAAAAACAAATGCACAAGAAGACGCAACTAGAGATTGTCAAATTAAGTACAACCTTTTTAGAGGAGATTTTAAGTCTAAAAAATACGATGAGGCCTTTGTAAATTGGACTTACCTAATGGAAAACTGTCAAGATTTATCAGTAAACATTTATAAGAATGGTTCAACTTTAGCAGAAGATGTTAAAAAAGATCCAGTTTTAGCTAAAAAAGTTTATGAGCAAAGACTTAAATATTTTCCTGAGCACCACGATACTAAAAATAACCTTGCAAAAGCACACAGTGATTATGCAACTTATTTAATCAAAAATAAATTGGCTTCTGATGCTGAGATTTTTACTATTCTAGAAACTGCTTATAAGATTTCTCCAAAGGATATGAGTGTAAAGAATATTTACAAATATTTTCAAGGAGTTACAGATAAATATAAAGATGTTGAGCCACAAAAAGTTTTTGATACTTATGATGATGTAATTGAATCTGTAGGTGAAAAATTAGATGATTATACTAAAAAAATCATTAAACTTACAGGAGATTCTACAAAAGTATTAAGCGCAAAAGAAAAAAGATATTTAAGAGCTTACACTATTAACTCTAAAGCTTTAGGTCAAGTAGAAGGTGGTTTAGATAATATTATTTCTGAAATTGCTACTTGCGAGAGATTAATACCAATTTATCAAAGAGATTTCGAAGCGAATAAATCTAATGCAGTTTGGTTAAGAAGAGCTGTATCAAGAATGTTTAACAAAGGTTGTCAAGAAGATCCTTTATTCGAAACTTTAGCTAAAGCATATGCAGAAGCAACTCCATCTCCAGATTCATATTCATTTTATGCTGGAATTTTAGAGAAAAATGGCGATGCAAGTGGGGCAGCTGCAATGAGACAAAAAGCGTTTGACTTAGAAACAGATCCTTTAAAGAAAGCGAAAACAAAATTAAAATTTGCTCAAGCTGCGTTAGCTAGAGGTCAAAAATCTAAGGCGAGAAGTTTAGCAAGAGAGGCTTTAAAATTCAATCCTAACTATGGTAAAGCATATTTATTAATTGGTAGAGCATACCAAACAAGTGTAAATAGTTGTGGTTCTGATGAGTTTGAAAAAAGAATGGTATATGCTGCAGCGTTAAGACAAGCACAAAGAGCATCTGCTGTAGATCCTAGTATTTCTTCTACAGCTAGAAAGTATATTGCAACTTATAGAGCTAACTTACCAAGTAAAAAAGTAATTTTTACAAAAGGAGCTACAATAGGTTCAAATTATACAATTAAATGTTGGATTGGAGAAACTGTTAAGGTTGCTTCAAGTGGCAAATAATGAGTATTAAAAATAAAATATTATTACAAAGCACTGCTGTTTTTTTAACAGTAGTGTTTTTTTCTTGTTCTAAAGATACCCAAAAAGCTAGAGATTTTTTGGCTGATAAAAATTTGCCTATTGGTACTTCTAAAGACGCATACCACGTTTATAAAGATTCAGGTAGAGTTACATCTAAATTAATAACACCAATAATGTTAGATTTTAGTAATAGGCAAGATCATCCTTACAGAGAATTCCCATCTGGAATTAAGATAATTAATTTCGAAAATAAAGGGCAAGATTCTGTTACTATTATAGGAGATTATGCGCTTTCTTATGCTGTAACATCAATCTCAGAAATTAAAGGAAATGTGGTTGTAATTAACCATACAGATAATTCTAGGTTAGAAACAGATCAATTATTTTGGGATCAGAAAACAAAATATTTTGTATCAGAAAAAGCTTTTAAGCTTACTAAAGAAAATGATACTATCTTTGGTATAGGTTTTGAATCGAAAGATGATCTTACCAAACACCTGGCGAAAAAAACAACAGGTAAATTAGAAACTTCAGAAGAGTAGATTATGAATAGAATTTGGAAATTTTTTCAATACGGATATTTAATGGTAGCTTTTATTTGTGTAGTTGAAGCTATAGTACGTTGGAATACAGAGAGAACAAGGTCTTATTTTTTTCTAGGTTTTGCAATTTTTATTACTTTAGTTTTTTTCTTTAAAAGACGTTTTAGAAAAAAAGTTCAGGATAGAAACAATCAAAATAAGCAATAATTTAAATTTTTAATGGAGGTTGAACTCATAATTATCATTATATCAATCTTACTATCTGCATTCTTTTCAGGTATGGAAATTGCATTTGTTTCTGCGAACAAAATGCACATAGAATTAGAAAAGAAAAGAGAAGGTTTTATACCTAAAATACTTACTAAAATTACTCAAAAATCATCAAAATTTATTACCACAATGTTGGTAGGTAATAATATTTCTTTAGTGATTTATAGTTATTATATGGGCGAATTTCTAATCAGATTTATCCCAACCAATTCTTTTAATGAATTTTCTTTATTACTCTTACAAACTGTAATTTCTACAATAATTATATTAATTACTGCAGAGTTTTTACCTAAAGCAATTTTTAGAATTTATGCCAACGAAGTTTTAAAAATCTTTGCTTTTCCTGCTTATATTTTCTACAACTTATTTCATTTTTTCTCTGAATTTATTTCAATGATTTCAGACTTTTTTCTGCGTGTATTCTTTAAAACAAATGCAGATGAACAACAGACTGAATTTAGCAAAGAAGAACTTGGTATTTATATAAACGAGCAATTAGAAACAGGTAATGATGATAATGAAATGGATTCAGAAATTCAAATATTTCAAAATGCATTAGTTTTTCAGAATGTAAAGGCGAGAGAAGTTATGGTGCCAAGAACAGAGATTATTTCTGTAGAAATGCATGAAACAGTTTCTAATTTAAAAAACCTTTTTATAGAAACTGGTTTATCTAAAATTTTGGTATATAAAACTTCTTTAGATGATGTAGTTGGTTATGTAAACGCATTTGAACTTTTTAAAAAACCAAAAACAATTAAATCAATTTTATTGCCTTTAGAAATAGTGCCAGAATCTATGATGATTAATGATATTCTGAACACTTTAATGAAAAAACGTAAAAGTGTTGCAGTAGTTGTAGATGAATATGGTGGTACTTCTGGTATAATTACTGTAGAAGATATTGTAGAAGAATTGTTTGGTGAAATTGAAGATGAACACGATTCTCAAGAGTTTTTAGAAGAAAAAATTAGTGAAGATACCTTTAAATTTTCAGCAAGGTTAGAAGTAGATTATTTAAATGAAGAGTACGATTTAAATATCCCTAAATCTGAAGCTTACGAAACTTTAGGTGGTTTTATTATAGAGCACACAGAAAATATACCAGAAGAAAAAGAATTAATTGATATTAAGGGTTTTAAAATTAAAATCCTAAAAATGAGTGGTGCAAAAATAAACGAGATTTCAATTAAAGTTTCTAATAACGAAGATTAAATATCGTTGCCATTATCTTATCAAAAAAAACAACACTTTTTCTCCTACTTATTTAGTACAAATTGGTTTGCAAAATTAAAACCAAAAATCGTATATTCGCCCACTGAAAATAAATAAAAGAATGGCAATTTTATCAAAAATTAGAGAACGTTCAATGTTCTTACTTATCATTATTGGATTAGCACTTTTTGCTTTTGTATTAGACCCATCAACCCTTGGTGATTTTTTCAACTCTAACAAAGTAAATGAAATTGGAGAAGTAGATGGAGAAGCAATTTCTAGACAAGAGTTTGCAAACGAATTAGAAGCTTATAAACAACAAACAGGTAATAGAGTTTCTGAAATGCAAGCTGCTAAAACAGTTTGGGATAACATTGTAAGAAAAAAAATATACGCTAATCAATTAGATGAAGCCGGTATTACAATTGGTGAAGCTGATGTTTGGAATCAAGTTGTAAACGCACAATTTGTTCAAACGAATCCTCAGTATCAAAACGAAGCAGGTTTATTTGATGAAAATAAATTTAAACAGTTTTTAGCAGATACTAAAGAAAATAACAAAGAATTATGGGCTCAGTGGTCTGGATATATGAATCAGATTAGAGAAACATCTGAAAGAGATACTTATAATAATTTAGTTACTGCTGGTTTAGGAGCTTCTTTAAAAGAAGGAGAGCAAGAATATATGATTGAGAATACTAAATTAAATGCTCAGTTTGTATATGTACCTTACACTTCTATTGCAGATAGTTTAGTTAAAATTAAAAAGTCGGAAGTTGAGGCTTATATTAAAAGTCATTCTGATGAGTTTAAGGTCGAAGCAACTAGAGATATTTCTTATGTTAAGTTTGATATCGTAGCAACTCCAGAAGATGAGCAAGCAATAAAAGCAGATGTTGCAAGTTTAATTGAAGACTTTAAAGCTACAGAAAATGATGCTTTGTTTTTATCAGAAAATGATTCTGATTCTAGTATTAATCCTAATTTTCAGTATAAAAGTTCTGTAAATCAAGAAGTAGCTAACCTAATTTTTGAAGGTAATAAAGGAGATGTTGTTGGTCCTTATAAAGACAAAGGATATTTTAAAATTTCTAAAGTTACAGAAGTAACACAAATGCCAGATTCTGTTAAAGCAAGTCATATTTTAATTCCATTTATGGGAGCTCAAAGTGCAGCTGCAGATGTTACAAGAACAGAAGAAGAAGCTAAAAAATTAGCAGATAGTCTTTATAATGTTGTAAAAAGAAGAAAAAGTAAGTTTGGTAGTTTAGCCAAAGAGTTTTCTTCGGATTTAGGGTCAGGAGCAAAAGAAGGAGATTTAGATTGGTTTAATTACGCTAGAATGACACCTAAGTTTAGAGATTACACTTTTGAAAGTAAAAAAGGAGATATTGGTGTTGTTCAAACTCCGTTTGGTTTCCATATTATTAAAATTGATAATCAAAAAAATAAACAAAAAGTTCTAAAATTAGCTACTTATAGTAGAAAAATTGAAGCTTCTGAAGCAACAGAAAATGCAGTTTTTAGAAGTGCAAAAGAATTTGAATTAGCAGTTTCTAAAGGAAATGATTTTTCTGAAGTTGCAAAAGAAAAAAATTACATAGCTAAACCTGCTGTAGGTTTAAAATCTTTAGATGAAAATGTACCTGGTCTTGGTAATGAAAGACAAATTGTAAGCTGGGCTTTTAATAGCGATTCAGAAGTGGGTAGTTTTAAAAGCTTCGATTTAGAAGGTAGTCATGTTGTTGCTGTTGTAACTGCATCAGAAGCTAAAGGATTAATGTCTGTTACTAAAGCAGTAGGTAGAGTTAAGCCTATTTTAGTAAATCAAAAGAAAGCAGCTTTATTAAAAGATAAATTAAAAGGGTCAGATTTAACTGAGATTGCTACTGCAAACAGTATAAGTGTAAGAACAGCAAGTAATGTAACATTAAAAAGCCCAACACTTTCTGGAGTAGGAGTAGAACCTAAAGTAGTAGGTGCAATGTATAATGCAGAACCAAATAAAGTTTACAATTCTATAGAAGGTGATAGAGGGGTTTATGCTTTTAAATTAACCAGTAAAGAATTACCAACAGCATTACCTAATTATGATTCAAATAGAAAAAGAATTGCAGAATCTAGAAAAAGGTTAACCTATAAAATTTACGAAGCAATTAAAGAAGCCTCAGCAGTAGTAGATAATAGAGATAATATGTATACTAATTAATCGAGATCTTTTAAAAATATTAAAATCCGTTCAATTTTTTGATCGGATTTTTTTGTTGTTATAAAACAATATAATTGCCTGTAATAATCCATATTTCTATTAGTTTAAAACAAGTTTAGCTCGCTTCAACCTTAGGTCAACTTCTCATTATAAGTCATTTAAAAAAGGTTGTGTTCTATTTAATATATTGTTAATTAGTAGTAATTAACTGTTTAGATTTATGTTTATTCACAAAAATTGAGTACTGAAGCAGGAAATAGATATAAATAAAAAACCTTCTTGATTTCTCAAAAAGGCTTTCTATTTATTAAAAATTTTTAATTATCTATCCATTCATAGAAATTAAAAATTCATCGTTATTTTTAGAGAATTTAATTCTATCATTAATAAACTCCATAGCTTCTATTGGATTCATATCGGCAAGGTATTTACGTAAAACCCACATTCTTTGAACAGTTTTAGGGTCTAGTAATAAATCGTCTCTTCTTGTAGAAGATTTAATTAAATCGATAGCAGGGTAAATACGTCTGTTAGATATATTTCTATCTAACTGAAGTTCCATATTACCTGTTCCTTTAAATTCTTCGAATATTACTTCGTCCATTTTAGAACCAGTTTCAGTAAGAGCAGTAGCAATAATTGTTAAAGAACCACCACCTTCAATATTTCTGGCAGCACCAAAGAATCGTTTTGGTTTATGTAAAGCATTTGCGTCTATACCACCAGAAAGTATTTTCCCGGATGCAGGTGCAACTGTATTATAAGCTCTAGCTAAACGTGTAATAGAATCTAAAAGAATAACAACATCATGACCACATTCTACCAAACGTTTTGCCTTTTCTAATACAATATTAGCTACTCTTACGTGTTTGTCTGCAGGTTCATCAAAAGTAGAAGCAACAACCTCTCCTCGAACACTTCTTTGCATATCTGTAACCTCTTCAGGTCTTTCATCTATCAATAATACAATTTGATAAACTTCTGGATGATTCTTAGCAATTGCATTGGCAACGTCTTTTAAAAGCATTGTTTTACCCGTTTTTGGTTGGGCAACAATCATTCCTCTCTGTCCTTTACCAATTGGAGAAAATAAATCAATTATTCTAGTTGATAAAGAGCTACCTCTTTCTGCTAGATTAAATTTTTCTTGAGGAAATAATGGTGTTAAATGCTCAAAAGAAACACGATCTCTTACAATATTAGGATTTAAGCCATTTATTTTTGATACTCTAATTAACGGGAAATATTTTTCGCCTTCTTTTGGTGGTCTAACATTACCTCTTACTGTATCTCCGGTTTTTAAACCAAATAATTTAATTTGAGATTGAGAAACATAAATATCATCTGGTGATGATAAATAGTTGTAATCCGAAGAACGTAAAAATCCATAACCATCAGGCATCATTTCTAGAACACCTTCACTTTCTATTATTCCATCAAACTCAAAATCAGGATCTCTGTATCTATTGCCAGATTTATGTCTGTTGGTATTATTTTTAGAATTATTCTGGTTATTGTTCTTGTTTTTATTATTCTGTTGATTATTGTTTCTTGGCTGATTTTTATTAGTCCTTTGCTGGTTGTTATGAGCTGGTTTTTGCTCTTTAGAATCTTTAACCTCAGTCTTTTTAACAACTTCTGTTTTTGCTTCTTTTGGAGCTTCTTTTTTTACAGCTCTTTTAACAGGTGCCTTCTTTTCCTGAGCAGGAGCTTTAACTTCAGCCTTTTCTTCAACAACAGCTTCTTTAGTTGCAGGAACTGGTGCTTTCTTTACAACTCTTTTTCTTTTTGGTTTTTCTGTTTTAGGCTTTTCTTCAGTTGGAGTAGTAGTTTTTGCTGAAGCAGGATTAGAGGCTTGAGTATCTAAAATTTGATAAACTAGATCTAATTTTTTTAATTGACTCGTTTTTGTAAGCCCAATGGATTTTGCAATTACTTGCAAATCAGCAATAGTTTTTGCTTTTAGTTCAGAAATTTCGAACATTTATGTATTTATTAAGTTATGATAAATCTTAAACTATTAAGATATTTAAAAATTGTTTACTTGATTTTTTAATTATTGTATATAGTACTATACAATACTTTTTGTGCGGTTATTATAAACACAAATATATACTTTTTTTTTTACTTTCAACTTTTCTTTTTTTAAAAAAGAAATTCTATTTTTGTACTGCAATATTTTTATATGATTCAAAGAATACAATCAATTTATTTATTACTAGCCTCAGTAGTTTCTGGAGGATTAATTTTTGTATTTAATTTATGGAATACAATTAAAGAAAAAATATTTGTTGTAGATTTGTTTTCGAAAGAAGCAATTACCTTAAAAGTAATTCCTTTAATGTTCATTTTATCTGCTATTTTATCAATTGTAACAATTTTTTTATTTAATAATAGAAAATTGCAATTTGTAGTAGGTAGAATTATAATTTTGATAAATCTTTTTTTATTAGGATTATTGATTTATTTGTCTCTAAATTTATCTGGAGAAACTACTGTTTCTGAGAAAGGTATTGGGATGTTTTTACCAATTTTAGCTATTTTGCTTGTTGTTTTAGCAAATAAAGCTATTAAAAAGGATGAAGATCTCGTGAAATCTGTAGACAGGTTGCGATAAAACTAACAAATAGTATATTTAGTGCGAAAAAAACCGAGAAATTTTCTCGGTTTTTTGCGTTTTAAAGAAAAAAAAATAGTTTATTTTTAACTTTCTAAATAAAAATATTAAAAACCCTTTATTAGTTAAAGTGTTGATATTTAGCTTTCTATAAAGTGTATCTCCCCATTTATAGGGAGAAGACTCCCCATTTATAGGGAGTGTGAAATTTCACCATTTATGGGGATTGCATACTGATAATAACTAGTTTAAATTTGTAAAGTAACAATGAAAGATAAGATATACGTTCATGTAGCTGATGACCATAAAATTGTCATAGATGGTATCATAGCTGTTTTAAATACCGATAAAGATATAGAAATAAGAGGATATTCTCTTACAGGTAAAGAAGTAACTACTTGGTTTGATAATGATTTAAACGAAGCTGATGTTTTAGTACTCGATATTACAATGCCTATTTTAGATGGTATTGGAGTTTTAAAATATTTCAAGAAGAACAGAATCAAACAAAATGTTATTATTTTATCTAGCTATGATGATATTAAAATTGTTCAAGAAATGTTAAGCCTTGGTTGTAAAGGTTACATTACAAAGAACAATGCAGGAGAATATATCATAGATGCTATTAAAGCTGTAGCAAAAGGAGAGCAATATTTTAGTCCTAACATTCAAAGGCAATTATTAAAAACTTTAGCAGGTCAACAAGTAGAAGAAGGTGCTTTACCAGAAGATTTTCTGATAGAAACACTAACAGATAGAGAACTAGATGTGTTAAAATTAATCACGAAACAGTTTAATACATCAGAGATAGCAGATGCTTTAAGTTTAGGTGTCAGCACAGTAGATACATACAGAAAAAGTTTATTAAAAAAATTAAAAGTAAAAAATGCAGTAGGTCTAGCAATGTACGCGGTAAAAAACAAAATAGTATAAAAATCCCCCAATTATTTTAGTTTAATTATTTTTTGAATCTTTAGCTATTTTTCATGGTTAATCCCTAAAAGATTTAAAAATTTTTCCCCAATATTTACAATTTTATTGTGTGCATTGTAAAACCTACCTTTATAAATAACCCAAAAGATAGTTTACATATTTATTTAAATTCCTTAACCATGAAAAAAAATAGTTTATTAGCATTAGTTGCTGCAGTATTATTAGTATTTACATCTTGTTCTAATGAGGAAACAACTCCATTAGAAAATGAAAGTACAAGTTTATTAAAAGCTTTCGAAATTAAGAAAGATGCTACAGGAGCTTATTCTGTTAATTTTGATGTTTCAAATAATACTAAAATAGATAAATTTACAGATATTACAGAAAATAAAAGTGAATTCATTTTATCTTCATCTCAATTTACGATTGAAAAAAGTAGGTCTGAAGAATTATTAATTGATAATAACAAATTAAAAGTTGGTTTTGTTGATGTTAATTCAAACGATAGAAAATTAATTTCCATTACTGATGATAATTTTACTTTTCAAAGTAAATCTGATAATACAGAAAAATTAATAGAATATAGTATTTTAGGTAACGAAGATGGAACTTACAATTTAGCTTTTAGCGTAAATGATAATGTAGAAGTATCTTTTGTATATAATGAAGCAATTTCAACTTATGAAGTACACTTGGAAGATGGTAAAATAGGTGAAATCAATTATTCTAGAACTTTAGAAAAAGAGTCAAATGCACCATTAAAATTAGATTTTGTTAATCATATTACAAACACAAGTGCCAAATCTTCTGAATCTGAATCTTCTGCTGAGACGAGAAGAAAACCTAGAATTATTATTGATGAAGGAGAGGAATTATAATAATTGATGTTCTAAAATAATATATTGATTTAAATTTATTATCATTTGAATAATAAAATATATTTTTCTAGCGTATTAATTATCTTTTTTATAGCTCAATTAAATGCTACTAAAACCCAAACAGATATAACAGATGAAGTCTTAAAGTTTAAGACTTCATCTGTTATATCTGTAAAGAATGATTCAATTTTAAAATTAAATTTTGAAAACGTTTATAAACTTTATCAGAAACAAGATTACATAATTGCTTTAACAAATTTATTAGAACTCTTAGAAAAAAGTAAAGAACTAGAAAGTAATTATTGGATCTACAAGTGTAATTTTTTGTTAGGAGAAATTTATAGAAAGACAAATAAATTTGAAAAATCATTACTGTTTTATAAACAATCATTGGCGATAGTTACTTTGCCAGTTGTAGAAAAAAGTAATTCTAGGTTTTCAGATTTAGATTATGTTAAAACTTTATTTAAAGTAGGAATCTCGTATCATAGTGTAAATATTTCTATTGATATGACAAATAAACTTTCTAAGTATGATAGTATAAAGTTAGCCGTTAAAAAGAAAAGTTATATTGATAGTGCATTGTTAACTTATAAAAAAATAGAACAATTACCTGAACTCAATCCACAAATTGAGAATTTGAAAGGTGCTGCTTATAACAATATTTCTAATATATATGAAGAAGATTCTGTGTTTACTCAGGCTGAATATTATGCTAAAAAAGCCATTAATATACACAAAAAAAATAATGATCATTTAAAAACAGCTACTTCCTTAAATATTTTGGCTAATATATCCTTATCACAAAAAAAATATCAAAAAGCAAAAGCGTTATATTCAGAAGCCATAGATTTAATAAAAAATAATAATAACTCAAATGCAATAAGAACAAAAGCAGATTTATATTACAATTTGGCCTGGGCAATGCGTAATCTAGAAGAATTTGAGGCTTATGATTTTCAAGAAAAATCATTTGAAATTGAGGAAGATATTAGAGATAAAGAATTTAAAGGCATTATCGAAGAAATTAGTGCAAAATACGATGTAGATGTTGCAAAAAGAAATGTTCGTCAAGAAGAAGAAAACAAAAGATTAAAAACACAGAGAACTTATTCTATTTTTGGTATTATTCTTCTTCTTGTTATAATTATACTTGGTTATTGGTTGGTAATTAATAATTTACAACAAAAAAACTTAGCATTAAACCTTTCTAAAACAAAATTAATTCAAGATCAGAATATTGAAAAACTTAAGTCTGAATCTCAAGTAAGAGTTTTAAACGCTACCATAGATGGTAAAGAATCTGAAAGAAAACAAATTGCAGAAACTTTACATGACAGTGTAAGCGCATTACTGTCATCAGCAAATCTTCATTTACAAGCAACCAGAAAACAATTTAATGGAGCAACCCCAGTAGAAATAGATAAGACTCAAGAAATAATTTTAGAAGCATCTCATAAAATTAGAGATTTATCGCACACATTAATTTCATCTGTATTATTAAAATTCGGACTAACTTTCGCCATTAAAGAAATTGCAGAAAAGTTTTCGAATTCTGAATTAAATATAGAAACCGAAATTAATAATGTAGAAAGATACCATCAAAGTTTTGAGATTAAGGTTTATAATATTGTACAAGAATTTGTAAACAATATCTTAAAACACAGTAAAGCTGGTAATGCGCTTATTGAATTAGAACAAAAACAAGATAAACTATTTATTATTATTTCTGATGATGGTATTGGTTTCGATAAAACTAAAATTACTTCCAAAGATGGGTTAGGTCTAAATCAAATTGATGCTCGAATTCAAATGATGAAAGGTAAGTTTAAAATTGATTCTTCTAAAAACAACGGAACTCAAATATTGGTAGAATTACCAGTTTTAGAAAAGGAAGAACCTAGCCTCGTTTAGCCAATTCTATAATTTCTAAATTTTTAATTTCTCCTTTTTCTAGTTTAAAACGAAGCATTGTTCTTATTTTATGAAAACCGTGATTCCCTGCTGCACCTGGGTTTAAATGTAATAGGTTTAATTTTTTGTCATACTGTACTTTTAAAATATGAGAATGACCAGCAATAAATATTTTTGGTGCATTTTTCGCAATTTCTTCACGAATTCTTAAATTGTATTTGTTTGGGTAACCACCAATATGAGTCATCCAAACTGAAACATTTTCAATAGTAAATTTATTATCTAAAGGGTATTCAGCTCTGGCATCTTTGTCATCAATATTGCCATAAACAGCACGTAAAGGTTTTAATTTTTTTATAGTATCTGTAACAGTTAAATCGCCAATATCGCCTGCGTGCCAAACTTCATCAGCTTGTTTTACAAACTTTAAAATTTGATCATCAATGTAACTATGCGTGTCTGATAATAATAAGATTTTTTTCACATTTCAAAAGTAATCATAACAAAATAAATTATGTAATTTTGGTATCTTCAAAAAAAACATTTTCTTGAGATATTTTATAGAACTTTCTTATAATGGAAAAAAATATCACGGTTGGCAAATTCAACCTGACGTAGTTTCTGTACAAGAAAAATTAAATTATGCTTTAAGTACCATTTTTCAAGAAAAAATAGAAGTTGTTGGTGCAGGAAGAACAGATACAGGTGTGCACGCAACGCAAATGTTTGCTCATTTTAATATTGATAAAGATTTAAAAGATAGAATTGTTTTTAAACTCAATTCAGTTTTGCCTAACGATATTTCTGTACAACAAGTTTTTTTGGTTGATGACGAAAAACACGCCAGATTCGATGCTTTATCTAGAAGTTATGAATACAAAATTTGGTTAGGTAGAAATCCTTTTTTGTTAGATTTTTCTTGGCAAATTCATTCTCAGAAACCAAATTTAGCTTTAATGAATGAAGCTGCTAAATTACTTTTAGAATATACAAATTTTCAAACTTTTTCTAAAGTAAAAACAGAAGTGTACACTTTTAATTGTGATGTTACTGAAGCTTTTTGGCTACAGAAAGGAGATGAATTAACCTTCCATATTTCAGCAAATCGTTTTTTAAGAAATATGGTAAGAGCAATTGTAGGTACTTTAGTAGATGTAGGTTTAGGGAAATTGTCTGTAGATGATTTTAGAACAATTATAGAAAGTAGAAATAGAGGAAATGCAGGATTGTCAGTTCCTGCAAAAGGATTATTTTTAACAAAAATAAAATACTAAGTTTTGGCAGAAAAAACAGGGAATGCTTTTGATATGCAAATTTTTTCGAGACTAATGTCTTTCGCAAAACGCTATCGTTTGTATTTTTTTATTGCATCATCATCAACCATATTGTTAGCGCTATTTTCGGTTTTATCACCTTTAGTTTTAATAAATACGGTTAACGATTATATTTTATCTAACGATAAAGTTGGTTTAAGAAATTATACCTTATTAATGTTTGCTATTTTATTAGTAGAAGTTTTATTACAATTCACTTTTATCTATTTCGCAAATTGGGTTGGTCAGCATATAATTAGAGATATAAGAGCTAAAATCTTTAGACATATTTTGCAGTTTAAAATGACTTATTTTGATAATAATTCAGTTGGTAAATTAGTAACAAGAGTTGTTTCTGATATAGAAACAATTGCAGCTTTTTTTAGCAACGGAGTTTTTACTATTTTAAGTGATATTCTAAAAATGTTAGCAGTAACTATAGTTATGTTAGTGCTAAATTGGAAACTGGCATTGATTACTTTATCAATTTTACCAATCCTAATTTATGCAACAAAATTATTTCAAGTTGCTATAAAAGCTACTTTTCAAGAAGTAAGAAATCAAGTAGCCAACTTAAACGGATTTGTACAAGAACGAGTAACAGGAATGAAGATTGTACAATTGTTTAATCGTGAAAAAATAGAATATCAGAATTTTAAAAATATTAATGAAAAGCATAAAAATGCAAATATTAAAACCATTTGGTATTTCTCTATCTTTTTTCCAATCGCAGAAATTTTATCATCAATTGGTATAGGATTAATCGTTTGGTTTGGTGGAGGACAAGTTGTGCAAGATTCAGGTATTTCTATTGGTATGATAATGGGTTTTATTCAATTTGCCCAAATGTTATTCAGACCTTTACGTCAAATTGCTGATAAATTCAATCAGTTGCAAATGGGTATTGTTGCTGGTGAACGCGTTTTTAAAGTGATAGATACAGATAGTAGTATTGCTAAAAATGGTACTATAAAAGCAGCAAATTTAAAAGGTGACATCAATCTAGAAAATGTAAGATTTAGTTATATAAAAGATGAAGAAGTTTTAAAAGGTGTTACTTTAGATGTGAAATCGGGTCAGACAATTGCAATTGTTGGTGCAACAGGTGCAGGTAAATCTACCATTATCAATCTAATAAACCGTTTTTACGAAATAGATTCTGGTACAATTAAAATAGATGGTATTTCTGTAGATGATTATACTTTAGAAAGTTTAAGAAATCAGGTTGCTATTGTTTTGCAAGATGTGTTTTTGTTTTCAGATTCTATTCTAAATAATATCACTTTAAAAGATGAAAACATCACTTTAAAGGAAGTAGAAAAAGCTGCAAAGCAAATTGGTATTCACGATTTTATTATGACGCTTCCTGGAGGATATCAATATAATGTAAAAGAAAGAGGTGCAATGTTATCTTCTGGTCAAAGACAATTAATTGCGTTTTTAAGAGCTTATGTAAGTAAACCAAGTATCTTAATTTTAGACGAAGCCACTTCTTCTGTAGATGCTCACGCAGAACAAATGATTCAATATGCTACAGATACCATTACAAAAGACAGAACATCAATTGTAATTGCACATAGATTAGCGACTATAAAACAAGCTGATAAAATTATTGTAATGGATAAAGGTTTAATTGTTGAAGAAGGTTCTCATCAAGAATTATTAGAAAAAGAAAATGGCTATTATAAAAACCTTTACGACAAACAATTTAGTTTAGATGTCGCTTCTTAGCTAGGATTTAAAGTGTTTAAAAAATAAATCTACTTTAGCAAACGAGTTAAAAATTCAATTTTTAGAGATAATAAACCAGTTATCTTAAATCTATTTTTGTATCACAATTAGTTATTAACCAAAACAAAATAGAAATTATGAAAAAACTTGGATTATCAATATTAATAATGGCAACCTTAGTAATTACATCTTGTAAAAACGAGACAAAGAAAGATATTAAAGAAGAAACTTCTGAGATAGGTAACGAAATAAACGAAGGATTAGACGAAGCAGGAAAAGAGTTAAATGAATTTGGAGAAGATGTAAAATCTGCTTTTGATGATATTACAATTCCAGAATTTGATGATGAAAAAGCAGAAGCACATTTAAAATCTTATGCGGCTTATGTAAAATCGCAAATGGATAAAGGTGCAGAAAACATAAAAAACTCAGAGTTTGCAAAAGAAACTAAAGAATTTGCTGATAAAAGTGAAAAGTTTATGGAAAACTTAAGTGCTGAAGCAAAAGAATCTTATAAAGCAACAATGGCAAAAATAAACGAAAAAGTTAAAGAAATTGAAGATGATATTGAAGATTAATTTATATCATTTTTAAAATATCAAAAAGTAAAGCTCGCTAATTTAGCGAGCTTTTTTTATTTTAAATACTATCTTTTTTAATCTTTTCTATTAATTCATCTTGTGTAGTGTACAACACAAATTCACCATCTTTTATATAAGAAATCTCGCCAGTTTCTTCAGAAACCAATAAACAAACTGCATCTGTTTTTTCGCTAACACCAATTGCAGCTCTATGTCTTAAACCAAATCTTGCTGGTATTTTAGTGCTATCAGAAATGGGTAAAACAACCCTAGTTGCAACCACATAATTATCTCTAATAATTGTTGCACCATCGTGTAAAGGGCTGTTTTTAAAAAATATACTTTCTAAAATAACCTCATTTACTAAGGCATTCATCTGGTCTCCAGTATTAATTAAAAAATCTAAACTGTTGGTACGTTCAATAACTATTAAAGCACCTGTTTTATTTTTAGACATATTATTACAAGCTTTTACTATTTTTTCAGCTTCAATTTCAGAGCCGATTTCAGTTTGTAAAAACTTTAATTGATTTAAAAAGCTTCTTTTATTAGAAAAGTTTGTGGTACCAATCATCAATAAAAACTTTCTAATTTCTTGCTGAAAAACTATAATTAATGCAATAACACCACCAGAAAGTAAATAGCCTAAAATACCACTTAACATTTCCATTTTTAAAGCCTGTGTAATTTTCCATATTAAGAAAATAAGAGCAATACCAATAAAAATGTTAATGGCTACAGTACCTTTTAGTAGTTTGTAAATATAATAGAGTAAAGTTGCAACTAGCAAAATGTCTAAAATATCTAAAAAAGAAAACTCAATAAAATCTAACACGCAATAGATTGATTTTAGGTAAAAGTACTAATAAATTCTGTGAGTACCATATCAGTTTTTTATATCTACATCTGATAATAATAACGGATATTTTTCACGAATTAATTTAATTTTTCCTTCTAGAGATTTATCTAGGTGATTTGTCTTTTTGTAATCCTCAAGTATGCTTACATAATTTTTACCATACATTTTTAATGCCAATTTATTTCTTAAATGTGTGTAAGCTGAGTTCAAGTTATCTAGCGTTAAAATATATGTTTCGTAATTGGTGTTTCTATCTGTTTTTACAGATATAAATGCTTTTGTTGGATGATCTGAAGAAGTTGGTAATTGATTTCCATTACACCAATCACAAGGTTTTTGATGTATGTCTAAACCACCAGCATTGTCTATAAAATCGATAGCAATTTGTTTCAATTCTATGGGTTTTACAATTTTACCATCAACAAAAATTTCATTATTAAGGTTGATGTTTACCTCTAGAATATTTTTGTCTTTAATGGTTAATGTTGATGAATTTGGTTCTTTCTTTGGGATTTTTCGATTAATTCCTGTATCTACATTCATAGTTGTAGTAACTAAAAAGAAGATTAATAATAAAAATGCAATGTCTGCCATTGATCCTGCATTAATTTCTGGAGATTCTTTTCTACTCATAATACCTAGTTTTTAAAAGTTAATAAATTTAATTTTTCCTCTTGATAAAATTCAAGAGGCTTATTAAAGTTTAGGTAAGTTGAGTTGATTGCGTTAACATTTCTTTAACAAAAAGAATGCCAAAAAACCAAGTAGAAAAAATTATTCGATAATTAAATGAGGTACATTGTCTAAATTCCAGTCAATGACTAAACCACCAGCTAAAGATTGCGCAATTTCTTTTCCGTACAAAAATTCGCATAAATATAAAGCAGCTTCAAAAGATTTTGCACCACCTGCAGAAGTAATGTATTTGTTATCGTGTACGAAAAAAACCTCTTTTCTAATATCTAAATCAGGAAACATAGTTCTCATTTTATCAATATCCGAAGGAAAAGTTGTAGAAACTTTATTGTTTAATAATCCAGCTTTAGCTAAAACAAAAGCACCATCACAATGAGAAGTTACATAAGTTGCTTCTTTATCTACTTGTTTTACAAAGTTAATTAAAGCTTCATTTTCTAAATCAGAATCTAGATGATGTTCTGCAGAAGGCACTACTAAAATATCAATTTTTGGTAATGAATCTTTTAGGTAATTAAAATCTGGTAGCATTTTAATTCCTTCGAATGTGGTAATAGGTTTATCTGTATTTGCTACTGTAAACACATTCATTGCTTTTATGTTTTCTCTGTAAATGGTGTGCTGAAAAATATCAAAAGGAGCTGTTAATTCTGTGTTGAAAGTTCCGTCCATAATTAGAAAAGCAACATTATATCTACCTTCTACTAATTCAGGAAATTCTTTTTTGGGTATGTGAGTTTTATCAATTTTGTTATTAGAACAACTAAAAAATATAAAAGTTAAAAGTAATAAAACTGTATTTTTCATAAGTAAGTATTTCAAAAAGCACAATATAAAACATAAAAAAAACTTTCAGTAAAGAAAGCTTTTGTAATTTAATAAGAATTAAAAATTATGTAGAAATTAATTCTTTTGCTGATAGAACTTTGTCTAAACCTACTTTTATATTTTTATAAATAACGAATAAAAATGTCAATTTCTTTAACTTTTAAATACTAATTTTAAGAAATAATTATGATTTATATAAACCTCCTAGCGCACTAAAAAGACCTTTTTAATTTAAGTTTTTGTAAGTTTATAACATCAAATCAAACACCATTATGAAAACAAAATTTATTGTATTTTTAGTAAGCATTTTTATTTTTATTTCCTGTAATTCATCCGAAGAAAAAGAAGTGAAAAAAGACACTTTTGTAGTTGATAATTACACAAAAAAAGAAGTAGATATAGAAATGAGAGATGGCAAAAAACTCCATACTACAATTTATTCTCCTAAAGATACTTCTAAAGAATATCCTATTTTAATGCAAAGAACTCCATATAGTTCTGCTCCTTATGGAGAAGGTAAAATGAAATCTAAAATTGGTCCAAATGTTCATTTAATGAAAGAGGGTAATATTGTGGTTTATCAAGATGTTAGAGGTAGATGGATGAGTGAAGGCGTTTATGATAATATGCGTGCTTACAAACCAAATAAAAAAGAAAACGAATCTGATGAGGTTTCTGATACTTACGATACTATAGATTGGTTAGTTAAAAACGTAGAAAATAATAACGGAAATGTGGGTACTTGGGGTATTTCTTATCCTGGGCATTATGCAACAGTTTCTGCTATAGATGCGCATCCTGCTTTAAAAGCAGCTTCTCCACAAGCTTGTATTGGCGATTTTTTCTTTGATGATTTTCATCATAATGGAGCTTTTTTATTAAGTTATTTTAGAGCAATTTCTCTTTTTGGTACTTATAAAGACACACCAACAGATACTTCTTGGTATTCTTTTCCAAAAATGAATTCTCAAGATCAATACCAATTTTTCTTAGATAAAGGGCCTTTAAAAAACTTAAACGAATTTTTTCAGTACGATAAATTAGACGTAAACTCAACAGCTTCTGAAGATAGAATTGATGATTTTTTCTGGAAAGAAATTGTAGAACATCCAAATTATGATGAGAATTGGCAAAGTAAAGGAATTATTCAACATATGGGTAAAGTGCCAAGCACTGTAGCAACAATGATTGTTGGTGGTTGGTTTGATGCCGAAGATTTATACGGACCCTTAGAAACGTATAAAGGAATAGAAAAAAACGGAAAAGAAAACTACAATACAATGGTTTTTGGTCCTTGGGATCATGGAAAATGGTCTAGAAATACTGTAAAGAATACAGTTGGTAATTATTATTTTGGCGATTCTATTTCTTTAAAATTTCAATCAGAAATCGAAACAAAATTCTTTAATCATTTCTTAAAAGGTAAAGGTGATAAAAATTCAGGATTACCAGAAGCTTATGTTTTTGATTCAGGTAAAAAAGAATGGAAATCTTATGATTCTTGGCCACCAAAAAATGTAGTAAAAGAAGATTGGTTTTTATCTGAAAATCAAGAATTAACTTCAAGTAAAAAATCAACATCAAAAATTAATTTTATTAGTGATGTTAAACGTCCTGTACCATATTCTGAGGATATTAAAACCGTTTTTACTCCAAGAAAATATATGACAGACGATCAACGTTTTGCAGCAAGAAGACCAGATGTTTTGGTTTTTGAAACTGATGTTTTATCAGAAGATTTTACATTGGCTGGTGATATTTTAGCAAAATTAAAAATTGCTACAACTGGTACTGCAGCAGATTGGATTGTAAAAGTAATTGATGTGCATCCTACAGATACAAAAGAAGATAATGAAGGTTTACAAGATCATTTAAAAATGAGCAATTATCATTTAATGGTTAGGAGCGAAGTTTTAAGAGGGCGTTTTAGAAATAGTTTTGCAAAACCAGAACCTTTTATACCAAACAAAAAAACGGATGTAAATATTAAATTGCAAGATGTTTTTCATACGTTTAAAAAAGGACATAAATTACAGATTCAAGTGCAAAGTACTTGGTTTCCTTTAATCGATTTAAATCCGCAGACTTATGTAGATAATATTTATAAAGCAGACGAGGCAGACTTTAAAACTCAAACGCACACTGTTTTTACAGATTCTAGTATTGAGTTTTCAGTTTTAAAAGATTAGTCCTTAGAGAGAAGAGACAAGAGGTAAGAAAAAAGAAAAAAGATAAAAGATAAAAGAAACCTATGTATTCTATGTTTTTATGTGTTAGACTTTTTTAAACACGAAACACGAAAAATTATTATCATCAGAATAAAATTATAAACCAATTTAAAAAATGAAAAAATCATTATTAATTATATTACTTGTTTTTATTTTTCAAATAAATGCACAAGAAAAAACAGTTCCTGTGTTTAAAGATGGTGAAGCTCAGGTTGTAGAAGCTTTTAGTCATTCTAAAAATTGGATTCGTCACGATTTATGGGTCGAAACAAGTTTTGATTCAGATGGAGATGGAAAATTAGACAGAGTTCACGTAGATGTTACAAGACCAAATCAAACAGAAACAGAAGGTTTAAAATTACCTGTAGTTTATGAATCTAGTCCTTATTATGCAGGAGTTGCTAGTGGAGGAAAAGAATTATTTTGGAATGTAAAACACGAATTTGGAGAAAAAGTAGCAGAACCAACACGTTCTAATGTTAAAAGAAGAGGAAAAAGACCAATTATTTCGAATTCTCAAATTAAAACTTGGGTACCTAGAGGTTATATTGTGGTACATTCTTCTTCTCCAGGAACAGGTTTGTCTGATGGTTCACCAACTGTTGGTGGCGATAATGAATCATTAGCACCCAAAGCAGTTATAGAATGGCTTAATGGAAAAGCAAAAGGTTATGCCTCTAGAACAGGAAACGAAGAAGTTAAAGCATTTTGGTCTACAGGAAAAGTAGGTATGACAGGGACTTCTTATAATGGAACAATTCCGTTAGCTGCTGCAACAACAGGAGTAGAAGGTTTAGAAGCTATTATACCAATTGCGCCAAATACTTCTTATTATCATTATTATCGTTCAAATGGTTTGGTACGTTCTCCTGGCGGATATTTAGGAGAAGATATTGATGTTTTATATGATTTTATCCACAGTGGAAAAGAAGAAAATCGTGCTAGAAATAACAAAGTTGTAAGAGATACAGAATTAGTGAATGGAATGGATAGAGCAACTGGAGATTATAATGATTTTTGGGCTGGTAGAGATTATTTAAATGAAATGCAACCAATGAAAGCTGCATTATTAATGTCTCACGGATTTAATGATTGGAATGTAATGCCAGAGCATAGTTATCGAATTTATAAGAAAGCATCAGAAATGGGGTTGCCAACTCAAATATTTTATCATCAAAATGGTCATGGAGGTCCACCACCAATTACAATGATGAATCGTTGGTTTACACGTTATTTACATGGAGTAGAAAATGGAGTAGAAAACGATGCAAAAGCTTGGATTGTTAGAGAAAATGATAAAAGAGATGCACCAACTTCTTATGAGAATTACCCAAATCCATCAGCAAAACCAGTTACTTTTTATTTAAATCCAGGTGCGCCAGGAGCTGGTACTTTATCTACAGAAAAACCATCATCAAATACAAAAGAGACTTTAGTTGATAATTATTCTTTTTCTTCGGATGCTTTAGCACAAGCGGATTATACAAATCATCGTTTGTTATATGTAACTCCGGTTTTAAAAGAAGATGTTCATATTTCTGGATTATCAACCATAACCATAAAAGCTGCAAGTTCTAAACCGGCCGTAAATTTATCTGTGTATTTAGTTTCATTACCTTGGAATAAAGGAAGAAGAGCAAAAATAACTGATAATATTATTACACGTGGTTGGGCTGATTTACAAAATTACAAGTCGTTAACAAAGAGTAAGCCTTTAAAACCAGGTAAGTTTTACGAAATGACTTTTACTTTACAACCAGATGATCAAATTATTAAAAAAGGACAACAAATTGGTTTAATGATTTTTTCTAGTGATAATAATTATACATTATTACCAAAACCAGGTACAGAACTAACGGTTGATTTAGAAAATACTTCTATTACAATTCCTATTGTGGATGGTTCTAATGGTATAAAATATTAGATAAAGAATAAATATAGAATTTAATTACAACCAGTTTATCTATTTTTGCATTATGTTTAATCCAAGAATAGAATTCGAAAAAGACGATTTTTACTTTAACGAGCAAGGTTACAGAGTTTTTACAGAAAAATATCACTTAAAACGTGGTTATTGTTGTAAAAGTGGCTGTAAACACTGTCCTTTTGGTTATGATAAAAAAACAGATAGTTTTAAATAATTGAGTGACTTTTAAAGATAAAAGTGTCTAATAACAATAGAAAATAAATCAATAAAAATGATAAAAAGAATTTTAGTATTAGTAATTGCGATTCAGTTTGTAGGTTGTGCAGAGTTGCAAAAAGTTGTTAGTCAGTTGCCAAGTGGAGGTGGAGTGTTAACACAAGAGCAAATTGGTAATGGTTTGAGACAAGCTTTAGATCATGGTATCGAAAATCAAGTTACAAAACTAACTGCTGTAGATGGTTTTTATAAAAATGAATTGGTTAAAATTTTATTGCCACAAGAATTACAAGCTGTAGATAATGGCTTAAGAAAAATTGGTTTAGGTAATTTAGCTGATGAAGGAATTAAAGCACTAAACAGAGCAGCAGAAGATGCTGTAAAAACTGCAACTCCTATTTTTGTAAATGCTGTTAAAGAAATTACTTTTGCAGATGCAAAAAATATTTTATTAGGCGATCAAAATGCAGCAACATCTTATTTACAATCTAAAACCAATCAAAGTTTATACAATAGTTTTAGTCCTGTAATTAATCAATCTTTCTCTAAAGTAGGAGCAGATAAAATTTGGAGTAACTTAATTACTAAATATAATTCTATTCCGTTTGTAAATAAAGTAGATCCAGATTTAACAGCTTATGTAACTAATGAAGCTTTAAAAGGAGTTTTTACAATGATAGAAGTAGAAGAAAAAGGGATTAGAGAAAAAGTTGGTTTAAGAGATACAGCTTTATTAAAGCAAGTTTTTGCTTTACAGGACAATAGATAGTTAAAATTAACATATTTTAAGAAGATTTTAAGATAATTGAGGTATACTCAAGTGTAATTTTTGTTATATTTGAGTATATAATTTTAACCCCCAATTATTATGTACTACAAAATACAGCTTTCCAATTTTAAAAAGCAATTACAAAATCGTTACGTGAAACTTGTTGAAAAATCTAATAGTTATAGATATATCAATGAATCAATAAGTGATTTAGCTGCCTTTAAGGCAATGAAAGTTTTAGAAAAACTAAATAGATTTCGTTATTTGAACAGAGAAGTTATCGACTAAACCTTATTTTGTAACAGTTTAACTCAAAAGTTTTTAGAATAGATTTAATACGAATTAACTCAGAAGAAATATTAATAATAAATTTCTTTTAAACTAGCAATTTCTTCGTCTTTTCTACGTCTAAAAACTTGATTGGGTTGTATGTCATCAATAGAATCTAAACCAATTGCAGAAACCATTTCTTTAACAGCTGTAATTGTTTTATTATGATAATTTTTTACACGAATATTCTTTTGTTCTACAACCAAAGCTTCAACTAAATCTTCATCTTGTGTAGCCACACCAACAGGACAAGTATCTAAATTACACTCTCTAGCTTGTATACAGCCTAAGCTTAGCATAAAGCTTCTTGCCATACCTATTGCATCTGCACCTAAGGCTAGGTATTTTACAACATCAAAAGCATCAACAGCTTTACCAGAAGCTATAATTTTTATTTGATGTCTTAAGTTGTATTGTTTTAAAAGTTTATTTACAAAAACCAAACCTTCTACTAAAGGAGATCCAATATAATTGGTAAACTCTAAGGGCGCAGCACCAGTACCCCCTTCACCACCATCAACTGAAATAAAATCTGGATAATTATTAGCATCAGCAAATGCTTTAATCATTTGTTCAATTTCTTCATTATTACCCACACAAAATTTAATTCCTACTGGTTTTCCTTCGGATAAATCTCTTACTTTTTGAATGAAGTTAATCATTTCATCAAAATTAGAAAATGCAGAATGACCTGGAGGAGAATCTACTTGAGTGCCAGCTTCTACAGAACGAATTTCTGCAATTTCGGGTGTGTTTTTCTTTGCTGGCAAAATACCTCCATGACCTGGTTTTGCACCTTGAGAAAATTTAATTTCAATCATTTTTACTTCAGGACGAATTGCGTTTTTCTTGAAAATTTCGGCATCAAAAACACGTTTGCTATCTACAGATTTTCCTGCACCAAAATAACCTGTACCTACTTGAAAGATTAAATCTCCACCTTGTAAATGATAAGGAGAAATTCCTCCTTCACCAGTATTATGCGCAAAATTTCCCATTTTTGCTCCTTGATTTAAAGCCATAATTGCATTACTACTTAAAGAGCCAAAAGACATTGCAGAAATGTTTATGATAGAACCATCATATTTTTGAGAGCATTTGTCAGAGCCAAAAATTATACGTTCTCCTGTTGTATAATGATGATTTTTTGGAAATAAAGAATGCTTTACAAACTCATATCCTTTGGCATAAACATTATGTTGTGTGCCAAAAGGAATGGTGTCTTTAGATAGTTTTGCTCTTTGGTAAACAACGCTTCTTTTTTCTCTATTTATAGGTGTTCCATTTAAATTATCCTCTATAAAATATTGTTGAATTTTATCTCTTTCTTCTTCAAAAAGCCAACGCAAACGAGCTAATAAAGGGAAGGCTCTTAATAAAGAATGTTTGGTTTGTAAACTATCGTAAATAGCAATTAAAGTTAATAAACCTGATATTGAAAGTAGAATTATGTTGCCTATATGTGGCAAAAAATAAACTAAAACTCCACTTAATACTGTTGCTGTTATTAAAAAAGAAAGAATGGTATTTCTCATTATTTAATTTTCGTTTTAAGAAGATTAAAAGTAATCTATTTGTTTTTAATTATTAAAATAGTTGGCAAATAATTGCGTTAGGGGTTGCAGTGAAAATCCTTTTTTAGCTGTTTTTTCAGCTTAAAAAGATTGTAGCGTAAAACCCGACCTGAAAGGAAACGCCCAACTTCTCGACTGTAATGGAATTGACAATTACAAAATCAGAACAAAAAAACTCCAACAAATGAATGTTGGAGTTTTAAATATTTTGAAAATTCTAAGATTATTTCTTGAATTTTGCGTATTTGTTTTTGAACTTGTCAATACGTCCTGCAGCATCAATAAGTTTAGATTTACCAGTGTAAAATGGGTGAGATGTTCTAGAAATCTCTAATTTTACTAAAGGATACTCTACACCATCAACTTCTAAAGTTTCTTTAGTGTCTACAGTAGAACGTGTTAAAAAAACGTCTTCGTTAGACATATCTTTAAAAGCTACCATTCTATAATTTTCTGGATGAATTCCTTTTTTCATTTTATAATATTTTAATTCTTTAATGTTATGTTTGCAAAGTAAAGTTGGTAAGGCTTTACTAAATTCTCTAAATAGCTATAAATTACTATTTTGAGGATGCAAATTTAAGGATATTTTTTAATTTACAAATAAATAAATTACTTTTCTTTGTAGTTGTAGTAAATATCTGGTTTAAAACATTAAATATAAGTGGTTAAACCTCTGTTTTAGCTACTTTAAATCTTATAAAATAATTATTATAATGAAGAAAATTGCCTTAGTTACATTGCTATTATCGTTCTATTTATTTACAAGTTGCGATAAAGATTACAAATTTACGCTAGATGTTTCCAAAAAAAATACAATCAAAGATAAAATTGAAATTACTTTAAAAGAAGAGAATAATCAACAAGTAGATAATGTTCAGTTTTTTGTAAACGGTAAAGAAATTTCTTCGGATGGAAATTCGATAACGCTAAATGCTGCAGATTATGGTGTAGGTAAATATGCTGTTTCTGCTTTGGCATTTTATCCTGGTAAAACGAAAAAGTTAAACAATTCGTTTGAAATTTTTTCTGATAAAAAACCTGTGCTTTATAATTTTGAAATTGTAAATTCTTATCCTCATGATACAAATGCATTTACCCAAGGTTTAGAATATAACAATGGTTTTTTATATGAAACAACAGGTAGAAGAGGGCAATCTACCTTAAGAAAAGTGGAAATAAAATCAGGTAAAGTACTAAAAAAGATAGATTTAGATAAGCAGTTTTTTGGAGAAGGAATGACTATTGTTAATGATAAGGTTTATTGGTTAACTTGGGAAGCTAAAAAAGGTTTTGTCTATGATTTAAAAACTTTTAAACAAGTAAGTGAGTTTAAGTATAATAAGAGTAAAGAAGGTTGGGGTTTAACACATAATGATAAAGAATTTATTAAATCTGATGGTTCTAATAAAATTTGGTTTTTAGATTTAGAAACTCTAAATGAAATAAGATCTATACAAGCTTATACCAATAAAGTCTCGTTAAAAAGTTTAAATGAATTAGAATGGGTAAATGGTAAAATTTATGCTAATTATTGGCAGAAACCCTTAATAGCAATCATAAATCCTAAAAACGGAGTTGTAGATGGTATTATTAACTTAAAAGGTTTGGTTAAAGAAATGGAGAAAACTCAAAAATTAGAAGGTCAAGATGATGTTTTAAATGGTATTGCTTACGATAAAGAAAACGACAGACTTTTTGTTACCGGTAAAAATTGGGGTAAACTTTTTGAAATCAAATTGTTAACAGAATAATAAACTATTTATTTTAAAGTTCTATTTTTATAAAAATTGATTTATGCGTTACTTTATTACTCTTTTAATTTGTATTGCTCTAATTTCTATGAGTTCTTGCAGAAAAGATTTTTCTACAGTACCAAGTTTTGGTAGTTTAGAGTTTTCTAAAGACACTGTTTTTTTAGATACTGTTTTTACAAACATTGGTTCTGCAACTTATAATTTAAAAGTATACAATAGAGGTAATAAAGCTATTACAATTCCGAAAATTACTTTAGAAAATGGTTCTACATCTAACTATAGATTAAATGTTGATGGAATTCCAGGTAAAGAATTTAACGATATAGATATTTTAGCAAAAGATAGCATTTACGTTTTTGTAGAAACTACAATTGATGAATCTACAATTTCAGATCCTTTATATACAGATAGAATTTTGTTTGATAATGGCGCAAATCAGCAAGATGTAGATTTGGTAACTTTGGTGCAAGATGCCTATTTTATTTTTCCAGAACGAGATCCAATTACAATGAAAATTGATAGTTTAACTATTGATGGGCAAGCAACAACAATAAAAGGACGTTATTTAACAGATACTGAGTTAATCATTACAAAAGAAAAACCTACAGTAATTTATGGTTATGCTGCTGTTCCAGCAAATAAAACTTTAACTATAGAAGCTGGTGCTAAAGTCTATTTTCACAACAATTCTGGTTTAATAATCGATGATAAAGCTACCTTAAAAGTAAATGGAACTTTAAATGAAAAAGTAGTTTTTGAAGGTGATCGTTTAGAGCACAGATTTAACCAAACTCCAGGTCAATGGGGTACTATTTGGATGCGTGCAGGAAGCAAAGACAACGAAGTTTATCACGCTCAAATTAAAAACGGAATTATTGGTATTTTAATTGATAGTATTGGTTCTGATACTAACCCAACTTTAAAATTACAAAACACTGAAATCTACAATCATTCTAACTTTGGTATTTTAGCAAGAGAAACGAATATAGAAGCGCATAATGTGGTTATTGGTGCTGCAGGCGAAGCTTCTTTAGCAGCAACAATTGGTGGTACTTACAATTTTACACACAGTACTTTTGCTAATTTTTGGAATAACGGAATTAGACAACTACCAGCAGTTTTAGTGAATAATTTCTTTACTTATAATGATGCTAATGGTCAAGAAATTACTGAAACTAGAGCTTTAAATGCTGCAAATTTTACCAATTGTATTTTTGGTGGTAATAATAATATTGAATTTGTTTTAGATAAGGTTGATGGAAGTTTATTCAATTACAACATTAGCAATTGTATGATTCAATTTAATGACGCAAGCGATTCTTTTACTGATGTTGTTGAGTTAGATTTCGAAAACAATACCAATTATCAAAATATAATTTTAAATGGTTTTGCAAATTTTAGAGATTCGCAGAATGAAGATTTTATAATTGGTCAAGATTCTGATGCCATAAATAAAGCTAAAACGACTTCTTTTTCTTTTGATATTCTAGGGATTGTTAGAACTACAAATCCTGATATAGGAGCATATCAAAGCATTACTTTCGAATAAATTCTTTAGTTAAGGTTAATTTTCCATTTAATACCACAACCTACACTTGGCTTTTGGTTTTCTGTCGGATTTTTATTTTCTAATATATTATTTAAAGATTTTCTTAAATCAATACCTGTAACTGGTTTTCCATTTCCTGGTCTAGAATCATCTAATTGACCATGATAAACAGATTTTAAATCCGCATCAAACACATAAAAATCTGGAGTACAAGCAGCATTATATGCTTTAGCAACTTCTTGGGTTTCATCATATAAATAAGGAAAAGAATACTTTTCTTGTGCAGCTAATTCTTTCATTAAATGAGGTGCGTCTTGTGGATAATTCTCAACATCATTAGAGCTTATAGCAATAAAACGAATTCCTTTTTGCTCGTATTCATTTGCCATTTTTACCAATTCAGCATTTACGTGAATTACAAACGGACAGTGATTGCAGATAAACATAATAACAGTTCCCTTATCACCTTTTAAATCATTTAACGCATAAATTTCATCATCAATAGTATTGATTAAATTAAAATCTGGTGCTTTTTCACCTATTTTAAATTCGTTAGATTCTGTTCTTGCCATTTATTTAGTTATAAGGTTTTAATGTTTAGTTGTTAGTTTTTTATTCGAAACGAATATAATTGGTAAATATTAAACCTCTGCCAAAGCTTTTGCACAAATAAAGCCACCTGTCCAAGCATTCTGAAAATTAAATCCGCCAGTAACAGCATCAATATTTAAAACTTCACCTACAAAGAATAAATTTTTATGTTGTTTGCTTTCAAAGCGTTTAAAATTAATTTCTTTTAAATCTACACCACCAGCAGTTACAAATTCATCTTTAAAAGTAGTTCTGCCATTGGCATTAAACATTCCTTTTGTTAGTTGATTGGCTAAATTCTCTAATTGAGCATTTTTTAAATCTGCCCAATTTTGATTATTTCTAATTTCTGATGCAATTACAAAACGTTCCCATAATCGCTTTGAAATTTCAGAAAATGGCGATTTTAAAATCACAGTTTTTCTTGGTTCTTTCTTTTTAAGATTTAATAAAACATTTAACACTTTATCAGTTGGTCTAGATAACCAATTCACCATTACATTATATTGATAATTTTTATCAGCTAAAATTCTTGCTCCAAATGCCGATAATTTTAAAACAGCTGGGCCACTCATACCCCAATGTGTAATTAATAATGGGCCAGAAGCTTCTAATTTTGTGCCCACAATATTTACAGTAGCATTGGGCACAGAAGTCCCTAATAAATCAACCAATCTTTTATCATTAATATTAAATGTAAATAAAGATGGAACTGGTTCTACAATAGAGTGATTTAAAGTTTTACATAAATCCCAAACTTTTTTAGAACTTCCAGCAGCAAAAACAACTTTATCTGCTGTAAAAGTTTCGTTTTTTGTGTTGATAACCCATTTATTTTCTTGTTGATAAACTTCATTTACACCACAGTTTGTTAACACTTTAATTTTCAACTTATCAACAGCATTTTGAAAGCAATCTATAATTGCTTGACTTGTATTTGCTTCAGGGAAAACACGATTATCATCCTCAATTTTTAAAGGCACACCTCTTTCTTCAAACCATTCAAAAGTATCACCTGTCATAAATTGATGAAAGGGACCTAAAAGTTCTTTTTTTCCTCTTGGATAAAACTGAACCAAATCTTTAGGAATAAAACAAGCGTGAGTTACATTACAACGTCCACCACCAGAAATTTTTACTTTCTGTAAAACATCTTTACCTTTTTCTAAAATGGTAATATCTAACTCTGGGTTGTTTTCTTTCGCATTTATGGCTGTAAAATATCCTGCTGCACCACCTCCAATTATAATTATTTTAGTCATAAAATCATTTCTGAATAAGTAAGAATTGTATTAAATCCTTTGTTGTTAAAATATGCTTTTGTTTTTTCGTTTCCTGTAGCCATTACAAAATCTCCACCCCAAGCTCCTAAACTTTTAATTTCTCCAAAATAATCAGAAAATAATTGTTCTTTAACTGGTTTTAATTTGATGATTGAACTTATAATTTGTTCGTGTTCAATAATCAATTTATTAAATTCTGTAATTGAATTTACCTTTAAAAAAGACTCAGAAATTTCAGAAATACGCATTATTTCTTTATCAAAATTAATATTACTTTCCCTAAATTTTGCAATACCTTCTTTAGAATCTTGTTTCTGATTTAAATACACAAAAAAGATGTTTTCTTTAAAACTCGGATTAAAATTGACTTGTTGTACAACAGGTTTTTTATCCTGAATTTCATAAAAAATAGGCGAATCATTTTGTGCACAAGCAATATCATATCCACTGCCTTTAAAAGAATTCCATAATAATTGAAAAGCATCTACTTTTGCCCAAGAAGCAATAGAATTTATTAAGGTTGATGAACTCCCTAAACCCCAATTTCTTGGGAATGTAAGTTTCGTTTTTACAACAAAACCATTTTCAGCAGCTAAAAAATCTGGATTCATTCTTTTGGCTTCATGCAAAATTTCTAACAAAGTTTCTGCAATAAATTCTGCACTTCCTTCTTTATCAGAATTAAAAGTGCAGTTTGCCAAACGTAATTTTGGCAAATCAAAAATGGCTTCAAACCAACATTCGCCTGTCATTGTAAAACTTCCCCAAATAATTTGAGGTTCTTTTATTTTTTCAATAATTAAATCTTGCCCAAATTTTGTGGGAATTGCTAATGATTTTGCGCCATCTAATACAAGATATTCTCCTGTTAGCAACAGTTTTCCATTAGAGTAATAGTTTGTCATTGGGTTGTAAAGATTTCATTTTGCTTAGATAATTGCAAAGATAGTTATCTTAGTTTACTTAAAATGTGAAATACTGGTAAGTGTCAGTTTTGATGATTTTTCTTTTGATAAAAAGATCAGACAACTCATAAAATTTTAAATTTGTGTTTGATTAAATTATTTAATGAAGAAAAATCAATCAAAAAAAATAAAAAAACCTTGGCCAACTAAAAAGATAATGGATCAGATTTACGACCTAAATCTTTGGGGAGGAAATGAAACTGAATTCTACTCTGGTTTTGGTTCTCATAATCCTGAATTGGTTGATCCTTATATTAAAATCATAAATGAATTTTTAAATTCTTTTGATAATCCTATTTCTGTTCTAGATTTAGGTTGTGGCGATTTTAATATTGGTAAAGCACTTTATAAAAACACAAAAAAATATACTGCAATTGATGTTGTAGAGGATTTAATCAATTATAATAAAGAGAAATTTAAAGCGGATAATTTAGAATTCAAATGTTTAGATATTGCAAAAGACGAATTACCAAAAGCTGATTGTGTATTTATTAGACAGGTTTTACAACATTTATCGAATGCAGAAGTTGAAAATATTCTAAACAAATTAAGCAATTATAAATACTTAATTTTAACTGAACACTTACCAAAAGGAGACTTTGAGCCCAATAAAGATATTATTTCAGGACAAGGCATCAGAATAAAAAAACAAAGCGGATTAGATATTTTAAAATCACCTTTTAATTTTAAAGCAAAAACTAAAAAAGAATTGTTATCTATTGATTTAGCTGATGGGAAAGGTGTTGTTGTTACTTGGTTTTTTGAGGTTTTTTAATCATAAAAAAATCCGTCTAAATTATTTTAAACGGATTGATTATAAAAATTAGCTTACTAATTTAATTATAAATAATAAGTGAAACCAAACAGAAAATCTGAGGAATTTAAATTAAGGTTAAATGAATTTGACTTGTAAGTTTCATCATTGGTGTCATACTTTCTATTAAAGTGAGAATAGCCAATTGAACCAATATTAGCATCCAAAGAAATTCTTTTTGATAAAAAATAGGTTATACCAGGTCTAAAACCAACAAAGAAAGTCTTATTTCTAGATAGATTTGTTGAATCACTGTTTTTGTTTTCATCCGTAGAAAATCTAGCTTCACCTTTTAAAGAGAATAATAAATGAGAGTTGATTGGTATAAATTTTTTGACATATGGTGCTATACTCAAAACGTTTCTAGATCTTGAGTAGTTTAGAGCATCTGTGTTTTCATTTTTATAATAATCATAACCCAAACCTAATCCTAAGACTAGATTGTTTTTTATTGTAAATCCGATTTCAGGATTTAGTGAAATTCCATAGCCTTTGGAGGTGTTGTTATCTGTTGTTTCTGCATTTGTTGAGCTTAGGGATATTTTCCCTCCAATTAACCAAGTATTTTTTAGAATATTTACTTTTTCCTTTTTCTCTTGTGCGTAAATTGTGTTTGCAATTAACAAAGTAATCAGTAATAATTTTTTCATTTTATAGTTTTAAAATTAGTTTTTACTAAAACCAATAACTATTCCAAATTGACTACTAATTATTAAGTAATTGTAACTTCTATGTTAAATAAAAAACAGCTTCTGAAACTGAAAAAAAATCAGTAAACAGAAACAGTTTTTTAATGTTTAAAAGGTATGTGTATTTTTAAAATAAATTAACTATTCAAATAATTATAAGTTTATTTTAAGTTTTTTTATTTTCTATAAATTTTGATAGTTTAAAGAAATGTTTTTGCATCATTTCTTCGGCTTTTTTAGTGTCTTTTGCTTTTATTGCTAAATAGATATCTTTATGTTTATTTATTTCTGATAATACTTGATCGCCATCGCAAACCGCATCTCTTTCGTAAGTATCTAAAATAGGAGGTATAATTAATAACATTACAGAAAGCATTGTATTGTTTTTGCTTGCTTTTGCAATAGCTAAATGAAACAATAAATCTTCTTCTAAATAATCTTTACCATTAGTAATTTTTAATTCAAATGCTTTAAGTGTGTTTTCAATTCTAATTAAATCTTCTTCTGTTCTTCTTTTAGAAGCTAAAGCAACTGTTTTTAACTCTAAAGAAATTCTGGTTTCTGCTAGTTCTATAAAAGAAGGCGAATCTATTGTTAAAATTTCTTCTACAATTCCATTAAAACCTGTTAAGCCAATAGATAAAAAAGTACCACTTTGCGATATTGATTTTACTACGCCATAAAACTCTAATCTTTTAATCGCTTCTTTAATATGATTTCTTTTGACATTAATTTTTTCAGAAATAACACGTTCAGAAGGTAGTTTTTCTCCACGTTCTAAATTTTTAGAGTTTATTAAATCTCTAATTTTTCTAATAATATCATTCTGTAAAATTCTATTTTCATTAGAATCTATTAAGCTAATCTTCATTTAAAAAATCAATCAATTAATTATGTAATTTCTTTTGTATATCTAAAACAATTCTTAAAACTATCAAATTTATTTATTTATCAATAATAATTTAATGGTTATTTGAATATTTTTGTTAAAATTATTAATCACACAATTATTTCTACATATAATCTTCTATTGGGTTACAAGAACAATTCAAGTTTCTATCACCAAAAGCATCATCAACTCTTCTAACAGTTGGCCAGAATTTGTTATCAGCAATATATTCTAAAGGAAAAGCTGCCTGTTTTCTGGTGTATGGCAATTGCCAATCATCTGCAGTTAACATTTCTTGAGTATGAGGGGCATTTTTTAAAGGATTATTTGCATCTTCTTTAGTAGCATTTTTAATTTCTTCACGAATGGCAATCATAGCATCACAAAAGCGATCTAATTCAGGAATAGATTCTGATTCTGTTGGTTCTATCATCATTGTGCCACCAACAGGAAAAGAAACAGTTGGTGCGTGAAAACCATAATCCATCAATCGTTTGGCAATATCTACAACTTCAATTCCTTTTTGTTTAAAATCTCTACAATCAATAATCATTTCGTGAGCTGCACGTCCTTTTTCACCTGTATATAAAGTATCAAAATGACCATTTAAACGCTCCTTAATATAATTTGCATTTAAAATTGCATTTTTTGTTGAGTTAGTTAATCCTCTAAAACCTAACATTGTAATATATCCATAAGAAATTAGGCAAACTAAAGCAGAGCCCCAAGGAGCTGCAGAAATAGCTGTAATTGCATTTTCTCCACCAGTTTCAATAACCGGATTTGTAGGCAGAAAAGGCACGAGTTGAGGTGCTACACAAATTGGCCCTACTCCTGGGCCACCACCACCATGAGGAATGGCAAAAGTTTTATGTAAGTTTAAATGACAAACATCTGCGCCAATTGTTGCAGGATTTGTTAAACCAACTTGAGCATTCATATTTGCACCATCCATATAAACTTGACCACCATTATCGTGAATAATTTTGGTGATTTCTTTGATTTCGCTTTCAAAAACACCGTGTGTAGATGGATAAGTTACCATTAACGCTGCTAAATTATCTGAATGTAATTCTGCTTTTTCTCGTAAATCAGCAACATCAATATTACCATTTTCAGCAGTTTTGGTTACAATCACTTTCATACCAGCCATAACAGCAGAAGCAGGATTTGTACCATGTGCAGAAGCAGGAATAATACAAATATTTCGATGATCATCTCCTCTAGATTGATGATAAGCTCTTATGGTCATTAAACCAGCAAACTCGCCTTGTGCACCAGAATTAGGTTGTAAAGAAGTGCCTGCAAAACCAGTAATAATATTTAATTGATGTTCTAATTTTTTAAGAACTTCTTGATAACCTTGCGCTTGATTTAAAGGCACAAAAGGGTGAATGTTACCCCAATTAGGATTACTTAAAGGCAACATTTCTGATGCTGCATTTAATTTCATAGTACAAGATCCTAAAGATATCATAGAATGATTTAAAGCTAAATCTTTGCGTTCTAATTTCTTTATATAACGCATCATATCTGTTTCTGAATGATACGTGTTAAATACTTCATTGTTTAAGAATGATGTATTTCTAGTAATAGAATCATTTATAACTTCAAAATCCGAATGAAAAGGTTCTTGCGTTAAAATTTGAGAAAAAGTATCGTAATTTTCTTCATTTACAGGATTTGGTCTTTTTTTCATCTGACCAAAAATGGTAAACAAAGTCATTAAGTCTTTTTGAGTAGTAGCTTCGTTTATAGAAATAGACACTGAATTGTCATCAACATAATTAAAATTTACTTTAAAAGATTCTGCAATTGGTTTTAATCTGATGGCATCAATCTCTACTAAAAGTGTATCAAAATAAGAAGAATTTAGTTGTTTAAACCCAGCTTTTTCTAAAAAATCTGCAACTAATTTTGTTTTATTATGAACTGTATCAGCAATATATTGTAAACCATTTTTACCATGGTACACGGCATACATTCCAGCCATAACAGCTAATAAAACTTGTGCTGTACAAATATTAGAAGTTGCTCTTTCTCTTTTAATATGTTGCTCTCTGGTTTGCAATGCCATTCTTAAAGCACGCTTACCATTCATATCTTTAGTTACACCAATAATACGTCCTGGAATACTTCTTTTATATTTTTCTTTGGTAGCAAAATAAGCTGCGTGAGGACCTCCATAACCTAAAGGAATTCCAAAACGTTGTGTAGTTCCTACTACTACAGAAGCACCAAATTCACCAGGAGCTTTTAATTTTACAAGTGATAAAATATCTGCAGCAACAGCAACTTTTATATCATTTTCATTGGCTTTGTCAACAAAATTTTCATAATCAAAAATTTGACCGAATTTACCAGGATATTGCAAAATGGCTCCAAAATAATCATCAGCAAAATCAAATTCTTCATGATTACCAATTACCAATTCAATACCAATAGGAGTGGAGCGTGTTTGTAATAAGGATAAGGTTTGTGGCAGAATTTCATCAGAAACAAAAAACTTATTTGCACCTGCTTTTTTCTTTACACGTTCTCTAACATCAAACAATAATGCCATAGCTTCTGCAGCAGCAGTAGATTCGTCTAACAAAGAAGCGTTTGCCAATTCCATACCAGTTAAATCGCAAACCATAGTTTGGTAATTTAACAAAGCCTCTAAACGACCTTGAGCAATTTCTGCTTGGTAAGGTGTGTAAGCTGTGTACCAACCTGGGTTTTCTAAAATATTTCGTTGAATTACACTTGGTACAATTGCTTCATGGTAACCTAAACCAATGTACGTTTTAAATACTTTATTTTTATTAGCAAGGTCGTTAATGTGCTGTAAATACTCATATTCGCTCATTGCAGGATCTAAATCTAAATCATCTTTTAAACGGATATTGTCTGGTACAGTTTCATAAATCAGTTGTTCTAAACTATCTGCTTTAATAGCTTTTAACATCTTTTCTTGCTCATTTACATTTGGCCCTATATGCCTTAATTGAAACGAATTTGTGTTCATTAAATAAAGTTTTAAAAAGTCTTATTTCAATCGATTTAGTACCTGAAATTATAAACGACTTTTATCGATTTAAAAAACAACAAAAATAATGATTTAATGAGTTCTAAAGTTCTATTAAAAATGATAAAACTCTGTTAATTATCAACCAAATTAAAATGTTATTAACATAAACTTTACTTTTGTAAAATGAGATTCTTAAAATTGATTTTCGATTTTTATATTAAAGCGAGTATTCATGTAGCTTTGGCAGTTTACGCTTTTTTAAGAATCACAGAAATTTATTTTGATTTACCTAACAACCCAAACTTAAATTATTTTGTGTTTTTTGGCACAATTACAGGTTACAATTTTGTGAAATATGCAGGTGTAGCAAAATTGCATCATAGAAGTTTAACAAATAGCTTAAAAGTAATTCAAATTTTTTCTTTTTTTTGTTTTTTGGGGATGTGTTATTATGCATTTCAAGTTCCTATTAATACACTTTATTATACATTACCATTTATTGCTTTAACAGTTTTATATGGAGTGCCTTTTTTAAGCGGATTTGATAAAACCTTAAGAGAAGTCAGTTATCTTAAAATTGTTGTTGTAGCTTTAGTTTGGGCTGGTTTTACTGTTTTAATTCCTATCATAGATGCAGAAAAAAAAATCACGTTTAATATTGTTTTGTTGATGTTACAGCGTTTTTTAATTGTCGTGGTTTTAATTTTACCTTTTGATATTAGAGATGTAAAATATGATGCGATTTCTTTACAAACTATCCCAAAGAGAATTGGTGTAGAAAAAACCAAAAGACTGGGTTTAATGTTAATGGTTTTTTCGTTGATTATAGAATATTTTGCATCAACATTAAATGTATTAAAAACTCCATTTATGATTTTCTTTTTTTTAGTGATTATTTTCTTAATGAGAGCTAAAACAGACCAATCTAAATACTACAGTTCTTTTTACATAGAATCTTTGCCAATTGTTTGGTGGTTCATACTTTTAGGATTTGATAATTTTTAATAAAAAAGCGCCTATTTTTTACATTGTTTTTTACAGAATTGCATTAATAAAATTTATATCATAAAACTGAAAACTTACTTCTTAATTCCCTACTATATTTGTAGATTTACTCACTTAAATTCAACCAAGATTTTAAAGTAATGATTACTACAAAAAGAAATTACATTTTCGACTTTGACAGCACCTTAACTCGTGTTGAAGCTTTAGATGTTTTAGCAGAAATTACGCTAGAGAATAACCCTAAGAAAGACGAAATTATTCAGCAAATTATAGATATTACCAATTTAGGAATTGATGGTGAAATCTCTTTTACAGAATCTTTAGAAAGAAGAATTAAGTTATTAGAAGCCAATAAATCTGATTTAGATGGTTTAATAACAGCTTTAAAGAAGCAAGTTTCTAAATCTATAGAAAGTAATAAAGAGTTTTTCGAAGATTTTGCAGAAGATATTTATGTAATTTCCTGTGGATTTAAAGAATTTATAGACCCTATTGTAGCAGAATACAATATACCATCAGAAAGAGTGTTTGCTAATACTTTTGAATTTGATGCTGATGGAAAAATTGTTAGTTTTGATGCTAACAACCCATTATCACAACATAATGGGAAAATCAAGTGTTTAAGTGATATGAACCTTGAAGGAGAAATACAAGTAATTGGAGATGGTTATAGCGATTATGTAACTAGAGAAGCTGGTGTAGCCGATAAGTTTTTTGCATACACAGAAAATGTTTCTAGAGATAAAACCACAAAAAACGCAGACCATATTGCTCCAAATTTAGATGAATTTTTATACGTTAACAAGTTGCCAAGAAATATAAGTTACCCAAAGAACAGAATTAAGATTTTATTATTAGAAAACGTACATCCAGATGCTTTTGCAAAGTTGTCTAAAGATGGTTTTTCTGTAGAAACCGTTTCTAAAAGTTTATCAGAAGATGAATTGATAGAAAAAATAAAAGATGTGCACGTTTTAGGTATTCGATCTAAAACACAAGTTACTCAAAAAGTAGTAGATGCTGCAGAAAAGTTAATGGTAGTTAGTGCATTTTGTATAGGAACAAAACAAATTAATTTAGAGGCTTGTAAAGAACGAGGAGTCGTAGTTTTTAATGCACCTTATAGTAATACGCGTTCTGTAGTAGAATTAGCAATTGGAGAAATTATTATGCTAATGCGTTCTGTTTTTCAAAGAAGTACAGAAATACATAATGGGCAATGGCAAAAAACTGCTGCAGGTTCTAGAGAAGTGCGTGGTAAAAAATTAGGTATTGTAGGTTATGGTAATATTGGTAAGCAATTATCAGTTTTAGCAGAAGCTTTAGGTATGGATGTTTATTATTATGATGTAGAAGATAAATTATCTTTAGGGAATGCTACAAAAATGGATTCTTTAGAAGAACTTTTAGCTATTTCTGATGCAGTTAGTTTACATGTTGATGATAATTCAGCAAATAAAAACTTCTTTGGCGAAAAAGAAATTTCTCAGATGAAAGATGGTGCTGTGTTGGTAAACCTAGCACGTGGTTTTGTTGTTGATATTCCTGCTTTGGTAGCTGCGTTAAAGAGTAAAAAGTTAGCAGGTGCTGCTATTGATGTATATCCTTCTGAGCCAAGAAAAAATGGTGAGTTTGAAACAGAATTAAGAGGTTTAGATAATGTTATATTAACACCTCATGTTGGTGGTAGTACAGAAGAAGCGCAAAGAGATATTGCAGATTTTGTACCAAGTAAAATCATGGCTTATATTAATTCTGGTAATACTGTAGATGCTGTGAATTTTCCTAATATTCGTTTGCCAAGACAAACGAATGCACATCGTTTTTTACATATCCATAAAAATGTTCCAGGAGTAATGGCAGAAATCAATAGAATTTTAGCAAAATATGAACTGAATATTAACGGTCAATATTTATCTACAGATCCTAAAGTTGGTTATGTTATAACAGACCTTGATAAGGAGTATAATAAAGAGGTTATAGACGAGTTACGTGAGGTAGATGGTACAATTAAATTTAGGGTATTGTATTAACATTATTTTATCATATAAATTAAGGCCTCTAAATGTTAAAATGCATTTAGAGGCTTTTTGGTTTTATACTACTTAAAATGTGTAAGCTAAAGTGCTTATATAATGCGTAATAGTTAGTGAAATAGAGTTTATATGCATATTTTTCTTAAATAGTTAACAAATCAACAAAGTTAACGAAATGTTAAATACATGTATCTGGTACTGTTAAAATCTGATTTTGATGCGAATTATATTAACAAAACTTTTAGTTTCGTTAGATATTAATATAAATCAATTCAAATTTTTTATGAAACAAATTAACAAAAAAGCGTTGTTGTTGGTATTTCTCTTGGGAGTAATTACTTCAATTAGTGCACAAAAATTGTCAGTTACGGGAACTGTTTCTGATGATTCTGGGATTTTACCAGGAGTAAGTATTTTGATTAAAGGTACTTCTACTGGTACGGAAACTGATTTTGATGGAAAATATAAAATTTCAGCTGCAAAAGGTGATGTTTTAGTTTTTCGTTATTTAGGCTACCAAACAGTTGAGAAAACTGTAGGGAATTCTACGACTATTAATGTATCTATGTTAGAAGATAGTAGTGTCTTAGAAGAAGTAATTGTTGTTGCTTATGGTACAACTACTAAAGAAGCTTTTACAGGTTCTGCCAATGTTGTTGGTGAAAAAGAGTTAGCGCTTAGAACTGTAACTAACCCAATTGCTGCCATAGAAGGTAAAGCAACAGGTGTACAATTTATTGCAGCTTCTGGTCAGCCAGGTTCTTCACCAGAGATTGTAATTCGTGGTGTTGGTACGCTTAATGGTACAACAGATCCTTTATATATTGTTGATGGAATGCAATTTGATGGTGACCTAAGTGCTATTAATCAAGATGATATTGCTTCTATGACAGTATTAAAAGATGCGGCATCTACTTCTTTATATGGTTCTAGAGCAGCAAATGGTGTTGTTATTATTACGACTAAAAAAGGTAAAAATGGTAAGTTGTCTGTAAATGCATCAACTCAGTACAGTGTAATAACTAGAGCAATCGATAATTATGAAACTGTAGGTGCTAAGTCTTACTACGAATTAATGTGGGAAGCATACAAGAATACTTTAAGCGGTACAGATGTTGCTGCTCAAGCTTCTGCAACTATTTTTAATCAATTAGGTTATAATCCTTTTGATGTTGCTAACGATCAAATTGTTGGTACTGATGGTAAAATAAACCCTAATGCTAATCTTAAATATCAATCTTTAAACTGGTTCGATTATTTAGAAAGAACTGGTTCTAGAGAAAATCATTCTGTAAATGTAGCTTCAGGAGGTGATAAATATAATGTATTTTACTCTGCTTCATTTTTAAAAGAAAAAGGTTATGTAATCGAAAGTGATTTCGAAAGAGTTACCAATAGAATTAATGCAGATTTTAAACCAACTGAAAATATTTCTATTGGAGGTAGTGCTTATATTACTACAACAGAATCTCACGGACCAACAAGTGGAGGTTCTAGTTCAATTGTTAATCCATTTAGCTGGGCAACAGATTTGGGTCCTATTTATCCTGTTTATCAGGTAGATAATAATGGTGCAATTATTAATGATGCGTCTGGTAATCCATTATACGATTTAGGTGAAGGATACCCAGATTACAATATTCAAACAAGACCATATAACCCAGGTAGACATGGTATTGCTGAGTTAATTTTAAATGAAGATGTAAATAGATTAAATCTTTATGGATTTAGAAATTATTTAGAAATCGGAATTTTAGATGGTTTAAAAGCTAAAGTAACTTATGGTAGAGATATTCAAGATAACATCACTAAAGGTTACGAAAATGAAATTGTAGGTGATGGTGCGCCAACAGGTAGATATAGTGAAGATAGATATAGAAGAGTTATTGAGAACTTTACGCAATTATTAACTTATGGTAAATCTTTTAATGAAGTTCATAACCTAGATGTTACTTTAGGTCATGAAAGTATGGATAGAAACTTTTCTGCTATGGGTGGTATTGCTAATACTCAAACTGCAACAGGTATTTATGAGTTTGACAACTTTGCTGCTGGAGATAACGTAGATGGTAGTACAACAGAACATAAAATTGAAGGGTATTTTGCAAGGTTAAACTATAACTTTGATAGCAAATATTATTTAAGTGCTTCTGTAAGAAGAGATGGTACTTCTAGGTTTGCTAAAGATGCTAGATGGGGAACTTTTTATTCAGTAGGTGGTTCTTGGAGAATAGATCAAGAAAAATTTATGGAAAATGTATCTTTTGTAGATAGATTAAAATTAAGAGCTTCTTATGGAGAAATAGGTAATGAAAGAATTGGTAGTTACTATGCATCTCAAGCTTTATATGAAATTTTACCAAACGCAGGTACTCCTGGTATCTTTTGGAGTACTACAGGTAATACTCTTTTAGAATGGGAAAACCAAATTAGTTGGGATGTTGCTTTAGAATTTGGCTTGTTTAATAATTTAATTGATGGTTCTGTTGAGTTTTACAAAAAAACATCAAAAGATTTATTATACAATTTACCTATTCCAATCTCAGAAGGTTTAAATGAAGCGCCAACGAATATTGGAGATATTTACAATCAAGGTATTGAAGTAGGTTTAACAGGTCACTTAATTAAATCTAGTGATTTTAATTGGGATTTAACTGTACAAGCTTCTACTTTAAAGAATGAGATTACAAAATTAGATAGCCCTGCAGATAATGGTTCTAAACGTTGGGAAGTTGGTAAATCTAGATATGATTTTTATATTTATCATTTTGCAGGAGTAGATCCAGATAATGGAGATGCACTTTACTATATGTTCGAAGATGATTTAGAAGCAGGAACTAGAGTACCAGTTTTAAACGCAGATGGTACACAATCAACTACAAACGATTATCAAGCAGCAGGTGAAGCATATACCGGAGATAGTAGTATACCAGATTTAATAGGTTCAGTTTCTAACTCTTTTAGTTACAAACAATTTTCTTTAGATTTCTTATTCACATTTGGTCTTGGAGGTAAAATCTTAGATGGTGGTTACTCTAACGTAATGCATGCCGGTACTTTTGGTAGATCATTACATGTAGATGCAGAAAATGCTTGGAGAAATCCAGGAGATATTACTGATGTTCCTCGTTTAGAAAATGGTAACCCAAATCAAACTATTGCTGGTTCTACTCGTTTTTTAACTGATGCTTCTTATTTAGCATTAAGAAATGTAAACTTAGGTTATAATTTAAACAAAAGTGTAGCAGAAAAATTAGGTTTATCTAATTTACGTCTTTCTCTTTCTGGAGAAAATTTATTTATCAATGCTAAAAGAAAAGGGATCAATCCTCAATATAACTTAGCAGGTACTCAAAGTGGAAATGACTTTAATCCTTCTAGAGTTATTAGTATGGGGTTAAACTTATCTTTCTAAAAAATAATAATAATTATAAAATATTACAATATGTTACGAAAAATAAACCTATTAATTTTAGGGATACTAGTAGTTTTTGTTACCGGTTGTTCGGAAGATTTTCTTGAGACAACACCAACAGATTCTATATCAGAAGGAGACGCTTTTGCAAGTGTAAATAATATGTTTTTGGTACTTAATGGTTTGCATAGACAAATGTATGCACAGAATCCATTATCAGGTACAGCTTCAAGTAGAAGTGGTCAAAGTCACTTTATGCCGTCTTTAGATGCTATGGGTGGTGATATGATTCACTCATCTCCAGGTAATGGATGGATGACTAGTGATTTACGTTGGTTAACACACACCAATGCTACTTTTACAACTGTTAATAATTTTTGGTATGAGCGTTACCACTTTGTGGCTACTGCAAACAATTTAATAAATTTAATTGCGGATAACGGATATGAAACAACAGATCCAGATATTAGAAATATTCTTGGTCAAGCATATGCATACAGAGCTTGGGCTTATCATCAATTAGTATCTACTTTTGCTAAAGGTTATTTAGTAGGTTCTCCATCTACAGATCCTGGTGTTCCATTATTATTAGTTGCAGGTGCACCATATACAAGTGAACCTAGATCTACTGTACAAGTAGTATATGATCAAATTAATTCTGATATTGCTAATTCAATTAGCTTTTTTAACGGAGCTTCAAGCCCTGATAATAAATCTCACTTATCTATTAACGCTGCACAAGGTATTAAAGCAAGAGTAGATTTAACACAAGGTAGATGGTCAGAAGCTGCAACGGCTGCTGCTGCTGCACGTGATGGTTTTCCATTATTATCAGAAAGTGCTTGGCTTTCAGGTTTCAACTCAGCAAGTTTGTCTGAAGTAATTTGGGCTGGTACTGTAATTGATTCTGAAACAAATTATTATCAATCTTATTTTTATTATATTTCACCAACTTTCAATGGAAGTCAGAATAGAACAAATCCTAAGTTGATTAATAAAGAGGCTTACGATGCTATACCAGATACAGACTTTAGAATTAATATGGCATTACCTTTAGCGCCAAATACTAATTCTTCTGCTTCTAATGGTTTAGGAGGTAGTTACGTTACAGATCCTAATTATGATAATGAAGATGATTTTTGGGATGCTTGGGAAGCGATAATTGATGAATATGGTATGACAACTGGTCATAACACACACCCTTATATGGCTGTTAAATTTTTACAGGCTAATCCTGGAGGAATTGACCCTGATGATGTTATCTATATGAGATCTGCTGAAATGTATTTAATTGAAGCTGAAGCTAAAGCAATGTTATCAGATATTTCTGGTGCACAAGCAGTATTACAAGTATTTGGATCTAGTAGAGATTCTGCTTATGATGCTACAGCATTCGCTACTCAAGATGCTTTAATAGATCATATTAAATGGCAAAGAGCTGTTGAGCTTTATGGTGAAGGATTTAGTTTCCATGATCACATTCGTTGGGATGAAGGTATCGATATGACGAATTCAGGTGCATCTGAAACTTTATATAGAGATGGATTTATGCAAGATAAACCTTCTGTAAATGATGCTTGGATTTGGAAAATTCCACAGGCAGAAATTGATGCTAACCCGAACTTAACAGAAGCAGATCAAAACTAATAATAAGTTAAAACTTAACTTTTAATAGTTTAAGATTGTCATAAATTAATTGACAATTGATTCTATAAATTAAAACCAGAACAATTATTTGTTCTGGTTTTTTTATGAAGTAGAATTTTAACATTAATTCATAAAAGTAATTGTATGAATTACATTTATGAATTAATGTTAAAATCACTAAATTTAGAATAAACTAGAAATAGTAAGCTGTATTAATTTAGACCACATTTTGGTTAATTTACAATTTGTTAAGTGATTGATAATTAGTTACATTGATGGGGCTAAACAAATCTTACTTATTATGAAAGCTTGCCCTCGTTGTAAATCTACATCAAGATACAGAATGAAAAGAGAGTGGTATGTAAAAATTGTACCTGGTACACATTCTTATTCCTGCGATAAATGTAATGCAAGATATACTTGGTTTCCGCTAATTAATCGTTCTTTCTTAATCGTGTAAAAAAAAACCTCGCAATCTGCGAGGTTTCTTTTTTGTAATAAATATGGGTTTAAAACTTATTTAAATAATCTAAAAATATCATTACCATTTGCAAATAGTAATAAAGCAACTAATAAAATAAAACCAACTACTTGCGCATATTCTAAAAATTTATCACCTGGTTTTTTACCTGTAATCATTTCCCAAAGCGTAAAAACAACGTGACCACCATCTAAAGCCGGAATTGGTAATAAGTTCATAAAACCAAGCATAATAGATAAGAAAGCTGTAATATTCCAGAAAGATTCTGCACTCCATTCATCAGGAAAAATACTGCCAATAGAAATAAAACCACCTAAACCTTTATAGGCTCCTGTACTTGGGTTAAATATTTTCTTTAGTTGTTTAACGTAATCGGTTAAGGTTTTCCAAGATTTGTTCCAGCCAGCAGGTATTGCTTCAGCAAAAGTATATTCTATATCAGCCAAATCATAATACCCCAATTTTTCTAAATCCTTGTATTTTAATCCAGCAAAAACAACCCCTATTTTACCTTCATCAGTAATTTTTAGTTGTATGTCTTTTGTTTCAGTTCCCCTTTTTACGGTAGCAGTAACTTCTTGTCCTTTGTAATTAGATAATACTTGTTCTGCTTGATCATAATACTTTAAAGCATTACCATTTATAGCAGTAATAATATCTTTAGCTTTAAGCTCTGAGTCTATATTTGGTGAATCTTCTGAAACTTTACCAATTGCAAAAGGATAACGTGGATATAAAAATGCACCTGCATCTTTACCTCTATCCATTAACTGTGAAATAAAATCTGTAGGGATTTCTTTATCAATTACAATCCCATTTCTTTCAATTTGAAAATTATTTCCGTTGATAAACTCTAAAGTTAAACCAGAGAATTTTTTAATTTTAGAACCATCTATCGTTAGAATTTTATCACCAGTTTGTAGGCCTAAATTGATTGCTAAAGAATCTTGTACCCAAATTCCATCTTTTACATTTTCGTTTGGTAAATATTTTTCGCCATAAGCATACATTAACATAATGTAAATAAAAATACCTAAAACAAAGTTTACGAAAACTCCACCAAGCATAATAATTAAACGCTGCCAAGCTGGTTTAGAACGAAACTCCCAAGGTTGTGCAGGTTGTTTCATTTGTTCAGTATCCATACTTTCATCAATCATTCCAGAGATTTTTACATAACCTCCTAAAGGAATCCAGCCAATACCATAAACAGTTTCACCAACTTTTTTCTTAATTAAAGAAAATTTATAATCAAAAAATAGATAGAATTTTTCTACTCTTGTTTTAAATAATTTTGCAGGGATAAAGTGCCCCAATTCGTGCAAAACAATTAATAAAGATAAACTTAATATAAATTGCGATGCTTTTATTAATATTTCCATTCAGCGTTAAATCATAATTAAAAAACGCACAAATGTACGTTTTTAAAGAGTGGATAAAAAGAACTATTTTATGTTGATTTTTATTTTTAACAAACATTTTAGATCAAATTTATTATAACCCACTTTTCTAAGCTCTTTTTAAGCAGTAAATTTGCAGAAATAACTTGTTTAATGGATTTTAAATTCTTCAAAAAAAGTAAATCAACATTAATTTTTTTAATTGTTTTTTCAGCAGTTTCTCTACCAGTTTTTTATCATTTATTAAAAGCCGATAAAAAATTAAAAGTCTATAGCCCAGCTGATGTAAACCCAAGTTTAGTAGATGCTTCTATTAAACATATAACCAAAGATCATACAATTGCCAATTTTGAATTAACCAATCAAAATGGAGAAATTATCACCAATAAAAATTATGAAAATAAGATTTATGTAGCAGATTTCTTTTTTACTCGTTGCACCAATATTTGTATCGCAATGGCTTATAATATGAGTGAACTACAAGATTTCTATAAGAATGATAATGATATTATGTTTTTATCTCATTCTGTAACTCCTACAATAGATAGCGTTTCTGTTTTAAAAGAATATGCAATTAATAAAGGTGTTATTGATGGCAAATGGAATGTTACAACAGGTTCTAAAAAACATATTTACGAATTAGCAAGAAAAAGTTATTTTGCAGTAATTGAAGATGGTGATGGAGGAGAAAATGATTTTATACACACAGAACAATTTGTACTAATTGATAAACAAAGACGCATTCGCGGATTTTATGATGGCACAGAAAAAAAGGATATGGAAAAATTAAAACAAGATGTTGCTTTATTAAAAGAAGAATATAGCACTAAATAACTTGTTTAGAATCATTCTAAAGTATTATCTTTGTAAAGAATAACATATCCCGCTTTTTTATGCGGGATTCTTTTTATAACAAACGAATTGAGCACAATTGCAACTTTAAATATTGGTGAAATAGGTTATATTTCTGAAGAATCGTTAGATTTTATTCCTTTAAAATTATTAGAAATGGGCTGTTTGCCTGGAGCAGAAGTTAAATTGGTTCAAATTGCACCATTAAAAGACCCGCTTTATATTTGTGTAAATGGTAGTCATTTAGCAATTAGAAAAGAAACAGCAAGTCAAATTCAAATTCTTAAAGCAAATAATTAATGTCTAAAAACGATATAAAAGTTGCTTTAATAGGAAATCCGAATACAGGAAAAACTTCATTATTTAATCAACTTACAGGATTAAATCAAAAAGTAGGGAATTATCCAGGAGTAACTGTAGATAAAAAACAAGGAATAAGTAAATTATCACCTACTCAAAATGCAATAATTACAGATTTACCTGGTACTTACAGCATAAACCCTACTTCGTTAGATGAAAGTATAGTTTTAAAAACACTTTTAAATAATGATATTAAAGCATCACCAGATGTTATTCTTGTGGTTGCTGATGTAGAAAACTTAAAAAGAAATTTACTGCTTTTTTCTCAGATTAAAGATTTAGAAATTCCTACAGTTTTAGCCATTAATATGGTAGATCAAATGGATAGAAAAGGTATTTCTATTGATTTATCATTATTAAAAGAAGAGCTAAATACAGAAATAGTTCTTGTAAGTGCAAGAAAAAACGAAGGTATAAAAGCGGTAAAAGAAGCTATTATTCGTTGTCATGTAGCTGCAAAAGCATCACCACTTTGTGGTATAAATTCTAAAATTGATCCTGATTATTTTTATAAATTAAAAGAAATTAGTCCTAATTATTCGCTGTATCAATTATGGCTAATGGTTACGCAAAATAATTTTCCAGAAACCATTACAAAAGAGGAAAAAGAAAAATTATTAGCTTTTAAACAAGACATTTCTAAATTAAAGAAATATCAGCATAAAGAAACTATTTATCGTTATCAAGAAATAAATAAAATTTTAAAGAAAACGTATTTAATAGATAAAAGCAAAGCAAAAGATTTAAGAAGTAAATTAGATAAAATATTTACCCATAAGATTTTTGGTTATGTGTTTTTTAGTTTGATCTTACTCGTAATCTTTCAATCTATTTTCGATTGGTCTTCAATGCCAATGGATATTATAGATGCCACTTTTGCTCAAATTTCTGATTTTGTAAACAGAAATTTGCCTGCAGGTGTTTTTACAGATTTATTAACACAAGGAATAATTCCGGGTATTGGTGGTGTTATTATTTTTATACCTCAAATTGCTATTCTCTTTTTATTTATCGCAGTTTTAGAAGAAACTGGTTATATGAGTAGAGTTGTGTTTTTAATGGATAAAATTATGCGACGTTTTGGTATGAATGGTAAAAGTATAATTCCGTTAATTTCGGGTACAGCTTGTGCAATTCCTGCAATTATGGCAACTAGAACTATTTCGAGTTGGAAAGAGCGTTTAATTACCATTTTAGTTACTCCGTTTACAACTTGTTCGGCTCGTTTGCCTGTATATGCAATTTTAATTGCCTTAATTATTCCTGATAAAAAAGTCTTCGGATTTTTAAATCTACAAGGTTTGGTTTTATTATTATTATACTTTTTAGGTTTTGCTTCTGCAATCTTAGCCGCTTATATTTTGCACAAAACCTTAAAGATTAAAACAAAATCATTCTTTGTGGTAGAGATGCCAAATTACAAATTACCGTCTGTAAAAAATATTCTTTTTGAAGTTGTAGAAAAAACAAAAGCTTTTGTTTTTGGAGCAGGTAAAATTATTTTAGCATTGTCTATAGTATTGTGGTTTTTGGCATCAAATGGTGGTTCTGATTATAAAAATGCAGAACAAATTGTTGTTACTAATGTCGATAATCAGAATTTAAATGATGAGGAACTTCAACAAAAAATTGCATCAGTAAAATTAGAAAAATCTTACATTGGTGTTCTAGGAAAAACTATAGAACCAGTTATAAAACCTTTAGGTTACGATTGGAAAATTGGAATTGCTTTAATAACTTCTTTTGCTGCTCGTGAGGTTTTTGTAGGTACTTTGGCTACGATTTATAGTGTAGAAGCAGATGATGAAGATACAACAACTATTAAGCAAAAAATGGCATCAGAAATAAATCCGGATACTGGCAAAAAACGATTTAATTTTCCTGTGGGTATGTCTTTAATGGTTTTTTATGCTTTTGCAATGCAATGTATGGCTACTTTAGCTATAGTAAAACGAGAAACTAAATCTTGGAAATGGCCATTAATTCAGTTGTTTGGAATGGCATTATTGGCTTATGTTTCATCATTATTAACCTATCAAATTTTAAGTTAATGCAACAAGTTATCGTTTATCTTTTAGTAGCATTGGCTGTTGTTTTTTTGATGAAAAAGTACGTTTTTCCATCAAAAAAGGATGAAAATTGTAGTTCAGATTGCGATTGTCATTAAATATTAACAGAAACTTAAGGATTCTCTTTGTAAGGTTTTTTACCTTTATGATGACAGAACAGAAAACATAAACTTAATTTTATACAAAATGAAAAAAGCTATTTTATCAATTGCAATATTTACAATTGCTTTAATTTCATCAAACAACACTTTTGCTCAAGAATTTGCTAAACTAGATGTAAGTCCTATGGATGCAGCTGCTTATCCTGTAAACTGGAGAAATGCAGATAAATTAGTAAAAGTAATTTACAGTAGGCCACAATTAAAAGGAAGATCTTTAGACAAACTAGCACCAAAAGATAAAGTTTGGAGAACAGGTGCAAACGAGGCTGCAGAAATTACATTTTATAAAAATGTAACTTTTGGAGATAAAAAAGTAAAAGCGGGTACTTATACTTTATTTACAATTCCTACAGATGGAGAATGGACAGTAATTTTAAGTAACCAGAAAAATGTTTGGGGTTCTTACTTTTATGATAAAGGAGAAGATGTGGTAAGAGTTACAGCAGAGGTTTCTAAAAATAAAGAATCTGTTGAGGCTTTTTCTATTGCTTTTGATGGAGAAGAAGAGGATGCAACAATGTATATGGCTTGGGGAGAAACAATTGTTTCTTTACCAGTAAAAGGATAAAAAGGTATTCTAATTTATAAAGTAAAAAACCTCAAAAGTAAATTTACTTTTGAGGTTTTTTTATGTGTATTCAAAAAAGAATTAAGATTGTTTCTGTTGCCATTTCCAAGCAGATTCTAACGCCTCTCCAAGGTCTTTTTCAGTTTTCCAATTTAATTCTTTATTAGCAATTGTAGTATCAGCATAAGCAGCGACAACATCACCTTCACGTCTGTCTACAATTTTATAGTTTAATTTTAAGTTATTTACTTTTTCGAACGTATTAATAACTTCTAAAACAGAACTACCAGTTCCTGTACCGATGTTAAAATACTCAAACGCTTTTTTATTTTTCTTATTGATTAATCTTGTTAAAGCAGCAATATGAGCTTTAGCTAAATCTACTACATGAATATAATCACGAACTGCAGTTCCATCTTCGGTTGGGTAATCATCTCCAAAAACAGATAATTGTTCACGTATTCCAGCAGCAGTCTGCGTAATAAAAGGAATCAAGTTTTGTGGAACTCCTAAAGGTAATTCGCCAATTTTAACGGTTGGATGCGCTCCTACTGGATTAAAATAACGTAATGCAATCGTATTAATATTGTGAGCATTACTAGCATCTCTAATAATTTCTTCACCAATTTGTTTGGTGTTTCCGTAAACAGATTCAGCAGCTTTTACAGGTGCATTTTCTGTAATAGGCAATTCATCTGCTTGACCATAAACGGTACATGAAGATGAAAAAATAAAGTTATCTAGCTTACGATCTCTCATTTCTTGTAAAAGATATACAAGAGTTCCCAAGTTATTTTCATAATACTCTAAAGGTTTTCCCATACTTTCTCCAACAGCTTTATACGCAGCAAAATGAATAATTCCATCTACTTTATTGTTGTCAAAAAAAAATTTTACATCATCTTTAACACGTAAATCTATTTGATGAAAATCTGGTTTTATACCTGTAATTTCTGTAATGCTATCTAAAACAGATATTGTTGTATTCGATAAATTATCAATAATTACTACTTCAAAACCTTCATTTTGTAATTCCACAACTGTGTGCGATCCGATGAAACCAAGGCCTCCTGTTACTAAAATTCTTTTCATTTTATTATTATTTTTAGGGTTAGTTAATTTAAAAAATTGATGATTGTTTCAGTAATAAAAGTTAGTTGTTCTTCATCTAATTCTGTGTGCATAGGTAAAGAAATAACCGTTTTTATTAGGCTGTTGGTTACAGGGAAATCTTCTTCATTATATCTTTCATCTTGATAAGCTTTTTGAGAGTGTAAAGCCACTGGATAATAAATTGCATTTGGTATGTCTTCTGCAAGCAGATGTTTGTGTAATTCATCTCTTTTTCCGTTAGTAATTTGTAATGTGTATTGATGGTAAACGTGGCAATCACAAACATCGCATATTGAATTACAGTTTTCTGTTTTGTTAGATTTTACTGTAGGTATAATAATATTAGGATTATTTGCAAAGGCCTTATTGTAAAAACATGCTGCATTTCTACGAGCATCGCAATAACTATCTAGTTTTGGTAATTTTGCTTTTAAAACAGCTGCTTGAACAGAATCTAATCTAGAATTTACCCCAACAACATCATGATAATATCTTTCGTACATTCCGTGATTAACAATTCCACGAATGGTGTGTGCTAAATCATCGTCATTAGTAAAGATTGCTCCTCCATCTCCATAACAACCTAAGTTTTTAGATGGAAAAAATGAAGTTGTACCTACATTACCAATAGTTCCTGCTTTTTTCTGCGAACCATCTTTAAAAGTATAATCAGCACCAATAGCTTGTGCATTATCTTCGATTACAAATAAGTTGTGTGCTGCAGCTATTTCTAAAACTGCATCCATATTTGCTACTTGTCCAAATAAATGAACAGGCACAATTGCCTTTGTTTTTGGTGTAATTGCTTTTTTTAATGCTTCTATATCAATGTTAAAAGTATCAGCTTCAACATCAACCAAAACAGGTGTTAATTTTAGTAAAGCAATAACCTCTACCGTTGCTGCAAATGTAAAATCTGCAGTAATAACTTCATCTCCTTGTTTTAGACCTAAACCCATCATTGCAATTTGCAGGGCATCTGTACCATTAGCACAAGGAATTACGTGTTTTACATCTAAATAATCTTCTAAATCTTTTTGAAATTCTTTAACTAAAGGACCATTTATATAAGCTGATGAATTTAAAACTTCTTGAATTGAAGTATCTACAGTTTCTTTGATTTGTTGATATTGACTTTGCAAATCAACCATTTGAATTTTTTTCATAAAAGCTACATATATTGATACATCAAAAATACGATTTAAATCCTTTATCTTTGATAAGTTCAAAAATTTTCAAATGAAATTTCTAAAAAAAGGTTTAAAAATTGTAGTTTTTCTTGTAATTCTAATTGTTGTCTTAATATTTGTGTATTCAAAAGTGAATGAACCAAAATATTCAGGTGAATTAGAAATCAAAAATCTATCAGATGATGTAACTGTTTATTTTGATGAAATTGGTGTGCCACATATAAATGCACAAAATCAGAAAGACGCATATTTGGCTTTGGGATATATTCACGCTCAAGATAGATTGTGGCAAATGGAATTAATTAGAAGAATTGCACCAGGAAGATTATCAGAAATTTTTGGTAAAGATTTAGTAAGTACAGATGTGTTTTTCTCTGGATTAGGAATAGAAGAAGCTGCTGATAAAACAATTGCTGGTTTAGATAAAAGTTCAGATTCTTATATGTTAACTCAGGCTTATTTAGACGGAATTAATCAGTATTTAGAAGAAGGAAGTACACCTTTAGAATTTAGGTTATTAGGTATTGAAAAGGAGAAATATACCATTAAAGATATTTATAATGTGTTTGGTTATATGTCTTTTAGTTTTGCTGTTGCTCACAAAACAGATCCGCTTTTAACAGAAATTAAAGAGAAATTAGGTAAACCTTATTTGGATGAAGTTTTAGGAGCGTATTCTAAAAATTTACTCATTAATAAAATGGATAGCGTTTCTAAAATTAATTCCAATTTTTCTAAAAGTGTAAGTGCCATTATGGACCAAATGCCTGTTCCGCCTTTAATTGGGAGCAATTCTTGGGTAATTGGTGCAGATAAAACCAAAAACGGAAAAGTAATTTTTGCAAACGATCCTCATATTGGATATTCTCAACCTTCTGTTTGGTATCAAAATCATATAAAAACGCCTGATTTTGAGATGTACGGATTTAATATTGCCTTAATGCCTTTTCCATTATTGGGACATAACAAAAATTATGCTTATGGTTTAACAATGTTGGCAAACGACGATTTAAATTTTTATATCGAAGAAAATAATCCGAAAAATGATGAATCTTATAAAATTGAAAATGGTTATCAATTTTATGAAACTAGAACAAAAACCATCAATATAAAAGGAGGTGCAGATACTACTTTTACAGTTAAAGTTTCTAAACACGGTCCAATAATGAACGGAATCATTTCTCATTTAGAGGATGAAAGACCAGTAGCTATGAATTGGATTTACACACAATTAAAAAACGAAATGTTAGATGTTTCTTATGGAATATCGCATTCCAATTCTATAAATGATTTTAAAAAATCTGTAGCTAAAATTCACGCTCCAGGTTTAAATGTAATGTATGGTGATGCTGATGATAATATTGCCTGGTTTGCTTCTGCAAAATTGTATCAATTAAGAGATAGTTTGTTTTCTAAAATGTATTTAAATGGTGCTTCTGGTAAAGATGAAATTATAGAATATTTAGATTTTAGCGAAAACCCGAAATCGATAAATCCGAAATCGAATTATGTGTATTCTGCAAATCATCAACCAGATTCTGTAAGAGGTAAATTGTATCCTGGTTATTATCAGCCAGAAAATAGATCTAAGAGAATTGTAAATCTTTTAGAGGCTAAAAACGATTTTACAAAACAAGATGTTGCTAAAATGTTGTACGATGTTACTTCTTCTGTAGATCATAATATTGCTAGAGATTTATTGAAATTTGTTTCGAAAGGCGAATTAGGAGCATCAGAAAAACAAGCGTTTTCAATTTTAGAAAATTGGGAAGGTGTTTATTTAAAAACATCTATTGCACCTACAATTTACAACCGTTTTTTGTTTGAGTTTTTACAAAATACCTATAAAGATGAATTAGGTAGTGGGTTTGATTTATTTATCAATTCTCAGTTGCAAGATCAGGTTTTGGTAAATCAAATAGATAGAGAAAATTCTGTTTGGTGGGATGATATTTCAACCAAAAACAAAGTTGAAACCAAAGAAGAAATTATTACAAAATCGTATAAAAGTGCAATTGCTTTTTTACAAAATCAATTGGGTGCAAATGTAGAAAGTTGGACTTGGGATAGGGTGATTTCTGTAGAACACGAACACGCAATAGGTAAGGCTGGCGGAATTTTACGAAAAATTTTTAATGTTGGGCCATTTAAAACAATAGGAGGTAATGAGGTGATTAACAATCAGATTTTTAAGTTAGATAGCACAGGGATTTATAAAATAACTTCAGGTCCATCTTCAAGAAGAGTTGTCGATTTTTCTGATGTAGAAAATAGCTTAGGAATTATTCCTACAGGTCAATCTGGTAATATTTTTAGCGATTATTACAAAAATCAAGCTGAAAAATATGTAGATGGTAAATTCGAAAAAATGAAACTAAATGAAGCTGAAATTAAAAAAAGTGAGCACGTTTTAATTTTGAAACCAAAAGAATAAACTAAAATATTTTAGTTACAAGCATTCCAAATTACTTCATTAGGTGTTGGTGCAATAACTGAAATTTGCTCTTTAGAAACTGGATGAATAAATTCGATTTTTCTTGCGTGTAAATGAATACTTCCGTCTTTATTACTTCTGTTAAAGCCGTATTTTAAATCGCCTTTAATAGGGAAGCCTATAGAAGATAATTGTGTTCTAATTTGATGATGTCTACCTGTTTCTAAATCAATTTCTAACAAAGAATAATTGTCTAATTTTTTAAGAACAGTATAATGTAAAACAGCTTTTTTAGAGCCTTCAATTTCTTTGTTAAAAACAGAAGATTTATTGTTTTTAGGATTCTTTTTTAAGAAATTAATAAGTGTATCTTTTTCTTTCTTCGGATGATTTTTTACAACAGCCCAATAGGTTTTATCAATTTTCTTATCACGTAGCATTTTGTTTAAACGCTCTAAAGCTTTAGATGTTCTTGCAAAAATAATTACGCCAGAAGTTGGTCTGTCTAATCTATGTACAACACCCAAAAAAACATTACCAGCTTTATTGTATTTAGTTTTAAGGTATTCTTTTACAACATCGCTTAAAGGTTTGTCGCCAGTTTTATCACCTTGAGTAATATCACCAGAACGTTTGTTAACAATTATAATATGATTGTCTTCAAACAAAACCTGTAAGTTGTCTTTATTAGAATGCATTATCGATTATTTAAAATCTTTGGCAACATCCTTATTAACACCGTCAATAAATTCTAAAAATTCTTTTCTACCTAAACCAGTAGTAGATGAGGTTAAGAAAGAAGTTGGTACAGTTTCCCAGTGTTGCAATAACTTTTTCTTATAAGATGTTATTTGCTTGTTTAATTTAGAACTTGGTAATTTATCTGATTTTGTAAAAATTAAGCAAAAAGGAATTTGGTTTTCGCCTAAGAAACGCATAAAATCTAAATCGATTTTTTGCGGATCGTGTCTAGAATCAATCAAAACAAAAGTACAAACCAATTGTTCTCTTTCTTTAAAATAGTTCTCTATAAAGTACTGAAAAATAACTCTTTTTTTCTTAGAAACTTGTGCATAACCATAACCAGGTAAATCTACTAAAAACCACTCATCATTAATTTTAAAATGATTAATTAATTGTGTTTTACCAGGTTTTCCAGAAGTTTTTGCAAGCGCTTTACGCTCCATTAACATATTTATTAACGAAGATTTACCAACATTAGAACGCCCTATAAAAGCATATTCTGGTAGCCTTTCTTTAGGTGCATTAATAACATTGCTGTTACTCATTACAAATTCAGCAGATTTAATTTTCACAACGTAAAAAATTTAAAATTTCGTAGATTTTAACCAATCACCAAGAATTTGATTAAATTCTTCTGGTCTTTCCATCATAGCTGCGTGCCCACATTTATCAATCCAAAATAAATTGGAATTTGGTAATAATTTTTGAAAATCATTAGCAACTTCTGGTGGAGTAACTCCGTCTTGTTTTCCCCAAATTAAACACGTTGGTTGTGTCATGTTTGGTAAATCATTAGCCATATTATGTCTTATAGCGCTTTTAGCAATAGATAGCGTTTTTAAGGCTTTCATTCTATCGTTTACAGTAGCATAAACATCATCAACCAATTCTTTTGTTGCAATTGCAGGGTCGTAAAAAACATCTTGTGCTTTTTGCTCTATATACTCGTAATTCCCCCTTTTTGGGAAACTATCTCCCATCGCTTTTTCATACAAACCAGAACTACCAGTAAGTACAAGGCCACTCACTTTTTCTGGGTAATGCTTAGTAAAATACAATGCAATATGACCTCCTAAAGAGTTTCCTAGCAAAATAGCGCTGTCAATTTCTTTATATTCAAGAAATTCTTTTAAGTAAGCCGCTAAGTTCTTGACATTAGTTTTTATTAACGGAAGTGTGTATAGAGGTAATTCAGGAATTAACACTGTGTAACCTTCTTTAGAAAAGTGTTCGAATGTAGAGCCAAAATTACTCAGAGCTCCCATTAAACCGTGTAAAACAATGATTGCAGGTCCTTCTCCAGCTTCTGCATATGTAAACTTTCCTTCAGTTTTTAACTTGTCAGTCATTGATTTTTATTTGAATTCACTAATCGCAAATGTAGTTCTTTTTTATGATATAAAAATTGATTTCAGTATCAGTAAGTTAGAGTTGTTAACAACTGTTTTTGCTGATAAATAAAGGGTATGCTCTGTTTTTATTAACAAAGTGGTAAAAAGTGGTAAAAAGTGGTATATTTTGTATATTTTTGACCTATAAATCGAGATTTTAAGTGATAAACCTAATTGGTGAACATAATTGCAAGGCAGATGCCAAGGGAAGAGTGATGCTACCATCAGCTTTCAAGAAGGCACTTGCGCCAGTTTTACAAAAAGGTTTTGTGTTAAAGCAATCTATTTTTGAATCTTGTCTAGAGTTGTATCCAATGCAAGAATGGGATGTAACTATGGCAGAGGTTAGTAAAAAAAATAGGTTCAATAAAAAAACAAACGATTTCATAAGAATATTTTCGGCGGGTGTAAAGTTAGTTGAATTAGATGCAACTGGTAGGTTTTTAATTCCAAAGAATTTATGTGATTTCGCTGGTATAAAAAAAGAAATCGTAATGTCTGCATCAGCAGGGATTATAGAAATCTGGGATAAAGAGAAGTACGAAAAAGCAATTGCAGCTGCTAGAGATAATTTTGCAAGTTTAGCTGAAGAAGTAATGGGAGATTCAAATAATAATGATAATGAGTAATTACCACAGTCCTGTTTTATTGCACGAAAGTATAGATGCATTAGCTATTAAAGAAGATGGTGTTTATGTTGATGTAACTTTTGGAGGTGGAGGTCATTCAAGAGAAATTTTGAATAGACTTGGTAAAAGCGGAAAATTGTTTGCTTTTGATCAAGATCCTGATGCTTTAGCAAATGAGATTGATGACGAACGTTTTGTGTTAATTCCAGAGAATTTTAGATACATATCAAGATTTTTAAGATTTCACAGAATAAAAAAAGTTGATGGAATTTTAGCGGATTTAGGAGTTTCTTCTCATCAATTTGACGAAGCGGAAAGAGGTTTCTCTACGCGTTTTGAAGGTGATTTAGATATGAGAATGAATCAGAAATCTAAAAAATCAGCGCAAGAAATCATCAATAATTATTCAGAAGAGCAATTAGCGGCTATTTTATTTGCTTATGGTGAGTTAAGAAATTCAAGAAAGATCGCTAGACTTATAGTTCACGATAGAGGAAATAAAAAAATTGAAACTAGTTTTCAGTTAAAAGAAGCTTTAAGAACAGTTTTGCCAAAAGCAAAAGAACATAAAATATTGGCTCAAATTTTTCAGGCGATCAGAATTGAAGTGAATGAAGAATTAGATGTTTTAAAAGAGTTTTTAGAACAAGTGCCAAATTTATTAAATGAAGAAGGTAGGCTAAGTGTTATTTCTTATCACTCTTTAGAAGATCGATTAGTAAAAAGATTTATAAGAACTGGTTTGTTTGAGGGTGAACCAGAGAAAGATGTTTTTGGGAATTCTAATGAACCATTAAAAAAAGTGGGAAAATTAATTGTGCCGAAACCAGAAGAAATAAAAGTGAACAACAGAGCAAGAAGTGCAAAGTTAAGAATTGCAACTTTAAAGAATTAGAATGGCAAAAGTTAAAAAAGGGATTTACGATTTTCTAAGAGGAAGTTTCCTTACAGATGAATCAGCTTTTAAAAATTGGCGAATTATCATTTTTGTGGTGTTGTTAATGTTAATAATGATTTATAGTGCGCATAGTTCTGAAAAGAAAGTTTTCGAAATATCAGAATTAAATAAAAGGAAAAGAGAGTTAAGAGCAGAATATGTAGATACAGGTACCATTTTAATGCGAATGAAAATGGAATCTAGTATAAGAGAAAAAGCAAAGGCAAGAGGGTTAAAACCATCAGAAACTCCTCCGAAAAAAATAAAAGTAACGATTAAAGATTAATAAAATTGGCAACTCACAAAAAAAGCATACTTACCAAATTCTACATAGTAGCTTCTTTTATGACGCTAATTTTGTTTGCAATCATTTTTAGGGTTGTAGATATACAGTATTTTCAAGGCGAAAAATATAAAAAGCTTTCTACAGAACTTACTGTTAAACAATTTACAATTGCTGCAAATAAAGGAAATGTTTATGCTGCAGATGGTAATTTGTTAGCTACTTCAATGTCTAAATATACCATTAGAATGGATGTTGTTGCTGTAGATGGTAAAGTGTTCGAAAAAAATATTGCAGGTTTATCTAAAGAGTTATCAAAAATGTTTGGTAGGTCTGCAAATTATTATCAAACTAAATTAAGAAACGCAAAAAAACGTAAGAATAGGTATTTGCTAATTGCCAGAAATGTTGGTTATAACGATTATCTAAAAATGAAAACATTTCCAATTTTTAAGTTGGGTGTTTATCAAGGTGGTTTTATTGCAGAACATAAAACAGTACGTGAGCATCCAATAGGTAAAATTGCAGAACGTACAATTGGTTACGATGATTTTAGAGGAGAAGCTGGTATAGAAGGAGCTTTTGCTGATTTTATGCAAGGTGAAAATGGTTTAAGATGGAAGCAGAAAATAGCAAAAAACCAATGGAAACCAATTTCTGATGTGAACGAAAAAGAGCCAATAGATGGTCATGATATCATTACAACTATAGATGTTAATATTCAAGATATTACACATCACGCATTATTACGTCAGTTAGAGCGTTTTGAGGCAGATCATGGTTGTGCTGTTGTTATGGAAACTGCAACAGGAGAAATTAAAGCGATTTCTAATTTAGGAAGAACATCGAAAGGAAAATATTTCGAAAAAAGAAATTACGCAGTTTGGGAAAGTCACGAGCCAGGTTCTACTTTTAAATTGGCAAGTTTAATGGCGGCTTTAGATGATAAAGTAATAGATACTTCTACTGTTGTAGATACAGAAAAAGGCAGAATTTATATCAATAATAGAAAAGTAGAAGATTCTAGAAGAGGTGGTTATGGTAAAATTTCTGCAGCTCGTGTTTTTGAGGTTTCATCAAACGTGGGTATTGTTAAGTTGATTAAAAAGCATTACGATCATCAACCAGAAAAATTTATTGATAAAGTAGAAAAATACGGATTTACAAAACCAATTGGTTTTCAAATTAAAGGAGAAGGTAAACCTTATGTGCCAAAACCATCAGATAAAAGTTGGAGTAAAATTTCTTTAGAATGGATGTCTTGGGGGTATGGAATTTCTGTAACACCAATGCAAACGCTAATGTTTTACAACGCGGTTGCTAATAACGGAGTAATGGTAAAACCTCGTTTTGTAAAAGAATTAAGAAGAGAAGATAAAGCAGAAAAAGTTTTTGAAACCGAAATTATAAATCCACAAATTGCATCCGAAGAAACTTTAAAAAAGATTAGAAAAGTAATGGAAAATGTGGTGATTAAAGGTACTGCAGATAATATTTACTCTTCTAATTTTTCTATGGCTGGTAAAACAGGAACTGCTAAAAAATATATTCCAAGAACTAAAAATAATAAAGGTGAATGGGAGGGTGGTTACTATTCTACAAAAGAATATGTGGCTTCTTTTGCTGGTTTTTTTCCTGCGGATGTTCCTAAATATTCATGCATTGTGGTTGTGCATAATCCTGATAAAAAGAAAGGATATTATGGTGCAACTGTTGCAGCGCCTGTTTTTAAAGAAATTGCTCAGAAAATTTATACAACTACGCCTATTGATAATCAGTCTGTAGATGATAAAGTAGAATTTGCTACAATAGACGATCAATATAAAAAGTATAACAAACTTTTAAGTGTAGATTTTACGAAAGTGCCAGATGTTAAGGGAATGAGTGGAATGGATGCCATTTCTATGTTAGAAAACATTGGCTTAAAAGTAAAATTTTCTGGAGTAGGGAAAGTAAAATCGCAGTCGATAAAAAAAGGAGAAAAGTTAGTAAAAGGAAGTACCATTATTTTAAAATTATCATAAACTGAAAAATTTACAAGACATATTATACAAAGTAGCTATTAAACAAGTGTTTGGTGTTACCAATATTGATGTAAATCAGATTGTTTTCGATTCTAGAAAAATTGAAAAGAACGATGTTTTTATTGCGCAAAAGGGTGTGCAAGTAGATGGGCATTTATACATAAATAAAGCCATTGAATTAGGTGCAACTGCTATTGTTTGCGAAGATTTTCCTTCGGATAAAAAAGAAGGAATTACTTATATTCAAGTAAATGATGCTAATGTTGCTTTGGCAATTATGGCTTCTAATTTTTATGATAATCCATCAACAAAATTCCAGGTTGTTGGCGTAACAGGTACAAATGGTAAAACTACAATTGCATCACTTTTGTATCAATTATTTCATAAAGCAGGTTATAAAGTAGGCTTATTGTCTACGGTTAAAATTTTGGTTGATGAAACCGAATTTAAGGCCACACATACCACTCCAGATTCAGTTACAATCAACAAGTATTTAGATATGATGTTAGAGGCTGGTGTTGAGTATTGTTTTATGGAAGTAAGTTCGCATGGAATTCATCAAAAAAGAACTGAAGGTTTAACATTTGCTGGCGGAATTTTCACCAACCTTTCTCACGATCATTTAGATTATCATGAAACTTTTGCTGAATACAGAAATGTAAAAAAGAAATTTTTTGATGCTTTGCCAAAATCGGCTTTTGCATTAACTAATATCGACGATAAAAATGGCAACTTTATGTTGCAAAACACCAAGGCAAAAAAATACAGTTACGCTTTAAAAACCTTAGCAGATTATAAAACTAGAATTTTAGAAAAACAACTTTCTGGAACTTTAATTGCTGTAGATGGAACTGAAGTTTGGACTAAATTAATTGGCGTTTTTAATATTTATAATCTAACTGCAATTATTGCAACAGCAGAATTATTAGGTTTAGATAATCTAGAAATTTTAACCATTGTAAGTCAGTTAGAGAGTATAAGTGGGCGTTTTCAGTACACAATTTCTGAGGATGGAATTACTGCAATTGTAGATTATGCACACACACCAGATGCATTAAAAAATGTATTAGAAACCATTAACGATATTAGAACCAACAACGAAAATGTAATTACAGTTGTAGGTTGTGGAGGTGATAGAGATAAAACAAAAAGACCAAAAATGGCAAATATTGCATCACAATTAAGTAATCAAGCCATTTTTACTTCAGATAATCCAAGAACAGAAAATGCACAAACCATTTTAGATGAAATGGAAGTTGGGGTTTCTCCTGAAAACTATAGAAAAACATTAACAGTATTAGACAGAAGGCAAGCTATAAAAACAGCGTGTAAAATGTCTAAAACTGGAGACATCATTTTAATTGCTGGAAAAGGACATGAAAATTATCAAGAAATAAATGGGGTAAGAACTCATTTTGATGATTTAGAGGAAGTTACTAATTGTTTTAAACAACTAAAAAAGAACTAGAAATGCTGTATTATTTATTCGAATATTTAGAAAGTCAGTTTAGCATTCCAGGTGCAAGTGTGTTTCAGTTTATCACATTTAGAGCTGCAGCAGCTTTTATTTTGTCTTTATTAGTTTCCTCTATTTATGGTAGAAGAATTATCGATTTTTTAAGAAAACAACAAATAGGTGAAACAGTTAGAGATTTAGGACTTGATGGTCAAAAACAAAAATCGGGTACACCAACAATGGGTGGTGTAATCATTATTTTGGCAACTTTAATTCCGGTAATTTTATTAACAAAGTTAGATAATATTTACATCGTAATTTTAATAATTACCACAGTTTGGATGGGTTCTATTGGTTTTTTAGACGATTATATTAAAGTATTTAAAAAAGACAAAGAAGGTTTAAGTGGCAAGTTTAAAGTATTAGGTCAAGTTGGTTTAGGAATTATTGTTGGTTCTATGCTTTATTTTAATGATGGAGTAACTATTAAAGAACAATTACCAGTTGAACAACAAATTATACAAGAAAATGGAAAGAAACAAGTTTTTGGAGAAGCACATAAATCAACAAAAACAACAGTGCCTTTCTTTAAAAATAATGAATTCGATTATGCAAAACCTTTAAGTTTTTTAGGTGATGGTTACGAAAAATACGGTTGGATAATCTTCATTTTTATATCAGTATTTATTATTACAGGTATTTCTAACGGAGCAAATTTAACAGATGGTATTGATGGATTAGCAGCAGGTTCATCAGCAATTATTGTGATAACACTAGCAGTATTTGCTTGGGTTTCTGGTAATATCATTTTTGCAGATTATTTAGATGTAATGTACATACCAAACTCGGGAGAAATGACAGTTTTTATCCTTGCTTTTGCAGGAGCTTTAATTGGGTTTTTATGGTACAATACATATCCTGCTCAAGTTTTTATGGGTGATACTGGTAGTTTAACCATTGGTGGAATTATAGCTGTTATTGCAATTTCGATTCGTAAAGAATTGTTATTGCCAATTTTAGCAGGGGTTTTTGTAGTAGAAAACCTATCTGTAATTATGCAAGTTTCTTGGTTTAAATACACAAAAAAGAAATTTGGTGAAGGTAGAAGAATTTTTAAAATGGCGCCTTTGCATCATCATTATCAAAAGTTAAATTATCACGAAAGTAAAATTGTAGTACGTTTTTGGATTATCGGAATTCTATTAGCAGTATTTACAATTGTTACTTTAAAATTAAGATAGTATGAGAAGGCTAGTTGTTCTTGGAGGAGGAGAAAGTGGAGCTGGAACAGCAATTTTAGGAAAACAAAAAGGTTTTGAAGTTTTTGTGTCAGACAAAGGCGCAATATCAAAAAAGTATAAAGAAGTTCTTTTACATAACGAAATAGATTTTGAGGAAAATCAACATACAGAAAGCAGAATTTTAAATGCTGATGTTGTAATGAAAAGTCCAGGTATTCCTGATAAAGTTGCCTTAATTCAAAAATTGATAAAAAATTCGATTCCGGTAATTTCTGAAATTGAATTTGCAGCACAATTTACTAATGCAAATATTATCGGAATTACAGGTTCTAATGGTAAAACAACGACCACATTATTAACGCATCATATTATAAAAAATGCAGGTATTAATGTTGGTGTTGCTGGTAATATTGGCGACAGTTTTGCAAAACAAGTAGCAGAAAACGATTTTAAGAATTATGTGTTAGAAATCAGTAGTTTTCAGTTAGATGGTATTCAGGAATTCTGTCCACATATTGCAATTATAACCAATATTACACCAGATCATTTAGATAGATATGAATATGATTTTGATAAATATATCGACTCAAAATTTAGAATAACAAAAAATCAAAAATTAACTGATTATTTAATTTATGACGCAGATGATGAAGCTATAAATAATTGGTTAAAAGTTAATAAAACAAGCGCAAAACTGGTTCCTTTTTCGCTTGAAAAGGAATTAGAATATGGAGCTTATATCAAAGAAAATACAATAATGATCAATATAAATAAAGAAAAAATAAATATGCCTATTTCAACATTATCAGTGAAAGGAAAACACAATACAAAAAACGCGATGGCTTCTGCTATGGCTGCACAATTGTTAAGTGTAAGAAAAGAGTTTATTAAAGAAAGTTTGGCAGAGTTTGAGGGTGCAGAACATCGTCTAGAAAATGTTGGTAAAATTATGGGCGTAGAATATATAAACGATTCTAAAGCTACCAATGTTAATGCTACTTTTTATGCATTAGAATGTATGGATAAATCTACAGTTTGGATTGTTGGTGGTGTAGATAAAGGGAACGATTATGCAGATTTATTGCCTTTAGTAAGAGAAAAAGTTAAGGCAATTGTTTGTTTGGGTTTAGATAATGCCAAAATTAAAAACACGTTTGGCAATGTTGTAGATTTTATTGTAGAAACTGCAGGTGCAGAAGAAGCTGTAAAAGTATCTCATAAATTGGCAGAAAAAGGAGATGCAGTTTTATTATCGCCAGCTTGTGCAAGTTTCGATTTATTCGAAAGTTACGAAGATAGAGGGCGTCAATTTAAAAATGCAGTTAGAAATTTATAATAAATAAATCTTTGTTTTAAAAAGAGATAAATTAGGAATGAAAACCGTTTTTCAACATATAAAAGGAGATAAAACCATTTGGGCAATTGTTGCCATTTTGGCGGTTTTCTCATTTATGCCGGTATATAGTGCTAGTACAAATCTGGTGTATGTTGTGGGTTCAGGTTCTACTTTTGGATATTTAATAAAACATATGGTTTTATTAATTATGGGTTTTGCAATTATATATGGAGTCCATAAAATTCCGTACAGATATTTTTCTGGTGGATCTGTTTTAATGTTGCCAATAGTTATTATTCTATTGATTTTTACTTTAATGCAAGGAACCACAATTGGAGGGGCAAACGCAAGTAGATGGATTCGTATTCCGTTTGTTGGTGTTGGTTTTCAAACATCAACTTTGGCAGGTTTGGTGTTAATGGTTTATGTAGCAAGATATTTGGCAAAGAATAAAGAAAAAGAAATAAAATTTAAAGAAAGTGTTTTTCAGCTTTGGTTACCAGTTGCTCTTGTTTTAATATTGATTTTACCCGCAAATTTTTCTACAACAGCCATTATTTTTATAATGATTTTAATGGTCGTTTTTATAGGTGGATACCCAATAAAATATATAGGAATCATTTTAGGAGCTGGTATTTTTGCACTAGCATTTTTTGTATTAATAGCTAAAGCATTTCCAGATGCAATGCCAAACAGAGTGCAAACTTGGCAAAATAGAATAGCCAATTTTTCTGATAAAGAAAGCAAAGAAGCTTATCAAGTAGAAAAAGCGAAAATTGCAATAGCAACAGGTGGACCAATTGGTAGAGGTCCAGGAAAAAGTGTGCAGAAAAATTTTTTACCACAATCATCATCAGATTTTATTTTTGCAATAATTATAGAAGAATATGGTTTGGCTGGCGGGCTTATGGTAATATTTATATACTTTCTATTGTTGTTTAGAATTTTTGTGGTTATTAGAAAAACAACTACAATTTTCGGAACTTTATTAGTAGTTGGTGTAGGTTGCCCAATCATTTTTCAGGCAACGATAAATATGGCAGTTGCTACAAATTTGTTTCCGGTAACTGGGCAAACATTACCATTAATTAGTAGTGGAGGTACTTCTATTTGGATGACTTGTTTTGCACTTGGAATGATTTTAAGTGTAAGTGCATCAAAAGAAGAAACAGAAGAAGATATTTTAGATGATAACCCTTTAGATATTTTGCATGAGACGATATAACATACTTATTTCTGGAGGGGGAACAGGAGGTCATATCTATCCTGCAATTGCAATTGCAAACGAAATAAAATTGCGTTATCCAGATGCAAACTTTTTGTTTGTTGGGGCAAAAGATAAAATGGAAATGGAAAAAGTGCCACAAGCAGGTTACAAAATTAAAGGCTTATGGATTTCTGGTATTCAAAGAAAAATAACATTCAGTAACTTAATGTTTCCAATTAAATTCATCAGTAGTTTAATTAAAGCATCAAGTATAATAAGACAGTTTCAGCCAGATATTGCTATTGGTACAGGAGGTTTTGCAAGTGGGCCAACATTAATAATGGCAAGTAGAAATGGAGTGCCAACATTAATACAAGAACAAAATTCTTTTCCAGGGATAACTAATAAATTATTGAGTAAAAGAGCTCATAAAATTTGTGTGGCTTATAATAATTTAGAGCGTTTTTTTTCTTCGGATAAAATCGTAAAAACGGGTAATCCTGTTCGTCAAGATTTATTAAATATTTATACAAAAGTAGAGGAGGCAAAACAGTTTTTTAAGTTAGATAAAACAAAGAAAACAGTTTTAGTTTTAGGCGGAAGTTTAGGAGCAAGAAAAATAAATCAGTTAATAGAAAGTAATTTAGAGTTTTTTAAAAAACAAGAAGTTCAAGTTATTTGGCAATGTGGTAAATTTTATATTGATGATTATAAAAAATACTCTGATTTAAAGCATATTCAAGTACATCAATTTATCAATAGAATGGATTTGGCTTATGCAGCTGCAGATTTTGTAATTTCTAGATCTGGTGCAAGTTCAGTTTCTGAATTATGTATTGTAGGTAAGCCTGTAATTTTTATTCCTTCTCCAAATGTGGCAGAAGATCATCAAACAAAAAATGCCAAAGCAATTGCAGATAATCATGGGGCAATTTTGTTACCAGAAAAAGAAATAGACACATTTCCGATAGTTTTTGAAACTTTATTAAAAGATAAAGGGAAACAAGAAAATTTATCAGAAAACATTAAAGAATTGGCTTTGCCAAGTGCAACAACAAATATTGTAAACGAAATAGAAAAGTTATTAAATAAGTGAATTTAAAAAATATACATAACGTTTTTTTCATAGGTATTGGAGGTATAGGTATGAGTGCAATTGCACGTTATTTTGCTGCCAATAAAAAAGCTGTGGCTGGTTATGATAAAACTCCTTCTCAAATCACTAAAGATTTAGAGGAATTGAGTGTAGAAATTCATTTTAATGATGCTGTTAAAAATATTCCGATATCTTTTTTAAATAAAGATAAAACTTTGGTGGTTTATACACCTGCAATTTCTAAAAATCATAAGCAATTAAATTATTTTTTAGAGAATGATTTTAAGGTTTTAAAAAGATCAGAAATTTTAGGAGAAATAACAAAATCTACTTTTTGTTTGGGTGTTGCAGGTACGCATGGTAAAACAACAACTTCTTCGATTTTAGGGCATATTATGGCAGAAGTAAATGCGACTTCTTTTTTAGGCGGAATTGCAGAAAACTACAATTCTAACTTAATTTTAGGAGAAGATAAAATTTCTGTGGTAGAAGCAGATGAATTCGATCGATCTTTCTTGCAATTAAGTCCGAATATTGCTTGTATAACTTCTATGGATGCAGATCATTTAGATATTTATGGAGTGCCAGAAGCATTGCAAGAATCATTTTTTGCTTTCTCTCAAAAAGTATCAGATACTTTAATTGTTGCCAAAGGTTTGCCAATTGAAGGATTAACGTATGCAATAAATGAAGATGCAGATTATAAGGCGTTTAACTTAAGAATTGAAAGAGGAAAATATATTTTTGATGTACAGACTCCATCAGAAAAAATAAATAATATTGAGTTTCTTTTGCCTGGTAATCATAATGTTATGAATGCATTAGCAGCTTTAGCTATGGCAGATGTGTATGGCGTTTCTTTAGAGAATATCAAAAAAAGTTTAGCAACATTTAAAGGCGTTAAACGTAGGTTTTCTTATAAAATTAAAACGAATGATTTTGTTTTAATTGATGATTATGCACATCATCCAACAGAAATTAATGCGGTTAAAAGTGCTGTAAGAGAAATGTATCCAAATGAAAAAGTGTTGGTTGTTTTTCAGCCACACTTATTTTCAAGAACAAAAGATTTTATTAATGATTTTGCAAATGCTTTATCAAAGTTTGATGAAATCTTGTTATTAGACATTTATCCTGCTAGAGAAGAACCAATAAAAGGAGTAAATTCTGAATGGTTATTAAATAAGATTGAGAATAGCAACAAAAAGTTAACAAATAGAACGAAATTAGTTAAAGATATTAAGAATTCAGCATCAAAAATAGTAGTTATGTTAGGTGCAGGAGATATTGGAGTAATGATAAATGAAGTAAGAGATCAATTTTTAAAACCCCAAGAAAATGAAGTTTAAAAAGGTTTTAAAATACGTAGTATTTCTTGTTATAATAGCAAGTTTAGGGTTTTTGTATAGTTTTTCGTCGGTAAGAAATCAACAGAAAAAAGTGTCAGAAATTGTCATAGAATTTGAAGATGGAGACAATAATTTCTTAACACATGCAATGGTTAATAAATTGTTAATACAAAATGATTCGAGTGTGATAAACCAAGCAAAATCTGTGATAAATTTATATGGTTTAGAAAAACAGGTAGCTAAGAACCCTTATGTAGAAAAGGCATCTGTATTTTTAACCATAAAAGGTACACTAAAATCTATCATAAAACAAAGAACTCCTGTAGCAAGAATTATTGCTGATGGTAGTTCTTATTATGTTGATAGACAAGGGTTAAAGGTGCCTTTGTCAGAGAATTATTCAGCAAGAGTTATCTTGGTTTCTGGTGTAGAAAAGGATGAAGAAATTAAAGAAATATTACCTTTAATATCTAAAATTCTAGAGGATGATTTTTTGCAAAAAGAAGTAGTTGGAATTCAGAAATCTGACGCTTCTGATTATAAATTTTCTGTAAGAAGTGGTAATTATAAAATCGATTTCGGAAAATTAGAAGAGGTTGATGTAAAATTTAAAAAATTAAAAGCGTTTTATAATAAAACATTTTTGGATAAAACCATTCAAAATTATAAAACAATAAATGTAAAATATCACAACCAAGTTGTGTGCACTAAATAAACTAAAATGGAAGATAATAAAATAGCTGTTGGTTTAGATATTGGTACAACCAAAATAGTTGCCATGATTGGTCGTAAAAACGAATATGGAAAAATTGAGGTTGTTGGTATAGGTAAGGCAAAAAGTTTAGGCGTTAAACGTGGTGTGGTTAGTAATATTACACAAACCATACAATCTATACAACAAGCAGTAGATGAAGCAGAAAGTGTGTCTGGTGTAAAAATTGAAAATGTTGTTGTGGGTATTGCTGGCCAGCATATTAGAAGTTTACATCATAGCGATTATATTACAAGAAATAACGCAGACGAAGTAATAGAAGATGTAGATATAGATGATTTGGTAAACCAAGTACATAAATTAGTAATGTTGCCAGGAGAAGAAATTATTCATGTGTTACCACAAGAATTTAAGGTAGATTCTCAAGCGGATATTAAAGAGCCAATTGGTATGTATGGTGGTCGTTTAGAAGCTAATTTTCATGTAGTGGTTGGGCAAGTTTCATCTATCAGAAATATTGGGCGTTGTGTAAAAAGTGCAGGTTTAGATTTAAGTGAAATTACTTTAGAGCCGTTAGCATCTGCACAAGCAGTTTTAAGTCAAGAAGAAAAAGAAGCAGGTGTTGCTTTAATAGATATAGGTGGTGGTACAACAGATTTAGCCATTTTTAAAGACGGAATTATTAGACACACAGCTGTAATTCCTTTTGGAGGTAATGTTATTACAGATGATATTAAAGAAGGTTGTTCAATTATAGAAAAACAAGCCGAGTTATTAAAAATTAAGTTTGGTTCTGCTTGGCCAGGAGAAAATAAAGAAACAGAAATTGTTTCTATACCAGGTTTAAGAGGTAGAGAACCAAAAGAAATTACGCTTAAAAATTTATCAAAAATTATACATGCAAGAGTCCAAGAAATTATTGAACATGTATATTTAGAAATAAAAAATTACGGACATGAAACAGCAAAAGGGAAACTAATTGCTGGTATTGTGTTAACAGGTGGTGGCTCTCAATTAAAACATTTACGTCAGTTAGTAGAATATATTACTGGTATGGATGCTAGAATTGGTTTTCCTAACGAACATTTAGCAGGCGATTCAGATGAAGCTTTGTCAAGCCCTTCTTATGCAACAGCAGTTGGTTTATTAATGGAAGGTTTAGAAAAAGAAATAAAAATTGAAGAGGTTGTAGAAGAAATTGTAAATGAACAAATTGAAGAAGAAACAGAAGAAGAAATAGCCCCAAAAGTAGAAATTAAGGCAAAGCCAAAAAAGAAATCTTTTTTCGAAAAATTTACAGAAGGATTAAAAGATTTTTTAGATAATGCTGAGTAACATCAGTAAAGAATAATACAATAAGTAACAAAGAACAATATAAATTTAAAAAAGATAAACGTTATTATGAGCGCAGAATTTGATAACATTTTATTTGATATGCCAAAAACACAATCTAATACCATTAAAGTAATTGGTGTTGGTGGTGGTGGTAGCAATGCTGTAAACCACATGTTTAAGCAACACATTAACGGAGTAGATTTTGTAATCTGTAATACAGATGCACAAGCTCTAGAAAACAGCCCTATACCTAATAAAATTCAATTAGGTGCAAACCTTACTTCTGGTTTGGGTGCAGGTGCAAATCCAGAAATTGGTGCACAAGCCGCAAAAGAAAGTTTACAAGAAGTACAGCAAATGTTAAATACCCAGACAAAAATGGTATTTATTACAGCTGGTATGGGTGGTGGTACAGGTACAGGAGCTGCACCAATTATTGCTAAGATTGCAAAAGATATGGACATTTTAACGGTTGGTATCGTAACAATGCCATTTGCTTTCGAAGGTAAAAGACGTACAAAACAAGCACAATTAGGAATTGATCAACTGCGCCAAAATGTAGATTCTTTAATTGTTATCAATAATAATAAACTAAGAGAAGTTTATGGAAACCTAGGTTTTAAAGCTGGTTTTTCTAAAGCTGATGAGGTTTTGTCTACTGCATCTAAAGGTATTGCAGAAGTTATTACACATCACTACAAACAAAATATAGATTTACATGATGCTAAAACTGTTTTATCTAACAGTGGTACAGCAATTATGGGTTCTGCAAAAGAAGAAGGTGAAACAAGAGCAAAAAGTGCAATTGTTAAAGCTTTAGATTCTCCTTTATTAAATGATAATAAAATTACAGGAGCTAAAAATGTATTATTGTTAATTGTTTCTGGTACAAATGAGGTTACCTTAGATGAAATTGGAGAGATTAATGATTATATTCAAGATGAAGCAGGTTATGATGCTAACATTATTATGGGTGTTGGTGAAGATGAAGAATTAGGTGATGCTATTTCTGTAACTATTGTAGCTACAGGTTTTGCTGCAGATCAACAAAGTACAATTACAAACACAGAAGTAAAAAAAGTAATTCATACTTTAGAAGATGAGCAAAAAGCAACTTATAATTTTGCTGAAAAAACAATTACAAGACAACCTATTATTGATGCACCTTTAGCTACCAATAAAGTAGAAGAAAAAATTGTACACACTTTAGTAGAGGAAGCAGTAGAGACAAAACCTAAGATGGATTTAGTTAAAACAAATCCTATTATTGCAAGTATGCCTGTAGAATTCGAAGAAATTTCTTCGAATCCTGTCGCAGAAGAAGATTTTATAATAACTGATGTAGTTAAAGAAGAAAAAATAGTAGAAGAGCCAAAACAGATACAAACTGATTTGTTATTTGACTTACCTTTAAATTCTTACACAGAAGTAACAAAAGATGAAGAAATTAAATTTAGCATTACAAACGATGAAAAGCAAGTAAATGTTAATGATATTGAAGTGTTTGATGCAACAGAAATTGTAGCAAAAAAAGAAACACGTTATGTTTTAGAAGATTTTGATGCAGCACCAACTATTGGTAAAAGTTCTAGAATTACTGAAGAAAGAAAAGTTGCAGAAGAAGAAATTAAGTTCGAATTAAAAACTGCTACTCCTAATGAAGTTAATCACATAGATACTTTAAGTGAAGAAGTTTCTCCTATGGATTTAACCATAAGCGAGTTGCAAAAAAGAGCAGAGGAAAGACGTAAGAATATGAAAAAATTCAATTACGATTTTAAAGAAAGCTTAAATAAAAACATAGATGAAATAGAACGTCAGCCAGCTTATAAAAGACAAGGCGTAGATTTAGACAGAAATGTGACAACTAGTAAAACTAAAACTGCATTAAAAAAAGATAATGAAGGTATTGATTTTAAATCAAATAACTCTTTTTTACATGATAATGTAGACTAAATATTAAATTTAAATTAATTTATAAAAGCCACATCTTTTTGATGTGGCTTTTTTTGTAAATTGGTATAAGAACAAATTATACCGTTTTTTCAATACTTTAAAGTTGATGTTTTTGATGGTTTTTTAATTTTTTTTTAATTTTTTTTCTCATTGTCGTAAACCGTCATTGCTACAAAAGTGGAATTGTAGGGCTGATTACTCGATGTTTAACTTGTAACAAAATAAAATATATCTCGTCTTAAGTATGTAATCAATTTAACCAAACCTTATGAAATCAGTATACACAAACACAGTAGAAAGAGGAATTTTAACATCAGCTTATAAAAGAGAAATTAAGCAAAGTATTTCAGAATCTAAAAGAGCAACATTATCTAATATGAAATCTATGATAGAAACTCATCAAGATCATGTGCAAAGTCAAACAGGTACTATTTTAAGAGTTGCCTTATTTTTTGGATCTATAATTATGATCATCTCATAACCATCTAAAAAACTAGTGTAAAACAAAAATCCATCTTTTTTAGATGGATTTTATGTTTATATATAAAAACTATTTTAAGAACTAAAACTAGCTTAAAGCTTCTTTAATTCTTTTTATAGCTTCTCTAATTTGCAGTTCAGAAGCTGCATAAGAAATTCTAATACAATCAGGTGCACCAAAAGCATCACCAGTTACTGTAGCTACATTTGCTTTTTCTAAAATAAATAAAGAAAAATCGCTAGCAGTTTCAATTTTTACACCATCAATTGTTTTACCAAAAAATGCAGAAACATCAGGAAAAACATAAAAAGCACCTTCAGGTACATTTACTTTAAATCCGTCTATTTCTCTTAGTAATCCAATAATAATATCTCTACGAGTTTTAAACTCATCTACCATATATTGAATTTTAGAAACTGGTGCTAAAACAGCAGTAATGGCAGCTCTTTGTGCAATACAGTTTGTACCAGATGTAATTTGTCCTTGCATTTTAGTACAAGCTTTAGCAATCCATTCTGGGGCACCTATATAACCAATTCTCCAACCAGTCATTGCAAAAGCTTTTGCTAAACCGTTTACAGTAATAGTTCTATCGTACATACTTTCTATGGCAGCAAAACTAAATGGTTTTGTATCATAGTTTATGTGTTCGTAAATTTCATCAGATAAAATATATATCTGCGGATGTTTTTCTAAAACTGCAGCTAAGGCTCTATACTCAGCCTCACTATAAATAGTTCCACTAGGATTGTTTGGAGAGTTAAAGAAAATCATTTTTGTTTTTGGTGTAATTGCAGCCTCTAATTGCTCTGGAGTAATTTTAAAATCCGTTTCTATAGAAGAAGGAATTTCGATGTATTTTGCCTCACATAAAGTAGCAATTGCAGAATAACTTACCCAATAAGGTGCAGGTAATAAAACTTCATCACCAGGGTTTAATAACACTTGTGCAATATTTGCAATAGATTGTTTTGCACCAGTAGAAACCACAATTTGACTTGGTTTATAATCTAAATCATTATCACGTTTAAATTTTGTGCAAATCGCTTCTTTTAATTCTCCATAACCATCTACAGGTGTATAAGAATTATAGTTTTCATTAATAGCTTCTATAGCAGCATCTTTAATAAAATCTGGTGTATTAAAGTCAGGTTCTCCTAAACTTAAACCGATAATATCTTTTCCTTCTGCTCTAAGCTCTCTAGCTTTAGCAGCCATTGCCAATGTTTGAGAAGATGGCAAGCTGTTAATTCTGTCCGATAATGGATGTGTCATTTTGTTAAGTAAGTTGTTGAAATTTTGTTTATGCTAATTCAGGGTTTTGCCCTAAAACACCTAAATGTTTAAAATGCTCTATAATAGCTTTTCTCATTGTTTTATACTCATTATAAGGCAAGTTAAATTCATCTGCTGTTTCTTTTACAATTTTAGCTAATTTGCTATAATGTACATGAGAAATGTGTGGAAAAATATGATGTTCAACTTGATGATTTAAACCTCCTGTATAAAAGTTTACAAGCCAATTGCTTGGTGCAAAGTTACTTGTGGTGTAAAGTTGATGGACTGCCCAAGTATGTTCTAAATTTCCATTTTTGTCTGGTAAAGGCATTTCTGTATTGGGTACAATGTGTGCCAATTGAAATACTAAGCTTAAAATCATACCAGCTGTATAATGCATTACAAAAAATCCTATTAAAACTTTCCACCATGCAACATCTAAAACTAAGATTGGTAAAACAATCCAAAGTGAATAATAAGCCAATTTAGAAATTACTAATTTAGTCCATTCAGTTTTTGGGTTTGGGAATTTACCATAAGATAATTTACGTTTTAAATAACTACGCATTTGTTTAATATCTGTTGTAATTGCCCAGTTTATTGTTAATAATCCGTAAAGAAAAATAGAATAATACTTTTGAATTTTATGAATTTTTAACCATTTAGAATGTAAAGAAAAACGAATAACTCTACCTGCATCAATATCTTCATCATGACCTTCTACATTTGTAAAAGTATGGTGTAAAACATTGTGTTGCACTTTCCAGTTATACACATTACCAGCCAAAATGTAAATGCTGCTTCCCATTAATTTATTAACCCATTTTCTTTTAGAAAAAGATTCGTGGTTCGCATCATGCATAACATTCATACCAACACCAGCCATTCCTATACCAGTAATTACCATTAAAATAGCCATTACCCATTGTGGCATATTAACAGTTAAAACTAAAATAAATGGCACTAAAAACAATGAAAACATTAAAATTGCCTTGGTATACAATTTCCAGTTTCCTGTTTTTTTAATATTATTTTCTTTAAAATATGTGTTTACTCTTTTATTTAAAGTTCTAAAAAACTTTGCTTTATCTACTCTCGAGAATTTTACTGTTTTCATATAATGTATAAAGTTGCAAAAATAAGATATTTAAAATTGCTTTAATTGATAAACGTTAGATTTTGTTAAGAATTGTAAGTAGCAAATAACTATTTTTGCATTTCTAAATAATTTATTGATGGAGATTATACACAAATATTTTAAAAACTTAACAAAAATTCAAGTTGAACAATTTTCTAAATTACAAGAATTATACCAAGATTGGAACTTGAAGATAAATGTTGTTTCTAGAAAAGACATTGATGAGTTGTATTTAAGACACGTTTTACATTCTTTAGGTATTGCTAAAGTGATGCAATTTAAACCAGGAGCAAAAGTTATGGATGTTGGAACTGGAGGTGGTTTTCCTGGAATTCCGTTAGCTATTTTATTCCCAGAAACACAGTTTCATTTGGTAGATTCTATTGGTAAAAAAATAAAAGTGGTAGATGAAGTTGTTGCTGGTTTAGGCTTAGAAAATGTTAAAACTACACACGGTAGAGTAGAAGAGGTAAAAGATACTTACGATTTTATAGTGAGCAGAGCAGTAGCCCAAATGGAAACTTTTGTAAGATGGAATAAAGGTAAAATTGCTAAAAAGCAAAACCACGATTTAAAAAATGGGATTCTATATTTAAAAGGTGGTGATTTATCAGAAGAATTAAAACTATATACTTCTGCAACTATCTACGATTTGCCTAATTATTTTGATGAACCTTTTTTCGAAACCAAAAAAGTGGTGCATTTAGGTATGAAGTATAAGGCGAATTAAACAGAGAAATCTAATATCCCTATAGTAGTTAAAATCATAACTATAATAGTAGCAATTATAAATAGTATTAAACAAACAATAGCTAAACCAAATATAAACTTTAGTGTTCTTAGAAAATTTTTCCAAATAGTTACTTTAAAAAATCTACCAAAAGCATAGATGTAAAATATTATATAGAGTAAAGTACTATAATAGTATATAGAAGGATGAAAGGCAATTGCTAAGAAAAATAAGATTAAAGTTAAATAATTAGCAAAACCATATATGTAAGCATTTATCACTAAATGTTCACCATAATTATAAGGTTTCCAAAAGGTCCATTTACTTAAAACAGCTAGTATAAATAAAAACACAAAGGTTAAAAGGTTTAAATAGCGAAGCATAAATTGCATTATACCACTATTAAATTTCAATTGCATTTCTGCTGTTTTTTTTCTTCTTTCTAATTTGTTTTTTTGTTTTTCAGACAGATCTATCATTTTAGAAGTGTCTATTTTTGCGTCTTTTTCTAATTGATAAAATTGATTTACGGATACAGATTTATTAATAGCAATAAAATCATCAGCAAAATAATTGAAAACTAAAAGAGAGATACCAGCAGATACAGCCAAAAAAGCAAACGGATTCATATAGCGTTTGCGAACTCCATCTAAATATTCTTTTAAAATTTTTTCTGGAGTTATGAAAATAGTTCTTATAGTTAGAAAAAACTTACTATCAAAACCGAAAACATTTATAAAAAAATCTAAAAATAGATTTTTAAAAGTAATTTTATCTATAACTACTTTTGCTCCGCAATTTTCACAAAAATGGGCATTTTCTTTTAAAGGATTTTGGCAGTTTTTACAATTCATAAAACCAAAGATAAAAATAAAATTATTTTAAGTTTAAGGAATTGGTTTTTAGTTTTTTAAAAAATTGATGAAACAGTTTTCGTTGTAAACTTTTCTAAAAACAGCATTCCTTTATAAGAGTTCCCTTTTTTATTCAATTTTGGGCTCCAAACTGTTATACAATATTCATCAGGATGAATAGCAACAATTCCACCACCAACACCACTTTTACCTGGTAAACCTACTCTAAAAGCAAACTCACCAGATTCATCATAAAAACCACAAGTAAGCATTATGGCATTTATTCTTTTTGCTTGACTTTCAGTAAGTATACTTTCTCCTTTTTTGTTTATATACTGTTCATCTGCTAAAAAAAGAAAAATTTCTGAGAGCTCTTTACAAGTCATTTCTATTGAGCAAATATGAAAATAGAAATCTAAAACATCATCTACATCATTTTTAATATTGCCAAAAGATTTAATAAAATTACATAAAGCCACATTTCTAAAACCAGATATTTTTTCTGATTCAGCAACTTTTTCATTGTAATTAATGTTTTTATTGTCTGATATTTCTCTACAAAACTCTAAAAAATCTTTCTTCGGATTTTTTAAATGACTCACTAAAACATCGCAAATAACAATGGCTCCAGCATTTATAAACGGATTTCTAGGTTTTCCAAAATCGGCTTCTAACTGCAAAAGAGAATTAAAAGGGTTTCCAGAAGGTTCTACATCAACTCTGTCCCATAACTTTGCACCTTCAAATTTATAAGCTAAGGTTAAAGAGAGAATTTTAGAAACACTTTGTATCGAAAATTTTTTGTTACAATCACCAAAACCAAAAGACAATTTATTAATTGAAGTTAAATGTACACCAAAATTATTTTCATCAATATGTGCTAATTCAGGAATATAATTGGCAACTTTACCAATATCATCTACATTTTTAACATCTAAATATATTTCTTCAATTATCTTTTTATAGTTATCCATTGATAATTATTGTTTTGAGAGTAACAAACGTATTAGATTTTTTATTAAGAAACAACAAAATTATAAATACAATAAGTAAATAGATTTCTGTAAACTTTACTTTCAATATCTTTTATTAATTCTTAAATTGGTGGGTAAGAATAAACATTGTTTTAATTAGTGTTTTAAGGAATGTTGCTACATTTATTTTACAGCAAAAATCTTGTTTTCTTATAAAAATACTTAATTACAATTTTTTATAAAATTAAAGTTTCATTATGCTTCATACAGTTGTTTTTAAATTAAAATATGAAAAAGAGTCACCTAAAGAATCTCAATTTTTTAATGAAGTTTCTAAATTATCTTTAATACCTGGTGTTCTTAATTTTAAAATTTTTCGTCAAACTAGTAATAAAAATGATTTTGATTATTGTTTATCTATGAAGTTTGAAACAATTAAGGAATATGAAAACTATAATAATAATCCAATTCACGTTCATTTTGTAGAAACTTATTGGGTTAATTATGTAGAAAAATTTCTTGAGTTAGATTACGAATCGTATTAAAAAAAGTCAAATAAAAAAGGAACTACATTGCTGTAATTCCTTTTTTAAATTTATAAAATCCTAAAATAAATTTAGAATAATGAATTGTGTTAAACAATTTCTACAAACAAACCTTCATCTGTTTTAGAAACTTTGGCAACACTTTTTTTAGTTAAACCTTTAATAGTTTTATCCCATTTTTTGTTAGATAAACCAGATTGTGTTTTTAATGCTGATAAATCGATTTTTTCCGCTTTTGTAATGATTTCTAAAACCGCTTTTTCTTCATCATTTAATTCTACAGAAGGCGCTTTTTTCTCAGGTCTCATTTGAGGGAAAAATAACACTTCTTGTATAGACTGGTTGTTCGTTAAAAACATAATTAGTCTGTCCATTCCAATTCCCATTCCAGAAGTTGGAGGCATACCATATTCTAAAGCACGTAAAAAATCGTGATCTATAAATTCTGTAGCTTCATCATCACCTTTAGCAGCTAATTTTAATTGATGCTCAAAACGTTCACGTTGGTCAATTGGGTCATTTAATTCAGAATAAGCATTTGCAATTTCTTTACCACAAACCATCAATTCAAAACGCTCAGTTAATTCTGGGTTGTCTCTGTGTTCTTTACAAAGTGGAGACATTTCTTTAGGGTAATCAGTAATAAAAGTTGGCTGTATGTAATTTCCTTCACATTTTTCACCAAAAATTTCATCGATTAATTTTCCTTTACCCATAGTTTCATCAACCTCAATATTCATTCCTTTAGCAGCTTCTCTAATTTCTGCTTCAGTTTTATCAGTAATATCAAAACCAGTAAAATGTTTAATAGAATCTGCCATTGTTACTCTGGCATAAGGTGCTTTAAAATCAATTTTATGCTCACCAAAAGTAGCTTCAGAAGTTCCATTAACAGCAATTGCACAATGCTCTAAAAGTTGCTCACAGAAATCCATCATCCAGTTGTAATCTTTGTAAGAAACATAGATTTCCATTGCAGTAAATTCAGGATTATGAGTTCTATCCATTCCTTCATTTCTAAAGTTTTTAGAAAATTCATACACACCATCAAAACCACCAACAATTAGTCTTTTTAAATACAATTCGTTAGCAATCCTCATATATAAAGGTATATCTAAAGAATTATGATGCGTAATAAATGGTCTTGCAGCAGCTCCACCAGGAATTGGTTGTAAAACCGGAGTTTCAACTTCAAAATAACCAGCATCATTAAAGAAAGAACGCATTGCATTAAATAATTTAGTTCTTTTTATAAACACCTCTTTAACATTTGGGTTTACTACTAAATCTGCATAACGTTGTCTGTAACGCATTTCAGGATCGTTAAAAGCATCAAAAGTATTACCTTCTGCATCTACTTTTGGTAATGGTAATGGTTTTAAAGCTTTAGAAAGCAATTTAAAATTGTTAACCATTACTGTTTTTTCACCCACTTTTGTGGTGAACAAAGTACCTTCAATACCAATAAAATCACCAATATCTAGTAATTTTTTATAAACGTCATTATATAAAGTTTTGTCTTCGCCTTTACAGATTTCATCACGATTAAAATACACTTGTATTCTACCTTCACCATCTTGTAATTCAGCAAAAGACGCTTTACCTTGTATTCTTCTAGACATTAGTCTACCAGCAATAATTACCTGTTTTTCTTCAGTAAACTCCTGTTTTATTTCCTTCGAATTTGAATCGATTGGAAATAAATCTGCTGGATATGGGTTAATCCCCAAATCTCTTAATTTTGCGAGTTTCTCTCTACGTACAACTTCTTGTTCTGATAATTGCATTTGCTTATAATTCTAGTGTTAAATAAAGGCAACAAAGATACAATCTATGAGTAAATAGACAATTGAGAAAATTGTAAAAAATTAGATAATTATTTCTTAATAATTAAAAACAGTGTATATTTGCACGTTGCTTTTTGTTAAAGTAACATTAGTTGTGTTGTTTTGGCACTTTCATAAAAGTGCTGTGGTTTTGTTAACCAATGGAAAGCTTCCCTATAAAGGGACGCTTTTTTTATTTTAAGAGAAATTCAAATTTAAAAAAATTGCAAAATATTTAAATTTGTTAGTTGATCTAAACTTCATTAAAAAACAAATCTTTTTTCAATATTATTTTTATTAGAAGCTATTTCCAGCTTTCATTACTCGCTTCCCGATTTTACAATCTGGAGAGCTCAAACAAGAACCTGTCTTGAGCGCAGTCGAAAGATTCAATCTGGGCTAAACTTGTTTGGTTTTGTTATTGAAGTTTTTAAGGTTTTTCGAATCTTAAAGAATGATACTATTTTTATAGCATTTTTTGCTGTTTCTTGTAAAATGAATCAGCCTGTAGTTTCATTAATTCTCTTGCCATTTTCTGTTTGTAGTTGTACAATTCTTCATCAGCAGTAATATCTTTGTACACTTTATTATCTATAGTAATATCAGCATTTAGCATTTGCTCTCTTTGTTGCATTTGTTGAGTTGCCCAAGTTTTAACAGCAGATAATTTTTCTTCTAATTTAAAATCATATTCACCTTTTGGTGCTAATAATTTAGCAATAATAGGCGATGTTTCAATAGCCAAAAACAACAAGAAAATAAAGAAAGATGTAAAGAAAGGTAATTTACCCAAAGCATTAATTCTTGCCATTAAACCATCAAAATTAGAAATTATGGGTTGCGATTTTATTTCTGCTAACTTTTGATTTTCTAATAAAGAAGCAATTGTATTTTCTTTTTTATTAATCTTTTCTAAATTTTCTTTTTTCAGTTGATTTAAAGCTAATAAAGAAGCATCGTGTTTAGCTCTTTTTTCTTTGTAAACAGGCCCTTTACCTAGTTTTTTTGTTCCTGTTGTACCTTCTGCCTCAGAAATATAAGTTTGATATAAGGCATTCGTTTCTGTTTCTTTATTTGAAATTTCCTGTTTAAGCAAATCAATTTCTGAATTAATTTTATTAACCTCTGGTGTAAATTGTTGTGCTATTTGAGATTTATTATCCAAAGTCATTTGGTTTTTCTCTGTTAACAAAACCTGATTGATTTCTTTTTCAAACAGTTTTAATTCTAAAGGTTTAGAAATAACAGTAGCAATGATTATTGCCAAAATAATTCTTGGTGTAGCTTGTGCAAATTCTTTCCATTTAGAATCTGTTTTTTTTATGGTAGAGACTATAAATCTGTCTAAATTAAAGATGAGTAATCCCCAAATTAATCCGAATAAAATGGCAGTATAAATAGTATCGAAAACAGTGTATAAAGCATAAGAACCAGCAATAGTTGCCATAATTGCAGTAAAAAAGACGGTGGCTCCAATACCAACGTATTTATTTTGTTCTCCATTAGAACACTCGTTAATTAAATTTTTATCAACTCCAGAACAGGTAAGAAAGAAATTTTTAAGCAAAGTTTTGTATTTAAATGTATAAATACAACGTTTTAAAAGTGAATTTGTTACATAAAAAAGCCGCTCATTTGAGCGGCTTTTAAATTTATTATATTGTTATTTAAATTTATTATATTGTTATTTAAATTTGTCTTATGTTACTTTTATGTCAATTTTTTTTAAAAATTTAACTTTATTGTTTGCTCAAAAGCATTTTGCTATAGAGATTTTCAAGTTCTTTATATTCGGTAGCAGTATAAAATTTTCTTCCCTTAGATTTTGCTTTAGTTCTAATTATATCATAAACTTCATTTACTTTTTTAATTTGAGCTTCTGATAAATTTTCTAATTGTTTAATATATTTACTTATGCTATTTGGGCTTTCAACCTTTTTCCTTTTTGAGGGCGACATTTTTTTATATAATACTTTTAAATATTGAATATTATTCTTTTTGTTGTTAGGAATGAATTTGGTTCTTTTTACTAATGCTTGATATGTGTAAATTGTATCCATTGCAGGTGGAGGAGGAGGAATTATTTCAGAAACATTCTGAACAGAATTTTTTTGTTTTTCAGACATCAAACTATAAATAGTTTGCATTTTTTTGATATTCTTTAATTTGTAGATATTATGTTTTTTCCCTTCATTTAAAAGCTTCTTATATTCGTTCATCTGCTTTTGTGATGCTTTGTTTTTTTCAATGATAGTGTCTTTGTCTATATAAGAAATTTTTAAATTATTTACGTCTTTTAGTTTTACCCTAATATCTTCTGGTTCTAAATCTTCAATTTGTAAATCATTAATTGGAGTATCTATATATTCTTTAACTTCTATAATTTTTTGCGCTTCAACTCTTTCTGCAAAGAGGAAAATAAACCCTGCTAAAAGCGGAATTACCGCCAGTTTTTTAAACAAGATTTTTACTTGCGAACTTTGTGTTGTCATCATTTTTAATCTTTTTTTAGTAAGTGAATAATTCAAATTACTGGCCAAGTAATATTCGTTTTTCCAAGCAGCTTTGTTTAATAATAAATGCTGATATTGGGTTATATTTTTATGTTGATGTATTACACGCTCATCTGCCAAAAATTCGTGGTTTAATTGTACCGCTTTTTTTAATAAAATAAAGAAAGGATTTATCCAGAAAATGGCTTGTAGTATTTCTAAGAGTAAAATATCTAGTGTGTGTTTTTGTGTAACGTGTGTTAGCTCGTGTGTAAAAAGTTCTTTTTCAACCTTTTTGTTTTCGTAATCATTTTTATTGATAAAAATATAATTCCAAAAAGTATGAGGTAATATTTTATCATCAACCAAAATTAAAATTGCTTTTTGATAAGGAATTACTGTGTTTCTTTTTGTTTTATTAATGATGTTGAATAAATTTCTCCCTAAACGAATGAATAATATTGATGATATTATAAAATATAAAGTCATTAAAATTGATTTATAGTTAATCGGATTTTCAACAATAATTTCTGCTGGAATTTCTTCGATATCGTAAGTTATATTCGGTGTATTTACATTTTCTAGAATTATGGGAGCAGCATCAGTATAAATAATAAATAATGGGACTAAAAAAGAAAATAATACACTACTCAATAAATAGAATCGATTAAAATTATGCATTTTCTCTCTTTCTAAAACTAGGTAATAGAAGGCTAAAAGTAATGCTAAACAAGTTGTTGATTTTAAAAGATATGCAATCATTTTTGTTGTTTTTTAATTTGAGAATCTATTACTTTTTTTAAATCTTCTAATTCCTTAGTAGTTAAATTTGTTTCTTTTGTAAAAAACGATGCAAACTGACTAGCAGAATCATTAAAGAAATTTTTAATAAGACCATTTACATGTTTCGAAAAATAATCTGTCTTTTTTATGATTGGGTAATATTCTCTAGATTTACCAAACAGTTTATAATCTATAAAACCTTTATCAGAAATTCTTTTTAGCAATGTAGCAACTGTAGTTGTTGCAGGTTTTGGTTCAGGAAAATCTTCTAAAAGTTCTTTTAAAAATGCTTTTTTACGTTTCCATAAATACTGCATTAATTGTTCTTCTGTTTTTGATAATTGCATTTTCTGATATTTTTACTCTACAAACATAGAATAAAAATTTTAATTCTACAAATGTAGAGTTAAAATAGTTTTTACTTTTTATACCTTTGATTTATAAAAAATAATATGATGAAACGAATTTTACTTTTAGTATCTATAATTTTAATGTCCTCTTGTGGATCAAAAAAGTTTAATGAAAAATGGTTAAAAAAAGAGGCTCCTGCTAGTTTTAAAGCGAGATTTGAAACTACAAAAGGTAACTTTGAGATTGAAGCAAAAAGAGAATGGTCTCCAAATGGTGTGGATAGATTATACCAACTAATTAAAAATGATTATTATGTTGATGTTGCTATTTTTAGAGTAGTACCCAATTTTGTTGCTCAATTTGGTATTCATAATGATAGTTTAATCAATAATTCTTGGAAAACAAAAGGTGTTAAAGACGAGCCTGTAATTCAGAAAAATGATTCTATGACAATTTCTTTTGCAAGAGGAGGTGTTAATTCTAGGTCTAATCAGATATTTATTAATCTAAAAGAAAATCATAGATTAGATAAATTGGACTTTTCTGGAGTAACTGGTTTTCCTGTTGTTGCAAAAGTTATTTCTGGGCAAGAAAATATATTAAAATTTTATGATGGTTATGGAGATAAATTAGGGCGTAAACAAGATTCTATATCCAGATTTGGTAATGAGTTTTTAAGGAAAAAATTTCCTAAAGTAGACTATATAACCAAGGCTTATATTTTAAAGAAGTAAATTTAAGTTAATAGTATATTTCTTAAAGTAAAAAAGCATCAACAAATTAATGTTGATGCTTTTTTAGTATGTTAAAGTTTAAAATTTATTTAATTTTAAAAGTAACTTTTCTAGCTAATTGTCTTGCATCTTTTGCAACAGAAGTATCTTCTCCACCACCAAAATAAGAAAGTCTAGTTGGGTTGATTCCAGCAGCAACTAAAACATCAAATACCATTTTTGCTCTATTCTGAGAAAGTGTTTTGTTTCTTTCTACAGTACCAGTTTCATCAGCATAACCAATTAATTCTGCATTTACGTATGGATTATCAATCATAAATTGTTTTAAGTAATTTACAGAATTTAAAGAACCTTCTTGAATTTTAGTTTTATTTGTATCAAAATATACATTAATATAACCGCTGTTTAACAAGTTTCTAATGAAATCTACATTAGAACCACTAACAACATTTGCGTATTTATTAATTTCATTCTTTTTAACATATCTTTCGTCAAGTTCAGTCATAATAAGTTCTTTATTAGGACCAGATTCTTTTGTTTTTAAGATTGCAATTTCTTTTTCAGCAGAATCTAAACGTTTTTTTAATGAAACTAATTCGCCATCGATTACTTCTTCATCTAATTCTTCATTCCAAAAATCAGCAGATTGTTTATTTCTACCTAAGGCAATGTTAAGACCTATAGAAGTATTCATTAGACTAATATTAGATTCTCTTCCAGATGTGTTTGCACCACCATCAAAATTATCTTCTTGATTATAATGTATAAGAGAATTAAAATCTAAAAATATAGAAAATCTATTTGATAATTTAAACTGAGGTGTTAAACCAACATTCATTACATACATTAAATCACCACCATTATCAGTTGGTTCTGTAACATTTAAAGAAGCTGCACCTGCACCAACATGTGCCAAAAGGTTAAAGCGATTAGTAAACGATTTAAAATTTAAAAGGTTTCCTAAATTTACAACTCCTTCTAACGAAGCTCTATAGTAGTTAGATTTAAAATCAGCAGTACTATTTTCGTCTGCACTAAAGCTATTGTATCCTAAATCTAAACGTAAACCAAATTTTTCATTAAACATGTATCTAAAACCCATACTTCCTTGTCCCAAGATATTTGCAGAATAACCAGGAGTTATTGTAGAACCAATTTGATGTAAACCTCCTCCAATATCTATAGACCAATGGTCAAAATCTTCTTGTGCTTGAGTTAAAAAAGACAATAATGTAAATACTGCCCCAAAGTAAATTTTCTTCATCTTATTTTGTTTATTTATTATTTTTTTTAATTGTGTAATTAAAGTCAAACTTAATTATATTAATGATTTTGGAGGATTTTATCTTATCAACTGTTTCATTTTATCGTTAAACTGATAAAATTACTTGTTAACTTGCGGTAAAGATAATAATTATAAGTAAAGCTTAGTAAAATTAGTATAAAAATATGGAATAGTTTCTATGCCTTTTAAGTAGTTCCAAACTCCAAAATGTTCGTTTGGAGAATGAATAGCATCTGAGTTTAAACCAAAGCCCATTAAAATAGTCTTACTCTTTAGTTCTTTCTCAAATAAGGCTACAATTGGTATGCTTCCTCCACTTCTTTGCGGAATAGGAGTTTTTCCAAAAGTAGTTTCGTAGGCTTGACTTGCGGCTTGATATGCAATATTATCTATTGGCGTAACATAACCTTGGCCTCCATGGTGAGGTTTTACCTTAACTTTTACAGATTTAGGTGCAATACTTTCAAAATGTTTTACAAATAAATCAGTGATTTCTCTCCAATCTTGATTTGGTACTAAACGCATAGAAATCTTTGCAAAAGCTTTACTAGCAATTACCGTTTTTGCACCTTCACCTATATAGCCTCCCCAAATTCCATTAACATCTAATGTAGGTCTTATAGCATTACGTTCGTTAGTCGTATACCCTTCTTCACCATAAACTGCATCAATATTTAATGCTGATTTATATGCATCCAAAGAAAAAGGAGCTTTTGCCATTTCTGCTCTTTCTTCTTTTGATAATTCTTCTACATTATCATAAAATCCAGGAATGGTAATATGATTGTTTTTATCGTGTAAAGAAGCTATCATTTTGGTTAAAATATTGATAGGGTTTGCTACAGCACCACCATATAAACCAGAATGTAAGTCTCTATTTGGTCCTGTTACTTCTACTTCTACATAACTCAAGCCACGTAAACCTGTTGTTATTGACGGAATATTGTTGGCAATTATTCCTGTATCTGATATTAAAATGACATCATTTGCCAACTTTTCTTTATTTCTAGGTACAAACCAAGCTAAACTTTCTGAACCAACTTCTTCTTCACCTTCAATCATAAATTTAACATTACACGGTAAATTCCCTGTGGATGTCATATACTCTAAAGCTTTAACGTGCATATACATTTGTCCTTTATCATCACAAGCACCTCTAGCAAAAATTGCTCCTTCTGGATGAATTTCTGTTTTTTTGATGATAGGTTCAAAGGGAGGTGAAGTCCATAATTCTATTGGATCTGCAGGTTGTACATCATAATGACCATAAACTAAAACCGTTGGTAATTTTTTATCAATAATTTTTTCTCCATATATTATTGGATAACCAGGAGTTTCACATAATTCCACTTTATCACAACCAGCTTTTTTAAGACTATTCAATACAAAGTCTGCTGTTAATAAAACATCTTTTTTATAAGCTGAATCTGCTGATATTGATGGTATTTTTAACAAATCAATTAATTCATCTAAAAACCGTTGTTTATTCTCTTCAATATAATTTTGGATGCTTTTCATATATTAAATTTAAGTCTTAATCATCAAAAATAGAAAAATTATAATGAACAACTTTGTAGTTTACAAGTATTGTTTATATTTGCATCCCGTTAAATGGGAAAGTTGCAGGCGTGGTGGAATTGGTAGACACGCTAGACTTAGGATCTAGTGCCGCGAGGTGTGAGAGTTCGAGTCTCTCCGCCTGTACAATTTTAAACCTTTCAAAGTGTATCTTTGAAAGGTTTTTTTTCTTTTTATGGTAATTTTTATCTACTTCTTTAAAATACTCAAGTATAGTTTTAATAATTTAAATGATAATTTTTTTAATAAAATTAAATTCATTATCAAATTTTTTCGAAATCTATAATAATAAGTCAAATACTTAAATTATCTAGTTTTTTTATTATAAAAATAAGTAATAATACTTAGTTTTGTTTTTAAAATACGTAATTATGAAAACTATTATAGTTGTAGGTAATGGAATGGTTGGTTATAAATTTTGTGAAAAATTTGTTACAGCTGCTAATAATAAAGGGTTTAGAGTTATCGTTTTTGGAGAAGAACCAAGACCTGCTTATGATAGAGTTCATTTAAGTGAATTTTTTGAAAATCAAGATGCCAAGGCTTTAGAAATGGCACCTGCTGAATGGTATGCAGAAAATGCTATCGATTTAATTGTTAATGAAAGAGTTTCTGACATCCAAAGAAATACAAAAACAATTATTACTGCTAAAAATAGAGTTTTTACTTACGATTACTTAGTTTTAGCCACAGGTTCTTCTGCTTTTGTGCCTCCAATTAAAGGTGTGGAAAAAGAAGGAGTTTTTGTCTACAGAACCATTGAAGATTTAGAAGGGATGTTAGCTTATGCAGATAAACTGAGAACAGAAAACTCAGAAGCAAAAGCAGCTGTTTTGGGTGGTGGTTTATTAGGTTTAGAAGCAGGTAAAGCAGTAATGGATATGGGTTTAGAGCCACATATTGTAGAGTTTGCTCCTAAATTAATGCCAAGACAATTAGATTCTAGAAGTAGTCAGGTTTTACAATTAAAATTAGAATCAATTGGTTTAAATATTCATTTAAGTAAAGCTACCAATCAGATTTTAGGAGATGAAGGTAGAATTACAGGAATGGAATTTGGTGAAGATGATGTTCTTAATGTAGATATGCTAGTGGTTTCTGCTGGAATTCGTCCAAGAGATGAACTTGGGAAAACTTCTGGTTTAGAAATGGGAGTTCGTGGAGGAATTGTAGTAAACAATAAAATGCAAACTTCAGATGAAAATATCTATGCAATTGGAGAAGTTGCTTTGTACAATCAAATGATATATGGTTTGGTAGCTCCTGGTTATGATATGGCTGGAGTTGCAGTAGATCAGATTTTGGGTAATGAAGAAAGTTTAATGCCAGCTAGTATAGATATGTCTACCAAATTAAAATTAATTGGAGTAGATGTAGCAAGTTTTGGTGAGCCTTTTATGCCAGCATCTAAAGGGCATTCTATCATATTCGAAAATAAAACACAACATTTATATAAGAGAATTAATGTTAGTCTTGATGGTAAAAAATTACTAGGAGGTATATTAGTAGGTGATGCATCTGATTATAATATGTTGCATCAAATTTATTTAAACGGAATGAAAATTCCTGAAGATCCAGCCCAATTAATTTTGCCAGTAACAGAAGGAAGTTCTTCTTTTGGTGATGTTATGGATTTGCCAGATGAAGCTCAAGTTTGTTCTTGCGAAAACGTTACAAAAGGTCAGATTTGTGGAGTAATAGAAAGTGGAGAAGCTAAAGATTTAGCAGATGTAGTTTCTTGTACAAAAGCAGGTACAGGTTGTGGTGGTTGTAAACCAATGGTAAAAGATATTACTACAGCAACTTTAAAATCTTTAGGTATAGAAGTTAAAGATTCTGTTTGTGAACATTTCGATTATAACAGACAAGATTTATATAAAATCATTGAAGTAAAAGGTTATACAACTTTTAATGAAGTATTAGATAATCACGGAAATGGAGGTCATGGTTGTGAATTATGTAAGCCTTTAGTAGCATCTTTAATGGCTACAATTAATGCAGACACTGCAAATAAAGAATATGCAATTCAAGATTCTAATGATCGATTTTTAGCAAACATTCAAAGAAATGGAACCTATTCTGTGGTACCTAGAGTTCCTGGTGGAGAAATTACCCCAGATAAATTAATTGCCTTAGGAGAAATCGCAAAAAAATACGATTTATACACCAAAGTTACTGGTGGTGTAAGAATCGATTTATTTGGAGCAACTTTAAATCAACTGCCATTAATTTGGAAAGAATTAATTGCTCACGGTTTCGAAAGTGGTCATGCTTATGGTAAATCTTTACGAACTGTAAAAACCTGTGTAGGTTCTACTTGGTGTAGATATGGAATGGCAGAAAGTGTCAGTTTTGGTATCGAATTAGAAAATAGATATAGAGGTATTCGTGCCCCACATAAAATTAAAGGTGGAGTTTCTGGTTGTATTAGAGAATGTGCAGAAGCGCGTGGAAAAGACTTTGGTTTAATTGCTGTAGAAGGGGGTTGGAATCTTTATTTAGGAGGAAATGGAGGTGCAAATCCAAGACACGCAGAATTATTTGCAGAACAAATAGATAACGAAACTGTAGTAAAATACTTAGACAGATACTTAATGTTTTATATGCGAACTGCAAAACCTTTACAAAGAACTGCTGCATGGCAAGAGCGTTTAGAAGGTGGTTTAGAGTATTTAAAAGAGGTAATTATTGATGATAAATTAGGCATTGCAGAAGATTTAGAAACTGAAATGGAAACTTTAGTGAATAAGTTTGAATGCGAATGGACACAAGCTGTTAATGATCCAGAAGTTATGAAACGATTCAATCACTTTGTAAATTCTGATGAAGAAGATGATAACATTGTTTTTGTACCAATGAGAGATCAAAAAATGCCAGAACAATGGGTGTAAAATAGTGGCAATCTTCAGATTAATAACAATCCTGCAAGGTTTTAAAACCTTGTAGGTATAAATAAAAAGTATATTAATTTGGGCGTTTTAACGGGCTTTACGCACTCGCTTTTTTTCTGAAAAAGAAAAAAGAGCTCAAACAAATGCTGTAATGCCTAACGCTCGCACAAGTTTATAAAGTTATTGAAGATTCTAGTAAGTATAATTATCATTTAAAAATAAAAACTAAAAAAAAACGGTTCACCACTACAGTGATAATCCCCTCTTTTTGAGGGATTAGAGGAGGCCTTAAATAATATTAAAATGGAACAAATTTTAGAACAATACTCATCAACAAAACTAGAAGATGTAAAAATCTGGTTTAAAGCTGCAACTGTAAAAGATTTTCCTTTAGATGGTGGTGCTTGTGTAAAATACAAAAACAAACAAATTGCTGTTTTTAATTTTGCAAGATTAAATAAATGGTATGCTTGTCAAAATGTTTGTCCTCATAAAATGGAAATGGTGTTAAGTAGAGGTATGATTGGTGATGATAAAGGAACTCCAAAAGTTGCTTGTCCTTTGCATAAAAAAACATTTTCTCTAGAAGACGGATCTAATTTAACTGGAGAAGATTTTAAAATTGCCACATATCCTGTTAAAATAGAAGGTGAAATTGTGTATATTGGCTTTTCAGAATAAAGCTATTTTATGAAGCCAACAAGATTCGAAACTGCAATTGCCTTAATAGATAAAAAAAATGCTGAAGACCCAAATACATACGAAGTTGATGGGTTAGAGTATGCTAAAGAGTTGTTGTACTCGCAAAGAATGACAAGAAAATTACTTCAATTTGAGCCTAATGCATCTAAAGCATTACAAATTGCAGCAAGAGCACAGCACATTTGCAGGTGGAAAATTGAAAGAAAAGAATATCCTATGGACAGAGTTGGGTATTTAAAATGGCGTGAAACGCTTAAAAAAATGCACGCAGATTTAACTGTAGAAATTTTACAACAAGTAGGTTTTGACGAGCAGTTTCAAGAAAGAGTAAAGAAAATTATCTTAAAGAAATTAATTAAGAAAAACGAAGAATCTCAAACTTTAGAAGATACTATTTGTTTGGTTTTTTTAGATTATTATTTTGATGAATTTGCAGTGAAACATAATGATGAAAAAGTAATTGATATCTTAAAAAAGACTTGGGTAAAAATGTCAGATAAAGGGCATAAAGCTGCTTTAACTATTCCTTTTTCTGATAAAAGTTTGGCTTTAGTAAAGCAAGCAATCTCATAATAAAAAAGCAATTTATAAATGACAAAAAACGGTAATTCTTTAGATCAGCGTACGTTTTCTAAGTTAAGCCGTTTGTATATTCTTGCGCTAAGTGCAATTGCACTTTCTGTAATTGTAAGTCAGGTTTTGGTTCGTAATCACTTAGCAAATCAAGAAAGCGATTCTACTGTAATTAACGTTGCTGGTAGGCAACGAATGTTAAGTCAGAAATTAACTAAAGATATTCTTTCCTTATCTATTTCAGATCAAGAACTTACTAAAAATCAACTAAAAAATAGAATTAAAAACACTTTGACTTTGTGGGAGTTGTCTCATTATGCACTACAAAATGGTAACGATTCTTTAGGTTTGCCAGCAGAAAATAGTTATGAGATAAAAAGACGTTTTAAAGAGATCAATCCTGTTTTTAAAACTATAGAAGTAGCTTCAAAATCTATCATAAATAAAATAGAATTAAACTCAGAATTATCTATTAATGTGCTAGCTACAGATATAAAAAAAGTAACTCAAAATGAAGGTTCTTTTTTAGCAAAGATGGATGATATTGTAAATCAATATGATTTAGAAGCAAATGAAAAAGTGGCTTGGTTAAGAAAATTAGAATTCTTTTTAATGGCATTAACCTTGGTAATTCTTTTAGGTGAGTTTTTATTCATTTTTTGGCCAACTGCAAAATCAGTAAAAGCTACGTTATCAGAATTATTATTGGCAGAAAAAAGAGCAAAAAAAATGGCTTTCGATGCAGATCAATTAAGTGTTGCTAAAGCAGAATCTGTTAAAGAATTACGAGCACTGAGTCACGCTATGGATGAAACCTTATTGTTTGCCAGAATTTCTCCAACAGGAAACTTAATTCATATGGGTAATAAGTTTTCGCGTCTATTTCGATTATCAAACTTTAATAAAGAAATTTTATTTTGGGACCTTTTATCAATCAATGAAAACGAAAAAGTTGTAATAGAAAATTTAATAAATAAACATAAAAAAATAGGTTGGCAAGGAGAGGTTAAAGCAACTGCTAAAAATAATATTTCTATTTGGTTAGAAATGTCTATAATACCTTATAGGCCTACAGAAGATAAATCAGAATTATTGATTATTGCATCAGAAATTACAGATAGAAAAGAAGCTCAGATAGAGGTAGAGAGGCTAACAAAGGTTAGTTTCGAAGAGAAAATGAGCCAGCAAAAAATAATTTCTAGCAAGATTATAGAAAATCAGGAAAAAGAACAAAATAGGATTGCAAAAGATGTTCATGATGGAATAGGGCAAATGCTAACAGGCTTAAAATTTAATTTAGAAAGCATAAATTTAGATGATTTAGAAAAGTCTAAAACCAAAATAGAGCACCTAAAAGAATTGACTACCAGTATTATAAAAGGAGTTAGAACAGCAACTTTTAATTTAACACCACCAGAATTATCAGATCATGGAATTGTACCAGCAATATCAAAATTAACTCAAGAATTGGGTAAGCTTACAGGTAAAGAAATTCTTTTATTTAATAAAACAGATTTCAATCAACGATTAGATTCTTTAACTGAAATAAATTTATATAGAATTACTCAAGAAGCTATAAATAATGCAATTAAATATGCAGATTCTTCACATATTTTAGTGTCACTTTCTCACAGTAAAAATATGTTAAGTATTGTTATAGATGATGATGGTAAGGGTTTTGAGCCAGCTAAAGTAAAAAAAGTTAAAAATGGTGATGGAGGAATGGGAATGACCTTTATGAAAGAAAGGATTAAGTATATTGATGGTCGTTTGTTCTTAAATTCTGAACTAGGAAAAGGTACAAGAGTAACCTTAAATATTCCTTTACACACAATTTAATATATTATTCATAAAATTTCTTGTACAATATTTATTATGAATACTTTTATCATAAAATATCTAAATTAGTTATGAATGTATTTCAATGTCCAAATTGCAGTAATACCGTTTATTTTGAGAATACAAGTTGCGAAAATTGTGATAGTACTTTAGGTTATAGTATTGATGATGATGATTTTAGAGTACCAGAAGATAATGATTTAAAATTTTGTAAAAATTATATTTATAATAATTGTAATTGGTTGATAGATATTAATGATGAGAATGATTTTTGTACAGCTTGCCAATTAAATAGAGTAATACCCAATAAAAGAGATTTTGATGATTTTAATAAATGTGAACAATTAGAATTTGCGAAACATCGATTAATATATCAGTTGTATAAATTAAAATTACCATTAGTCGCAAAAAATCTTAATAATAAAGGTATTGCTTTTGATTTTTTATCAGAAAACAACAAAGAAAATAAACTTACTGGTCATGCAAATGGTGTGGTAACTATAATACTTTCTGAGGCTGATGCTGTTCATAGAGCTCAATTAAAAAAGGAGATGAACGAACCTTATAGAACCTTGTTGGGGCATTTTAGGCACGAAATAGGACATTATTATTGGATGCTGTTTTTCGAAAAAGAACACTTACAAAGTTTTAGAAAGCTTTTTGGTGATGAAAGAAAAGATTATGGTAAATCTTTAGAAGCGCATTACAAAAACGGCCCACAAAAAGATTGGAACTTGAATTTTATAAGTAATTATGCAAGTTCACATCCTTGGGAAGATTGGGCAGAAACTTGGGCACATTATCTACATATTATTGATACTTTAGAAACAGCAAGTTCTTTAGGTATTTCTTTTGCAAATTCTAAAACAATATTGTCTAAAGATTGTGTTTCTAATTTCGATGATCCTTATAAAATTAAAGATTTCAGAAAAATATTTAATGCAAGCATTACATTAACTTCGGCTGCTAATAGTTTAAATAGAGCTATGGGCTTACCTGATATTTATCCTTTTGTTATTCCAGAACCTGTTTATTATAAGTTAGAGTTCATTCACAATTTATTATTTAATAACAGTTGGAATCTGAAATAATTTAATATCAACTTAACAGAATTATTCAAAATACGTAGTTTTACTTAAATTTCTTATTTTTGTAAGTATAAAATCTATAATTAATTATGATAAATGTAGTGTTAGCCGACGATCACGTTTTGGTAAGAGATGGAATAAAAGCGCTATTAGAAGATCAATCAGGAATTACTGTAATTGATGAGGCTTCTAATGGAAAAGAAGCTTTAGAAGTACTTTCTAAAAATAAACCACACGTTTTAATTATAGATATACGTATGCCAGAAATGAATGGAATTGAGGCGGTTGCAGAAGTTAAAAAACATTTTAGAGATGTAAAAACTTTAATGCTTTCTATGCATGATTCAGAAGAATATGTGGTAAAATCGATACAAGCAGGTGCAGATGGTTATTTGTTAAAAGGGTCAAGTAAAGAAGAGTTTTTAAAAGCTGTGATAAAAGTAGCTTCTGGCGGTAAATACTTTACTGGTGATGTTTCTTCTATTATAATGAATAATTTTGTAAACGGAAATTCCACAAGTGTTGATGCTTCTAAAAAAGTAAGTACACAATTGCCTTTTAAATTAACTAAAAGAGAAAGGCAGATTTTAGGCTTAGTTTTAGAATTAAAAAATAATAAAGATATTGCTGATGAACTTAAAATTAGTAAAAGAACAGCAGAAGTGCATCGTTTTAATTTAATGAAGAAATTAGAGGTTAAAAATCTAATGGAATTAACGAATAAGGTTAAAGAATATCAGTTAATATAACTACTAAGTAAAAGCACTTTTTTAAAACAATCATATTTTAACTTCAATTTTACAATATCTTTAAAATCAGTATTGTGTAATTGTTAATTTCCTAATAATTAAAATACACGTATTTTTTTATACTTAAAATTAAGTATTTATACTTAGTTTTGTGATATGAATATATGTATTATGTCTACTTTAACTCAAGAGAAAGCTACAAAACTAAGTTTGTTAAATTTTAAAAATGTATCCACTCGCACTTTTTGGATTACATCTATTTCATTTTTTATGTGCTTTTTTGCATGGTTTGGTATTGTGCCATTTATGCCAGATGTAGTAAGAGATTTAGGTTTAACACCAGATCAAAAATGGAACTCAATTATTTTAGCAGTTTCAGGAACTGTTTTTGTACGTTTACTAATAGGTAAATTATGTGATAAATACGGGCCAAGATTATGTTATACTTGGTTGTTAATGTTAGGTGCAATTCCTGTTATTCTATGTGGTTTAGTGCAAACACCTGCTCAGTTTTTAGTTTGTAGATTATTTATCGGTTTTATAGGTGCGTCTTTTGTAATAACACAAGTGCATACCTCATTAATGTTTGCGCCAAATATTGTGGGTACTGCAAACGCAACTTCTGCAGGTTGGGGTAATTTAGGTGGTGGTGCCAATAGATTAGGTATGCCTTTAATTGCAGGAGCAGTTGTAGCTTTTGGTGTTTCTGATGCAGATGCTTGGAGATATTCTATGGTTATTGCAGGTGTTGTTTGTTTTTTAATGGGTATTGTTTATTTCTTTTTTACACAAGATACTCCAAAAGGAAACTTTAAAGAATTAAAAACTTCAGGAGAAATGATTGTTACTAAAAAAGATCAAATTGGTTTTTTAGAGGTTTTAAAAGATTACAGAGTTTGGATTCTTTTTGTGGTATATGCAGCAAGTTTTGGAATTGAATTAACAGTTTATGGTACAATGGATGATTACCTTCAAAATACCTTTCAATTAGAAAGAGTAACAGCAGGTAATATTGTATTGTCTTTTGCTTTAATGAACATTTTTGCAAGAACTTTAGGAGGCTTTTTTGGTGATAAATTTGGGGAATTAAATGGTTTAAGAGGTAGAGTTTTATTTTTGTCTTTTATCTTAACCTTACAAGGAATTATGTTAATTTCCTTTTCAGGAGCAACAAGTATAATTTTAGGAATTGTTTTATTAATTTCTTTTAGTTTAAGTGTGCAAATGGCAGAGGGAGCTACGTTTTCTGTTGTACCATTTATCAATAAAAAAGCAATTGGCTCTGTTTCTGGTATTGTTGGTGCAGGTGGTAATGTTGGTGCTTTTTTAGCAGCAATGTTATTAAAATCTAAATCTGCTGTAGCAGAAAAAGCAGCTATTGCGGCTAATGAAGGTTTAGGAGAAGAAGCTATTAAGGCAGCACAATCTGTAGCTTCATCAAGTGCTGTTTCTAGTGGGTATTTATTAATTGGTTTTGTGGTAATTGCAACAGCAGTTATGTCTTTAACGATTAAGTTTTCTAAAGAAGATGAGTCTTTAGAAGTGTCAGAAAAAGTAAAAGAAATAATTCCAGAATTAATACCTGTAAAGTAAAAATATTTGGTTGATATTATTCTTGAGGAAAAAAAACAATAAATAAGAGTTCGTTTTTCTTGATGTAAAATCTACCAAACTAATTTAGGTTGTAAAGAAATATAAGCTCAATGTTTGGTTTGTGAAAATTTAATGTCGTATTTAGTATAAAATCTTAGTTTAAATGATCAAAAATGAAGTTAAAACAACGTGTTCTTATTGTGGAGTAGGTTGTGGAATTATCGTAAAAAAAGACATTAACAACAAGGTTTTTGTTGAAGGAGATAAAGATCATCCTGTAAATAGAGGAATGTTATGTTCTAAAGGAATGAATTTACATTATGTTGCAAATGATGTTTCTGATCGAATTTTATATCCAGAAATGCGTTGGTCTCGTTCTCATCCTAGAGAAAGAGTTTCTTGGGATACTGCCTTAGATAGAGCTGCAAATGTATTTAAATCCATCATAAAAAAACACGGGCCAGATTCAGTGGCTTTCTATGTTTCAGGACAAAGTTTAACAGAAGAATATTACATCGCAAATAAATTAACCAAAGGTTTTTTAGGTACAAATAATATCGATACAAACTCACGTTTATGTATGAGTTCTGCTGTTGTGGGTTACAAAAAAACTTTTGGAGAAGATAGTGTGCCAGTTTCTTATGAAGATATAGAATTGGCAGATTGCTTTTTAATTACAGGAGCAAATCCTGCTTGGTGTCATCCAATTTTGTTTAGAAGGATAGAAAAAAGAAAAGAAGAAAACCCGAACGTAAAAATTATAGTAATTGATCCTCGTAGAACAGATTCTGCAAATTTTGCAGATTTACACTTACAATTAATTCCGGGTACAGATGTAGTTTTGTACAACGCAATTGCAAGACGTTTGTATAAAAGAGGTTTAATTGATGAAGATTTTATAAAAAAACATACTCAAGGTTTTGAGGATTATAGAAAAATAATTTTAGATACAAACCTTAAAAAAGCTTCAAAAATTTGTGGAGTTTCTGAAGATGATATCGAAAAAGCTGCAGAAATAATTGGGCTATCAAAAGGTTTTATTAGTATGTGGGCAATGGGTTTAAATCAAAGTGTTATTGGTACAGATAAAAATACATCACTTTTAAATTTATCATTAATAACAGGTCAAGTTGGTAAACCTGGTTCAGGTCCATTTTCTTTAACAGGCCAGCCAAATGCAATGGGTGGTCGTGAAGTTGGTGGTATGGCTAACCTTTTGGCAGTTCATAAAGATTTAGGTAACGAAGAGCATAGAAGAGAAGTTGCACAGTTTTGGGGTGTAGATAAAATATCACCCAAACCTGGTTTAACAGCAACAGAAATGTTTGATGCTTTAGAAAGCGGAAAACTAAAAGCAGTTTGGATTGCTTGTACAAATCCGTTAGTGAGTTTGCCAAATTCGCATCAAATAGAAAAAGCGATGGCAAATTCTAAGTTTGTTGTGGTGCAAGAAATTTCTCATAAATCAGATACTGTAAAATATGCAGATTTGGTTTTACCAGCAGCTGCTTGGTTAGAGAAAGAAGGTACAATGACAAATTCTGAACGTAGAATTTCTTATTTGCCAAAAGAAATTGATGCTCCAGGAGAAGCAAGACCAGATGTAGAAATTTTTTGTGATTTTGCCCAAAGAATGGGTTTTAGAGGTTTTAATTATAATAGTGCAGAAGAAATTTACGATGAATATGCATCAATGACAAAAGGCACAAATATTGATGTTTCTTTTTTAAATTACGATCGTTTAAAAAACGAAGGTACTTTTCAATGGCCAGTAAATGAATATCGTCATTCTGGTACTCCTCGTCTTTTTGAAGATAAAAAATTTTATACACCATCTCAAAAAGCAATTTTTAATGTTCCATCAACCATAGAAAATACATCAGTAAAAACAAATCAAGAATTCCCATTAATTCTTACAACTGGTCGTATTCGAGATCAGTGGCATACAATGACAAAAACAGGAAAAGTGTCGCGTTTAAAAACGCATTATCCAAAACCTGTGCTAGAAATTAATCCTGTTGATGCATATTTAAACGGAATAAAAGATGGTGATGTTACAGAAATAAAAAGCGCAAATGGTGTTGTTAGAGTACGTGCAAAAATTACGGATGCCATAAAAGAAGGTGTTGTGTTTTTGCCTATGCATTGGGGTAAAGTTTTAAAAAGCAATTTAAATAGAGCTAATAATTTAACAAATACACATATAGATCCTGTTTCTAAAGAGCCAGATTTTAAATTTACTTCGGTTTCAGTTTCTAAATATAAAAAACCAAAAGAAAAAATAATTATTGCAGGCGCAGGTGCTGCAGCTTTTCGTTTTTTACAAAATTATAGAGATTATAATGAGGTAGATGAAATTCACGTTTTTTCTAAAGAATCTAACCTATTTTATAATCGTGTTTTGTTGCCAGAATACATTACAGAAGAATTGACTTGGCAGCAGTTATTAAAAATTAAAAATGCAGAATTAAGTAATTTAGAGATTCATATTCATCCAGAAACTTTAATTGATAAAATTGATAAAGAAGCTAAAATAGTTACAGATTCAAATGGAGAAACGCATACTTTTGATAAGCTTATTTTAGCAACAGGTAGTAGAGCTTTTATTCCAAAAGATGTGCAAATAGATTTACCTGGTCGTTTTACTATGCGTAATAAAAGTGATGCAGATGAATTTAAACAATACTTAGACAATACAGGTTTGCCTCCAGAAGAGCAACACGTTGTTATTGTTGGTGGTGGTTTATTAGGATTAGAATTAGCTGCTGCAATGAAACACAAGAATGTTAAAATAACCATCATACAAAGAGCATCTAGATTAATGGAGCGTCAATTAGATAAAATTTCTAGCAAATTATTGTCTTTGGATGTGCAAGAAAGAGGAATTCAAATTTATTTTGATAATGAAGTAAGTACTGTTTTTGATGATGATGAAACAGGCGAATTAACCATCAACCTAAAATCAGGAAAATACATTACAGCAAACGCAATTGTGTATACAATTGGTACTAGACCAAATATAGAAATTGCAAAAAATAACGGAATTGTGTGTGGTAGAGGAGTAAAAGTAAATCAACATTTACAATCTTCACATCTAGATATTTTTGCTATCGGAGAAATTGCAGAATTCAACAATCAATTATTTGGTATTACTTCTGCAGCAGAAGAACAAGCAGGAATTTTAGCCAACTTTATTGCAGGTGATATTAGTGAATCTTACAAAGGTTCTGTATTAATGAATATTCTAAAATTCAATGATTTAAATCTCTGTTCAATAGGTGAAATTAAAGTGCCAGAAAACGATAATAGTTACGAAGAAATTATATTTACAGATATGTCTAAACGATACTATAAAAAGTGTATTGTTAAAGACGATTTGTTAATTGGTGCTGTTTTAATGGGCGATAAAAACGAGTTTGCAGAATTCAAAACAATGATAGAAAGCAAAATCGAAATGTCTGATAAAAGAGACACTTTGTTAAGAGGTACTTCTAATGATGTGCCAATGTTGGGTGAATTAGTTTGTTCTTGTAGTCAAGTTGGTGCAGGTAATATAGAAGAGGCAATTGCAGGTGGTTGTACAAATTTTACAGAATTATGTAATAAAACAGGCGCTGGTTTAGGTTGTGGAAGTTGTAAAACTGAGGTAAGAGAAATTTTGAATAACGCTAAAGTAAAGGTATGAGAAAGCAATTGAATCGAGTTATTGTAAAAGGTGGTGTTCTATCTCCCGGAGAACTAAAATACATTTGCGAATCTGTAGAAAGCTTAGGTCAAAAAACTATTTCTTTTGGTTCTAGACAAGATATTTTATTGCCTAAAAAAGTTAAAAAAGAAGATTTATCTCAATTTGATAAATTGCGAGTGGTAGAAGCAGATGAGGTTGGTATAGAGAATATTGTGTCTTCTTATGTTTGTGCAGATATTTTTCCAAGTACTTCTTGGTTAACAGGAGATCGATATTTGTATATTTTAGAACAATTCCGATCAAAATCAACCTTAAAAATTAATATTACAGACCCAAAACAACGTTTAGTACCTTTATTTACAGGGCATATTAATTTTATTGCTTCAGAGCACGAAGATTATTGGTATTTGTACATCAGACTTCCTGGTTGGGATGAAATAAAAATGTATCCTGCTTTAATTTATACTTGGGATTTAGATAAAATAGAAACCACAATAGAACATATTTTAAAAGAAGAACCAGAAACTATTGAAACTATTTTTGAATTAGTAAACGATGCTTTAGATGCAAATAATAGAACTGTAGATAAACCTTTAGAGGTTCCTTTTTACCCTTTTCCATATTTTGAAGGGATGAATAAAATAGGATCTGATAAATATTGGTTGGGCTTGTATTGGAGGAACAACAAATACGATATTTCTTTTCTAAAGGAAATGTGCGAATTATGTTCAGAAAATAAGATTGGTAAAATTTCTATTACTCCTTGGAAATCTTTTATTGTAAAAGGAATTCCTAGAGAATCTAAATTAATTTGGGAAAAATTTTTGGGTAAAAGAGGTATCAATGTGCGTCACTCAATGTTAGAGTTAAATTGGCATTTACCAGTGGCAAATAAAGAGGCTTTAAACCTAAAAAAATACTTAGTGGCTAATTTCGATCAAAATGATATTAGTACTTATGGTTTAACTTTTGCGATTACAAATTACAGCAAAGCTTCATATTATTTTACATCTATAGTAGTTCAGAAAAACAAACAACCAGAAATGATTGGTAATTTTCTAACAAGAGATACTTATAATTTGTTGTATGCCAAAGACTTTGATCCGAATACAAGACAATATATTATGCACGTTCAAGATGTAGATAAAGTAGAATTACCAGGTTTGTTAATGGAGTTAAGTCAGTTGTATTTTGATGATTTAGGTAGTGAAAAAGAAGATGAAAAAGATACAGAAGTAAAAAAAGAACAGATTGAATTAGAAGTATATCAGTGTCAAGATTGTTTCACCATTTATGATGAAGCATATGGAGATATAACTCAAAATATAGCAGCAGAAACCTTATTTACAGAGCTTCCAGAAAATTACGAGTGCCCTCTTTGCGAAGCTCCTAAAAGTAATTTTGAAAAAGTAGTATTGGTAAAATAAATATAGAAATTAGAAATACTTTGACATTAAATCAAAACATAGCGTTAAAAAGCACAAGAAAAGTAATAAATGATTTTTCTTGTATGTCTTGTGCTAATGCCAATTGTTTGATTAAGAAAAATATAGATAACTTAATTAATCCTTCTTTTGTTGATAATAAAAAATCGCTCAGATGTAAAAAAGGGCAACAATTTATTATTGAAGGTGCTCCTGTAAATGGCTTATTTTTTATTTTAAAAGGTACTGTAAAAGTATTTAGAACAGGTATTAATGGTCGTGAGCAAATTGTTCGTTTTGCAAAAGAAGGCGAAATAATAGGTCACAGAGGTTTTGGTACTGAAGAATATTATTCTATTGGTGCAATTGCTTTGCAAGACACTATTTTGTGTTATTTTTCTAAAGCAGATTTGCAAGAAGCTTTATTAAAAAACCCTAAGTTCGCTTATGATATGATGTTGTTTTACGCTAACGAACTCAATAGAAGTGAATCTAAAGTAAAGTCCATTTCTCAAATGACGGTTCGTGAACGTGTTATAGATACTTTATTGTACATCAACAGAAAATTTGGCGATTTAAGAGGTTTTTTAAACTTACCATTAAGTAGAAAAGAATATGCAGATTATGCAGGTACAACAGAAGAGCAGGTAATTAGGGTTTTTTCTTTATTAAAAAAAGAAGGTTTAATTATTGGTAAAGGCAAAAAAATTGGTATTACAAATCTTCAAGCACTTAAAAACGAAATCAGCGAGCATAATTACTATTTAGATTCATAATATTAGTTTCCCTTTTTTTATTTGAACCATAAAGTCTTTCTTTTTTTAATTGAAAGACTTTTTTACGTAGTTGTTTTTTATGAAAAATAAGTATATCTAATTTTTTACTTAGTATTTGTGTTCTAGTTAAAACAATGATTGATAGTATTTTATTTTAAAAGTATGTTTTTTGATAGGTTTTAATATGTTTTAAAAAGAGCTTTTTGTATGTGTAATACCATAAGTTTAAATAATAACTAGGTATATATTTGTTAAAAAAATAAGTATTAATACGTAGATTAATAAAACTTACAAAACAATGAAAGCTCTATTCAAAAAAACAATTTACATTTTACCAATAGCAATGTTATTATTTGCTTGTGGTGGAAAAGGAACAAAGAAAGAAACAACAACAGAAGTTGTAACAACATCAAAAACGAAACAATTAGATATAGAAAAACCACAATTAACTTTTGGTTTTATCAAATTAACAGATATGGCACCTTTAGCAATTGCTAAAGAAAAAGGGTTTTTCGAAGACGAAGGTTTATTTGTTTCTGTAGAAGCACAATCAAACTGGAAAAATGTTTTAGATAGAGTTATAGATGGTCAATTAGATGGTTCTCATATGTTAGCAGGTCAGCCAATTGCTGCTGGTGCAGGTTTTGGTCGTCAAGCAAAATTAGTAACTCCTTTTTCTATGGATTTAAACGGAAATGGAATTACAGTTTCTAACGATGTTTGGTCTAAAATGAAACCAAATGTACCAACTGATGGAGATGGAAAACCAATTCATCCTATAAAAGCAGACGCTTTAAAACCAGTAATTACAGAATATAAAAATTCTGGTAAAGCCTTTAAAATGGGAATGGTTTTTCCGGTTTCTACTCACAATTACGAAATTAGATATTGGTTAGCAGCAGCAGGGATTCACCCAGGTATGTACACCAAAGAAAATGTACAAGGTCAAATTGATGCTGAGGTTTTATTATCTGTAACTCCACCACCACAAATGCCAGCAACTTTAGAAGCAGGTACTATTTTTGGGTATTGTGTTGGTGAACCTTGGAATCAACAAGCTGTTTTTAAAGGAATTGGAGTGCCTGTAGTTACAAACTACGACATCTGGAAAAACAATCCTGAAAAAGTATTTGTAATGACAGAGAAGTTTATCGAAGAAAACCCAAATACAGCGGTTGCAGTTACAAAAGCATTAATTAGAGCAGGTAAATGGTTAGACAAACCAGAAAACAGAAAAGAAGCTGTGCAAATTTTGTCTATGAGTCAGTATGTTGGAGCTCCAGTAGAGGTTTTAGCAAACTCAATGACAGGTACTTTCGAATTTGAAAAAGGTGATAAAAGAGAAATGGAAGATTTTAATGTTTTCTATAAATACAATGCAACTTATCCTTTCTATTCTGATGGAATCTGGTTCTTAACTCAAATGAGAAGATGGGGACAAATACCAGAAGCTAAAACTGCAGATTGGTATTCATCAACAATCAAAGATATATATAGACCAGATATTTGGAAAAAAGCAGCAGCACTTTTAGTAGAAGAAGGTAATATTCCTGCAACAGATATTCCTGCAACAGATGGTTACAAACCAGCAACAGCAGATTTTATTGATGGTACTACTTACGATGCAAAAGATCCTATAGGATATATCAACAGTTTTTTGATAGGTAATAAAGACAAAAAGTAAAATAACATCTCGATACGATTCTGATGAAAAATCAGAATCACTCGATGTGACAATTTTTGGTGTCAGTTCGAGTGATTTCGAAGAATGAGAAATTGTATCGAGAACTTATAAATCTAAATATTATGAAAGCAAGTTTAACATTAGGAAAAGTATCTAATTTTATAGGACTAGGTTTTTTTACAACATTAAAAGATCTATTTACTGGAAAGCTAGAGAAAGAAGACTTTAAAAATTTACTACGCAAGTTTATTGTTCCACTTGCTTCCATTTTATTGTTCTTTCTTTTATGGCATTTAGGCGCAAAATCTTTATATAATATAGAGGCAGAATATAAAATTGAAAAAGCTTTACAAGATCAAGGTCAAGTTGCAGCAGATGCTTTAACAGCTTGTATTGCTTCTGGCGAATCTAGTTGTCAGCCAAATACATTGCCATCTCCAAGTCAGGTTTGGGATTCTTTTCAATCTTTATTAAGAGATCACAATATAATTAGTGCAGACAAAGCTGCATTTGCAGAAAAAACAGCGACTTTAAATGCTAAAAGAATTGCAGATGGTAAAGATGCTATTGTTTATACTGGTAGACCCTCTTTTGTAGATCAAATCTTTAGAAGTTTACAAACGGTATTTGCAGGCTTTTTATTGGCATTATTTATTGCGGTTCCTCTTGGTATTTTTATCGGATTAAGTCCAACTTTAAAAAGTGCTTTCAATTGGTTTATACAAATATTTAAACCAGTATCTCCTGTAGTTTGGTATTTATTGGTTTTTATGATTGTAAAAACATTATTAATAGGCTCTGCAGATGATAGTTCATTTACCATTTCATTTATAAGTGTGGGTTTATGTTCTATGTGGGCAACATTGGTAAATACAGCAATGGGAGTTTCTTCTGTAGATAAAGATTACATAAACGTGGCAAAAGTTTTAAAATTAGGAACTTTTCAAAAGATATTTAAAGTAGTATTACCATCATCTTTACCATTAATATTTACAGGTTTAAAAATTACATTATCAGTAGCTTGGATGGTTTTAATTGCCATTGAACTTTTGGCTCAAAGTCCTGGTTTAGGATTGTTTGTTTGGGAGGAATTCCAGAATGGAGCTAACGATTCTAATGCAAAAATTATTGTAGCAATGTTTGTGATTGGTATTATTGGTTTCTTATTAGATCGATTAATGTTAACCATACAGAACTGGGTGTCTTTTGATAAAACGGATGCAATATAAATAAGAGTTGATACCTGTGTTAGGGATTGAAACGGCATCCTTTTTTATTTTTTTTAATAAAAAAGATATAGTGGAAAGCCCGACCTTTTTAGGTAACGCCCAAATAAAATAAAAAGATGGCATATTTAGAGTTAAATAATATTTGCAAAACCTATGGTCAAGGAGATAATGAGACAGAAGTATTGTCTAACATCAACTTAAAAATAGAAGAAGGAGAATTTGTTGCTATAGTTGGTTTTACTGGTAGTGGAAAAACAACTTTAGTAAACTTAATAAACGGATTAATAAAACCAACAAGTGGAGAGGTTTTATTTAAAGGAGAACCTGTTTCTGGTACAAGTCATGAACGTGGTGTAATTTTTCAAAACTATTCATTATTACCTTGGTTAACTGTAGAACAAAATGTTTTGATGGCAGTAAAAGAAGCTTTCCCTAAAAGAGAAAAAGCGGTCTGGAAACGTAAAGCTGCACACTACATAGATATGGTTAGTTTAACACCTGCTATTAATAAACTTCCAAAAGAATTATCTGGAGGAATGCGTCAAAGAGTTGCTGTTGCTAGAGCTTTATCTATGAAACCAGATATGATTATTATGGATGAACCTCTTGGAGCTTTAGATGCTTTAACTCGTGGTAATTTACAAGATCAAATCTTAAATATTTGGGGAAAAGATAAAAGAACAGCTTTATTAATTACCAATGATGTTGATGAGGGCATTTATATGGCAGATAGAATTATTCCTTTAAGACCTGGGCCAAATGCAACTTTAGGACCTGAATTTAAAATCGATTTAGAGAGACCTAGAGATAAAACAGAAATGAATGATAGCGAAAGTTTTAAGAAAACTAGAAACGCAATTATTGAATATTTGATGGATATAGGAAACGAACGTAAATCTGAAGCGAAAGAAGAATTTATATTACCAGATGTAGCACCAAAAGATTTTGTTAATCAATTTAGATAGGAAAAATTATGAGCATAATTACTGAAAATACCATCACAAAAAATGTTTTAGAAAACGGAAAATTTCCATCTAATGATGTAATGTTAGATCTCAATGATTTAAAGAAAGTTTACCCAACTCCAAAAGGAGATTATGTAGTATTAGAAAATTTAAACTTGCAAATTCGAAAAGAAGAATTTGTAACTATCATTGGGCATTCTGGTTGTGGAAAAACAACAATGCTTTCTATGATTGCAGGTTTAAACCCAATTTCTGGAGGTAACATTGCGGTACTTGGTAAACATATTAAAGGTCCAGGTCCAGATAGAGGTGTAATTTTTCAATCGCCAAGTTTAATGCCATGGATGACTTCCTTACAAAATGTATTACTTGGGGTAAATCAAGTTTTTCCTCACGCAACAAAAAAACAAAGAAATGATATTGCTAAATATTATTTGCAAAAAGTAGGTTTAGAAGATGCATTTCATAAAAAAGCAAGTGAATTATCGCAAGGAATGCAACAAAGAGTTGGTATTGCAAGAGCATTTGCTATAAAACCGAAAGTATTATTGCTAGATGAACCTTTTGGTATGCTAGATTCTTTAACAAGAGGAGAGTTGCAAGACATCTTAATCGAAATTTGGAACAAAGAAAAAATTACAGCTGTTATGATTACTCATGATGTTGATGAAGCAATCTTTTTAGCAGATAGAGTTGTAATGATGACAAGTGGCCCAAGAGCAAAAATTGGAGATATTTTAGATATCGATTTTAAAAGACCAAGAACAAGAAAATCAGTTTTAGAACACCAAGATTATTACAAATACAGGAAGCATTTAATAGACTTTCTAGAACACTAAACAACAAACAAACAAACAAACAAACAAATAAATTAAATTTTAAAACAAACACAATGAAAAAACAATACATAATTTTAGCCTTATTGTTAGTGAGTTTTCAATTCGTAAATGCACAATTTACATTAGATGGTGAATTTCGACCACGTACAGAATACAGAAACGGATTTGGTAGTTTAATTTCAGATGCAGCAGATGCGGGTTTTGGAATTTCGACCAGAGCAAGATTAAATGCAGGTTTTAAAACTGATGCTTACAATGTTTTTATCAGCTTACAAGATGTTATGGTTTGGGGAGAAAATAGACAGATTTTACCTTATGATGCTAATAATTCATTTGCAGTCTTTCAAGCTTGGGCTTCTCTTAAATTAGGAGAAAATACTACAACAAAAATTGGTCGTCAAGTACTTTCTTACGATGATCAAAGAATTTTAGGCGGTTTAGATTGGGCACAACAAGGTAGAAATCATGATGCTGCTTTAATTAAATATAAAAAGGATAAATTTATGTTAGATTTTGCGTTTGCTTTTAATCAAGACTACTCTAATCCAACAGGTTTTATTTCATCAGGAACTGCTTATAATACAACAGGTTTTTTCTCATACAAAACAATGCAAATGTTATATATGAAACAAAGTTGGACAAAATTTACTGGTAGTTTGTTACTTTTAAATAATGGTTTTCAAGAGTTTGATGCAGCAAGTGCAGCAGATGGTGTAAGTAATTTACAAACTATTGGTACGCATTTAAATTACAAATCTGGTAGTTTTGGTTTAGCTGCTAATGCTTTTTTACAAACAGGTAAAAGACAAGGAGCTTTAGATGTAAAAGGAGCTTATTTATTTAGTTTAGATGCATCACTTAAAGCATCAGATAAAGTTACATTAGGAGCAGGTTTCGAGTCTATAAGTGGTAATGATGGTGCAGCAGGTGAAACAGGAGCATTCTTTCCTTTATATGGTACAAATCATAAATTTAATGGTTTTATGGATTATTTTTATGTGGGGAATCATGCAAACTCAATTGGTTTGGTAGATTTTCATGTAAGTGCTAATTTTAATTTAGGTAAAGGTTCTAGCTTGTTAGTAAAAGCATTAAATTTTAGTGGAGAACAAGCTTTAGCAAGTGGAGAAAAATCTTTAGGGACAGAATTAGATATAGTGTATAAAAAGAAGTTTAAAGGTTATGCATTAGTAGCAGGATATTCTCAAATGTTTGCTTCTGATGGTATGTATGAATTAAAAGGAATTACAGAAGCTACAGCTGCAGGTACTCAAAATTGGGCTTGGGTAATGTTAGTAATTAAACCTAAGTTTTTAGGTAAATAAATAAACTTTTTATTATTTGAATTTGATAATTAGCGAAAGGCTGTTCTACATAGAACAGCCTTTTTTCTTATAAAAAACTTGATTCTGCTTTAAAAAGTGAATTATTGAAATCTAATTGTATTATCAAAAAAAAAACTCAATTAATTGTATAATTTAAGCCATTTGTTGTGTTGGTTTTTGCATTAGTTATTACTATATCTTTGGTTTATATAGTATATTTGAGATTCAAAAATTAACTAAACAAATAATAAAAAAACAATTATGACAGCAGGATTTGATATGTGGGACTATGTAGTTTTCGTAGCTTACGCCATTTTAATTTTAGGTGTAGGTTTATGGGTTTCGCGTGATAAAAAAGGGCATCAAAAAAACGCAGAAGATTATTTCTTAGCAAGTAAATCTTTACCTTGGTGGGCCATTGGTACTTCACTAATTGCAGCAAATATTTCAGCAGAACAATTTATTGGTATGTCTGGTTCAGGTTTTGCATTGGGTATTGCAATTGCTTCTTACGAATGGATGGCAGCCTTAACATTAATTATTGTAGGTAAATATTTTTTACCAATTTTTATTGAAAAAGGTTTATATACCATTCCTGAATTTGTTGAAAAACGTTTCTCTACAAACTTGAAAACCATTTTAGCGCTTTTTTGGCTGGCTTTATACATTTTTGTAAATCTAGCTTCTGTTCTTTATTTAGGAGGTTTAGCAATAGAAACCATTATGGGTGTAGATATGATGTATGCTATAATTGGTTTGGCATTATTTGCTGCTGCCTATTCTTTATATGGTGGATTATCTGCTGTTGCTTGGACAGATGTAATACAAGTAGTTTTCTTAGTTTTAGGAGGATTAATTACAACCTATTTAGCCTTAAATACAGTTTCTGGAGGAGAAGGAATGTTAGCTGGTTTCTCTAAAGTTTGGGAAGCAGCACCAGAAAAGTTTCATATGATTTTAGAAGAAAGTAATGAAAACTATGTAAACTTACCAGGAATCTGGGTTTTAGTTGGTGGTTTATGGGTGGCAAACTTATATTACTGGGGTTTTAATCAATATATTATACAAAGAACTTTAGCAGCAAAATCTTTAAAAGAATCTCAAAAAGGTATTTTATTAGCTGCATTTTTAAAATTAATTATTCCTTTAATTGTTGTTGTACCAGGTATAGCTGCCTATGTTATGGTAAATGACCCAGCAATTATGGCAAATTTAGGTGAAGTTGGTATGTTAAATACACCTTCTCCTGAACAAGCAGACAAAGCTTATCCTTGGTTATTACAATTTTTACCAACAGGATTGAAAGGTGTTGCTTTTGCTGCACTAGCTGCTGCTGTTGTTTCTTCTTTAGCATCTATGTTAAATTCAACATCAACCATTTTTACGATGGATATTTATAAGCAATACATTAACAAAAATGCAAATGATAAACAAACTGTAAATGTGGGGAGAATTTCTGCTGCAGCTTCTTTATTAATCGCTGTAATTGTTGCTCCATTATTAGGTGGTATAGACCAAGCTTTTCAATTTATACAAGAGTGGACAGGTATTGTTAGTCCTGGTATTTTAGCTGTTTTTATGTTAGGTTTATTTTGGAAAAAAACAACCAACAATGCAGCAATTTGGGGAGCTATATTATCAATTCCTATTGCATTAGCTTTAAAATTCTTACCAATTGTGGCTTTGGAGCCTTGGATGCATCAAATGGGAATTGCAACTTTATTATCTATGGCAGTGACAATGGTATTAAGTTATTTACAGAATAAAGGCGCAGATGATGAAAAAGGTATAGAAATTTCTAAAGAATTATTTAAAACATCTCCATTATTCAATTTAGGTTCAATGGTTGTTTGTCTTTTATTAGCAGTATTGTATGCTTTATTCTGGTAGAATATTAATTGACTGAATAAAAAAAACGTCTAAAGAAATTTAGACGTTTTTTTTTTGTAATTATTTTTTTAAGATTATTTCTTCAAAGTCATCAGTTTTATCTGCTACTAAAAATAAATGTTGCGCTTCTTTTGGAGGTACAGTTAATTTACGAGTTTTTAAATCTAACCAAGCACCATAAACTTTTATTATTGCTGATAATTTTCCTGCTTGGTTAAAGATTTCGTGTGTTATCTTCCAGCGTTCGTTGTCTTTAGAAAGACCAGATACTTTAAAGTTTGCAGAAATATTTTCTCCAATATAAATTTCTTTTCTAAAAGAGGTTTCTTCAGTAAAAAGAATTGGGCCAATATTGTGTTTGCTAAAATCTTCTAGTGTAAAGTTTTGGCCTGCAAAAAAACGAACTCTTACTTCTGCTGCATAATCATTATATGCTGTATGACGCATATGTCTGTTTGGGTCAAAATCTGACCATTTTGTTGTAAAGTCTACTTTAAATTCCATATTTCAAAAATAAAAAACCTGATATGTTATAGAAACATATCAGGCTTAAAAATTAATTTTAATAATTGTTAATGTTTAACAATATCTGTTTTTTTATTAAGTTTTAATTCGCTTAAAACATTTAGAGCTTCAGATACATACATATCTTTCGATAAGTTTTTGTGCCAAGCTAATCTTTTGTCCTTTAAATCTTCATTTTCTTTAAATAAAGATTGCTCATATTGTGGTGAAGTAAATGTTAAATTCGATTTGTAATCAAAAACAGATTTGAATTTTTCAGCTTCTTTTTCTCTAATTTCACTCTCTTTAAAAAACGTTTTATAATTTAAAGAATACGAAGTATCATCTTGATTTTTCTTAAGCCATTTAGCATATTCGTTTACCAACTTAAAGTTATCGCTATTTGCAATTCTTTGTTTGCTGTTGTAAACAACATCATTAAAATTAGCATAAGAATTAGTTTGAGTATAGTTAGCTTGTGGTACTTTATCCCAATCTAAAGCATCTTCTAAATCACGCTCACCATATTTCATATAACTCAATCTACTTGGCATTGCAATATCAGAATAAACACCTTCTTTTTGTGTAGAACCACCATTAACTCTGTAGAATTTTTGAATAGTCATTTTTAAATAACCTAAATCACCTTCATATTTTTGATAAAATTGATTGATAGGCAATACATTCTGCACAGTTCCTTTACCATAAGTTTGATTACCACCTAAAATAACACCTCTTTTATAATCTTGCATTGCAGCTGCAAAAATTTCTGATGCTGATGCAGAAAATTCATTTACCAAAACGACTACAGCTCCATCCCATTGCATTTTAGGATCTATATCATTTTTAATAATTGGGCTTTCGCCTCTGTATTTTACTTGAACAACAGGGCCTTTATCAATAAATAAACCAGATATTTCTATCGCTGTTTTTAAAGAACCACCACCATTATTTCTTAAATCTATAATTAAACCATTTACACCTTCTGCTTTTAATCTTTCAATTTCCTTTTCCATATCTTTTGCAGAATCTCTGTAATTGTTATCAGAAAAGTCGATGTAAAAACTAGGTAAATCTATAATTGCATATTTTTTTCCGTTCTTTTCTACTATGCTCGATTTTACAAAAGTTTCATCAAGTTGTACAACATCTCTAATAATAGAAATTACTTTTGTAGAACCATCTAACTTTTTCTTAACCGTTAATTGTACTTCAGTTCCTTTTTTTCCTTTGATAAATTTAATAGCATCATCTAAACGCATACCAACAATATCTAAAGGTTCTTCATCACCTTGTGCAACTTTTAAAATAATATCACCAGGTTCTAATTCGCCTTGTTTAGAAGCAGGGCCACCAGCGACCAATTCAAAAACGTGTGTGTAAATTCCTTTTTTTTGTAAACGTGCTCCAATACCTTCTAATTTACCAGAAATGGTTTGGTCAAAACGTTCTTTTATAGAAGGATCCATATAGGTTGTATGCGGATCAAAAGCCCCTACAACAGAATTTAAGAAGGTAGAAAACCAATCATCGTGTTCTAATTCTTCAATTCTTATGTACAATTCATCCATATTTTCTAGAACTTTTGCTCTAGCTTCTTTTTCTAATGTTGCAAACGATTTTACTTTGAAATTTTTATCCTTTTTAAGTTTACTTTCTTGTAAATCAGTTTGTTCTTCGATTCTGCTTAAAGTTTGCAGTTTTAATTGTTTTCTCCAATAATCGATTAATTCATTGTCATTTTTAGCAAAAGGAACTTTCTCATAATCTAAATCAATAACTTCATTTTTATTAAAATTAAAAGGCTGTGCCAATAAATCGCCATAATAAGATTTTGCATTTTTAATTTTACTTAAAAAACGCCCGTAAACTAATTTGTAAAAAGTTAAATCGTCTTGTAAAAGTTGATTATCAATTTGATATTTATATTTCGAAAATTCTTTAATATCTTTTTGAGTAAAATATCTTTTGTTGCTGTCTAAACCATCAATAAAAGAATTAAAAACGTGTTCAGAAAAATCATCGTTCATATCTTTTACCACAAAATGACCTCTTGTTAAGATATTTTTTAAAACATAAATTAAAACTTTATCTTTTTCGGGATCAAGGTTTGATGTTTCAATTTTTTCTGATGCATTTACTGCTATGCTATTTATCAACAAAACAATTGCCAATAAAGTAGTACTAAACTTAAATTTCGTCTTCATAAATCTACTGTCGTTATTTTAATTAAAAATTACTAATCTCACTTGCTAATCTACTAAAATAGTGCCAAATTTTTTAGGAATCAACTCTTTTTATAATTACCTCTAAAATTTAAGAGATAATTAGGTTTTTACTTTTTTAAAATTGAGAGTATCAAACCAATTTATTTTAAAATTTAGAAAAGTCTTTCTTTAATTAGTAACTCGTTTGACTAACAATATTACTCAAAATAATAGGTATTCGTTCTTTATAAAATGTTAAAAAGAAAATCGATTAAAATAAATTACATTTGTTTAAAAGACTTAAATTTAAAATCTAAAAATTATTCTTTATGAATGAAAGACCGTTGATTTTAGTAACAAATGATGATGGAATTACAGCTCCTGGTATAAGAGCGCTTATTAAAATAATGAACAAAATTGGTGAAGTAGTTGTTGTTGCTCCAGATAGCCCACAAAGTGGAATGGGACACGCAATTACTGTTGATAATGTATTGACATGTAATCCTATAACAATTGATGATGGCCCTCAATTAGAATATACGTGTTCTGGTACACCTGCAGATTGTGTAAAAATGGCAATTAGCGAAATTCTAAATAAAAAGCCAGATTTATGTGTTTCTGGTATTAATCACGGACCAAATTCATCGATTAATGTTATTTATTCTGGTACAATGAGTGCTGCAATAGAAGCTGGTATAGAAGGGATTCCTGCAATAGGTTTTTCGTTATTAGATTTTAAATGGCATGCAGATTTTAAATCTTGCGAAAATTTTGTAAAAAACATTACTCTAAATACCTTGTTAAATGGTTTGCCAGAAGGTATTGTTTTAAACGTAAATATTCCTGACTTAAAGGAAGAAGAAATAAAAGGAACAAAAATCTGCAGACAAGCAATGGGTGTTTGGAAAGAAGATTTTGATAAAAGAAAAAGTCCGTTTGGTAAAGAATATTACTGGCTTTCTGGTGAGTTTGTAAACAGAGACAAAGGTCAGGATACAGATATTTATGCCTTAGAAAACGGTTATATTTCTATAGTACCTGTTCAGTTCGATTTAACTGCACATCATATGATTCAAAAACTAAATTCTTGGGAACTGTAAAAAAAGACATATTAATAGGAGTTTTAGTTTCTGTATTTGCAACGCTTGCAGGCTGTTTTTTGTATATAGAATATTTTTCTAATGTTGGTTTTAGTGAAACTTTAAAATTGATAGAAGATGGAGCTTTGTATGGTAAAATTCTATCTATAGCAGCAATTCCTAATTTATTTGTGTTCTTAATTTTTATCAAAAAGAAACAAGACAACAGAGCAAAAGGTGTGTTAATGACAACCATTTTTATTGCTTTAACCACCTTAATTTTAAAGTTTATCTGATGAAATATTACATTATAGCAGGTGAAGCCTCAGGAGATTTACATGGTTCTAATTTAATGAAAGCCTTGTATAAAGAAGATGCAGATGCAGATATTAAATTTTGGGGAGGAGATTTAATGAAATCAGTTGGTGGTACTTTAGTAAGCCATTATAAAGAAAGAGCTTTTATGGGTTTTTTCGAAGTGCTTAAAAACTTAAACAAGATTCTTGTATATCTTAAGTTTTGTAAAAGTGATATTGATTTGTTTCAACCAGATGTAATTATTTTTATCGATAATTCTGGTTTTAATTTGCGTATTGCAAAATGGGCAAAACAACAAGGCTATAAAACTAATTATTATATTTCTCCACAAGTTTGGGCAAGTAGAGCTACAAGAGTTAAAGCAATTAAAAACGATGTAGATAAAATGTTTGTAATTCTCCCTTTTGAAAAAGAGTTTTACAAAAAGTTCGATTATAAAGTAGATTTTGTTGGGCATCCTTTAATTGATGCCATTGCAGATAGAGAACAAACAGCTGTAGAAGAATTTAGAGAAGAGCATAATTTAGGAGATAAACCAATAATTACTTTATTACCAGGAAGTAGAAAACAAGAAATAACCAAAATGCTTTCTGTAATGTTGTCTTTGGTAGATGATTATCCTTATTATAAATTTGTAATTGGTGGTGCACCAAGTCAAGATTTTTCTTTTTATCAAAGAATAATTGGAACAAAAAATGTAAGTTTTATCAACAATAAAACCTACGATTTATTATCGGTATCAACAGCAGCTATTGTAGCTTCTGGTACAGCAACTTTAGAAACCGCTTTGTTTAAAGTGCCGCAAGTAGTTTGTTATAAAGGTAGTTTTATTTCGTACCAAATAGCAAGAAGAATTATAACCTTAAAATATATTTCTTTAGTTAATTTAATTATGGATAAAGAGGTTGTTACTGAATTAATTCAGAACAATTTTACAAAAACAAAACTTAAAAAAGAATTGTCTAAAATACTTGATCAAGAACACCGAGAAAAATTATTTTTAGACTATTTTGAATTAGAGAAAAAGTTAGGTGGTAAAGGAGCATCAACAAAAACAGCAAAACTTATTATAGAAAATTTAAAGCCTTAAGCGTATGAAGAAAAAACTACTTTTTATAATGTTAACCTTTGTTTTAAGTTCTTGTTTTTCTTCTGCGAGTGCTGTAAATTACACAAAAAATAAAATATCAAAAGCAGATATAGTTGTTGCAAATGCACTAAAATATAAAGGTGTAAAATACAAATACGGAGGCACAACAAGAAAAGGGATGGATTGTTCTGGAGTCGTGTTTGTTTCTTTTGGCGAAGAAAATATTGCATTACCTAGATCTTCTAGATACATGGCAAAAGAGGGTAAAAAAATTGCTTTAGCTAAAGTGAAAAAAGGCGATTTATTATTCTTTAAAATAAGCCGAAGGTCAAATCAAATTAATCACGTTGGTTTGGTAACTGAGATTAAAAACGGACAAATATTTTTTATTCATGCTACAACTTCTAGAGGTGTAATTGTCTCTTCGATGTCAGAAAAATATTGGAAGAATACGTTTGTGAAAGCTTCTAATGTATTGTAAATAAGTGGTTTGATTTTTTTTTTTAGTATCTTTATCATGCTATATGAAAAAGATACTAGGTTATTTACCTCTACATTTTGTTATTTCTATAATTCTAGGAATAGTTTTACAATTTTATATCAAAATTTGCCATTTTAGTTTTACTAAAATAGGGGTATTACTTTCTGTTCTTTTAGGTTTTATATTATTGCTCAACAATAGAATTATAAGAACTGTTTTAGCGTTTGTTTTTTTCTTTTTTTTAGGGATTTTTTCTGTTTTTGTAAACAACGATTTGAATTATGAGAACTATTATCAAAAACAATTAACTAGTACTTCTACTGCTATTTTAAAGATTGATAAAGTTCTAAAATCAAGTTTATATCACCATAAATTTGAAGCAGAAGTTTTGCAAATAGATAGCCTAAAAACTAGGGGTAGAGTATTATTAAACTTATCAAAAGATAGTGTTGCTAAACCTTTTAAAGTTGATGAACTCCTTTATGTAAAATCACCTTTTAAAGCAATTAATAAACCTTTAAATCCACATCAATTTGATTATCGGTTTTACTTAGCTAAACAGGGTATTCATCAACAACTATTTATTAGCAAAAATAATTTTATAAGACTAGGTTTTAAACCCTTTTCATTGGTAGGTTTATCTGCAAAATTTAGAACTAAAATACAAGAATCGCTACAAAAATATCAATTTAAAAACGATGAATTAGCAGTAATAAACGCTTTGTTATTAGGGCAAAGGCAAGAAATATCTAAAGAACTTTTGGCAAACTATTCTAAAGCAGGAGCCATACATATTTTAGCTGTATCTGGTTTGCACGTTGGTATTATTTTATTGATTTTAACTTGGTTGTTAAAACCTTTAGAACGATTAAAAAAAGGAAAATTCATAAAAATAATCTGTATTGTTTTATTTCTTTGGATGTTTGCTTTTATAGCAGGTTTATCTGCATCTGTAACAAGAGCTGTAACTATGTTTACTTTTTTGGCGATTGGTATGTCTTTTAATCAGAAAAATGTTTCTGTGTTTTCGTTAATATCGTCTATGTTTTTATTATTGATTTTTAAACCTATGTTTTTATTTGATGTAGGTTTTCAAATGAGTTATTTAGCGGTTTTCGGTATTATTTTAATTCAACCGAAATTGTATATAATTTACAAGCCAAGATTTATAGTTGATGAAAAAATTTGGCAATTAGCATCAGTTTCAATTGCTGCTCAAATAGGAGTTTTGCCTTTAAGTTTATTCTATTTTCATCAGTTTCCGGGTTTGTTTATGCTTTCTAATTTAATAATCATTCCGTTTTTAGGTGCTATTTTAGTTGCAGGGATTTTAGTAATATTCTTAGCTTTAATAGGAGTTTTACCACAGTTTTTGGCAAATTGCTATGGTTATGTTATTTCTGTAATGAACAGTTTTGTAAGTTGGATTTCTCATCAAGAACAATTTTTATTTAAAGAGATTTCGCTATCATTTTTTATGATGTTAGCAACTTACACAGCAACGTTTATTGGAGTTCTTTTTTTAATGAAAAAATCACCCAAAAGATTGATATATTTTCTTAGTTCAATTTTAGTTATTCAGAGTGTTTTTTTGGTTCATAAACATCAAAAGAAAACAAAAGAAGAATTTATTGTTTTTCATAAAAGTAGAAATTCAATTCTTGGCAATAGAGTAGGAGAACAAGTTGAAATTCATCACGATTTAGATAGTATCAATATCCAAAATTTAGGTTTGTTAAGTTCTTATAGAATTGGAGAAAATATACATCAGACTTTAAATAATGATGTTTCAAATATTTATCAATTTAAAAATGAAATTATTTTGGTGGTAGATAGTTTAGGAATTTATCAGTTAAATGATTTAAAAAATCCGATTGTTTTGTTGCAACAATCACCTAAAATCAACTTAGAAAGATTGATAATGCAATTAAAACCTAAACAAATTATTGCAGATGGTTCTAACTATAAAAGTTATGTAAAAAGATGGCAGCAAACAGCCGAGAATAAAAAAACTCCTTTTCATGACACTGCAAAAAAAGGAGCTTATATTTTAAGTAATTAAGGTTTTATATTGCTTTTAAAATCTTTTTCAAAATTAACCCATTCTTGATCTTTGTATGCTTTTGTATTAAAAAAAGCGAGTATTTTTTCAAAGCGTTCTGCTGATAAATAACCAGGAACCTTTTGAAGCATTTCTTCTTTATCAGACATAAAAACGGTTGAAGGATATGATAATTGTCCTTCTAGCAAAGCAGCAGATAATTCGTGATATTCAGATCTACCTTCCTTTTTATATTTAAAAGTATAGCCTTTGTATTCAATATCTTCTTTGCCTTCACCATCTAATTTTATGGCATAAAAGTTTTTATTTATATAATCGATAATTACTTTATTGGCATAGGTTTCTTTATCCATTTTTTTACAATAACCACACCAATCTGTATACACATCAATTAAAATTGGTTTCGGGTTTTCTTTGTTTAAAGCGATTGCTTTTTCGAAAGAAAGCCATTTAATTTCATCTTGAGCGTTAGTTGAAAAACTAGCGAATATTATAAGTAATAATAAAAATGTTTTTTTCATATTGAAACATTTACAAATGATATGCCAAAGTTAATTTTATTTTCTCCTTAAAAATTAATGCACGTTTCCTAATAATTTCTTCATTAATGGAGAAAATAAAAGAACAATTGCTCCTGCACCAAGAGCGTACATAGCTATTAGGTTAAAACCATCTGTATAAACACCTAATGTATCTAATGGGTTAATAACTTGTCCTGGAACATTTTCAATGGCTAATTGTTCAGAAATAAATCCTACTATTTGAAAAGCAAATGCGGATGATAAAAACCAAACTCCCATCATAAAAGCTACAATGTTTTTAGGTGATAAATCTGTGATTTTAGATAAACCTACAGGTGACATAAATAACTCTCCAATAGAAATGATTAAATACATTGCAAATAAATAATAAAAAGGAACTAATCCGTTTTCATTAGCACTAGCTCCACTTATTGAAAGAATATAAAAACTTAAACCTGCAAAAAGTAATCCTAAACCAAATTTATAGGGAGTTCTTGGGTTCATACCTTTTTTAGATAAATAACCCCATAATAAAGAAATTGGGATTGCTAAAATGATGATAAACATAGAGTTTAACCCATTGGTTTGACCAGCAGTCATTATACCTTCTAAATCTACATTTCTAGAGGCAAATAAGGTAATTACACTTCCAGATAATTCATGGAAACCCCAAAAAAGCGTCATAAAAAATGTAATTAAAACAGCCATAAATAACTTTTTTCTAGCTTCATTTGTTTTTAAATTATATATAATATATCCAAGATATACTAATACAGCAACACCAATAAATTTAAAAATACCTGTAACATAATTATCTTGCCAAGAAGATAATAACCATGCAATAGCAGGAGCACATAAAAAAGCAACAATAGGAATTAATGTTTTTTGAGGAACTCCAATTATTTTTTTCTCATAAACGTCTTTACTTGGTGGCATACCTTTGTCTCCAAATACATTTTTTTTAATTCCACTCCAAAAAAAAATCAAACCAGCTAACATTCCAATTCCTGCTAAACCAAAGCCATAATGATACCCATATTTAACAGCTAATAAACCACACAAAAAAGGTGCAACCATACCACCAATATTAATACCCATATAGAAAATGGTAAAACCAGAATCTTTTCTTACATCACCATCTTTATATAAAGCACCTACAAATGTTGATATATTAGGTTTAAAAAAACCATTACCAACTACAATAAAAGCTAAAGCCAAAAAGAAAGCGATATCATTTTCAATTGCTAAAACAAAATGACCTAAAGACATTAAAATTCCTCCTAAAAAAATAGAGGCTCTCATACCAAGAATTTTATCAGAAATTTGACCTCCAATCACTGTAGAAGCATACACTAAAGAACCATAGGAAGCGTAAACAACAGCTGTAGCTGTATCTCTTTCTGTAATTGCAGCAAATATTTTTTCAACCATATAGAGCGTAAGTAATGCTCTCATTCCATAGAAACTAAAACGCTCCCATAATTCAGCAAAAAATAAATAGAACAATCCTTTTGGATGTCCAAACATTTGTGGTTCTTCAACAGTTGTGCTAACTCCTTTATCTAACATAATTCTACTTTTATTTCTTAAGGTTTATTCGATTAGTTTAATAAATGTTCTACAACAAAATTAGTCATTTTGGTGTATAAATTTAATCTAGTATTTCTTCCTTTGTAAATTCCGTGGGTTCTGTCTGGCACAATAAACATATCAAATTGTTTGTTGGCTTCAATTAAAGAATTTATCATTCTCATTGAGTTTTGTACGTGTACATTATCATCTCCTGTTCCGTGAACTAATAAGTAGTTTCCTTCTAGCTTATCTGCATAATTTATTGGTGAATTGTCATCATAACCACTTGCATTTTCTTGCGGAGTTTGCATATAGCGTTCTGTGTATACAGTGTCGTAAAAACGCCAAGAAGTAACTGGTGCTACAGCAATTGCAGTTGTAAAAATATCATTACCTTTTAGCAATACGTTCGTACTCATAAATCCGCCATAAGACCAACCCCAAATACCAATATTATTTTTATCAATATAAGAACGTTCAGCCAATTTTTTAGCAGCTGCTATTTGATCTTCAACTTCAAATTTACCTAATTCTTTTTGAGTAATTTTTTTAAATTCTGCTCCTTTTAAACCAGTTCCTCTTCCATCAATACAAACTACAATCATCCCTTTTTGGGCTAACATATTGTGCCAATAATCATTGGCGGCATTCCATTTATTACCTACTTGCTGAGAACCTGGACCTGAATATTGAAACATAAACATTGGGTAAGTTTTACTTTCATCAAAATCTACAGGTTTTATCATCCACATATTTAAATCATTACCATTTATGTTGATGGTAGAAAATTCTTTCGGACTCATTTTATATGCTGCTAATTCTTCCTTTAATTCTCCATTGTCTTTAATTACTTTCAGCATTTTACCTTTAGCATTGTATAAAGAATAAATTGGCGGAATTTCTGCGGATGAAAACGTATTGATAAAGTAGTTTAAATTAGTACTAAAAGCAGCTGAATTTTGTCCATCTTCATTACTTAAAAGCTTTTTGTTTTTTCCATTTAGTTTGATAGAATAAACACCTCTATTAATCGATCCGTTTTCTACAGATTGATAATAAATTGTTTTTTTAGATTCGTTAAAACCATAATAACGAGTTACTTCCCAATTTCCTTTTGTAATTTGATTGATTAATTTTCCATCAAAATCATAATGATAAATATGATTGTATCCATCTTTTTCGCTTGTCCAGATAAAAGAATTATCAACTAAAAAAGTTAGGTTGTCTGTAATATCTATATAAGCTTTATCGGTTTCGTTTAATAATACAGAAGTTGTATTTTTTACAGCATCAACTTTATGTAATTTTAAATCATTTTGATGACGATTTAAAGTAGTTGCTATTAAAATTTTATCATCATTAGACCATTTTATTCTTGGTATATATTCATAATCACCTAAAGCAATTTTTTTACTATTTTCTGATGCAATAGTGTACATATGTAAAGTTACATCAGCATTTTTTTCTCCGGCTTTTGGATATTTAAAAACTTGTTGGCTTGGGTACAATTCTTTACCAACAATATCCATAGAAAAAGTAGGTACTTTACTTTCATCGAAACGTAAAAAAGCTAAATATTCGCTGTTATTACTCCATTCAAAAGCTCTTACAAAAGCAAATTCTTCTTCGTAAACCCAATCTGTAATACCATTAATAATACTATTCTTTTTTCCATCTTTAGTAACCTGGATAATTTTGTTTTCAGAAAAATCTTTGATAAAAAGATCGTTGTTTTTTGCGTAAGCTACTTTTTTGTTATCAGGAGAAAAAATAGGTTCTTGAATGTCTTCACCTATTAAAGTTACTTTTTTAGTGGCAACATCATAAGCATAATAAGTACCTGTATAAGAATGTCTATAAATCTTTTTAAAATTTGTACCTAAAATAATTTTAGTTTCGTCATTATTAAAACTGTAAGATTGAAAACCATCAATTTCTGGTAAATCTTTACTATTTACAATGGTTTCCACTTTTTCTAAAGTGGCATAACTATATTTATCAACAGAGGTATTTCTGTCTTTATCCCTATTTAAGAGCGAATAAAAATCTCCGTTCATAGAGTTTAAAGAGTTCATTCTCTTTGCAGAAAAAGTACCATCCCAAATTTCTTCGAGGGTAATTTCTTTGGTGCCAGAAGTGTTTTTTGAATCTTGTTGAGAGTAATTTATAGAAGTTATCAATGTGAAAATTGTTACTAAAATGAGGCTTTTTTTCATTTGAGACTTTGTTTTTAATAAAGATTTGCCAAGTTTACGGAAAAATCAGCAAAAAATATCTTAAAAAACCATAAAACTTGATTATATCATATTTTTTGAAAGGTTTCATTTATATTTGTTCTTTATAGCTTATAGATACTTAAATGAGTAAAATTATATCTGGTTTTTCGAAGTTTACCAAAGAAGAAAAAATTAATTGGTTAACAGAAAACTATTTCCACAACCAAACAGAAACTGTAAATATTATTAAACAATATTGGAATGTTGATACCAAATTACAAGAACTGCATGACGATTTTATAGAAAACACAATTTCTAATTTTTATATGCCATTTGGTGTTGCGCCTAATTTTGTGATTAATGACAGAACCTACGTAATTCCTATGGTTGTAGAAGAAAGTTCTGTAGTTGCAGCAGCTTCTTTAGTAGGTAAATTTTGGAGCACAAGAGGTGGTTTTAAAACAACTGTAATTTCTACTACTAAAATTGGGCAAGTTCATTTTATGTTCGCTGGCAATAAAAATGATTTAGAAACTTATTTTAATCAAAATAAAACAGAATTATTTGCGGCAACTGCTTCCATCACCAAAAATATGAAAAAACGAGGTGGAGGAATTTTAGATATAAAATTGATTGATAAAACAGCTAAACTTGCCAATTATTATCAATTGCACGTAACTTTTGAAACGAAAGATTCAATGGGTGCAAATTTTATTAATTCTTGTTTAGAAGCCATTGCTAAAAAGTTTGAAAAAGACGATATAGAAATTGTAATGAGTATCTTATCTAACTACGTTCCTGAATGTTTGGTTAGGGCAGAAGTGAGTTGTAAAATTGAAGAATTGGGTGGAGAAAACCCGCAGAAATTTGCAGAAAAATTTCATCAAGCTGTACAAATTGCAGAAATAGAACCTTATAGAGCAGTTACACATAATAAGGGAATTATGAACGGAATTGATGCTGTAGTTTTAGCAACTGGTAACGATTTTAGAGCAGTAGAAGCTGGTGCACATGCTTATGCCTCTAGAAATGGTTCGTATTCGAGTTTGTCTCATTGTTCTATTGATGATGGAGTTTTTAAATTTTGGATAGAAATTCCGTTAGCATTAGGTACTGTTGGTGGTTTAACAGCTTTGCATCCTATGGCTAAATTGTCTTTAGAAATGTTGCAAAAACCATCTGCAAGAACTTTAATGCAAATTATGGCTGCAGCAGGTTTAGCACAAAATTTTGCAGCTTTAAGAGCATTAACAACCAAAGGAATTCAGCATGGGCATATGAAAATGCACTTGCAAAATATTTTAAATCAGTTAGGTGCTAATGAGCAAGAAAAAGAAAAAATTATCAAATATTTCGAAACCAGAACTGTATCTCATTCTGCTGTGGTTACTCAATTTAATGAATTAAGAAAACCAAAAATAAATTGGATTAATTTTTTAAATATTGATGATATTTCTGAAAGATTAAACACTTTAACCAAAATAACAAAACCTGTTTTTGGTAAAATGAATGGGCAACAAGTTATTGAACATTTAAGTTTGTTGATGCAAATTTCTAATGGAAAAATTGATGCTGATTATTATGTTTCTGATGAAAAAACAGCTAGAAGAAAACCATTTTTAGATACAGATGGCGAATTGCATATTGGCTTTAGAGCCGCTATTTTATCTGATGAACCTACTCCAGAAAAATTTAATTCTATTCAAGAAGCAATTGATGATTTAGTAGTACAAATTAATGATTTTAAAAATCATTTTACAGAAACTACAACCGAAAATCATCCGTTTTTTGGCGAATTAGATTATGAATACTGGAAAAAATTTCACGTAAAACATTTTACGCATCACTTTAAGCAATTTAATTTATTGTAAACTTTTATAGCTTAATTTTTTCTTTTAGGTTGATGATCTTTTTATCCTCAACACCTAAATAACGTCTACTACCTAAATAACGGTTTTTATTAAATTCGTCGTAATTAGGTTGATAATCATCTATAGAACTAATATGTACATTACCAGAAGCATGGATAAATTCACCTTTTCCATTACCAAGCCAAATACCAACATGTGTTACTTTTTTTCCTTTTTCAGCTGTTGCTTTTTTACCAAAAAACAATAAATCACCTTTTTCTAAACCTTCAAACTTTAATTCAGGATCCACAATTTGTCCAGCATGCACTTGTTGTGAAGCATCTCTAGGAATAATAAAACCATTCATTAAATACACCATTTTTGTAAACCCACTACAATCCATTCCTTTGCTCGAAGTTCCTCCCCATAAATAAGGGAAACCATCCATAGATTTAGCAATCTTCTCAATATTAGATTGAGAAACTTGTAAATTAGTAAGCCAAGATTCATATAAAGTAGCTTCATCTCTTTTTACAAATCCTATTCTTTTATCTGGATATTCAACTTCAATAAAATCTTTATGTAAAGCTTTATATTTTAAAACTCCACCTAAAGTTATATCAGAAATAATTTCAGATTTATCACTTTTATGGCTAAAAACGGCTCCAAAGGTTTTAGTGAAAATTACTTTTTTTTCATTATTCCAAGCATCAAAATCGGTTTTGTTCATTCTTGTAATTCCACCTTTATCAACCCAAGAAATGTAATTGTCAGGAGTCTGAACTCTATAAAAATCGCCTTTTTTATCTAATACTTTTAAAGGCATTCCTAATAAACCTTGTGTGCCTAATTCTGCAGAATGTTTGGGTTGAGAACGAACGTTAATTACAGAATTTCTGGCAATTGCATATTTTAAATCACCAACAGCAGTATCTGGTAAAACTCTAATTTCGTTTATGTATTTTATTTTTTTTCTACTAATACTGTTCATTAATTTAAACATAGCTGCCTTAGTAGTTGTTATTCCTTCAAGTTTAATTTTATCCTCTTCATAATTAATATCTACATCAAATAGAGCTACTCTCTGATCTGGAGTTTCTGTCATTTTTAATAACGAAGCATATTGTTGTATCTTTTTTAATTCTTCCTCCTTGTTATCACAAGAAATAAATAAGATTAGAACAGAAAGTAACGTGTATTTTAAGGATTTCATTTTCATTAAGTTTAAGCGAAAATACAAAAAAACAAAACTTAAAAAATTGAAATTGAATTAGGATTGTTTTATATTTGAGAACAATCCTATTTTTTATTAATGAAATACAAAAATTCATTGGCTTTTGCCCAACAATTAGATAAAGAAGACCAACTAGCTTATTTAAGAAATCAATTTTACATTCCTAAAGATAAAAACGGAAATGATTGGTTGTATTTTACAGGAAATTCTTTGGGTTTACAGCCAAAATCTACAAAAGAATATATCAATCAAGAATTAGAAGATTGGGCAAATTTAGGCGTAGAAGGTCATTTTGAAGCTAAAAATCCGTGGTTGCATTATCACGAATATTTAACGGATAAAATGGCAAAAATTGTTGGTGCAAAACCCGTAGAAGTTGTGGTTATGAATACGCTTACAACAAATTTACATTTGCTAATGGTTTCGTTTTACAGACCAACAAAATCTAAATATAAAATTGTAATTGAGTCAGATGCTTTTCCATCAGATAGATATGCAGTGCAATCACAATTAAAATTCCACGGTTTTTCTGAGGATGATGTCATTGAATGGAAACCAAGAAAAGGGTCAGCATTATTAAATATTGATGATTTAGAAAAAATTGTTGAAAATCAAGGAGATGAAATAGCATTGCTATTAATTGGAGGCGTAAATTATTACACAGGTCAGTATTTAGATCTTAAAAGAATCGCAGAAATAGGGCATTCAAAAGATTGTGTTGTTGGTATAGATTTAGCTCACGGAGCAGGAAATATTCAACCCAATTTACACGATTCTGGTGTCGATTTTGCAGCTTGGTGCACGTACAAATATTTAAACTCTGGTCCTGGAAGTTTAGCAGGTTTGTTTGTGCACGAAAAACATGCTAAAAATAAAGATTTACCACGTTTTGCAGGTTGGTGGAATCATAACAAATCCACACGTTTTAATATGCGAATGCCTTTTGATGTAATGGAAGGTGCAGAAGGTTGGCAATTGTCAAATCCGCCAATATTATCAATGGCAGCCATAAAAGCATCTTTAGATTTGTTTGATGAAATTGGAATGGATGCTTTACGAGAAAAATCAGAAAAACTAACAGGTTATTTTGAGTTTTTAATTGATGAAATTGGTGCTGAAGACATTAAAATTATCACTCCAAAAAATCCCAAAGAAAGAGGTTGTCAATTGTCTATACAAGTAAAAAATACCGATAAAAGTTTGCATCAAAAATTAACAGAAAAAAATATTATCACAGATTGGCGAGAACCAGATGTAATTCGTTGTGCACCAACACCAATGTATAATTCCTTTGAAGATGTTTATAAAATGGTTTCAATTTTAAAGGGTATTTTATGAGAAAGAACATCATTGCTATTTGCCTAATTTTACAGTCTTTTGCTGCTTTTTCTCAAAGTAAATATTTGTCTGATTTCAATTATTTCTGGGAAACCATAAATACAGAATATGCCTATTTTGATGCAAAACAAACCAATTGGCAGAAGGTAAAAGAGGTATATAGCAAACGTCTAAATTCGATAAAAGAAGATTGGGAGTTTACCTATTTAATCGAGCTAATGAAACACGAACTTTATGATGCTCATTTTACATTAAATAAAAATCTTGCGTTTTCATTTCGTTTAATTCCTAATGATGTAGATGCTTTTGTATCCCTAAAAAATAATAAATATTATATTACAGACATCAGAGATAATTATACAATTAAAAAATTTAATCTAAAAATTGACGATGAACTTATAGTAGTAAATGATACATCATTTAAAGATTTGGTAAAAAAAAATCTACCAATTTCTATAAAAAAACCAGACAATAAAGTAAAAGAATATTTTGCTAATTTGATTTTTGCTGGCAGGCATAATCAACCTAGAAAAATTAAAGTTTTACGCAAAGGTAAATTCATCACTTTAAAACTGCCAAAACCTAATCTTAAAAAATACAATTCAAAACTTTTAGATTATAAATTATTGTCAGGAAATATTGGTTATATTAGAATCAATAATTCTTTAGGTAATAATAATTTAATTCAACAATTTCCAAAGGCAGTAGACAGTCTGCACAACAGTCTGCACAACAGTAAAGCCATCATAATCGATTTAAGAAACACTGCAAATGGTGGCAATACAGATGTTGCAAAGTCAATAATGGGCAAATTTATAAAAGAAGAAATGCCTTATCAAATTCACGAAAGAGTAGGTTTAGAAAGGGCGTTTGGCATCAAAAGAAAATATATAGAACTATTATCACCACTTAAAAATCCATATAAAAAACCAGTTTATGTTTTGGTAAGTAGATGGACAGGTTCAGTAGGAGAAGCCATAGCTCAAGGTTTTTCTAATATGGAAAATGTAACAGTTGTAGGTACAACAATGGCAAAATTATTAGGAGCAATTAAGTGTAAACAATTGCAGAATTCAGGAATTCGGTTTTGCTATCCTTTTGAGAAATTATACAATGTAAATGGTTTACCTAGAGAACATTTTAAACCCGATTTTACAACAAATAGTTATAAAGAAACGTATTTAAAAGCATTAGAATTAATTGATGAATAAACAAGATAAAATACTAATTATAGGAGCAGGTTTATGTGGCTCTTTACTAGCTTTAAGATTGGCACAAAGAGGCTATAAAATAGAATTGTACGAAAGCAGACCTGATTTAAGAAAGGTTGATATTTCTGCAGGAAGATCTATAAATTTAGCATTATCAGATAGAGGTTTAAAAGCCTTACGATTATGTGGAATGGAAAAAAAAGCAAAAGAAATTAGCATACCAATGTATGGCAGATTTATGCACGACAAAGAAGGCAATACTTTTGAGTCGAATTATTCTGGTAGAGAAGGTGAGTACATCAATTCAATTTCTAGAGGCGATTTAAATGCCATTTTGTTAGATGAAGCAGAAAAACACGAAAATGTAAATATTCATTTTAATAGTAGTTGCGAAAATGTAGATATTGAAAATACAATTGCTCATTTTAAAGATTATAAAAGTAAAAGAAAGTTTTTTGTAAAAGCCGATGTTATTTTTGGCGCAGATGGTGCAGGTTCTGCTTTAAGAAAAAGCTATATTTCTGAGCGTAAATTCTTGTTTAGTTATTCGCAAAACTATTTAAATCACGGCTATAAAGAATTAGAAATTCCTGCTGATAATTCAGGAAATCACCAAATAAGCAAAAGTCATTTACATATTTGGCCAAGAGGCGATTTTATGTTAATTGCCTTACCAAATTTAGATGGTAGTTTTACAGTAACACTATTTTTAAGTTACAATGAAGGTGAATATAATTTCGAGAATTTAACAACTACAGAAAAGATTAATGAGTTTTTCGAAAAAGAATTTCCAGATGCTTTGGCTTTAATTCCGAATATAAAAAAGGAGTTTTCACAAAATCCAACAGGTGCTTTAGGCACTGTAAAATGTTCTCCTTGGTCTTATCTCAATAAAACACTGTTAATTGGAGATGCAGCTCACGCAATTGTTCCTTTTTATGGACAAGGAATGAACGCTTCTTTCGAAGATGTTTTTGTGTTCGATGAAATATTAAACCAAGAATTATCAGATTGGAAATCTGTTTTTAAAGCTTACGAAAAAGCAAGAAAAAAAGACACAGATGCCATTGCAGATTTAGCGATTGATAACTTTTATGAAATGAGAGATCACGTTGCAAATCCGTTGTTTAAAGAAAAAAGAAAAATAGAAATGGATTTAGAAAAGACCTTTCCTAATCAATATTTTTCTAAATATTCATTAGTTACATTCAATGAAAATATTGTTTATAATGAAGCAATGAAAAGAGGTAGAGCCCAAGACAAAGCCTTGTTAAATTTAATTGTAGATGATGAAGTACACACCCATTTAAATATGACAAAAGAAGAATTAAGAAGCATTTTAGATAAAGTAATTCACGAAACAGATAAAATTTTGCAAGAAGATAAAATTGCAGGTTTGTAAGTCAAATTATGAGTCACCTCAAGTGCAGTCGAGAGGATGAAAAAAGTAATAATCAATATAAAGTGTCTCCTCGAGCGCAGTCGAGAGGTTAATTATGAAAACGTATTATGTATACATATTAAAATGCTCGGATAACTTGCTTTATGTAGGAATTACAAATAATATGGCAAGACGTTTTGAAGAACATCAAAATGGATTAAACAAAGGTTGTTTTACTTTTAAAAGAAGACCTTTAGAATTAATTTTTCATCAAGTTTTTAATGATGTAGAACAAGCAATTTATTTTGAAAAGAAAATAAAAAAATGGAGTTCAAAGAAAAAATTAGCTTTAGCAAACAATGATTTTGATATGCTACAAATTTTAGCTGAATGTAGAAATGTTACTCATCATAAATATAAACCTTATAATAAATAGTTCTCGACTGCGCTCGAACAGACAAAATAAGTAAATTAATGAAAAGATTTATCATATTATTACGCGGCATAAATGTATCAGGAAAAAACAAAATTCCAATGTTAGATTTACGAGAATTATTAAACAGCTTAGGTTTTCAAAATGTAAAAACATATATCCAAAGTGGAAATATTATTTTAGAATCAAGTAAAACAAAATCAGCAACTTGTAACACTATAAGAGACGCAATTAAAGATAAATTTGGGTTTAATGTTCCTGTAATTGCAAGAACAATTCCAGAGTGGAAAAAAGCAATTGAAAATTATCCGTTTTCAACAGAAAACGAAAAAATAGTTGCCTTTACTTTTTTAGACAAAGCATCAGAAATTACAGAAATTGAAATCAATAATATTGGAGAAGATAAATATAAAATAAATGGAGATGTTGTGTATTTAAATTGCCCATCAACATTTGCAAAAACAAAACTGACAAATAATAGCATCGAAAAAAAATTAAAAGTAACTGCAACAACAAGAAATTTAAGAACAACTTTAAAATTATTAGAGTTATCAAAAGACCTCACAGGTTTTTGAAACCTGTGAGGTCTACCAAATAAAGGATATGAAATACGAAGTACTAGAATCAAATAATTATTATCATATTTTCAATCAAGGAAATAATGGCGAGAATATTTTTTGTGAGGACATAAATTATTCATATTTTTTAGTATTGACAAAGAAATATATTCATCCAATAGCATCGATTTTATCTTATTGTTTATTGAAAAATCATTTTCATTTTTTAATCCAAATCAAAGATATTGATGACCAAAAATTAATATCTAAATCATTTTCTAACTTTTTTAATGCGTATTCAAAATCGATTAATAAAAAGTATAATAGAACAGGTAGTTTATTTAGAGATAGATTTAAAAGAATTAAAGTAGAAAATGAAGAATACTTAAAAAAGTTAATAATTTATATTAATTTAAATCCAATTTATCATCAGTTTGTAACAGAATTAAATCAATATAAGCATTCTTCATATTTAGCCTTACTATCAGAAAAAAGTACACTATTAAAAAGAGAAGAAGTACTTTTATTATTTGGAGATTTAGAAAACTTTGAATATCATTTAGCTCATAAAAAATTAGAATTTGACGAGAAATTAAAGGAATTAATATTAGAATAATTAATTTAGACCACACAAGCTTTTAATACCTGTGAGGTTTATTTATAAAAAGTAATATGTCAGAAAAAAAAGTAACACCAAGAGGCGCATATCCACACGTAAAAGTAGTTGGAGATTTTATTTTTGTTTCGGGTACAAGTTCAAGAAAAGCAGATAATACCATTGCTGGAGTTGTAATTATTGATGAAATGGGTACAAAAAAATTAGATGCTTATTTACAAACAAAAGAAGTTTTAAAAAACATCGATAAAAATTTAAAAACTGTTGGTGCAAGTATAAATGATGTAGTAGATGTTTCTAGTTTTTTAGTAAATATGAACGATTTTGCTGATTATAATAAAGCTTATGCAGAATTTTTTGACAAGGAAACAGGCCCAACAAGAACTACAGTTGCAGTACATCAATTACCACACCCAGATTTGGTTGTGGAGATAAAGGTAACTGCTTATAAAAAAGAAAAATAGAATTAGTTGGAAACAGGCATCAAGACAATTTTTTATTATTAAATATTAAAAGTGTCGAATTTATGAGAAATTTTTATCAACATAAAAAAGCTTTAGATGAAAATGGATTTTCAATTATTGAAAACTGTTTTAGCGAAAAAGTCTTGAGGAAAATTATCAGAATAGTTGAAAATAATAATTTTAATTTTTCAGAAAGACAATTATTAAATAGGTTTCCAGAGATTGAAAAATTGATTTTTGAAAACGATAATTTCAAGAAATTATTTAGAACAATATGTGAAGAAAGTTACTTTTTGTCTAAAGCGATTTACTTTAACAAACCACCAAAATCGAATTGGTTTGTTAGTTATCATCAAGATTTGAGCATTAGTGTAAAAAATAAAATAGAAGAAGAAGGTTTTAATAGTTGGACAAATAAAAAAGGACAATTAGGAGTTATTCCACCTTTAAATATTTTAAAAAATATAGTAACTTTTAGAATTCATTTAGACAAAACAGATAAAACAAATGGAGTTTTAAAAGTAATTTCTAAATCACATAAAAAAGGAATAATCAGATTAGATAATTGTTTTTTTGAATCTAAAGAGTTAGAAGAAGTAGTTTGTGATGTAGGTAAAGGAGGTATAATGTTAATGAAACCTTTATTGTTGCATTCGTCGCAAAAGTCAATTTCAGAAAATGATAGAAGAGTTATTCATTTAGAATTTTGTAATCAAGAAATTCCTATGGAATGGTTAGAAAAAAAATACTTTAATTATAATTAAATTTTAATATTCAATTGAAAATACAAAACTACATCAATGGTAAATTTGTAAACCCAATTAAAGGTAATTGGTTAAATAATTACAACCCAGCAATTGGTGAAGTTTATGGACAAACACCTAATTCTACTAAAGAAGATGTAGAAGAAGCATATAAAGCAGCAGCAGAAGCTTTTCCAAAATGGTCTAATACTAGTTTAGAGAAAAGAAGTAAAATTTTATCAAAGATTGCAGATTTAATTTTAGATAAAATAGATATTTTGGCTGAGGCTGAATCCAAAGACAATGGAAAACCAATCCGTTTAGCAAAAAAAGTAGATATACCAAGAGCAGCAAGCAACTTTAAGTTTTTTGCAAATGCCATAACTCAGTTTTCATCAGAAGCCCACGAAAGCGTAGGATTAAATGCAATTAATTTTACTTTAAGACAATCGATAGGAATTGTTGGTTGTATTTCTCCTTGGAACTTACCTCTATATTTATTTACATGGAAAATCGCTCCGGCAATAGCTGCAGGAAATTGTGTAGTTGCAAAACCAAGCGAAATTACACCAGCAACTGCATATTTATTAGGCGAAATTTGTACAGAAGCTGGCCTTCCAAAAGGAGTTTTAAATATTGTTCACGGTTTAGGAACATCAACAGGACAAGCAATTATAGAACATCCAAAAATAAAAGCAATTTCATTTACAGGTGGTACAAAAACAGGTGCTCATATAGCTAAAATTGCTGCACCAATGTTTAAGAAATTGTCTTTAGAATTGGGTGGTAAAAATCCGAACATCATTTTTGCAGATTGCGATTATCAAAAAATGTTAGCAACAACAGTGCGTTCATCATTTTCAAATCAAGGTCAGATTTGTTTGTGTGGTAGCCGAATTTTGATAGAAGAAACTATCTATGAGAAATTTAAAAAAGATTTTATCAAAAAAGTATCAGAATTAAAAGTTGGTCATCCATCGGAAGAAAATACAGATTTAGGTGCTTTAGTTTCAAAAGAACATTTAGAAAAAGTAAAAAGTTTTATTGATATTGCTGAAAAAGAAGGTGGTAAAATTCTTTTTGGAGGAAACAAAGTTGAAGTAGAAAATTCCAAAAATGGCTATTATTTGCAACCTACAATTATTGAAGTTTCTGATAATAAATGTAAACTGAATCAAGAAGAAATTTTTGGGCCAGTTGTAACTATAATGTCTTTTAAAACTGATGAAGAAGCCTTAACTTTAGCAAATGATACCAAATACGGATTAGCAGCAACAGTTTGGACAAACAATTTAAACAGAACAATGCAATTTTCTAAACAATTACAAACCGGAATTGTTTGGGTAAATACTTGGATGTTACGTGATTTAAGAACAGCATTTGGTGGAGTTAAAAATAGTGGAGTAGGAAGAGAAGGTGGTTTTGAAGCTTTACGTTTTTTTACAGAACCAAAAAATATTTGCATACAATATGAATAAAGAAATAAATGAAAAAATCATTCAAGTTTGTGATGATAAAATAGCTAAAAAAGGAGACAACGTTGGTTTGTCTTTTTACGCATTTTTCAAGAATAAAAACGATAACCCAAAATTATTAATGCAAGTTGCCACTTGGTGGATTGAAACCCATCAATTAGATCATTTTGAAAAAGCAGTTAAGATTAAACAAATGATTTTGGATAGTAAATAAGAATCAAGAATCAAGAGAAAAGAAAAAGATTGAATATCTAGGATCTTTTTTCTATATTCTTTCATCAGTTATAATTATGAATTTACAACTAAAAAATAAAAACGCATTAGTTTGTGGAAGCACACAAGGTATAGGTAAAGCAACAGCAATTTTATTGGCAGCAGAAGGTGCAAATATCACATTGTTAGCCAGAAACGAAGAAAAATTACAATCAGTTTTAGCAGAACTACCAAATTCAGACCAAAAACACAATTATTTAGTAGCAGATTTTTCGAAACCAGAAGAGTTAAAAAGAGTATTAGAAACATCAAGTTTACAGTTTCATATTTTAGTAAATAATACAGGTGGTCCTGCAGGAGGCCCAATTTTTAATGCAGAAATTGGCGAGTTCGAAAGAGCATTTACCCAACATTTAAAATGCAACCATATTTTAGTACAAACGGTTGCTCCTTTTATGAAAACTAAGTGTTTTGGTAGAGTTATTAATGTAATATCAACCTCTGTAAAGCAGCCCTTAGATGGTTTAGGTGTAAGCAACACCATTCGTGGTGCAGTTGCAAGTTGGTCTAAAACTATGGCTAATGAATTGGGCGAATTTGGCATAACTGTAAATAACGTTTTACCAGGTGCAACCAACACAGAAAGGTTAAATGAAATTATTAAAAATAAAGCTAAAAAAATAGGTTTACCTATAGAAAAAGTTGCAGAAATTATGATGAATGCTTCACCGGCCAAACGTTTTGCAAAACCAGAAGAAATTGCAAATGCTATTGTGTTTTTGGCAAGTGAAAAAGCAAGTTATATTAACGGAATTAACGTACCTGTAGATGGTGGAAGAACAAAAAGTTTGTAGTAGCTTTAGAAGCTATTTCCAGCTTTCACTACTCGCTTTTTTTGTGAAAAACAAAAAAGAGCTCAAACAAATCGTTCAATCTGGGCTAAACTTGTTTGGTAAAATCAGTTATAAAAGGCTAACAATAAGATAATTTATAGAAGTATATAAATCAGTAATTTTAAGGTTAGATTCTAGAGTCTTGGTTCTTAAATCTAAACATCTAAATATTAAAAGAAATGAGCAAACTAGTACAACCCATAAATTTTAAAAAATGGATTGATGAACATCGTCATTTATTAAAACCACCTGTAGGTAACAAACAAGTTTGGGATAATGGAGAATATATTGTTATGGTTGTTGGTGGGCCAAACAACAGAAAAGATTATCATTATAACGAAACACCAGAATTTTTCTATCAATTAGAAGGCGATATGATTTTAAAAATCATAGATGATAAAGGCAAACAAATTGATGTAGAAATTAATGAAGGCGATATTTATTTACTGCCAGGTAAAGTACCACATTCGCCACAAAGAAAAGAAAATACGGTAGGTTTGGTCATCGAATATCCACGTTCAGAAAGTATGTTAGATGCCTTAGAATGGTATTGCGAAAAATGTGGAAATCAATTGTATAGAGAAGAATTTAAACTCGATAATATAGAAACAGATATGCCAATTATTTTCGATAAGTTTTATTCTGATAAAGAAAAATGTACATGTAGTAATTGCGGAACTGTTATGCAAAAACCTCGAAAAATTAAATAAATTACGTTTGTTTCTACGAACAAGAATAACAAAGTAATCTCTTAATAAAATATTGTTAAGGCTTGTAGCTTACAATCATTTAAATTATGAAAAACAGAAAATTACGCATTAACGGACATTCGCATTTATTGCCTTATCCAGAAGAAATTCCTCAGTTTATGAAGGAAAAAGAAATTTTTTGGGTAGATGATGAACGCAAACATATGTTACAAAAAGGTTGGAAAAGACCAGTAACAGATTCTAGTTTCTTTTTAGATGAAAAACTAAAATGGATGGAAAGAAATAAGTTAGATCACGCTGTTGTGCTTAATCTTTCTCAATTGTATGGTAATGGTTTGCGTTTAGAAGAAATGAAAAAAGCGTTGCGTTTTCAAAATGATTTTAATGCAAAGATTCAAAAAAATCATCCAAGTAAATTTACATGTGGTTTTGTAGTGCATCCTGGTTTTATTTATGGTGCTTTAGATGAAATTAAACGTTGTGTAGAAGAATTAGAGTTAAAAGTATTGTGTTTGCCAACGCATTTTATGGATTCCATTGGGCAATGGAGGTGTGTTTTTGATAAAGAAAATGACCGCATTTTTGAATTGGCAGATCAATATAAATTGGCGATTGAAATTCATCCTTATGATGGAGATAAAATGATAAAATTAGAAAACACCAATTGGCGTTTTCATTTAATTTGGATGTTAGCTCAATGTGGAGATGCTTATCATTTTTACACGTTAAACGGAATGCAAGAGCGTTTTAAAAATATTAGAACCTGTTTTGCTCATGGAGGTCAGTTAGCGCAAATGAATTTAGGTAGAAGAATTCAAGGTTTTGATGGAAGACCAGATTTGTTTGAAGGCAAATATCATCCAAGAAAAGCTGTGGGACATAAAAATATCTTTTTTGATACTTTAGTACATGATACAGATTCGTTAAAATTGATGTTACAAAGGCAAGGAACCAAGCAAGTTTTAATGGGCTTAGATGATCCTTATCCTTTAGGAGAAATGGAGAGTGATAAACAATCTTCTTATCCTGGTAAAATTTTAGATTTAGCCATCGAAAAAAATATAATTACTGAAGTAGAAAAAGGACAAATTTGGGAAGAAAATGTCTTGCAATGGCTTTTTGGTGATGATGAAAAAGCGAAACAAGATTTAGTGAATAAAATTCTTAGTTAGTTCTCAGTTTTCAGTATTCAGTATTCAGTAGCAGTTCTTAAATTACTGCCAACTGCGACTGAATACTGAATACTGAAAACTGAAAACTAAACTATCCTTGGCATTGCTTTAAAACTTCTTCCGCTCTTTTTACTTGAAATTTTGGATAAAATTCTTGCTCAATTTTTTCTTTTTTTCCTAACTCTATTGCTCTTTCAATTTCTGCACAATAAGGTTTCGTAGATTTTCCAAAGAATTTAGCTGAACCCATATTCCATTCTGCATTAGCTAAAATAACCCTTGGGTTTTCAGGTGAAATTTCTAGTGCTTTAGCATATAACATACTGTTTTTTCCTCCTAAAGTCATCCCATATTTTTGACCATCAAAAGCAATATATCCTAAATTTAAGAATGCTTGTGTAATTATAATTTCAGGATTATTTGCTGAGATCGCTTTTGCAACATCTACAAATTCTTGAGCTTTTGTTAGTTTGGCTGTTAAAGCAGCTTCATCTTTCATGCCAAAACTTCCAATAATTTCAACGGTTGCAGCATAATAAGCAGGTAACCAGTTGTCTGGTTCAGCTTTAGAAATACGTTCAAATAATTGCGATGCTTCAGTTAATTTATTTTGTTGCCATAAACCAAATGCTTTTTGCATTCCTGTTTGATATTTTGTTTGCGCAGAAATCCCTGTCGCAATGAAAATTGCGATAATAAATAATACTTTTTTCATAATGTTAATGTTTAATTTATTGTTTTAAATTGTTGTTTGTTAATAAAGTAAGCGACTAGAATATTTGGCAGCCAACACAACCAAGCAATTAGTTTGTATGCTGGTAAAAAGCCGCCAAAAAGTGGAGTGAATATTGGTAAATAAATTCTTAATGTTACAGCTGCAAAACAAATTGCATAACTATAAGTCATAAGTTTTTGATGTTTTTTAATATCCCCTTTTTTTACTGAGGTAAAAGCAAATAGTGTTGTTAAAAACCAAGCAATTGCCATCGTCATAAAACCAGATTTAGCAATAATACCACCTGTAGCAAAGTAACCAATATAAAGTCCTGATATTGAACTTAGTAATACAGAAAAGATATATATTTTTCCTATGTTTTTATGACGTTTTAAATACTTGTTTCTAAATTTTTTATTGAATTGAAGCCATCCTATAAATAAAGCTATACCTCCTAAAACAATATGAATATAAAACATTGTGTTCCATAAATTATCTGCAAGAAGCTCTGTAGATTTACTTGCAAGTAATCCGAATTTTCTATCAGATACTATAAAATATGCAGAAGGATATAAACCTATTAAAATTCCACAAAAGGCAATTAAATAATAAGATGTTTTTTTAAGTAACATTAGTTTATATTTATAGTTATTGTCTTGTTTGCATCTAAATTAAATTTGGCATCATTATATTTTGGAGGTCCCATAAAACCAGTAGCATCATTAGAAAAACCATAAGGTTCTTTCGGAATTCCGAATATTTTAGTGTCCATTTTTTTATTTTCGTTTACATCCTGAAATAAAGAAATTGCATATTCACCTTTTTTCAAATTTTTAATAATTGCAGTAGATTTTAAATCGTTAATTTCTGCAATAACTCCTTTAGAACTTTTAAGAAAAGAAGCCTCATTATCATAGATAGCAATATAGATTTTACCTTTATTGGTTTTTATACCTTCTATTTCTATTTTTAAATTAAAAGTTTCTTGATCTTGTGCATTAACTGATAAAATTCCGCTGATGATAAAAGTTGCTATTAAAAGTATTTTTTTCATATTGTTATTTTTTTATTGTTTTTGTTTGATGATTCAAATATCTGATGTTTCTAGGGTTTTAAAACAAGAAACATACCCAATTGTAATTTTTTATTCCTGAATTGTAAATAAACTATTAATTTTTGATAAAACAGCTTCAGTTTCGTAAGTTATAGCTAGTAAATGATCTTTTTTAGAAGTGAAAAAAACTTTTGGTTCTGTAGCATTTTTAAAAACAATTTTAGAATGTTGTATAGCTATAGATGTATCTTCTGTACTATGAATAATTAATTTTGGAATATTTATTATTGATTTTATTTCTTCTTTAGAAGGATACATTTTACCTAATACATTGTCTATATAATTATGTACTTGTTCTGGTGCATTCTCTTTAGCAATATCTGCAAAAGATGAAAAACCACCATCTAAAATTAAAGCATCTATTTCTTTTTGATGCTTATTTGTAAGGTGAGTTGCAATTTGGCAACCTAGAGAAGCACCATAAACAATGAGTTTTTTGTTTTTTATGGCTTTGTGTTCTTTCATTTTCGAAAACACGATTTCACTATCTGTTGCTACATTAATATGAGTTGCATTTCCTGTAGATTTACCATAACCTCTAAAATCTACAGCATAAACTTGATAGCCATTTTTAACCAAAGGCGCTATCATAAATTGATAACTAGAAATATTACCCCCTGCTCCGTGAAAAAATAAAATGGTTGCTTTTGCTGATTTTTTAGGTTGAAAAAAAATAGTGTGTAAACTGTCTTTTTCTACGGATATAAATTCTTCTGTATGCGGAATTTCAATTTTTTTCAACTTTTTACTTGGGTAATAAAATCGATCTTCGAATTGTGCGTTAGTATATTGAATAAGAAATAGAAATAAGATTGTGGTAAATGTTTTCATTATTTAAAATTTATAATAATTAGTTTTTAAGCTATTGGTTTGCAAATAAGTTTAGCCCTGATTGAAGCATTTGTTTGAGCTCTTTTTTCTTTTTCAGAAAAAAAGCGAGTGCTGAAAGCAGGTAATAGCTACAAAAAAATTATAGATTATTTAATTGATTCGATTTTTTGTCTGTACTTATAGTCCAGAAAAAGCCTACAAAAAAGAAGCGATCGGCATTAGGTACAACTGCTTGTCTGTCGAAATTTCCGTTAACATTTGGTGTGTTTTTATAGTTGTATCCAAACACATTTTTGGTACCTAAAGCGTTGTTTACAGAGAAATATAAAATCTTTTGTTGGTCTATTAAATAGGCCCAGTTTAAACTTACAGAATTGTAACTTTTAGTTTTATTGTTTAAAAAACCGGGTTCATTTGGGTTTGTGTACGTTCTACCAGAAGCAAAATTATAGGTAATACCAACCTGACTTTTTAATTTTTCGATCCAATGTTTACCCACAATAGATAAATTATGAGCAGAGGCAAAATTTGGTGTTGCTGAGGTTGTGTAGTTTCTGTAATCCCTTTCTGTGTCTAAAAATGAGTAAGAAACCCAATAATCTGTGTTTTTAATTTTTTGATTTTGTCTCCAGAAAATATCTATACCTTTTGCATAAGCTGAACCGTTATTTGAGAAATTAGAATCGAAATTAGCTATTTCTGAATCGTATTTTACTAAATCTTTATAGTCTTTGTAATAGGCCTCAATTCTAAAGATTTGGTTCTTTTTTGTATGCTGATAATTGGCAATTAAATGTGTGGTATTTTCAGCTTTAAAATCTTGATTAAATTTTAAATAACTGTTATTCGGATTTTGGTAAAACTGACCATAAGCCAACGATAATTGCGAATTTTTACCAGATTTATAGGATAAAGAAGCTCTAGGTGAAATTGTAAATTGGTTTAATAAATCTGAGTTTTCTGCTCTAACTCCTATTTTTGCTGCTAAATTTTTAGAGAAAAAGATGTCTGTTTCTGCAAAAGATGCAAATAGATTATTATTGAAACCATAAGCAAATTTTTGATGGTTGATTGGTGTATAATCTTCATTAAAATCTGTGATAAAATATTCAGAACCAAAAGCTATTCTAAATCTGCTAGAAAATTGTTTTTTAATTTTTGCTTTAAAATGTGCCGAATTTTCAGTGTTGTTTACAACATCATCAATAATTTTTACGGTAGAATTATCATTGGTAAAACTTACACCACTTTCTATTTTCCAATTGTTGCCAAATTTGTTTTTGTAGGTACTGTTTATGTAGAGGTTTCTGTTTTGCAAACCAAAACGAAATCCGTCTTCGAAATTAATATCATCTTGAATTACATCTAAATCAGTATAACTAAATGCTCCATAAATTTTTAACATAGAATCGTCTTTAAAACTATGTCTGTAAACGGCTTCTCCACTTGCAGCTTGGTAAGGTTTTAACCATTGATTTCTATCTGGAAAAGCTGCTGTATAAGGATCTAAATTAATATAAGAAGCATTTACACTTAATGAATTTTTACCCCAAATTTGTGTATTACCAACTCCAACACCAACAGTCATTAAAGAAATATCTGTTTTCTCTTGATCTGGTTTGTCTATAGTTGTTAAATCTAAAACTCCAGATAAAGCTTGCCCATATTCAGCAGAATAACCGCCAGTAGAAAATGTAATTCCTTTGAATAAAAAGGGTGAATAACGACCACGAGTTGGAGCGTTGTTTGGTGATGGACTGTAAGGTGTAAAAACACGAACACCATCTATAAAAATTTGCGTTTCTTCTGCATTACCACCTCTTACAAAAAGACGACCATCTTCTGCTGCAGAAGAGGTTCCTGGTAAGGTTTGTAAGGCGCCTAAAACATCGCCAACTGCACTTGCAGTTGTAACAATATCTAAAGGTTTTAAAACAGTTACTTTTGCTTTTTCTCCGGCTTTAAAAGTACCCGCGTTTATAGTTACTGCATCTAATGAATTAACATCATCTCTTAGTTTTACTTGTAAATTTTTGAATGCAGAAACATCATCTATTTTAACAAAAGTTTCGAAAGAAACAAAAGAAATGACTAATGTTTGGGTTCCTGTTTCTTCTGATGTAAATAAAAATTCGCCTTTTTCGTTGGTTGATGTTCCATCGTAAGTGCCTTCTAAATATACACTTGCTCCTAAAATTGGTTGTTTTTTAGAATCTGTAACTTTACCAGAAATTGTGGTTTGGGCTAGTAAAGAAAATTGAGTTATAGTAAATAGTAAAAATAAAATTCGTTTCATCATTATTAATTTTTGATGATACAAAGATGTAACGATGCTAGATAAAAAAATAAAAAGAAATACTGAGTTGTAAGTTTTGGTTGATGAGTTGTATTTTATAAAATAGGAATACAAAAATCTACAATAAACTTGTTTTCTGGATGTTCTGCAGCATTATTATGGTAAATTTCAAAAGGATCATTATCGGCTTTTTTGTAGCCATTTTCGGTCATCCAAACAAAGGAAGATTCCCAAGCTTGTTGAAATTGAAAAGGTGTGATTTCGAATCGAGAAACGATGCATTTTGTTGGACTTAGTATTCTTAAATTTACAGAATCATCTAAATCAATAGGATCATTTAAAACAATACAAGCACTCATTCGTATATTATTTGGATCTGTAATTTTTGGGCTGTCGTGATAAATGGTAACCATTTTAGTTTGCTCACTTATTAAACCTTTTGGAGTGGCCCATTTTACTAATTTATTATAGACACTGCCAATTGCTTCAATTTTACCTTTATGAGAAATGTATGCTAAATCTAATCTTGGCGTTGTTTTTATTGCCGGTTTTGTATTCATTTTTAACCAATTTAATGCGTTATTGATATTGCAAATATATTGCTCGAAACTAATTTTAATTTGTCCTTTCTTGCTTTCTATTTTGCTAATCTTGCTAAATTTATTTGGACTAATTTCTTTGAAATTGGTTGGCGAAATTCCGTAGAATTTTTTAAAAGATTTAGAAAATGATGATAAATTAGTATAACCTACAAGTTCTGAAACTTCTGTTACAGATTTTTCTTTTTGATGTAATAAATAAGAAGCTGCTTTTTCTATTCGTTTTCTATTTATGAAATTTTGTAAAGTTTCATTAGTAACAACTCTAAATAATCTATGAAAATGGTAAGGAGAAAAAAAGGCTTTTTGAGCAACTTTTGCTAAAGATAGTTTTTTATCTAAATTTTCTTCAACATACACAATCGCATCACAAATTCTGGTAATAGTGGTGTTTGAGATTTTATGTTGTGTATTCAATCTAGTTTATTTTGTAGTTTGTAGAAAATATATCCGCTTGCAAAATATAAAATAATATCTACGTAATCTTTGGTATATCTTGCTAAATAATTAGGGAAAACAAATTCGAAAAGTATACTATACATAAAACAAACATATAAAATTATGGATAGTGTTAATGTAAAATTAGAGTTGTTTCTAGACCATCTTAAAAACAATAAACTTATATAAAGTACAATGGCTATAATTAAAAAATCATTCAAATAATTATTAATGATTTTTGGTAAAGAAATATTAAAATATTGAAAAAGGTAAATAGTTATACCTAAAAGAATTGATGAAATACAATAAATAGATAGTTTTTTATTCATTTTAACCAGCTGCAACCATTGCAATAAACCAAGCTAAACCAGCACCAATAGCAGATGCAACAACGTATCCAGAATACAAAATCCATCCAAAAATACGATATAAAAAAAATGGATGTTTCTTTAATCGCTCTGTAAAATTCGGATTTTCTCTCTCGTAAATTACTTTATCAATTTCTTGTTGTTTTATTTTCTCTAATTTCTTTTGTAAAAGTATTTCTTGAGAAAGAGATTTGTTGCAATTTGTACAGTATTTTTTACCAGTGTTTAAAGTGCCGCAATTTGGACATTTAATGGTTTTTTCTTCCATCAAGGTTTATTTTAGGATCTAAGATATAAAATAACATTAATTTATTTACGCTTCATACCAAATAACATTCTTGGTATTTTATAAGGATATATTAAATATCTATAAATTAATAGAATAATAGGAAAAGAAGCAACAAATAAGAGTAAAATTTTAAATGGAATATTGATGTTTAGTTTAATTATATAAAATCCAAAGACTATTAAAACTGTTTGATGTAAAATATAAAAAGGATAAATAGCTTCGTTACTTTTTGTAAGTATTTTACTTTTTTTAGTAAACCAAATTTGTGCGAAACCCAATAACGTAATTATGGCAGACCAACTTACTAGGCAGCAAACTAAATACCAAATATCCCAAAGATTTTCTGTTGATAAATATGGCGTTAAAAATCTATTAGGTAAGTAATAATATGTGTAAAATAATAGTGATGAAAAAATAAGGATGAAAAAATTAGTTTTTCGATATTTTTTTAAATTCTTCCAAATTTCTTTAGAAGAAGCAATTATAATTCCTGCTAAAAAGTAAAATCCGTAAAAAGCTGTTGAAGAAATATTTGTAATATCTTTAGAGTCACTAGGATTTATTTTTTTAGTGATAATTTTAATTAGTACTAGAAAAACTACGATTAAAAATAAACCATATTTTTTAGCAGTTATTTTTTCGATAAAACGTATAATAAAACTAATTTTTCCTGATTTTATTAGTAATATAAACGGAATTACAACTACAGAAATAATAAACAAGTTGCCTATAAACCATAAGTGATTTTCACTAAAATCTAAATTTTGATATACTTGAAAAAACGAATTGTATGTATCCTTTTTTTCATAAAAAGTTTGCGGTGGCACAATAAAAAGTATTCCAAATATTAAAGGGATTATTAATCTATAACTTCTTTCTTTTAAAAACTGTAGCCAATTTCTTTTTGAGAAAGCAAAAACGGTTCCTGTTCCAGAAACTAAAAACAATAAAGGCAATCTAAATTGTTCAAAATAAACCATAATATCATCTAATAACTTACTAGATTCATTATTCATAATATGGAAGTTATCACCATTAAAAGGCATTCCAAGATGATGAAAGTAAACAGCTACTATAGAAATTACTCGTAACCAATCAATATCGTATCTTCTTGCTGTGTTCAAAATAGTATTATTTTTAAAATTCAAATGCAAACCTAAAACAAAGAGTCAATTGTTTTTTTTGAATGTTATCAATAACAAAGCAATGTGATGAAATACAAGCTAAAATTAGGTTAAAAGAGAATCAAATTCTTTAATTTTTGAACGAGAAACAGGTATTTCTGAAGTAAAATTATGTAATTTAATTTTGTATCCTTGTGCGTTTCCGTTAACAGTTTTAATCTGGTTTAAGTTTACCAAATAAGAGCGATGTGTTTTAAAAATAAAGTTAAAATCCTTTAACTGCACTTCTAGTTCTTTTAATGACAAACGAATGAGTTTTTTGTTAAAATTATTTTTAGATTTAGTGTAGATTTCTGCGTAATTACCATCAACTTTAGCAAAGAGAAATGAATGTATATGTAAATTAAAATTTTCTGAATTAATAGAAGAGTTGATATAAACTGAATCTAAATTTTGGGAATTAGAGACTTTTTTTATATTTAATTTAGTTGCTCTTTTCTGATATATTTTTAATAAACGCTGAAGATTTAGAGGTAAGATTATTAAAAGTAAAAGCACGCCAACAAGAAAAGTATTTCTAATTTCTTCAAAGAAATATTTAAAAGACCAATTATCTGGATTTGTGTAAATAAAATCTCTTATTAAAAAATCTGAAATTCCAATTAATAAAAGAACTATGGATAAATGAAAAATTTCTTTTCCAATTGTCCATGAAGTTTCGTTTTTTACGTTTTTATTTACAAACCAAAAATAAATATATACAATAGGTAGAGGAATAAATGCATGGATTAATAAAATGAAATTAGAATTTATTTTATGTTCTGCAATATTAACTTCAAAAGGTTGAAACAAATAAGAAAATAAAAAACTTATAAAAGAAAATAGTAATAATATGATAAATAAATTCTTTCTATTTCTGTAATAAAATGGATAAAGTTGATTAAAGTAATTATGAATTTGCACTATGTTTCTTTTTAAAAGGACGAATAATTAATCGAGTTTCTCTATCAAAACGAATGTAATTATAAACCCAATTTAAAAATACAATAGCTCTGTTTCTAAAACCAATTAAAGAAAATAGATGTACAAACATCCAAACAAACCAAGCAAAAACTCCTTGAAATTTCCATTTTGGTAAATCTACAACAGCTTTATTTCTACCAATTGTAGCCATAGAACCTTTATCATTATAGATAAAAGCGTTCTGTTTTTTGTTAGCCAATTTAGCCAAAATGTTTTTTGCTAATAATTTACCTTGTTGAATTGCAGGTTGTGCCATCATTGGATGCCCATAAGGATTTTCTTTAGATGCCATACAAGCAATATCACCAATTGCATAAATATTAGGATGATTTACAACTTGATTAAATTCGTTAACTTTAATTCTTGCAGCACGCTCTATAACACATTCAGCTTGTAAACCATCTACCATTTCTCCTTTAACACCAGCAGCCCAAATAACGGTTTCTGCTCTAAAGTTATCTTCGCCATTCGTGGTTACAACTTTTCCATCATAATCTAAAACACGCAAGTTTTTCCAAACATTTACGCCTAATTTAATTAAAAAATCTTCTGCTTTTTCAGAAGCTTTTGCGCTCATTCCTTTTAAGATTTCACCAGAACTTTGTATTAAGTTAATGTGCATTTGCCTAATGTCTAAATCAGGATAATCTTTAGGTAAAATACCTTTTTTCATTTCTGCTAAAGCACCTGCCAATTCTACACCTGTTGGTCCACCACCAACAATTACAAAGTTCATTAAAGCTTTTCTTTCTTCTAAGTTTGATGTTAAAAGAGCTTCCTCAAAATTTTCTAAAATTAAACTTCTAATGTTTAAAGATTGAGGTACAGATTTCATTTCCATTGTATGCTTTTGAATGTTCGTGTTTCCAAAAAAGTTGGTTGTAGAACCTGTCGCAATAATTAATTCGTCATAATCTATATTACCAATAGAAGTTTCAATTCCGTTTTTATCAGGATTAATTTTAATAACATTAGCCAATCTAAAATAAAAGTTCTCAACATCGTTAAAACGTTTTCTTAACGGAAAAGCAATAGAATCTGGCTCTAAACCACCAGTTGCAACTTGATATAACAAAGGCTGAAAAGTATGATAATTGTGTTTGTCTATTAAAACAACTTGTAATTCTTGTTTTTCTAAACCTTTTGCTGCAGCCAAACCTGCAAAACCACCACCAATAATTACGACTCTAGGAAAACTTGACTGTGGAATATTCATATTTGATTTTTAGGAATAGAAATGGATATAAATTTAATAGCAAATTTAAAGAAATACTTTAACTTAAAAGTCTGTTTAGATGAATAGTAGTTATAATATAAAATTTGTGTTATTTTTGTCTAAACCAGTATGTTAAATAAAATATTATGAAAAAAATCTTCTTTTTAATTCTTAATGCAATGATATTTTTTTCTTGTTCTGCTACTAAAGAGAAAGATTTTAATAACGTTGATATTTTTAAAAATAAAAAATTAATAGACTTAACACATTCTTTTTCTAGAGAAAGTATCTATTGGGTTACAGCAAAAGAATTTGAGTTAGAAGTTGTGGCAAAAGGAGAAACAGATAATGGCTATTTTTATGCTGCAAATAATTTTGAAACTGCAGAACATGGAGGTACACATATAGATGCTCCAATTCATTTTGCAAAAGATAAACATACTGTAGATCAAATTCCTTTAGAAAACTTAGTGGGTAAAGCTATAAAAGTAGATGTTTCTAAAAAAGCCCTTAATAATGTAGATTATTTAATTACGATTCAAGATTTTTTAGACTGGGAAACTTCAGAAAAAATGCAAATTCCTGATGGAAGTATTATCTTATTACAAACAGGGCATTCTAAATATTATGCTGATAAAAAGAAATATTTAGGAACTGAAGAGCGAGGAGAGGAAGCTGTAAAAGACTTACATTTTCCAGGATTATCTCCTGAAGCTGCAAAATGGCTTATTGAAAATAGGTCTATAAAATCTATTGGTTTAGATACACCAAGTATAGATTATGGGCAGTCTAAGCTATTTAAAACACATGTATTATTGCTTTCAGAAAATATTCCTGCTTTCGAAAATCTTATGAATTTAGAGAAACTACCAACTAAAAACTTTGATATTATGGCTTTGCCTATGAAAATTGAAGGTGGTTCTGGTGGTCCTTTAAGAATTGTTGCGGTTTTAAATAATGACTAAAAGGTAATTTTATAGTCTTAGAATTATTTCAATTTTCTTTTAATTTCTTCTACAGTGTTATCCGAAGAAATAATTTTAGATATTATTTTAAAACGTAAATCTTTGATTGGTAAATCAAAATAAGTTGCCCATTTATTCTCTTTCAGTAAATTATTTATCTGTTTTATTCTTTTTTGTGCTTCTGAGTAGGTAAATAAAAAGTGTTTTGTAGCTTCTTTTTCAGATTGAATTTTAGCTGTTTTTTTCTTAAAATCAACAGAAATAAAAAAGAATTTTTCTGATGAATTAATAGGATAAAAGCCTGTCCATTTTGCAAAAGCAGTTACTATATTTTGATTTTTGTAATTATTATCAGCAATTAATTTCCATCTGCAATTGGCAACTCTTCCCCAATGATTCGATTTTCTGTAAACACCTTCTTTGGTATAATAATAAAGACTATCTGATTTACTTTTATAGTTTGAATTTTCTGGAAACTTAAAGTCATCAATTTGTTGAAATTCACAGAAAGTGTGTTTAAAAAAGTTGGTCGAATTGTATTTTTTTGATGAAAGCATTTATTGAATCACTAATTTCCTAGACGGTTCTCTCTCAAAACCTTCAACAAAAACAGTGTCTTTGTCGAATTTTACTTTGGCAAAAGCAGAAGTATTTTCTGTATCTACCATTCCTTTAAAAGTAAGGTAATGTACATTGTCAACTATTTCATAAGCACCAGCATGATTATGGCCATTAAAATATAACTTTACGTTTTTATAAGGTTTTATTAGCGATAAAAATTGCTCTCTATTCCAGATATTATGCTGATCTATAGGGTAAATAGGAAAGTGGCAGTAAAAGCCGACTTTCTGGTTTTCTTTAACAGCCAAATCTAATTCAGATTTTATCCACTTTAATTGTGTGTTACTTAAAGCACCATTATATTTTTTTAGATAAGGCAAGTTTTTGTCTTTTAAAAGATTGAATAATGAGTCTGTTTGCTGTTTCTTATCCGAAGAAATTGCACCATAAAAACTTAAATCATTGCCATCTAAAACTATAAATCTCCAATCATTTTTGGTGAAGCTATAGTACCTTTCTTTTAAATTTAGTTTAGCAATAATTTTATTTTTGTTTGCCTCACCAACATCAAAGTCATGGTTTCCTAAAACGTGATAAGATTTAGATTTTAAATTGTTCCAAGTTGGTAGTATGCTATCTAAACTAGCCATTTTTTGATCAATAAAATCGCCTAAATGAATAGTGTAACTTAAGGAGTCTTTATTTAACGTAGCAACTGCTTTTTTTAATCTTTGTGGAGATTTTTTGTAATATCTATCCCATTTTATTTCGCAATTACAATATTGGCAATCAGAAATTACACCAATTTTAAACGAATTATCTTTTGGTTTTATACAAAATTTAATTGTTATTACTGTAACAAATAATAGGATTAGTTTTTTCATTTTTTTGCATTTTCGATAACAAATATATATCAAAAAATACGCAATTAAATTAATGATTGCGTTATTAATTGATATCTTCTTAAATCGATTTGTTTTCTTTTTTAAACAAAAAAACCGAATCGTTAAGTAACAATTCGGTTATCATTTTAAATAAGCTATCCCCCAATAGAATATTCAAAAAATCTATGTATTCAATTTTTTTTACAAAAATAATTGTTTTATGAGTGTTAAAAATGTAATACTTTCCCAACTGTAAATAATACTTTCCGAATTTAATTTTTAAGAAATATACTTAAATTTTTAGTGAATGCGATTTGAAAATGAGTCTTCAAAATCTTCTTTATAGCCTCTACTAATTGGTATTTTAACGTTGTTAATTAATATAGCTTCTCTATCTTTTTTTGAATATGTTTTAATTTTATTGATGTTAATTATCCAAGATCTATGAGATCTAACAAAGCTATTGTCATCCAAAAACAGGTTTTCATAATAACTTAGTTTTTTGGTAACTAAAAAAGTTTTATCATCTAACATATGTATTTTAGAATACATTCTATCTGCTTCGATACACAAAATGTTGTTTACTTTTACAATAACATAATCATTTTTATAAGGTATAGCTAATTTTTTATTCTTTTCTTCTAATAATTTATAACGATGAATAGAGTTGTAGTTGTTTATGTTTTTTTCTACTTTACCAATAGCTTCTTTAAGTAAATCTACATCTATTGGTTTTAATAAATAATCTAATGCTGCAACTTGAAATGCTCTAATAGCATAATTATCGTAAGCAGTAACGAATATTACTTGAAAGTTAATTTCGTCGAATTCTTCTAATAACTGAAAACCATTTTTCTGCGGCATTTGTATGTCTAAAAAAACAACATCTGGTTTGTGAGCTTTTATTAATAAAACTGCATCATTTACATTAGAGGCTTCTGCTAAAATATTTATGTTGGTACAAAAATCATTTAACAAAAAACGTAAGTTTTCTCTCGCATTAATTTCATCATCAACAAGTATGGCTTTAATATTAGTCATCAGAAAAAGTGTATGGTATTTTTAAAATTACTTTGGTTCCGCTCTTCAATTTTTCAAAAGTGTAACCAATATCTGTTTTATAATAATCTTTCAAAATTTTTAGTTTACTACTTATTGATTTTGTAGAAAAAGATTTTTTAGTATTATTTCTTTTGTTGTTTATTGTAGTTGCAGCTTCAATTCCTATACCATTATCAATAATGATACATTTTAAAGTATCTTCTAAATAAAATTCAATTTCAATTTTTCCAATACCATCTGTTTTATGCAACAAGCCGTGATTTATGGCATTTTCTATAAAAGGTTGAATAATCATAGTTGGTATTTTTACATTATCTATGAGCTCTGCTCCAGTTATTTTATAGGCAAATCCCTCTTTAAATCTTAATTTCTCTAATTCTAAATATTTTTTTATGATTGATAATTCTTCATCAAAATAAACAAAACTCTTTGAGCTTAACATTAAATTTTCTCTTAACAATGATGAAAATTTTGTGAGGTAATTATAAGCGTCTTGTTTTTGGCCTTTTAATACTAAGTTTTGTATAGAATTTAATGCATTAAACGTAAAATGAGGATTCATTTGTGATTGTAAAGTTTCTAATTTAGAGGTGATAAGCTCTTTTTGCATTCTTTCTTTTTCTAAAGTTTGTTTTTGTATTTTTTGTTTTTTTCTAAGATTTTTTGAAATTATAAACCAAAATATACCAAATAATAAAATTGGCATTAAAAACATAAACCAGATTTGTTTGTAATAAGGGGCTTTTATATTTAGTGTTATGTTTTTTACAATAGATTCTTTTTCTGCACTTAATCTGGTTGCTTTAATTTTAATAATATAATTACCAGGTGCTAAATTGTTAAATGTAATTTGATTTACTCCTTTTTCAATATTATTCCAATTATTATCAATAGAATCATCTAATAATTTATAGGAATAAATAATATCATTATCACCTAAAAACCCATTAGTTTGAAAGTTTATTTTTATTTTTTTTTCTTCGAATTTTAGCTCATATTTTTCTTTCTCTACCACTTTTTTATCATTGATAAAAATGGATGTAAAAAAGAAATCTAAAATTTTTCTGGTGATAAAAACCTTTCCTTTATCAATTTTAAATAAGCCTTTATTAGAACTAAAATAAATTTGATTTTTAAACGGAATTATTTCTGAAATATTAAACGAGTTTAAACCATCTTTTATCGTAATGTTTTTAAATTTTTCAGTTTCAGTATTTAATAATTGTAATCCTTTGTCTGTGGTAACCCAAAGAAAAATACCATCACCTTTTATTTTACCGGCTTGGTTAGAAAGCAAGCCATTTTTAACAGTATAATTAAATATAGGTTTATTATTTTTAATACCAATTATTCCATCTTTTAATGTAGATATCCAAATAATATCATTATTAGTTTCATCTATATCTATAGCTATTATTGGTTTGTTTTTAAACTTTAATTTTACACCATCTTTATTTTCAATATGCTTTTCTACCCCATCTACGTAACCTACAAATATTTCTTTCTTTTGGCTATAATGAGTAGTGTAGGCTCTAGTTTTTCTTAAATCTTTTCTTTTTTTTGTGTAAATATTGGTAATTCTGGCAGTATTGTGTAATGCGTTAAGGATATGGTTATTATCTAAAACAATTAAATCTTTAGCGTTTTTTAAAAAATCATTTCTGGAAAACTGCTTGTTTTTCTTATCATAAACATATGAGAAATTATTAAAGCTTAAAAATACATTTTCTTTGTTTTGATCTATGGCATATATTTTTTCTGTAAACCTTTTTTTTAGGAAATCTAAATTATCATTTTTTGTATTTAGTATAGCTAAATCACCTGTAACAGAACCTAAAAATAATTTGTCTTTGTCTAATTTAGACATTGCACTTATATTGGCTTTATCTTCTGGAATATCGTATTTTTCTATATATAAATTGGGCATTATATATATTCCGTTTCTTAAAGTTATAAACCAATAATTATCATCTCTATCTTTTAACAACCCTCCAACATCTTTATCTGTAAAATAGGTTTTTATATGTTTTAATTTTTCGTTATTTAAGGTATACGTAAAAACGCCGATATAAGTGCAAAACCAAATTTGATTATTTACCTCATAAATATTAATGATTTCATTATTATCAAATATTTTTGGTAATTTTATTTCTTTTAATTCTTTTTTAGTTTGATAAAATAATTTAGGTTTTACTTTAGCCATACTTGGATTATGAGCATATATCAAATCTTTATTTTGATAAGAATCAATAGACCATCTGTTGTAACCTAACTCTTTGTAAGCCTCTAAATTGTATTTAATTTTTGGTTCTTTGTCTTTTGTGGATACAATTATTTTATTATCTATAAAGGTGTATAAAGTATCTGTCTTTTTTTTATTTTTTATTAAAAAACCTTTTTGAAATTCCTTTTCTACATTAGGGTTATCTCTTAGGTATGTATAAATACCATTCATAGTATTTATCAATATTTTATTTTGATATAACGTAAAAGAAGCTAATATTCCGTTTGTTTCACTTCCTAAATCTAGAAAAAGATTTAATTTATCATTTTCGACAAAGAAAATCTGACCAGATATATTGTTACACCAAATTCTACCTTTATTATCTTTTTTTAAGCCAAATACAGAAAGTCCTCTTTTTTCTGGATGTGTGTAGTTTTTAAATACTTTACCATCGTAACGAAAAAGGCCTTTATCTGCAGCTAACCAAATAAAACCTTGGCTATCTTCTAAAATATCATAAAACTCAATATCTGGTAATCCGTCTTTTTCTGTTAAATGATAAAAAACAGGATGTTGAGCTTCAAGTTTTATTGAAAGAAATATAAAACTGAAAATTAGAAATAGTGTAAGTTTTTTCATAATGTTTTAAAAACAACAGAACCAAAAGTAATTAATAATAGAAAAACCCATTGCAAATATTTGCAATGGGTTTTTTAATATTCTCTTTTTAATGAGATAAGTGATATTCAAGATCCTAAAACTTGTTTAGGATTAGCGATTCACACAAATTTCTATAGAAACTTTGTTGCTCTGCTTATTTTACTTCTTCGAAATCTACATCTTCTACATTATCTCCTTGGTCTGCACCAGCTTCTGGTTGTCCTTGAGCTTCTGCACCAGGATTACCTCCTCCTGCAGCTTGTTCTGCAGCATACATTTCTTCTGAGGCAACTTTCCAAGCTTCATTAATCTTTTCCATAGCAGCATCAATTTGTGCTAAGTCTTTAGATTCGTGAGCAGCTTTTAATTCTACTAAAGCAGCTTCAATTGGGTCTTTTTTATCCGCAGATAATTTATCACCAAATTCTTTTAATTGCTTTTCTGTTTGAAAAATCATAGAGTCAGCTCCATTTACTTTTTCTGCAGTTTCTTTAGCCGCTTTATCAGCATCAGCATTTGCTTCTGCATCTTGCTTCATTTTTTCGATTTCTTCTTCAGATAAACCAGAAGAAGCTTCGATTCTAATCTCGTGAGACTTGTTTGTTCCTTTATCTAAAGCAGAAACTTTAATAATACCATTGGCATCAATATCAAAAGTTACTTCAATTTGAGGAACTCCTCTTTGTGCTGGTGGTAAACCATCTAAATGGAAACGACCAATTGTATTATTATCTGCAGCCATTGCTCTTTCTCCTTGTAAAACGTGAATTTCTACAGAAGGTTGATTATCTACAGCAGTTGAAAATACTTGAGATTTTTTTGTTGGGATTGTTGTGTTTGCATCAATTAATTTTGTAAAAACATTACCCATAGTTTCAATACCTAATGATAAAGGTGTAACGTCTAATAACAATACATCTTTTACATCACCAGTTAAAACTCCACCTTGAATTGCAGCTCCTAAAGAAACAACTTCATCAGGATTTACACCTTTACTTGGTGCTTTACCAAAGAATTTTTCTACAGCTTCTTGAATTGCAGGTATTCTTGTAGAACCACCAACTAAGATAATTTCATCAATTTCTGAAGTTGATAAATCAGCATTTTTTAATGCAGTTTTACAAGGCTCAATTGTTCTTTTGATTAAATCATCGATTAATTGCTCAAATTTAGCTCTAGATAAAGTTCTTACCAAGTGTTTTGGTCCGCTAGCAGTTGCTGTAACATAAGGTAAGTTAATTTCTGTAGAAGAAGAACTAGATAATTCTATCTTCGCTTTTTCTGCAGCTTCTTTTAAACGTTGTAAAGCCATTGGGTCTTTACGTAAATCTATACTTTCTTCAGCTTCAAATTCGCTAGCTAACCAGTTAATGATTTTCTCATCAACATCATCACCACCTAAATGCGTATCTCCATCAGTAGCTAATACTTCAAAAACTCCATCTCCTAATTCTAAGATAGAAACATCATGTGTACCACCACCAAAATCAAAAACAACAATTTTCTTATCGTCATTTGCTTTGTCCATTCCATAAGCTAATGCAGCAGCAGTTGGCTCATTTATAATTCTTTCTACTTTTAAACCAGCAATTTCACCAGCTTCTTTTGTAGCTTGTCTTTGTGCATCGTTAAAGTAAGCAGGTACAGTAATTACAGCAGCAGATACATCAGTACCTAAATAGTCTTCTGCAGTTTTTTTCATTTTTTGTAACACCATTGCAGAAATTTCTTGAGGTGTATATAAACGACCATCAATATCTACTCTAGGCGTATCATTATCACCCTTTACAACTTTGTAAGGTACTCTTTTTACTTCTTGAGAAGATTCAGAGAATTTATTACCCATAAAACGTTTAATAGAATAAACTGTTTTTGTTGGGTTTGTAACTGCTTGTCTTTTTGCAGGATCACCAATTTTACGTTCTCCTCCTTCTACAAAGGCAACAATAGATGGTGTCGTTCTTTTTCCTTCAGCATTAGGAATTACAACTGGCTCATTTCCTTCCATTACAGAAACACAAGAGTTCGTTGTTCCTAAATCGATTCCAATTATTTTACTCATAATAATTATTTTATATTAATTTTTTAAATTCAATTTTACAATGTGTATTAGTCAAAGGCTATGCCAACCGCTTTTTACATAGAAATTGTCAGTTTTTTTTTAAAAGACATTCATAGTTATGACAATATGACACAACTTGTAAATCCTACAACTCAACGAATTCTACTTTACTTAAATCATTTATTTTTATATATTTGAGTAATTCTTAAGGAATTAAAGAATCCTATAATTAACTTAAATAAATAACGATGAGTAAATTTGACGAGAAAGTAGCACAGTATTCTAAATTTATGGATGAAAAAGGGCTAAAGTATGATGCAGACTTATTAAAAGCTGTAACAAAAGGTTTAGGTCCATCTATCTACAAAAGAGATGCTGAGACTGTATCTGGTTCAGATGCTAAAGAATTAGCCACTGTAAAAAAGAATTTTTTAATGAAAAAGTTAGGTTTAGAAGATACACCTGCTTTAGATGAAGCCATTGCAAAAGTAATTGAAGCTATTGGAAAATCGGAAAGAAGTAAATACAGAGCTGTTGTATACTATATGTTAGCTGTTGAATTTGGTAAAGAATCTATCTATAGCTAAAATAGAGCTTTATAATTATTATAAAAAATCCAACTCATTGAGTTGGATTTTTTATTTTTACACCCTAAAATTAAATCGTTTTTACGAATGTCGCAATTTATTAGTGTGTTTGATATGCTTAAAATTGGTGTTGGTCCATCAAGTTCGCATACATTAGGTCCTTGGAGAGCTGCCCAAGAATGGGTTCATAAATTAAGAACAACTAGTTTGTTTGATAAAATTGATGCTGTAAAAGTAGATTTATATGGTTCTTTATCTTTAACAGGTAAAGGGCACGCAACTGATTTAGCTATTCTATTGGGTTTAAGCGAAGCTGATCCTGAATATATACCCATAGAAGATATTGCTATTATTGTAGATCGTATTAATACTCAAGAAGAAATCTATTTTAAAGGTGGTAAAAAAATCCCTTTTTATAAAAATTCTATCGTTTTTAATCGAGATTTTTTGCCTTTTCATTCTAATGGGGTCACTTTTAGAGGTTTTTCTGATGGAATAGAAGTATTAACAGAAACGTATTATTCTATTGGAGGTGGTTTTATTATTCAAGAGGATAATAATTTAGAGGATGAAATAGAAATTAACAAACAAAATTTCCCTTTTCCTATAAATAGAGCTAAGCAATTAGAAGAGTATTGTGAAAAAGAGAATTTATTAATTTCTGATATTGTTTTTAAAAATGAATTAGAAATCAATACAGAAGAAAAAATTGATTTTGAATTGCACAGAATTTGGGATACAATGTTAGAATGTATGTACATTGGTTGCCATACAAAAGGCATACTTCCTGGAGGTTTAAATGTAAAACGTAGGGCTTTTGATATTCAAGAAAAATTGATAAAAGATGCAGCATATACAAATCCTAAAGAATGGATTACTGCCATAAGAAGTTCTGAAGTAAAATTTAGAGAAATTTTAAAATGGGTAAGCTGTTTTGCGCTTTCTGTAAATGAAGTTAATGCATCTTTAGGTAGGGTAGTAACTGCACCAACCAATGGAAGTGCAGGGGTTATACCAGCTGTTTTAATGTATTATTTGGTGATAGAAAATCACGAAGCAGGTTTTAAAGAAATAAAACAATTCTTATTAACAGCTGGTGAAATTGGTAGTATCTTTAAGAAAAATGCTACAATATCTGCAGCAATGGGTGGTTGCCAAGCAGAAATAGGTGTATCTTCTGCAATGGCTGCAGCAGCTTTAACAGAATTATTAGGTGGTACACCAGCTCAATCTTTAGTAGCTGCAGAAATCGCAATGGAACATCATTTAGGATTAACCTGCGATCCTATAGGAGGTTTGGTACAAGTACCTTGTATAGAGCGTAATTCTATGGGAGCCATAAAAGCAATTAACGCTGCAGAAATGGCTTTAGAAACCAATCCAAAAGAAGTAAAAGTGCCATTAGATAAAGTAATTGATACTATGTGGGAAACAGCAAAAGATATGCACAAGAATTATAAAGAAACTTCAGAAGGTGGTTTGGCTATAAATGTTGGTTTAGCAGATTGTTAGTGTTCAGTTTGCAGTATTCAGTGAGCAGTAACAGTTTACATTATAAAAAACACTACTGTTAGTTTAAGAAGCAGTCTCTTATTTGATTTCTATTTGATCTCCTAAAAATTTGGGTTTTATATTAAAAATAATATCAACAAAAACTTTAACTCTTGCAAGATATTCTCTTATTTCAACTTTAATTCCTGATTTTCCATTAACATCTTTTGCATTGAATCCAATTGCTTTAATATCGTAGTGCTCAGCTAAATAAATAGCTCTTTCATTATGGAATCTTTGCGATATAATAGTTACTGAATTTTGACCAAATATTTCTTTTATTCTAACAACAGAATCTAAAGTTCTAAAACCTGCATAATCTAAAAATATTTTATTTTCAGGTATTCCTGCTTTTAATAAGTCATTTTTAAAATCTGTGGGTTCATCATAACTTTTAGAACCATTATCACCACTAATTACAATAAATTTAATTTTACCAGAATTAAATAGTTGAATTGCAGCTTCTAACCTGTATTTGTAATATAGATTTATTCTACCATTACTCAGTTCTTTAGCTGTTCCTAAAATTAATCCTACTTTATTTGCAGGCATATATTTAGTTTCTGAAAAAACTTTTTCAGTTGCATTTTTTTCTATAATTGCATTAGAAATGAATATACTAATTAAACAAAACAGACCAAAAAAAAGTAAAATCTTTAATGATTTAAAAACCAATTTTTTCATTATTATCTAGTAAAAACCAATTCTGTATCCGTAGACATTTCTTCAGAAAAACGGTATTTATCAACATTAAAACCTTTTAAATCGTCTATGGTTTTTACGTTATTTTCTATAATATAACGAACCATTAAACCACGAGCAATTTTAGCGTAGGTCATTATGGTTTTATATTGTCCGTTTTTAAAATCTTTAAAAACAGGTGTAATCATTGGTACTTTTAAAACCTTTTTAGGCAAAGCTTTAAAATATTCTGCACTTGCTAAATTAATTAAAATTTCATTATCTTCTAATTCATCATTTAAAGATTTAGCTAAAGTATCGTCCCAAAATTTATATAAATTATCTCTTCTGCCTACTTTTAATTTTGTACCCATTTCTAATCTGTAAGGCTGAATCAAATCTAAAGGTTTTAATAAGCCATATAAACCCGATAAAATTCGTAATCTATCTTGCAAAAGTGGCAATTTTTCTTCGGGTATAGAATTTACATCAATACCTTGAAAAACTGCGCCAGTAAATGCATAAATGGCTTGTTTCGAATTTTCAGGATTGAAAGGCGTTTCCCAAGTTTGATTACGTTCGTAGTTTAAACTCGCTAAATCATCAGAAATTTTCATTAAGTCAGAAAGCTTCTTTTTAGAAAGTGTTTTAAGTTTCTTATTCAGTTTTTCAGATTGCTCTAAAAAACGAGGTTGTGTATGTAAACTTGTTGGTACTTTACTTTCGAAATCTAAAGATTTTGCTGGAGATATAATGATTTTCATTTGTTATAATTTTCTAATGTAAAAATACTAAGGTTTCTAAAATTTCTCAAGTAAACAGATCAATTTATATTGATAAAACTATTTGAAAAATTTATCAGATTTAATCAGTTTGTTTTTTTCTGACCTTTAAAATCAAACTATTTCATTTATCTTAGGTCTAAAGAATAGTAATCAACCAAAAATAACTTGAGTAAAGACGCTGAGCTTGTAAAAAAGTTGAAGAATCCTGCACTAAAAGATACAGCTTTTAGTGAGTTGCTTAACGTCTATCAAGAACGTTTGTATTGGCATATCAGAAAAATTGTGGGTACCCATGAAAACGCAGATGATGTTTTGCAGAATACTTTTATCAGAATTTATAAAAGTATAGCTAATTTTCAAGAAAAGAGTAGTTTACATACTTGGATGTACAGAATTGCCTATAATGAATCTATCCGTTTTTTAGATAAAAATAAAAAAAGAAGTCATCAAAATTTAGAAACAGTTTCAGAAACTACTTTACAAGTTTTGTTTGAAGATGAATATTTTGATGGTGATGAAATTCAGAAAAAATTAAATACAATTATAGACGGATTTAAAGAGAAACAAAAACGTGTTTTTCAAATGAAATATTTTGATGATTTAAGTTTCAGGCAAATTTCTGAGGTTTTAGACGTGTCTGAAAGTACACTAAAATCTATCTATTATGCAGCCGTTAAAATTATTGAACAAAAAATATTTTTGTAATAATCAACTAAATAAAATTAGCAAGGTCTAAGAATTATATATTATGGAAAAATCAACAGAAAATAATAACAAACCAAACTTTTTAAAAGAAGGTTTACAAGGTGATATTTCTAAACATCATAAAGAATATTTAGGTACAACTATTCCTAAAGATTATTTTGCACAATCTAAAATCTCAATTTTAGATAAAATTAAAGAAGAAGCTAGACTAGAAGAGGAGCCAAAAAAACAAATGGTTTTTTATCTACAACCTCAGTTTAAATACATTGCTGCAGCAACTTTAGTTTTTATATTAAGTCTTACAGTTTGGTTGCAAAATAGTAACAATGCAAATGTAATAATTGAAACAAATTTAGAAGAACTAACTTTTTCTGATGATGTTTTAATCAACTCTTTATTAATTGAAGATTCAGAAATAGATGCTTTTACAGATGCAACATTATTTAATGAAATTGTGGTAAAAGCAGAACTTACTGAACAAAAAATGGATAATTTAATTTTAAATTCACTTATTGTAGAAGATTCATTATTAGATAATTATATAGATTATGAATTATTGGAAACCATCATCTTGTAAAAAAAATAAAAAATTTTCAAACTATTTTAAAAATTGTAGTTCTAAATAATTAGAAACAAAAATTAATTAAAAACTAAAATTATGAAGACCACAATTTCTAAAGAAAGCATTTTAAAATCTAGCATTTTGTTTTTTACAATAACTGCTTTTATTTTATCAGCATTATTATTTACATCTTGTTCAGATACTGAAAGTGTAGTAGTTAGTGATGATGAAGAATTAATCGAAAAAATAGAAAGTGCAGATAAAACAACAATAGAAGAAGCAAGTTTACCTTCAGCAACGTCATCAGTATTAAATGGAGATTTAGCAGATAGTTTTGTAGAAACTGTACAATTAGCTACTGAATTAGGTTATCAAGTTGCTTTGGTTTCTGATAATCTTTCTTTTGAAGAAACAAAAACTGATGTTTTCTTTTCTTTACAAGGCCGTCAATTAAATAGTACAAGTTCTAAAAGAGGAAAACATAGAAGTAAATGTTTTGAGTTTGTTTATCCTATTGATTTAATAATGCCAGATGATTCTTCTATCACTTTAAATAGTGCAGACGATTGGAGTTTAAAGAAAGATTGGTATGCAGCAAATCCAGATGCTACTGAAAGACCAGAATTGGTATACCCAGTAGATGTTACTTTAGAAGATGATACTGTGCAAACGTTATTAGATAGTGATGAGTTAGCCTCTGTAAGATCTTCTTGTAAAAAAGGTAAAGACAGAAGAAAATGTTTTAAATTGGTATTGCCAGTAAGTTTTACTATGGAAGATGGAACAGTAATCGAAGTTACAGAAAGAGCTGATTATAAATTATTAAGAGAATGGAAAAAAGCAAATCCAGATTCAACTGTAAAACCAGCCAAAATTTTTCCATTAGATATTGAATATAGAGATGGTACAATAGAAACAATTGCAGATGAAACAGCTTATGAAGCTGCTAAAGACAGTTGTTCAATTTAATTTGTAAATTTGTACTTTAGATTTTTTGTAGTGTAAAATAAAAAAATGAAATTAAAAAACATCATATTAACAGTTAGCTTTTTAGGTTTGATGCTATTTAATACAACACTTTTTGCTCAAGATTCTAATTATAATTTGATTAAAAAAGAGCTTACACAAAAGCAAATTGATTTGTTGCAGAAAGAAAGAGAAGTAATGAAAACAAATCGCGAGGCTTTTAAAGCATCTTTAACCACAGAACAATTGGCTATTTTAAAAGATAAAACTATTTCTAAAACAGAAATGAAACAACGTTTAGTAGCTACTTTTTCTGCAGATCAAAAAAATATGGTTCAGAGTCAGCAGGTTCGTTTAAGAAAAACTAGAGAAAGTTTTAGAAAGACTTTAACTAGCGAGCAAAGAAAAATGCTAAAAGAACGAATTGATAAAATCAGAAATTCTAAAGATAGAGGAGAATTGAAAGATGGACCAAGAATAAATAACGAAAAAGATAAAAAAGTTAGAAATCGGGGGATATAATAACTTTTAGGTATTTATGGTGCATTTATATCAAGGATTAAAAACAACTTTACAAGTATATGGGTTGCTATTGTTTTCAATGGCAACCTCTTTTTGTTCTTATGCACAAGATAAAAATTTAGATAATCTAGACGATTTAGATGGTTTAATTGATGAACTTTTTTTTAATGATCAACAATTTTTAGACGAATTATTAGAGAGTGATTTTTCTTATAATTTTTTATACACATCTCTTTCTTACAACAGCAATACTTATTTTTCTGGTAGAGATTCTGGCACAGATCAGTTTCATATAATTCCGCAAATTTCTTATTATCATTCTTCTGGTTTTAATGCCAGTATTTCCGGAATTTATTATCAAAATTTTGCCCCAAGTTGGGATTTTACCAGCCTTTCTTTAGGCTATTTTAATACCCTAGGTAAAACTAAAAATGTTAGCTATAATTTAGGTTATACTCGATTTTTTTATGCTGATGGTTACAATGTTTTTACAAATTCTTTTGATGTTAGTTTAGGAATCAGAAACACAAAACGCACAATAGGTAGCACTTTAGCAGCTTCTTATATATTTGGCACAGATAAATCTTATCAACTTGTTTCTAACACTTTTGGCAATATCAATTTAAAAAGAAAACCAAATTTTGCTTTAAGACTTAGACCAAATATTAGTTTTATTATTGCAAATCAGACTGTTAGTTTCGATGTTAGAAGGTTAACTCCTTCTGGTTTTAGAACATTTACTTACACACAAGATGTTTTTAATTTATTAAACACTCAAATTTCAATTCCTTTATCAATTTCTACCAATTCTTGGGATTTTGAGTTGGGGTATAATTTAAATTTACCGAAAGCATTTACCAACGAGACAGAATTAAATACAACAAGTTTTTTTAATATTTCTGTGGGATATATGTTTGATTTAAATAAAAAATAGGATTTATTTTTTTATTTATCTACTTAATCGTAATATTGCAATAAATAAATGTAGTAGTATGGGCTTAACTAAATCAGAAATATTTACAGACGAACAAAATGAAATTGCAGCCATTGCAAAGGTATTAGGACACCCAGCAAGAATTGCAATTTTAGATTATATCATCAAATTAAAATCTTGTGTTTGTGGAGATTTAGTAAAAGAAATTGGTTTAGCACAACCCACTATTTCTCAGCATTTAAAAGAATTAAAAAAAGTAGGAATTTTAAAAGGAACCATAGAAGGTACAAGTGTTTGTTATTGTATAGATGATGAAAATTGGAAAGAAATAAATAATAAATTGAGTAAATTTTTAAGTAAAAATCCAACTGAAAGTTGTTGTTAAAAAATTAAAAAAATAAATTATGAAATTATCAGAAATTAAACATCACCTAAAAAACTTAAAAACTATTGGTTTTCAATTACCAAATGGAGAGTTAGTTCCTGCACATTTTCACGTAACAGAAGTGGGTAGAATAACAAAAGATTTTATAGATTGTGGAGGTAAAGTAAGAACCGAAACTGTTATTAATTTTCAACTTTGGGAAGAAAATGATTATGATCACAGATTGCATCCAGAGAAATTAGTTAAAATTATTGAATTGTCTGAACGTATTTTTAAGTTTGATGATTTAGAAATTGAAGTAGAATACCAAGGCAAAGAAACTATTGGCAAATACAATTTAGATTTTGATGGTAAAAACTTTTTATTAACCTCAAAAATTACAGCTTGTTTGGCATTAGATGCTTGCGGAATTCCTGAAGCTAAACCTAAAGTAAAGTTAGCAGAAATACAAAGTTCTTGTTGTAGCCCTAGTTCTGGTTGTTGTTAGTTGATAACTACTGTAATTTAGTTTAAAATTTTAATAAAAAGTATAAAAAAAAGCTTCAAGAAATTGAAGCTTTTTAAGTCAAGAATAATAATTTTTACATCGAATAGAAAAATTGCTCCGTAACAATTTTGCCATCTTCTACACTAAAAACGCAAACTTCTTCCATTTGTTGTCTACCTCTGCTTTTAAATGTCACATCAAAGCTCATTTTACTGGTAAAATAGTTATCAGCAACAACAGGATCAGAAATTTCTCCACTATGAAATTCAATAACATCATCTAACCACTGTTTGCTTTTCTCTAAAACCTCTTTTTTGCCTGTAAGTACTTCACCATAAGGTACACCAGGCATTTCTTTACTAACAATATTATCTGCATAAAGTTCTTCTATGCATTCTAAATTTTTACCTTCTTGGCACATTTGCTGCCATTTTTTTGCTACTTCTAATGTATTCATAATTTTAAGTTTTTAGTGATTGCTTAAAGTTATAAAAAAATGAAATATAAAAGTTTAAATAATTGTTAGTTTTATTTATTTAAAAAAATGACAATTTTAAGCATTTCAGTTCATTAAGAAACAGCTTCTTTATACACTTTTAAGCAACGTTCTCTAGCTGCTTTATGTTCTACAATTTCTTTAGCGTATGTTAATTCTTCAAATTCTGGCACCCATTTTTTAATGTATTGTAAGTCTTTATCAAACTTTTTAATTTGTGTTGTTGGGTTAAAAATTCTAAAATAAGGAGAAGCATCTACACCAGAACCAGCAACCCATTGCCAATTACCAATGTTACTTGCCATTTCGTAATCGTGTAATTTTTCTGCAAAATAAGCTTCGCCCCATTTCCAATCAATTAGCAAATGTTTGCATAAAAAACTACCTACTAACATGCGCACTCTATTGTGCATAAAACCAGTTTTGTTCAACTCACGCATACCAGCATCAACCAATGGATAACCAGTTTTTCCTTTGCACCAAGCATTAAATTCTGTCTCATTATTTCGCCAAATAATTCTATCGTATTTTGGTTTAAAACTAGCGTTTACAGTATGTGGAAAATGCCATAGAATTTGCATAAAAAATTCGCGCCAAATTAATTCTTTTAAGAAAGTAATATTATTACTTTTTTGCCCCTTTTCTACCATTTTTCTGATACTAACAGTACCAAAACGTAAATGTGTACCTAATTTTGATGTAGCATCTTTTGCTGGGAAATTTCTAGTTTCTTCATAATCATCAATTAATTTTGATGAGACTTTGAAAGAAGCTACTTTGATGTTAGATTTTGTAAAACCAATATCTGATAAACTTAAAAAAGAATGATTTTCATTTTTGATAAAATTGCCTAAATTTTCTTCTGACGGATAAAATTGAAGTCCTTTAAATTGAAGCGCTTCTAACCATTTTTTAGAATAAGGAGTGTAAACTTTGTACGCTGTTCCATCTTGTTTTACAATCTCGTTTCTTTCAAAAATTACTTGGTCTTTGTAAGTTTTAAAATCAATTTTTTTTGATGCTAAAAAGTCTTTAATTTCTAAATCTCTAGTTTTAGCATAAGGTTCATAATCGTGGTTTGTAAAAACACTATCAATATTATATTTTGCGGATAATTTTTGATAAATTTCTTTTGGTTTTCCTTTAAAAACAGCCAAAGAACTTCCAACTTTTTTTAAATGATTATTGATGTTTTCTAACTCTTGATGAATAAAAGTTACACGAGCATCATCTTTTGGTAATTTTGATAAAATATCATCATCAAAAATAAAAATAGGTAAAACGTTTTTACTTGATTTTAATGCGTGATATAATCCGCAGTTATCATTTAAACGTAAATCTCTTCTAAACCAAAAGATAGTAATTGCTGATTTCATTTTAAATTTTTTACAGAAATTATTGTTTGTATTCCCCAAAAAGTTCAACTAATTTTTTTTGACGATATGCAAATATTTCTTCCAATTTTGGTTTTACTAAAAAAGGTTGCACCATTTGCCCTAAAATGCCCATAGGTACTTTGTAATCTATAATATCTTCCATTTCTACACCACCATCAATTTTATTGATAAAATGTTTGTGATGCCATAAAGCATAAGGTCCAAAACGTTGCTCATCTACAAAATATTTTAGTTCTTTTACGTGTGTAATTTCGGTAACCCATTTTGTTTTTATTCCAAGAATTGGAGTAACAATATATTGAATAATTTGTCCAGAATACATAGGTTTATCTATATCAGAAATAATATCAAAACTCATATAATTTGGCGTAATTGTTTTTAGATTTTTTGGGCTTGATAAAAATTCCCAAGCTTTTTCTAAAGAAATTGGTAAGTTTTGTTTCTTATGTAAGGTATAGATTTTCAATGTTGTTTATTTTAAAATGGGTTTGGTATTATTCGATTCTTGATTTTTAATTAAATCGTTAATTCCGTCCCAAAGTTCAATTCTTTTTAATAAAGCTTTTCTAGCAACAATAGTTGCATTTTTCCATTTTTCATTATCATTACCACAAAGTTCTGCAACCATTTTTAAAGAAAGTGGTCCGTGTTCATCTCCATCAAGTTCAATATGCCTTTTTAAATAATACTTTAATTTGTAGTATAATTTATTTTCTGCATCAGCATTTTGTAGAATTTCTATAAACATATCTGGTATAATATCTTCTCTACCAAAAGTAAAAGCTGCAGCTATTAAATGTGGTTCTTTAGTATCAATAATAGAAAATGTGAATTTTAAAAAATCTACCACTTTTTGATTTAACTGTGTTTCACTAAATGTATAAGTTAATGGATTACCCTCAGAAATTAAGTTTATAAAAGTATCTATTTTATCCGTTTTTGCACCAATTTGCTGCATGGCATCAATGTACATCTCAAAATGACTTTTAGGTACTCCATTTTCATTTACATCACTTTCTTCTTCTCGAACAATTTCGTTTATAAAACGAGATAAAGTCGGATTTTTTGGTGGTGTCCAAGGAATATCGACATTAGTTAAATGGTTTTGTAAACTTTTTAAAAGCGACATAAAGTCCCAAACAGCATACACGTGGTTTTCCATAAAAATCTTAATATCATCTAAAGAATTTAAGTTTTTATAGAGTTTATGTTCTTTAAGTTTTGTTCTTAAATCAGCTATATTATTTTCAATATTTTGTACGTTATTCATACTACTTTTTATCATTTAATTATGAATTAAAATGTAAAGATTTAAAGAATTGGCAATGCACAACCAAATCATATAGGGTAAAAGTAAATATTTATAATTACTAACTTTAGTACTCAATTTAAAAAAATAATTAAATAGTAGAGCCGTTAATAACATAATGGTAATTAAGCCAAACAGTACTAGATGTTTATTAAAGAAAATGTAGTTCCAACTTACATTTAAAATAAATTGAAAAAGAAAAATAATTTTCATTTTCAAAGAATTTTCCTTAATAAATAGTTTGGATAAATAAATAGAGAAAAAAATCATTATTAGAGTCCAAGCTACACCAAAAGCCCAACCTGGAGGTGTCCAAGGAGCTTGATTTAAATTCGTGTACCAATCTGAAGTTGGGCCATTATTCATTAACCAACTACCAATTGCTAATCCTCCAAAATTAATCACTAAAAATAAAAAAGTAAGTTTTAATTGTTTCATACTTATTTTGCTTGTAAAACTTCTATTTTCTTTAAAAGTTGATCTGCTTCTAAATATTTTTGATCGCTATCGCTTCTATTTATTGATTGTAATTTAAAGGCTTCTTCCATCAATTTTTTATATTTTTCTTGAAGCTTTTCTATTTCTGATTTCTTTTTAAATAAGCCAAACATTCTTACTATTTTAAGTGTTTTGTAATTTTAGAACTTAATGGTTTTGTAATTGAAAAATAATAATCAATTAATTTACCTTCTGGAGAAACCAAGTATTTTTGGAAGTTCCATTTTACAGAAGAACTTTTTTTACCATTAAAATCTTTATTTGTTAGCCAGCTGTATAAAGGATGTTGGTTAATACCTTTAACATCAACTTTTTCTGTTATTAAGAAAGAAACTCCGTAATTTACTTCACAAAATTCTTCAATTTCATTAGCTTCTCCAGGTTCTTGTTTACCAAATTGATTACAAGGAACTCCAATAACAACTAATTTGTCTTTGAATTCTTGAGACAATGTTTCTAAATCTTTGTACTGAGGTGTAAATCCGCATTTAGAAGCCACATTCACAAATAAGATGTATTTCCCTTTAAAATCTGATAATTGTATAGGATTATTCTGGAGACTATTCATCTCTATGTTATAAATATCGGTCATAAATGTTGTTATATTTTAAAACTTACAATACCACAGTCTAACTCAAAAATTTGACCAGATATAGATTTTGCTTTATCAGAAATTAAAAAAGTAGCTAGATCTGCAACTTCATTTGGAGCCAAGAATTTTTTAAGAGGATGACGCTCTTTAATGCTATCTATTAAACGTTCGTTACGTAATAATTTAGCAGCCAAATCTGTATCAGTTACAGTAGGTGCAATTGCATTAACACGAATTGTTGGTGCAAATTCTGCACCTAAAGATTTGGTTAAACCTTCTACAGCAGATTTTGCTGCAGCAACGCTTGCGTGAAAAGGCATTCCTAATTTTGCAGCAACTGTGCTAAACAAGAGTATAGAAGGATTGTTTCCTTTTTTTAAAGAAGGTAAATAATGTTGAATTGCTCTTACAGCACCAATTACGTTAATTTCAAAATCGCTTCTGAAATCCTCTAATTTTAGTCTAGAAATTGGTTTTAAATTGATACTACCAGGACAATAGATTAACTTATCTATTTCTTCTATATTTGGTAAATCATCTATAAGAATATCACACGGATGGTGTGTTAAATTACTGTGAGGCTGCAAAGGCGCAGTTCTGCTAATGTTAATAATTTTGTTTTCATTAACCAAAGCATTGATAATTGAATTACCAATTCCTTTGCTTCCTCCAATAATTAAAATTTTATTCATTTGCTCTAAGGTCTTCCTTTTAAGCGCTTTTCAATTTTTTGTTTAACTGCGGTTAAGCGCTTCATTTGATCCATTATTTCTGGATCTTTATCTTGTTTGTATACTTCATTAAGCTCTAATATTAAAGCTTTAACCTCTCTTGAGGCCAATATTCTATCACTTGTTGTTTTAAATGAGAATTTTCTGTTCTCAAACTCTACAGCTCTTTCTAATAAATTCATTCTTTGGTTTCTCTCTTTTATCTAATTTGGCAATATAATTATAAAAGTTAGAATTGCAAGGAAAATCTGAAAATATTATGCTGCAGTAAGTGGTTTCCCTTTTAAACGCTTTTCAATTCTTTGCTTAATGGCTGTTAAACGTTTCATAATGTCCATTATATTTTTGTCTTTACTCTTTTTATAAACTTCGTTTAAATTTAAGATTAAAGATTTTGCTTCTCTTGCTGCTAAGATTCTGTCGCTTGTAGTTGGGAATCTCATTTTTCTTTTTTCGAATTCTAGTGCTTTTTCAATAAGTTCCATAACTTAATATTTTAATGTGTTTTGTAATTCAAGAATTTTATCTTGGTTGTTAAATTTACCACCAAAGTAAGAGGTTACTGTGGATGAAGTATCATCTTTAATGCCTCTAGATGATACACATAGATGTTTTGCGTCTATAATAACAGCAACATCTTCTGTTTCTAATATGTTTTTTAATTCTTCTGCAATTTGATTTGTTAATCGTTCTTGTACTTGTGGTCTTTTGGCATAATACTGTACAATTCTATTTAATTTTGATAAACCAATAACTTTACCAGATGAAATATAAGCAACGTGTGCTTTACCAATAATGGGCACAAAATGATGCTCGCAATTAGAATAAAAAGTAATATTTTTTTCTACCAACATTTGATTGTACTGGTATTTATTGTCAAACAATGCCACTTTTGGTTTATTGGCAGGGTTTAATCCTGAGAAAATTTCATCAATATACATTTTCGCAACTCTCTTTGGGGTTCCTTGTAAAGAATCATCCGTTAAATCTAGACCCATTACATCCATAATTTCAGAAAATAAATCTGCAATTTTTTCTTTCTTTTCATCATTAGAAAGTAAGAAAGCATCTTTTTTTATTGGGGTTTCTAAACCAGTATATAAATGGTCGTCTCCAATTTGTTCGAACGAAAAGCCATTTAATTTTTGGTCTGTTTGTTTTTCTTTAAGTACTACTTCTGTAATCATCATTTTGTCTTTTTAATGTGCTGTCTTTAAGTACCCTAATCTTAAAAGCAAAGCACTGTTTTTATCTTTTTGCTATAGAGTTATTTGATATTGATTTTTGTCTAGAACATTTAAATCTCCCTTTTGCAAATGTTCTTAATTTTTCGTGTTTTGTTTTTCTTCCTTGCACTCTTTTCCTCCACATTTTAAAACTGGAGGTTCTCATTTCTTTTCGCATTAAATCAATAACTTCTTGTTCTTTTAATCCGAATTGAAATTTAATGGCATCAAAAGTTGTGCGGTCTTCCCAAGCCATCTCTATTATTCTATCAATTGCTATTCCATCTAACTTCATCATCAATAGAATTAATTTATAACATCATAGAAATCGTACTCTTTGTCGTTTTCTATTTTTAGGTTGATTATTTTGTCGAGAAACTTCTTGTTTTCTTTCAATAATTTATTGTTTTTAAAACGAACAAAATTACCTTGAGCGTGAATGCTAAAACCAGAAGTTTTATACGTGTGTAATTGATAAAAAGGAATTGCCCAACTAAAATTTTGCAAGCCTTTATTTATGTGTAATAAAATCCCTTTTTCTCTTAGTTCAATGTTTCCATAATTAATATCAGCAACCGAATTCATATATTTTAAGAAACTTGGGCTAACTTCATCTATCATCATTCTTTTAGAACCAGTTCCTTTCATTTTTATCGATTGTAAAAACGAGAAAGGCTTGCCTAATAAATCATTAAACATCGCTTTAGCTTCTTTATTTGTATGTGTGGTATTATAAATCATTTACACATCAAATATAATAATGTTTAATAAAATAAGCAAATAGTTAAACAAAAATTAACAAAGCATTATAATTTGTTCAATTACTTTGTGTTAATCTGTGTTTAGCATTCTTTTTCTGTCGGATAAAGTGTGCTTTTTTAGAATCCTATAATTTTCTGAAATTACCTCTGGATTTGTTCGCATAGCAAAAAGAACATCGCTTGCTTTTTTTCTGGCAGTTTTGCCATCAACAATAGGAAAAGGGTAATTTTCTCCCAATTTAAAATTATTGAATTGCTCATCCATAGGAGTCATTAAATAAGGCTCGTGAATAAAAGCCAAAGGTAAATTTGCCAATTCTGGTACCCATTTTTTTATAAAAGTGGCATCTGCATCGTGTTCTAAACTATTTTTTATAGGATTGTAAATTCTGATGTTATTGATACCTGTTTCAGCAGCTTGCATTTGTAATTGAGGAAAATGTATACCAGGTTCAAAATCTAAAAATTGTTTTGATAAATGATGTGTAGCATCTTGCCAAGGTTGCCATAAAATATGTGTAAAAAATGAAACCAACATAGAGCGCATTCTAAAATTTAAGTAACCAGTTTCTACCAAACAACGCATACTCGCATCTACTAAAGGGAATCCAGTTTGACCTTCTTTCCAAGCTTTTTGATAGGCTTTAGACAGATGTTTCTTTAATTTATGATAGCCTTTATTTACACTTGCTTCTTCCATTGTGTGCTCCATTTCAAACTTTTGAATAAAATGTGCCTGCCATCTTAATCTAGAAATAAATGCACCTAAATGTCTTTTGTTTTCATCAGTAATAATATCTTGTGCTTTTTGATAAATTTGACGAATAGAAACATTTCCCCAAGCTATATAAGGAGATAACCTGCTAGAACTTTCTCGAGATAAAGCTGGTTTAGAAATATGGTACATATAGTTTTTATGCCTTTCTTTAAAAAAACCATTGGCATACCTCCAAGCCATTTTTGTGCCTCCTTTTTGAAAATACGGATGTTTTTCGGTTTGTAAATTGGTTACAATAAAACTTTTTTCTAAGTCTTTTATTTCATCAACAGTGATTAAATTTTCTGTATCAAAAGTATATTTTAACTCAGGCGAATTCATATATTCATCCCATTTTTCAAACCAATTTTCTCTGTTTAATAATCCTCTTAAAACACCATTATTATTGTTTTCTATCCAATTGATGTTGTTGTTTCTGCAGTATCTTTTAAAATCTTTATCTCTATTATAAGTAATTAATAATCCTGTTTCTTGATGCGAAAAAACAGTATCTATTTTAAAATAACTTTGTAATTGATTAAAAACCGTAATTACTTCTGAATTTACCGCAAGAATTTTTGTGTTGTACTGTTCTAAATCTTCATTAAGATCTATGATGGATTGTTTTATAAAATCCCAATGACGTTTACTGTAATGAGCATTATCAATTAAAGAATTCTCAAAAACATAGATACATAAAACACGTTTTTTAGACTGTAAAGCATTGTAAATTGCCTCATTATCTTGCAAACGTAAATCGCGTTTTAACCAAACAATATTTATTTTTTCTCTGTTACTCATTGTCTAATTGCTTAAAAAATTTGGCAGCATTATTAAAATGTATTTCCTTTTTATCTTGTGCCATTTTGTCGAAAGTCCTAATTAGCATTCCTAATCTTGGGTTGCTTAAAAAGAATGTTCTGTGTTTGTCCATAAACGTCCAAAACAAACCATCCCAAGTAGCTTGCCAACTACCTTTTTTGTAATTACTCATTTTCATAAGATAATTACTGCTGCTTATATACGGTTTTGTGCTCATTAAACCACCATCTGCAAACAAACTCATTCCATATACATTGGGCACCATAACCCAATCATAAGCATCAATAAAAAGTTCCATAAACCATTGGTACACTTCATCAGGATCAAACTCACACAAAACCATAAAGTTTCCTAAAATCATTAAACGTTCTATGTGATGTGCGTAAGCAGTTTTGTTTACTTTTTTAATAACATTGTCTACAGGTAAAATTCCTGTTGTGCCATTGTAAAACGATTTAGGAATTTTTCTAGAAAATTTCCAGAAATTTTTAGTGCGTTCTTCAGTTCCTTTTGCTTCGTAAACGCCTCTAATAAATTCGCGCCAACCTAAAATTTGACGCACAAAACCTTCAGTAGAATTGATAGGAATATCATTTTTATGAGCAAATTCAATTGCTTTTTCTATAACTTCTAACGGATTTAATAAGCCTACATTAATTAAAGGTGATAACAAACTGTGATTTAAAAAATGTTCTTCTTTAACAATAGCATCTTCATAATTGCCAAATTCGTGAAAACGGATTTCAAAAAAATCAGTCAACCATTTTTCTGCGGATTTAAAATCAACAGGATACACCACAAAATCACTAAATTTTCCATAATTATTAGCAAAATTTAAGTTTACATATTCAATCGCTTCTTTATGATATTTGCTTTGTGCAGGAAATTGAATATGTGGTGCATTTTTTCCTTTCGGATATTTTTTTCGGTTTTCATCATCAAACGTCCATTTACCACCAGCAGGATTTTTTCCATCCATTAAAATATCTCTTTTTTTTCTTTCGGATTTGTAAAAAGAAGTTTGAAAATATTTCTTTTTTGATGGTTTAAAAAAGTTAGCTAATTCTTCTTTTGTATTGATAAATAAAGGGTTATTGTACCAAACTATTTCTAAATTTCCTTTTTTTTGATGGATGTGTTTCTGCAACCAATTATCTGTAGGGTCTATAAAATGAACTTTTGTAACACCCTTTTTTTCTAGATTTGGTAGTAATTTTCTAATATCAGATAATTCGTTTATGGCTTCTATGTATTGAACTTTTTTACCAGATTCAATTAAAAAATTTTCATAAGCTTTCATTGTAGCTCTATGAAAACTAATTTTTTGTTGATGAAATTTATACTGATTAAAAAACAAATATTCTTCAACTAAAATGATGTGATCAGCTACATCTAGAACTTCAGAAGTTTTAAATAATTGATGAGGAAAAATAATATGTATTTCTTTATTATTCATTTAAAACAAAGTTTTTTCTAACCATAAATTTCTAAATTTATAGCTGGCATCATAACGTTCTGCTTGTAATTGTGTGTTGAATTTTCTGTCTCTTGGGTCATTACCAACGCCAGCAACATACATCCAATTACCATAATTGCTGTGCACATCATAATCTAATAACATAGATTCAAAATAGGCTGCTCCAATTCGCCAATCTTGTAGTAATTCTTTAGCAAAATAAGAAGCCACATTTTGTCTGCCTCTGTTGCTCATCCAGCCTGTGTTTTTCAGTTCTAGCATATTTGCGTTTACAAAATCGTCTTTGGTTTCTCCATTTATCCAATTTTGTATGCTGTTTTTATCGGTATTCCAATGATAATTTCTGTCTAGAATTCCGCCAATTTTAAAAATTTTAGTATTGTATTTTAAAGAAATATATTTGAAATAATCTCGCCAAATCAACTCAAAAATTACCCAATAAGTAGATTGATTTTTGCCAAATTTGGTTTCGTATTTTTTTACTTGATGATAAATTGTTTTTGCTGATAAACTACCATTTGCCAACCAAGGAGAAAATTTTGTAGAATAATCTTTACCTACTAAACCATTTCTATTTTTTTTGTAAAAGCTTACTTTTTTGCTATCAAACAAATAGTAGTTTAATCTTTTTAAAGCTTCAGTTTCTCCACCTTTAAAAGAAAAAGCAGTTTTAGGATGCATTTCAAAATTAGAAAAACCCAAATCTTTTAAACTCGGAATTTCAGTTGTATTTTCAATTTTATTTGTTTCAGAAAGTGGATTAACACATACAACTTCTTGAATGCGAACATACTTTTCTAGCTTTTTTCTGAATTGCGTAAAAACATCAGGAATATTAGTAGAATTGTTAGAAACTGTTTCTGGATGATATAAAAACTGATCGAAATCTTCAATAAGTTTCACATCACTTTTTATGCTTTTTTTGATGGTATTATTGGTGTCAACTTCTTCTGTAGTCCATTCTTTTTGAGTGTAGATAGCATCCACAGAAAATTCATCACACAAAGCAGAAATTTTATTTTCTGGAGCATCAAAATAGGTAAGGAGTGTAATATTTAATTGGGTTAAACTTTGTTTTAAATTGCTGATAGTTTCAATTAAAAATTGCGCTCTAAATTTCTCAGTTTTTTTAAATCCGAAGAAATCAACACTAAAATATTTTGGATCAAAAAAATAGACAGCAATTACTTTTTTATTTTGATTAATAGCTTTTTGTAAAGAAACATTATCAGTTGTTCGTAAATTATTACGAAACCATATTAAGCCATTTGTGTTTTGTTTCTCCTGCATTTTTCGCTGCAATATTTAACGTTTTCCCAATTCTTTTCCCACTTTTTGCGCCAGTTAAAAGGTCTGTTACAAACTGGGCAATCTTTAGAAGGAAGATTTTCTTTTTTCAAAATTATTTATTGATGTTGTTTATCATTCCGTTAAAAACAAACCAATGAAAAGGCATTACTGCGTACCAATACAATCTTCCTGCTAAACCACGCGGTCTAAAAGTGGCAGTTTGGTATAAAATTCCTTTTTCGATTTTAAATTCTAACCAAGCTTCACCTGGTAAAATCATTTCTGCGTAGAGTAATAGTTTGCCTTTTTCTTTATCTGCATAAATTACGCGCCAAAAATCTAAAGCATCACCAGCATTTAATTCTGTTGGATGTCTTCTTCCTCTACGTAAACCTGCGCCTCCAAAAATTTGATCGAAAAAACCACGAATTTTCCAAAGAAAAGTGCCATAATACCAGCCTGTTTCTCCACCAATTGCCCAAATTCTATTTAAAGCGCGCTCTTTGTCTTTTACATTTCTTTTCTTAAAATCTCTAAAACATCCATATTTTGGAACATTGATAAATTCATCAACGTAATTTTTAAGTTTTCCACTACTTATGTAAGAATCTTTCCAGCTAGAAATAATGCTATTTTGTTCAATTTTATTGAAAGCCAACTGTACAGCTTTTTTGTAAGACATTGGGTTGATGTCGAGAATTTGATTGATGTTACTCTTCTTGCCAATAACTTCTACACCCATTGAGTTTACTAAAGAAGATGCTAATTTGTATGAAGTTGAGGTTACAAAATATAACCAATAGGAAGACAATTTTGCAGTCATTACAGGTACAGTTAAAATCGATCTTTTTAGTTTTCTAACTGCTGCAAATTGTAGGAGCATTTCTTTATAAGTCAAAATTTCTGGGCCAAAAATATCGTAAGAAGTATTGTACAATTCTTTTTTAGCTAAAGCTTTGTGTAAGAATGATAAAACATCTCTTATGGCTAAAGGTTGCGTTTTGGTATTTAACCATTTAGGTGCAATCATTGCTGGCAGTTTTTCTACCAAGTCTCTAATAATTTCGAAAGATGAACTCCCAGAACCCACAATAATTCCGGCTTTAAAAGTGGTTAAAGCATATTTTTTAGAAGCTAAAGTGTTTTCAACATTTTTTCTTGATAATAAGTGTTTAGAAAGTTTTGTGTCATTTGTAATTCCGCTTAAATAAATTACTTGTTTTATGGATGTAGATTCTGCAAATCGTTTAAAATTAAAGGCACATTTTTCTTCTAAAACGTGAAATTCTTTTGCAGAATTAGACATAGAATGAATTAAATAATAAGCAGCATCTATATCTTTAGGAATGTTTTTTAACGATTCTATATTTAAAAAATCAGCTTCAAAAAGCGCTATGTTTTTTTGTTCTTTGTAATAATTTTCAGCTCTTTTTTTATCTCTAACAGGGCATATAATGGTATGGCTATCGTTTAATAATAACGGAATTAAACGTTTACCTATATAACCAGTTGCACCTGTTACGAGAATTTTCATAAGCTGTTTGTTAATTTTGGTCTTTGATAAGAAAGTTGCTTTTTAAACTTCGGAATTGTATACGTATCTAAGCCATTTATTGCAGCAATATTTCCTTTAGATAAATTGATTAAACCATCTTCTTCTAACAATTCATCATTGATATATAATTCCTGAATTTGCGCAACAATCAACATTATATCATTAGAAGGAACATAAATTTCTTCTACAAATTTCATATTCATTTGTACTGGCGCATTCTTTACAAAAGGAGCTTTAAATTCGCCTTTAAATTCCGGTTTTAAATTTGTCATATCAAATTCAGAAATTTCTTTTGGATATTTTGCAGAAGTATGATGTGCTTCTTCAATAATTTCTTCCCAAATGTGATTGATGGTAAAATAACCAACCTCTTTTATATTTTGATGTGTATTTCTTGGAACTGTAGTTGGTCTTAAAATAAAACCTAAAGTTGGTGGATTTGAGCCCAAATGCGTTACAGAGCTAAATACAGCTACGTTTGTATTGCCATCTTTAGAAATTGAACCAATTAAATTTGCAGATTTAAAGCCAGAGCAACTGTTTATAAGGTTTATCTTATAAATTTTTTCTAAAGAATTGATGTCATCAAAATTAAAAAACGCCATTATAAATTATTAAAATTATTGATTATTACATTTTTTGCTTTTAAATCGTGCATTAAATTATACAACCCAAAAAATGTTCTGTTGATGTAAATAAAATGTTTAGAACCTCTGTTGCCATTCATATTTTTAAGCTCTGTACTTTTTGCATATTTCTGACCTAAGTCTGATATTTTGCCAAAGAAAACTTCATCAGAAAAATCGAATTTTTCTTGTTGAAAAGGTTGCGTAAATAAGCTTAACATTTCGTGGAACATTGCTCTAAAAAAATCTAATTCTTCTTTAGAATCATCTTCGCGTAAAATTTCTAACTCAAATAATTTTTCTTCAAAATATGTAGGATTAGAAATATTTTCTTGTTTTGCCAATTCAAAATAAGGCACATAAAAACTATTTGGAATCGTTTTCATACAGCCAAAATCAATTACAATTAATTCGTTTTCTGGTGATATTAAAAAGTTTCCAGGATGTGGATCTGCGTGCACTTTCTTTAATTTATGGATTTGAAACATATAAAAATCCCATAAAGCTTGTCCTAATTTATTGGCAACTTCTTGATTGTCTGTGTAAAATTCAGATAAATGAACACCATTCATCCAATCCATAGTTATAATTCTATCCGAAGATAAATCAGCATAATAATTAGGGAATTTTAAATTAGGAATGTGAGCACAAGCTGCAACAATGGCTTTGCTTTGCTCAACTTCTAAAACGTAATTTGTTTCTTCAACTAATTTATTTTCTACTTCTTTAAAATATTTATCAGAATCTTTTCCTTTAATATTAAACATTTTAATGGCAATTGGTTTTACCAAAGCCAAATCTGATGCAATACTTTCTGCAACTCCAGGATATTGAATTTTAACAGCCAATTTTTTGCCATCTTTTTCAGCTTTGTGTACTTGACCAATACTGGCAGCATTTACAGAAACTGAATTGAATTTATCATAAATTTCATTCGGATTTTTACCAAAATAATTTTTAAAAGTTTTGGTAACTAAAGCAGGTGATAGGGGAGGAACAGAAAACTGAGAGAGCGAAAATTTTTCTACATAAGCCTGTGGTAAAATGCTTTTTTCCATACTCAACATTTGAGCAACTTTTAAGGCACTACCTTTTAATTGTTTTAAACCATCATAAATATCTTCCGCATTATTTTCGTTTAATTTTGCTTTGGCTTCATCTTCTGTTTTGGTCATTTTATCACCATAATATTTAAGGTAATTCACGCCAATTTTTGCTCCTGTTGTAACCAATTTAGAAGCCCTTTGTATTTTAGAAGTTGGTATAGAATCTATTGTTTTCATAGGCTTTTAATTAAAGTTAACTTTTTCTTTTAGGATGAATTTTCCAAAATCGATGATGCTTTTTAGTGGTTTTATATCCATTAAGTCAAAACGAGCATTGATAGATTTTTCAATAAAAAGATCTGTTTTTTCAAAGGATGCAGAGGTGTCATCTAACCAAAATTTCATTGTTACTAATAAATGAAACCAAGAAGATTCTTGAATGGTTTTATCCTGAATTTTTTCTAGTTTTTCTTGCTTTAAATCTAGTTTTTCAATTCCCAAATTGTTGATATATGTAATGAAATCTTGACGTAATTTTTTAAGTGATTTTAATTTTTTAAAATCCTTTTTACTGTTTTCAAGAGCATAAACAACATAACTTCTGTTAGCTGTTAACATTTCGAAAAAAGTAAAGTAAAAACTTAATAGTTTGTTTCTAGCATCAAAATTTTCATAATCCTCACTTTTTGCTAAAACTTGAATTGTATGATGAAAAAATTCTGAAAATATAGCTTCTTCTATTGCTTCAAAAGAAGTGTAAAACTTGTAGAAATCACTCTCTTCAAAATCATTTTCTTTAGCAAAACTAAATACAGATTTTGGTTGATGATTGTTTTCTAACACAAATTCCATATAAGAGGAAATAATATTTTCTTTTGATAATTGATTTTCTGCAGCCATAATTTATTTATTTACAACAAAGATACAAAATGTTTAACTTATTTACAGATAAGTTAAACATTTTATTTTGTCAATCAAAAATCTTTGAATTAAAGTGTGTTAAGTTTTAAATTGATGGATGAAGAAATTTTAATAAAAGGCTATTTTTTAATGAATTTAATGGCTTTGCTAATTTGTTTTTGAGGCAATTTACAAGTTCCAAAATTACAGACATAGATGTAAGTTTCATCTTCAATAAACTTGTCTTTTAATAATGGAATGGTATTATTTGTGGCAGTGTCTCCTGCAATAATTACGTTTGGAATATATAAATCTAGCAAGTCATTGTTTTTTAATAATGCTTCTTGTCCAACAGTTGCTATCTCGTAAAAAGGGTTGGTGTAATTGGTCATTAGGTGTAACCAATTGCTATAACCTGAAGGACTTTCTAAAACATCGGTATATAGGTTACTCATCATTTGTTGAGCAATATTATTGTAGTTTGCATCTGCATAATAAAGGCTAAGTTTAAATAAACTATTTGCTAAAATGGAGTTTGATGAAGCTATAACATTGTCGATTACCTTAACTTTTCTAGAAATTAGGTTGTTGTTTTTATTAGATGTAAAATAGAACATACCATTCTCTTTATTAAAAAAGTTTGATAATGTAAAATCCATTATTTTTTTTGATTGAACTAACCATTTTTCATCTAAAGTAACCTCGTAAAGGTTTAAAAAAGCAGCAATTAAAGTAGCGTAATCTTCAGAAAAGGCATTTATAGAGCTCTTTCCATTTTTATAATTTCTGTATAGGTTTCCGTCTTTTTGTAACTGATTTGTTAAAATAAAATTGGCGTTTTTTAATGCCGATTTTAAATAATCCTCATTTTTTAAAGCTTTGTAAGCATCTGTGTATCCTTTTATCATTAAGGCATTCCAAGAAGTTAAAACTTTATCATCTAAATTTGGCTTTCTTTTTTTATTTCTTGCTTCTTTTAGTGTTTCTTTCCAATTTTTAATGATTTTGGTAAGTTCATCCGTAGTTATTTTATGCTTTTTAGAAAAATCTTCATCCGAAGAAGTTTTAATGAGTACATATCTCTCTTTTTCCCATAAGCCAAAATTATTTATATTATAATAGTCTTTAAATAAAGTATAATTTTTTTTGATTAAATTTTGTAGTTCTTTTTCAGTCCAATAATAATATGCGCCTTCTTCTAGTTGATTATTTTCGTTTTTACTATCGGCATCTAAAGAAGAAAAAAACGTGCCATTTTTGTCTGTTAACTCTTGTTTTACAAAATTTAAAGTTTCTTCAATAACATTTTTATAAAGTGGGTTTTTACTTTGTTGATATGCTTTTGCGTAAAGACTAACAAGTTGTGCGTTATCGTAAAGCATTTTTTCAAAATGAGGAATATGCCATTTTGTATCTGTAGCATATCTAGAAAAACCACCATTAATTTGATCGTAAATACCGCCAAAAGCTAATTTTTTAAGCGTATTATTTATATGATTTTGAACCTTTTTATCATTAAATTGATGGGCATATCTCAATAAATAATCCAATGAATTTGGCATAGGAAACTTAGGGCTGTCTTTTGAACCTCCGTAAATGGTATCAAAATTTTGTTGCCATTGCCATACAGCTTGTTGAATATCCGTTTTTTTAAAATTGATATTATTTTTTTTAAGCGTAATTAATTCAGAATTTTTTATGCCTTCAGTTAATTTTGTTGCATAGTCAATTGCTTTTTCTGGGGTGTCTTTGTAAAGTTTAGAGATGTTTTGTAACACATCTTTCCATTGTTCTTTGGTAAAATAAGTGCCGCCAAAAATGGGCCTTCCATCTGGTAAAGCAATACAATTTAGAGGCCAGCCTCCGCTACCTGTCATTAATTGTACTGCATTCATATAAATTTGATCAATATCTGGTCTTTCTTCTCTATCTACCTTAATATTAATAAAATTTTCATTCATTATTTTGGCTATAGAATCGTTTTCAAAACTTTCTTCTTCCATAACATGGCACCAATGGCAAGCAGAGTATCCTATAGAAATAACAATTAATTTATTTTCTTTTTTAGCAAGTTCTAAGGTTTTGTTATTCCAAGCTTTCCAATGTACAGGGTTGTTGGCATGTTGTAATAAATACGGACTGGTTTCATTAGCCAATTCATTTTTTTGATCTGTATTTTTAGTACATCCAAAGAAAAATAGCAGACTAATAATAAGTAAGATTTTCGTTTTATAAATCAATTTTTTTATCTTGTTTTTAAATATTTATATGTAAAAATCATAAATACTAAAGTATTACAAAACTTTAAACTACAAAATTCTTTTGCTACAAAATCTAAAGCAGACAGTATCACAAATGTGTTATTCTCTGGTAAAACTGCTATAATCATAAAAAAAATGCAACAAATGTTTTAATCTTAGTAGAAATAGTTTTATCCATATCTATCCTTAAAAAGTAGTTTTATAAAAAAAAATAACAGCAAATTAAATTTGAAACATGAGAGTACCTTTTAAAAAGACCATAAGCGTTTTTGTTTTTACTGTATACCTAAATATATCATATATAATAGCGCAAGATAAAATACCACAAATTCAATTAGAAAAAGGAGAAGTAACTACAGCATTTATAGAAGCAAAAATAGATAGTATTATAGCTATTTTAACGCTAGAAGAAAAGGTGGCAATGACGCACGCACAATCTAAATTTAGTACAAAAGGAGTGGAAAGGTTAGGAATACCTGAGGTTTGGATGTCTGATGGGCCACATGGTGTTAGAGAAGAAATTAGTTGGGATGCTTGGGAAAATGCAGGTTGGACAAATGATGCTATTACCGCTTTTCCTGCTTTAACTTGTTTAGCAGCTACTTTTAATCCAGAATTAGCAAATAAATATGGTTACAATTTAGGAGAAGAAGCTAGATATAGAGAAAAAGATGTGTTGTTAGGGCCTGGTGTAAATATTTATAGAACGCCATTTAATGGTAGAAATTTTGAGTATTTAGGAGAAGATCCGTTTTTAGCATCAACAATGGTAGTGCCTTATATACAAGGTGTGCAAGAAAACGGAATTGCAGCTTGTGTAAAACATTTTGCCTTAAACAATCAAGAACATTGGCGAGATAAAATTAACGTAGAAGTTAGTGACAGAGCTTTATATGAAATTTATTTGCCAGCATTTAAAGCAGCTGTGCAAAAAGCAAATGTTTGGGCTTTAATGGGAGCTTATAATAAGTTTAGAGGGCAGTATACTACACATAACAAAATTTTACATAAAATTTTAAAAACTGATTGGGATTATGATGGAGTTGTAATTAGCGATTGGAGTTCTGTTCATTCCACTAAAGAAGCTGCATTATATGGTGTAGATATGGAAATGGGTACAGGAACTGATGGATTAGGGACTACTACAAGTAATCATTATCAACATTACTTTTTGGCAAATCCGTTTTTAAAAGCGATTAAAAATGGAGAATTAAGCGAAGATTTAGTAGATGATAAGGTTCGTAGAATTTTACGTTTAATTTATCGTACAAATTTAAATCCGAATAGAGCATTAGGAAAATTAAACACAAAAGAACATCATAAAGTAGCTAGAGAAGTTGCTACAGAAGGAATTGTTTTGCTAAAAAATGAAGAGAACTTTTTCCCTATTCAAGATAAAAAAGGAATAACAATTGCTGTTATTGGAGAAAATGCAACTAGAAATATGACACAAGGTGGTGGTTCATCACAATTAAAACCACTTTTCGAAATTTCTCCTTTACAAGGGATTAAAGAAAGATATAAAAATGCAACAATAATACATACAATGGGGTATGAGTCTGGTGATTCTGTATATGATGAAATTCTTCCAGCTACTTTAAATCAAGATTCTTTGTATGTAAAAGCAATAGAAACTGCTAAAAAAGCAGATGTTGTTCTTTTTGTTGGCGGATTAAATAAAAGTCATCATCAAGATAGTGAGGGAGATGATAGAGAAGTTTTTGCCTTGCCTTATGGACAAGAAAAGTTAATTGATGGAATACACGAAGTGAATAAAAATGTGGGTTTTTTATTATTAACAGGGAATGCTGTAGAAATGAATTGGCTGCCTAAAACTAAAGGGGTTTTGCAAACTTGGTATTTGGGTAGTATGGCAGGTCATGCCATTGCAGATGTGGTTAGCGGAGATGTAAATCCTTCTGGTAAATTACCTTTCTCTTTTCCTAAAAAACTAGAAGACAATGCAGCGCATTCTTTTGGCGAAATTTCTTATCCAGGAAATGGTGTAGATCAAGAATATAAAGAAGATATTTTGGTGGGCTATAGATGGTTTGATACTAAAAAAATAACACCTCAATATGCTTTTGGTTACGGTTTGTCTTATTCTGATTTTACAATTTCTGATGTTAAAATTGATCAAAAAAAATACAATAAAAGCGATACAATAAAAGTAACATTTAATGTAGCTAATCTTGGAGATAGAGAAGGAGCAGAGGTAGTACAAGTATATGTAGGTAAACATAAATCTAAAGTGCAAAGAGCTATAAAAGAATTAAAAGGTTTTACAAAAGTATTTTTAGAAAAAGGAGATCAAAAAACCGTAAGTATTTCTATTGCTGCTGATGAATTAGGGTATTATAATACAGAAGTATCTGATTGGTCTATAGAAGATGGAAACTATTATTTGTATGTAGGTAATGCATCAAATAACATTGTGAAAAAAATTAAGTTTAGTTTGTTTTAATTATAATTGTTTAAGTTTAAGGCAGTATGAAGTTACTTTGTACTGCTTTTTTATTTTTTAGTGTGAATTGTAAAATATTACTATTTGTTGTTTTTAGTTGTCTTAGTTTTGCTTGCAAACCAAAACCTAATGGTCCAAAATTTAGTTTAGCTAATGTGGATAGTTTATTGGTGAAAAACACTTTTACAGCTTCAAATAATTTAAAATTACCTTATCGATTTTTTGAACCCAATATTAAGCAACAAAAAAAGATTCCGCTTGTAATATTTTTACATGGTAGAGGAGAAAGAGGAACAGAAAACGGAGAAAGAATTTACAGAAATGCAGGGTTTTTAATGAATGAAAACTCATTATTAACAACCAAATCTCAAGAAAAATATCCTTGTTATGTTTTAGTTCCACAATGTTCTGATAAAACAGAAAATGAAGAATGGGCAAAATGGATTGGTAATAAACCAGAAACACCTTTTAAAGGTTTAGGTAAAGATGGTTCTTATCAAATAAATCCAATTCCTTCTGATTCAGGTAAAGCAACTTTAGAATTAATAGAAAAATTAATAAAGGAAAAAGCGATAGATACTTCAAGAATTTACATAACAGGTTTATCTATGGGCGGTTTTGGTACTTGGGATTTTATAGCAAGAAAACCCAATTTATTTGCAGCAGCAATACCAATGGCAGGTTATTCAGATCCAAATCAAATTCAGAAAATAAAAGAAATTCCTATTTGGATTTTTCATGGAAATAAAGATCAATGGAATCCTGTAGAAGGTTCTAGAAATATGTATCAACTTTTAAAAAACATCAATGCTGATGTAAAATATACAGAGTATAATTTAGGTCATAGAGATACTTTTAAAAAAGCATTTAAAGAACCCGAATTAATTTCTTGGATGTTTTCTAAATCAAAAAAAATAAAATAGTTTATGCTTAAAAAAATATCAATTGTTACTTTTTTAATTCTGATAATGGCTTGTAATTCAAATAAAAAAGAAAGTAAAAAAGAAGAGGCAAAAATCCCTATTAAAACAGCAAAATTAGCCTATAAGATAAATGCAAGTTTAGGCGAAGGTGCCATCTGGAATTATAAAACCCAAGAATTGTATTGGGTAGATATAGAAGGCAAACAATTAAATATTTTTAATCCATCAACAAAAGAAAATAAAATTTTAGAAACCAAATCTAGAATCGGAACAGTAGTTCCTTTTACAGAAAAAGAAGCTTTAGTTGCTTTAGAAGATGGAGTACATAAAATGAATTTAGAATCTGGAGAAAGTACCTTGTTTACTGACATGAAAAAAGAATTACCAGGCAGTAGATTAAATGATGGTAAATGTGATCCTGCAGGAAGGTTTTGGGTAGGTTCTATGCATATGCAACAATTAACGGGTAAAGCTAATTTGTACACAATTACCTCAGAAAATAATCTTCAAAAAAAGGTAGATAGTGTAACCATTTCTAACGGAATTGTTTGGACATCAGATAAAAAAACAATGTATTATATAGATACTCCAACTTCTACTATTAAAGCCTATGATTATGATAACAAAACCGGAAAAATTGCAAACGAAAGAGTAGTGGTTCAAATTCCAGAATCGTTAGGTTTTCCTGATGGAATGACCATTGATGAAGAAAATATGCTTTGGGTGGGTATGTGGAATGGAAATGCAGTTATTCGCTTTAATCCTAAAACAGGCAAAGTAATTTCTAAAATCGAAGTGCCAGCTCATAATGTAACTTCGTGTGCTTTTGGTGGTAAAGATTTAGATGTTTTATACATAACCACAGCAAGTGTAGATATGACAGCAGAAGAAGTAGAAAAATATCCTTTAGCAGGCGCTATTTTTAAAGTAAAATCCGGAGTTAAAGGTGTAAAAAGTAATTTTTATATAGAAAACAAACCAACAAAATAAATAATATTATGAAAAAAGTATTCCTATTATTACTGTTATTGTTAACAATTCTAAGCTGTAAAGAAAATAAAAAATCATCTTTTGTAAAAGACACAACGCATGAAGCTAAAATAGAAGCTTTACTTGCAAAAATGACTTTAGAAGAAAAAATAGGGCAAACTAATTTAAGAGGCGTTTCTAGTAGAGCAACTTCTTTGCCAACAGATTTAAAAGAATCTGTTAGAAAAGGAAATGTGGGAGCTTTTTTAAATATTATGAATCTAGATTATGTAGATGAATTACAAAGAATTGCAGTTGAAGAAAGTCCGAACGGAATTCCATTGATTTTTGGTAGAGATGTAATACATGGTTTTAAAACAATGTTTCCAATTCCATTGGGATTAGCAGCAACTTGGGATGCTCAAATTGTAGAAAAATCTTCTGAAATAGCCGCTTTTGAAGCTTCTGCTTATGGAATAAGATGGACGTTTGCGCCAATGTTAGATATTGCCAGAGACAGCAGGTGGGGAAGAATTGCAGAATCTCCAGGAGAAGATCCGTATTTAGCAACCGTTTTAGGTGCAGCTTATGTAAAAGGTTTTCAAAGTGATGATTTAAGTAATCCTTATTCAATGGCAGCTTCTGCAAAACACTACATTGCTTATGGAGCAGCAATTGGAGGTAGAGATTATAACACAGTAGATATGAGCGAGCAATTGTTAAGAAATGTGTATTTACCACCTTTTAAATCTGCTATAGATGCTGGTTCTGCTACAGTTATGAGCTCTTTTAATGAAATAAATGGAGTACCAGCAACAGGAAATGAGTTCTTATTAAAAGACGTTTTAAGAGGTGAATTACAGTTTGATGGTTTTGTGGTAAGTGATTGGGATTCTGTGACAGAAATGGTATATCATGGCTATGCAAGTGATGAAAAACACGCAGGAGAATTAGCTGCTAAAGCAGGATTAGATATGGAAATGACAAGTACTGCTTATGAGAACCATCTAAAAGAATTAATCAAAGAAAATAAAGTAACCATAGAAGAATTAAACGAATTTGTACGTAATATTTTAAGAATAAAATTTAGGTTAGGTTTATTTGAAAATCCGTATAGAAATAAAGAACACAAAGGGAATTTTTATGCAGAAAATCATTTAAAAGAAGCCAAAAAAGCAGCGATTGAAAGTACTGTTTTATTAAAAAATAAACAATCAATTTTACCACTTTCAGAAAAAACAAAAGTGGCAATTATTGGACCTTTAGCAAATGCACCTCATGAACAATTAGGTACTTGGGCTTTTGACGGAGAAAAAGAGCATACAAATACACCTTTACACGCATACCAAAAAGCAAGTACCAATTTTATGTTTGCTAAAGGATTAGGGCATAGTAGAGATAAATCTAAAAAAGGTTTCAAAGAAGCAATTGATGTTGCAAAAAAATCGGATGTAATTTTATTTTTTGGAGGAGAAGAAGCCATTTTATCTGGAGAAGCACACAGTAGAGCAAATATTGATTTGCCTGGTGCACAAGAAGCATTAATTAATGAACTGGCCAAAACAGGCAAACCAATTGTTTTAGTAATTATGGCTGGTAGGCCAATTACAATTACAAATATTATTGATAAAACTGATGCTGTACTTATGTCTTGGCACCCAGGAACAATGGGTGGTGAAGCTTTGTATGAAATTATTAATGGGATAGAATCCCCAGAAGGAAGATTGCCTGTTTCTTGGCCAAAAACAGCAGGACAGTTGCCTTATTTTTATAATCATAAAAACACAGGTAGACCTGCAGATAGTGTTAATTTTGTATCTATAGATAAAATACCAATTGGTGCTTGGCAAAGTTCTTTAGGTAACGATTCTCATTATTTAGATGCTGGTTTTACTCCACATTTTCCTTTTGGATATGGATTATCTTACACAACTTTTAAATATGCTGATATTTCAATCTCTAAAGAGACAATTAACTTTAGTGAAAATTTAGAGGTAAAAGTATCTATTACAAATACAGGTAAAACTGCCGGAAAAGAAACAGTACAATTATATATACAAGACGTAGTAGGTAGTATTACAAGACCCGTAAAAGAGTTAAAAAGGTATCAACAGGTATTCTTAAAAAGTGGAGAAACTAAAGAAATTTCTTTTCAAATTTCAGCTAAAGATTTAGAGTTTGTCAATCATAAATTAGTGAAAGCAGCAGAAGAAGGTAAATTTAACCTTTGGGTTGGTCCCAATTCAGCAGAAGGTTTAAAAACATCGTTTTCTCTTAAAAAATAGAGGTATTTATGTTAGGTTTTTGGTTGCTTGCCTCTGTGTTTTTTGGTATTGTAATATTATTGGTACTTATTTTAAAATTAAAAATCCCTGCTTTTATAGCCTTATTAATTGCTAGTATAGCTGTAGGTGTTTTTTCTGGAATGCATCCTTTAGAAATTATTAATACCATAAAAGATGGTATGGGTAATACTTTGGGGTTTGTGGCAACTGTGGTTGGTTTGGGAGCAATGTTTGGTGCAATTTTAGAACATTCTGGAGGTGCAGAAGCTTTGGCTAATTATCTATTGCATAAATTTGGAGAGAAAAATGCTTCTTGGGCATTGGTAATTACTGGTTTTTTTGTGGCAATTCCTGTTTTTTTTGATGTTGCTTTTATCATTTTAGTACCATTGATTTATTCTTTACAGCGTAAAACTAAAAAATCATTATTGTTGTATGCTATTCCTCTATTAGCAGGTTTGGCAATTACGCATGCATTTATTCCTCCAACTCCTGGTCCAGTTGCTGTAGCAGATATTTTAAAAGCAGATTTGGGATGGGTTATTTTATTCGGATTTATTGTTGGAATTCCTACTGCAATTGTTAGTGGCCCATTATTTTCAAAATATATTGCTAAAAAAATATTTGTAGAAGCACCATCCATAGAAAAAAATCAGCAGTTTAAAGATTATCCTGCAGTGGGTTTAATAATTGCTATTATTGGTATTCCAATTGTGTTAATAGTTAGCAATACCGTTTTAAATAGTCCTTTATTTGCAGAAGGTACTATTCCTAATAACATCAAAAATTGGTTACAGATGATTGGACATCCATTTTCTGCGTTAATAATTGCCAATTTAATTGCTTGGTATTTATTAGGGATTAAAAGAGGTTATCATAAAGAAACATTATTAAAAATTACCACAAAATCTATGGAAGCTGCTGGTATCATTATTCTGTTAACTGGTGCTGGTGGAGTTTTTAAACAAGTGTTAATCAACACAGGAACAGGAGCAATGTTAGCAAATTATTTTGCAGATAAAGGCATAAGCGTTTTGTTTTTTGCTTTTTTAGCGGCTGTAATAGTTCGTGTTCTACAAGGTTCATCAACAGTTGCTATGATAACAGCAGCTGGAATTACAGCTCCACTTTTAGCGGATTCTATTTCTGAAATAGACAAAGCACTTATGGTAATTGCCATTGCAGCTGGTGCATCCATAATGTCTCACGTTAATGATAGTGGTTTTTGGTTGGTCAGTAAATATTTACATATTGATGAAAAACAAACGTTTAAAAGTTGGTCTGTAATGACCATTTTACTTTCGCTTGTTGGTTTTACCAGTGTTATGATTTTATCATTAATATTTTAATTATTGATTTTTAAATATTGTATTTCATCATTATTTTTACCAACGATGATGTGTTTTTTATTATTTATTGTTATTTCAGACATTTCTTTTACATCACCAGAAGTATAAAAACCACTTTCTAAAACCGATGTTGCTTTAAAAATTCCTTTACCATTTCCTTTTAAAAATAAACCGTAACTAGCATCGTTTCTTGGCGTTTCTACTTCAGAATTATGTAGGTTTCCTGCAATTAAAGCATCTAAATTACCATCTTTATCATAATCATTCACCAATATTTTTTGAATGCTAGAAAATTGTGCTTCAACTGGTAGTTGATGAATTTTAAAAGAATCTCCTTTATTTTCTAAGTAAATACTGGCAAAAGATTTTACTTGATAATGTAAAGCGTTTTCTAAATTATTTTTACCGTATACATCAATTAAAGTAGCAGTAGAAAATTCGTCATAATTCTTAAATTTATTTTTGATACCTGGTATTTGATCTGATGAACATTGTCTTCCACGAAGTGGATATTGTTTGCCGTCATTATAATAACTTAACACAATATCATTTTTATTATTCTTGTCGAAATCATTAACATAAATATCAAAAGTTTCATTTTCTGTGGCTTTATATTTATAATTTAAACCATTGTTACCCAGTATATAATCCACATCTCCATCATTGTCAAAATCGCCTTGATTTATACTCCACCACCAACCAGTGGCATCTTTTGTGATTCCCATTTTTTCTGAAACATCTTCAAAAATTCCTTTATTATTTTTAAAAATTTTGATTGACATCCACTCACCAACAATAATAATATCTTGCCAAGAATCATTATTAAAATCTGTGATTACTGCACTTGTGGCCATTCCTAAATCAGTAAAAAGTGTAGTTGAGGTTTTTTCAAATTTTATGTTTTTTTGTGTAGAATTATTTTCTAATAAATAGCTGTTTGCCGCAAGCGGATATTTGCCAGGAATTTGCCTGCCTAAAACTAAAATATCTTGTTTACTATCTTTATTATAATCTAGTTGATAGGCTTTAGATCCGCTTTCTGTAAGTTTTGGTAATGCATTTATTGCTTTTTTAAAATTACCTTTTCCATCATTTTCGTAAAATCTATCTTGCAACATCGATGAATTCTGAGCAAATTCATAACCTCCGCTCACCACATATAAATCTTGATCTCCATCAGCATCAGCATCAAAAAATAAGGAACCCAAATCTTCTGATAATTTATCTTTTTCTATAGCCGGAATTTTAGTTTTTATAAAATCGCCGTTTTTTTGCAGATATAATTGTGCAGGAACACCAAAAGATCCTCCAATAAAATAATCCTCCAAACCATCATTATTTACATCAGCAACAGATAGCGTAGGCCCTAAAGTAGACATTTTGTGAGGTAATAAAACCTGTTTATCAAAATCGTTAAAGTCGTTTTCTTTATGTTTTGGTTTTGGTAAATTGGTAGCTTCTGTAAATAAAACCTTATTTTTTTTGATTTCTTTTTTTGATGAATTTGCTAAGGCATCAGCATAATTAATGGTTAAAAGTTGATTGGTAGCAATGTCTTTTAAAGTTTCGGTTTTTCCTGTTTGCCAAATAATTTGCAAACTATCAATTCTCTTTTCTTTATCAAATCCAAAATGAAGTTCTGGTGCAACAGAAGATTGAAAACCTCTTGTTAATGTGAGCTCTTGCATTTGTTTTTTGTTATTTACAAATGCATAAACTCTGTTTCCCAATCCAAATTTATTTTTAATATCACCTTTAAATCGTATTTTTAAATAGGTGTTGTTTTCTGAGCTGTTATTCTTAAAAATAGTTGCTTTTTCATCAATATTATTTACAATAATTTCTAAATCGCCATCATTATCTAAATCAGCATAAGCAGCTCCGTTAGAAAAACCTTTGTGTTCTAACCCCCATTTTTTGCCAACATTATCAAAGTTTAAATTACCTAAGTTTTTAAACATAAAATTGTCTATTTTTTCACTAGGAATCATTTTTGTTTTTTCTAATAACGAATATTTATCATATTCTTTTTTATCTATTTTTTTAAAAAAATCTTTGTTGTTTACTTCTCTTCTTGTACCGTTTGTAACGTATAAATCTTTAAAGCTATCATTATCAAAATCAGCAAAAAGAGGTCCCCAACTCCAATCTGTAGAAGACATACCTGTTAGTCTAGAAATGTTAGAAAATTTAGGAATTCCATCTTTTATTAAACCTGAATTTAGTTGTAAAGAGTTGTGCATGTATTGGTAATGAAAACCATAAAAAACAGTCTCAAAAAACAATTTAGGATTCATACTTGCCATATTTGCTTTTTGACGACGGTTGTTGTTAGATTCCATATCTACTTGAAAAACATCTAAAAAACCATCATTATTAATGTCAGAAATGTCTATTCCCATTCCGTAAAAAGAAGTTTGAGAAGTTGCTTTTTTTACAACTTCTTTAAAAGTACCATCTTGGTTGTTGATGTATAAAAAATCTGGAATGCTGTAATCATTAGAAACATATAGATCTTGCCAACCATCATTATTAATATCAGAAGCAGTAATGCCTAAAGAAAAACTATAGTTTTTAACACCAGCACTTTCTGTTACATCCGTAAAAAATGTACCATCATTTCTATACAATTTATCTGTTTCATTATCAGAAACATTTTGCATTCTGTTTTTGTAAATCATATTTGATGTTGATGGATGAGCAATTGGGTAATTTGCAACATAAAGGTCTAAATCGCCATCATTATCATAATCAAAAAAAGTAGCTTGTACTGAATTGGCAGCATTATCTATTTGATATTCCTTTGCTTTTTCTGTAAAAGTATTGTCTTTATTATTAATATAAAGTTGATTGTTTTTAATACCATTTTTACCAGCAACAGCGCAATAAATATCTAAATAACCATCGTTATTAACATCTGCCATAGTTGCACCTGTGTACCATCGATCATCACCAGGAATATTTGCTTTTTCTGTAATATCTTCGAATTGTAAATTCCCTTTATTTAAGTATAATTTATTACTAACTTGATTGCCTGTAAAAAAAATATCTATTAATCCATCATTATTAATATCACCTACAGAAACGCCACCACCCATATAAATAGAAGTGTATTTAAAATAATTTAAAGTCTCTGTTTCTTTTAAATTATTGCTAAAATTAACATTCGATTTTTCTGATAAAAGTTTAGAAAATAAGGTTGTTGTATTTTCTGATTGTTCTTTAGTTGTGCAACTAAAAAGAACAAAAAAGACTAAAAGTAAGATGAGAGATTTATACATGGCAATACTTATTTCGTAAAAATAAATAAAGCAGTATGAAAATAATGTTCCATACTGCTTTATTCTCTTATAAATCAAATAAAAATATTAATATCCAGGGTTTTGATCAGCAATAGTTAACTCACTATTTTTATCAATTTCAGTAATCGGAATTGGAAACAAATCGTTTGTAGAAGAGTAATTAGTACCTGCTAATTCTGTACTAGCTTTTCCCCAACGTACTAAATCCCAAAAACGTTGCCCTTCGTGCGCTAATTCTAAGAATTTTTCGTTTACAATAGCTTCGAATAAAGCGTTTCCAGAAGTTGAAGCATCAATATCTGCTAAGCCAGCTCTGTTTCTAATTTTATTTAATTCGGTTCTTGCTGCATCATCTTGGCCAGCTTTATTATAAGCCTCTGCAGCTAATAATAGCACTTCTGCGTATCTAAACAGTCTAAAATTTGTACTGTAATTTAATTCTTTAACTCCATCATCGCTTGAGTCGTCTGGGTTTGTAGCGTATTTAATTCTTATAGCCCCTTCGTAATCCCAAATAACACCACCAGAAGCCGCTGATGGATCTACGCCACCACCAGCAGCAATTAATTCTGCTTCTGTTATTAAGGTTGCTGCTTTTCGATCTACATCACCAGCAGTTTCAAAAGCGGTTACTAACTTACTAGTTGGTAAATTAAAACCCCATCCATTAATTAACCCTGTACCAGTAAGATCGAAAATACCATCTCCTCTAGGTCCCATTAACTGTATATGTAAATTACTTTCGTTTCTACCACCCCAAGCAAGATTTCCCCAATCTCTAGCAGTTGTAGATACATAACCAATTTCGAATAAAGATTCGATGCCGAATTCGTTATTTATGCCCCAAACATCTGCAGGATTTGCTTCTAAATCGTGAGCAGTATTGCTGATTACAGTTTGAAAATATGGGATTGCTTCAGAATATTTTTCTTGAAAAACCAATACTTTACCCATTAAAGCTTGTGCTGCACCTTTAGAAACTCGAAAATTATCTGCTAAGGCTCCTTTTTCTGGTAATGAAGCAATTGCGTCTGTTAGATCTAATTGTATTTGAGCATAAACATCTGCTCTAGAAGATTTTGCAATTCCAAATTCTTCTGCACTTGTAGGTACAGTTAAACGTAAAGGAATATCGCCAAACATAGTTGTTAACTCGAAATAAGACCAAGCTCTCATAAATTTGGCTTCAGCTAAAGCTCTGTCTTTATTACTCAGGTTAGTATCTTTAATATTTTCTATTACTAAATTAGATAAAGATATGGTTCTGTAAAATAGATCCCAAACACTAGCAATAGAAACATTTGATGATGATACATTTGCGTAATCGTCAATATCTTGTAATTGAGCTTGATCTTCTGAGTTACCCCCAGCAGCATTAGCATCATCACCAGGTAATAGTTTTACTAAAAAGACACTGTGCCAATCTCTACCATAGTTAAATTGCATTAAATCGTAAATACCTATTATGGCAGATTCTACATTTTCTTCTTCAAGAAAAAATGTTTCTAAATCTTGAACATTTAGTCTTGGATTTTCTGTAAATTCATCACTACAAGAGAAAACTCCGAAGAAAAGAACTACAATAATTGTTAAAAATATTTTTTTCATAATATGTTGTATTTTTTATTAAAAGTCTAGTGATAATCCGAATATTGCTTTTGCTGCTGTAGGGAAAAAACCTCTATCAACTCCTATACTGTTAAAGTTAAAATTACCAACTTCAGGATCTAAACCTTTGTATTTTGTAAAAGTAAAATAGTCATCTAAAGAAACATATATTCTTAAATTTTTAGCACGAATTCTTTTTACAATATGCTCTGGTAATGTGTAGCCAAATTGAATTTGTTTAATTCTCATAAAAGAACCATCTTCTACCATTAAATCTGTTTGATAAGAGCCAATAACACTACCTGCACCTGGATATGTAGCTACATCACCTGGATTTTGCCATCTTTCTGTAAAGTAATGTAAAGGTTTGTTTGTAATAGCTCTAGAAGGTTGATGATAAGTAGAAATAATATCATTACCAATTGTACCTTGAAATTGCAAATTAAAATCGAAATCTTTGTAACCCAAGCTAATATTACCCCCAAATAAAACATCTGGATGTGGTGAGCCAATATTTGTTTTATCGGCATTAGTAATACCATTAACACCATCTGTATCTACTATTATTACCTCGCCAGTTGCAGGATCAATTCCATTGGTTTGGTAACCATAAAAGTACCATGAAGGTTGCCCTTCTGTAAATCTTGTTATTCCGTCTGCGTTTTGAGGAGCACCTGCTCCTGTAAGAGAAGTACCTTCTGGAACAAAAAGAATTTCTGTTACTTTATTTTGTAAAGTAGATAGATTTGCATTAATATTATATCTAAGACCGTTTTCTGTTGTGTCTCCATAGCCTAATTCAAATTCGAAACCTTTATTTTCTATTGTACCAGCATTAAATTCGTTAGAAACAAAACCAGCAGAACCAGGTGTAATTAAACTACCATCGCTTACAATAGCATCTCTAGTTGTTTTTTTATAATAATCTATAGAAAAACTTAATCTACTATCGAATGCTCTTAAATCTATCCCTAAATCTAGTTGTTCTGAGGTTTCCCAAACTAAGTTAAGGTTAGAGTATCCTGTAATTTGTGCACCTGTACTACCTAAATAATCGATAGTTTGTCCGTTAATAATTGAGGTAATATAGGTTTTATCAGAATTACCACTTAAGTTACTTCTGCTTCCATTTTGCCCCCAACTGGCTCTTAACTTAAGGTAATCTAATTTAGAATCTTCTTTCCAAAAACCTTCTTTAGAAACTACCCAACCTGTAGAAAATGCTGGAAACGTACCTGCTTTATTTGCTGTTGGAAATTTATCTGATTTATCTCTTCTTAAAGAAGCTTCGAACAGATATTTACCAGCATAATCATAAGAAAATCTACCAAACATAGAAACCATATTGTCTGGTGATGGGTCTACTAAATTAATTTGTGTGTTAAAATCTGGTAAATCGAAATCGAAACCAGTAAAGTTTGCAATAGATGTAGATCCGCTTCTAGAGATTATGGTTTTTACTCTTGTGTTTTCTGCAGAATAACCTGCCAATAATTTAAAAGAATGATTGCCAATTTCTTTTTCGTAAGAAGCAAAATTTTCCCACAACCATCTTTTAGATTCTACAATATTTTGAGAACCTGTATAGGCAGTGTTTGCTGCTTCTGAAGTAACATAATAAGGATTAATTGTATTTTTTGTATCCCATTGATTTTCATCATAACCAAATCTAGAAGTAAATGAAAAACCATCAAAAGGCTTAAATTTTAAATAAGTTGATGTTAACCATTGATAAGAATCTACAGTTGTTTTATTGATAACATTTGCATAAGCTACAGGGTTAATTACTTCTCCTGTAGAGTAACTTGGATAACCGTAAACATTACCATTATTATCTGTTAGTAAAGGTACATCATTATTATTTGCATTATCGATAACAAATTGAGGAACCTGACCATTTGCATAAGTTACAGGTGTTAAAGGGTCTAAGATTAAGGCATTTTGTATTACACCTCTTGTATCGCTATTTTCTGGTATACCACTTTTGTCTGAAGAAGAATATGTAGAATTTACACCAAACTCTAACCACTTTGTAATGTCTGCTTTTAAATTTATTCTAATTGTAGTTCTTTTAAACGAATCATTGTTCCCTGTTATTATACCATCTTGGTCTAAATGAGAGGCAGAGGTGTAGTAAGAAAATTTATCTGTTGCACCAGATAAGTTAATGTCATTTCTATGCATTAAAGCTGTAGAAAAAGTTTCGTCTATCCAGTTTGTGTCATAACCATTATCTACCACACTTGTTATACCAGCCTCGTTCATGTATTGTACAAATTGCGAAGCATTCATTAACTCCATATTTGTTTTTAACGTTTGTATACCTAATTGGCTGTTATAAGAAACTTTTAATCCGCCTTTTTTACCTCTTTTAGTTGTAATAATAACTACACCATTAGCACCTTCTGTACCGTAAATTGCAGCAGAAGCGGCATCTTTTAAAATTTCGATGTTTGCTATATCTGCAGGAGCAATGTCTGCAATAGATGATGCTTTCATACCATCAACAATAAAAAGAGGTTCTGAGTTACCACTAGAACCTGCTCCACGAATTCTTATTTTAGCACCAGAGCCAGGAGAACCTGAAGATGAAGATACAGTAACACCAGAAGTTCTACCTTGTAAAACAGCTTCTACTCTTTGATTAGATGAGCTTTTAATTTGTTTTGAGTCGATACTAGAAATAGCACCTGTTACTAAGCTTTTTTTCTTGCTACCATAACCAACCACTACAATTTCATTTAAAGATTCTAAATTTTCTTGTAAGACTACATCAATTTTGGTTTGGTTACCTACAAGAATTGTAATAGCATTCATTCCTATAAAAGTAAAAACTAACTCATCTTTAGGTGATACATTGTCTAATGAGTAGTTACCATCAAAATCTGTATTTGTTCCTTTTTGAGTTCCTTTAATTAGAACAGATACCCCAGGCAAAAGATTACCAGAAGTATCTTTTACTTGACCTGTAATTGTTTTGTTTTGTGAAAAAACATTTTGCATACATAATATTAAGCATGCAATAATCGTGACTTTAAATTTTATCATCTTTCATATTAATTGGTTAATTAAATATTTTTAGATTAACAACGAACATAGCTTAAGACTTCTATTAATTTTTAATTAGTATTAATGTTAATAAATTATCATTTTTACTAAATTTTTGTAAGATTTTTAATTGAGTCGTTTTGTTTCATATGTGTTGTTATACTTCTTTCAAATGTAATTGAAGTATGTTGTTTTTTTTAACACAGAAAAAACAGAATTTAAAACTATTGTTGCTATTTAACCTTTAATTAACAGTAATGCTACATTTAATTCATTTGACGCAACAATTGTTTTATAGTTGTAATTAGTTTGGTATTTAATAGATAGTGTATTTTTAAAATTTAGTAATTAAGTGTAATTGATTTATTTGTGTTTTGATATTAATTTTTAGATATTTTAGTAGTTTCTATTTCAGAAGGTAAGATGCCAAAATGAGCTTTAAAACATTTTGAAAAATAGGATGGAGAAGAAAAACCTACACTAAAACAAGCTTCACTGATGTTTGCATTACCAGCATCTAAAATTTGCTTTGCTCTTTCCAATCTAATTTTTCTGATAAACTCATTAACAGTTTGCCCAGTTAATGCTTTAATTTTTCTATACAATTGACTTCTACTTAAATTTAATTGAGAAGCCAATTCTTCTACACTTAAATTAGAGTCAGAAATGTTATCATTAATATAATCTAATAATTTTTGAATAAATTCTTTATCAATAGAATTAGAGTTTATTTTTTCTTCTGCGCCACTAATAGCACCAAAAAATTTATCGAAAATTAATTGCCTACTGATTATTAATTGCGATAAACGTAGTTTTAATAATTTTAAATCAAAAGGTTTTACCATATATGCATCTGCACCATTTTCTATACCTTCAATTCTGTTTTCTATTGTTGTTCTTGCTGTTAGCATAAGAACTGGTATGTGGCTTGTAGATGCATCTGTTTTAATTAAGTTACAGAACTGAAAACCATCCATTTCTGGCATTACTACATCTGTAATAATAACATCGGGCAATGTTTCTTTAGCAATTTTAAACCCATTTGCACCACTACTTGTAGCAAAAACTTTGTACTCAGAACTTAGTTCTAGTTTTAAATAATCTAAAAGTTCTACGTTATCTTCTATTATTAAAATGGTTTTTGTTTTATTTAATTCTTTAGTTTTATTTGGTAAATCGTTAGTGTTTTCGGGTTTAAAAAGTAAAAATTCTTCTTTTAAGAACTCTTCTTCTTTTTCTTCTAAAACTATCTGATTTTCGTTGTAATGTTCATTGCCAACAGGTAATAGAATTTTGAATGTAGTACCTAAATTTGGTTTGCTTTGTACTTTAATAGTTCCTTTATGTAAATGCACAAAGTTTTTAACCACTTCTAAACCAATACCTGTGCCCCCAATATAGGTTTTGTTTTGATTTTCTACTTGATAAAAACGGTCGAATATTTTTTCTACTTCGTTTTCATTTAATCCAGAACCACTATCAGAAATAATTATTTGTATTGCTTTAACAGGTTTCTTATCATTTATTAATGGTAAGTTGTAGAGGTTATCATCAGATAATAATTCTATGTTTATTGCACCTCCATTTGGTGTTGCTTTTATTGCATTAGACAGCAGGTTAAAAATGATTTTCTCTAGCATTTTTTTATCAGCCCATACCTTTAAATCTGGCACATCAGAATCGACACTTAATAGGATATTTTTTTTAATTGATTCTTCTTGAAAATAGCTGGCTAAATCTTTTGTAAATTCTATTAGATTAATTTTACTAGCCCTAACTTTCATTTTGTTATGTTCTAGTTTTCTAATGTCCATTAGTTCATTAATTAATCGATAAAGTCGGTCTGTATTTTTATAAATAATTGCATGCTTCTTTTTTACACTTTCTGGTAAGTTTAATTCTTTGTTGTTTATGAGGTCTTTTATAGGGTTTAGAATTAATGTTAAAGGTGTTCTAAATTCATGAGAAATATTAGTGAAAAACTGAAGTTTATTTTTATTTAGCTCATCATTTTGAGTTTGTTGTAAACGTTCGTTTTTAAGTAATTCTTTTTCTTTTACACGCTTTTGAATTAAAATATTTAAAAAATACACAAACAAAATTAAAACTAAAGCATAAGCAAGTAAGGCAAAGTTACTTTTCCACCATGGAGGTAAAATGGTGATTTTAAGTTCTAATGGAGTTTCGTTCCATACTCCATCATTGTTAGCTGCTTTTAGTTTAAAAGTATAATTACCTTGATCTAAGTTGGTGTAAGTAGCGCTTCTTTTTCTGCCAACGTAATTCCAAGACGTTTCATATCCTTCTAAATAATATGCATAGTTGTTTTTTTCTGGTCTTGTATAATTTAACCCTGTATATTCTATTGTAAATACAGATTGTGTATGAGATAAATTAATACTTTTAGTTTCTGAAATAACTTTTTTTAACGGAGATTTTTTTGTTTGTGGTATTACTTTTTCATTAAAAAGTTTAAAACCAGTTAAATGTAAAGAAGGTATATTAGCGTTTGTTTTTATTTCTTTTGGATTAAAATAATCTAAGCCTTTAAAATTACCAAAATATAAAATTCCTTTTTCATCTTTTAAAACTGCTCCAAAATTAAAATCGTTAGATAAAAGGCCATCATGAGATGTATAATTGGTAAATTCTAGATTGTTTACATTCATTTTTGTTAAACCAGAATTACCACTAATCCAAATATTTTTATCGTTATCTTCTATAATACCAGCAACATTTCCTTCTTTTAAACCTTTAGATTTGTTATACCATGTATACGTGTCGTTAGTTTTGTTGTATTTACAAAGTCCTGAGCCTCTGGTACCAATCCAAATATCTTTTTTAGAAGATTCGTAGATATATAAAATATGGCTAGCATCTGTAGAGTTGCCCAATTCTTTTTGCATTCTTTCACCTAAAGAAAACACTTTAAACGTATTATCTTCTAACTGTTTTACGTTAAATAATCCGTCTGCAGTACCAACCCAAATAATATCTTCAGAATCTACAAAAACAGTCATTAATTTATTGCTTAAAGATTTTTCTTCTAAAAATTCTTTAGACTTGTGTTTTTTAAACTCATTGGTTTTAGGGTTGTAAGAATGTAACCCTTCAAAAAAAGTAGCAATCCAGATAATTCCTTTAGAATCTTCAGAAAAACTTCGAATGGTGTTTGATGAAAAAATATCGGGTTTGTTTTTTTTATTAAAATTAAGAAATTTTTTTGTTCCGTTTTTTAGTAGAAAAATACCATTATCCCAACTACCAGCCCATAAATTATTTTTAGAATCTAAAAATAAACTTACAATATAGTCTGAGTTTAAACCCGAATATACTTTGTTACTTTTTGTATTTATATGCGTTATTTTTGATGTTTTTAAATTGTAAACATCTATACCACCACCATCTGTAGAAATCCATAATCTATCTGATTTATCTTTTACAATACTAGTTACAGAAGCTGTATTTAATGAGTTGGTTTTATTTGGTAAACTTTTAATATTATTAAATTTATTAAAAAGGTGATCGCTAACAGCAATACCACTATTAAAATAGCCTAACCATATTCTATCATTTTTATCAATAAAAAGTTCCCAAATAGAGTTGTGTAGTATGCTGTTTTCTTCAGATTTATTGTAGAGATAATTTTTTATAATTTCATCATTTTCATCCAAATGAAAAAGACCATCGTTTTCTGTACCAATCATCATTGTATTGTTTGATAATTGCATGATTTTTAAAATCTTTTTTCTAGAAAAATCTAATTTTTTTAGATTAATGATGTTGTTATTTCTATCATCAGTAAGTTCGCATTTATAAACGCCTTTTTCTCTTTGAAAGCCAATCCATAAATTATTATTATTGTCTAGGTAAAGATCTTCGATTGCAGCATCAATAGATTTTTTGTCATCTGCAAAAATTCTGGTGTGTATAAGTTTGTTATGTATAAAATCTATTTCTTTTAAACCAAGATTTGTACCTACAAAAGTTTTGCCTTGTTTAGTGTGTTTTATACTATTTATGGTTAAATCTGTAGAATTATTGTCTAAAATTCTAGTGGTTTCTAAACTGTTGATATTAAGTTTGTAAAGTCCTTTGTTATCTGTGCCAATTAATAAATTTCCAGAAGAATCTTCTTCTATAGCAGTTACATTTTCTTTAAGCGTGCTGTTTTTGTTTATTTGTATTCTTTTAAACTGATCTAAATCTCTAATGTAAAGATTTAATCCGTTTTCTGTACCACACCAAAGTCTGTTTTTACTGTCTATAAAGCTACATTGTACAAGATTGCTGCTTAAAGAGTTAGTGTTTTCGAAATTAAATTTATAAGCAGTGTAATCAATGCCATCAAATTTATACAAACCTGTTCCAATTGTTCCAATCCAAATAAAACCATAATGATCTTGTACTATAGAAGAAACTGCTACTTTAGGTATACCTTCTTTTATATTTACAAAACTATATTCTTTATTGGTTTTTTGAGCATATAAATTTATACTCAAAAACAAGATTATTAAAACATAGATTTTTTTCATATTTTAAATTTGATGGTTGGTTTAATATACAGATTTATTGATATTATTTACTCCAAATAGCTTCTATTTCTTCTAGAGATTTACCTTTAGTTTCTGGTATAAATTTATAAGTGAATATAATTATAATTATAATAAAGAAAGAAAAAATAAAATAAGGTAAAGAACCATTCCAAAAATTATTGTTGTTTAATTCGCTAACTGTAACCATAGGAAAAGATTGAGATACCACATAATTACCAGCCCATTGTACAGCTACAGCTACAGACATAGCTACACTTCTAATTTTATTAGGAAACATTTCTGATAATACCACCCAAACTACGGGCCCCATAGAAAGCGCAAAAGACCCAATAAAAGTTAAAACACCTAAAAGAGATAAAATACCAATAGATTGTTGTTGAATGGTAAAACCTAAAATTAAAAAACCTGTTAGCATACCAACAGAACCAATGTAAACTAAAGGTTTTCTTCCAAATTTATCTACAGTTACCATGGCTATTAAGGTAAAAATTAAATTTACAAAAGCCAATAATACTTGTTGTTTTAAAATATCATCTTTACCAAAACCTAAAGATTTTTCAAAAATATCTGCACCATAATACAAAACAGCATTAATACCTGTAAATTGTTGAAGCAGAGAAAATACAGAGCCTATAATTATAATTGTAATAATACTTTTAGAAAAATAATTTACTTTTCCTTTTTTAGTTTCTTTAGTTAAAGAATTTTTAATTTCTTCAACTTCTTTTTTAGCATTTTCTTTACCGTGTATTTTTGTTAAAACGACTAAAGCCTCTTTATTTTTATTTTTTAGTAAAAGCCATCTTGGACTTTTAGGAACCAGAAATAAAGCAGTTAAAAATAAACCACTAGGTATTAATTCAGACCAAAACATCCTTCTCCAACCAAACGCTAAATTTTCAGCTTCGGTTAAATTGTTTCCAATAAAATAAGTAACTAAAAAAACGGCAAAAAAACCAATTACAATTGCCAGTTGATAATAAGTAACAAGTTTACCTCTTTTATTGGCAGGTGCAATTTCTGCAATATACATAGGTGCATTCATAGAAGCTATACCAATACCTAAACCACCAATTATTCTAAAAACAACTAATAAAGCAACAGATTCTTCTAAAAAACTAGGTAACCCAGAACCCCAAGCAGATATGGTAAATAAAATGGCAGAAATAATTAAAGAAGTTTTCCTTCCTAATTTTATACTTAAAGGTCCTGCAATAACTGCACCAAATAAACATCCTAAAAGAGCACTACCTACTACCCATCCTTTTGTAGCTGCATCTAATTGAAAATATTTTGTTAAGTAAAACTGAGCTCCGTTTATTACACCTGTGTCATAACCAAAAAGTAAGCCCCCTAAAGCAGTTATAGAAGTTATTAATAATAGAAATTTTGCATTATTCATATGGCGATATTATTTGTTTTATTAAGTTAAAAAAAAGATTTAATCTCTTATCAAAGAAAGTTTAAAGATAGAATTACAACTTAAAAAAGGGTGCAACAGAATAAACATCTAGTAGCAGAAATGTTGCTTTTGTGTAGAAAAGAGGGGGTTAAAATTTAGGTAATGGATAGAACCTTTATCATTTAAATTTTAAAGAGGAATTATAATAATTTTTTTAAAATATAATTAAAGAAGAATATTTTTAAGAGTGTTTCTACTTTTTATATTTAAAAGAAGAGGTTATTAAAAGAGTAAGACTAGGTTAAATTTTGTGTACTAATCTTAATAATAGTTTAGAAATACTTATTAAAATGTATTTTGTAATAGTATTTTTTAAAAAAAAATCATAAAATAACAATAAAAATAGAGTAGAAAGTACTTTCTTTTTTTGTTTTGCTACAGGATTAAATAATAGAATTTTGAAATGTTTTATTATTAAAATATGTGCAAATAGATTCTCTTTTAAGCTACATAAAAGAAATTATTTTCTGGATGATAATAACTTAAATTAATTTGTTGTTAAAACTTTTTTATACTCTTTTATTGCTCTAATGTAATAAGAAGTTTAGCAGTTGCTTTTATATTATTTGAAGCTGTACCTACTAAAATTTCAAAGCTACCTGGTTCTACTTTCCAATCTTCTGTAACAGCATCCCAAAAAGCAAAATCTCTATTTTTTAGAGTGAAGTATAAAGTCTGTTTTTTACCAGCAGTTAATTGCACTTTTTTAAAATCTTTTAACTCTTTAATTGGTCGTTTAACAGATGATTCTACATCACGAACATATATCTGTACAATTTCTTTACCATCTACAGCACCAGTATTTTCTAAGTCAATTTTAAAATTAATAGAATCACCTATGTTGATATAATTTTTTTCTAACACTAAGTTGTTATATTCAAATGTAGTATATGATAAGCCATAACCAAAAGCGTAAAGGGGTTCTATAGCTTTATTTTCGTACCAACGATATCCCATAAATACACCTTCATCATATTTAATATCTGTAATTGGGTCTATAATTCTATGATCTTCGTCCCAACCTGTATACAATTCTTTTCCTTCTGGAATGTAGCCATATCCTGGTGAGTCTTCAAATTTTTTCTCTATGGTAATAGGTAATTTTGCAGATGGATTTGTAATACCAGCTACTATTTCAGCAAAGCCTTTAAAACCAATTTGTCCAGGATACCAACTATAAATAAGTCCAGCAATATCATTATTCCATTCGCTCATATTTGTTCCACTTCCAGAGCTAACAGAAACAATTGTATTCTTATTTAAAGAAGCAATATGTTTAATTTCTGAATTGATTTTCTCAGGAAAGTTAAAAGATTTGTCCCAACCTTCAGAATCAAAAGTACCAGTGCTGTAAATTATATGACTATGTGTTTTTATATCATTATCTGTTGGATTTTTAATATAGCTAACTTTATCACCATAAATTTCTTTAAGAGCTGTAAACATTGTTACATGATCGTAGCCAACTACCTCAGCAGCTCCACTTCCGTGCGGAATTTTATCAGCATATTCACCTGTTAGTAAAATCGAGATTTCATCATTTTTATGAATAGGTAAAACGTTGTTGTTTTTAAGAAGTACAATACTTTCTCTTCCTGTTTGTAAAGCCACTTCTACGTGTTGATCGAAATTTTTAAAATAAGAAGCATCTTTAATTGGGCGTTCTAACAAACCCATAGCAATTTCTGTAGTAAGAATATTGGTAACCATTCTGTTGATGTCTTCTTCTTTTACTTTTCCTTTTTCAAGAAGCGTTTTGGCAGTGAATCGTAAAAAGAATTCATCTTTTTTCATATAGTCTGGGTATTCAGCTCTTGGTTCTCCGGGCATGTCAAGATCAAGCCCAGATTTTATCACTTTTTCAGCATCATAAATAGACCACCAATCACTCATCACTAACCATTTAAAGCCTAAGTCTTCTCTCAAAAGACCAGTAATTACATCTTTACTTTGTCCAGCATATTCACCATTAACTAAATTATATGAGGTCATTACAGCCATTGCACCAGCCTCAAAAGCAGGTAAATAAATTTCGTGTAAGGTTCTATTATCTACTACAGAATTTGATGTTCTTCGCTTATAATCTGTATTATTTGCAATAAAGTGTTTAAGTGTTGCTATTGTGCCAGTACTTTGCATACCAACCACATAATTTTCTATCATTCTTGCAGCTAAGAAAGGGTCTTCTCCAAAGTATTCAAAATTTCTCCCATTTTGTGAAATACGATAGATATTCATTCCAGGACCTAATAACACAGCAATTTCACCAGCTCTACACTCTTCTCCAATAGATTTTGCATAATTACTAGCCAACTCTTTGTTCCAAGTACTTGCTAAAGCAATTGGACTTGGAAAAGCAACTGATTTTTCTAGTTGATCATCTAGGTGAGAACGAATGTTAACTCCTTGTGTTGCATCTGAGAGATACATAGCTGGTACATTAAACTTTTCAAATCCTTTTGTAAAAAACACATTATGACCACCAATTAATGAAATTTTTTCATCTATAGTCATTTGATCTATTATTTTTAAAGCTTGGTTTTTTGCATCCTTATAAGCAATTGGAGGTTGAAAAGGTTGAAAAATTGCTTCGGATTTAAATTCTTGTTTTTCTACTTGTTGATTACAAGAATTGATAAAAAAACATAGTAAAAGAATTGAAACTAAATTTTTCATAATGTTAAGCTAAAATATGTATTTGTAAAAAGCCTCTTTAAAGAAAAGCTTATGGTTTAGTTTTATGTTAATTAATTCCAGAATAGAGTATAAAGAACCACTAAAATTAGCATAATAGCGAATGCTCCAATATTAAATAAAGGACTAGTTTTAAATAATTCTTTTGTAATTTCTATACCTTTTTTATCATCTTTACCTTTGTGCTGTATAAAACTTGTTATAACAATTACAACCATTGTTAAAACCGCTGTTAATCCCATTTGATCCATCCAAGGCATAGCCGTAGTTTTAAATACAAGAGCAATAGGTATAGAGACTAATGCCCCAATAATTGCAGCTTTATTGGTTGTTTTTTTCCAAAATAACCCTAGCATAAATACTGCTAAAATACCTGGAGATACTATACCTGTATATTCTTGTATAAATTGAAAAGCTTGATCTATTCCGCCTAAAAGTGGTGCCATAATACAAGCAATAACTAAAGCAACAAAGGCAGAAATTCTTCCTGTATTTACAGTAGCTTTATCGCTTGCATTTTTATTGATGTATTGCTTATAAATATCCATTGTAAATATTGTTGAAGTAGAATTTAACATCGAGGCTAAAGAAGAAACTATTGCAGCTGCTAAAGCTGCAAATGCAATACCTTTCATACCTGTAGGTAAAAATTGTAACAACCAAGGGTAAGCTTTATCAGCTTGTTTTAAAGTGGGGAAGTTTTTTAAACCAGCTTCTCCTAAACGAGCCATAATTTCTGGGTCATTAACCATTACATAAGCAGCAATACCTGGAACAACAACTATAAGTGGAATAACTAACTTTAAAAATGCAGCAAGAAGAATACCTTTTTGAGATTCTTTTAAAGATTTTGCAGCTAAAGTTCTTTGGATAATATATTGATTGAACCCCCAATAATATAAGTTGGCAACCCATAAGCCACCCACTAAAACACCTATACCTGGTAAGTTTTTAAATTCAGGATTAGATTTATCTAAAATCATTGCAAATCTGTCTGGTGCAGCATTGTAAACAGTTTTAATTCCTTCTAGTACACCTTCTCCTCCAGAAACGGTATTTAGAGCTAAATATGTAGTAACCAAACCACCAAGAACTAAAAATACAACCTGAATTACGTCTGTCCAAGCCACTGCAGAAAGGCCACCATATAAAGAGTAAGCAGCTGCAAATAAGGCAAGGCCAATAACTCCATAAATCATTGGAATACCCATTATGGTTTCTAAAGCTAATGATCCTAAATAAAGAACAGAAGCCAGATTTACAAATACATACAAAGCAATCCAAAAAACGGCTAGAATTGTTTTTAAGTTTGTAGAGAAACGTTTTTCTACAAATTCAGGAATTGTGTACAATCCTTTTTCAATAAATATGGGTAAGAAATATTTACCTACAATTATTAAAGTAATTGCAGCCATCCATTCGTAAGACGCAATGGCTAATCCTAAAGCAAACCCAGAGCCAGACATTCCTATAAATTGTTCTGCAGAAATATTTGCAGCAATTAAGCTTGCACCAATTGCCCACCAAGGTAAACTTTTGCTTGCTAAAAAATAATCTTCAGCATTTTTTTCATGCCCTTTTTTATCACGAGAAACCCAAAGGCCTACACCAAGAATTAAGATAGCGTATGCTATAAAAATTATATAATCTAATAATTGAAAATTTGCTGTCATTTTTGGTCTTATTGATAAACTCTTACATAATCTATTTCCATAGTAGATACATCAAAATTAGGATCGATAGTACCCCCTAAATTACCACCCATAGCTATATTTAAAATCAAAAATTGATTGTTGTAAAACGGCCATGTATCATTATTTTTAGTTGATGGATTATAGGTATAATATTCTACATCATCTAATAGAAAAGTTATACTACTTTCTGTCCAAATGGCAGAGTATATATGAAATTCTGTGGTTTCATTACTAATAGAAGTAACCTTATGATTAACAGTGTTGCCAGAGCTGGATGTTGTATGTAAAGCACTTGATATTTGCCCTGGATTATTACCAACATACTCCATAATATCAATTTCACCACAAGCAGGCCAACCTACCGAACCAAAATTTGCTCCAAGCATCCAAATAGCAGGCCAAACACCACCACCTGCAGGTAGTTTAGCACGTACATCAACTCTACCATAGGTAAACTCAAATTTACCAGCAGTAATAAGTCTTGCTGAAGTATACTCAGACCCTCCAAAACTTTCTTTTTTGGCAGTAATTTTTAAGACACCATTTTCTACTTTTGCATTGTCTAATCTATCTGTGTAATATTGAGATTCGTTATTACCCCAACCATTATCACCAGTACCTGTGTTGTAACCCCAATTAGCAGAATTAGGAGCGCCATTAGCATCAAATTCATCTTGCCAAATTAGTGCTAATTCTGTTTTTACATAAACTGAAAGTGAATATGTAACACTAGTATTACCAGATGAATTATACGCAGCAACTATAATTTCGTAATTATTAGTACCACCTTGTGTAAAAGTGTAACTAAATGTGTTTTGAGTAAGCTCTAAAGTTTCGTTATTAATTAAAACTTTATAAGAGGTTGCATTGGTAGCTGTAATTGTAAAATCTACAACACCACTACCATCTCCATTAGGGTTATTAGTGTCTGCGCCAAAAATAACTCCAGATATAGATAAGTTTGTTGGTGGGTTTGGTTCATCAATTTGATTATCACTACTACAAGACAGAAATGACAATAAAATTAAAGTAATTGCTAGAAGAAAATTATTTTTCATTGTTTTTATATTTGTTTTTATTTTAAGATAAATTGGTTAGAAAGTGTGGCATTTGAATTTCCGCCAACATATACGTTAAATTCACCAGGCTCTACAATAAATTGTCCTTTGTTTGTGTAAAATCCTAATTCTTTTTCAGTAAAGGTAAACTCAATTGTTTTGGTTTCTTTTGGGTTTAGCGCTACCATTTTAAAACCTTTTAATTCTTTTACAGGTCTTGCTATAGCAGCAAATTTATCTTGAATGTAAAGTTGTGCAACCTCTTTTCCTTGTACGCTTCCTGTATTACTTACATCAACAGAAATACTAATTTTTCTGTCTGCTAAGGCGTTTATTTTTAGGTTTTTGTAAGAAAACGTTGTGTAACTTAAACCATATCCGAAAGGATATAATGGCCTGTTGCTTTCATCACTATAATGAGACCAAAAAACAACATCACTATTTTCTCCATAAGGACGCCCAGTGTTTTTATAATTATAGTAAATAGGAATTTGTCCAACACTTCTAGGAAATGTCATGGGTAGTTTTCCACTTGGGTTGTAATCGCCATACAACACTTGTGCAATTGCATTACCACTTTGTACCCCAAGATGCCACGCTTCTACAATAGCAGGTATATTTTTATCTGCCCATGTAATTGCAAGTGGTCTACCATTGGTTAATACAAGAACAATTTTTTTATTTATGTTGTAAATTGCTTCTAAGAGTTTTTGTTGAACACCAGGAAGATCAATATTGGTTCTACTTCTTCCTTCTCCTGTTTGATAACCATGTTCTCCTAAAACCATAACAACAATATCAGATTCTTTGGCTAGTTGTATTGCTTCTGCAAAGCCAGAAGTGTCTGTTTCATTTATTTTAAGTTCGTTTACAAAGGTTACCTTAGAATCTTTAGTAATTACATCTGCACCTTTAGCATATTTTAGTGTATTGCCTTTGTATTGTTGCAACCCTTCTAAAACAGAAACAGCTGTTCCATCATCGCCAGCTATTCTCCAGCTACCTAAAGGACTCGTTTTGTCGTTGGCTAAAGCACCAATCAATGCAATTTTCTGATTTTCTTTTTTTAAGGGTAATAAATTGTTTTCGTTTTTAAGTAAAACAATTGATTTTTTAGCGATATCTAAAGCATCTTCATGAAACTCTTTTTTACCAATTGTATTTTTTTCATTTTCTAGGTTACAATATTTATAAGGATCATCAAATAAACCTAATTCAAATTTTACTCTTAAAATTCGTTTTACAGCATCATCAATAAGTATTTCATCAACTTTACCTTCTTTTACCAAATTTGCCAATTCTGCTAAATAAGCACTAGATTCCATATCCATATCAGAACCTGCTTTAACCGCTAATTCTGCAGCATGTTTATTGTTTTTTGCGTAACCATGGGGTGTCATTTCTGCAATAGATCCCCAATCAGAAACTACAAACCCGTTAAAATTCCACTCTTTTTTTAATACTTCTCTTTGTAGAAATTCATTACCAGTTGCTGGGATATCATTTAATAAATTAAAAGAATTCATAAAAGTTCTTACGCCAGCTTCTGTAACAGCTTTAAAAGGAGGGAAGATGACGTTGTATAAGGTTGATGTACCTACATCTACAGTATTATACTCGCGACCAGCTTCTGCAAATCCATAACCTGCAAAATGTTTTGCACAAGCAGCTATTGTTTTTGCGGAAGATAAATCTTTACCTTGAAAACCTTGTACTCTTGCAACTCCAATTTTAGAACCTAAATATGGGTCTTCTCCTGCACCTTCCATAACGCGTCCCCAGCGTGCATCTCTATAAATATCTACCATAGGAGCAAATGTCCAGTTTATGCCAGATGCTGCTGTTTCTTCGGCTGCATTTTGTGCTGCTTTTTTAATCGCTTCTAAATCCCAACTTGCAGATTCTGCTAAAGGTATTGGGCCAATTGTTTTGTATCCGTGAATTACATCAAACCCAAAAATTAACGGAATTCCTAACCTGGTTTCTTCTACAGCTATTTTTTGAAGTGCTTTAACTTGTTTAACACCTTTTACATTAAGCATGGAGCCTACTAATCCTTTTTTTAGGTGTTCGTATTTTAATGCTGCTTGATCTCCAGATTTAGGTGCTGGACCAGTGGCATCCCAAAAACCATTGTATTGATTCATTTGACCTATTTTTTCTTCTAAGGTCATTTTTAATAATAGGCTATCAATACTTTGTTCTATATTTAAGTTTGTAGAACTTTTAATATAGTTTTTTTGTGATATATTAGTATTGTTTTTTGAAACTTTGCATGATAAACAAAGTATCAAACAAATTAAGATTACTTTTTTCATGTTTTAGTATAATACTGATTGCATTGCATGTGGTTCAATTTCTAAAGAAATTTCATTATTTCCAACAATTAAATTATAAACTATTTTACTGTTAGTTTTATTCATAACCACAGTAACAATAGAGCCATCTATATTTTTAAAAGATGTACTTTCTAGTGTGCTTCTGCTAGTTGTTGTACTAACTCTCACTGCTTTTGGGTTAATAAACTTTGAGAAATGACCAATATAATAATAAGATGGTGTGTAAATTAATTCATTTGTTGTGGTATCTGCATGTATAGGTGCAAAGCAAAAATTCTGAACATGATTAGGCCCTCCGTTTTCATTTAGTAAAATATTCCAGTCTGTCCATCCAACAGTTCCGCTATTAAAATCGTTAATCATAGAATTTCCATAACGCTCAGCATTAGACCATCTTTGGTATTCATTTGCATCAAATTTTTCTTGACATCCTTCTGTAAACAATAAGTTTTTGGTTGGAAAAGATTCTTTAATATTCTTTAGGTTGTCATATTTAGGATCACCACCTGTCCAAGTTTCATACCAATGATACCCAATTCCCCAAGCATATTTCATAGCTTCTTTGTCTTCGAAAATAGTATTGGCTCTGTGAGAGATTAAATCTCTGTTATGATCCCAAACTACAATGTTTTTATCAGCAAATCCATTTTTTTCAAAGGTTGGACCTAAATTGTTTTTTAAGAAATCACGTTCTTCTTCTGCTGTATAAATACAAGATTCCCAACGTTGAACCGCCATTGGTTCATTTTGTATGGTTACACCCCAAACAGGAATGCCTTCTTGTTCGTAAGCCTTTATAAATTTTACAAAATAATCTGCCCAAGTTTGGTAGTATTTTGGCAGTAATTTACCACCTTGTAACATGTGGTTATTGGTTTTCATAAATGCAGGTGGACTCCAAGGACTTGCGTAAAACACTAAATCGTCTTTTATTAATGCTTGTGCGCGTTTTATCATTGGTATACGTTTTACTTTATCCTTTTTTATAGAGAATGTTTTAAGTTCCTTATCTCCATCTTCAATATAAGTATGGCTTCCTAAACCAAAATCGCTACTATGAATACTGGTTCTAATAATGTTGTAATTAATACCTTCTTCAGAATAATAAGCTTTTAGCAATTCTTCTTGTTTATCTGCACTTAATTTAGAAAAAACTTCTGAAGAAGCATCTGTTATTGCGCCACCTATACCTAAAAATTCTTGGAAAGTTTTTTGGGGATTTACAAAGATGGAAACATCTGTTTCTTTAGGTTGATTAGACTGTTTAAATATATTTTCGTTAGTTAGAGATAACCTTAAATCTGTGTCTTTAGCTGTTGTATAAATAATAGCTTTTTTATTAAGTAAAGATTTTGGTGTTATTTGTGTTGCTTTAAGATTTTCTTCTACAAAAGCATCTTTTTTAGAACTATTACACGAAATCATTAATAGCGTTAAGGTTATTATTGAAATACTTTTTTTTATCATTTTTTTATTTTTTTTATAATTTCCATACATAAGTACCAACTGCTCCTGCTTTTAGTGAAGTAGTTATGGGTTGGTCTAGTACATTTATATTGAAAGATTTATCTATTGAAGTGTTGTTAAGAACAATAACAACAATTTCATTATTAGGTGTTTTAAAAGCGACGTTAGGTAAATCATTGGTGTAGTTAGAGCTAATTCTTGTAGAACCAGGTCTTACTAATTTAGAAGCATGTGCAATAATATAATAGGCATCATTTTTTGTTACATTGTTGCCATCTATTGTAAGAGCGCCCAAACATTCTGTACAACCTCCAGGAGTATGTGGTTCTAAGTTAGAATTAGAAGCTAAGTTCCATTCTAATACTGTTTTACACCAATTTCTAGTAGCACCAACAATTAATTCTTTTGTATGCCAACGTAAATTGTCTGCAAAATTGCTATTTGCACCTACCCATTGTTCTGTAAAATATAAGTTTTTATTAGGATATGTGTTATGAACGCTACTTAGATTATTTATATCACCTGCATAAAGATGAAAAGCTGCACCATCTATATATTTGTTAGCTTCAGCATCATTATAAATACTGATAGGATAAGAAGTGTTGTCTGCATTATGATCCCAAACAATAATTTTGGTTTTAATTTCTTCGGATGCAAATTTAGGACCTAAATGATTTTTAATAAATTCAGCTTGATCAGCAGCTTCCATATACATGCTTGGATTATTACCATCATGATGAGGTTCGTTTTGTATGGTAATTGCATCTATTGTTATGTTTTCTTGTTGATAGGCTTGTATGTATTTTACAAAATAATGAGCATATACATCATAATATTCTGGTTTTAAACTACCTCCTATAGAATTGTTGTTGTCTTTCATCCAAATAGGAGCAGACCAAGGAGAGCCCATGATTTTAATAGCTGGGTTTATAGTCAAAATTTCTTTTAAAACAGGAATTAAGTTTTCTTTGTCTTTTTCTATAGAAAATTGATTTAAATTAATGTCTGTTTGGCCAGATTCTAAATCATTGTAAGAAAAAACTTCAGCATCTAAATCAGAAGCCCCAACACTTACTCTTAAATAGCTTACGCCAATACCATTTTCACTAAAAAGTTCGTTTAATGTTTTTGATCTTTCTGTTTGAGACATATTGTTTAGCAGCATAGCACTACCACCTGTTAAAGAAAAACCAAATCCGTCTATTTCTTGATAAGTTATATTAGGGGCTACATTAATAGAAAAATTAATATTTGTTACATAATTCGGGATACTTTTTTCATAAAATTGAAATAATTCGGTTTTATCTGCATTTGTTAAGTAAAGATCTACATTACTATAAGAAATGCTTGAATCATCAGTAATATCATTTACTTTGTCTATAGCAGAGTTTGATGAACAACTCCACAAAAAGTATAAAGAAAATAAAATGGCAATATGTTTCATACTAATTATTATTAAAATATTATACTTTAATAAAGCCCATATTTAAATTGAATATGGGCTTTAAACAATTAATTTAAATAATTTGAAAAAAATCTAAATTTTCTTAAATTTTACCTCTCATTTCTACATTAGAAATTGTGATTCCAGAAGTTTGGTTTCCACCACATTTTATAACAAGGTATATTGTTCCAGAAGTATCAAAAGTTACTTCATTACTTTTAGAGCTAGTATAAGAGCTATCTACACAACCAACAGAAGAAAGTATTCCGTTAAAAGAACCAGTACCACAGCCTCCCCAAGTATTTAAACCCATAACCACATTGCTTGCGTAATCATTCCACTGTACAGGTTCTACTGTACTTGCAAAAACTTCAAACCAAGTTTCATCATTTCCATCACCAGAAACAATCATATCTATTGTATAAGTTTTATTTGCAATAACCTCAATAGGTTGATAAATGGCTTGTTGATTCCAACCACTTGCAACAATGGTAGCACTACCATCATTAAATGTCCAGTTTGCACCAGAAGCGCTGATGTTTAAAATAGTCCATTCGCTATGAGCGCTAGCATCTTCAAATTTTCCACCTTTAACAATATTACCAGCAATTGGGTCTGAAGTTGCAACATTTACAGTTTGAGAAGATACAGAAGAAACCCCACCTATACCAGTTACTTTATGTTGTACTGTATACGTACCAGCATCAGGAAAAAACACCTCTGCAGAATTACCACCAGAAGAAAATCCACCTCCTTTACCTAAATCCCAACTAGATGATATGTAGCTGTTAATGGCATTTAAAGAATATGTGTTATTTGCGTCTGTTATTTCAGAAATGGTAAAATCTGCATCTAAATTATCAGCTGTTAAACCATTACCTTCACCTAATTCTTCTGGTTGGCAAGATGTAAAAATCAACCCTATTAAAACTAAAGGTAAAAACTTAAAAATGTATTTTAATTTTATATGTAAGTTCATAATGTTTTTATTTTAAAGATTAATAATTAGGGTTTTGTACAAGCAAAGTGTTTTCTAACTCAGCTAAAGGAATTGGTAGAATTTCATTTTTTCCTGCAACAAACCCTTTACTAGCTAAAGCACTTGCAGCTTTATCAGTTCTAACCAAGTCGTACCATCTATGGCCTTCTCCAGCTAATTCTAATCTACGCTCATTTAAAATGGCTTCTATAGATACAGGTATAGAAGGTAAACCTACTCTAGCTCTAACAGCATCTAATAAAGATTGTGCACGAGTACCTGTACCACCTAATGCTTCAGCTTCTAATAAATATGTGTCTGCTAAACGTATCATATAAGTGTGTTGTTGATAGTTTAAAACACTTGCACCACCACCCGTAGAAACATCTGAAGTTAAAGGCATAAACTTTTTTAAATAATAACCTGTATGTTGGTAACTTTCATCAAAAGAAACATCTCCAGCATCTTTAAGAGCCTGTAGGTCTTCAATTGTATCGTCAAACCTTGGATCTCCTAACAAAGCATCGTGTAAATCTTGCGTAATTACATTAAATCCCCAACCAGCAGCATAGTCTGGTGCAGAATTATTGTTTCTTATATAGCCTCTTGGACCAACCATAACATTTAGGCTGTTTCCTTCGTCTGCGCTTCCTCCCCAAAACCACCAATCAGCATTACTCTGATCTGTGTGGGCAATTTCTAAAATAGATTCACTGTTATAAATGTTACTAATTTGCCATAAGTCTGAAAAATTATCAAGTAATTTATATCCGTAAGAACTTGTTGTACCTGGAGTTCCGTTAATTTCAGCAAATTGAGCAGCTGCTTCTGTATTTTTTCCTTGGTATAAATATACTTTACCTAATACTGCTTTTGCAGCTCCTTTAGTTAATCTACCACCTTCGTTAGCTACATTTAAAGAGATTGGTAAATTAGGAATTGCCCCTAATAAATCTGTTTCTATTTGTGCATATACTTCATTAGGATCTGCTTGTTCTATATTGTAGATTTCTGATGTTGGTATAGGAGCAGTAATTAAAGGTATATTTTTAAACAACCTAACTAGCTCAAAATAATATATTGCTCTTAATGCTTTGGTTTCTGCTTCAAGTCTACTTTTTGTTGTTTCAGACATGTCAATATCTGGAAGTTTAACTAATAAAATATTAGCTCTAAAAATACCTTGATAAAAATCGTTCCAGTAACTAGTACCAATGTTAGATTCGCTAATTGTATAATTAGAAAATGCTTGTAATTGAGAACCGTCTGAAGAACTACCACCACCTGTATAATGATCGTCTGATCCAGAATTTAACAAGGCTATCATGTTTTCAAAACCTCTTGATTGTTTACCAATAACATCATAAACAGCTATTAGTGCTGAATAAGCTTCAGCTTCATTGGTATAATAGTTTTCTTCTAACGCAGTACCTTTAGGTGTTACTTCTAAATATTCTTCACTACAAGATATCATAACAATACATATGAGTAGTATAATATTTATATTTTTTATATTTTTTAATTTCATCTTTTTAAGTTTTTTAGTTAAAATTGTAAATTGATACCAATTTGATTTGTTTTGGCTTGAGGATAATACCCACGATCAATACCAAAAATACCACCACCAATTTCTGGATCATATCCACTATATTTTGTGAAAGTGAATAAGTTTTCTGCAGTTAAATAAATTCTTAATTTACTAACACCATATTTTTTTGACACATCTGATGGAAGCGTGTAACCCACTTGTAGTGTTTTAATTCTAAAATAATCGCCATCTTCTAAGTAAAAATCAGAAGGGTTAGAAAAGTTATTGTTAGTATCGTTTGTAGTTAACCTTGGAAAAGTGTTTGATGTTCCTTCTCCAACCCATCTACCCAAAGCAGATGTTTGATAGTTTGCATTTTCTACATCTAACCTTCTTAATCCTTGAAAAATCTTATTACCAGCTGCACCTTGACCAAATACTAAAAGATCAAAATTCTTATAATCTAGATTTAAGGTAAATCCGTATGTAAATTTAGGAATTGAGCTTCCTAGAAAATCTCTATCATCAGAATCAATATCTCCATCATCATCTAAATCAACCCATTTAAAATCTCCAGGTTGTGCATTTGGTTGAATTATAGTACCTGCAGAGTTTACATAATTATTAATTTCTTCTTGATTTTGAAAAATTCCATTCGTTTTAAATCCGTAGAATGAGTTTACAGGTTGCCCAATTTGAGTTCTTGTAATAGGGTAGGTACTAGACTGTATTGTTGCACCACCAGATAAAAAATCTACACCATTACCTAAAAATGTAACTTCATTTTCTAAATAAGATACGTTACCATTTATAGAAAAATTAACTTCATTGAATTGTTTATTATATCCAATTTCTAAATCAATACCTTTATTTTCCATATCTGCAACATTACCAGTTGGGCTTCCAATTGCACCAACATAACCAGGTATGGTAATGCTTTGTAAAATACCTGTAGTTTCTTTTTTATACCAATCAAAAGCAACAGAAATATTATCAAATAATCTTGCATCAAAACCGATGTTTAATTGACTCGTTTCTTCCCATTTTAAATCTGGATTTGATGGAGCGTTAGGGCTGTTACCAATAGTTACAGAACCAGAAGTACCAACTGTGTAGTTTCTACCACCACCAATTGTAGATAGGTATTGAAAATCGCCAATATTATCATTACCTGTAACACCATACCCACCTCTAATTTTTAATTGAGTAACGATATCATTATCTACCCAAAAATTTTCTTTAGAAGGTACCCAACCAGCAGAAAATGAAGGAAAAAATCCATATTTATTGTTAGAACCAAATCTAGAAGAACCATCTCTTCTTACAATTGCAGTAAATAAATATTTTTCATCAAAATTATAAGTTAATCTAGAAAATAATGATGTTACTCGGTGTTCGTTTCCTGTGTAGGCAGAAGCTGTTATTTGATCTGTAGGAACACTAAAGTTAAATGATGCATCTTTATAATTATCAACCGGAATTCCGAAATAAGTTACGTTTTCGCCAGTTGTAATATTATCTACATAAACCCCTTGCCCAACTAAAAGATTAAAATTATGATTTTTAATTTCTTTAGAATAAGATACTATGTTTTCTAAATTCCATCCAAAACCTTTATTTCTACCTCTAGAAATATTGTTTTGTGTGGTAATAGTTGCTGCATTTAAATAAGAAACTGGTGTGTAGCTGTCATAGCCCCAGTAAGCTAATTTACCACCTAGAGTACTTTTAAATTTTAAGCCTTCAATTGGTTCAAATTCTAGATAAGCATTACCAACAAAATTATCTGACCAACCATAATTACCTAAAAGTGTTTGCTCGTAAGCTAATGGGTTAGACATTTCTTGTGCTACTAAAGTTGATATTCCATAAGGATTTCCATTAGCATCTTTCCAAATTCCGTTATTTGTATAAGGAGCTTGATTGGCAAGTATTGGATCTGTTTCTACTATAGGGGTAATTGGATCTAAATTTATTGCAGAAGATAATGGCCCACCAAATTCGCTATTGGTATTACCGATACCCACATTTTTTTCGTTAGAATAACCTAAAGATTGTCCAAAAGTTATTTTATCTGAAATTTTATGAGTAGAGTTTAAACGAATATTCTTTCTTAAATAATTAGAAATATTACTCATTACAATACCTTCTTGGTCTAGATAACCAAAAGAAGCGTAAAATGTAGAGGTATTATTACCACCACTTAAGCTAACTTCATGGCTAGTTCTTTTTGCACTGTCATTAAAAATAGCAGATTGCCAATCAGTTCCTTCTCCATAAGATTGTGGGTCAGAAAAAATAAGGTTTCCTCCACCAGCAACAGATTTTTCATTTAATAAAGTAGCATATTGACTAGCATTAAGTAAGTCTAATTTTCTAGCAGCAGAAGAAGTACCAGTATATCCATTGTAATTGACACTTATTTTACCAGATTTTCCTTTTTTTGTAGTGATTAAAATTACACCAGTTGCAGCTCTAGCTCCATAAATTGCTTGTGAAGCAGCATCTTTTAAAACTTCTACAGAAGCAATATCAGACTGATTTAAAAAACCAATTCCACCAGAGTCTACTACAACTCCGTCTACTACCCAAAGTGGTTCGTTATTACCTAGTGTAGTAATACCTCTAACACGAACAGTAGATGATGAACCAGGCTGACCAGAGTTAGCAGCTATTGTTATACCAGAAACTCTACCTTGTAATGTTTGTTCTACTCTTGTTATGGGTAAATCTTCTAATTCGCTTTGTTTAACACCAGAAATGGCTCCAGTAACAACACTTTTTTTCTGTGTACCATAACCAACTACAACTATTTCGTCTAATCGATTATCAGGTACTAAAGTTATAGATATATTTGTTTCTGTATTAATTAAAATGTCTTGTTTAGCATAACCAAGATAGCTAAAGGTTAAAATATCTCCTTTTTTTGCCGCAATTGTAAATTTGCCATCAAAATCTGTTGCTGTTCCTTTAGTTGTATTTTTTATAAGGATATTAACACCAGGTATAGGTTCTCCTGTTTCGTCTAAAACATTACCTCTTATTGTAATTTCTTGTGCCAAAGAAACCCAAGTTGTTATAAGAGATAAAATAACAAATAGTTTAAAGTTTAAGTGATTTTTTCTCATGTTTAAGTTTAATTTAGTTTTTAGTTTCAAACTTTTTTAGAATTTATCTAAGACAGTTTTTTAGAATTATTTAACAAATTAAACGAAGCATTGACTATAGTACAATAGGAAGTAGTATTAAAGTAGATTTTCATTTAAGTAAAAATCTATAAATATCATTATTTTAGAGTTTTGGGTTTATTATAATGATTTAATAAAGTAGTATATTTGTAATATTAAGGTAGATTGAAAAGTTAATTTAGATAAAGATTAGGGTAATTTAAAATATAAATTTTGATAAAAAATGTAAAATTTAGTTATTTAATTTTTTTAACCATATCTTCAAATTCTTCTCTATTGATAGCGATGTTTCTAATTTTTACACGATAGTTGTAGATTGTATTTACAGAGTACCTTAATATTTTTGAGATTTTAGAGCTGTTTGTAATTCCTAATCGAATCAGTGCAAAAATTCTTAATTCTACAGTTAAAGAGTCGTCTTCTTTTACAATAATTCTTTCATCCTCTTTTAAGAGTTCATTAAAATTTTTAATAAAGTTTGGATAGATGTGTAAAAAAGATTTATCAAAATTTTCGTAAAATATTTTTAATTCGCTTTCAATAATCTTTTTAGATTTACTTAACTCTAGTAAATCTTTGGTTTTATTTGTAATTATATATTTGCTAACTGTTTTTCTGTATACATCTAACTTGTCTATATATTCTGAGTATAAGTTTAAAAATGTTCCAATATATTGTTCTTTAATTATATCTACAGAAGAGAGTTCTTCATATAGTCTTTTAAGGTCACTATTAGTAAAACTTAGTTTTTCGTTTAATTCTTTGAGTTGTAGGTTAGCTGTTTTTAAATATTTTTTTCCTTGGTTTATTTTTTTATTTTGTTTTATAATAAAAAAGATGGAGATCATTAATATTAAAGAAAGAACACTAATAAATATTAGTTGCTTTTTAAGTTTGTTGGTTTGTTTATTATTTTTTGTTTCATAAGATTTTGATATTACAGGTAATACATTTGAGATGTCTAAAAACCTTAATTTAGAATTGTAAAATTTAGCGTCTTCAAAAGAAAAATTAATATACTTATGTGCTCTATCTACATTACCTTCTTCAAAAAATATTACAGCTAAATTGGCTAAAGAAGCATTATCTTTAATTGCAGCTTGTATATCTGAAATAGCAGAAAGTATTAGATATTTTTTTTGATTTAGATTATTGCCTTCAACTTCGGCACTCATATAAGATCTATTAAAAGTTACAAGTGCATACTCTCTGGTACCCATTTTTGCTAAAGACAATCTTTTAGCATTTATTTTTAGTGCTTCTATAGTGTTGCCTTCATCTCTATAATTTTGTTCTTTTATGGCTAAATATAAATTAGAATTATTTTTCAGTTTTTTAATTTGTGAATTTAGAGAATCTTTATAGATTAAATAAAGTGTATTGTACTTATCTATTATGTTTTTTACCCTAGAAATGGTTCTAAGTTCTGAATAGCATCTTTTAAAAATACTATAATATTCAATAATTAGTTCTTTAGATAAATTTGATGAATTTATTTCTTCTAGTAAATTTATAGATTCATCATATCTACCAGAAGTAGCTAAAAGTTTAGCAAGTTTTAAGGTAGATTCTTTTATAAAAAAGTCGTTTCCAATTTTTTTTGCCAAAGCTAAATTTTCTTCAATGTAAAAAAGTGAAGAATTAAAACTGAAATAAGCATATTCAGCGATTAATTTATTAGTGATAAAATATTTGTTTTCTGGAGTAATGTCTTTTTCGGATAAAAGGTCTTTTAAACTTTTTATTCGTGATTCTTTAGCTTCTTGATAGCTTGTCTTTTTAGACATTTCTATTTCGAGCTTTGTGATTAAGTCATCAAGATTATTTTGAGAATTTAAAGGAGAAAAAAATAAAAAAAAGAGAATGGGTAGAAATATTTTTGACATCATTATCATTTAATTTTTAAAACTAAATAAAATTTTAAGAATAACTAAATAGAATTCGTAAATATTTATCTCAAACAAATAGATAAAATTATAATTAAAATATTTTTTACAATCCCTAATATAAAATCGAAATTATTATTGAATATATATTAAATAATTACAAGTTATTTTTGTAAATGAATTTTATTATTAATTAGAAGCTAGAATTTTATTTATTAGCAATTGAAATTCTTAATCTGTTGTAATAAGTTGCAGAATCTATATTTTTTAATTCCTATTTAGATAGGTAGCTCATTTCCGTTTTTCCAAAAACAAGTTCTTAATGAGAATTCTTTTTTTTTAAATGATAAATTTGTACCGTTGACGTATTCTTAAGTTAATGAAACATTAGAAGAGCATAAAGCTGTAAAAATGAACTACTGAAATATTATTACTTTTTATTATCATTTCAATTATTTGTTAATTCAACAGAGGTTGCTGTAATTTCTACATTTTTTAGTTTAGTATGTGCTTTTAATACTATTGATGCAACTCCAGCTTCAAATGCTACAGGATTATCTCCTATCAACACACCATTGCCTTTTACAATAAATTTAGCCTTACCTTTAAAATCAGAAATTAATGTATTGTTTTTATCTACAACAAATGCATTTACAAAAAATATGTCTGTATCACTTTCTTGTAGCTCTTTGTAATTATTATCTATAACAACATTAATTTTTGTAGCTTGCTCTGGAGTTAATTTTACATCAGAACATTTTAATTTATTATTGATATATCCTTTTGCTTCTAGTTTACCTTTTTTAAAGGATTTTATTTTAAATGTAAAAGGAGGATGTTTTAAGTTGTTTGAAATTCTATTTGTATCAGGTTTTTGTTTTCCCAAACTTTTTCCGTTTAAAAATAATTCAACTTCATCACAGTTGCTAAAAACTCGCACATCTAAAGGACTATTTTTTTTCCATTCATTAGCTATGTAAACCATTGGTTTTCCATAAGATTCATCAAAATCTCTTTGGCTTTGGTAAAAGTAATAAGCTGGTTTCGGAATTCTAAAAATATCCATAATTCCAGAAGCTTCTAGATCATTTGCATATCCTCGATTATAATCGAACATTACCCAATAACCATCTGCAAAAGCTGGTGTGTTTAAGTTATCATTATGGGCTTCTTGAATATTAGTAGCTTGCTGTAATAAAGCTCTTTCTCCTGCAGTACGCAATTGTCTGCTAGAACGTTCTTGTTGTAGTAAACCATTCCAAGAATCTTGATTTAATCCTGCGTTCATCGCATAATATTCCCAATCTCCATATTCTGAAACGTTGTATGGTTTTTTTAGGGTTGCATCGTAATGTTTTAATCTATGTTGTCTTGCTTGTAGATAAATATCATAACCATAAGATTGCCAACCTGCAGTAAACGATTGATTTCCTGGGTATTCTTGATGAGCAATGGTAGTTAACTTGTCGATAAAAGGTTCTGGCATCCAAGATTCATTTAAAGAAACTTCCCAAGCAATTACAGAGGCGTGATTTCTATCTCTTCGAATTAAATCTTTAGCCGTTTGAAAAATATGTTTTTGAAATTTTTTGTTTTCACTAAAATATTGCCAACCCAAAATAGCATCAATTGTAACGATCCCCAATTCATCGCAAGCATTCATAAAAGATTTACTTTGCGGATAGTGTGACAACCTTACATAATCGAAGCCTGCTTCTTTAATTTTTTTTGCATCTCTATAATTTGCATTGTCAGAAAGTGCGTAGCCTATGTAGGGGTATTCTTGATGACGATTTACACCTCTTAGAAACGTTTTTTCTCCATTTAAATAGAAATCTTGTCCAATAAACTTTATTGTTTTTATACCAATTGTTGTTAATTCGCTATCTATTACTTCTCCATTACTTATGATTTCTGTTTTAAGTTGGTATAAATTAGGGAATTGAGGAGACCAAAGTTTTGGTTTTTTTACAGTTAAATTAACTGTTATTTCATTCTCTTTGCTTGGGTTTAAGGTACTTTTTTCGCTATCTATAAAAGTAACTACACTATCATTTTTAATAAGTGTATTTCTTACAACAAAAGATTTTGCTTTAGTATTTTCGTTTTTTATGTGCGTTTGAATATTAACAGTAGCTTCTTTTTTAGATACTTTTGGATATTTTACAAAAATGCCACCACTTGCAGTTTTATTTGCAAAAATAGGATCTGTAATATGGAGCTTATTTTTAGTTATTAACCATACATTTCTATAAATACCACCATAAGTATTGAAATCTAATTTTTTTAAAGGTTTAGGGCCTGTAATAGGATTGTCTTTATTATTAAGCTTAACAGAAATTGTATTTTGATTATCAAATTTTGCGAAATCAGTAAAATCTATTACAAATGGTAAATATCCACCTTGATGTTTTATCATTTTCTTATTGTTAATCCAAACTTCGGCAATATTCATAGCACCTTCAAATTTGAAAAATAGTTTTTTATTTTTCATTTTTTTGTCTATAGTAAATTCCTTTTTATACCAACTAATTCCTTGCCATTGATTGTTTACTATTTTAGGTTCAATTTTAGGAGTATGAGGTAAACTGACTTTTTCCCAATTAGAAAAATTATCATTTAAAAAAAAGGAACTATCATCAATACTATCTTTAGATATTTTAAAAAACCAATCAGTATTAAAATTTTGTATATGATTTTTAAATTTCTCTGGTTTAGAGCAACCATTGATTGCTAAAAATATTGATAGAAAAAAAGCTAATTGAAATACTTTCATTTTTTTTGAGATAAATAGATTAAAATTTATAAAAGTTGAATATTGGTATAACAAATTTGAACTTTTTTAAACAACAATTTTAATAAAATTTTATATTATGGTTTCATATTTTTTAATTTATTTTCTGATTGAATTGTTTAGATATAAATTGTAGAATTTAGATTTTCAATATTTATTTAAGAATCGGTTAAATTTGATTTAAATATCTTTTTGCCTAACAGGTTGTAATTTTAACTTGTCAGTAAAAAAAAATAAAGTTGACGTAGATATTGGGTTTTCTATTTCTTAAATATATATTTTTTTTCTGCACTAACTATTGCATTATAAATGTTAACTATTTTTCCAGATTTAGAGAGTTTATTGAAAGAGGTCATCTTTTTTTTATCTTTTTTCGTTGGGGTTTTAACCATAACATCGAATTCTAAACCAGTATGCATAATAATTTCTTTTACTTGAGAAACTGAAATGTTTGGATAATATGCATAAAGTAGAGCAGCTACACCAGAAATTAAAGCTGAAGCTGATGAAGTGCCTCCATAAGCAACGTCGAAATTGTTATTTGGAAAAGTTGTATAAATTTTTTCTCCTGGAGCAAATACGTCAACTTCTTTTATTCCATAATTACTAAAGGATGATTTTAAATAATTTTTAAACTTATAACTGCTAGAGCCAACATTTAAAAAATTATTGGACACTTCAATATCATTAAAATTATTGTGATCATTTGGGAATTTTGAATTTTCATTAAGGTCTAAATTATATTTATCATTTGCTGCCGCACTTACTATTAAAACATTATTTGTATTGGCATATTCAATTGCTTCTAAGACCCAATCTAAGTGTAGTGAAAATTCTTTTGCGAAACTCATATTAATCACTTTTGCACCATTATCTACTGCATATCTTATTGCCAATGCGATATCTTTATCATGTTCATCTCCATATGCAGATATTGTTAAAGGCATAATTTTAATCTCATTTTTGAAACCAACCTTACTTATTATACCTGCCATTAATGTGCCATGATCTAAAAATGTTGTATTCTGATTAAATTTATAAGAACCATACCCATAATCATTTAAATTTTCTGGGTTATCTTTTTGAATAATTCTGTCATTATAATCTAAATTGAGAAGTTTATCAATTCTCTCTTTAGCTTTTAGCCTATATCTATTTACATATTCATTAGAATACCCATACTTTATAAAATTTGACTTTCTTAGAATTGCACTTTGTAGTTTGTTATTGTTTGGATAAACTTTTTTTAGACTATCTAAATTTTCTAAAGTATAACTAGTATTAATATAGTTAGCAATTAATTTTTCAGCATCATTTTTACTATTACTAACCATATTTATATATTCTAAATCTTCTTTAGCAAATTTTAATCTTGAATTAAGCTTTTTTAAGGCTTTTTGATAAATTTGATATTCCAAAGAGTCTAATTTAGATTTAAAAATGTAATTTGATTTTTTAAATTTTGAATTAAATTTCTTTATAATTCTAGTATATTCATAATTTACAAATTCATTATTTTGTCCCTTGTTATTACCAATAAAATTCCATCCATTAATATCATCTACGTAACCATTATCATCATCATCAAGGCCATTTACTTTTTCATCGCTATTTTCCCAAATATTGTTTTTTAGACCTTGATGATTTATTTCAACTGTCATATCTATAAGAGCAACAATTACAGGCTTTCCTTCTTTGTTATTTAAAATACTATCATAAGCTCTGTATAAGCTTATACCAGGTAAAGTATCTAATATTACATCTTTAAACTCCCAATTTTTAGGGGTTTTATTTACCTTATGATTTATTAATAAGGAATCGATAGCTCTATTTTTTACAATAGGTGACAAGTTTTCATTTGAACTACAACCAAAGGAAATGATAATAAGAAATAAAATTAAATGTTTCATATGGTAAATTTATAAAAAAGGCATTTAAAAGCACCTTCTTATAGATTTTAATCTGTGTCCTCATCCTCTTTTACAGCTACATACTTTTCTGAAGTTTGAATACATTTAAATAGCCTGAATTTATAAATTTAGGTTAATTATTTTTATCTAAATCATTAATTTCTTTGAAAAAATAAGAAGGCTTTAGAAAAAGAGACTGGAGTATTGAAATACGCTTCTTCTGCTATAGCTTTTATTGTGAATTTTTTAAGTATTGGATTTTTTTTTGACCTCTCCAACTAAATTAGTTTAGCCCCTAATAAGTTCGGAGTGATATTTAAATTTCAAAACTTATATACTTGAGAAATGAAATATTTATTAAAATCTGAAATAAATGGAAAAGTTTCTTTTTTGAATTATTGGAGTGAGAATCAAACAGTAAATCAAGGTGATTTAGTACTTACAATTATGCCAAAGCAAAACTCAGGGTTTATAGCTAAATTAAAGACTCCTGCACAGAATTTAGGTAAAGTAAGAACAGGTCAATTAGTAAATATAAAACTAAACAATTATCCTGATTATGAATTTGGAGTTTTAAAAGGTCAAATAAAATCAATTTCTGAAATTTCAGATAATGAAGGTTTTTATACGATAGATGTTGATTTGCCCAAAAAGTTAATTACCACTTATAAAGAAAAAATATTTCAGAATTATGTAATATGAGTACTTCGAAAATTATAATTAAATAGGTTATTAATTTTATTAAATTAACAATAATGTTAAATTAATGTAATATTCAAAATTATAGAATTACCTGACAACGCATCTAGGACATTTTTGTATGTTAGCATTAAATAAATTTAAAGCTAACTTTAAATTAAACTTTTAAAATGAGTTTAAAGAACCCTTCAAATATTAATACACAAGAAGATTTATGGAAGTTATTTTTGAAAGGTGACATGATTGCTTTTCGTAAAATTTATAATTTTCATTATCAAATGATGTATAATTTTGGTCTTAGATATATCGATTCTAATGAGGTTACAGATTGTGTTCATGATACTTTTTTAAATATTATTCATTACAAAGATTCTATATCAGAAATTACAAATGTTAAAGCTTATTTATTTAAAAGTCTAAGAAATCAAATTTATAAAGTAAAAAAATCTAAAAAAATAGAATTCGATCTTATAGATGGTACAGTTGCTTATCAAGAAGATGATACAGATAAAGAAAAGGTTTTAAATGAATTAAAATTACTCATAGAAAAATTAAGTCCTCGAGAAAAGGAATTGATTTATTTAAAATATTTTCAAGGCTTTAATAATTTTGAAATATCAGAATTATTAGATGTTAAATATCAGACTGTTAGAAATATTTTGGCAGGAGCTATTAAAAAATTAAGAAAATTAGGAAGTAATTTTATAGAAATTTTGTTTTTTCTATTGTCAAAATAATTTTTTCTAAAATTAACATATTTCATATAGTACAATTTAAATTTAGTTTGCTCTTAAAACAATAACCTAGGTTTTTAAGTATAATTACAAACTTCTTAATGATTTTCTATATGACAAATACTCGCATACTATTAGTAATTTTTACATTCTTTTTTTCTTATTTATCTTTTTCTCAAAGTTACTTTTATAAAGAATACGCTCCTTTTAATGAAAATATTCCAAGTCCAGAAGAGTTTTTGGAATATGGTATTGGAGATTATCATACCAGGCACGATTTAGTAGTTGCGTATATTACAAAACTATCAGAATTATCTAATAATGCAATTTTACAGCCTTATGGAAAAACTAATGAAAATAGGAAACTCATTAATTTAGTAATATCCTCTCAAAATAATCTAAAGAACTTAGAAAATTTAAAAGAAAAGCATCTGCAAGTTGTTCATAAAGATATAGATATAAAAGATTTTTCTGACTTGCCTATTTTTATCAACTTAGGTTATAATGTGCATGGTAATGAGCCTTCTGGTACAGAAGCTGCTTTATTAACTGCTTATGTATTATTGGCATCAGAAAATCCTAAAGTAAAAGAATACCTTAAAGAAGCTATTATTTTTCTAGATCCAGTAATAAATCCTGATGGTAGAGATAGACATACAAATTGGGTAAATACTTTTAAAGGTAGTCCTTTAATTGCAGATAAATATGATATAGAACATAATGAAGCTTGGCCAAGAGGTAGAACAAATCATTATTGGTTCGATCTAAATAGAGATTTACTGTTAGCAGTTCAGCCCGAAAGTAATGCAAAGTTAAATTGGTATCATGAATGGTACCCAAATGTAGTAACAGACTTTCATGAAATGGGTACAAATAGTACTTTTTTCTTTGAGCCAAAACAACTTTCTGCATCTTTAACTCCAGTTACACCAATAGAAAATTACACGGTTTTAAATAATGCTTTTGCAAAATTTTTTACAGCAGATTTAGATAAAATTAAATCTTTGTATTTTACTAAAGAAAAGTATGATGCTACTTATCCTGGTTATGGTTCTACTTATGGAGATTTGCATGGTTCTTTATCATTATTATTTGAACAAGCAAGTTCTAGAGGTCATGTGCAAGAAACGCCAACAGGAAACATTACTTTTAAATTTACAATTAGAAATCAGTTTGTTACAAGTTTTTCTACCATAAAAGCTGCCATTTCTAATAAAGAATTGTTGTATTCATATCAAAATAATTTTTTTAAATCATCTATTGAAAAAGCATCAGAAAGTAAAATAAAAGGCTATGTTTTTGGTGATGATTATGATAAAAATATAAATAAATCCTTTATAGACTTATTATTAAAGCATAAGATTAAAGTTTATGATTTAGAGGATGATATTATTGTAGAAAATAAAAAATACAGAAAAGACAAATCTTATTTTGTACCTACTAAACAAGCACAATATTTAATGGTAAGAACTATGTTTGAAACCTATAATAAATATAGAGATAGTGTTTTTTATGATGCATCTTCTTGGTCTTTGGCTAATTTTTACAATATGAATTATAGTCCGCTAAAAAAAATACCACAATATCTTGGTGAACTTACATCAAAAACAAATAAAATAACATTAGAAAAATTTTCAAAAAGTAATTATGCATATTTAATTTCTTGGGATGATTATTATGCTCCTGCTATATTAAATTATCTGCATAATAAAGGTGTAATTGTAAAAACTGCTACCAAACCTTTTAAAGTAAGTGTAAAGAATTCATCAGTACAATTAGAAAGAGGCAGTTTGTTAATTGCTGTAGGAATACAAAATGTTTCAGAAGAATCTTTATATACTATTTTAAAAGAGGCATCAGAAAAATTTAAAATAGATGTAAATGCTGTAAAAACTGGGTTTAGCTTACAGGGTATAGATTTAGGAAGTTCTAATTTTATAACTTTAGAAAAACCAAAAGCAATGATGTTAGTAGAAGGAGGTGTTTCTGCTTACGAAGCTGGTGAAGTTTGGCATTTATTAGAACAAAGAATGCAGATGCCAATTAGTAAAATACCAGAAAGAATTTTTTATAGAACAGATTTAAGAAAGTATAATGTTATAATAATGGTTTCTGGTTATTATAACTTATTAAATGAAAAAAGTAGGCAAAAAATAAGAGACTGGGTAGCTCAAGGTAATACGTTAATTACTATACGTACAGCAAGTTCTTGGGCAATTAGAAATAAATTGGTTAAAGAAAAATTGGTGGTTCATAAAAATAGTGAGAAAGATTCTTTAGAACGATTAAATTATGGAGAATCTAGAGAACATTTAGGAAGAAATAGCATTGGTGGTGCAATTTTTAAAGTAGATTTAGATATTACACATCCAATTGGTTATGGTTATCATAACAGAGAATTACCTGTTTATAAAAATAATAGAGTTTGGTTGGCACCTAGTAAAAATAAATTTTCTACGGTAGCAAAGTACACGAAAAATCCACATATAGATGGTTATGTAACTAAAGAAAATTTAGACAATTATTTTACTCAATCTGCGTCAATAATTGTGAATCAAATAGGAAAAGGAAGAGTTGTAATGTTTGCTGATAACCCTAATTTTAGAGGAGCTTGGTATGGAACAAATAAATTATTTATGAACGCTATTTTCTTTGGATCTATTATAAGTATCCCTTAATATTCAAAAATTATTCAATTCTTGATAATGAAGAGAAATGTCTGTTTTAATAGATTATTTCTCTTTTTTTTATGTTTAAGATGAATAAAAAATAAGAAAATTTAAATTTTAACACTTTTCTTATAGTACAAAATGGTAAAGTTTTACTTGTACTTATAAATCATAACGAAAAGTATGTTAAATAATCAAAATTTTAAGATTGACGAATTGTTAAATAATGATGATTTTATTCTTTGGATTAAATCAAATGAAAAAATTAGCAACCACAATTGGCAAGAATATAAAAAGCAATTAAATACGGAAGGAAAAGCTAATTTTGAAAAAGCAATTTCTATCTTAAAAAAAGTATTTGCACTACATATAGATAATACTAATTTGTCTGCAGAGTTTATACAAGAACAATATATTCGATTACTAGAAAAATCGAAGAAAGAGAAAATTGCAAAAAAATCGAAATACGTTGTTTTTAGAAATGTATTGAAATATGCTGCAATTTTTATTCTACTTTTTACTTTAGGTAATGTTGTAGTAAATAAGTTGTCAAAAAAATCTTTTGATAAACACCTAGCTACTTCAGATTATAATTCTTCAGAAATTTTAATTAAAACAGCTAATAATAAGTTTTTTGAAATAAAAGATGATACCAATAGTAAATGGTTAATGGAAAATGGAATTTTAGTAAATGTAAAATCCGATAAAATATCTTTTGTATCTACAGATAATATAAGTAAAGCAAGTGCCGTAGATTATACTATTTATGTACCCAAAGGTAAAAATTACCATGTTTCTATGATAGATGGTACAGAAGTAGAATTAAATTCAGATTCAGAATTCACTTTTAACAATTCTACTTTATCTAAAGAAAGAAAAGTAAACTTAAATGGAGAAGCTTTTTTTAGTGTAGCTCATAATAAAGAACGCCCTTTTCTGGTAAAATCTTCAGACTTAGAAATTAAAGTTTTAGGTACAGAGTTTAATGTTTCTAATTACAAAGAAAATAATTTTACAAGTACAACATTGGTAGAAGGTTCTATACAAGTTTCTAATCCGCAAGGAGAAAGTAGAATTATAGAACCAGGTAATCAAGCCAAATTATATCATAATCAAAATAACATAATTGTAGAAAATATAGATGTGCAAAATGTAGTTGCTTGGACATCTGGCGTATTTATTTTTAGAAATGAAAAATTAGAAAAACTAATACCAAGATTAAACAGATGGTTTAATATAGAGTTTGAGTTTGAAGGCGAAGAATTACTAGATTTTAAATTTACTGGAACCTTGAAAAAAGAAAATGACCTAAATCATTTTTTACAAATGCTTAAGTATACAAAAGGTATAAGTTACTCTATTGAAGGTAAAAAAGTAAAGCTAACAAAAGATCTAGAGAAATAAAAGACACTTATTTAGGCAAACAGGTTTTTCAATTAAAAACAAAAAAATAAAACTTATGAATAAACATATTTTTATAAGAAGTAGTAAAAAAGTTATGCGAGTTGCAGCACAACTTTTAATTGCTATTTCAATATTTTCTAATTCCTTTAACACATATGGTTATGAAAAGTTTAAGGATTCTACATTAACTGTAAATCAAGAATTAACTATTAAAGAATTATTTAATTTAATAACAGAAAAAACAGCGTATGATTTCTTTTATAATAGCGATTTAGAAGAACTAAATTATAAAATAGTATTGAGTGTAACAAAAGCACCTGTTTCTAAAATATTAAATATTGCTTTTAAAGATTTGTCTTTAGAATATACCATAAAAGGGAACGATATTCTTATTAGAAAAAATATAAAGCAGATAAACAAAACAATTTCTGGTATTGTTAAAGATGATTTAGGTTACCCTTTACAAGATGTAAATGTTTTGGTAAAGAATACCAATAGAGGAACAATTACAGATATAGATGGAAAATTCACCTTAAAAGTTAACGATAAAGAAGTTTTAGTATTTTCTTTTTTAGGATTTAAAAATAAAGAAATATTAGTTGGTGATAAATCATATTTTGATGTTGTTTTAGAGCTAGAAAACAATATGTTAGAAGAAGTAATTATAGCTGGTGTTGCTTCTGGAACAAAAAGAAAATTAATGTCGGTTTCAGTATCTAAATTAAATGAAGATAAATTTAATGAAGTTCCGCAAACATCAGTATCAGCTTCTTTAGCAGGTAAAGTACCTGGAGTTACAGTAACTTCTTTTAGTGGTTCTCCTGGTGGTAGTTCTAATATTGTTTTAAGAGGATCTACGAATCTTACTGGTAACAATAGCCCTATGATTTTAGTTGATGGAGTTATACTGCAAGGTTCTTTGGCAGATATTAACATAGATGATATAGAATCTATAGAAGTTGTAAAAGGTGCTTCTGCTTCTTCTTTGTATGGATCTAGAGCAGCAAATGGTGTTTTGGTTGTTACATCAAAAAGAGCTGGAAATTTAAAAGATGGCACTACATCTGTAACCATCAGAAATGAAGTTGGTATACAACAAGTTACCAAATACTTAGATCTATCAACATCACATCACTACCAACTTTCTCCAGATTGGTTAGATCAAACAACCTATACACAATATTACTTTGTAGATTATCCTTCAGATTATGTTACAGGTTGGGATCCTAATATTGTTGGTAATAGAGTAGAGAAAGAAGACCATTATCAAGATATGCCATACAGAGTAAATAACGATTTACAAAAACAAATGTTTACTAATGGACAATATTTAACCAACTACGCAGGTATTGGGCACAGAGTAAATAACACAAGTATTTTTCTTTCATTCGAAAATAACCAGAATAAAGGAGTTGTTATTGAAACAGAAGGTTACGAAAGACAAAGTGTTAGAATGAATATTGATCATAATATTTCTGATAATATAAAAATTTCTGCAAGTAATAATTTTATTAAAACTTCTAATGATTTTTTAGGTGGTGGTACACAAGCTTTTTTTGAAGTGTTAATGACAGATCCAGATGTAGATTTATTCTCAAACAATGTAGATGGCCAAAAATATAATTTTTATCCAAATCAATGGAATACCCAATTTGCAAATCCATTATATGATTTATGGGTTAAAGAAAGCGACTCAGAAAAAACAAGATTTTTAGGTTCTTATAGTTTAGAATGGAAAATAGCAGATTGGTTAAAATTTGAAGGCTCTTTTGCAATTGAATCTCAAGATTATCAAAGTACAGATTATATACCAAAAGGTACAATTATAGATTTATTATCAGAAGAAACTAATAATAATTCTATTATAAGTCCACAATACTCAGAAGGTTCTTTAAATAAATATCGTTCTAAGATCGATAACAATAGTTTACGAGCTACCTTTAGTTTTAACAAAAAATGGAATGATTTAGCTTTTAACGGTAAATTAAGTTATTTATACGAGAACAATCATTTTAATAGTTTAACATCTTCTGGTACTGGTTTTACTTTGCCAGGTATACCATCTCTAAAATATATACCTCAAGAAAATATAGATGCTACAGATTATCAAACTGATCAAAAAGCAATTAACTATTTTGCTATTGCATCTTTTGTTTATAAAAACAGATACATTTTAGATGGTTTATTTAGAATAGATGGTTCTTCTTTATTTGGAGAAGAAGAAAGATGGCAAAATTACTTTCGTGTTTCAGGAGCTTATCGTTTAACGGAAGACATTAAAATTAAAAATGTAGAAGAGTTAAAGTTAAGAGCTGCTTATGGTACATCTGGGTTACGCCCTTCTTTTTCTTCACAATACGAAACTTTTAATGTAAATGATGGTTCTTTTACAAAAAGCACTTTAGGTAATAAATACTTAAAACCATCACGTTCTAGTGAGTTAGAAATTGGTATAGAATCTTCTTTTTTTAAGAGATTTAATTTTGTGGCAACTTACTCAAATACCAAAGTAACAGATCAATATTTATTGGCTCCTTTACCTGTACACGCTGGTGGTTATCCATATCAGTGGTTAAATGGAGGTGAATTAGAAAGCAATACTTTCGAAGCAATGTTAAACTCTAAAATTATCTCAAATGATCAATTTTCTTGGGATTTAACTTTAACCTACGATAGAACAAGACAAGAAATAACAAAATTAAATATTCCTGAATATAGCACAGGACCAAGAAGTGCATTTAAAATACGTGAAGGAGAAGTTTATGGAAGTATGTATGGAGTAGATTTTGTAAGAACCTTAGACCAAATGTCAGAGCAATTATCTAGCGATGATGATATAACTAACTATATAGTAAATAGAGATGGAGTTGTTGTTAATAAAGCTGATGTTGGTACAGTAGATGAGAAGCCATTTGTTGTTTTAGATGAAAATGGAGCCGAAAAAAATGTTAAGATTGGTGATATCAATCCTAATTTTAGATTAGGAATCAATTCTACCTTTAAGTACAAAGGATTTACAGCATATATGCTTTGGCAATGGAAAAATGGAGGAGACCTTTATAATGCAACTGCACAGTATTTAGTTCGTGACAATCGTCATGCAATGATAGACCAAATTTATACAAAACCTGAAAATAAAAAAACGGTAGATTATTACCAAGCTTTATATGATGCACAAGCTTTAAACGGATTTTGGGTAGAAGATGCTTCGTACTTAAAATTAAATGAGGCTTCTATTTCTTACTTGTTTAATAAGAAAGATTTAGGTCAGTTTGGTAAATATATAGAGTCTGTAAAACTTGGGGTTTTAGGTAGAAATTTGTTAACCATAACCAATTATTCTGGCTATGATCCAGAAGCAGGTTATGATGGTTTCTTATTCGATAATTTCGGATACCCAAATTTTAGTAGTTATTCATTTTCTGTTGAATTAAAATTTTAAAAATATGATTAATAAGATGAAAAAAACTTTTTTACTTTTTTTAGGAAGTATATTTTTTATTGCTTGCTCATCAGAATTAGATGTAGAGAATATAAACGAACCCAATAGAGAAGAGGTTTTACGAGGTGCAGATGGTGTAAGAGCATTAGCATCTGGTTTATTCAATACTTGGTTTATTCAAGAACAACATAATTTTGGTTCTCCAGGTCCTGCAATGTGGGTAATGGCAGATTGGGGAACTGTTACTTGGGCAAATTATGGAACTTTAGATATGAGTATGGAACCTAGAGTTTTCTTAGATAATTCGCCTTCATATGCCTATCATTCTGTAATTAATAATTATTGGCGCTACATGTATAGTGTAACAACTACTGCAAACGATGTTGTTTTAGCGATTGAAAATGGTTTAGAGATAGGAGAAAATGGTTCTGAAACAGCAATGGTTAAAGGCTTTTCTCATTTTATGCAAGGTTTAGGTAATGGTTATATAGGTTTAGTTTACGATAGAACTTTTCCATCAGATGAAAATACAGATTACGAAACTTTACTAGTTACAGATTATGCAGCATCTATAAACTTAGCAATAGAGCAGTTAGAAAAATCCATTGAAATTTTTGATAATAATGATTTTGTTCTACCAGAAGATTGGATAAATGGTAACGCATTTACTAGTGGAGATATGTCTAAACTCGCGCATTCTTTTATTGCGAGATTAATGGTGTATTCAGCCAGAAATAAAGAACAAACAGAGGCTATAGATTGGCTTTCGGTTTTAGAACATACAAATAACGGAATTACAGAAGATTTTAATGTAGAAGGAGATGGAAATGGAACTGATAGAAAATGGATGTCTTGGTATAAATATTATTTAGCAAGACCAAACTGGGGTAAAGTAGATATGAGAGTTGTAAATCTATTAGATGAATCAATACCTGCAAACTGGCCAGATGGTGGTGTGAATGATTTACCTCATGAAGGGAAAATAATATCTAACGATAAAAGAATTCTAACAGATTTTGAATATGACGCATCTAATAACAGACCAGAAAGAGGTATGTATAGATGGTCTACTTATAGATATTCTCGTTTAGATGATTATATAAATGCAAACTTTTTTGCACCCGTAATTTTAATGAGAAAAGTAGAAATTGATATGCTTAAGGCAGAAGCACTATTAAAACTTAATAGGTTGTCGGAAGCAGCAGATATCATCAACTCAAGTACAAGAATAACTAGAGGTAATTTACCAGAAGTATTAATTAATGAAAATGATATTAGTAAAGCAATAACCTACGAAAGAACTATTGAGTTGGCATTAACAGGAATGGGAATAGAGTATTTTGATATGAGAAGAAATGGAAACTTACAAGATGGTTCTTTACTCCATTTTCCTATGCCAGCACAACAATTAGAAGTAATCCAAGAATCATTTTACACATTTGGAGGTATTACACCGCAATTTGGAACACCAAATGAAGATGTTTCTGTAAACGGATGGTATAAACCTTAAATAATAACATAAAATAATTACAACAATATGAAAATAATTAAATTACTTATCATCATCTTTTCTGTAGGACTAATCTTTGTTTCTTGTTCAGATGATCCTGTAGAAGTTTATCCAGGTATAATTGTAAGAGTAGATACCGTTTTTGTAAAAGGAGTTAATCGTACATACCCAACTTTTACAGGCTCAAATACTTCAGATGATCGATTTTACGCTTTTAGTGGAGGTGCAAGTACAGATTTAAGTTCAATGTCTGGAGAAGATTTTACTTATGAAACTTGGATTAAAGTAGACTCAGATGCATTAATTGGGAGTTTAGATTCTATCTCTGGTAAAACTGCAGGTGGAGCCAATATTATGGAAAGAGGTAGAAATTTTGAATTGTACCTAGTAGAAGATTCTGATGCAGATTTTGCAATAAAATATAATCGATTAGATGATGATAATCTGGCTCTTGGTTCTATGAATTCAAGTGATTCTAGTATTAATTTAAGCTTTGATGAATGGGCACACGTAGCCATTTCTCGTTCTTCATCAGATAATACCGCTAAATTTTATATTAATGGAGTTTTAATAGATTCTAGTACAGATGATTTATGGATACAACCAGTAAATGATACTTGGTTAGATTTTAATTATATGTATAGAGGTGGTAATATAAACTTTTTTAAAGGATCTTTTGATAATATTAGAGTTTCATACGTAGATAGATATCCCTCAGCATTTATTCCAAATCAATATGAAAAATTTTCTGTTGATAGTAATACATTATTACAGATGGATTTAGATGAGAATTTAACTCCATTTGAGCCTGCTACAGATTTCGATAAAGTAGATATTAAAGGAGTGTATAGTTATTATATCCAAGTAATAAATACTGTTTATTGGACTAGCGAAGATTCAACAGTTCCAACAAAATAAACAGATGAAGAAAAATAGTCTAAACCAATTATCAATTAAGGGTTTTGTATTACTCTTGTTTTTGTTAACTAAGCCTTTGTATTCACAAGAAATAAAACCTTTTTTAACAGATGTTTGGGGTGGTGTTAATTGTGTAGATGATAATGGAAAAACAATTTATCCAACAAATTATTATACACCCAATAACAGTTCACCTGGTTGCGTAGCAATTTCTATGGCGCAAGTTTTAAATTATTATAAATGGCCTATTAAAGGTGTTGGTAATAATGTTTATTCCGAAAATTATAATGGGCAATTAAAAAGACACGCAGCTTTTTTTGATAGTACTTTTTATAATTGGGATGATATTTTAGATGAATATATGAATAAGCCATCTACTGAAGAACAACAAAAAGCGGTTGGTGAATTAATTTATCATGTAGGTGTTGCATTACAAATGGATTATGAGCCTTCAGGATCAACCTCTAATATCAATAAAACACCTTTTGTTTATCAGAATTTTTTTCGCTTTTCTGGGCAATATCAAGATGTAACTTGGTCAGGTTTTTGGGATAGTTTGTATGATAGTGTGCAGAAAGGTAGACCTGTTCCTGTAGCTGTAGATGCAAGTAGAACAGGAGATGGTCATGTGTTTGTAGTTGATGGGTATAAAGAGATTAATGGTAAACCTTATTATCATCTTAATTGGGGTTGGTATAATGATAATGGAATTAATGGTTGGTACAACATACAAGATTGGACAGCCTCTTCTGGAGGATATAATACCATAACTGGTGCTATGTTTGATGTTTTACCCAATCCACAAATAACGTCTATTTCTAAAGCAGGTTCAGGGAATGGTTTTCTAGTAAAATGGGAAGTGAGTAATAAATTAAATTGGGAAGTTTTTACACTAGAACAAAAAGTAGATAATGAAGATTGGGAAGAGGTATCAACAGAAATTACTACAAAAGAATTCATTGTAAATAATCCAACTGGTAAAATGTACCAATTTAGAGTAAAAGCCAAAGTTGATGGAGATTATTATGCTAATTCTTGGTCAGAAATAGAAACTTATAATGTAACAGGTGGTTATAATGGTTATGTAAGTTTTGGAGGTAACCAATATGCATATGCGCGTCAAACACCAAATTACGATCTAGATTTTACTGGTGATTATACATTAGAAACTTGGTTAAGGTTAAAAGATAATAATGTAAACGGTAATACAATTTTAGATATTGAAGGAGTTTTTGGATTAGAAATTTTTGATGTAAACGATAATAATTTTGGGATAAAATATAAATCTTACTCAAGTGGAGAAGAATTAGTTTCTAGCAATAATAGCAATTCAATTTTTTTAAACCAATGGACACACGTCGCAGTTTCGCACTCAGATAATAAAACAAAACTATTTATAAATGGTTCTTTAATTGATTTTTATGAAGGTTCTAATTTTAATTTACCCAGTTCTAATAAAGCCTTAAATATCGCTGAAAAATATCATGGTAGTTATTCTTCTAGAATTAAAGCAGATTTCGATCAGTTAAGAATCTCTAAAATAGATAGATATTCAGATGATTTTACACCAAGTCAAGAAGATCATTTTTTATTAGATGATAATACCATATCCTATTTTACATTCCAAGATATACATAAAGTTCGTTTTAAAGATGAAGCATCAAATATAAGTGTTATCGTTCTAAATGACATTAATAATGCTGAATGGAGCTACGAATTAAATAGCGGTACTTTATCTGTAGAAGATGTAAACAAAATTAAAAAGGCTATTACATTATTTCCAAACCCGGTAGTAAATAACTCTTTACAAATATCATTAAATCAAGATTTTAACTTTGAAAAAATTCAATTTAAAATATTTGATTTAGCTGGTAGAGAAATACCAATTTATACCAGTTTACAGTCTATAAATTCTTGGAAATTAGATGTTGAAAAAGTAAATAACGGTGTGTATATATTACAGATTACATTAGATAATTTGTGTATGACTAAAAAAGTTCTAATTAAGTAAAAATAACTAAAGAAAGTTTTTGAAAAAGGAAGTAATGTCTATTAAAATTAAATCTTTTTATAACTAAAAATTCATATAAATTATTAATTTCTAAATATTTAAACAATGAGAACAAAACTACTTTTTTTTACAATATTTTTTTTATTAATAAAACTTAGTTTAATAGCGCAGATAAAGAAAGAAGACTTTTTAACCTATGGTTTAGGCTTTATAAATTCACAAAATTTAAATATTGAGAATAATGTTAAACCTGCTAGTGTTTTTGAGTTAAAAGATGAAAATAACTCTGTAATTTCCTACGTTGTGAACTTAAAGCCTAAAGGATTTATAGTTTTTTCTACTTCTAAAAATTTAATACCAGTAATTTCTTATTCAACAGAATCTAATTTTAACTATAAAATTTCAAAAGAAAATATTCTTTTAGAAATGATAAAAAATAACGCAAAAAAAGAGTTAAATATTTTATCAAAAAAAATAAATGTTAAAAAGAAAAAACAAGCTTTATTAAATAATAAATCTTGGGAAAAGTTAAAACAAGCAAGTTCTAAAGTTGCAGCTAAAGCTTCAGCAAAATCAAATTTAATACAATATGGAGCTCATTTATCTAGTATTTGGGGAGGTGTAAACTGTTATAATGATTCTGGAAACGGAATAAATGTAGGTAATTATTACACACCAAATAATTACTCACCAGGCTGTGTAGCAACATCACTAAGTATGATATTACATTATTACAAGTGGCCAGAGACAGGTGTTGGTTCTCATACAAATTATGATACTAGTGGAAGTTCTCAAACAAGTTGGACAGCAAATTTTGCCAGTGCCAACTACAATTGGGATGATATGTTAAATGAATATTATGGAGTTTCGTCTACTTTAACACAACAGCAAGCAATGGGTTATATTTCTTTTCATACAGCCACATCCTTAGATATGGATTATGAATCATCTGGATCCACAAGTAATATTGATAGGATACCGTCTGCAATTGGTTCTTACTTTAGAGCTTCTGGTCATCATCAATATTCTAGCTGGTCAAATTTTTGGTCTAGAATGCATGAGAATTTAGAAAATGGACATCCAATACCAATTGCAATAGATGCCTCTAGTGGAGTAGGCCATGCCCCTGTTGTTGATGGGTATCGTTATAATGAAGGGGATCCTGAAAGTGAATTCTATTATCATTTAAATATGGGGTGGTATGGTACAAGTAATGCTTGGTATAGGTTACAAGGATCTTTTAGTGCTGGTGGATATACTAGTGTAAGTGCTGCAGTTTTTGATCTTTTGCCAGAGCCTGCTTTTGTAGAAAGTAATATAACTGCAACTAGTAAAACATTTATTTTAAATTGGAAAACAAGTGAGAAAATAAATTGGGATGCTTTTGAATTACAAGAAAGTACAGATGGAGGTTATTCTTATTCTACAATAAGTAATAATATTACGGATACTACATATACTAGAACAGTTTCATCAGCTGGTACATATAAATATAGAGTTCGATCTAAAGTTGATGGGAATTATTATGCTAATAGCTATTCTGAACCTATTGAAGTTGTTGTACCATTTGAATACATTTATTTAGATTTTGATGGAAATGATTCTTTCTTTGTGTACGAAAATTCAAATAATGACTTTGATATTTCTAATACTTATACTATCGAAACTTGGATAAACATCGATTCAAGAACAAGTGGTACTTATCCAATTATTCTAGATAGAAGAACAGTGTTTTCTATGTTTTTAATTGCTGATTCTAATGCAGATTATGCAGTTAAATTTGTATCACGTGATTCTTCTGGAAATATAAATGCGTCATTACAATCCGATAATTCAACCGAAAATTTAAGTTATGGAGATTGGGCACATATTGCAGTATCTAGAACAGGAAATACCACTAAATTATTTATTAATGGTAATTTAATTGCTACTTCAACTGATAGTGATTTTTCTCTGTCAGCATCATCCAATGCATTAAATATTGGGGCAAGATATTGGGGTAGTTACAGTCGTTATTTAGATGGCAAAATAGATAAGATTAGAATAACAGACAATGCTGTTTACACATCTAATTTTACTCCTGATTTAAAAGAAGAATACATTGCAGATGGTAATACAAGAATTTTATTAGCACTAGATGAAGGAACAGGTATTAATTTAACAGATGGAGCAGGTAATTTTAATACGGTTCAGTTGCGTTCTTCTCCAAACCAGCCAAATTGGATAAGTTCAGATGACATTCTAGAATCTAAAACTTTAAACGTTGCAACAGAAGTAAAATTAAATAAAGTAAAATTATATCCAGTTCCGTCTACAAATACTCTATTCTGTTTTTTAGATAATACTTTATTAGAAGAAGTAAAAAAGATTACAATATATAATTATTTAGGAAAATCCCTAGAACCCAATACAATTTTCTTTGAAAAGCAAAATAATAGAATTGCTATAGATGTCTCAAATTTTAAAAATGGATATTATGTAATTCAATTTGAAACAAAAACTAAACTAATTAAATCAAAATTTATAAAAAAATAATAATTAATTCTTTAAATAAATACAGTATGAAAACAAAATTACAAATTACCTTATTTTTTATTTTTCTTGCAAATGTTTTTACATATGCACAAACAGATTATGTCCTAGAGTTTAATGGTGTAGATCAAAGAATTAAGTATGAAACTGATGCTACTTTAGATAAATTAAATGGAGTTTCAGATTATACTATTGAGGTTTGGGTAAAACCATTATCAACAGAAATTCATAATAGAGTTATTCTTAAAAGATGGAATCAATTTGCACTAACCTTATATAAAGATGCGGATAAAAGATTTTATTTTACGCATTACAGTCCGTCAGGAAATACTTTTGTAAATACCATAAACAATGTAATTAATATTGATGAGTGGAACCATTTAGTTGTAGTATGTAGTTCTGCCACAAATTCTGTGAAATTATACGCTAACGGAGTAGATGTAACATTATCTGATCAAGTAGCATTACCCTTAGCTTCAACTCCAGAAGCTGCTAATTTTTATGTGGCATATGGAGGTTCTGGAACCTATTTAAATGCAAACATAGATAAAGTAAGAATAAAAAATACCACAGAAATTATAACTAGTTTACAAACTGATATTGCAGATGCTGATTATACATCTGATGATAATACAGTTGTTTTATTAAATTTTAATGAAGGTAGTGGTACAGCAACTCTTAACGAATCTAGTAGTAATAGTGGAGAATTAGCCTGTATTGCAACGGATTGTACACAATTACCAACTTGGGTAGAACTTTCTAATACATTAGCTGTTAATAAATTAAACTCTACATTATTTAAGATATTCCCTAATCCTTCTTTTGATAAAAGTTTTACAATTCAAACTAGTAATAACGAATTACTTAAAAGTATGGAAATGTTTTCTGTTTTAGGGAAATCTGTAAAGAAAATTGACATAACAGAAAAAAAGAATAAAATTGTAGTAAACGCAACAGAATTAAATAATGGAATTTACTTTGTAAAAACTGTAACTGATAAAGGAGCAGGAATTAAAAAAATTATGATTAAGTAATTACTTTTATATTCTTAAAATTAAAACAAAAAACCTTCAGAATTTTTCTGAAGGTTTTTTGTTTTAGTCGGGGTGGCAGGATTCGAACCTGCGACCTCCTCGTCCCAAACGAGGCGCGATGACCGGGCTACGCTACACCCCGAAAAATAGTCATCAATTTTAGGACTGCAAATATAGAATAATATTTATATATTGTATCAAATTAATGATTTAATTTATATAAAATGAAACTAAAATTTTCTCTTTTAATATTTGCTTTTTTTCTTTTTCATAATTCATTTTCTCAAAATAAAGAATATGAGCTAATTGTTCCTGACTTAACAAATCCTTGGGGATTTACCTTTTTACCAGATAATTCTATGTTAATCACAGAAAAAGCAGGCAAGTTAATTCATTTTAAAAATGGTAAGAAAACGCAAATTACAAATCTTCCAAAAATTTATGTTCGAGGCCAAGGTGGTTTTATGGATGTTGAATTGCATCCGAATTATAAAGAAAATGGCTGGATCTATTTTACGTTTGCTTCATCAGAAGGAAAAGGAAATGGAGGAAATACTTCTTTAATGAGAGCTAAGTTGAAAGACAATCAATTAATAAACAAAGAAATTTTGTACAATGCCTCTCCAAATTCTACTAGAGGTCAACATTTTGGATCTAGAATAGCTTTTGATAAAAACAATCACGTTTATTTTAGTGTTGGAGATAGAGGAAATAGAGATCAAAATCCGCAGGATATTACTAGAGATTGTGGTAAAATTTATCGATTAAATGATGATGGTTCTATACCTAAAGACAATCCGTTTGTAAATAATAGAAACGCTAAAAAGGCAATTTATAGTTATGGACATCGAAATCCACAAGGAATGGAAATCAATCCTTTTACCAATGAAATTTGGGCTCATGAACATGGACCAAAAGGTGGAGATGAAATCAATATTATAAAAAAAGGTAAAAATTATGGCTGGCCAAAAGTGAGTTATGGTATAAATTATAGTGGCACAAAGTTTACAGACAAAACATCTTCGCCAGAAATGAAAAGTCCTATTCATTATTGGACACCTTCTATTGCGCCAAGCGGTATGGCTTTTATCAACAGTGATAAATACGGTAAATGGAAAGGTAATTTATTAGTTGGCTCTTTAAAATTTCAGTATGTGAGTAGGTGTATTTTAAAAGGAGATAAAGTTTTTAAAGAGGTAAAAATGCTAAAAGATATTGGTAGAGTGCGTTCTATAGAGCAAGGTTTAGACGGTTTTATCTATATAGGAGTAGAAAATTTGGGCATAGTTCGTTTGTTACCATAATAGATTTTTGTTTACTTTATTACTATTCTTTTCTTTTATTTTTTCATCATAAAAACTTATAAACTTTATCTTTTTTAACATATAAAAATCTTTATTTTTACTACTCAAAATTGATACACAATATTATGTCTGAAAATATAGAAAAAATTAAATGTTTAATCATTGGTTCTGGGCCTGCAGGTTATACAGCAGCAATTTACGCTGCAAGAGCAGATATGAAACCAGTTATGTATACAGGTATGCAAATGGGAGGTCAATTAACAACAACAACAGAGGTTGATAATTTTCCTGGATACCCAAATGGAACTGATGGTACAGCTATGATGACTGATTTACAGAAACAAGCAGAACGTTTTGGTACAGAAGTTCGTTTTGGTTTGGTAACTAATGTAGAATTGAATCCTGAAGTAGGAGGTACACATAAAGTAATTGTTGATGAATCTAAAGAAATAGAAGCAGAAACTATTATTATATCAACAGGTGCAACTGCAAAATATTTAGGTTTAGAAAGCGAACAACGTTTAATTGGTGGTGGAGTTTCTGCTTGTGCAACTTGCGATGGATTTTTCTATAAAGGACAAGATGTTGTAGTTGTTGGAGCAGGAGATACTGCTGCTGAAGAAGCTACCTATTTGGCTAATATTTGTAAAAAAGTTACTTTATTGGTGCGTAAAGATTATATGAGAGCATCTAAAGCAATGCAACATAGAGTTAATAAAACTGAAAATATTGAAGTTTTATATAACACCGAAATTGATGAGGTTTTAGGGGATAATGTTGTAGAAGGTGTTAGAGCAATCAATAATCAAACAAAAGAAAAACACGATATTTCTGTAACTGGTGTTTTTATTGCAATTGGTCATAAACCAAATTCAGACTTATTTAAAGGTGTTTTAGATATGGATGAAACAGGTTATTTAATTACAGAAGGCAAATCTACAAAAACAAATATGCCAGGAGTTTTTGCTGCAGGAGATATACAAGATAAAGAATACAGACAAGCAGTTACTGCTGCAGGTACAGGTTGTATGGCGGCCTTAGATGCAGAACGTTATCTAGGAGCACTTGAATAACAAATTATTAGTAAAAAATTAAAAAAGAGGGGTTTAAATTATTAAATCCCTCTTTTTTGTTTAGGAATTAAAGAATATGATATTTATCATTATTTAGACTGTTTTAACATAATAAATTTGTGGTATAATTTTAATATCATAAATATGTATTATACAAAAAAAATTAAAACATCAATTATCGGAATAGCTATAATTTTTTTAGGTATTTCAACTAATTTATATGCTCAAGAATACACTTTAGATGCTCAAAAATCTTCATTAATAATATATGGAACATCCAATATACACGATTGGGAAATTGATGCAGAAAATCAAACAGGAATTTTAGCTATAGAAACTGCTAACAAGCTTCAAATTAAGAAACTGAATATAGTTCTTGAGGTGGAAGGTTTAAAAAGTGGAAAAGGAGGTATGGACAAGAATACCTACAAGGCTTTAAATTTAAAAAAACACACTACAATTGAATTTCAATTTTTAAATACTGAAGAAGTTAGTGAATTAAAAAATGGTAGTTATACGTTTAAAACGAAAGGGAATTTAAAAATTTCTGGTGTAACCAAAATGATTTCTCTAGAATTTATTTTAAACAAAAAAGATGATGAGGTGAAACTTGTTGGAGAAAAAACAATTAAAATGACAGATTTTAATGTAGATCCTCCAAAAGCATTACTAGGTACAATTAAAACTGGTGATGAAGTAACAATTAAATTTAATACAATTTTAGAATAATAAATAAATAAATAAAGATGGTAATATTAAAAAAAGTAACAGTTATAGCTTTAATGCTTCTAGGTTTAGGAATTTATGCTCAAGAAAATAGAGATTTAGATAACTATAGGTATACAGATAAAAGAGGAGTAAATGTATTTGAAGCACCAAAAAGTACAGAAACTAGTTTTAAAGGTCTTAAAGTAAGGTTTGGAGGTGCTTCTACATTACAGTTTCAAGGAATAGATCATGAAAATTCTGATTTAGCAGGAATAGAATTACAACCAATTGGTTCAAATTTTAATTTAGCTACAGCAAATTTAGACATAGATGTTGCCTTGTATGATGGCGTTAGAATGCATTTACGTACTTTCTTATCTTCTCGTCATCATCATGAAACTTATGTGAAAGGTGGTTATTTTCAAATAGATAAATTAGATTTTGTAAAGGAAGGCTTTATGGAAGATTTTATGAAATATGCCACACTAAAAGTTGGACATATGGAAAATAACTATGGTGATGCTCATTTTAGAAGAAGTGATAACGCTCAAGCAATGCATAATCCATTTGTAGGAAATTTAATAATGGATTCTTATACTACAGAAGTTGGTGCAGAATTACTAGTTCAAAAGAATGGTTTTATAGGGATGTTAGGTGTTACAAATGGAAAATTAAATCAATCTGTAGATAAAACATCAGAAGACGGATCAAGTGGAGGAGCTTCATTTTTAGCTAAATTAGGTTATGATAAACAAATAAATACAGACTTAAGAGTTAGAATAACTGGATCTATGTATAATACTGGATATGTGCCAAACTCATATTTATATGCAGGTGATAGAGGTGGTTCTAGATATTATGGTGTAATGATTGCAGATGCTGCAACAGCTGATAATTTTAGATCGGGTAGATACAACCCTAACTTAAAAAATAAAATTTCTGCTATTATGTTCAATCCATTTATAAAATATAAAGGATTAGAGTTTTTTGGAACTATTGAAACTGCATCAGGTAAAGCAACAGCAGAGCTAGAAAATAGAACAGCAAACCAATTTGCAGGAGAACTTATTTATAGATTTGGTAAAGAAGAAAACTTATATATTGGTGGTCGTTATAATTCTGTAGATTCTGAAGAAATGACTGGAGAAGATGTTACAATTAAAAGATCTCAATTAGTTGCAGGTTGGTTTTTGACAAAAAATATTTTAATGAAAATGGAATATGTTAATCAAAAATATGAAGGTTTTGCAACAACATCTACCTTAAATCAAGGTAAATTTAATGGTGTAATATTAGAAGCAGCTATTAGTTTTTAAAACCAGTTATAGAATAATTATTTAAATTAATATTTTATACAAATCTCTTGTTTTTTATAGGTATACAAGAGGTTTGTTTTTTCTACTTTAAAATTAAAAATATAAAAGTTATGAGAAAAATTATTTTTTTAATCGGAATTTTATCAAGTCTATCCTTTGTAAGAGTAAATGAATTTAATAAAAATACAATTATTCAAATAAAGCCAGAAAGTAAATTAGAAATTCTAGGAACAACAAACATAAATAAGTTTGAGTGCAATTTTAATTTCTTGGAAATAGATAAACCTGTTCCTCTTTTTTTTCAAAAAAAAGGTAAAAAAATATATTTTAAGAAAGCAACTTTAGTATTGAAAAATTCTTGTTTTGACTGTGGTAGTAGAGGAATTAACAGAGATTTTAGTAAATTATTGAAATCAAATGAGTTTCCTTTAATACTACTAGATTTAAAAGAAATTGAAAAAAAAGAAGCTACAACAGAAGCTTTAGTAGAAATGACAATTGCAGGTATTTCAAAAACATATAAGATTCCTGTAAAAGTTACAGAAAATAAAAACTATTTGGTTACTGGAAATTTAGATTTAAATATAGAAGATTATAATCTTAAAGTACCTAAGAAGATGTTAGGGTTAATTGTAGTTTCAGAAATGATAAAAATTAATTTTAATTTGATTTTAAAAAAATGTTGATATAGTTAAATTCTAAACTAAAAAAGAGATTTCAGAAATGGAGTCTCTTTTTTATTTTATAAGAATTGTAACTTTAAGCTATAAAAAGAATCTGAAACTTTTTTTAATTATTTTGTAACGTTTTAAAAATTGAACAGTATATCTGTTCAGAAAACCAACCAAACCAATATAAGTTGAATACATTATCAGATAATGCATTAATGCTAAGAGTAAAAGAAGGCGAAAACCACAAGTTGGGTTTGTTGTACGAACGTTACAAGAAACGTTTATTCGGCTTTTTTTATCAAATGAATAAAAATGCAAGTTTAAGTGAAGATTTGGTGCAAAATGTATTTATACGAGTTTTAAAATATAAACATACATTTTCTGAGGATAGTAAATTTATCACTTGGATTTTTCAAATAGCTAGAAACGAAATCTATGATCAATTTAAAAAATCAAAAAAAGAAAATCATAATGATATAGATACTGTTTCTTATCACCTAAATACTGGTGCTACAATAGAAAATGAAATTGAAATAAGTGAGAATAAAATCAATTTAAAAAAGGCAATTGCAAAGCTATCACCAGAAAAAAAAGAATTAATTATTTTAAGTAAATTAAAAGAATTAAAATATAAAGAAGTTGGAGAAATTATTGGTTGTACAGAAGGTACAGCAAGAACTAAAGTGCACAGAGCATTAAACGATTTAAAACAAATTTATCTAACATTAGAAAGCGCATAAAGATGGATTATAAAGAATTTGAAAATAGAACTGTAGATTATTTGTCAGACAATCTATCATCAGAAGAAATTAAAGAATTTGAAGCGTTCTTGGTGTTAAACCCAGAATTTCAACAAGAATTTGAAGCTACAAAATTATTTTGGAATGGAGATTCTGAAGAAGTACCAGAGCCAACTTCTAAAATGGATATGAATTTTTATAGTTTGTTAAAAGCTGAAGAAGAGAAGGCAGATAAAGTTTCAATTTTAAAAAAGCTTCAAAACTTTTTTTCCATTAAACCTGTTAAACAATTTGCATATACTTTGGCTATTTTAACGATTGGTTTCTTTATAGGAAATGGTTTTAATAAAGAAGATAATTTATCCGAAGAAAAAATAGAAGTCGCACAAAAAGAAACACAAGATGTTCGTTCTCAATTGGTGTTAACTTTATTAGATCAACCTTCTGCAAATAAACGTTTACAGGCTGTAAGTGAGGTAAATAAGTTAAATACTGTTACAAAAACAATTATTAAAGCTTTGTTTTCTACTTTAAATAAAGATGAAAATGTAAATGTGAGATTATCAGCATTAGAAGCCTTAAAAAAGTATACAGAAATACCTTTGGTTAGAGAAGGTTTAATATCATCAATAGCCAATCAAACATCACCTTTAGTACAAATGGAACTCGCAGATTTAATGGTGGTTTTACAAGAAAAAAAGGCAGTGAAATCTTTTGAAAAATTAATAGATAAAGAAGATGTAAATACAAGTGCAAAAGAAAAAATGAAAGAAAGTATTCAGAATATCATATAAATTAACTTTTGATGTAACTGGCAAATCCTAGGTCGCTTTTTACAGAGAGAAACAATAGTCATTCATCAAAATAATACACAAATGAAACAAATAAAATCAATACTAATATTTACAATATGTTACTTTGTAAGTACTGTAAATGCTCAGAAAAACATAAAATTTAAAAAACTTAAAGACACAGAAAAAATTACTAAAGAATATCATTTTAATGCAAAATCTACAGATAATATTTTAGTGGTAGATAATATTTATGGTTCTATTGATATTGAGGGATATAACGGAAATACAATTCAAGTTGAAGTTACAAAAACTGTAACTGCAGATACTAAAGAAGATTTAGAATTGGGCAAAAATGAAATTGGCATAAAATCTGCAAAAAAGAATACTGCTGTTTATGTTTATTTAGATTCCCCTTATTCTAAATTCGATATAGAATCTGGTAATTATCAATATAATGAAAATAATCTTGGCTCAAGAAGAAGTTACCAACATCGAAAAAAACGAATGTATAATTATCAATTAGATTTTAAAATTAGAGTGCCCAAAAATGCAAGTATAGATTTAAGAGCAGTAAATAATGGAAATATTTCTGTAGAAAATGTACATGCAAAATTATTAATAGTTCATAATATAAATGGTGCTATAGATATGACAAATGTTTCTGGAAAAACAGATGTAAACGCCTTAAATAAAGATATAAATATCAGTTATGCGAATAATCCTAAAGAAGAAAGTTTTTATAATTCGTTAAATGGTGATATTAATATAAAATTTAAAGAAGATTTAAATGCAAGTATTAGTTATAAAACAATGAATGGTGGTTTTTATACCAATTTTGATGTTGAAAAAACATTACCCATTATAAAAACAACATCAGAAAGAAAAAATAAAGGAACTAAATATAAAATAAATTCTAACAAACATTTTAAAATAGGAAGTGGAGATGTGCATTTACACTTTAATCAATTAAATGGAGATGCAATTCTTAAAAAAATATAATTATGAAAATTAAAAATATAAAATTAGTAACAACTTGTCTAGTGTTTTTTATAACCATAAAACTAACTGCACAAGAAACAGTAACTATACCTCTAAGTAATTCTGCAAAAGAAGGATTGCTAAAAATGAATATTATAAATGGTTCAATTACCATAAAAGGTTCAGATACTAAAGAAGTAATTATAAAAGGGATAAAAAGAGAAAAATCTAAAAGTTATCATAGTGGAAGAAAAACAACTAAAAATGATGTAAGTGGCTTAAAGAGAATTTCTAATAATTCTTTAGAATTTAATGCAGAAGAATACGACAATGTAGTTCGTGTGCAAAGTACACCTAATGGAACAACAGATTTTGAAATTGAAGTGCCAACCAATTTTTCTTTAAAGATTTCTACTATAAATAAAGGCGATATTTATGTTGAAAACGTAAACGGAACTATGGATGTAAGCAATATTAACGGAAAAATTACACTTAAAGATATTAGTGGTTCTGTTAGTGCAGATGCATTAAATAAAGATATTACAGTTAATTTTATTAAAGTTACACCAAATGTTGCAATGGCTTTTAGCAGTTTAAATGGTGATATCGATATTACTTTTCCTAAAACAATTAAAGCTGATATTAAAGTTAAATCTGATAGAGGAGAAATTTATACAGATTTCGATTTAAAAGCAAAACCATCTCAAGCTAAAATAACAAAGGGAGACAAAAGCAAAGGAAATGCCTATAATGTAAAAGTAGAAAAATGGATTATTGGCGCTATAAATGGAGGAGGAGCAGAAATATTATTCAAAAATTTTAATGGCGATGTTATTATTAGAGCCAAATAATTTTATCGAAAATTGATGCCATAAAAAAGAGATTACATTTTGTGTAATCTCTTTTTTTTATTTGATTAAATCAGTTTTTTAAGCTGATACTGAAGCTTTCATTGATTTTCTGTACGTAAAAGAATTAAAAATATTTCTTTTACCAAAATTGTTCATAGATCTAGCATTTATAAATTTTCCGAAAAGAATTTTATTCACACCAAAATATTCATAAGTATTTCCATCAGTAAAAGTTACTTCTAATAACATACTTTTATGATGCCAATCTGCCACCTGAAATTCTGTTATTGTTTTTTTATATGCCTCTAAGTTTGCTTCTTTAGTTTCAGGAGCAATACTTACTAAAAAGTGATATCCATCTATAATCTCTGTACTTTTTATATCTGCTTCTGCTTTTTTATCTTCATCTTGAAATTTATCTGGATGCCATTCTTTAACCAAACCTCGATAAGTTTTCTTTAATTCTTTAAGATCGATGGCTCCTTCTACGTTAAAGAGTTTTTTATATTGTTTTATACGTTTCATTACTGTGTTTTCAAATTGCGTGCAAAAGTATTGATAAAAAAGTGATTAGCTGTTTTAAATTGCTTTATTTCTAAATAATTTTATAAAGACGATTGTAAAGAAAATAAAAAAGAGAATATCGTTAATGCCATAAATCGAAAAGAAAATACCAGCCATTAGATCCTCTTCAAAAATAGGAGAAACATTGTTTTGTAATTGCCAATTCACCCAAATAATTCCATAAATTAGTTTTTCTATGGCAAATACAGCAACAATCCATTTTACTTTTTTATAACTTTTAGCCACAGAAATATAGGTAAATCCCCAAAGAACAATCATTAGTAACCCAAAGTTAGACATTACTGTAGCATCATATTTAGGTATATATACATTGGTAAAAAAACGAGATAAAATTAATACTGCTACAATATTTATCAATCCAGATAGTATAAAAATTTTAGATGCTGATATTTTCATAATTGTATAAATTTATAAACCTAATGCTTTTCGTTCTTCTAAGTCTGAAACTCCATTTTTACTCCAATACGCAGATTGAATTGTTTTAATTTTTTTAGCTTTAGTTATTAAACTTTTACCACGACTGCTAATTTCTTCGTTCCAAGATTCAATTGTAAAAGGAAAATCTTTTTTTAATTGTATAGAAAGTTTTCTTTTTAATGATGGATAATTGATTGTATACACTAAAAAATCTCCGTTTTTCACTAAACTCGCCTCAGCTTTGTAAGATTGAAATTTTTTATGATGTAAACTTAAATACTCAAAAGAAGGAATAATTTGCAATTCACCAACAGGTATATTTTCTGGTGATATTCTCAATTGATTCCAAAGTTCATTTTCTAAAATGTCTTTTTTTAATGTGATTTTTCGATCGGAATTGGTTTCAAAATAAGAATAAAAATGAATTTGATAATCGGTTTTATTATTTAATTGAGCAAAGGTATTTCCACACCATTCTTGACTAGAAAATGAAATTTTAAGAGTTTTTTTGTTGATATCAATAGGAGAGAAGGTACTTGTCATTAAAGAATATGGGTAAATACCAGTTGTAAATTTTTTGGTACTATTTAGTTTTAATATCGGAATATTTTTTTCATTTTGATGATTTGCTTTTACTTGTTTTTCAGGTAAAAACTCTTCTGTAACAAAGATGTTTACAGCAGTACCTTCATAAATTTCTCCATAACGAACTTGAGATAATTTATACGAAGTTATTTCTGCTTTTCCTGAATACCAATAAGTATTAAAATCAGGATACTTTTCTACTTTAATTGTATTCGATTTTGGTTTCTCTTTTTTTACCTCAGGTGTCGAACAATAAAAAAAGAACAGACTTAAAAGAGAAATTAAAAATATCTTTAGAATTTGTTTCATAATTGATGATTCTTGAACTGATTTGCAAGAAGTAGAAACTAATAAAATGAGGATTACTATTAATTTAAATAATTTCATTTTTAGTAGTTAGAAAATTTATCAAAAAAAAAGAGGTTACAAATTGCAACCTCTTATTAAATTTATTCACTTAAACTTTCATCAAGATTTTCAATGGCTTGTATTATAATCTTAACTGCTTCTATATAAAAATCTTGGTTTATTGTACCAAAAGTATCTGTGCTTCTGTGATAATCTTTATGATCTGGAACCCCAAAATAGATGAAAGGTATTTTTGCTCGGTGAAATACTCTATGATCTGAAGAATAAGTCCAATCACTTTGTTCTTTATTTTCTGGATCATCATGACCAAACAATAAAGTTATTTTTTCTGAATAAATATCTTCTAAAGGATCACGTAAATCTGGATAGTGGTATAAGCCAGATCCAAATAATTCAGGATCATAATCGCTATGAGCAATCATATCCATATTAATATTTAAATCGATATTTGCTTTGTCTCTATAGCTTTTTAGAAAATAATCTGCTCCTAAAGAACCAATTTCTTCTGCATCTACTGCTGCAAAGATTAAATTATGCTTTGTTGGTTTATCTTTAAAGTATTTTGCAATCGTAAATAAAGCAGCGGTACCAGAAGCATTATCATCTGCGCCATTATAAATTTTACCATTTCTTACACCTAAATGATCAAAATGAGCAGTAATTACAAAAGTTTTATTGGTTTGACCTTTAAGCATACCAATAACATTACCACCTGTAGCTGTAGTATCTGGTACATTAGAGTAATCGTCTAGAGGTTTTGGTTTAACCATAGGAAAAACCTCGTGTCTACTTTTACCTTTAAATGTATGTGTAAATTCTTGTACGTAATCGTTGTTTACTATTTTCTGTAAGCCAATTTCAGTGAACTGATCTACGATATATTGTCTTGCTTTTAAATTACCGGGTGCAGAAAAAGATCTTCCTTGCATATCATCAGAAGAAAGGATTTTAACAGATTCTAATAATTTTTCGGTATTGATTTCAATTACCTTTGGTTCTTTACAGCTCCCCAAAAGCACCAAAAATAATACAAATGAAAATAATTTTGTTTTCATATAGTGGTTTAGTTATGTTTGATGTAGGGAATCTATAATTGGCAAATATAACAAAAGACCATTAATTATAATGGTCTTTTTAAACAAACAACTAAATTTTAAAACATTTTTTTGTCTTAAAATATTTTTTTAAAAACAATATTTGTTTTCAGATTTTAATTTATCTGCAATTGTATTTCTTAAACCAACAACATTAGGGTAGTTTGCATATTTAGTAAAGCGTTTTAAGCCCATTAAAAGCATACGCTGTTCATCACCTTCTGCAAAAGATACAATACCTTCTCTACCATTTTTAGTTATAATTTCAACGGCGTTGTATAAGTATAATTTAGCCATTGCAATTTGTCCTTCTTGTGCTTCTTCTCCAAAACGTTTTGCATTTTTCTCTGCACGTAATAGGGTAGATTCTGCCATATATACTTCATTCAAAATATTAGCAGCCGCCATTAATAATTGTTGATGTTGCTCTAAATCTGGGCCAAATTTCTGAATTGCTGAACCTGCAACCATTAAAAAGACTTTTTTTAGTTTAGCAATCATTTCTTTTTCTTCTGCAAATAATTCAGAATAATCTGGCGTATCAAAAGAAGGAATTCCCATTAGCTCATCTCCAACAGCAGTTGCAGGGCCTAATAAATCTACATGACCTTTCATTGCTTTTTTAATTAACATACCTACAGAAAGCATTCTGTTAATTTCGTTTGTACCTTCGTAAATACGTGCAATTCTTGCATCTCTCCAAGCAGCCTCCATTGGTGTTTCTTCAGAAAAGCCCATACCTCCAAAAATTTGGATACCTTCATCTGCACAAGCTTGTACATCTTCAGAAACGGTAACTTTTAAGATAGAACATTCAATTGCATATTCTTCAACACCTTTTAATTCCGCTTCTTGATGTGTGTTACCAGAAGACATCCTCATTGCAATTCTGTCTTCAATATTTTTTGCAGCTCTATAACTTGCAGATTCACCAGCATAACAATTTGTAGCCATTTCTGCTAATTTTGCTTTTATAGCACCAAATTCTGCAATAGGTGTTTTAAATTGTTTACGTTCTGTTGCATATTGTAAAGCAGTAGTTAGCACTCTTCTTTGAGAATCGATACAAGCTGCAGCTAATTTAATACGCCCAACATTTAATGCATTTACTGCAATTTTAAATCCACCACCTCTTACAGAAAGCATATTTTCTGCAGGTACAATCGTATCATTAAAAAATACTTGTCTGGTTGATGAAGCACGAATACCTAATTTATGCTCTTCTTCTCCTAGAGTAATTCCGTTTGCATTTGCAGCATCATATTCTACAATAAATCCAGTAATATTTTTATCATCTTCTATACGAGCAAAAACGATCATTACATTACAAAAACCTGCGTTAGAAATCCACATTTTTTGACCGTTAATTTTGTATGATTTACCGTCTTCTGATAATTCAGCAGTAGTTTTACCAGAATTTGCATCAGAGCCAGCACCAGGTTCTGTTAAGCAGTAAGCGCCCATCCATTCACCAGTAGCTAATTTTGGTACATATTTTTGTTTTTGCTCTTCTGTTCCATATAAAGTAATTGGCATTGTTCCAATTCCTGTATGTGCACCAAAAGCGGTACTTAAAGAACCATTTCCACTAGATATATATTCGCAAGTAATCATTGTAGATACAAAACCCATACCCATACCTCCATATTCTTCTGGTACAGCAACACCTAAAAAGCCAAGTTCACCAGCTTTTTTCATTACTTCTTCTGTTAACGCATAATCTTTGGCTTCAAAACGATCTCTATTTGCTACGATTTCTCTATCTGTAAATTCTTTTACAGCTTCTTTCATCATAATTTGCTCTTCAGAAAAATCTTCTGGAGTAAATACGTCTTCAGATTTTGTTTCTTTAACTAAGAATTGTCCTCCTCTTAATATGTCTTTGTTTGTAGTTTCCATTTTAATGTTGTTTTTTACGGATTAGTTTAAAAATTCAAAAATACCAGCAGCACCTTGTCCTGTTCCTACACACATGGTAACCATTCCGTATTTATTATTCATTTCTCTTTTGCGCATTTCATCAAATAATTGCACAGATAATTTAGCACCTGTACAACCTAATGGATGCCCTAATGCTATTGCTCCACCATTTACATTGATGATATCAGGATTTAATCCTAACTCACGTATTACAGCTAAAGATTGAGAAGCAAATGCCTCATTTAACTCAATTAAACCAATATCACTTTGATTTAAGCCAGCTTGTTTTAATGCTTTTGGTATTGCAGCTACTGGACCTATTCCCATAATTCTTGGAGGTACACCAGCAGCAGCATAACTTACCATTCTTGCTATTGGTTCTAGATTTAATTCTTTTACCATTTCTTCACTCATCACCAAAGCAAAAGCAGCACCATCACTCATTTGAGATGAGTTACCAGCAGTTACACTTCCTCCAGCAGCAAAAACAGGGCGTAACCTTGCTAAGCCTTCTATGTTTGATCCTTTTCTTGGGCCTTCATCCTTATTAACTGTATATTTTTTAGTAGCTTTTTTACCTTTTGCATCAATAAAAGTTTGTTCGACTTCTATAGGTACAATTTGGTCTTGGAATCTATTTTCTTCTAAAGCTCTTAATGCTTTTATATGGGAGTTTAAAGCAAACTCATCTTGGTCTTTTCGAGAAACATTAAATTCGTTTGCAACTGCTTCTGCTGTATTACCCATTCCCCAATAATATTCTTCATGACCAGCAGCAACTGTATCGTAATTTAGTTCTGGTTTAAAACCTGTCATGGGTACAGAACTCATACTTTCTGCTCCACCTGCAATAATACAATCTGCCATTCCAGATTGAATTTTAGCAACTGCCATACCAATAGTTTCTAATCCTGATGAGCAAAAACGGTTTACAGTAACTCCTGGAACATCAACAATATCTAATCCCATTAAAGAGATTAAACGTGCCATATTTAATCCTTGAGCACCTTCTGGCATCGCGTTACCAACAATTACATCATCAATTCTTTTTTTATCAAAATTAGGCAGTTCATTCATCATATATTGAATGGTTTCTGCGGCTAATTCATCAGCTCTTTTAAATCTGAACAGTCCTTTTGGTGCTTTACCAACTGCTGTTCTATATGCTTTTACTATATATGCTGTTTTCATTTTATTTTTAGCTTTTTGCTAATTGCTTTTGGCTTTTAGCTGTAGGTTAATATTTATTTGCGAATAGCTAAAAGCTAAAGGCAAATAGCTAGAGTAACTTTAGTTACGTAAAGGTTTACCTGTTTTTAACATGTGCTGAATTCTTTCTAAAGTTTTACGTTCGGTACATAAACTTAAAAAAGCTTCGCGCTCAATATCTAATAAGTATTGTTCAGATACTTTGGTTGGTTCAGATAAATCTCCACCAGCCATAACATAAGCTAATTTGTTAGCAATTTTCTGATCGTGAGCAGAAATGTAATTACTAGCTTCCATAGAATCTGTACCTACTAAAAACATACCTAAAGCTTGTTTACCTAACACTAAAACATCATTACGTTTTACGGGTTGTGTATAACCTGCATCTGCCATTAATAAGGCGTGTTTTTTAGCCTGTGCAATTTGTCTATCTTTATTAACAACAACTACATCTTTACCTTTTTGTAATAAGCCTAAATCGAAAGCTTCGTAAGCAGAAGTTGCTACTTTAGCCATACCAATAGTTAAGAAATGCTCTTGTAAAACGTTTAATTGTACATCACCTTTATGAAACAAATCTGATGCTCTTAAAGCCATTTCCTTAGAACCACCTCCACCAGGAATTACACCAACTCCAAATTCTACTAAACCAATATAAGTTTCTGCAGCTGCAACTACTTTATCTGCATGTAAAGAAATTTCACAACCACCACCTAAAGCCATTCCATGAGGAGCAGAAATAGTTGGTATTGCTGAATAACGCATACGCATCATTGTGTCTTGAAAATATTTAATGGCATAATTTAATTCATCATATTCTTGCTCTACAGCCATCATAAAAATCATACCAATATTAGCACCAACAGAAAAGTTTGCAGCTTGATTACCAATAATTAATCCTTGGTAATTTTTTTCGGCTAAATCAATTGCTTTATTAATTGCAGCTAAAACATCACCACCAATGGTATTCATTTTCGATTGGAACTCTAAGTTTAAAATTCCGTCTCCTAAATCTTCAATTACAGCACCAGAGTTTTTCCAAACTTCGTTAGATTTTCTAATATTATCTAAAATAATAAATGAATCTTGACCTGGTTTTTTAGTTTGAGATTTAGAAGGAATATCATAAAAATAAGTAGCACCTTCTTTTACAGAATAAAAAGAGGTTGAACCAGCAGCTAACATTTCTGTTACCCAAGTTGCAGGCTCTTGTCCTTCAGTTTTCATTAATTCGATTCCTTTTTCTACACCAACTGCATCCCAAATTTCGAAAGGGCCATTTTCCCAACCAAAACCAGCTTTCATAGCATCGTCTATTTTATAAAGCTCATCAGAAATTTCTGGAATTCTATTCTGAACGTAAGCAAACATTGCTGCAAAGTTTTTTCTATAAAATTCACCAGCTTTATCTTTACCACCAACTAAAACCTTAAAGCGGTCAATTGGCTTATCAATCGTTTTCGTAAGTTCTAAAGTTGCAAATTTGGCACGTTTTTTAGAACGATATTGTAATGTATCTAAATCTAAAGTTAAAATTTCGCTTTTGCCATCTGCATTTTTCACTTTTTTGTAAAATCCTTGTCCAGTTTTGCTTCCTAACCATTTGTTTTCCATCATTGTACTGATAAAGTCTGGAAGTTTAAATAACTCATGCGCTTCATCATTAGGACAATTTTCATAAATTCCATTCGCAACATGTACCAATGTATCTAGACCAACAACATCAACCGTTCTAAAAGTGGCAGATTTAGGACGACCAATTACTGGGCCTGTTAATTTATCAACTTCCTCGACCGTTAATCCTAATTCTTTTACTTGATGAAATAAAGATTGGATTCCGAAAATACCAATTCTGTTTCCAATAAATGCAGGAGTATCTTTGGCTAACACAGAGGTTTTTCCTAAAAATTTGTCACCATACATCATTAAGAAATCTGTAACTTCTTGTTTACAATTTGGTCCAGGAACCACTTCAAAAAGTTTTAAATATCTAGGTGGATTAAAAAAGTGAGTTACCGCAAAATGTTTTTGGAAATCTTCACTTCTGCCTTCGTTCATGAATTGAATAGGAATCCCAGAAGTATTAGAAGAGATAATTGTGCCTGGAGTTCTATATTTTTCTATTTTTTCGAAAACTATTTTTTTAATGTCTAGTCGTTCTACAACAACTTCCATAATCCAATCTACATCTGCTATTTTTGCAATATCATCATCTAAATTACCAGTTGTAATTCTACTAGCAAATTTTTGACTGTAAATTGGTGATGGTTTCGATTTTAAAGAAGTGGCTAAAGCATCATTTACTAAACGATTACGAACTACTTTATCTTCTAATGTTAGTCCTTTTGCTTTTTCTTTGTCGTTTAATTCTCTTGGAACAATATCCAATAAAAGAACTTCTACGCCAATATTAGCAAAGTGACAGGCAATACCAGAACCCATAATTCCAGATCCAATAATTGCTACTTTTTTAATTCTTCTTGTCATTATCTTTGTAATTAGTTAACTATTTATCTTGATTTGTAGATTCAAATATTTTTTTTTCGGCAATTAATATATTAATGGTTTTCATCACTTTAAAAAAAGATTCTAAATCATCTTCATTAACGTGTTCTCTTACTATATTATTAAATTGATAGACGTGGTTTTTAGAAAATTTACGCCTTTCTAATCCATAATCTGTTAATTTTATAATAACGCTTCTGCCATCATCTGGGTTTTTTTCTCTATAAATGGCACCTTTTTCTTCCATAGATTTTAAAATTCTAGAAAGACTTGTAGGTTCCATACCCATTAATGGGCCTAAAGCAGTTGAAGGTGTTCCGTTTACTTTATCAATGGTTAGCAAAACAAAAGCAGAAGACATTGTGCTATCGTACTTTGTAGCTTGCTCATTGTATAATTTTGCAACTGCTTGCCAAGTTGCTCTTAATTGATGATCTATTGACTTGTTCTTATCCATTTTGACAAATATATTAAAATTTTATTATGCGTGCATAGTAAATTTTGAAAAAGTTATGCGTGCATAATAAAATTTAACAATTTATTTATCTGTAACAAATCTCTTGTTTAGATACTAATAGCTGTAAAAAATACCTAAATTTGTGATTAATCAACTTAAAAAAAAATCGACTCTAATCTATGAATAACTTACTAGAAATAAATAATGTTGTAAAAAATTATGGAGATTTTAGAGCATTAAATGATGTTTCTATCCATATACCAAAAGGCAGTGTTTATGGTTTACTTGGACCAAATGGAGCAGGAAAAACTTCTTTAATTAGAATTATTAACCAAATTACAATGGCAGATTCTGGCTCTATTTTATTAGATGGTGAGCCTTTATCACCAAAACATACTGCAGATATTGGCTATTTACCAGAAGAACGTGGTTTATATAAATCGATGAAAGTTGGTGAACAAGCTTTGTATTTGGCACAATTAAAAGGATTATCTAAAACCGAAGCTAAAAAAAGATTAAAATATTGGTTCGATAAGTTTGATATTTCTGCTTGGTGGGGAAAGAAAATTGAAGAACTATCAAAAGGAATGGCGCAAAAAGTACAATTCATAGTAACTGTAATGCATAATCCTAAATTGTTGATTTTTGACGAACCTTTCTCTGGATTCGATCCTATAAATGCTCAATTGATTGCCAAAGAAATCTTACAATTAAGAGATGAAGGAGCAACCATTATTTTTTCTACACACAGAATGGAATCTGTAGAAGAAATGTGTGATGAGATTGCATTAATCAATAAATCAAACAAAATATTAGATGGTAAGTTGTCTGATATTAAACGTGAATTTAGAACAAATACTTTTCAGGTAGGTTTAAATACGGCAAATCCTAAAGAAGTAGAAATGCAATTAAAAGAGAGTTTCGAAGTTTTTCCTGCGGATTTTAAGTTGCTTGGAAAAGAGTTGACAATGAATGTGAAATTAGGTGAAACAAATTCGGCAAACGAATTGTTATCATTTTTAACAAGTAGAGGAGAAGTACAACATTTTGTAGAATTAATACCAAGTGCAAACGATATTTTTATTCAGGCAATAAATAAAAACAGTTAAGAAAATGAGCAAATTAACACTAATTATAAAGAGAGAATTTATTGCAAAAGCACGTAATAAATCGTTTATAGTGATGACTTTTTTAAGTCCGCTAATTATGGTAGGTATGGGTGCTTTGGTGTATTTTTTAATGAAAAAAAATGACGAAAAAGTAAAAGAAATCGTTTATGTAGATCAATCAGGATTGTTTTCTAAGGATGATTTTAAAGATACAAAAACCATACATTATCAAGATTTTACAGCTTTAGGGGTAGAAGAAACAAAAAAGAAAGTAGAAGAAGGTAATCATTATGGAGCTTTAATTATACCTAAACAAGATAGTTTAGAACTTTTGGCAAAATCTATTGAATTTTACTCAAAAGATTCGCCAGGTATGTCTGTAATGGGTGCTTTAGAAAGTAAAATAGAATCTAAAATCAGAAACGAAAAACTCAATAATTTCGGAATTGATATTGCAAAAATAAATGCATCTAGAATTCAGTCTGATATTAAAATGTATAATTTTTCTGGTGAAGAATCATCAAAATTAATAAATGGATTAAAAATAGGAGTAGGAGCAATAGCAGGTTATTTTTTAATGATGTTTGTTATGATTTACGGTACTTCTGTAATGCGAAGTGTAATCGAAGAAAAAACAAGTAGAATTATAGAAGTTATAGTATCATCAGTAAAACCTTTTCAGTTAATGTTGGGTAAAATTATTGGTAATGCTTCTGCAGGTTTATTACAGTTTTTTATCTGGGGAATTTTATTGTTTATCATAACAACAGTTGCTTCTTCTATTTTTGGAGTAGATATGGTAGAAATGCAAACAGCTAGAATTCCTGCAGATCAATTAGAAGCTGCACAAAATGCTGCTGGAGGAGATAAAATGCAATTGGTAATTCAAGAGATTTTAAGATTGCCAATTTTAAAAATGTTTATTTTATTTATCTTTTATTTTTTAGGTGGTTATATGTTATATAGCTCGTTATTTGCTGCTGTTGGTGCAGCTGTAGATAATGAAACAGATACACAACAATTTATGCTGCCAATTATGTTACCTTTAATTTTAGGTGTTTATGTTGGTTTTGCCACTGTAATTAACGATCCTCATGGTCCAATTTCTGTTGCTTTTTCTCATATTCCATTAACGAGCCCAATTGTTATGTTAATGCGAGTGCCTTTTGGAGTATCATGGGTAGAATTGGCAATTTCTATGATATTGTTAATCGTTACATTCGTGTTTATGGTTTGGTTAGCAGCTAAAATTTATAGAGTTGGTATTTTAATGTATGGTAAAAAACCTACGTATAAAGATTTATACAAGTGGTTAAAATATAAAGGATAAAATGCAAGATACTATTGAAAAAGTTAAAGACACAATTGTAGAAGAAACAACCTCTATTTTAGATTATAAATTTGTTTTTAGTCAAGAAATAGGGATTACTGTAAGAGGTTTAATTTTTGTTGTTGTCGCCTTAATTGTTACTTCTTATATTTTACAACTAATAAGAAGATTTATAACTAGAAAAATGCCACAAAACGACAAACAAAAGTTTGTAACTGTTTTTGGTTATGTAAGGTGGTTTGTGTTTTTAATTATTTTCTTAGTAACAATGAATACATCTGGTGTAGATGTTACCGCAGTTTTTGCAGCATCAGCAGCATTGTTAATTGGTGTTGGTTTGGCTTTGCAAACTTTGTTTCAAGATATAATTTCTGGTATATTTATTTTAGTAGATCAATCTGTACATGTAGGTGATATTATTGAGTTAGAAGGTAAAGTTGGTAGGGTTTTAGATATACGTTTAAGAACAACAAGAGCTGTTACAGTAGATAATAAGGTTTTGGTAATACCAAATCACTTGTATTTGACTAATATTTTATTTAATTGGACAGAAAATGGAAGTGAAACAAGAGAATCTGTGAGTGTTGGTGTTGCTTATGGTACAGATGTAGAAAAAGTAAAAAGAATTTTGTTAGATATTGCTAAAAATCAGCCAACTGTATTAAAAAATCCTGCACCTGTAGTTTTATTTACAGATTTTGCAGATAGTTCACTCAATTTTAAAATAGTTTTTACGTTAAATAATAGTTTTGAAGTGCGTTTTACACAAAGTAACATTCGCTTTGAAATTGATAAAGCTTTTAAACAAAATAACATTTCAATCCCTTTTCCACAAAGAGATGTGCATTTGTTTACCCAAAAATAATTAAATTGTGATAAAAAGAGTTAGCTTACTGTTGTGCATCAGTGCTATAGGTTTTTTGAATGCTCAATTAACAGATTTGGCAAGAATAGAATATTCATTTATCCCTAAGAAAAAATCGGATGATGAATATACAAGAATTAGAGCTTTATTCAATTATCCTATAGAATTAAAAGACGATAAGTACATTTTTGTAGGTGCAGAATATAATAACATTTTTTTAAATCTAAATGATAATTATCCTTTTGATAAATCACTTTTAGAAACCTTAACTATTCTAGATATTAATTTAGGATACACCTATAAGATGAATAAAAATTGGAGAGCAGGTTTTAAATTAACGCCAAGATTAGCATCAACTTTAACAGGAAAAATAACTAAAGATGATTTGTTTTTAAATGGTGGTATGTTTTTTGTAAAGGATAGAACAGAAGCAACCAACTTAAAAAGACCTTATCGATTAATTTTAGGATTAACCTATAATACAACTACAGGTATACCTTTTCCTTTACCTTTTGTAAGTTACTTTAGGCAAGTAAATGAATCTTGGTCTTTTAATGCAGGTGTACCAAAATCGAATATAAAATACAGTTTAAATGAAAAAAATGCTTTACAAGCATTTGTTGGTATAGATGGTTATTTTGCTAATTTACAAAAATCAGCAATAGTTTTCGATCAAGAAGTTGATCACATATCTTTATCTGTTGTAGTTGCTGGTTTGGGTTATGAGTATTTACTAAGTAAACATTTGGTCTTATACGCATATTATGGTTATACGTTAAGAATGAATAACGTTTTAAGAGATAAGGATAGAGAAAATGTATTTACATTAGATAATGTGAATGCTCAATATTTAAGAACAGGAATAAAATTTAAGATATAGATGGCAAAAATATTAATCATAGAAGATGAAGCGGCAATTAGAAGAGTTTTATCAAAAATAATATCCGAAGAAAACGATGCATACAATGTAGAGCAAGCAGAAGATGGTTTGTTAGGCATAGAAATGATAAAAAATAATGATTATGATCTAGTTTTATGCGATATTAAAATGCCAAAAATGGATGGTGTTGAGGTTTTAGAAAAAGCAAAAAAGATAAAACCAGAAGTGCCAATTGTTATGATTTCTGGTCACGGAGACTTAGATACAGCTGTAAACACAATGCGTTTAGGTGCTTTTGATTATATTTCTAAACCACCAGATTTAAACCGACTTTTAAATACGGTTAGAAATGCTTTAGACAGAAAAGTTTTAGTTGTAGAAAACAAAAGACTTAAGAAAAAAGTAAGTAAAAATTACCAAATGATTGGTGAGAGCGATAAAATATCTCACATAAAAAACATTATTGAAAAAGTTGCGGCAACAGATGCAAGAGTTTTAATTACTGGACCCAATGGAACTGGTAAAGAATTGGTTGCACATTGGTTACATGAAAAATCTGATCGTTCTAAAGCTGCTATGATTGAGGTGAATTGTGCTGCAATTCCATCAGAATTAATTGAGAGTGAGTTGTTTGGTCACGTAAAAGGTTCTTTTACAGGAGCAAATAAAGATAGAGCAGGTAAATTTGAAGCAGCAAATGGAGGAACCATTTTTTTAGATGAAATTGGCGATATGAGTCTGTCTGCACAAGCAAAAGTTTTACGTGCTTTACAAGAAAATAGAATCTCTAGAGTGGGTTCTGACAAAGACATAAAAGTAAATGTAAGAGTGGTTGCAGCAACTAACAAAAACTTAAAAGTAGAAATTACAGAAGGTAGATTTCGTGAAGATTTATACCACAGGTTAGCTGTTATTTTAATTCAAGTTCCTGCTTTAAATGATAGAAGAGAAGATATACCGTTATTAGTAGACTTTTTTACTGAAAAAATATCTAGTGAACAAGGTACCCCTAAAAAAGCCTTTTCTGCGGATGCAATTCAATTATTACAAAAATACGATTGGACAGGTAATATTAGAGAATTACGAAACGTTGTAGAACGTTTAATTATTTTAGGAGAAAAGGAAGTTTCTGCAAACGATATTAAGTTGTTTGCGAGTAAATAATTTCTTTATTTTCTAACAAAGTAATTATTTCTTTAAAATCCTTTTCTTTTGCATATTCTAATGCAGATTTGTTTTCTAAATCTTTTAGTGATGAATCTGCATTTTGCTTTAATAAAAATTCCACCATTTTTGGCTGATTATACAATGTTGCATAAATAAGCGCAGAATAACCTAATTTATTTTGAGCATTTATCTCAGCACCATTATCCAATAAAAGTTCAGCAATTTCTACATTACCTTTAAAAGCAACACCTAATAAAGCAGTATTTCCTTTAGCATCTCTATGATTTACATTGGCATTGTGTTTTATTAAAGTTGCTGCAATTTCTTTTTTATCAAAATAGGTAGCAAATACTAACGGACTAAATCCTCTTTGATCTTTTGTGTTTGCCAAGGCAGGAAATCTTTTTAAAAGTGTTTCTATTAAATTGATATTTACATTCTGTATAGCTCCAAAAAATGCATTTAAAGTATTCATATTTTTATTTTTTAAAAAAGGATAAACTCTTTTTAGAGAGCTTATCCTTTAGGTAATTTATTATTTATTTGATGTCAAAACGATCTGCATTCATCACTTTTGTCCACGTTTTTACAAAATCGTTCACAAATTTTTCTTTGCTATCATCTTGTGCATAGACTTCTGCATAAGAGCGTAACACAGAATTAGATCCAAAAACTAAATCTACACTAGTTGCAGACCATTTAAAATCTTTGGTTTTTCGATCTCTAATTTCATACATAGTACCAGCAACATGATGCCAAGTATTACCCATATCTGTTAAGTTTACAAAGAAATCATTGGTTAAAGCGCCAATATTATCAGTAAAAACTCCATATGTTGTTCCTCCGTAATTTGTTCCAATTACACGCATACCACCAATTAAAACCATCATTTCTACAGCAGTTAAGCCTAATAGTTGCGCTCTGTCTAACATCATTTCTTCTGGGCTAACGATGTAATCTTGTTTTAACCAGTTTCTAAATCCATCAGCAACAGGCTCAAGAACATTAAAAGAATCTACTTCTGTCATTTCATCTGTAGCATCTCCACGTCCTGCAGAAAAAGGAACAGTAATATCAAAGCCAGCATTTTGTGCAGCTTTTTCTATACCTACATTACCCGCTAAAACAATTGTATCTGCAATGCTGATATTAAATTCAGCCGCGATGGGTTCTAAAATTGATAATACTTTTTGTAATTTTTCTGGTTCATTACCTGCCCAATCTTTTTGTGGTGCTAAACGAATACGAGCTCCATTTGCGCCTCCACGCATATCAGAACCTCTGTAAGTTCTTGCGCTATCCCAAGCAGTACTTACTAATTCAGAAATACTTAAATCTGTACTTGAAATTTTTTCTTTTACTAAATTAACATCATAATCAGTATTTCCAGCAGGAATTGGATCTTGCCAAATTAAATCTTCAGTAGGTGTGTCTGGTCCAAAATATCTAGCTTTTGGCCCCATATCTCTATGAGTTAATTTAAACCAAGCACGTGCAAAAGTTTCTGTAAAATAATCGTGATCTTTACTAAATCTCTCACAGATTTCACGATAAATTGGGTCAACTTTCATTGCCATATCAGCATCTGTCATCATTGGGTTTAATCTTATTGATGGATCTTCTACATCTACAGGTTTGTCTTCTTCTTTTATGTTAATTGGTGCCCATTGAGTTGCGCCAGCAGGACTTTTAACAAGTTCCCACTCGTAACCAAATAATAAATCGAAATAACCATTATCCCATTTTGTAGGTTCTGTTGTCCAGGCACCTTCAATTCCGCTTGTAAAAGCATCTCTTCCAACTCCTGTTCTTGTAGAATTTGCCCAACCAAAACCTTGGTTTTCTAAAGGTCCAGCTTCTGGTTCTGGTCCCAAATTGCTCGCGTCTCCATTTCCATGTGCTTTACCTACAGTATGTCCACCAGCAGTTAATGCCGCAGTTTCTTCATCGTTCATAGCCATTCTTGCAAAAGTTTCTCTAACATGTAAAGCTGTTTTTGCAGGATCTGATTTACCATTAACACCTTCTGGGTTTACATAAATTAATCCCATTTGTACAGCAGCTAATGGGTTTTCCATAGAGGTTGCATCCTCAAGATCTCCATAACGTTCATTACTTGGAGCTAACCATTCTTTTTCTGCACCCCAATAGGTATCTTTTTCTGGATGCCAAATATCAGTTCTACCAAAAGAAAAACCGAAAGTTTTTAACCCCATAGATTCGTATGCAATGGTACCTGATAAAATAATTAAATCTGCCCAACTTAATTTGTTACCGTATTTTTTCTTGATAGGCCAAAGTAAACGTCTAGCTTTGTCTAAGCTTGCATTATCTGGCCAAGAATTTAAAGGAGCAAAACGAATATTACCTGTTCCACCACCACCACGTCCATCAGAAAGTCTGTAAGAACCAGCAGAATGCCAAGCTAATCTTATCATTAAACCACCATAGTGCCCCCAATCTGCAGGCCACCAATCTTGGCTATCTGTCATTAAATTTTTTACATCTTCTTTTAAAGCAGCAACATCAAGTTTTTTTAACTCTTCATGATAGTTAAATTCTTCGCCTAAAGGATTTACTTTAGTGTCGTGTTGATGTAAAATATCTAGATTTAATGCATTTGGCCACCAAAGCTTGTTATTGTTTTCGTTTGATGTGTTTCCTCCATGAAAAGGACATTTGCTAATATCACCAGAACCATTTAAATTTTCCATTATATGTTGTTTTAAAGTTAATTTCAATTTTAAATACGAGGCAAACCTACGAGAAATCTTTGAATAATTTTTATCTATAATTTATATTTTAAAATAGAAAAAATCTATTTACATTGGTTTTCAACTGTTAATAAAAATAATGAATTTTTAATAAAGTTAATTTATCTTAATATTAAATTTGTATAAATAAAATTGATTAAAATATAAGAACATACCATTATTATTTTTTAAAAGGTTTGCTTGTATTAGTATCTTTGTACAAGAAATAAGAATAGATAATTAATATAATAAAAATTAAATAAAAATGGCAACAGCAGTTGGTAAAAAATTTCCAGATTTAAATGTAGACGCAATGAATGAAATGGGTGATACATTTAAAATTAATGTTTTAGAAGAAGCAGTAAACAAGAATAAAAAAGTTGTTTTGTTTTGGTATCCTAAAGATTTTACATTTGTATGTCCTACAGAATTACACGCTTTTCAAGCAGCTTTAGGTGAGTTCGAGAAAAGAAATACAATTGTTATTGGTGCTTCTTGTGATACTCCAGAAGTACATTTTGCGTGGTTAAGTACATCTAAAGATAATGGAGGAATTGAAGGTGTTACTTACCCTTTATTATCAGATTCTAACAGAAACTTATCATCAATTTTAGGAATTTTAGACATTACTAATGAAACTTTTGATGAAGCTACACAAACTGTACAAGTAGAAGGAGATAATGTAACTTATAGAGCTACATATATTATTGATGAAGAAGGTATTGTACAACATGAAAGTATTAACAACATGCCTTTAGGTAGAAATGTTGGTGAATATTTACGTTTAGTTGATGCGTTAACCCACGTTCAAGAAAAAGGTGAAGTTTGTCCTGCAAACTGGGAAGAAGGTAAAGATGCAATGTCTCCAAATGCTAAAGGAACTGCAGAATATTTAGCTTCTCACTAAATAGATTAACGTCTTTATAAACAGCTTTTAGTAATTATTATATTATAAGATTGCTTTAAGCTGTTTATAATTACATAAAAACAATTAAAATGTTACAAGAATTAAGTCAAGACAATTTATCAGAAATCATTTCTGAAAATCAAAAAGTAATTGTACAATATTCAGCAACTTGGTGTGGAAACTGTAGAATTATGAAACCAAAATTTAAAAAATTATCTTCTGAAAATGAAAATGTAGCATTTGTATTAGCAGATGCTGAAAATTTTCCTGAAAGTAGAAAATTAGCTGATGTAAGCAACTTACCAACCTTTGCTACTTTTGTAGATGGTAAATTTGTAAATCAAACACAGACTAATAAATTTGATGTGTTAAAAGATTTAGTAAACGAAGTTGTTTAATTATGAAACTACCAGTTATAAAACACTTAACTAATTTTATCGAAGAAAACGATCAAGATTATGTTTTAGAAACCATAGAAACTTTAGAAGCTTTAACAGAAGTTCCTTCTTTAAAAGATGAAGAATTAGATGTTATTGGCGAATTAATTTCTAATTTGTATGGTGCAGTAGAAGTAGATAAAATGATTAAGAAAGGCACACCCAAAAAAGAAGCATTAAATACATTTATGAAAAGAGTTTTAGGCTCTATTGATAAATAAAAAAAGCTAAAAAATAAAAAAACCTCAAGTACAAGCTTGAGGTTTTTTTGTTTTATTCTTCTTGATATTGTAGTTCAATAATGGTTTTATCAACTCTAGAACCTTTTTCATTATTAATATCTATTAACGATATTCTTTCGGTTTCTATTCTATGAGGTAAACCTGGATAGTAATAATATTCGTAAGTATTTCTGTCTTTTATTTCGAATTTTGATGTTTTTAATGCTTCTTCAAATTTATCATCAGTAATACCTAATTTTTTTAAAACTGATTTAAGCAATTCTAAAGAGTCTTTTGGGTCTAAATCTAGTTCTTGTTTAAAAACACAAAAATCATCATCGGCTTCAACAGATTCAAAATATACTTTTCCATCTGCTTTTATAGGATTGCCACCAAACATATTTGGTAATTGATCTTTGTAGATTAGTGTTTCATTTGTATTAAATTCATATCCCATAGGAAAATGAAAATATTGTAATTCTTTAATAACCAATTGTTCTACACCTTGTTGGGTAGAATACAAATTTTTAAAAGCTTGCATCGATGTTGCAAGCTTATTTTTTATATCTTCATTATCCTTGCCAAGAACATTTACAATTTCATCAATCATACTGCTCATAACATTGCTTATTTCTTTCCAATTCAGAATTTCTAGAAACTCACCAGTTTCAGAAGTTTTGTATTTTACTTCAGTAAATTTATATTTTTCAAATTTTTCTAAAAGTTCTTGAGGTATGTTGTAATTGTTACCTAAATCATTTTCATATTTCCAGCTAATCGTGTAAGAAGTTGCTGTAGAATCTATGACTTCAAAAAGCGCAGTGTATTCACTTTTTCTGTCTTTTACTAATTTGCCTTCTTTGGTTTGTTGTTGAATTTTAGATACTTTATATTCATACAAATCGCCTAAAGACCAATAAGCAACAAAAGAAACATTGGTACTGTCTGTCTGAGAGAACATAAAATTCTGACAAAGTAATAAGAAGCAAAGAAGTTTAAATTTTTTTCATTTTCATTTTTTTTGATGCAACTTTTTATAGCGATTATGGAACTTGAAAATCAGAATTGATTACAATTCTACGTCTTTTGAATTCTCAGAATAAGTTCTCCATTTTTCTAAACAGTCAGTAATATCTTTAGGCACTTCTGAGTTAAACTGCATAAATTGGCCAGTAATAGGATGTGTAAATCCTAAAGTTTTTGCGTGTAAAGCTTGTCTTGGTAAAACTTTAAAACAGTTATTTACAAATTGTTTGTATTTTGTAAAGGTTGTTCCTTTTAAAATGTCATTTCCTCCATATCTTTCGTCATTAAAAAGCGTATGACCAATATGTTTAAAATGTGCTCTAATTTGATGAGTTCTACCTGTTTCTAATTTACATTGCACTAAAGTAACGTATGTTAAACGCTCTAAAACTTTAAAATGTGTAACAGCGTGTTTTCCAAAATCACCATCAGGAAAAACAGCCATCTGCAAACGGTTTTTTAAACTACGCCCAATATTACCTTCAATTCTACCTTCATCATCTTCGATATTTCCCCAAACTAAAGCATAGTATAAACGTTCTGTAGTTCTATCAAAAAATTGTTTGGATAAATGTGCCATAGCAAATTCGGTTTTGGCAACAACTAATAAACCACTTGTGTCTTTATCAATTCTATGCACTAAACCTGGTCTTTCATTAGAATTGGTTGGTAAATTTTCTATATGATGAATTAAACCATTTACTAAAGTACCAGAATAATTTCCATGACCTGGATGTACAACCATTCCTGCAGGTTTATTTACAACAATAACAGTATCATCTTCGTAAACAATATCTAAAGGAATATCTTCTGCAACCAATAAGTTTTCTGCTGGTGGATAAGACAAAACCACTCTAACTACATCAAAAGGTTTTACTTTATGATTCGATTTTACAACAACATCATTCACCAAAACATTACCTGCTTTTGCAGCTTGTTGTACTTTATTTCGGGTTGCGTTTTCAATGAAATTCATTAAAAATTTATCAACTCTTAAAGGCTCTTGACCAGCAGTTGCTATAAATCTATGATGTTCGTACAAATCATCATTTTCTATGTCTTGAGAATTATTTTCTTGCATATTTTCTAATTACTAAGTTTCTAAGAAACAAAGTTGTAAAGTTTAATGAATTTTATTTTTGCTAACTGCTAACTGCTAACTGCTAACTGCTAACTGCTAACTGCTAACTGCTAACTGCTAACTGATTACTACCTCTCACCATCACCCAAAACCAACTCAATTATAGAGTTTTTAGGCAATTTATCATTTGCATTTAAGATTTTACCTTTGTGGCGTAAACCTCTAACTACATCTAAACCAATGTCTCTAACATAAGTATAATCTGTACCAACAATAAAACCAATTGCAGTCAATTCAGATTCAGCTTGTCTTTTGGTGCGTCCATTTAAATCAGGAATAGTAATATCTCTGTATTTCGACGGATTTAAAGTAAGATATATTTTACGTTTTTCTTTTACAAAATCTCCAGCTTCTGGGCTTTGTTCAATCACAGATTTTTTAGGATACGTTGGGTTGTAGCTTGCGCTGTCTATCACTTTAAAATCTAAGTTTAATTCTTTTAATTTTCGTTCGGCTTCATCTAAAGTAATTTTGTGAAGATTAGGAACTTGTATTTTTTGGTCGTGGTTTGTGGTGATGTTCAACCAAAATTTTAAGACAAAAAATAATATAAAAAAACCAACAATTGCAATTACAATTTGCAATAAAAAGGATTTGCTTTTCAGAAACTTAAAAATACTCATAAATGTTTTTTGATAGATGTACAAAGATATAAAAACTAAACGTTGCAGTTTCTATTTATATTTTGATAAATTTGTTTCAATTAATAGAATTTGATGAAAAAAAATATTGCCATAATAATGGGCGGATATTCATCCGAAGTTAACATTTCTTTAGTGAGCGGAAATGTGGTTTACAAACATTTAGATAAAGAAAAATACAATGCCTTTAGAGTACATATTTTAAGAGATAAATGGGTTGCTTTAGATGATAATGATAAAGAATATAAAATAAATAAAAACGACTTTTCTTTTAATTTAGATTCCAATAAAATAATTTTTGATTGTGTTTTTAACGCAATTCACGGAAGTCCTGGTGAAAACGGAATGCTTTTAGGTTATTTAGAGTTGTTAAATATACCTCATACTTCAGCTCCTTTTTATCAAATGGCATTAACTTTTAATAAAAGAGATTGTTTAAGTGTGGTTAAAGAATACGGAATTAAAACTGCAATTTCTGTATATTTAAATAAAGGTGATGTTATAAATACTGATGCAATTATTGCAAAAGTTGGTTTGCCTTGTTTTATAAAACCAAATAATGCTGGCTCTAGTTACGGAATTTCTAAAGCTTATACTGCTGCAGAAATTTTAGAAGGAATTGAAGTTGCCTACAAAGAAGATGATGCTATTTTAATTGAATCCTTTTTAAACGGAACAGAAGTTTCTGTTGGAGTTATAGAATATAAAAATGAAATTAAAGTATTACCAATCACAGAAATAGTTTCTGAAAATGATTTCTTTGATTATGAAGCCAAGTATGAAGGCAAATCTCAAGAAATAACGCCAGCCAGAATTTCATCCGAAGAAAAAAGTAGGGTAGAAGAAGTTGCTAAAAAAGTATATAAAGCGTTAAATATGAGTGGTTTTTCTAGGTCTGAATACATTTTTGTTGATGGTGAACCTCATTTTTTAGAAATGAACACAGTACCAGGAATGACAGAAGAAAGCATTTTACCACAACAATCTAAAGAAGCAGGGATTTCTTTAAAAGAATTGTTTGACAATTCCATAGAAATGAAATTAAGATAATTTCTGTCACAAATTCACTGATAAAAATAATTCGTGAATTCGTGGCAATCAAAAAAACTAAGATGAAAAAAGCAATTTTTCCAGGATCATTTGATCCGCTAACATTGGGTCACGTTGATATTATTGAAAGAGGTGTAACCGTTTTTGATGAGTTAGTTATTGCCATTGGTATTAATGCAGATAAAAAATACATGTTTACTTTAGAAGAACGTAAAAAGTTTATCGAAGAAACTTTTAAACACGAGCCAAAAATAAAGGTTGTAACCTACAAAGGTTTAACTGTTAACTTTTGTAGAGAAATAAACGCAAATTTTATTTTAAGAGGCTTAAGAAACCCTGCTGATTTTGAGTTTGAAAAAGCCATTGCACACACCAACAGAAAATTATCAGAAATTGAAACTGTTTTCTTATTAACATCATCTGGTAAAAGTTACATTTCTTCATCAATAGTAAGAGATGTGATTAGGAATGATGGAGATTATACAGGTTTAGTACCTGAGGCTGTTAGAGTAAAATAAAATACAAAATATCATTTCTAAATTATGAAGAAATTTGAAAAAAGAGCAAAACAAATGAAAAAAATAATTGTACTTCTAATATCAGTTTTAATTTTTTCTTGTGATAATCCATCCGAAGAAAATAAAGATTTTACCACACTTTTCGAAACCTCAAAAGGAACTGAAACTCCAGAATATAATGACGTAATTTCTTATTATACAGATTTGTCTGAAGTTTATGATGAAATTTCATTGTTTTCATTTGGGCAAACAGATTCAGGAAAGCCTTTGCATTTGGTGGTTTATAATAAAGAAGGTGTTTATAATGTTGATGAAATTAAAAACTCACCCAAAAATAGAATTCTTATTAATAATGGAATTCATCCAGGAGAATCTGATGGAATTGATGCTTCAATGCTATTGCTGAGAGACGTTGTACAAAATGATTCTTTGCAGAAAAAATACCAAAATTCAATTATTTGTGTAATTCCTGTGTATAATGTTGGTGGTGCTTTAAATAGAAATTCGCACACAAGAGCCAATCAAAATGGACCAGTTGAATATGGTTTTAGAGGAAATGCTAGGAATTACGATTTAAATAGAGATTTTGTAAAACAAGACACAAAAAATGCAGCAGCTTTTGCAGAGATTTTTCATACTGTAAACCCTGATGTTTTTATAGATAATCACGTAAGTAATGGTGCAGATTACCAATATGCAATTACACATTTATTTACACAACATAATAAATTGGGTGGCAGTTTAGGAGACTTTTTACAAAATAAAATGCGACCTGAATTAGAAACTTCTCTTGTTAATAAAGACATTAATATTACACCTTATGTAAATGTTTGGGGTACAACTCCAGAAACCGGTTTTTCGCAATTTTTCGATTCACCAAGATATTCTACAGGTTACACAACTTTGTTTAACACTTTAGGTTTAATGGTAGAAACGCATATGTTAAAACCGTATAAAATTAGAGTAGAACAAACCTATGAGTTAATGCTTTCTGCTTTTGATTTTACTGAAAATAACTCAGAAAAAATTAAAGATTTGCGTGCCAAAGCAACCTCAGAAATATTAGCAAAAAAAACATATCCTATTCAATTTAAAGTGGATAGAGAAAAGTTTAGAACGCTAGATTTTAAAGGTTACGAAGGTGAAATTATTGAGAGTAAAGTTACCAATGGAAAAAGGTTATTTTACGATAAAACAAAACCATTTGTAAAAGAAACAAAATATTTTGATGAGTTTAAAGTAACCAAAGAAATCGAAATCCCTGAAGCGTATATTTTGCCTCAAGGTTGGCATAAAGTTGTGGAGCGATTAAAGAATAATAAAATTGAGTTTACACGTTTTAAAAGTGATACTATTTTAGAAGTTGAGGTAAATCATATTAAAGATTATAAAAGTAGAACCTCGCCTTACGAAGGGCATTATCTGCATTATAATACTACAATTGCTACGTCTAAAGAAAATATTAAATTTTTAAAAGGTGATATTTATATTGATACCAATCAAAATGGAGTTCGTTATTTGTTAGAAACCTTAGAAGCAGAAGCTACTGATTCCTTTTTTAACTGGAACTTTTTCGATACCATTTTACAACAAAAAGAAGGATATTCTGCCTATGTTTTCGAAGATGTTGCAGCACATTTATTAGTTGATAATCCATCATTAAAAAAAGAATTTGAAGAAAAATTACAAAATGATGAAGCTTTTGCAAAGAACCCAAGAATGCAATTGAATTTCATTTATAAAAAATCTCCTCATTACGAAAAAGCACATTTACGTTTACCAGTTTTTAAAGTAAGATAGTTATGAAAAAACTTTTAATAGTATTAATATTAAGTTTGATAATTGGTTGTAAATCATCAGAAATGAAAAAGCAAAACCCTACAGAATTTTATATTGGTACGTATACAGATGGTGAAAGTAAAGGGATTTACAAAACTAGTATTGATGATAAAGGTTTTTTATCTAAAATTGAATTGGTTGCAGAAACTAAGAATCCAAGTTTTTTAACAAAATCTAAAGACAATAAAGCACTTTTTGCAGTTGCAGAAACTGCTGAAAAAGGCAAAGGTTTTGTAAAATCTTATAAAATAGAAAAAAATCATTTAAAACAAATTAGTATTTCAGAATCTGGAGGAGCAGGACCTTGTTTTGTGGCTATAAATGATGAGAATTATATATTAACTGCAAATTATGGAGGTGGAAATGTGGGATTATTACAAGCTGATGCATCTGGTAAATTATCAGAATTATTAAACGTGCAACAGCATACAGGTAAAGGAACTACAAATAGGCAAAGAAAACCACACGCACATTCTGCTTGGTTTCATCCAACAAAAAAAGAAATAATTGCTGTAGATTTAGGTACCAATGAATTATGGTTTTCTACCATTGATAAAAAAGAAAACAAGTTGGTTCTAGCAAACCCAAGTAAATTAAATATGGCAGAGGGTGCAGGGCCAAGACATTTAACTTTTCATCCGAATTATAAATGGATTTACGTTTTAAACGAACTAAATAATACAGTTTCATTGGTAAAAGAAAAGAATGATTTTTATGAAATAGATGCATCAATTTCTATGATTCCTGAAAATTTTACGGCATTTAGTAAGGCAGCAGATATTCATATTTCTAAGGATGGTAAATTTGTGTATGCTTCTAATCGTGGGCACAATTCTATTGTAATTTATAAAGTAAATCCAGAAAACGGAAAATTATCTTTAGTAGGTTATGAGTCTGTAAAAGGAGAAAGTCCGAGGAATTTTTCTTTAACTCCAGATGATAAATTTTTATTGGTTGTCAATCAAGATACCAACAATATTATTTCTTTTAAAAGAAATTCTGAAACTGGAAAACTTACTTTTGTATCAGAAATTTCTGCACCAAAACCTGTTTGTATTCTGTTTTAATTTATTGAATAATCACAGTGTTTTTACTGATAATTTTTTCATCGTTCTTAAAAATAAAGAAATAAGTTCCGCTTTTTAAATGAGAAATATTAAGTGTTTTAGAGGTGATTTTTGCTTTGGTATCAACTAATTTACCTAGTACATTGTAAATGTAAATTTGGTTATAATCCTCAGAAATAGTATCAATAATTTGAATTTCATTTACAACAGGATTAGGAAAAGTTTTAATGATTTGATTGTTGCTTTTTAAGTCATTTAAAGACAAAGTACTTACTTCTTCAATACTAAAATCGGCAAATAAAATTGCTTCGTCTCTTAAATCTTGCACATTATTTAAACTTCTGTAAATGCCCCATTTTGGTCGTACAAACTCAGCACCATATTGCCAATTATCAATTGTATTATTTTCATATTCGAAAACAATAGTTTGGTTGTCAATTCTTTTAATTTCTAAGGAATAAAAACTGTTTGTACCAAATTCTATTTTTTCTGTAAATTCTACCCAATGTCCCTTAATCAATGATAAATCTACTTTTTTTAAGGTCTCTTGATCGTCTGTACTGGTTTGCCTTAATTCTAATTGATCTGGTGTGCTTTTTCTGGCAGTAAGTGTATACATTGGTATGGATGAAAAATCGCCACCCACAGATTTTAGTTGATGTAAATGCGTAAAGTTTGGTGATGCTTGAAAATTTGCATCAATCTTCATTTTCCATTTATAAACTACTTTTTCACTTTCAACTGCCTTTAAATTCTCAGGACTTTTGTCATAAGATTTTATCTCAGTTCTTTGTCTGTCAGAATTTTTACAACGATCATCATCTTCATTTGCGTGTGCATAAAAACGAAAAACATTTTTGTTTAATTCAGTATCAAAAAGTTCATCAATATGTCTGCCAAAAGTGGTGTGTTTACAGTCTGGCACTTCAACTACATCATAATTTGGGGCTAAAACAGAATTTATCAATTCATAAGTGTTTCCAGAGCCATCTGCAGTTAATGTTACTTGAGAAAATCCGAAGAAAGGGATGCACAGAAGAATAAATAAAATACAGTATAAATGTTTCATTTTGATGAATGTATAATTGGTAAACCAGATTAGTCATCCAAATATAAAACGATTTTTTGTTTTTTATAAAAATTACGAGATTTATTAATTTAACGTCATTAAATTATCATTTTTAAAATTTATGTACCTTGTAAAACAAGAAATATAAAATATGATAAAACTTTCAATCAATAATAAATCTTACGAGGTTGATGTGCAGGAAGATATGCCACTTTTGTGGGCAATAAGAGACATTGTAGGTTTAACAGGTACTAAATTTGGTTGTGGAGTTGCACAATGTGGTGCGTGTTCTATTTTAATTGATGGTAGACTCACAAAATCTTGTAGTATGCCAGTAGCTTATGGAGAAGGAAAAGAGATTTTTACAATTGAAGGAACATCAAAAAATCTAGAATTTTTAAGAGAAGCTTGGTTTGATGGTAATGTGCCACAATGTGGTTATTGTCAGTCTGGGCAATTAATTGCAGCCACTTCTTTGTTGGATAAAATTGAAAATCCTACAGATAAAGATATAGATGATGCCATGAGTTCTAATATTTGCAGATGTGGAACTTATTCAAGAATTCGAAAAGCAATACACAAAGCTGTTGCACTTAAAAACCAAAGTCTATGAGTAAAATACAGCAAATAAATCGTAGAGATTTTGTAAAATTATTTGGTTTAGCATCTACAGGAATTATTTTAGGTTGCAATGTATCATCAAACAAAAAAGAATTTTTACCACAAGTGGATGGAACGTTTACACCCAATTTATTTGTACAGATTCAAAAAGATGGTAACATCACTTTAATTGCTTCTCGTTCAGAAATGGGACAAGGTATTAAAACCTCTTTAGCCTCTGCAATTGCTGATGAATTAGAAGCAGATTGGCAATATATAACTGTTAAACAAGCCACAGGAAATGCCAAATATGGGAATCAAAATACAGATGGTTCTAGAAGTGTAAGAACTATTTTAGAGCCTATGCGTAAAATGGGTGCAGCTTCTAAAATGATGTTAATTACTGCAGCTGCCAAAAAATGGAATGTTGCTGAATCTGTTTGTAAAGCAGAGAATCATTATGTAGTTAATACCAATTCTGGTGATAAAATATTCTTTGGAGATTTGGTTGATGAAGCTGCAAAAGTCGCAATTCCTGCTGATGAAAACATCAAACTAAAAAAGGTAAAAGATTTTAAATACATAGGTAAAGATTTAAAAAGTGTAGATTTAAAAGATTTTACCCACGGAACTGCAAATTATGGAATCGATTTTAGAATTCCGAATTTAAAATTTGCTGCCATTGCAAGATGTCCTGTAGCTTACGGAACTGTAAAAAGCTTTGACAGCACTGATGCTGAAAAAGTTGCTGGTGTAGAAAAAGTGATGAAATTAGATAAAATGGATCCACCTATTGGGCAATTTTTTGGAGTTTTAGGAGGTGTAGCTGTAATTGCAAATAATACTTGGTCTGCTTTTCAAGGAAAATTAGAATTAGATATTGAATGGAATTATGGAGATAATCATTCTTTTAATTCTGATGAATATAAAGAGTTATTAACCCAAAGAGTGCATCAAAAAGGGAAATTAGTGCCTGGTAAAAAAGGCGATGTTTTTACTGCTTTTGAATCAGCAGATAAAATTGTAGAAGCAACTTATCACGTTCCTTTTTTAGCACACGCACCTATGGAAGTGCCAAATGCAACTGCTTGGTTTCAAAAAGACAAAATAGAAGTTTGGGCGCCTTTACAAGATCCGCAAACTGCAAGAGCAGAATTAGCGCATTTTTTTGAAATTCCTATAGAGAATATTACCATAAATGTAACCATGTTAGGAGGTGGTTTTGGCAGAAAGTCAAAGTCAGATTTTGTGGTAGAAGCAGTTACTTTATCCAAAGAAATGAATGCGCCTGTACAAGTAGTTTGGACGCGTGAAGATGATATAAAACACGGTTTTTATCATTCTACAAGTGCACAATATTTAAAAGGAAGCTTAGATAAAAACGGACAAGTTTCTGGTTGGCTGCAAAGGTTGGCAATGCCATCTATTGCATCAATATTTAAACCTTTATCCGATTATGCAACAGGTTCTGAATTAAACCAAGGTTTTACAAATAATCCTTATAGTTTAACGAATTTTAGATTAGAGAATGCAAAAGCAGAAGCACATTTAAGAATTGGTTGGTTGCGCTCTGTAATTAATATTCATAGTGGTTTTGGTAATAATTCTTTTGTAGATGAGTTAGCATATGCTGTGAATATAGATTCTGTTCAATTTCATTTAGATTTAATAGGAAAAGATAGAATTATTCAAGGAAAATCTGAACATCCTTATAATTCAAAACGAATGAAAGATGTATTGAAAAAAACAGCTAAAATGGCAAATTGGGGTAAAACCTTACCTAAGAACCACGGATTAGGAGTTGCTATTCAATATAGTTTTTACAGTTATGTAGCTACAATAGTTGAGGTTGCTGTAATAGAAGATAAAGTTAAAGTCAAAAATACGTGGACAACCATAGATTGTGGTTTGGTTTTAAATAAAGACAATGTTAAAAATCAGTTAGAAGGTTCTGTGTTTTTTGGAATGTCTTTAGCTTTGTATGGAAAAATTTCTACTAAAGAAGGATCTGTTGAACAAAATAATTTCTTCGATTATCAAATGACAAGAATGAAAGATGCTCCAAACATCCATATTCATATTATGGATAAAATGAACGAAAAACCAACTGGAGTAGGAGAACCTGGAGTACCAGTAATGGCACCAGCAATTTGCAACGCTATTTTTAATGCCACAGGAAAACGAATTAGAAGTTTACCTTTGGTTGATATTGGGATGGTTTAATTAAAAAAAAAAATAAATGGAAAAAGAAAACAATAAGCATCAAAACTATGAAATTCTAAACCTAATAGGGTATGGTTTGGCTAAGTTTAATAATTTATTTATTAATCAATTTGGGTTTAAGACTAAAAAGTCATTTTTTGAATATTTTGTTTCACTTGGTATAGCAGAAACTACAAGTGTAGTTAAAAATAGAATGGATTTATTTGATCCATTTTTTGATAATAATAGAAAAGGTTGGTGGCAAAAAGGTGATACTTATATTCATAGAAAAGTATTAATTGATAGTTTATTTGGAAGTGAGAATATTATTGGATATTCGAACATTGTAAAGTTATATCTGAAAGAAAACTATAAATTAGATGAAACTACACTTGTTGTTAAACCTATTATAAAATCTAGGTTTAGGAAACTTCAAGAAACTGGATTAGAAGCTGAATTATATTTTATGAATAATTTTAATTCAATTTCAATTTTCGAGAATGGAAAGCTTGAAGATGCCAGATTATATGGTGATGGATATGATTTTCAAATTAATGTGAATGATAAATTTTATCTGTCAGAAATTAAAGGTATTAAGTCTAGAAAAGGTCGATTTAGAATGACTGAAAATGAATATAAAAAAGCTTTAGAATACAAAAATGATTATTTAATTACAGTAGTTTTGAATATGAGTGATTCTCCAAGATTGCTAACCATTGCTAACCCAACAAAGAATTTGTCTTTCAAAAAAATAGAGAATGTGTCAAGAGTTTCTGTAGAATACCATCTAGAAAAAGAAATTAATTAGAAAAAAATGGAAAACTATTCAATTTCTGAAATTAAAACAGTTTTAAAACCACCTATAATTATTAATTTTATAGATGAAATAAATTGCCCAATATGTGATATTGAGATTTATTTAAAAGATAAACTTATTGATAATGATAGTTTCGTTTATTGCAAAGATTGTAACCATAAAATTGTGTTTAGAATAATAAAAATTTAGAAAAGTATTTTACCACTAAAACTTATACTCCTTCAAAGGTTTAGGAAATTTCTCAGGATTTGCAGCTAAATGATAACGAGGGTCATCAATATCTTCTACAATAATATCTGCAAAAATTGGGCTAGCTTTATAGAGTAACACTTTACAATCTTCACTTAAGTGTTTTAATGTTATTTTTTTATTAGCAGCTTGGTATTTTTGTACCAAAGCAAAAATAGCTTCTATTGCAGAATGATCAGAAATACGAGCCTCAACAAAATCGATTTCTACAATTTCTGGATCGTTTTTAATATCAAATTTTTCATTAAAAGCTGTAATACTTCCAAAGAAAAGAGGTCCCCAAATTTCGTAAATTTTTGTACCATCTTCTCGGTATCTTTTTCTAGCTCTAATTTTTTTAGCATTTTCCCAAGCAAAGGCTAAGGCAGAAATTATTACCCCTACAAAAACAGCAATTGCTAAATCAAAGATTACAGTAACTGCAGAAACTACAATTAATACAAAAGCGTCAGATTTAGGTATTTTCTTTAAAATTCTAAAACTAGACCAAGCAAAAGTTTCAATAACCATCATAAACATAACACCAACTAAAGCTGCAATTGGCACTTGTTCAATTAATTTATCAGTAAAAAGAATAAAAGTTAATAAAGTTAATGCCATCATAACTCCAGATAATCTTCCTCTACCGCCAGCATTAATATTAATAACAGTTTGGCCTATCATTCCACAACCACCTGTTCCTCCCAAAAGTCCACTTACAATATTTCCAGCACCTTGTGCAACACATTCTCTATTTCCATTACCTCTAGTTTCTGTTAATTCATCGACTAAATTCATTGTCATTAAAGATTCTATTAAACCAACAGATGCAGCTAAAAAAGCAAAAGGTAAAATAAAAGTAAGTGTATCTAAATTAAAAGGTAATTTTTGCCAAAGCTCTAAATTCGGAGTTGGGAATTCTCCTTTTAAACCAGTTCCTCCACCTTCTATAATATAAGAACCAACTGTAGAAACTTCTAAACCAGAAAAAACTACGATTAAAGTGGTAATTAAAATTGCGGTTAATGAAGCAGGTATTTTCTTGGTGATTTTTGGTAAAACCCAAATTATTGCCATAGTTAAAGCAACTAAACCAATCATGATATACAATTCTGTACCTGTCATAAAAGTACTAACATATTCGTTTACACCTTCTGCAGAAACTTTTAGCGATTTATGAGAAAACATTTTTACTTGCGCCCAAAAAATAACAATTGCTAATCCGTTTACAAATCCCATCATTACAGAATGCGGAATTAAACGTACAAATTTTCCTATTTTAAAAACTCCTGCAAATATTTGAATAATTCCCATTAATATAACACAAGCCAAAAGGTAGAAATATCCCATATTATCTACAGGTGTGTCAAATAACATTCCTTTGGTATGTCCTTCAGAAATCATTGAAACAAAAATAACAGCAACAGCACCAGCAGCACCAGAAATTAAACCAGGTCTACCTCCAAAAATCGCTGTAATTAAACCGATGATAAATGCACCAGAAAGTGCTACTAAAGGATCTATCTGTGCTACAAATGCAAAGGCTACCACTTCTGGTATCATTGCTAGCGAAACAGTTATTCCTGCTAAAACATCATCTTTAGCATTTGGTATTATTTTCTTTATAAAATTGGTCATATTTTTTGCTCTTAAAGGGCAACAAAGATAGAATGTTTTTTTAGAAAACTAAGCTTCTTTAAAAGTGTTATACACTAATTTAATATTAGCGTAAGTATTTTGTAAAGTTTCATTAATTTCTGCGTCACTTTTAAAGCAAACAGCTGTGATTCCTTCTTCTAATTGAGGTTTTAATGGTGCATTATAATTAGAGTGCATTAAATACCAATGGGTTTCTTTTAATATGAAACCATTTTGATGATAAATATGATAAGTTGTAATTAATTTTTTGATGATTGATAGCTCAAAAATTGCACATTCTTCTTCAACTTCTCTAATTGCAGCAGATTCAATAGATTCGTCTTTTTCTATCCATCCTTTTGGTAAATCCCAAACATTATTTCTGTAAATAAAAAGTATTTCTTTTTTATCATTTAAAACCAAACCACCAGCAGCAGGAACAACTTTTAAATTTTTAGTAAAAGCTTGCCAATCTTTCTCTAGATCAGTAGAGTAGAGTGTAATTCCTTTTATAGAATTGTCTTTTAGTTTGTCAAGAATTTCATCAAAAGAGATCTCTTTAAAAGCATAAACAGGAAAAATACTTTCAATTTTCGATGATTGAGTGATAATTATAGGGGTATCATTTACAAAAACTTTATACATTTGCGATATGATTTTAAACAAAGATACTGCAAAAAAAACAGCTGAACTTTTATTGCAAATTAAAGCAATAAAGTTAAGCCCAACAGAGCCTTTTAATTGGGCTTCTGGTTGGAAGTCTCCCATTTATTGTGACAATAGAGTTACTTTAAGTTATCCTTCAGTACGTGTTTTCTTAAAAGAAGAAATTGCTAAAATTGCTGAATTAGAATATGGCAAACCAGATGTAATTGCTGGTGTTGCAACTGGCGCAATTGCCATTGGTGTATTAGTAGCCCAAGAATTGGGTGTGCCTTTTATTTATGTTAGACCAGAACCTAAAAAACACGGTAGAAAAAACCAAATTGAAGGGCATTTAGAAAGCGGTCAAAATGTAGTGGTAATAGAAGATTTAATAAGTACAGGTAATAGTAGTTTAAACGCTGTTGCTGCTTTAAAAGAAGCGGGAGCTGTGGTTAAAGGTATGGTTGCTATTTTTTCTTACGGATTTGATGTAGCTACAAAAAACTTCGAAGAGAAAAACGTAAATTTAAAAACGTTAAGCAACTACGAAAACTTGTTAGAACAAGCTTTAGATAGTAACTATATTTCTGAAAAAGAATTACTAACATTACAACAATGGAGAGCCAATCCTAGCGAGTGGAATATTTAAAAGCAAATAATAAATGAATATTAAAGGTAATAAAGTAGTCTTACAAAAATCTCAAAAAGAAACTTTTGAGTTTTTAACTGAATTAAAAAACTTTGAGCAATTAATGCCAGAATCTACTCAGAAATTTGAAGTAGATGGTGATTCTTTTATCTTCGGATTAAAAGGAATGCCAGAAATTAGATTAGTTTTAAAAGATACTACAGCGTATTCTAACATTACATTAGGTGCTGCAAGTAGTAAATTAAATTTTGAATTAGTAGCAGATATTACTGCTATTGATGATAATTCTTCTGAAGTGCAATTAGATTTTAATGGAGAATTTAATGCAATGATGGCAATGATGGTTAAAAAACCATTAACTAGCTTTATTGATACTTTAACAACTAATTTAGGAAAGGTTTAAACGAAGGAAATTTCTTTAATACCGAATTCTGCTATGATTTCTCCTTCAAGTTCTACAAGAAGGTTACCAAAATCAGAAATTCCTTTTATAATACCCATAAATAAAACACCATTTTTGTCTTTAAACAAAGATGGTGTTTCTATTCTATAAAGAACATCTAGATAATCTTCTTCTAATTTAATAAAATCTTTTAAAGTTAATTGCTGTATTCTATTTTCCATTTTACTAACTAAAGCTGTAAGTAAATCGTCTAGATTGTAATTTAAGTTTGTTAAATTCGTTAAAGATGTTGCATTATCTAAATATTCTGGAAATTTTTCTTGATTTACATTTAAGCCAAAACCAACAATACACGAATTTATTTCTTGATTTTTTATACGATTGTCAACTAAAATACCACATAGTTTTTTATTTGCTGACATTATGTCGTTTGGCCATTTAATAGAAATGTTTGGAATATTATAGTCAGAAAGAAGATCATAAACAGCTAAACTAGCGGTAAAACTAAGGTACTTAATATTAATAATATCTAAATGTAATTCGGTAATAAATATACTGGCAGTAAGGTTTTTAAAGGGTTCAGATTCCCAAGTGTTAGATTGTTGTCCACGCCCATTAGTCTGTTCATTAGTAACAGCAATTGTAAAATTTTCTAATGCATAATCTCTACATAATTCCTTTAAAAAAGAATTGGTAGAGTTAATGGCATCAAGTTTGATTATTTTCAATTGTTAAATAATGTGTAAACTAGTTCAAAAATACATAAAAAACTCGCAAAAAAATAATAACTTTGCGTTAAATTAGAATAATATTAATGACAAAAAAACAAGTAAGCACAGACGATCTTATCGCTGTAATTATTAAAGGGATTGATGATGTTAAAGGAGAAGACATCCAATTATTAGATTTAAGAGAAATAGAAAATACAGTTTGTGATTATTTTGTAATTTGTTCAGGTAATTCTAATACACAAGTAAATGCAATTTCTGGATCTATACAAAAAATAGTTAGTAAAGAAATAAAAGACAAACCTTGGCACATAGAAGGGCAAGGAAATTCTGAGTGGGTTTTAATGGACTATGTAAATGTTGTAGTTCATATTTTCCAAAAGCAAGTCAGAGATTTTTATGATATAGAAAGTCTTTGGGGTGATGCCAAAATCACCGAAATTAACCCAATTTAAACCTATTGATTATATAACAATGAGTGATTCAAATAAAGAGAACAAAAATAATTTACCGAAATTTAAATTCAATTCTTATTGGATTTATGGTGCTATTTTAATTATTATTATAGCAGTTCAATTTTTTAGTAGTGGAGATTTAGCATCAAAAAGTATTTCTAAAAATAAATTTGATGAAATTTTAAAAGACAATGATATTAAAGAAATTGTTGTTTTAAATAAAGATGTTGCTCAAATATTTTTAACGCAAGATGCCTTAAAAAAAGCGAAACATAAAGAGTTTACTACTTCTACTTTTTACAGACCTGGTTCTGCAGTATATGAGTACAACTTTGGTGATCAAAGAACATTCGAAGAGAATGTGGCAAAAGCAAAAGAAGAAAATGATTTAATTGTTGATATAGATAACAGAGAAAGAACCAGCATTTTTGATGCAATTATTGGTTTTTTACCTTTCATTATTTTAATAGCTGTTTGGTTGTTTTTTATGCGTAGAATGTCTGGAGCTGGAGGAGGCTCTGGAGGTGGAGGCCAAATTTTTAGTATTGGTAAATCGAAAGCTAAATTATTTGATAAAGACACAAAAGTTAAAACAACTTTCGAAAATGTTGCAGGTTTAGAAGGTGCAAAAGAAGAAGTGCAAGAAATTGTAGATTTTTTAAAAAATCCTGAAAAATATACTTCTTTAGGTGGTAAAATTCCAAAAGGAGCCTTGTTAGTGGGGCCTCCAGGAACTGGTAAAACCTTATTAGCAAAAGCAGTTGCTGGTGAAGCAGGTGTTCCATTTTTCTCTTTATCGGGTTCAGATTTTGTAGAAATGTTTGTTGGTGTTGGTGCTTCTAGAGTAAGAGATTTGTTTAAACAAGCACAACAAAAATCACCTTCAATTATTTTTATTGATGAAATAGATGCAATTGGTAGAGCACGTGGAAAAAATTCTATGACAGGTGGTAATGATGAACGAGAAAATACATTGAACCAACTATTAACAGAAATGGATGGTTTTGGTACAGATACAAATGTTATAGTAATTGCTGCAACCAATAGAGCAGATGTTTTAGATAGTGCTTTAATGCGTGCAGGTCGTTTTGATCGTCAGATTTATGTGGATTTACCAGACATTAGAGAAAGACAAGAAATTTTTGATGTACATATTAAACCATTAAAAATTGCTGATGATGTAAATGTTGAGTTTTTAGCGCAACAAACTCCAGGTTTTTCTGGTGCCGATATTGCAAATATGTGTAATGAAGCTGCTTTAATTGCTGCCAGAAATGGTAAAAAAGCAATTCATCATCAAGATTTTTTAGATGCTGTGGACAGAATTGTAGGTGGTTTAGAAAAGAAGAAGAAAGTAATAACACCAAAAGAAAAAGAAGTTATTGCTTTTCATGAAGCAGGTCATGCAACTGTAAGTTGGATGTTAGAACACGCTGCACCATTAGTAAAAGTTACAATTGTACCCAGAGGACAATCTTTAGGAGCTGCTTGGTATTTACCTGCAGAAAGATTAATTGTGCAAACTGAGCAAATGTTAGATGAAATGTGTGCTACTTTAGGTGGTAGAGCTGCAGAGAAAATTATTTTTAATAAAATATCTACAGGTGCTTTAAGCGATTTAGAAAAAGTTACCAAACAAGCCAGAGCAATGGTTACTGTTTATGGTTTAAACGAAGAAGTAGGTAATATTACATATTATGATTCTTCTGGTAATGATGCATTTGTAAAGCCTTACAGTGAAGAAACTGGAAAGAAAATTGATAGAGAAATTTCTAAAATGATTGAGGTTCAATATGCAAGAGCTATCGATTTATTATCAGAAAATAAAGAGAAACTTACTGTTTTGGCAGAATTATTATTAGAGAAAGAAGTTATTTTTAAAGATGATTTGGTAAAAATCTTTGGTAAAAGACCTTTTGAAGAAAATAATACTGAAGAAGTAGAAGTTATAAATGAAATTGAAACGCCGTCTATAGATTAGGTTTCTGATTAAACTTTTTGAATGAATTTTTTTAAAAAAATTTTTAGCATTCCTGATAAGGAAGAAGAAGAGGTTCAAAAACAAGAAGTAAATCTCGCTCTTGACGATCTTTTTGCGCACAATTTTATTGAAAAAGGAGGTAAATTTCTTTATTGTATTAATAATCAAGAGTTAATTAGCAACTTTAAGAAAGTAATTGCAGAAAATAATTGGAAGAATATTTATCTTTTAGATGATAGGTTAAGTTCTCTTATTCATAAAAATGATGTAAAAATTGTAAATTCTTTTACAGAAAAGCCTACTGTTTTTACATCTTGTGAACATTTAATTGCAGATAAAGGAGAAATTCTTTTTTCATCGAACCAATTAAAAAGTACACGATTAAAAGATTTTCCAGATAATTTTATTGTTTTTGCAACTACAAGTCAGTTAGTTAAAGATACAAATCAAGGTTTAACAGGTATAAAAACCAAGTTTAAAAAAGATTTGCCAACCAATATTTCTTCAATAAAAGATTATAATCTAAATAAAAGTGATGATAATTTTTTAAACTACGGTAACAATAATTCAAAAAACTTATATTTGTTGCTGCTTGAAGATTTATAATATGCGCAACCTTTTAAGAAGGAGTTTTTCTGGAATTGTTTACATTTTAATTTTTATTTCTGCGATTCTATTTTCAAAAGAATCATACATTATATTAATTACATTATTTGGTTTTCTTTGTATTTGGGAGTTTACTAAAATTACGGCACTAAAAAATTATGCGGCTTATATTTTCTTTCCTTTTGTTCTCTTTCTGTTAATTAAAAGGCAAGATAGTTTTGCTACTATTGGTGTTTTAATCATTAATCTGTTATCATCATTATTTTTGGTATATCAAGTTTTTGCAAAAAAAGAAATTAAATTTTCTGATGATAGATCTAAGTTAGGGCTCACCATTCGTTATGTAATTTTTTCGATGTGCTTTTTGGTATTGTTACCATTCTACGAAAACAATTTTCATCCTTATTTAATGATAAGTATTTTATCTATTATTTGGGTAAATGATTCTTTTGCATTTTTAGTAGGTAAAAATTTTGGTAAACATAAACTGTTTCCATCAGTATCACCTAAAAAAACAATTGAAGGTCTTTTAGGAGGTTTGGTTTTCTCGCTTTTAACAGGTTTTTTTATCAGTAAATATAATTCAGATTTCTCTACATTAAACTGGTTAATTATTGCAGTTATAGTGTCTATAATTGGTACTATAGGAGATTTAGTAGAATCTAAATTTAAAAGACAAGCAAACATAAAAGATAGTGGAAACATTATGCCAGGTCATGGAGGTATTTTAGACAGGTTAGATAGTTTGTTGTTTGCTGCTCCCTTTGTATATTTGTACATTAACTATATAATTTAACTATGATTCGATTTCATAAAGAAGGCTATAAAATAATTCTAATCACTTTTGTTATTGCCATAGCTTTAATTTTATTAGCAGAAAAATTTATTGATATTCTTTGGTTGGTTAAAGCAATTCAAATATTAGTTATCGTTTTTGTTATTATAGTACTTCAATTTTTTAGAAACCCTAAAAGAGTTGGTGTTCAAGAAGATCATACAATTATAGCGCCAGTAGATGGTAAAGTTGTGGTTATTGAAGAAGTAGAAGAGCCAGAATATTTTAAAGATAAGAGAATACAAGTTTCTATTTTTATGTCTCCAATTAATGTGCATGTTACTAGATATGCAATGAGCGGAATTATAAAATACAGTAAATATCATCCGGGTAAATATTTGGTAGCTTGGCATCCGAAGGCATCAACCGAAAATGAGAGAACAACTGTTGTTATCGAAAATAAGACAGTAGGAGAAATTTTATATAGACAAATTGCAGGTGCACTAGCAAAAAGAATTGTAAATTATGCAAAAGAAGGAGATAAAGTAGTGCAAAGTACAGATGCGGGTTTTATTAAATTTGGTTCTAGAGTAGATGTGTATTTGCCTTTAGGTACTAAGATTAATGTAAGTTTAGGAGATAAAGTTAAAGGTGGTGTCCAAGTTATCGCAGAAAAATAATAACAATTCAGAAGGTTTAGACAAAGAGTTCGAAATAGCTTTTAATAAAATATCTGAATTTAAAAAAGCAGTTGCCCCAGACAATATGCTAAAGTTATATGCCTATTATAAACAGGCTAATTTTGGTAACAAGTTTTCATTTAACAATGGAGTAGATGTAAGAAGTGCATTTAAATTTAATGCTTGGGTGCAGTTAAATGGTATGTCTGTAGAAGAGGCTAAAAGAGAATACATTACACTTGCAAATAAAATTTTAAATAGTAAAAAACAGAAATCATGAAAAAAATAAGTATTATTTCTTTTTTAATAGTTGCAACAGCATTTAATTTTACTGCTTGTAAATCAGAAACTAAAAAAGAAGAAACTAAAGTAGAGACTACAACCGAGGTTAAAAAAAGTACAGCTGCTTTTGCTGTGGCTAATGCAAAAAACGATATTAAATTTACTGCATATAAAACTACAGAAAAAATTGGTGTTGGTGGTCAGTTCAATAAAATTGATATTGTTTCTGGAGGAGAAGGAAACTCTGTAAAAGAAGCTATTAATAATACAGAATTCTCTATACCCGTAAGTAGTTTAGCTACAAAAGATAGTAGTAGAGATTTTAAAATTAGAAAGTTTTTTTTCGGAGCAATGGCAGATACAAAGTTGCTAACAGGTAAGTTGTTATTAACTACAGATACAGATGGTATTGCAAAGATTACAATGAATGGTAAAACAGAAGATGTTCTTTTTACGTACACAATTGTAGATGATGTTTTTAACATGCAAGCTACTATTGATATTAATAATTGGGAAGCTGGTGAAGCTTTAGCATCTTTAAATAAGGTTTGCGAAATATTACATACAGGTGGCGATGGTGTTTCTAAAACTTGGAGTGATGTTGCTTTAAATATTACATCAACATTTTAATTCTACTTGCTAGAATAAATTATTTAATGCTTTTTTTAGCGTTTCAAATCGGAAAGAATATCCATTCTTTTCGATTTTTTTTGTTGAAATTCTACTGCCTTCCAATAAAATATTAGCCATTTCACCAAAAATTAATTTTAGCATAAAACTTGGTACACCAATACCAATAAAAGGTCTTTTAATGTTTTTTGCCAATTCTTTAGAAAAAGTATGACTTGTATGATGTTCTGGAGCAACAGCATTAAAAATTCCAGATAAATTATCTTCTATTGATTTTAGATACAATTGGCAAAGATCATCAATATGAATCCAAGGCATATATTGCTTTCCAGAACCTAAAGGAGTAACAATTGGTGTTTTCATTTTTTCTAAAGCACCACCTTTTTTAGATAAAACTACTCCTGTTCTTAAAATGGTAACAGGTACATTTAATGTTTTAAATTGATGTGCAGCATCTTCCCATTTTTGGCAAACTTCACCTAAAAAATCATTACCAACGTTGTCTATTTCTTCAAAAATTTTATCAGTAGTAATAGCTCCATAATAACCAATTCCTGAAGCAGAAATAAAACTCTTTAGCTGTATATTTTGTTCTTTAACTTTCTCATATAATAAATTGGCTGTTTTTACTCTACTATCAATAATTATTTTTTTTCTTTCGTTTGTCCAACGTTTATCAGCAATTCCAGCACCAGCTAAATGAATAATATAATCAATATTTACTAATGCATTTTTATCAATAAAACCTTTAGAAACATCCCATTTATACTCATTTTTATGCTTCGGATTTCTACTTAAAATAACAACGTTGTGATTGTTTTTTATCAATAATTCGGTAAGTTTAGTACCTACCAAACCTGTACCTCCAGTTATAATGATTTTTGCCATATAGTAAAGATAATTCTTTTTATTGTTTAATCTTTTTTAAATATGATAAAACAAATTTATGTATACATATACTAAAGCAATGTTAATCTTTATTTTTTAAGTTGATAAAGCTGTATTTTTATAGGGATGAAAAACAATAAAAAAAGAAAAGGTTTCGTCTTTAAAACCTATGAGGCAGAAAATCAATCTCCTTTCGAGAAGCTTTTTGAGATTTTTAAAGAACTTATCACACATACTTCTGGCGATTTTGATGAAGCCATAGATTGGTTGCGTTCTTTAGATAAAGAATATAATTTAACTGATGAAAATTATACCATTGATGATTTTATCGAAGATTTAAAAAAGAAAGGATATATAAAAGAAGAAATAAAAACTGATGGAACTGGAGGTACAAAAATTACTCCAAAAACAGAACGTGCCATTCGTCAGCAAGCTTTAAATCATATTTTTGGAAAAATTAAAAGAAGTGGTTCTGGAAATCATAAAAGTAAATCTCCAGGAATTGGAGATGAACATACAGGTGATTTTAGAGTGTATCAATTTGGTGATGCTTTAGACAAAGTTTCAGTTACTGAGAGTATTAGAAATGCACAAATTAATAACGGAATTGACAATTTTAACCTAACAGAAAATGATTTAGTTGTAGAAGAAACACTGCACAAAAGCCAAATGAGTACTGTGTTAATGATTGATATTAGTCACTCAATGATTTTATATGGAGAAGATAGAATTACACCAGCCAAAAAAGTAGCAATGGCTTTGGCAGAGTTAATTACAACTCGTTATCCTAAAGATACTTTGGATATTTTGGTTTTTGGTAATGATGCTTGGACCATCAAAATAAAAGATTTGCCTTATCTACAAGTTGGTCCTTATCATACAAATACAGTGGCAGGTTTGCAATTGGCAATGGATTTATTACGAAGAAAGAAAAACACCAACAAACAGATTTTTATGATTACAGATGGTAAACCAAGTTGTTTGCGTTTGCCTGATGGACAATATTATAAAAACAGTAATGGTTTAGACAAATACATTGTAAATAAATGTTACGCAATGGCACAACAAGCCAGAAAATTGCACATCCCTATAACTACTTTTATGATAGCACAAGATCCTTATTTAATGCAATTTGTAAGAGCATTTACACAAGCAAATCAAGGAAAAGCTTTTTATACAGGTTTAAAAGGATTGGGAGAAATGATTTTTGAAGATTACGAAACAAATAGAAAAAAACGAATTAAGGGGTAAGAATTAGCTACTATGTTGCAAAGTAAAAAGTAACAAAGTTTTTATTAGATATTTAAAATATGACATTAGAAAATATAAAAACATTAGGAGAATTAAAGAAATCTGGATACGAATCCAAATCAATTAAAGATGAGTTAAGGGAAAATCTCATCAGTAAAATGATGAATAAAGAAACGGTTTTTAAGGGTGTTCATGGATATGAAAACACAGTAATTCCAGAATTAGAAAGAGCAATTTTAAGTAGACATAATATTAATTTATTAGGTTTAAGAGGTCAAGCAAAAACACGTTTGGCAAGATTGATGGTAAATTTGTTAGACGAATACATTCCTGTTGTAAAAGGTTCTGAGATTAATGATGATCCTTTTAATCCAATATCAAGATACGCAGTGGAATTGATTAAAGAAAAAGGAGATGAAACTCCGATTTTTTGGTTGCATAGAAGTGAACGTTTTGCAGAAAAATTAGCGACTCCAGATGTTACTGTTGCAGACATTATTGGTGATGTAGATCCTATAAAAGCAGCCAATTTAAAATTGAGTTATGCAGATGATAGAGTCATCCATTTTGGTATGATTCCAAGAGCCAATAGATGTATTTTTGTAATTAACGAATTGCCAGATTTACAAGCCAGAATTCAAGTGGCTTTGTTTAATATTTTACAAGAAGGTGATATTCAAATTCGTGGATTTAAATTACGATTGCCTTTAGATATGCAGTTTATTTTTACTGCAAATCCAGAAGACTACACGAATAGAGGTAGTATTGTAACACCTCTAAAAGATAGAATTGGTTCGCAGATTTTAACCCATTATCCAGAGGATATTGAAACTGCAAAAACCATTACACAACAAGAAGCAAAAAACGTTCAAAAAGATTTTATTAAAGTGCCTGAATTGGCAAAAGATTTGTTAGAACAAATTGTTTTTGAAGCAAGAGATAGCGAATATATTGATGTAAAAAGCGGAGTTAGTGCGCGTTTAAGTATTACTGCTTATGAGAATTTATTAAGTACTGCAGAAAGAAGAGCTATTTTATCTGGAGATTCTGAAACTATGATTCGTTTAAATGATTTTGACGGAATTATACCAGCAATTACAGGTAAAGTAGAATTGGTTTATGAAGGTGAACAAGAAGGAGCACAAGCAGTTGCAGAAAACTTAATTAAAAATGCAATTAAAACATTATTTCCAACTTATTTTCCTGAAATTAAAAAGTTAGAAAAACAAGGAGAAGAATCGCCTTACGATGCTATTATTTCTTGGTTTTTTAATGCGGATGAAGATTTTGAATTGTTAGATGATTATTCAGAAGAAGCATATAAAAACGAGCTAGACAAAATAAAACCTTTAGATGATTTTTTACAAGAGTATCAACCAAATATGAATAAAGCAGATATTTATTTTGTTAAAGAATTTGTATTGTGGGCTTTGGTTGAATTTAATAAGCTTAGCAAATATCGATTTGCAGAAGGCACACAATTTAAAGATCCATATGGTAATTTTATAAACGGATTGTAATCAAAAATTAAAACCTCATAGACAAAAATCTATGAGGTTACTAGTTAACATTAATTCAAAATTAATGGATAATCAATTTCTGTAAGATTTAAAAATTCTTCTGTATTGTTTTCTTTCAATAATAACAATGTTTTTAAATCTTCAATTTCTTCTAAACTAAAAATCAAAATTAAATTTTGATGTAAAGTGGTTACTGGTATTTTTCTCTTTTTAGAAGTGTAAGCATAATATTCTTACCAATAATCAACATCTATATTTGCAATATATTTTCTGAATTCTAAAAAATGGTTTTTTATCAAACTTAAAACACATTTTTACAAAATAAAAAAAGTATAGCTAATTTCAACTTTGATAATACTATTTTATATATCGATTTAATTACAATTATATGTTGCAGAAAAAACAAATAATTTAGATTAAACTATTTTTAAAGAGTGTATTTATGAATATTATGCTTTTCATTAAAACCTGCATTTTTTAGATTTGATATACGTTGAATTTTATTTCTATAACCTTTAGGAGTTACATTCATTTTTTTCTTAAAAATTCTATTAAAGTTAGATATATTGTTAAAACCACATTCAAAACATATTTCTCTTATGGTTTTATTAGTTTCTTGGAGTAGTTTTATAACTTGAGTAATCCTAAAATCAATAACAAATTCTGTGAAATTTTTATTTGCTCTTTTTTTAAAGAAATGACTAAACGCTGATTCACTCATATTATTGATTTCAGCTATTTTCTTTAAACTGAGATTATTGCTTTTATAATTCGTAGTTATATAATCGTAGGTTTTATGAATTTTTTGATTTTTAGAAAGTTCAAGATCAGAACTAAACCCAGCTCCTGCAATGTAATTGTAATTTTCAGATTTAGCGAGATTATTTAATATTGAAAGAAATTTAATTGTAGCATCAAATCCTTTTAAATTAAATAAATCATGGAGCTGAATAATTAAGTCTTTTTTAGTTTGTTCATAAAAACATAACCCTCTAAATGAGTTTTCTAATAGATTCTTTATGGGTTTTAGGGAGTTTTTATTTAGAATATTATTTGATAATAAGTTTTTATCGAATTGTACTGTAATAACTTTAGCTATTGAGTTTTTATCATCAGTTCTTTCCCATTTATGATATAAATTAGGTCCCAATAAAACTAAATCCGTTTTATCAAAGTCATTTACAGAATCTCCAACTATTCTTCTACCAGAACAATTCATCACTAGGTTTAGTTCAAACTCAGGATGTAAATGTATAGGGTAATCAAAACGTGCATTAATATGGTTTTGAATAACAAAAATATTAGCATCTCTTAATGGAGTAATTTCTGAATAAACTTTCATTTTTGTATTATTAATTAATTTTAGTTCTATTTTAGGTAATTTAATATTTTTATTGATATAATATTAGAAAATTCATAAAAGTATTATGTTTTAATTCTAAAGTGTACTTTTTAACTTATAACAATACCTAATTTTACCATATCAAAAATTAATGCTAAGTATCGTTAGTAAGTCACTAATATTTGATCGTTATTATTTGCATTAATATACTAAAAACTAAAATAATTGAATTAAACTAAAAAATGAAAAAAAATAAAAGACAAGTAATTACGCGTAGTTATTTATTGTTGTTTTGTGTGCTTCAAACCGTTTTTATGGTTAGCGCGCAAGAGGTAAAGAGAGAAGTGTCTGGTAAAGTTATTGATGAAACTGGTATGCCTTTAGCTGGGGCTAATATCTTGGTTAAAGAAAGAAACATTGGAACTATGACAGATTTTGATGGTTTTTTTAAGCTAAGTATTACTAACGAAGATAAGGTACTTCAAATCTCTATGCTTGGGTTCAAGACTCAAAATTTGATATTGGGAGAGAAATTAGAGCTTGAGATTGTTTTAAAAGAAGACATAAACCAATTATCTGAAATTGTATTAATAGGTTATGGAGGGGCAAGAAAAAAAGAAGATTTAACTGGAGCTGTAGGAACAATTTCAAGTAAAGATTTTAAAGATCAACCTGTAACTAGAGTAGAACAAACATTAAGTGGTCGAACAGCTGGTGTTCAAGTGAAAAGTAATTCTGGAGCTCCAGGAGGAAATTTATCAATTCGTATTCGTGGGGCAAATTCAATAAAAGGTAATAATCAGCCTTTAGTGGTTGTAGATGGTGTAATCGGAGCTAATTTTCAATTGGTTAACCCAAACGATATTGAGTCAATTCAAATCTTAAAAGATGCATCCTCTACAGCAATTTATGGATCTCGTGGAGCAAATGGAGTGGTGATTATTGCAACTAAGTCAGGTAAAAGTAAAAAGCCTACAATCAGTTTTAATACTTTTCATAGTATGTCTTTACTTCCAAAAAAGATAGATTATCTAAATGCTGCCGAATTTGCAGAGTTATACAATTCTTATGATAGAGACTTAAACTTTATCCCTGGTGTTTATACAGCTCCATTTTCAGCAGAAGAAATTACAATGTATGAACAAGAAGGGGGTACAGATTGGCAAGATGAACTATTTAGACAAGCATATTCTAGCAACTATCAAATATCTGTTGCTGGTGGTGCAGATAAAGTAAAATATTATCTGTCAGGAGAGTATTTAAATCAAGAAGGAATTGTTATAAATTCTGATTTTAAAAGATATAATCTCCGCTCAAAAATAGATGTTGAATTAAATGATAAAATGGACTTAACTCTAAATATGGGATGGAGTAAGTTAAAAGGTTTTAATAATGAGGATGTTGGACATCAACTAGGAGCAATTGGTCGTTTACCACAATGGTCGCCAATAGAACCTATTTGGGATGAAGTAGGTGTGCTTTATAATAATACGCCACAATATGGGGCTGTAAGTGGAAATCCTATAGGTTTGCAATATGCAAATATTAGTCAGAATGAAACCTCAATATTTCAACCTAGCGCAAAGTTTTCTTATGAAATAATTGAAGGTTTAAAAGCAAATCTTTTTGGGTCTTATGAAAATACAAATACTACAGTCTTTAACCTCGAAAACAATCATATATTAGATTCTAGTACAGATGTGGTTTCTAGAGCTTCGATTAACAACATAGATAAAGAAAGAGGGCAGGTAAATTTTATTTTAGACTATTCAAAAGAAATAGGAGATCATAAACTTCAAGCTACAGGGATTTATGAGTCTGGAAATTATATCGAAAAAGGAAATTATAATGGAGCAAATGGTCTTAACGATGTAACTTTAGGTTGGGATAATTTATCTTTAAGTGAATCGCAAACTTCAACTTCTTATTATTATGATGAGTACTATAATTCTCTGGCATTAAGAGTAAATTACTCTTTTTTAGAGCGTTATTTATTAACAGCAACTGTAAGAAGAGATGGTGTTTCTAAATTTCAAGGAGATAATAGATATAGTACTTTTCCATCATTTGCACTTGCTTGGAATCTAGGAAAAGAAGAATTTATTCAAAACTTAGATGTTTTTAGTAATTTAAAATTACGTGCTAGCTGGGGAGAATCTGGTAGCCATGCCATAGGTTCTTACGCAACACTACCTTATTTTATCCAAAATGGAGAAAGCAATTATCATCCAAATGGTTCAGGTACGCAAACTTATGTAGGGTTAGGAGTTGGTGCACCAGGTAATGAGGATTTAAAATGGGAAACAACTGCTCAAATAGATTTAGGTTTAGAGATAGGGTTGTTTAATAACAAGTTAAATTTCGAAGCAGATTATTACAATAAAGATACAAATGATTTATTGGTAGATGTAACTTTGGCAGAATATATTGGTGGAAAAAGTATTTTAAAGAATATTGGTACTATTAATAACCAAGGATTTGAATTTTCTGTAAACTCAAGACCAATTGTTAATGAATTCTTTTCTTGGAATGTAGCTGCAAATATATCAATAAATAGAAATACAGTAGTAGATTTAGGAGGTGATGAAATGGTACTACCTACCACACTTTATGCAGATTCTACTACACCAATAACAGCAATAAAAGTAGATGAACCTTTGGGCTCTTTTTATGGATATAATTTTTTAGGAGTTTGGAAATCTGATGAAGTAACAGATGCAGCTGGTTTTGGTAATAAACCAGGTGATGCTAAATACGAAGATGTTAATGGAGATGGACAAATTGATTCTCAAGATTTAAAAATTATTGGTAATGCACAACCAGATTTTACTTTTGGTTTTAGTAATACTTTAAAGTTTGGTCCTGTAAATTTCAGTTTTATCATGACAGGACAAAAAGGAGGTAAAATCTTTAACGGTGTTTATCAAAAATCAATTGGATTATTCGGACAAAATAGAGCTTTTACAAGCCCAGATTGGTACAAACGATGGAGGTTAAATAATGAAGATACAGATGTACCTGCATTTAGCTCAACTTCTCAAAACTTTCCAAATAGTAGTCGTTGGTTGCAAGATGCCAGTTATTTGAGAATTCAAAATATTACGATAGCATATAGTTTTAAGAAAGAATTTTTATCTAAGTTAAAGTTATCAGAATTTCAATTTTACCTTAATGCTGAAAATGTATTCACATGGACAAATTATACAGGTTATAGTCCCGATATTTCAAGTGCTGGTCGTTCTAGAGGTGGGGGGTCTACTACTGATGTAGATCAAAATATAGATACAGGGGCTTACCCTGTGCCAAGAACTTTTACAATAGGTCTTAAAGCTAAATTTTAATAAAAAAACATAAAGTAATCATGCAAAAAACTGTAAAACAATTATTTGTACTTATAACTCTAATTTTCTTAATAAGTTGTTCAAATAATTTAGAAGAAGAGCCAAGGGGAAAAGTTAATGATCCAGAAAGTATTTATAAACAGTATGCAAATTTAGAAGCAACTGTAATGGCTATGTATGCTGGTATTCGTGGAGATGCCAATTGGTCTAGAGGGTTTGCTACTTCTGCTTATATGACCACTATGTTTGGAGCAGATGACTTAACTACTCAAATTGGAGGAAACAAAGGAGAATTTCGTGAGTTTGATTCGTTTAATAAATCTGCCAACAATGGAGCAATGATGAACTTATGGCGTGGTTGTTACAATGCTATCTTAAATGCTAACGAAGTTATTGAATATAGCTATTTAACAATTGGTGACCAAGACGAAATAAATAATTTACTTGGCCAGGCATATTTTGTTCGAGCTTTTAGTTATTTCTATTTAGTAAGAACTTGGGGGCGTATTCCTTTATATACTTCTGCGAAAACCCTACCTACAGATATTAGCTTATCAGATGTTGAAGATGTTTATGAAGTAATGATAGATGATTTATTACAAGCTGAAAATTTCTTGCCTAGCACTCAAAGTTTACTAGGATTACCTTCTCAAGGTGCTGCTAAAGCATTGCTTTCTGAAGTATATCTAACACAAGCAGGTTGGCCATTAAATGTGCAAAGTAGTTATAGATTAGCTGCAGATAAAGCTAAAGAGGTAATAGACAATAAAGGTATATATGGTTATGACCTTCTTCCAGATTTTGCTAGTCTTTGGCTAAGGAATTTTGATAATAGTTCTGAATCTATTTTTTCATTACAATACGATAATTCTGATGGAGCAAATGCTTTTCACATTACAGGAAAAGCTTCTATGCCAGAAGGCGAAGAAAATGGTTGGGATGATTTTTTCGTAGAATTAAATTTCTTTAACGAATTTCCTGAAGGAGCAAGAAAGAATGCCACTTTTAGAACTAATTTTTTAACATCAGATGGTAATACAGTGCATTATACTAACAGTGCAACAAAACACCCATACTATGCTAAGTTTAGAGATGGTGCTGTAGATGAATCAAACCCTTCAACAGCTACATTTTTTAATAATGCTGCCTATATGTTAATTAGATATGCAGAGGTCTTATTAATATATGCAGAAGCTCAGGCAAGAGCAGATAGTTCCCCAAATTCTTCTGCTTATGATGCCTTAAATCAAGTAAGAGTTAGAGCAGGTTTAACTCCATTGTCTGGTCTTGGTACAGATGAGTTTATAGAAGCAGTTATAGACGAAAAAGGTTGGGAGTTAGCAGGAGAAGGACAACGTTGGTACGATTTGATAAGAACAGAAAAAGTAGCAGAAGTAATCAATAGTAGAAGTATTGAAGAACAAGTTAAAGTTATAGGAAGCACGGGTACTGATAATTATTATGCTCCCATTCCAGAATCAGAAATATTATTGAACCCTAATTTAGGTAATTAATAACTTATAAAAAAAATAAAGTGTTAGAAATTAAAAGACATCCACAGAACCCAATTGTAATTCCAGGAGAGCAAGAAATTAGAAAGGTAGTAACCTTTAACCCTGGTGCTATTTATGATAATAATAAGTTTTATTTATATGATAGAGCAGCAGTAACTTTAAGTCCTTTTAGAACAACTATTGGAATTCTTGAAAGTGATAATGGTGTAGATTTTAAACCTCTACAAGACAAGCCTGTTTTTACCTCAGAAAAATTAGGTTTCCCAGAAGGTAGTGTTCAAGATCCAAGAGTGGTTAAAATTGAAGGTAAATATTATATGAATTATGCTTTTCAACCCTATGGATTTAATTGTTATCCAACAGGAGAGGGAGTGCCTTTTTATGATGTTTCCGAATATCCTAAATGGGAAGAAGAGGTTTACCCTATGATTACTCGTTCAGGAATAGCAGTTTCAGATGATGGAATCAACTTTAAACAATTATGTTATACTTCCCCTAAGGAAATAGACGATAGAGACCATATTTTATTCCCAGAAAAAATTAAAGATAAATTTGCTTTATTACGCAGACCTATTGAATTTGTTGGAGAAGAATATGGAACAGATAGACCAGGTATTTGGATTTGTTTTTCAGATGATTTACATAAATGGTCTAAACCGGTTTTAATAGCACGTTCAGAAGAGCAATGGGAAGGAAAAAAAATTGGTGCTGCTGCAAATCCAATTAAGACAAATAAAGGCTGGTTAGTAATGTATCATGGTGTAGATACAGGTTCTGTATATAAAGTTGGTGCTCTTTTGTTAGATCTAGAAGACCCAACAATAGTAATTGCCAGAACTAAAAATTACATTATGGAGCCAGAAGAATATTATGAAAAAGTTGGTTTAATTATTCCTAATGTTGTTTTTCCTACGAGTTTGGTAGAAAAAGACGGTTTATTATATATCTACTATGGTGCTTGCGATACAAGTATTTGTTTGGCAACTGTTAAAACAGAAGACCTTGTTAATCATATTTTAGCACCTAATTCTTAATAAAAAATTATAGATGATAAGCAAGATAAAAGGAGAGTTTTTGCATTTTAAAACAATGCCTCATGGCATGAGAGTATTGCTCATTACTAACATGATTTACTCTATGGTATTACCAATTATAGAGGTGTTTGTTAGTGCTTATATTATGCGTAGTCAAAACGATCCAAGTTTGGTGCTAAAGTATCAATTAGCAGTGTTTACAGGAATTCCAATTACATTTATAGTTAATGGTTATTTGCTTAATCGTATTAAGGTTGCACATTTATATAGTTTAGGAATGTTACTTAGTGGCGTATCTATGTTTATAATGATGTTTTTAGATAATTTAGACTTAACTGCAATAATAATATCAGGATTTTTAATGGGTTTGTCTTATGGTTTTTTCTGGTCAAATCGCGATTTTTTAGCCTTAGAAACCACTAATGATGAAAATAGGAATTATTATTATGGATTAGAGACATTCTTTTATACTATATCTGCTATTATAATCCCTGCATTAGTAGGAGCATTGTTTTTCTATACCAATGAGTTTAATTGGTTCGGTGGTGGAGAAGTGATAAGCTATAGGTTGTTAACTGTTTTGGTTTTTGTACTTACTATTATATCAACAGTTATAATTCATCGCGGAAATTTCAAAAACCCAAAACTTAAAAAATTCATTTATTTTAAGTTTGATCAGTTATGGAATAAATTATTAGTACTTTCTGCTCTTAAGGGATTGGCACAAGGATATTTGGTAACTGTTCCTGCAATTTTAATTTTAAAATTGGTAG